>NZ_JACYXF010000164.1 GCF_015352985.1 Noviherbaspirillum malthae | reverse complement strand
GGGGGATAGTTACCGACTCAGGAAACAGAAGAAAGCCGGCTTCGTCGGCAATGCAGTCAAGTCAGTGGCTCAGAATTCGGCCGCGTAAAGGCCCGCAAAGTGGCTCACTTTTACTCCGCGCTTGACAGTGCGATTGTACAGAGCAAGAGAATGGTACGGTTAGTACCGTTATTGATGTGAATCAAGGGCGAGATCGCCCCACCATTCAGTAAGCAAATGGCCCATCAATAAAGGCTAAACGCTCGCTGGCCACCAGTCGAAGGCTTCCTTCTGTAAGACGAAGATCGACTGTGTCTCGTCTAGATAGAAACCGGAAGCCGCTACGCTCCATTGGCCTTCCACCTTGCGGCCGTCATGCAGAATGACGATATACCGCTGGCCGTCTTTGGGTGTGTACAACTGGTCGTGCTGTTCGTTACGGGCTTTGATCTTCATGGCAGCTTAGCGTACCTCCCCATGGCTAGTCAGAAGGTCGTCGATGCAGGCGCTGCTATAGGCATCCATATCTAGAAACCGGACACCTGTGTGAAAGCCGTCAGGAGTGCTATCGCAGTAGACCACCGTGCCCCAGGCATTGATGCGTCGCGGACTGTCTGGAACATCAATCGCGATCGCGTAGTTACGACCGATATCGAGTGGACGTTGACTGAGTAGACTGAGACCACTCCGTGACATATTCACCGTCATGACGGGGTAGGGGCCGACATCGTCCATGAGTACCTTCGCATCGAAGGAAAACTGACGACGCTGGTATGCGCGCTCTTCACTAGAAGGAACCAAATACATGGAGTCATTGTAGTTTCTCGTGACAATATCTGTTTCAGAACTGAAACATCTGTTGCGGCGCATCAAACTTTGAAGAAGCGGGGATTTCCATGGCAGGTGTCGTGGAATATCTTTGTTGCAATGGCTGTAAAAAAGCCCGCAAGAGCAATACTCAATGCGGGCCATAAAATCCAAACCTAAAGACTGGGAGGAGATATAAGGTAGATGGGAATGCTTATGCCAAGTTCAAGAGCCGCGTTGAGAAATTTCTCAATGTCGGTCGCCTTCGATAGAAAAATGCCATCAGTTTTGCACGCTGATGAGGCGTTAATCCTTTTGAAAGCCATACTTGGCATGGTCACCGTTGCTGATAACACAGTAGGCGACGTTGAGAATGACGTTGTGAGCAGTATGCTGCACGGGGAGCAGGCCGGAAGTGCCTGATGTGAAGACAGATACGGTAGAATGCCTGAACTGTCTGTATATACAGTGAAAGCAAACAATGGCAACGCAAATGAAAACCTTGAAAGGCGATGTCGATTCCCTGAATCGCTATGGGATCGCTGATGCTGCCAGAACACGCATCACAGCGCAAATTCTCCGAAACGTCATCAAGCCGCCCCAACGGCAGCTCCTCCAACCTTTTGAAGTCAAGGTTACTAAAGAAAAGGACCAGCCCTAAAGGGGGAATGCGTCGGCACTTCCTGTGTTATTCACCGGTGAATAACAGTTGTGATGCGGATTGAATAACCGGAAGGGCCAGCATCACTCAGTCTTCATGTCGCTTGAGCTGCTGATCCAATCCTGGAGCATTTTCTCGATGGCGGCTCGGAGACTGTCTGCATGATAGACAGAGGTTGGGTTAGTCTGTGGCCAGCACAGCTTTCTGTCTGCCACCTGCATGCTTGAGCCAATCTTGAAGCGGCATGGGTCGCGCAAACAGATAGCCTTGCATCGTTTCACATCCGCTTGCAATCAGAAATTCTGCTTGTTCGCCTGTTTCCACACCTTCTGCCACAACGTGCAACCCGAGATGGTGTGCAACACCAAGTGACCTGATATGGAAATTTGTAGCCACTGCTCTCGTTAGTCTTCTAGTTCAAGCACTCTGATTTTGCCATCGTTGCTGGCCTACCGAGGCCGGCGTCCGATTGCCGAGCGCAGAATGCGGCCGCTC
>NZ_JACYXF010000163.1 GCF_015352985.1 Noviherbaspirillum malthae | reverse complement strand
TGTTACGCGCGGAGTAATACTGAGCCACTACGCGCGAAGTAAATCTGAGCCACTTTTTCGTAAAGTTGGATCTTTTTGCGCGAGATCCGAGTGTTACATAAGGAAGAGTGGATGGAAATTCATGTGCTCAAGGCCCAAGGCCTCTCGGAGCGCCAGATAGCCCGCCAGCTGGGCATCTCAAGAAACACGGTCGCCCGTTATTTGGATTCACCCGAGGCGCCACGCTACAAGATGCGCGAGGCCCGGCCCACCAAGCTCGATGCGTTCAAGGCCTACATCACCAAGCGCGTCGACGAAGCCCATCCGGAATGGATTCCAGCGCCGGCAATGATGCGCGAACTCAGGGCCCTCGGCTATACCGGCCAGATTCGCCAGCTCCAGGAGTTCATGCGAACATGCAAGCCTGCCGCCAAGGAGGATCCAGTGGTCCGGTTCGAAACCCCGCCCGGCCAGCAGATGCAATGCGACTTCGTCGTCTTCCGACGTGGTCGCCATCCGTTGTATGCCTTTACCGCCACGCTGGGCTATAGCCGATGGCGGTGGGTGCGCTTCACTGCCGACGAGACGGCAGAAACGCTCGTGGCCTGTCATCATGCGCTGTTCGAGGCACTCGGTGGCGTGCCCAAGGAAATACTCTACGATAATGCCAAGAGTGTCGTCATCAAGCGCAATGCCTACGGCGAAGGCCAGCATTGCTGGAATGATGACTTCCTCGACATGGCCAAGTTGTACGGGTATATGCCCAGGCTGTGTCGGCCGTACCGGGCGCGCACCAAAGGCAAGGTGGAACGCTTCCATCGCTACCTGCGCGGTAACTTCTATGTGCCCCTGGAGAGCCGGATGAAGGCCAGTGGCCTGCTGGTCGACGTTCCTACTGCGAATGCCGAGGTCGGCAAGTGGCTGCGCGATGTTGCTAACCGGCGCGTGCATCCGCTTACCCGTCACGCCCCTCATACCCTCTACGAGAACGTGGAGAAGGCATTGCTGCAGCCCTTGCCGAAGTACCGGCCACGAATCGATCCGACATGGCCGGCCATGCGCTCGATCAGTGCGCAAGTCAATTCGCTGCAACACCCGCTGTCGGTCTACCAGCAGATCCTGACGGAGGTCGGCGTATGAACCTGCAGGCCGAACGCATTGACACCTACTGCCGGCAGCTCAAGCTTGATGGGCTGGCCGAGCGCTTCGAAGCCATTGCTAGCCAGGCTGCTGAACAGGACTGGGGCTTCCTGCAGTTCCTGGAACAAGCGCTGGCTCATGAACGCGATACCAGGCAGGTCCGAAGCCGGCAGATGCTGGCTCGCATGGCGTCGTTCCCGGTCATCAAGACCTTGGAGCAGTACGACTTCGAGTTTGCTACCGGCACGCCAAAGAGTCTGATTGAGGAGCTGGCGACCTTACGCTTCATCGAACGGGGTGAGAACGCAGTGTTCCTGGGGCCCTCTGGAGTGGGCAAGAGCCATCTGGCCATTGCACTGGGCTATCTTGCGACCCAGGCGGGCATCAAGACGCACTTCGCTACTGCGGCGGATCTGATGTTGCAATTAGCAGCAGCGCAGCGTCAGGGCCGATACGACGCGGTGATGCGACATCGAGTGCTGGGACCGCGGCTACTGATCATCGACGAGATCGGCTACCTGCCGTTCAGCGGTGAGCAAGCCAGCCACTTCTTCCATATCGTCTCCAAGAGATATGAACGCGGTGGTTCGATGATCCTGACCAGTAACCTGCCGTTTGCCCAATGGGACGACACCTTTGGAGCCAATCCGACGCTGACCGCGGCCATGCTCGACCGCATTCTGCACCATGCTCATATCGTACAGATCAAGGGGGATAGTTACCGACTCAGGAAACAGAAGAAAGCCGGCTTCGTCGGCAATGCAGTCAAGTCAGTGGCTCAGAATTCGGCCGCGTAAAGGCCCGCAAAGTGGCTCACTTTTACTCCGCGCTTGACA
>NZ_JACYXF010000162.1 GCF_015352985.1 Noviherbaspirillum malthae | reverse complement strand
TTGCCTGGCTTAACAAGTTCAAGCGTGTCATTACACGTTGGGACCGCTGCATCGAACATTACACCGCCTTTGTTCATCTCTCACTCATCATGATTCTGCTTCGCCGCCATTTATGAAATGAGTTCTAGTCAAATATCACTACGCCACCTTCAACCAGAGAGCCTGGATGACCACGCATTCGCGCGTCGTTGAAGCTGCCTGGTTGAAGGTGCGTAAGGGGTCTCACGTTGCCGATCTTTCCGAAACAAGCGGGGAGAAGGACCCGTCTTAAGTATCCTGATTTCGTGTCGTTGCACCTTCTTGCTCACTACAACAACACGTCACTACCTTACGGTTAGTGATTACCTGACCTACTGCCGTCAGGCGCCGAACATTCACGGAGTTTCTCCCGTTGCGCATCCAGTCCGCTTGGGACCGGTATGGGTGGCGCAATCACCCTCTAAGTTGTTGTGAACACAGGATTCCCTGCGAAGAGTCTGATGGGTGCCGGCCAGGTCTCAATGCCTGGAGTGCAGTCCATCCCGCCACGAGCGGTCGTCTATCGTTGTCGTTCAATGTTTCAGCAATCGCCAGTGCCGGTCGATGCGCATATAACCCGTTCGGGTTACCGAGAAACTCCAAATTTGGAGCCTCGCATTTTCAATATGTGCTTGGGATCGGTCCGAGATTTTCCTCGAAACCCGCATAAATACTGGTGTGGCGCGACACTCTGTGTCGAGCTTGGTTCGACCCAATAGAGACGAAAAAAACTGCCCTACTCCAAACATTACAGAAATAGTGGAGCAGAACAGAGGGCGACGCGTGATAGCCGCAAGGCTTTTCGAGGTGTAGATAGGGCGTGCACCCTAGCTCAGATAGATGCCGAACATCGGCGTTGGGAAATCTGGCGAATAGCGAACTGGCTATTCGTCAGAAATGACGTGCTTGTAGATTGAATGCTGCGGTATATAACCAGCAGGCCGCATGGCGGCTAATTGAAGAACTACGGGCCGCAGAGCGACAGGGGGAAGTATAGAGTAGTTCGCAAGCTCTACACAAGAGATCCTACACATAAATTAAATGAGTCAAAAAGTTCGATAAAAACATAATGACTCGCGTGGTGAAGCGGTTGTTCCTCTTCTACTGTTCTCTATAGTGCCTTATGGCCTTATGGCCTTATGGCCTTATGGTCATAGGGCCTTATGGTCATAAGGCCATAAGCCCAACGCACCGATTTAGGTGGCAAATGTCGGGGCAGTTCGTGCTCAATCCCACAGTGAAAGGTAGTTCATGTCTGATCAAACAATTGTTGCCCTTGACGCAGGTCGAAGCGCAATCAAAGTTATTTCATATGTCCAAGGGGTTCAAAAGGAAATCGTAATCCCTTCTCTAGTAGCACAGTGGGAGAACATATCAGACGAGGGGAAGGCGGCGCTGGCGGAGCGTGAAACAGTGGAGATTGCTGGCCAGCGCTATTTTTGCGGAGAAACAGCCAGAATCTTTTCCGGCGTGTCGACGACAGTTGGACTATCCGATGACTGGCACGACTCTATCGAGTACCGTGCGTTATGCCTTGCAGCGATAAAAAAGCTCGCTCATCTAGGAGTTCCGGGTCTCGTAAATCCACTCGTTATTGTGGGTACCCCCGCCAAGCTATACCAAGCGCTTCGCACGAAGCATCAAGAGGTAACAGCACAAACGATTAACGGGACCGTCAAAGCACTGAGTCTGTTGAGTATCACCGAAATCTGACCCCCACGATTTTCATCGAAATTTGACCCACCTTCGTACTATATAGATGGCTATCTTTCTGTGGATAAGTCGTCGATCTTTGGCTTGATTTCTCCCTTTTTCAAAGTCTTTCTGTCAGTCGCTTTGCGGGTCGATTCACTATGCTTGAAGCGCCATGATTCATTGCCAGTCTCAATAATATGGCAGTGATGTGTCAGCCGGTCCAGTAAAGCTGTCGTCATCTTTGCGTCTCCGAACACTGCCCCCCATTCTGCGAAGCTCAGATTCGTTG
>NZ_JACYXF010000161.1 GCF_015352985.1 Noviherbaspirillum malthae | reverse complement strand
GGAGGCAGGGCTGATGCGGTAGAACTAGCCTGACGATTACCTACTTTCACACTGGTTGCAGCACTATCATCGGCGCGATGTCGTTTCACGGTCCTGTTCGGGATGGGAAGGGGTGGGACCAACTCGCTATGGTCATCAGGCATAACTTGTAGGCCGCCTGCCGTTCCCTCTATTCTGGGAACCTCAGGCAGCGCAATCCGGAAGAAGTATCCCTGCAGTTTCCCTGCAGGCGTATCGATCTATCTTTGTCCTGTCTGTTTGTCTCAGACTTGTGGCGGGCGTGATGCCCAATCGGCATACGCATTCTCTTCTTGTCTACACCTGTCAAGGTTATAGAGACAAGCCGCACGGGCAATTAGTACTGGTTAGCTTAACGCATTACTGCGCTTCCACACCCAGCCTATCAACGTCCTGGTCTCGAACGACCCTTTTGGGAGATCAAGTCTCCGGGAAGTCTCATCTTGAGGCAAGTTTCCCGCTTAGATGCTTTCAGCGGTTATCTCTTCCGAACTTAGCTACCCGGCCATGCCACTGGCGTGACAACCGGTACACCAGAGGTTCGTCCACTCCGGTCCTCTCGTACTAGGAGCAGCCCCCCTCAAACTTCCAACGCCCACGGCAGATAGGGACCAAACTGTCTCACGACGTTTTAAACCCAGCTCACGTACCACTTTAAATGGCGAACAGCCATACCCTTGGGACCGGCTACAGCCCCAGGATGTGATGAGCCGACATCGAGGTGCCAAACTCCCCCGTCGATATGAACTCTTGGGAGGAATCAGCCTGTTATCCCCAGAGTACCTTTTATCCGTTGAGCGATGGCCCTTCCATACAGAACCACCGGATCACTATGTCCTACTTTCGTACCTGCTCGACTTGTCAGTCTCGCAGTTAAGCACGCTTATGCCATTGCACTATTAGCACGATGTCCGACCGTACCTAGCGTACCTTCGAACTCCTCCGTTACACTTTGGGAGGAGACCGCCCCAGTCAAACTGCCTACCATGCACTGTCCCCGATCCGGATAACGGACCAAGGTTAGAACCGCAAACAAACCAGGGTGGTATTTCAAGGTTGGCTCCACGGCAACTGGCGTCACCGTTTCACAGCCTCCCACCTATCCTACACAGATTGGTTCACAGTCCAATGCAAAGCTACAGTAAAGGTTCATGGGGTCTTTCCGTCTAGCCGCGGGTAGATTGCATCATCACAAACATTTCAACTTCGCTGAGTCTCGGGAGGAGACAGTGTGGCCATCGTTACGCCATTCGTGCAGGTCGGAACTTACCCGACAAGGAATTTCGCTACCTTAGGACCGTTATAGTTACGGCCGCCGTTTACTGGGACTTCAATCAAGAGCTTGCACCCCATCATTTAATCTTCCAGCACCGGGCAGGCGTCACACCCTATACGTCCACTTTCGTGTTTGCAGAGTGCTGTGTTTTTATTAAACAGTCGCAGCCACCAGTTTATTGCAACCCCTTCATCCTTCACCCGCAGGGGTGTCAAATTACAAGGGCGTACCTTATCCCGAAGTTACGGTACCAATTTGCCGAGTTCCTTCTCCCGAGTTCTCTCAAGCGCCTTAGAATACTCATCTCGCCCACCTGTGTCGGTTTGCGGTACGGTCTCGTTAGACTGAAGCTTAGAGGCTTTTCTTGGAACCACTTCCGATTGCTTCGCAGCACAAGGCCGCTCGTCACACACCCTTGAATCCCGCTGGCGGATTTGCCTACCAGCCTTCTCCAGTGCATAAACCGGGACATCCAACACCCGGACAACCTTCCGCGATCCGTCCCCCCATCGCATCTAACGACGGTGCAGGAATATTAACCTGCTTCCCATCAGCTACGCATCTCTGCCTCGCCTTAGGGGCCGACTCACCCTGCTCCGATGAACGTTGAACAGGAAACCTTGGGCTTACGGCGTGCGGGCCTTTCACCCGCATTATCGCTACTCATGTCAGCATTCGCACTTCTGATACCTCCAGCATGCTTTACAACACACCTTCGCAGGCTTACAGAACGCTCTCCTACCATCTGCACGTATAAATACGCACAAATCCGCAGCTTCGGTGACTGGCTTAGCCCCGTTACATCTTCCGCGCAGGACGACTCGATCAGTGAGCTATTACGCTTTCTTTAAAGGATGGCTGCTTCTAAG
>NZ_JACYXF010000160.1 GCF_015352985.1 Noviherbaspirillum malthae | reverse complement strand
TGTCAAGAGGAACGCAATTTTCCACAATATCGGAAGGGAAATTTCCTCACCCGACTAGGATTGAGTCTCTTCCGGACGGACGAGACCAGCCTTCAGTTTTTCTTTCAACCGATATGAATTTCCGCGGATGTTGAGCGTCACGGCATGGTGTAGGAGGCGATCCAGGATAGCTGTGGCAATGACGCGGTCGCCAAAGACATCGCCCCATGCTGCAAAGCTTTGATTGCTGGTGAGGATCATCGGACCACGCTCGTAGCGCCGGCTAATAAGCTGGAAGAACAGGTTGGCCCCTAGCCGGTCGATCGGCAAATAGCCAATCTCATCGATGATGAGCAAACGCGGCGTGGTAAAGACCTTGAGTTTTTCTTCGAGTCGCCCCTCGGCATGCGCTTTTGTCAGAATGGAAATCAGATTGGCTGCTGTAGTGAACAGAACCCGGTAGCCCGATGCAATCGCTTTCAAGCCCAGTGCGACGGCAAGGTGAGTTTTACCTACGCCCGGCGGACCTAATACAAGAACATTCTCGCCATGTTCGATGAAGTGACAGCTCGCCAGCGATTGCACCTGTTTCTTGTCGATCGAGGGTTGATAGCCGAAGTCGAAGGTCTCCAGCGGTTTGACGAAGGGCAGCCGGGCCATGACGGTTCGCATCGATACGTTCTTGCTCGCCTTGGCAGCAACTTCTTCGGCCAGGACTTGTTCGAGGAAGTCGGCATAGGGCATTTCCTGTGCTGCGGCATGCTGCAGCAAGGCTTCCAGCCGTTCCTGGCTTTTGAACAGGCGCAGCTTTGCCAGGTGCTCGGATAGACGTTCCAATTGAGCCGGATTCATGCCACCTCCAACATCTGTTCATACACTTGCAAGTCACGTACCTCAACCGCATCGACAGGCAAGACCGGCTGCGTCGTCGGCTCGCTTGCCGGGGCAAATCGCTGCCGGGCATTGCGTGCCACGGCTCCCGGGCCATGGCCGGGCTGTACGCTTAACTGGTAACGTCCCGCCAGTACCGCATGTTCAGCCACCAGTTTGTTCTGATAGCGGATCTGCCAGATATTGCCTGACCGAAGCACCTGCACTGTCTTGCCAATGAGCCGACAGGGAACCGAGTAGCGGTTCGTGTCGATCGATATCAGCCAGTCCAGGGCAACAACCCGATCACGGACCATGGCGTCGAGGAAGCCAGCTTGCGACGACGTCGCCGTCAATGCCGCTGCCTCTGCGGCAAAGCGATCGATCGGCCGCTCATGCGTGGTGCCATGCAGGCGTACGTCGGCAATTTCGACCAGCCACTGCCGCAATTGCTCGTTGAAGTCATCGATATCTTGGAAGATGCGCCCGGGCGCGAAATTGCGCTTGACGTATTTCACGCCGGATTCAACCTTGCCTTTGGTTTGCGCGCGATATGGCCGGCACAGCCGCGGTTCAAAGCCCCAATGCCGGGCAAAGGCGTCAAACGTCGGATTCCAGCGCGGCTTGCCTTCACTTGTCCCAAGCACCACCGTGCGCATGCGGTCATACAGAATTTCGGCGCACCGGCCACCGAACCACGCAAACGCATGTTCATGGGCTGCCAGGAGGGAGGTCAGACGTTCGTTCTCGAAACCCTCGACATAGGCCCGGCGCGAATAACCCAGCGTCATGACGAAGATATGCACTTCGGCCGGCCCGTGCGCGAAACGTACTTTGATCTGCCCCCAATCGACCTGGGCCTGCTGCCCCGGTTCGGTTTCAAAGCGGCGCTGGGTCAGCGATGCGACTGATGCCTGACCGCGCCATGGCTGTATCGTCTTGCGCACCGTATCATAGCTGCCCGTAAAGCCACGCTGCGATCGCAATTCCTGATAGAGAATGCGCGCCGAATAATGCACTTGCGGCGCCCGCTCCCTAAGCCAGTCTTCATGAGGAGACAGCAGCGTCGTGGCCGCTGCCGTTTCCCGCTGATAGGGCGTCCAGTTTGGCTTCTTCAGCGCACTGCGAACGGTTTTACGATCCAGGTCCAGTTGCCTGGCGATGCCCGATACACTCATCCCCGCTTCCCATAGCCGTCGAAGTTCTTCCCATCGTTCCTTATTGACCACTTCCCCTCCCATGTCCTGGTTCGACACGGGCACCTTAACGTCATCTGGCAATGCCTTGCTTTCCATTTTTGAGTCCCCTTCTCAAAATGGGTGGGGAAAATTCGATTCCTATTTTGGGGATTATTGCGTTCCTACTGACACC
>NZ_JACYXF010000159.1 GCF_015352985.1 Noviherbaspirillum malthae | reverse complement strand
TCGGCGAAGGCACCTTGAATCGAAACGCGCTGATCGGCGAGGATCGTGTCCACCAACGAACGAAATGGACACGTGTACATCATGGAAGAGAGTGCTGAGGTAAAACCGACCCGCCGCCGACGGCATAGCGCCGAGTTCAAGGCGCAGGCAATCAAGGCCTGCATGCAACCTGGCGTTTCAATCGCCGCTGTCGCGTTGCACTATCGTTTGAACGCCAACCTGCTGCGTCGCTGGGTGGCCACCGAAGAAGAGACGCAAGCCACAGCACAGGCGCTTGGTGCCATGGCAACGCCAGGCGCCGAATTCGTTCCATTATCCCTGCCTGCCGCACAGACGAGCACCGCCACGCAGGACATTGTGATCGAACTCAGGCGCGGTGCCACGATGGTAACGATCCGCTGGCCGTACGCCGCCGCCAGCGAGTGCGCCCGCTGGTTGCAGGGGTGGCTGCGATGATCCGTGTTGACGCCATCTGGCTGGCCACTGAACCGCTGGACATGCGGGCCGGAACCGACACCGTGCTCGCCCGTGTGGTCAAGGTATTCGGTGCGGCGCGCCCGCATCATGCCTACCTGTTTGCCAACAAGAACGGCACGCGAATGAAGGTCCTGGTCTATGACGGCTTGGGGATCTGGTTAGCAGCACGCCGCCTTAACCGCGGGCGCTTCGTCTGGACCGATGGCACTTCAGCGATCACTGTCTGCCTGAACGCCGAGCAGTTGCAGGCACTGGTCACCGGCCTGCCATGGAAAACACTGGCGACTGACCACGTCATCGCCGTGCTCTAACGCCCGGTACGTATACTGTTTCTGTTCACTTGCGGCGGGTGTTCTGGCACACTGCCGTGCATGACTTCCGCCCTCGACCTGTCCACTCTCGGCGCCGATGAACTGCGTCAGCTCGCCAGCCGCCTGCTGGAGGAGATGCGTGGCAAGCAGGCCCTGATCGACAAGCTTACGCACGAGATGGCCATCCTCAAGCGGCTCAAGTTCGCCGCTTCCAGCGAAGCCTACACCGGTGAGCAGCAGCGCATGCTGTTCGAAACACTCGACACCGACATCGAGGCGCTCACAGCCGAGATCGAGCAACTCAATCCGACCAAGCCGGCCGACGATGAGGGCAAGAAGCAGCAACCCAAGCGCACAGCGTTGCCGGCATCCTTGCCGCGCAAGGAAGTGCGCCACGATCCTGATTCCACTACCTGCGGCTGTGGCTGCCAACTGCAGCGCATCGGCGAGGACGTGGCCGAGAAGCTTGACTACCAGCCAGGCGTCTTTACAGTGGAGCGCCATGTTCGCGGCAAGTGGGTCTGCCGTCAATGCGAGACGTTGGTGCAAGCTCCGGTGCCGCCGCAGATCATTGACAAGGGCATTCCGACCGCTGGTCTGCTGGCCCATGTCCTGGTTGCCAAATATCTGGATCATTTGCCCTTGTACCGACAAAGCGGCATCTACGGCCGTGCCGGATTTGCGATTCCAGACTCAACGCTGGCACAGTGGGTAGGCGTATGCGGTGTGCAGTTGCAGCCGCTGGTCGATGCACTGAGCCAGGAACTGCTGGCACAGCGTGTCTTGCATGCCGACGAGACGCCGGTGGCCATGCTCAAGCCGGGCAACGGCAAGACGCATCGCGCCTATCTGTGGAGTTACTGCAGCACCAGCATGAATTCGATGAAGGCGGTGGTGTTCGACTTCGCCGAATCCCGCGCCGGTCGACATGCCGGGGAATTGCTTGGTGACTGGCGCGGTACGTTGATCTGTGACGACTTCAGCGGCTACAAGCACTTGTTCAAGCAAGGCATCATCGAAGCTGGTTGCATGGCACATGCACGCCGCAAGTTCCATGAGCTCTATGCCAACCACAAGAGCCAGATTGCCGAGGAAGCGTTGAAGCTGTTCGGTGCAATGTACGATATTGAGCGGCAGGTACAGCACCTGGATGCCGAAAGCAGGCAAGAAGTGCGGAATCGACTGGCCAGACCGGCAGCTGATATGTTACATGCCTGGTTACTGGCGCAACGGCAGCGAGTCCCTGATGGCAGCGCGACTGCCAAAGCGATCAATTACAGTCTGGACCGTTGGGGACCTCTGACGCGGTACCTGGACGATGGTACTGTCCCGATCGACAACAACTGGGTGGAAAACCAGATTCGGCCTATTGCCCTTGGAAAAAAGAACTGGTTGTTCGCCGGTAGTCTGCGGGCGGGGCGGCGTGCTGCCGCGGTGATGACGCTATTGCACTCGGCGCGGCTGAACGGCCTTGACGTGCACGCCTACATGAAGGATGTCCTCGAACGCTTACCGACACTGCCGGCTAGCCGTGTCACCGAACTGCTGCCGCATCGCTGGACGCCCGCCTAAACTTCTGCTCGTAGATTCGGTATCCCGTCAATGTGGGATGGC
>NZ_JACYXF010000158.1 GCF_015352985.1 Noviherbaspirillum malthae | reverse complement strand
GTAAGCGGTCTTTCAAACACGTCCTTGCGCCGAGAACATGAATGCAAGAAGCTACCCGTTTTCATCAAACGGAGGAAGCGGGATGTCAACGGTGAGTCTGGAACAATGGCGTGTGCACATTGAAGCAGCGCGCAGCCAAGGCATGGCGCTGGCGCAGTATGCCAGAGCGCATGGCCTTTCCCATTATGCGCTGTACGCAGCCAGCAAGAAGCTGCGCAGACGCTCTCGGGCCGATTCGGTATCTGGCGATGCAACGGCATCGACCACCCCCTTCATTGCCGTGCAAGTCGCGTCGTCGCCTCTTGTCTTGCGCGCCGAGCTGCCTAATGGCGTAATCCTCCATTGGCAAGGCACTGACGCTTCCGATACGACGTCGTGGCTGCATGCTTTGGCCGCCTTGCCATGTTCGCGCTGAATCCGTCCCTGTGCGTCTATCTGCATCGCGATCCCATCGATTTCCGCGCCGGCGTCAACGGCTTGTGCGGCATCGTCGAGCATGCCTTGAAGCTCGATCCTTTTGCGCCAGCCTGCTTCGTCTTCAGTAACAAGCGGCGGGACCGGATCAAATTATTGTTCTGGCATCGCAATGGCTTCTGGCTGTGCGCCAAGCGATTGCAGCAGGAGCGCTTCGTCTGGCCGCGCAGTGATGAAGCAGTGCTGACGTTGAGCGCCGAGCAATTGCACTGGCTGCTCGACGGCGTGGATCTGGCGGCGCTACGCGGCCATCGCGCCCTGCAATACCGGCAAGCCAGCTGAGTGCTTGCGGCATGGCTTGTTAACCGGCTGCTGGTATGGAATACTGGCAGGCATGTCCCAGCCGCCGATCCTGCCCTCTGTCGATGCCGATCTCATTGCCGCCGTGCAGGCGCAGCTGGCAGCATTGCAGGGTCAGTTACATGCAGTCAGTGGCGAACTCAAGGTCGTCAAGGTCGAACGCGACCTGCTGCGCGAACGCGTTGCCGCCTTCGAGCATAAGCTCTTTGCTGCCAGGAGCGAAGCACGTCATGCCGATCAGCGCGATCTGTTCTTCAACGAAGCCGAACTGCTCGACAAAGGCGAAGTCGCGCCCGGGGAGAAGATCAGCGTGCCGGCGCACAATCGGCATAAACGCGGACGCAAACCGCTCGATCCGGCGCTGGAACGCGAAGTCATTCGCCATGAATTGCCGGCATCGGAACGCACCTGCCCGCATGACGGCACACCGCTGGTGGAAATCGGCGTGGAGACCACGGAGCAGCTCGACATCGTGCCGGCGAAGGTGCGCGTCATCCGACATGAGCGGGTCAAGTATGCCTGTCCCTGCTGCGATGGTGGCATGGCAATCGCACCAGCCCCTATCAAGCTGATTCCGCGCTCGCTGCTGACGGAGAAGGCGCTGGCCTGGATCATCACCGCGAAATACCAGGATGGCTTGCCGCTGTACCGGCAGGCGGCCTTGATCGGCCCCCTGGGCGGGCATTTCTGCCGCAATACCCTGGCAGCCAATGTCGTGCGTGCCGGCATGGCGGTGCAGCCGGTGATCAATCTCATGCGCGACCATCTGCTGGATGCGGATCTGATCCTGGGCGATGAAACCGAGCTGCAGGTGTTGAAGGAGCCGGGGCGGGCAGCACGGACCAAATCCTATCTGTGGGCACAGATGAGTGGCACGGGTCCGCCGATCCGCCTGTTCACCTATGCGCCTTCGCGCAGTGCGAAGACGGCTCTGGCGCTCTATGACGGTGCCCGTGGCGCCTTGCTCACCGATGGCTATGAATCTTATGCCGCCGTCGCAAGAGCATATAACCTCGTGCATCTGGGATGCTGGGCGCATGCGCGCCGCGCCTTCATCGAAGCCGAGACCGCCGTGCCTAAAGCCAGCCGCTCGCCCGAGCATTTGGCCACGCAATTCATTGCCGCCATCGGCGAACTGTATGCCGTCGAAGCGAAATGGCGCGACGCCGAACCGGCCAGGCAGACAGTGGAAGAACGCTGGCGACTGCGGCAGGAAACCAGTGTGCCCATCCTGGAGCGCATCAAAACGCTGCTGCTGGCGAACCTGCATGCAGTCGTGCCCGGCAGCCTGCTGGGCCGCGCGCTGCACTACCTCTCCGGGCAATGGCCAAAGCTGACGCGCTATATCGAGGATGGGCGATACCCGATCGACAACAACCCCTGTGAGAATGCGATTCGCCCCTTCGTTGTGGGCAGACGCAACTGGCTCTTCAGCGATACAGTGGCCGGCGCCCAGGCCAGCGCAAATCTGTACTCGCTCATTGAAACAGCCAAGGCCAATCGGCTCGAGCCCTATCGCTATCTGTGCGAACTGTTTGCCCGCTTGCCGCAGGCGAAAACCGTGGACGATATCGAGACGCTGCTGCCCTGGAAAATCGTCCTGCCGGATTGATCTCCCTATCACTGCAATTTACCTTACTCGTCTTAACTCTCGCCGGCAAGTACGGGTTTAACGGACCGCTTACA
>NZ_JACYXF010000157.1 GCF_015352985.1 Noviherbaspirillum malthae | reverse complement strand
CCCGACAGTTACCTGTCACGCCTGTCAAGGTAGGCTCTTCTGACGGAACAGAAGGTTCACTAGATTCCTCCTAAACAATAGATCGATCTTGAACAACTACAACAGCGACTTCGAGTCGCACTGTCAGATATTTTGTGTGCAAGGGCTACGTAGACTTTTCCACGGCGCCGCTCGCTGCCCCATGTGAAGGGCAAGAGCGTGCGGTGCGGTGGTAAAGTCGTGTTCATTCTACGCTCGTAAATTGAATCGGTCGGCGTACATGATGGCGAACTGATTCATCGCCTGTTTCCAGTCATGTGCAGCACGGCTCCATTGTGCGGTGATGTTGCGCAGGGCCAGCCAGATGAGCTTGGTGGCGGCATCGTCGCTGGGGAAGTGCCCGCGAGTCTTGATGATCTTGCGCAGGCGCGCATGTACACTTTCTATGGAATTGGTGGTGTAGATGACGCGACGCACCTCAGGCGGGAACGCGAAGAACGGAATCACATGTTGCCAGGCCCGCCTCCAGCTGGCAGCCACAGTTGGAAACTTCTGTCCCCAAGGGCCTTGCTCAAAGGCGTTGAGCTCGGCTTCGGCTACCTCGGCACTGGAGGCGGTATAGATCGGTTTGAGGGCCGCGGCCAGTGCCTTTCGCTCCTTCCAATTGGCAAACTCCAGGCTATTACGGATCAAGTGCACGATGCAGGTCTGGAGCGTGGTGGCCGGATAGACGGCAGCAAGCGCCTCAGGCATGCCCTTGAGGCCGTCCGTGACGGCGATGAGGATGTCATTGCAGCCGCGCGTCTTCAGGTCGTTGAATACCTTGAGCCAGAACTTGGCACCTTCGGTGTTCTCGATCCAAAGACCCAGAATGTCCCGCGTCCCGTCGGCAAGCACGCCGAGCGCCAGGTAGACCGCCTTGTTGCGCACCACGGCATCTTCCCGGATCTTGACGCGCAGGGCATCGAAGAAGACGACCGGGTACATCGGCTCCAGCGGCCTGGCCTGCCACGCGGCAATCTCGCTCATGACGGCATCGGTGACACTGCTGATGAATTCGGCACTGACTTCGACGTTGTACATCTCGCGCAGGAAGGCCTGCATCTCGCGCATGGTCATGCCACGTGCATACATGGCAATGATCTTGTCGTCGAACCCGGTGAAGCGTCGCTCGTGCTTGCCGATCAGCTGTGGCTCGAATGAACCCTGGCGGTCGCGCGGGATGTCGATGCGCAGCGCACCTTCGTCGGTCAGAACTGTCTTGGCGCTGGTGCCATTACGATGATTGCCGTTCTCATCCGGCTTGGCGGCTCCCGGCGGATAGCCCAGGTGGTGGGTCAGCTCCCCACTCAAGGCGCGCTCAATGACCGCCTTCTTGAATTTGCCCATCAGGGCTTCAACTGCTTGCGCAGTCATCGGCCCGGTCACGAACTGATCAAGAAGCTCCTTGGGGATTTCTGGCGTGGAAGATTGCTCCGATGTCAGATCCTTGGTCTTGCGTGGCATATCGCCTCCATATCGTCAAAGATATGATATGCCTCGCACACAAAAATCAGGACAGGCTCCGGCAGAGTATGTTTTAGCCAGAAGCCAAATGCCTCAATGAGGTCAAGTTCAGGGATTAGGTGGGCATACTTCGACACGACATTTTCTTAAAAGGTGATTGCAGTTACTAAGGGCCACGAGAAACGATCAATCCCATCCTATGGTCCGGTAATCCGGATGGAGATAAACCTCAGTGCAGTCGCTTTGCGCCGGTGAAAGAATAGTATTCTTCAACGGAGTCTGGGTCTGTGGCCGTTTCTTTTGCCTTATTACATAAATATGCGCCACAGATCAGAAAGCGGCGCATCTGGTCATCGCTAATGTGATCGGAGATTGCTGCTAACGTTTCGGCGTAGAGTCTGGCAACCGTCGAGGGATCAGCGTTACCTGGTTGTATCCTTTCAAGCAAGGACATGATCTGGTACTCGTCCATGGCACTGCCTTCAGCTCCTGTTGTTGTTAGATACTGTGAGCCATGGCCATTCGTATGGTTCATGACATATCCCATAACAAATGCTGAACCGTTGCATAAATGTATAGCGTTTTTGCTATTGCGTTGACAGGCCTAAGGGTCGAGGCTGTGTGAAAACGTGAAGGCCGAGCGGATCGACCACGACCTATGGAAGAGAAAACAATCTTTTCTCCCATATCTCGTTCTGGACTCATGGCAAAACGACGTCTTCACACACTTTCGGTCGAACTCGGGAGTTCATAATCTGACACATCCTGTCAGATCAAGCCACAACTTATACAGATTATTCTTCTAGCCTGCACCTCGTCACTTGCAAGCGGCCCCAACTACGCAGGCATAAACCATGCGGTGCGCAATCCCTAGAACTCATTTCATAAATGGCGGCGAAGCAGAATCATGATGAGTGAGAGATGAACAAAGGCGGTGTAATGTTCGATGCAGCGGTCCCAACGTGTAATGACACGCTTGAACTTGTTAAGCCAGGCAA
>NZ_JACYXF010000156.1 GCF_015352985.1 Noviherbaspirillum malthae | reverse complement strand
TATGGATTAAGAAACTGGATTGAACAAAGCTACAAGCAGACCAAAGATGAATTGGGCTGGGCCGATTTCATGGTGCGCAGTGATCGCGCTATTCGACGTCACTGGATCCTGGTGTATTGTGCGTTTAGCTTTTGCTGGTGGCATGAAGGTAATCGAGTACGCCTGTTGGATCGCGCACAGCAACCAGCGTTACCTTCGGACCAGAATGGGGATCGGAAAAAAACCGATCGAGCCATACCGTTGAGCCTACCCAGGTGGACGAAAGCCTTACGTGCGGTGCGGGCCTGGCTAGTTCCAGTGCATTGGCTCATGCACTGCTGGCGCGCGTTCGTCACCCGGCCCCTGCCGTGCGAATTCGATATGCTCTTTGACACGTTAAGGAAAGGAGTCGGTATTAACGTGTATTTCTGATTTCAACAAATTACCGCTAAGCTTTTGCCCCTGCCAAACTCGATGCAAGTCGCATAGGCCAAGCGCTTCATGGGCCTGTGAACAGGATAACGAACTTGAGGGGGCGTCCAAGCGTTTGACGGCGCTCGGTTGGGGTGCCGCCTCGCTTGGCTGAGGGTTAGACGCTGCCGGCACTGAACCCTGTGACGGCATGCTCGATGACGTTGCGTTAACGGAAGTGGCGGTGATATGGGGAACGTTGTCAATGCGCGCTGGCTCGCCCGTTGCGGAGGCGGAGGCGCTGGACGGGATACCCGGGGTGGCAATGGCAGGCGCGCGCGCAGCCGACACTTGCGCGAGCACTCCGGGGTCTAAGGTTCCTTGAGGGAGGCGCACGATGTCTTCCGGCGACCATACCTTCGGTACGGCAAAATAAGCCGTCCCGCAAACAGCGGCTGCCAAGCAAGCGGACCTTGCGCTGAAGCGACGGCGCAGGAGTGCAGGCCTGGATGGGACAGTGGTCGCGGGGGCGGGAGCTGTTTGCCGCCGCATGGACGGAACAGGCGAAGCAGCCGGTGCTGCATGCGTTGCGCTGGGTGTGACATCGGACTGGACGCGATCACGTGCGTCCCGCCCACGTTGTGGGGGAGGCGAGGGCCAGCGATGGCTCTTGGCTTTAGCACCTGGCCCGAGCGCATGGCGGAGTTGGTCGAACACTTCAGGACGCACCCGGTAATGAATCGCATTGACGATCACCCAATCGGCGGCGAAGGAATGCAGACGAGCCCGTGGCGGCACACGAGGCAGCTGTTGTGACGATTCCTGTCGTTCCCTTCGTGCCGGCTCAGGGCTCTGAAAACGTCGACGCCGCACGCCTGGCTGGTGGCGCGATCGTCTTACGAAATCCCCTGTCACAGGGGCGAATGCATTGCTGACCATGACGACTCCTTTCCAATGCGAGGGTCAGTCTTGCGCAGCCATCCATGGGACTGGCTTGCCGGACCATAGTGAACCCTGGGATGCACCTTGCAGCAGGCTTGCTGTCAAGGTAGGCGCCCGCCTACACGCACCGTGTCGGGTGTTGCCTAGTTGGCGGTCGGAACGACAAACGTTCGGAATCCGGGTGCAAAACCGGCAATGGCTTGCTTGCCTGTCGCTTTGGTATCGGTAGACCAGACGGTGGTCTGTCCTGCTGGGCTCACTGCGCTGCCAGCACTGGCTGAACTATTTGCATACGACATGTCACTGACACTCGTGGCGCTTACTGCACTGCCAGCCCAAGCATACGATACCGGTTCGTTTGAAAATGGCCAGACAGACAGTGTTTCCCCAGCCCTGACGTTGACCGAGGCTGGGGAGAGCGGCACGTTTGCCCAATAGACAGGCGCGTCAATTGTGCAGCGACCCGAGGTGGCAGTCGGCAGTGCGGCGGGGTCAACCACACCAGTTGCAATAATCGGGGAGTCCAGCGCGCTGCCGCGGCGAACCTCAATATGTAAGGCAACTGGAATTGCGCTGCACGACTGCAAGGCAAGCTCGACCCGCGTAAGTTCGCCGCTGACCTGCGCGATAAACGTCTGTGCGATGCGTTGCACTGGCGTGCCAATCGGTACGGTCATCTGCATCGTTGCTGGTTCGTGACTACCCGTCTTGCGGTCGATGATCATTGCCGCAGCGCTGACGCTGCCAATATTGTAAGTAGGAAGGGGGACACTGACCGACGCCAAAGGAGGGTGCGGTGTGCCTGACACCGGTGCGCTGATGGCGGTGGCGCTCCCACTGACCGCACTCGATGAGGCCGTAGCGCTCGAGATTTGGCCGTGGGAACCGACCTGGGCGCTTGATGCGGACGCGGATGGTTGCATCGACGGTATGTCTGTTGTGACGGCGGGCAGTAACTGGTTCACTGGAGCATTGCCACCGCCGCCACAGCCGACCAGCGCGACGCCAAGTACCATGGCCAAGGAAGATTGATGCAAAATGGCGGTCCGTGCTGCTTGTTTCATAATAGAACTCATTTCATAAATAGGTAGTCAACGCTCTTTTCGACATGACGGGGTTTTATCATGGCGCGAAGAGAAGAACTTACCGATGAACAATGGGCAATTCTTGAGCCGCTTATTCCGGCCCCCGTACGACGAGCAGATGGACGTGGCCGGCCAGTGGTCCACAGCGATAGAGCTGTGCTTA
>NZ_JACYXF010000155.1 GCF_015352985.1 Noviherbaspirillum malthae | reverse complement strand
CGTGACTCCGGATGCGTTCTACTTCGGCAACCAGCCAATGCCACAAGCAGCATAGATGGCAACCCTACTTCCGCGAAGCTCCACTTAGCAGCAGCAATATGCTGTCCAATCAAACGGGGCCACCTCTGATGCCGCGCTTGCGCAATTCGTTGGAAACTCGAACTTGCCCAAAGGCTGGTTGCTCAATAGCAAAGGCTGCAATGGCTGTTTCCGTGGCTTCCTCGACCCGGTTGCGCAGATTGGGTTTCTTGCGGTTGGCGTCGAGCAGGGCATCGACTCCGCCGCTCTCCAGCGCCGACTGATAGCGATAAAAGGTGTCGCGGGAAAAGCCCATCACCTTGCAGGCGCGGGACACATTGAAAGCTCGGCAGCCAGATTCAGCAAGCCGACCTTGTGTTTGATGACGTTCTGAGGAACACTACTCATGGGGTTACTCCTTGGCGCATTTGCGCTGGTTTAATAAAGATTCGCACCTCTATCAAACCGGGTAACCCCACCCTTTGGCAAGGCCTTACTGTACGCTCAAGTCGAAACTACTACAGTTGAATCAACGTCCGCGAAAAACGTTGGGATTTCGGACGCCGGCAGATAAACTTGAGAGCCTGTTGCAGTGACCAGTTGAACCTACCGCCGCTTTTTTTAGCACTTCTTTTTCCATGCGTTCTGTAGCCAATTCTTTGCGCAACTTGGCGACCTCGGCTTCCAGCTCGACTACGCTCCGGCTTCCCGGCGCTGCAGTGCCTGCGCTACTTCTACGCTTGGCCGCTATTACCCAGTTCGACAGTGTTCCCTTGGGCACGGTTAGCCGCTACGCCGCCGCTTCCAGGGACAGTCCCTGCTCCAGCACCAGCTTTACTGCTTCGGCCCGAAACTCGGGCGTGTAATTCCTGATTTCTTTCTTCATGCCTTCTCCCATTTACTCAGTGCATCAAACGGGAGTGTCCACAAATGTCAGGCTACCTCAGTGCATTCGGCAATGCGTTATGTCGACAGTGCTGATCCTTTCGCACGACATCGGATCACCGAAGGTCTGACGCTTGGAACCTCATCTTCCACTCCGTAACTCGGTAGATGGACGGACGTCTCCAACGTAGTCGCCTCGTCGTGTCGGTTCCAACGTTCATTCATGATTTGCCGCCCCCAGATGGTTAAATCGGTCAGCGCGCCCATTCGGCTACCCGCGATTACACACTCAACGCCTACCAAGCGCGGTCCGCCACTTTAAAGTGGAATGTGGGCCTTTTACCAGCCGCTGCGAAAGGGTCGCCCGTCATCTGATCGTCCATGCCTACGCTTGCCCACCTCATCGCCCTTTCCTGCCATTTCCTACATAGTGATGAAAAGGGATCTGGCAGGGGGCGGGAGCAAAACGTTGGCGTTTAACAACAGCCGGCTTGCTGCGCGTTCTAAATGGCGGACTTTGTTGTTCAGCAAACTGAATAGTCAATTCGCCTCAGGCCATTTACCAACATTGCAGAACAACGTTATAGTACGACCCATGACGACCAAAAGAACGGCATGCCTTGACGACGAGGTTGTGCGACCAGCCGATCGTCCGCCTGACCTAGCAGCGCTTACAATGCAAGTGACGATGCGTAGGCAGGCGGTCAAGGGCACGCATCGGGAGCTCGCCACCATGCTTTTTCAGCCGCCGGCGGCCACTGAGGGCCTGATTGTCTACTTCCCGGGCGGCGGTTTCATCACCGATGAGCTGGAAGCTTGCGAACTGTTCTGCCGCATGCTGGCAGTGCGTGTTGGCTTGAACGTATTGGCCGCAAGTTATACCCTAGCCAATGAGCTACCCTTTCCGGCGGCCATAGAGGATGCGCATGCGGTGCTGTCCTGGGCTAACCGCTACTGCAAGCGCCAGCGCTGGAGGTCCCCCAACCTGATCGTGGCTGGGCTAGAAGCCGGCGGCAACTTGGCCGCTGTGTCGGCACTGATGGCGCGTGACCGCGGAGGACCCGCGCTGACGGCACAAATTCTGATGATGCCCATGCTCGACCCCGGCCTGACCACCTGTTCGATGCGCACCGCGTCGGCCCGCAACGGCGGCTTGGAAGCCGCCGATACCTGCGCGGCGGCCTATCGCAGCTACTTACCGCATGCGATTGACCGCGTGCATCCATATGCATCGCCGTTGCAGTCGAGCCGCATGAAGCACCTGCCGCCGGCGCTGATCCTGTCGACGGATGACGATCCGTTACGTGACGAGGCCGAGCATTACGGCGCCAAGCTGATCGCCGCCGGCGTACCGACCACCGTGCGCCGCCTTGCACCGGTCGCGCTCGACGAACCGAATGCGCGATGTAGCTGCGTGCGCAAGGAAAGCACGCTGCATCACGTGGAAACCTTCATCGCCGGACTTCGGGCCAGCGCCGCAGCGTCTTGACTCTCCTATTGGGAGCGGCTGCATATCCATTAGCACTACTCTGTCATGTTACTCACGCTGATGTAAATGTATGGTGGTGCTGCATTAGCCTACTGTTATTTCCCCTCATATCTGCAACAACAACGTCAAGTTTGCCATCGCTATCGATGTCAGCAGCGCTTGCGCCATGAGCGTAGCCAATTACAGGAACTATGGTGTTTTTGTATTTCCGTGTGACTGGATCGCTCAGGAGAATTCGCTGCGCCTCGCCTGCAAATGGGTCTGCGTCAAATCCACTGCAAGAAAAATAGGCGTCCGGGTAAGTATCGTCGTTAAAGTCGGCAATCAAAATCTTACGAGCTAAAATGCAGCCGGAGTTATCCGCAAGCATATCGATGGTGCGATCAACCCAAGCTCCACTTGCGTCCTTCTTCCACAATTTAATATGCCCGCTAACAGCACCTTGTGTATATGGCTTCCCAGTGTCGGATTCCTGCGTGCCCCCGGTGTCAGGATAGTTGTCGCGTCACCTGATTTGAGTCGTAATGAATCCGGGGCGGGCAAAGAGGCGAAGTGAAAGCGTATTCAGCGGAACGGAAAGAAGCAGTACTACGACGGATGATGCCG
>NZ_JACYXF010000015.1 GCF_015352985.1 Noviherbaspirillum malthae | reverse complement strand
AAGGGACGCAACAGCAAATCTTTAAAATGAGGATATCCTGTGGATAACTCGCCCGCCGTTCCCATTGAAAAATAAAGAACTTCACAACCAAAACCTACGCAACATCAATCCGAAACTACCAAGATTACTGCGGAAGAATGTAGGTCCCAAATAGAGATGTCCGGTTTCCCCCAAATAGAAATGTCGTGTTTGCTATTTGGAAATACGGGAAGCCGGAAGTTCATGAATGCTATGGGAATCTCTTTGCTGGGAGGCTTTCATGGCCACGACTGGGACCATTACCATGAGCATGCAGGAGTTCGACCGCCTTAAGATCATTCAAGCGGTAGTCGATGGCAATCTTAAGCCGGGTCAGGCAGGCCTTCGACTGAACTTGACGACACGGCAGATTCAACGGCTGGTCAAGCGCTATCAGACACAAGGCGCCACCGGACTGGTGTCTGGTAAGCGCGGCCGTGCAAGCAATCATCAGTTGCCGCCTGGCTTGGCTGCACAGGCGTTGACGATCATCCGGCAGCGGTATGCCGACTTCGGTCCAACGCTGGCTTGTGAGAAGCTTTATGAATGTCATGGCATCCAGATTGGCACAGAGACGGTGCGCCAACTGATGATCGAAGCCGGGCTCTGGATTCCCCGACAGCTGCGATCTCCGAAGATCTACCAACCCCGTAACCGCCGGCATTGCGTCGGCGAACTGATCCAGATCGACGGTAGTGATCATCATTGGTTTGAAGATCGGGGACCGGCCTGCACGCTCCTGGTCTATATTGACGACGCCACCAGCCGGCTGATGCATCTGCATTTTACGTACAGCGAGTCAACGTTCAGTTATTTCGAAGCTACGCGGGCCTATCTCGAACAGCATGGCAAGCCACAAGCGTTTTACAGCGACAAGGCTTCCGTATTCCGCGTCAACTGCAAGCAGCCTCAGGCTGGCGATGGATATACGCAGTTTGGACGGGTGCTATACGAGCTCAATATTGAGAGAATTTGCGCAAATAGTAGTCAAGCAAAAGGACGCGTTGAACGAGCCAATCTCACACTACAGGACCGGTTGGTCAAGGAACTGCGACTACAGGGGATCTCCACCATGGCAGCTGCCAATGCCTATATGCCCTGCTTCATTGCTGACTACAATCGGCGCTTTGCCAAGCCGCCACGCGATGATTGGAATGCACATCGCTCTGTACGCCAGGACGAGGATCTGGAGCTGATCTTTACGTATCGGGTCAAGCGCAGAATATCGCATGTGCTGACGCTTCAATATGACAAGGTAATCTATCTCATTGGCGATACACCGTTGAGCCGCCAGTTCATCGGCAAGTATATTGATGTCTATGAGTACCCGGACGGACGCATTGAGCTAAGGGCTGGCGCGGCTTCCCTGCCCTACACGACCTATGACCGCCTGCCAGAAATTCGTCAGGGTGCCATCGTGGAGAACAAGCGACTTGGACATACCTTGCAGATTGCCCAAGTCCTGCAACAGCAGCGCGACAGTCGCCATGGACTGGGCAAACCAGCGAGGACCAACCGGGGGCTACCGCCGGTGAAAAAACGCCCGGAAGCGGCAACCAAGGCGCAGCGGGCGCTTAATGAGCAGGACCTAGCTGATGCAGTGGCGCAGGTGGCATTAACACCTTAACAATCGATAGACGAGCCGTTTCTATGCTCGGGCATTCCGCTGTCGCGGCTGCGTGATTGTTAAAACCTCAAAAACAGGCTGAAATCAGCGAAAACAGGTCAAAACCACGACATTTCTATTTGGTTGGCGCCACGACATTTGAACTTGGGGCCAACAAAGAAATGTAGGAGCAAAGTTGTAATGTCCGGTTTTAGCAAAGTTCAAAAGTCCGCTTTTTCCGCAGGATAACCCTATGACAGACGGGTTTGGGAGCGGCCATGGGCAGAACCGGAGCAAATACGATGACGATGCGAGAACTGGACTGGACCGTCTAAAGATCATTCAGGCCATCCAGAAACGACCGGGATGCGCACCGGCCACTGCGTGAGGACGAGGATCTGGAAATGATCTTTACGCATCGTGAGAAGCGCAAGGTATCCCACGGGCTGACGCTGCAATACGACAAGACGATCTACCTGATTGGAGATACGAAGAGCAATCGGAAGCTCATCGTTAAATACATTGACGTGTGCGAATATGTTGACGGCCGCATTGAACTACAGGCCAGTGGTGCTTGCCTGCCCTACACCACTTATGATCGTTTGCCTGAAGTGAATCAGGGTGCTATGGTCGAAAATAAGCGACTTGGACATGTACTGCAGATTGCACAGCTCGTGCAGGCCGAACGCGATAATAGCCGGAGCCAATCGGGGCCGGCAAGGACGCATCACGGCTTGCCGCGGTCGACCAAGAAACCGGAGCCTGGCAAGAAAAGACAGCGGGCACTGGACGCCAAAGATATGGAAAAGGCAATCAGACAGGCGGCCTTGGCAACCTGAGCTGCTAAATTAGACCAGCACCGTACTGAACAAGCATTCCGCTGTCGCGGCTTCATATTAATAAAACTAGTAAAAAACAGCCTAAAAATTCCTGAAAACCGTCCCCCACCCCGGACATTTGAACTTTGCCCGCAAGCGGACATTTGAACTTGGCGTTGTCAAGAAATTGTTGTGGTTAGGTCCGACGCAATAGATTTGTCGACCTGGTTGCAGCTCATATCTATCTCATGCTGAGGACAATGTCGCTGTGTCGCCGCTCTACGTAGATTGCGGCGACCACAGACACTACTTCCATACGCAAGATATGACAGTCGTGCCGCAAGCTCGTCTACGGCTTGACTTGGAGCCATCTACCATGGCCAATTCTGAGTGGCATCGATCCCGCCCAGATTGCAGGCAGCTACCCATTCTGGCTGCAGGTTGCCTGTGCCAAGGTTACGCTTGCCTTGAACGTGGTCGCTTTGTAATAGCAAGTCGAGATCATTGCAACAAATTGCTATGAACTGGTAGCTAGCCTCCTCGAGCACGCCAATCGCCTGGGGAACATTCAGGATGAACACGTTGCGGGCCCAAGCCCGCACTTCGTCGTTTGCAAACAGTGGTTCGTCCCGATTGAAACCTTCGAACGCAAGCCGCAATTTCGTCTTGCTGCCGCCCTGCAGGATGTTTGGCATCTCAACTTCGACAAGCAACTGCAACTGGCTGATCATGAGCGCGGTCGCTTCGGCCGCCGCAGTTGGGTCAGTCTGCCGACAGATCGGCAGTACAAGAGTCTGCGAGTCTCGCGGCGGCACCTCGCCGACGCATGGCAAGTCATTTGGATCACCGATGAGCAGTACGCGGCTGCCGGTCAGTTCCTTGAGCAGGTCGCGTGCCTTTCGCATGTCGTACAACGTTTTTTGATCCAGCATGACGCCTTGCGTCCGGTCGCGTTTCGCCCTATTGGATGGGCAAACCGATGCCTTGCTGTGCTGAAGCCTGCTTTTCATGTAAAACTCTCCCTTAATCAATGCGCTTTGCAGAAGCGCACACTGCAAACAAAGGCTGTGTATCCAAGCGTGGCATGCCATCCTGGGCTGTTCACGCCTGCGGTTGGCGCAGATGAAATTGGACTGCTCACTTCTGGACCCTTTCCACATGCTATTGATGCAGATTTACGGGTGCCCAGTGACAGTACCGTGTGGCCGTATCGGCCTGCTTTTCACTGCACTTGAATACAGCGTAATCAATGTCTGATGGTCTGTGGCGCGGTCAAGGGACCAAAATCCCAGAATATTTTGGATATTTTTCGAATTTCCTGTCTGGCGATCCCGGCATGCGGCCACCGGTACGCTCCAGTGGCGTCTAGTCTTATAGGAGTAGGACCCCTGCCGCGCTATCACTAGTCGCGTGCAGGCGCAGCTACCCTACCCCCTGCGCCGGTCTGTCCTGTCCGACGCATTGGGTTGCTGCTACCAGCTGGAGTCCTGTACGGCGGCAGCATCAGGTCATTTCGTCGGGCAAGCGATCATACTGAGCTGCCTGGGGCTTCGATTCCGGAGCAACCGCATAGCTTTTGTGGACATGTCCATTCGCATTCGTACCAACGATGGTGTCATTAACCCAAACCCGCCTTCAATACCTCTGCCCTACCTATTCCCGCCAAGATCACGTCCATTTGCCTGAGCAAATGCCGCTACTACAGATCGGCAATGTGCCTGGTGTTGAATACACCTTGATGCAGTGGTGACCGTGCTGTGCGCTTCAATGTTTGCAAAGCATGAATGCAAGCAGACTGACCTTGGACTTTGTTCCGCTTCCCGTGCCAGCGCTCCACTTGCCCGTGGATCAGGTCAGATTCAATGATTTGGGGCGGCGCTCCCCATCGAGCTAACCGTTGGTTGAGGTGTTCTCGGCAGATGGCTGGCGCATGACAGTGCGGCAGATTAACGGCCGACAATACGACACATCACCGACTCCCCATAATCGTGCTGTGCCACCTACTGACTAGCTGGATAGCGGCACAAAGGGACTGCATTAACCGCCTGGTACAGTCCCTTTTCTATGGCTGGAGACGATCAGACGGACGCGACCCGGATTCATTATTTCAATAATGGCGCGGTAGCGCTAAGAAACAGACAACAAACAAAAACACGATGCTCTACCTGATAGATACGATACCTAAGTTCTATCCCCAGTGCGCCGATGAACCACTACAGACAACATCCAGTTATGCGTTTTATGCGAGCATTGTTCAAGAATGCCAGGGCGGCGCGAAGTTCAGGTACATCCGCTCCCCAGATCATTCAAGTCGCAGGTCTTTCCGCCAAGGGCGGGTAAAAGCGATAAAGACCTATGGCTGCTTTCGCGTCGCTGGCTTTGTTGGGACTTTGGCCGGATTCGGTTGCGGCCTGCGTACGACATTTGCGTTTTGAAGCATCTGGATTGTTATTCGGGTTCTGGCAGCATCAGCAATGCCATAGCGGGCCGGAGAGTCCATCGCCCCCTTTGGGGCCTTGGAGTGTGTCATCGATATTTGCCTTTCCAATACTGTACGCGCAGTCTATCGGTTTACCTCTTCGCGCGCATTGCACCTGCAGGTTCATCTTCGCCTGTTTCAGGCTTGCAACGTTTGTCTAGCATCACGAGTTGACCAACGAGTCGAATAGCTTTTAGGTGCAATTTGGCGCCGCCGCTCTGTTGTCCTTGCCCGGCATGCGTTGGCAGGCATCGTATTACGACAAGTTTGCAGGGAGCCACCAGCCATGAAGTGGTCCGGCTGAGAAATTTCCAAGCCATTGAAGTGAAAAACCAAAGTAACAAGGGACATTGCTCCGCGACAGTGTTTTCTTTGTGACTGCGGAAAAGTAGAGTGTAGTTATACCCATCTTTTCCCCTTCACGGACCTTGGAGGTCAGATGCGCCATACCGAAAAAGCATTGGACGATATATGGCATAGCGATGATTTGCATAGTGATGAAGAAACCATTGCGCTGATGTCAGCGACTCGCATTCTGGCGCGACACATCGCTCAGCTATTCGCGCAACTCGAAGCGGGCTGGGTTCCAGACACGCCGGTTCCAGAGGAACTGGTGCGCCACGCTGCCGCATGCGCAATCGCGAAAACAACAGGCGCCGCGATTCAAGCGAGCGCCATTGAAGCAAAACTGAGAAAACACTGGGAGTCGCTGTTCCTCGCCGTGCAGCATGATCGCGTCGACAGCTGGCAGGCTCGCCAAATGTATCTGCGATTAGGCCGCGTCGATTCTTCGTCCGGTATCGACATCACAGGAACACTTGACAGAAGTAGTGCAACCCTGCCGCGTATCAATCTATTCAACCAGGCGACGCTCGATGATCTGATCAGGCGCGCCATTGCGCGCCGCTGGACTGCTGCGGACATGGCACGCGCCCTAGACGATCTCTACGACGCGAGTCGAGTCCATGCCCAAGCCCGGTTGCTGCATCCGCCTGGAGGAATCCATTTCGATTCCATTCTGGCCGCCTTCTACGACTGGCTGAAAAGCGAACCGTATGGTCCCGAGGCGTTCAATGATGACTGGCTGCTTGGTTATTCGATGGCACGTGGCCACACGCCGAAATACTATTATCGATTCATGCATGACGAGAACCGTCTTTGCAATCGGCAACGACTGGATGCCTCGGCCCTGCTTTCCCCCCCTGGCTGTATTTGGCAGCTGCGCGGGGAAAACTGGCGCAAAGAACATAGCGCGACCCCTTTGTAGCAGCGATGGAATCCTCGTACCAAGCCCAGCGGATAACGGCCCCCGCGTCCAGCGGCTTGGCGCGCAATGCGTTCTCCAAGCCTTTGCGTCCTTCGTCAACCTACTCTTCGATCTCCGAAGGCGGGATGTCGAAGGCCCGGCTTGCCTCAGCCACGCTGGTCTTACCCTGAATAATTTCGGTAACCAACGCTGCTTTACGCTTGGCCGTCCACCGTTTGAATTCTTCTTCCAGCGTCATGCTCATGTGATTCCCTTTCGTGACTATCACCTGAGCAGGTTTTCAGTAGATCAATACACGCGGGCTTACGAAGCAGCGCCGCCGAAGCCGTCGAAGTGGCGCGACGAACGCTTGCGCATCCTGGTGAGGCTATATGGCACGGGGTCGATCGCCCTCGCCGATACGTGGTTCGTTGAACAACGCGGCCCTGACGTCGTACTGTCGCGAACCGATGGCAGCCGCTTGGTGGACAAGAGGCGGCGGATCGAAGCTGCCAATGGCAGCCGCGGAGAGGCTCGGGCGATCATCGAGCTCGCGCTCATGAAAGACTGGTCGTCGATCAACTTCACCGGTACCGACGACTTCAAGCGAGTTGCAATGGCTAAAGCGTTCGCGGCGGGAATTCCGGTGCATGCTCGGGGCGCACATGACATGGCGTTGCTGGCGCAAGCCCGCGAGGACTTCGTGCGGGGCGGGAACGCAGGCCTCCGGATTGACCCGCCGGTTTGACACCGGGCGCTTCTCGTATAAACCGTAATGCACGTAAATGACGGGAGGCGCAATGTCGTACGTACTTATCGTTATCAGCTACCTGGGCAGATCGGCCTTTGGGCCCCAGGTGTCTATGCAAGAGTTTTCGTCCCTGGCACGGTGCGGCGGCGCGCAAACGGCGGTGCTTCTAGCGGTGGACCGAATGAACCAGTCCAACTTCCTGGGCGGCGTCTCCCGGCGGGAAATACTGTCGGCGGAATGCGCGGTGAAATGAAAAGCGACGCTGTCATTAGTCGACGTCCCCTCGATAGCGTGGCACCGGCGGGCAAAACGACGCCTCCAAATCGGCGCGGAAATCGTCGTTACTGAGGTCGCGGTAGAGATCTGGCTCGCACTCAAGAACGTCCGCAAACGACGCGGCCAGAGCAATGTCTTCGGGGTCGGCATGGCAGCTGGCCAGCAAGTGCACCCGCTTCGAGGGGCCGGTAACGACGATCTGGCGCTCATTGATGATGCGGGTCCCTGCTGTCCAGATCATCCGGTTGGTCTTCAGTGTAGCGGGCCGGTCGAGCGTCATGCAGAAAGACGGCACGCGCAGGTGATAAAGCCCGGCGAGCACCTGGTCAAGCAGCGGGATAATAATGTTTTCTACCCTAAGGCCCTGCATCTGCCGCAAAAGCATTTGCACGGTCCGGCGGATCTGGTTGTCAGTCATGGCGCGTCCTTCCCTAATTGAGTGCGTGCGGTTTCATCGGGTGCATTGGTAATTGCTGCATTTGGCGTATTACGTCGTTCGTGTTGCTGAATGATCCAAAAAAGATTCGGACCACGTGCGGGGCTTCGCGCATTACCACGGTGGTGTGTACGTCAATCTGCAACGATCCGGCCTCGGGCGGTAGTTCGCCCGTTAGCTCTGGCTCAATGGCGGCAATGACTGGCCCCGCGTTGTAAACGTAGTTCAGCGTTATCCATATGCCGATGATGCTGTAGGCGGGCATGACGCGGAAAATCATATCAACGGCCCCGGCGCTTACGCCTTGGAGTTTCGAGACGCTTGTGCCGAGGAGGGTCTTTGCAAACTCCTCGATGATGTAAATGCCCGGCTGTTGGCAAGGCCTCACCGGGCGGATGGCCTTATCAAAGATTGTATTCATGCAATCCCCGTTTTTTACGTTGAAAAGCAGTGTAGACGAGGTTCGCGAAAAGAAAAGCCGCGGTTTACTGCCGGCCGATTTTGATCAGGAAAAGCTCCTAGATTGCCGGGTGCATGCGACGGGGGCTGGCTTCCCAGTCCTGCCAGCTGCGCAGGGCTGAGGGTACCAGGGCGCCATCTTCGGTTTGTGTTAGGCCGTCCGCTTCCCTGGCTAAGCGAATATCGACCGAATTCGGGATAACCGACTGGCGCTGGACCCGCCGGCTGCGGTTTGGGTGGTTAACCATCGGTGTTTGTGGCGCCCATGAGGTGGGTGATATAGCACTTGTAGCGCTTCTTGTTCTCGGCGATGTGCGGCTGCATCGCCACGATCGCATCGTGCAGCGGTTCGCGGATGCGCCGCGCAATCACGCGCAGGGCAGCATGTGCGAAAGCCGATCGAGTTGTGTCGTCCCGCAAGGCCTCAGTGAAGTCTACTAGCTCACCGGTGGACATCGGGCGCTCGTGTATCGCTTGCAGAATGAGAGCGTCGGTCGGCTTGATCGCGATCATCAGTGCGATATGGGGGTCGTTCACCAAGTCGACGTCGGTGCTCTCGCCGAGGCTGCGGACGGTTCGCCGCAGGATTTCCTCGTGCACGGTGTCGCCTTCGATGCCGTTAGCAAGAGTGTCGGCTGCGTCGATTGCGGTAGGGTTGTCCATTGTCATTTTCTGCTCCACCCCCTGTTCCTCGAGGCGCGGTCGTAGCGTATCCACACCTATTAAAATACACGCAATGCGTTTATAGCCCCACAGGTCGGAGACTATTTTCAACGTTTTATTTTGCCTACCCGAGTCGGAAATGATCGCGGCACGGGGCAGAGGCGCCGCGCACCGAGCGAGGCGATTCGTCCCTGCAGCGCTAACACTCACCAGGCTCGCTTGGATCGGGGATCGCGCGCACGCAGATGGTGGTCACTCTGGCCGAGTTGGGTAGCGTTTTCTTTCGGTAGACGCACACGCCACGCGCAGGACTGGTCTGAGGGAACGCATTTCGATTTTCCGGATCTCCACATAGACTTTGCATTCCCAGCGCTTATTTCGCTTCGACCAGCGCATCAGATGTTCTCCGTATTCCGGATTGGTTTCAGCGCGCAGGATTACAGGTGTTCCGTCAAGTGGCGCATCCACTATAGGCATCCAGTCCATGGTAATTTCCCGGTTATTCATTGGCAGAAAAACTCAAATATTCGGTGCGTAGGCGTTATCTTCAGGGCACCACTGGCATTTTTCACAGACGTGTTTGCCATTGGCGCAAAGGAGCATGCGGGGACGTGCGCACTGCGGGCACTGTCCTGTGTAGTCACTGCTAACCGGCTTCCAGGATGCCTGCTTTTGCTCGTCTGCGAGCTGATCTTCAGTCACCAGGTCAGCCAGGCTTTTGGATTCATTTTCCGGAGTCGAGGTGATAGTCATGGACGTTTTGTGTTGGCAAGGCGACTGTTCGCCAGCGGTTAGAAATTGATGAAATGCATCTTACGCCACCTCGGAAATGGCGCAAGGAAATTCACTCTTGCTGGAGGCGGTGGATGCGGACTTTAAACCGACTGCAAGAATTAGCGGCAACGCCAGATGATCAGCGTTCCGCCAAACGCAACCAATGCCGCTACAACCGTGAATGGCACCAACATACCCGCCAAAGGTAAAGACAGCAGCCACAGGGTGATTGCTAAGCCGAAGGCCTTATAGCCTAGTACAGTGACTACGCCGACAATGGGAACTGTCATCCAAGACCAAATGAAAATGACCCATCCGATGATAGCTCCCAACACAATGGGCCAGTAGAACGACCAATCGATCATGAATTTTCCTTGATGCAGATGACGTGTCGGATGACTACTACTGCAACGGCGGATGCAAGCGCGGGTCGAGTGCAAACCGTTCCTGAAGAAGTGTTTGTCCAGGAGTTGGCGCAACCCGACTTGCATCAAAAATAAGATTCCAGCTATGCCGCGACACCACGCTTGGCAAAAGGATGTAGTCGTGCTGGTCGAGCAAGGTGTCTCCAAACTGCTGTTGGCCGGCGCTGGGAATGCCTGGATAGAGCCAATTCGGGTTTGGAACGTCCTCGGGCTTGACCACATGAATGCGATCCGGCGTAGCCACCTCCAACGCGGTCAATACGTGCGGCACGGTATCCAATGCCTTGAATCCCTTGTGAACGGCAACCTCAAGGATGGCGGTCGAGGGATCGATGGCGCAGTAAACGGCGCGACGTCCCTTGGAATTCCATCGGCCGCCAACGCGGAAAGCGCCCTCGCCTGACGCCCATGTCGAAGCAAAGATTTCCTGATCCAGTCGCCATGCCACAACTTTCTTGCCAGTTAAGGTATGAGGCAAAGGCGTCATGCGTACACTCCGAATTGCATGCGAGTCAGCAATTCTTCAACCAGTTCAACCCCTGCCGGCGTGCTCAGTAGTTCGATGGGGCAACGTTGCTCAAGTCCCATGGCCGGCGACGTCAGCCAGCGTTCGGCTTCATCCTGCGAGCCCAGCACTTCGGTTGCGGTGGCAAGAATCTCGGCAAACTTCCAGACTCGGCCACTTTGGGTCTCGTTCAGATCCTTTGAAGGTTCAACCTTGCGCTGCGTGGTGCGCAAGCTGATACCGATCGCCTTTTGCAGCATATTGGGGTCGCGCAACACCTTCACGTTGTTCTGGAGATTCTTGACGGTCACGCCAGGCAAACCCTGATTGATCAGGTGATGTGCATCAAGACCGGTATTGATCTCATGCTGAAGCACTGAATTTCCGCCCAGAAAATTGATAATTTTTGCGAACCCGCGTTCTTGCGGTGGGCTCGATGCTTGTAACGCAGAGTTTTTCATGGTGGCCTCTAATGACAACTGACGCTTATAATGGTGACAGCTGACGCCTACATTGTCAATCTGACTTTGTTTTTCGTCGCCACAATCCCAAATGCAGTGTGTGTTGGCCTACTACTGCGCCTGCCATGCGGCGGAATTGGCGATCTGCGGTTACCAGCGCTGCAATGACTTCTTGATGCCTCACCAGCCTGTGTAACGCTCTACATGGGTTCTGGGGCAATGGAAAGAGCTTTTCAGTTCGACGGGTCAACGGCCAAACAGCATGTACGCCCTGTCTATGCATTGTCTCCCTCCCATTTATTGGCGATCAAAGAAAAAGTGTTGTACACCACGACACCCGGCACTAAAGTTAACAACAAATCAACACGCGGGGTCGTATGCAGGATTGCAAGGTAATCTCCGCTCAAATGTCCAAAGAAGAGTTGCTTTCCGAGATTGAAAGCATGCAGCAACAACTTGCTGACTATGAAGAGCGCGCCGAAACATGGCAAGCCAAATGTGAAGAAGTTCGCCGTCGGCATGTCCATGCGGAAATGCAGGCCGAGAAGGCAAATAGTGCCTATCACCGTCTTGAGAAAGAAGTGGGTAGGCTTGAACAGCTTGTGCAAGCCGGCAAAAACAACCTTGAGGCGGAAAAGAGCAAGCACCAAGCGGAAATCAGGGAAATGTATAACAGACTCTGGATACAGACTGTGCATACCGTGGAATGGTACGCGAACTATACCTGCGCAATGGCCGGGATAAAACGCGCCCTGGAAACCGGGATACAGGAACGCGTCTCAGGACAGCCGGACCCAAATAAGGGTAAAGAAGTCAAAAGAATTTGCGATGAATTGAGAGAGAAAAAACAATGGGATTTCTTTGTCGAGCGCTTCACAAGTCCATGCGCCTTGATTACACAAATGCTCAATGCTACGCGAGTGAAGAGCGAAACAAATCAAAGCTCTCCCCAATCTCTTGTTAAGACATAAATTGGTTCCGGCATCAGCCAATTCAACACTATTTTGCTTGGAGCCATGCACTCCATTCCCTAAAACATGCAGTGCTTTTATTGAGGTTACTCATTATGATGGGCATAGATGACGGCGGTGCTGGACAGATGATGTTGGCCGGTTTGAATGCCGGTATTGATTTGGTCAATCATTGGCAGCTACAGGCGGAATTCAACCGGCTAAATGCTCTGATCCAACAGTACCACGATGAAGCGTGGCACTGGAAAGGGGAAGCAGACAAGACTCAAGAAGCATTGGACAGCGCAAATAACTATATTCGGCGATTAAAAAGTGATGAGCAGTATTGGAGGAATAACTCCGAGCAGTGGGAAAGCAACGCCAAATACTGGAAGAATTTTGCACAGGAATTGTCCGCAACAATCATGAGCTTGAACGGCCAAATAGATTATCGAGATGCGACGATCAATCATTTGGAAGCCATTGAAAAAACGAACAACACCTCACTGAAGGAAATCAGGGAACAAAGGGAAGAAGTCTTAAAGAAAATCGATGACTTGCAAGAAGTGCTGGAAGAGACTGAGAGTGAATTAGAAAGGGCCGATGAGAGGTTCCAGTTCCTCTACGAAAAACACATGATGCTGGAAAAACGCCTGAAGCGGCAGTGCCGGCGCACCATCAAGGTCAAAATCGCCTACGATGCATTGGTCCGTGATATAGCCCACCTTCATGAATCTACCGCTACAGAAGCAGCAACAGCGGAAGAGTTGCAGGAGGAATTCAAAGAGCATGTGAAACTGTTTGAAGCGTCCGGACTGCCAGAATACGGCGTAGGAACACTGCCCTACCCGGCAAAAGCGCTTGCCAGGATTCGAGACGGAATTCGCAAGCAGAGCCTTTGCACGGTAAACCTTGCGGCCCGCTACAGCATGCTTGTGGAAGAAATCAATGCGGCGGTCAATCCTCACGCCAGCGGCGAGGTGACACCTTCCATGCGCCGGCAATACGTGCGATCTGCGCTGGATAAGTTCATGGAAAGTGACGCGTTGCTGTATAAGCCTTCGGTGCCCTCCTATCCGGAAGATAATGCCTTGTTAAAAAGGCCAGCAAAGCGGATAAATCAACTGGAGATGGCATCCATGGCACTATTGCCGTCGCCAGATCCGATGCGCAAACAATTATTGTTGTCCTGAGTGATCTGGGAGGGGATTGTACCCCTCCTCTGCCCTTATTTCGTCGTATCAGTCGGTTTCGAGGCTGCGCCCTCATCATCCCCCTTGACGCCATCCTTGAAGCCTTTGATGGCCTTTCCGAGATCGCTACCGACAGTGGCAATTTTCTTTGTGCCGAAGATCATGATTACCACAAATAATACGATGACCCAGTGACCGATACTAACTGTCTATTTCGATAGGCGCTAGATAAAGGAAAAAATGGCGCCCAAACTGTCGAAGCAGAGGGTGTTTCGATCCAGGAGTGCAGCCATGAAGCAAGGCAAGCGAGATGATGGCATTCGCATGAGCGATGTCCTGTGGCAGCAAATCGAACCCTTGCTGCCAGCGCCAAAACCACATCCGTTAGGATGTCACCGGCCACGCGTGCCCAACCGTGCAGCGATGGATGCCATTCTGCTGGTGCTGCGCACCGGCATGCAATGGAATGCCCTCGACGACACTGGAGTCTGTACATGTTCATCGGCGTATCGAAGGTTTCGGGAATGGGCCGATGCAGGTGTGTTCGCAACGTTCTGGCGGCTGGGGCTGCTACAATACGATGAACTCAAGGGTATTGACTGGAGCTGGCTGGCGCTGGACGGTGCGATGACAAAAGCGCCTCTGGGAGGGGAAAAAAACAGGTCCGAACCCGTGCGACCGCGGCAAAGGCGGCGTCAGGCGCAGCCTGCTCACTGAGGCTCACGGTGTGCCGTTGGCCATTGAAGTGGCTGCGGCTAACCGGCATGACATGAAGCTGGTTACTGCCACGCTGGCGCATATGATGTGTGCGCAGCCAGATGGTCGACGCAAAAGCAAGTTATGCCTGGACTTGGGTTATGACTACGAGGAGGTAAGGCAAATCGTTCATATCGCTGGATTTGAGCCGGTCATAGTCGGCAGGCGTGAGGAAAAGAGAATAAGAAACAGCGCGGCGCACGTGCCAGACGCTGGGTCGTTGAGCGCACACATAGCTGGCTCAACCGCTTCCGTCGGCTACTGGTAAGGTGGGAAAAGCGTGAAGACACCTATCTCGCCATGCTGCAGCTTGCCTGCGGAATCATCGTGTGGCGTTCAGCCCTAACGAAATAGGCAGTTAGTGGCCTGGTCACGATCCCGTTCGTTGGCAAGCGTCACGTAAATGGAGCCCCCTTTGCACGGGCATTTTTTACTTGACACGATTGCGCCGAATTCTACGTCGAGCTGCTCACTATCTCTATACGTGCGCTGCGAGCCACGCCCGAATTAGAGTCGCCTCCGCCTCGACGGTCGGCATTTTCGGCTGAGGTAGATCGGACAACATCTGGGCCATGAATTCAATTTTTGCGAAGGTGATGTGCGGCTTTTGAAGGACCACCACGCCGGCGCCGGCAATACCCAACCTCCGAACAGTATCGGAGGCCTGTGCCAAGCGCATCTTCAAGTCCGCCGGCACCGTGAATTGCTCTGCCAGCTTTTCGCCAGCGTCCGCCCACCGACGCAGAATACTGCCAATTTCATCAGGAATCTCTGGCATTACATGCATGACGAACCTCGTAGTAGAAAAGGTGATGCTTTAAGTCTACCGCCGGAAATCCTCATTCGGTGCTCGATCACAAGCTTTTTACGCCGATTAATTTAGCCGAACCGTATCCAAAATGCCGCGAGCAAGCTTACTGAAGTCCTGACTATTGCTCTAATTAGCAATGCGATTTGATGCGAACAAGTCGGACGTTTCTCCCGTACCCCATCAAACGCCCGCCCTTTCCTCCTCGCCTCGGAAAGGCTCACCATTGATAATGCCCCAGCTATCCCGACGCTGGCCTTGGCATCCAATTCTTTCAACCGACCTCGGTACTGAAAGGTTTGATTGGGTCACTGTGTCTCAGCGTCAATACCCAATCAGCCTGCGCGGACCGCTGCACTACTGCGCTACATCAAGCGTTTTGGTTAGCCATGTTCGACACTGTTTGTAGATGGCGATACCTGACTGTCCGTTTACTGGGCCCTGTCGATAACGATTTGTACGGAGGCAATCATGGCGATGACCGAGACCGATTATCTGGTCGTGGGTGCCGGCGCTACTGCCATGGCCTTTGTTGACACGTTACTGTCCGAGTCGGATGCCAGCGTGGTGATGGTCGATCGGCGCGCGCAGCCAGGAGGCCACTGGAACGATGCGTATCCGTTCGTGCGGCTTCATCAGCCGTCCGCATTCTACGGCGTCAATTCGATCGCTCTGGGCGACGGAACGACCGATGCAGTCGGCCTGAACCGCGGCTTGCGCGAACTGGCGTCCGGCGCACAGGTGCTGCACCATTTCGACCAGGTGATGCGTCAACGCTTCCTGCCGTCTGGCCGGGTACGGTTCGTGCCCATGACCGACTGCCATCGTGACGCGTCTGGTCGCCCTATCCTCACCTGCCGCCTGAGCGCAGCGGTAACCGAGGTCAGGGTGCGGCGCAAGATGGTGAATGCAACGCATGCCCAGACCGCCATCCCGGCGACGCATCCGCCACGCTACGAAGTCCATGACGAGGTGCGTTGCATTGCGCCGAATGCCCTGCCCGGCGTCGACCATGCATACCGGCGTTATGTCGTGGTCGGCGGCGGTAAAACGGGCATGGATACCTGCACCTGGCTGCTGCAACATGGCGTGCTGCCAGCAAACATCACCTGGATCAGGCCGCGAGACGCCTGGCTGGTTGACCGCGCCACGGTGCAACCGGACCCGTCGTTTTTCAACGGCCTGAAATGCCAGCTCGACGCGATCGCACAGGCAAAGACGATCCCCGACTTATTCCAGCGCCTAGAAACGAGCGGCCAACTGCTGCGTCTGGACCGCAGTGTCACGCCGGCCATGTATCACTGCGCAACGGTATCGCAGGCGGAGCTGGCGTTACTACAGCAAATCGAGCATGTGGTGCGTCTCGGGCACGTCAAGGCGCTTCAACCGGGGCGCATCGAGCTAGACCACGGTGAGGTGGCAATCGAAACCGATGCGCTATTTATTAATTGCAGCGCCTACGGGATCCGCCCACTGCCGCCGGTGCCCGTATTCGATGGTGACACGATCAATCTTCTGCTGGTGCGCACCTGTGGCCCGAGTTTTAGTGCGGCGCTGATCGCGTACGTCGAGAGCCATATCGATGACGTGACGGAAAAAAACGCGCTCTGCGGACCCGTTCCCACGCCAATGGTGCCCGGCGACTGGCTGCGGATGTGGGCGGCTATGCTGGGTAACCGTCTGCGCTGGAGTCAGCATCCCGCATTGACCGACTGGGTTGCACGGTCGCGCTTGGATGGGGTTGGACTACTGGCTGCAAGTGTCAGCCCACACGAGACCGAGAAGGTCTTGCTGCTACAGCAGTACCGCGCAAGCGTGCGTCCTGCTGCGGCCAATCTGCCGGCGCTTCTGGCACAGCTTGATTAGCGATGGTTAGCGATCCGCCGTATCGGCTTCTGAGACGAATAGTCGGATCTGTGGCATAAGTTGCCTCCTATATCGGTAGGAGGCTTACCGGTTTTTTTTCCGAAACTGATCCCGAGCTTGACCAAATGGCCAGCGTAGCCGTCCCCTGTCCGGCAAGCAAACAAACCTGTGAGGCCGGTATTGACCGGCTGGCGTGTTAGCGCAGTATCCATCAGGCCCTGACATGCCGGATGTCGAAGGCGTTGCTTATTCCGGTCAGGATGGTTGAATCCGGTTCGCCGCTGGCGCTGCCGAACCATAACGATAGCAGGATGTACATGGAGTCCGTCATTGATACCGCGCGGCTGTAGTTGCAACGCGAGCCTCCAAACGAAGTAGTTGCTGTCTTCGCTTTCCCACTATCATAAGAAAGCCGACTCGTCTGTCGCATTAGGAAGGTAATCGCTTGAAAGTTAAGTCGCGGATCAACTCGGTTTCACCTATCGCTGAACAGATCTAGCTGTTCCGGTGCTGTCGGCGACGCGAACGACTTTTGTACCAACCCCGATACGCGCACGCCCAACAGTCGGATGCGCCGATCAAGCGGGACGCGTTTCAGGCACTCACCAGCAGCACGGCGGATAGCCGCCCCATCATCGGTATAGGCGTCCAATGTAAAATCACGTGTCAGCGTGACGAAGCCCGTATAGCGAACCTTGATGCCGACCGTCTTGCCGACGTAGCCCTTGCGTTGGAGATCAGCTGCCATTCGTTGGCACAATTCGGTAAAGGCTGGCGTCAACTCGTCTCGGTCTACGCGCGGATGCAAATCACGCTCGAACGTTGTTTCACGGCTCATCTGCTTGGGCTCCCAATGCGTTACCACCGGCCGATCATCAATGCCATTGGCGACATCCAATAACCAGGCTGCAGTCGTTGTGCCGAAGTGCTCCTGCAACGATGCCGGATCGGCTTTTACAAGATCGCCAACAGTAAAAATATCAAGCGCATTGAGTTTGCTTACTGCCTTCGGACCGATGCCATTGATTTCCTGAATGGCTAGCGGCCATATCTTTGCCGGAATGTCCTCCTTCGTAATGACGGTCAACCCGTTTGGTTTGAGTAAATTGGATCCTATCTTCGCGAATCTTTTACAATATGACAATCCAATAGAACAGGTAAGGCCGGTGGCCGCATGCACCGCATGCTTAATTTGCATTGCGATCTCGCGTGCATCGTTCGCTATGTGAGTCAGGTCGATATATATTTCATCAATACCGACATCCTCAATATGGGGCGCGATCTGAGCAACGGTCTGCTTGAACAGACGCGAGTAGTGACGATATAAGGCGAAATCGTTCGGTAGCAAAATTGCATCAGGCGCTAGTTTGGCCGCCTTCATCATGGGCATGGCACTATGCACTCCCAAGTCCCGTGCTGGGTAGGTCGCTGTCGTGACTACACTCCGCCCTGCGTAGTCGCGCATACGGGCATAGGTCCGCGTGCCATCTTCATTCTGTACCGGATGGTGCTCCTTCCCCCCGCCGATCACAACTGGCAAGTCGACAAGATCGGGATAACGCGCGATCTCGCAGGCTGCGAAAAAATAATGCATGTCCAGATGCGCAATCTGTCTGGGAGGCGAAGAAGTCATTGAGAAAACGATGTTTCTGGATGCCCTATTTTAAACGCGGATGCCAAAGCGGATGTTATGCGAGCCCAAGCTGAAAGAGTTGTGCAAGCTGGCACCTCAGTGTTGGACTGTGTATAAATCAAATTGCCTCACGATGGTATCCCGCAAGGTGAAGCGCCCCGGAAATTGAGGAGGCTCCACCATTTGAGATAATGGAGCCTATGAAGAAGCAAGCAATCAAGTATTCCCCGGAAGTCATCGAGCGCGCAGTGCGGATGGTTTTCGAGAGCAAAGAAGAACATTCATCACAATAGGCAGCCATCCAGTCCATTGCCGGCAAGATCGGCTGTACTGCCGAGACGCTGCGGCGCTGGGTTCGTCAGCATGAGCGTGATCACGACCAGCGTCCGGGCACCACGACGACCGAACAGGATCGGATCAAGGAGCTGGAGCGGGAAGTACGCGAGCTGCGCAAGGCCAATGAGATCCTGAAGTTGGCCAGCGCGTTTTTCGCCCAGGCGGAGCTCGACCGCCGCTTCAAGTCGTGAAGGCCTTTATTGACGAGAACCGGGAGGCATTCGGGGTCGAGTCGATCTGCCAGCTACTGCAGGTTGCCCCGTCGGCCTATTGGCGCCATGCAGCGCGGGCTCGCAATCCGGCGTTGCGCAGCGAGCGTGAGCGACGTGACGAGATGCTGATTCCCCATATTGAGCGAGTCTGGCATGCCAACCTGCAGGTCTATGGAGCCGACAAGGTCTGGCGACAGCTCAAGCGTGAAGGCATCACGATAGCCCGTTGTACAGTCGAGCGGCTCATGCGCCGGTTGGGCTTGCGCGGTGCCATACGCGGCAAGCCGGTTCGTACAATAGTCAGTGAGAGGACGGTGCCTTGTCCACTGGATCGAGTCCACCGGCAAGTTCCGGGCAGATCGGCCGCGACCCAGATGTCCTGCAGTGCGGCTTTGGCCTTGGGTTATTGACTCTGATAGTGATGACTCCACCCACGCATAAAGCGTACTAACCGCGATGGACGTTCATCTTGCTTGTTCTGCGTGCACGGGGATGGCAAACGTAACACCGTCCCGTTAGTTCGGTTTCTCTGGCTGACAAGCGCACTCTGCATCATGTTGGACATGACGAACGCGACAATCGGGCGCCGCAACATGGAATTGCATCAAAAATACTGGGTTGCCATCGGGTCAGTGTGCGGTAAGGTTGCGAACTCGGCTCGCAGGATCCGCAACCTCCTCGAGAGAAAAGTCACGCAGAACAAGCGTCTGATATGCTAGAGCACGAGTGCGGCGCGCAAGGCGTTAGCCGCGACATGAAGCGCCAGGAAGACACTAAGGCGTGCGTACGAGAATTTCTGGTAGCGCACTCTCCCGGCGAAAGGCGGGGCACCGATAATTAGCTCGTCTTTCCTACCCTGATACCACTTTAGTTGTCCAAAGACCCACTAGTCACCACGGTTCCGACTTATCTGAAGCCACAGTTCGTCCATTTCTTCGTCGCGCACGGAGTGGTGGCACAGACAATGTCGGGCCGGGCCGTATTCCTAAGACGTCGGGCGGTTCAGTCGTCCATCCAACCAGGTCTCCAGGAATCCAGCGGTGACAAGCACCCCGCCCGCGAGCCCCGTGAGCCAAGCAGTAGACGAGTTGAGCACACACACGCCGGCGGTTACTAGCAGCAGGACAATGCCAGGGATGACCACGTTCCTCTTTTGGTGAAGTCCTCGTCCAAGATGGCCGTGTCCATGCTGGTCCATAGTCTCAAAGGCATCTGCACCAGGCTGATACGCAAGAAAAACCAGGCGTCAGTGCGACAGAAGCTGTGGGCGGGTTCATTGTGGTCGCCGTGATATTTCGCCGGTAGCTGCGCGCGCGCCGTATCCGTGATCCGGGAGTACAGCCAGACTCAGCGCCATCCTGAATAGAGCCATGCATGGCTTCGCCATCCGCGCTACTTATCCCCCCCTGGAACGGGAAGGATTTTCCCGCACGTCGTTAAAAGAAAGCGCGATGATCTCCCATCAGTGTGCGCAGCGTACGAATGCTCATGCCAGACACCTCATGCATTCTGATCAGGATCTCGGCTGACACCCCTATCTTTTTATAGCGGATTCTTGAAATCACACTTGGCGCGATGCCTAATGCCTTCGCCAAGGTGGCATCCCGCTCGCTTGACATCGCCAAGCTTAACGCTTCAAGCAGCGGTTGGGGATCATAGGATGGTAAGGTCAACAACGGGCTGGGGTTGCGCATGGGGAAAAAATAGGGTTGGTGGAAAATGATAGTATTTCTCAAATGCAAGTGCCTTGCCTTAAACGCTGGGCATTCCTGTCTACTGCGGTCACGCTTTCTGCGGTGCTTGGAAGTTGCGTGCTCCTTTCGCTTTCTTCACCTGTCTGTCCAGCTCTAACCACCCTCGGAATCGCCTGTATTAATGCCGTGCGGAAACGTTTGATGGATGTTAATGACTGCCTTGCGGCATTCCTGCATCTTTTTCACCGGAAACCTCAGAATATCGCCCGCATGTCGTTACAGAACGTAACGCCGACTATATAATTATTTCGGAAATGCATCTTTCGTTGCACATGATCAACTTGCTCCCCAAAGAAACTGCTAGAGGGACTTTTCAACAAGCGTAGGCGCCGTCGATGACAGAACGAGATCTGGAAAATTATTATCGCAGTCAGCAGGTATCTTTCCAATGGCTGCCGTTCGTGCGCGCTCTTGCCGCAGAATTTTCGGAAGCTGCCACCCCGGAAGAGGCATTCGACTTCTTTTTCCGGGTGGGGGTCAAGTTTGCCCAGGCGTCCGAAGCCTGTTTCCGGGATGCGCAAAGCCTCGAACAATTGCAGCAAAACCTTAATACCTTCTGGTCGCGTATCAACTGGGGCTGGGTGGAATTTGCCGAACTCAAGGGCTACGTGGAAATCACGCATCATGCGTCCCCGTTGGCCGAAGCCTTTGGTGACGAGACGTTGAACTGGAGTAGCGGCTTGCTCGAGGGCTTTTACCAGACGGTGTTCTCGGTACTGGGCGCCGGTGAAAGGATGCGGGTGCTGCGTCACGATGCGTCCAACGGCATGAGCATCAAACTGCGCTTTTCACAGACCTAACCACCAGCTTTAGGGATTACGTGATGCAAAAATTTGAAGGTAGCATGTCCCGCCTGTTCAGCTCCTTGGGCGCCGATGATTCCTCCTTTCGGAAGGCAACCGCGGCGGCGCCGCATGATGCTGAGCAGCGCTGGCCCCTGCTGAAGGAACTCAACCCGACGCATCCGCAACCGGCGCCAGTGCTCAGCACGCTCGATAAGCAGATGCGTTCCAATGCCCAGGCACCGGCCGACATCGAACGCAAACCGCGCCTGACGGTACCAGGACTAGGCCACAAGCTCGCCGAAGGGCTGCGCGTGATGTCGCCCCCCGGCGCGTACCAAGCCGCCGGGTTGCTGCCGCCGCAGGAAGCCGGGCGCGACGCGCTGCGCGTGCCGCCGCAGGAAAGCGAACCTAAGTCGCGAACCCATGGCAAGCTATTTTCAAATACGCAACATGTCACGGTGGCCAACCCGGCCGCCGAGGCTTCCTCAGGGACGCCGCCTGCTGGCGTGCCGCGTCAGGAAACGGCCGCTTCAGCGGTGACCGAAGCCCGTCCGCTGGCGTCGCTGTTTGCGCGTCTGGAAGGGCGACCGCCTCAAGAGCCGGCCGCTGCCAGCGCGCGGCCATCGTTTCTGGGAAGACAAGGTAGAAGATGAGTATCGTCGGCGTTATTTCGATGAAGGGCGGGGTCGGAAAGACGTCAACCACCGCAAATCTGGCGTCCGCCCTGACTGCTCGACTGGGCCCGGACCGGGTGTCCGTCATTGACCTCGATCCTCAGAATGCCCTGCATTGGCATTTCGGGCTCAAGGATGCAGCCCGCCCCGGTTTGTGCCAACACGCTGGCCATGGTAATAGCCTGCGGGAGGTGGCAAGCCAGACGCCGTTTGACGTGACCTGCGTTCCCTACGGCGCAGGGACAGAGGCAGACCGTAAAGCGTTTGAAACCCTGCTGGCGAAAACACCTGGGTGGCTACAGGAGCAGATCGCGCGCAACGGCTTGGACGACAATGCCGTCGTGCTCATTGACACGCCGCCGGGACCGTCGGTCTACCTGGAACAGGTATTCGCCTGTGCGGATCTGCTGTTGATTGTCTTGCTTGCGGATGCTGCCTCGTACGCGACCATTCCCGCGATGGAGACGTGGCTGGCCGACATGCACCGCACGCGCCCTGAGGTCAAGACGGCCTACGTACTCAATCAGGTCAACGTGCTCGAGCCGCTCAACCGGGATATTGCCGCTTTGCTGCAGCAACGGCTTGGGCCACGGGTGGCGCCGTTGGGCATCCAGTATGACGAAGCCGTCTGCGAGGCCATGGCGTTCCAGCAACCTGTCCTTGTCTATGACCCGCACGGTCAAGCCAGTCACGATCTGTCGCGCCTGACCACTTGGCTGATCCATACCCTCAACCAATGATGCCGCAATTGCTGCTTTCGCTGTGGCGCAGCCGCTGGCACCTGCCAGACGACGCAGGCCGTGCGCTGCCTTATCTCGAAGGCAGCGCCGTGGGCTGGGCACAGAGCGCTGGCGACGCTGCTGTGTTCAGATCGTGGCCTTCTCGGCTACTCATCAGCGCTGGATGCCTGGGTCTGCTCGCGCTGTGCGCGACAATCCAGTATGCGTTGCACGATCAGCTGCTCGTGGCCGGGCTGCTGATCGTCGTGGCGCTGGTGCTGCGCCGCTATCAGGGACCCGCCGTCACCTGGGTGCTGGTGGCACTGTGGCTGCTGGCGTCCGTGCGGTATTTGACGTGGCGTCTGATGGACTCGCTTCCCTGGCCACATGACCCGGGTTACTGGCTGGCTTTTGCCCTCTGGGCAGCGGAAGCCTACTTCGTTTTATTGTGGGCGCTGGACGCCTTCGGAGCCAGCCTACCGCTGCGCCGCGCCGCCGTCCCGCTTCCCGCGGACAAAGCACACTGGCCGTCTGTCGATGTATTGATTCTCGCCCACGGGCATGAGGCTGATGAAGTCGGGCAGGCGCTGCACCGTGCCCGCACCCTGTCCTGGCCTCAAGAGCGGCTCCACCTGCACGTACTGGACACGCGCTGGCGGGCCGAGTTGGCGGCCCTGTGCACAGACGCGACCAGCTACCATGCGCCCGCCACCGGCGACAGCAGCCTGATGGCAAGCCTGACCGCCGTCCTCAAGCAGCCCGGCGCAGAGCTGGTCATTGTGGTCGACAGTGCTACCTCGATGGACAAGGATTGGCTGCCGTCGCTCGCCGGTTGGTTTGCCGCGGATCCGAGGCTGGGCCTCATCACCACGCCGCAACATCCGCTCGCGCCGGCGCTCTCACGGGCCGCCAGGCGTCTGTTTGCCGGATCCGCGATGCCGGTTCAGGTGGCCTGCCTGCGGCGCTTGGCGCTGGCAGGCAACGACTTGTCCGGCGCGCACCTACTGGCAGAGCCTGCCGGCTTGGCCGCCGAGCTACAGGCCCGCCAGTACAAGGTCGCCTATGTGGAGAGTGACGCCGTGCCCGAGGATGACCAGACCACCGGCGACACCGCCGATGCGGCCACGCCATCGAGCGCCACATTGTGGCTGGTGGAGCCCGCGCGCTCGGCAACGATGCGCTGGGGTAGGCACTTCCTCCAGTCGCTGGACGGGCTGTTGCGTCGATGTGCGGTGCTGCCGCGGTTGGTCTTCTTCGCTGCGCCGTCGGTTTATCTGGTGCTCAATATCGAGCTCTGCGCGACCACTGTGGATGTCCTGGCCGCGTTTGCCCTGCCCCATCTGCTCCATGCGTATATCGTGCGCGCACGCCTGGCCCAGCCGCTGCGCCAGCCGCTGGCAACAGAAGTCAGGGAACTGCTGTTGGCGTGCTATTTGCTCATCCCCACCGCGATCAACGTTGCCCGAACCTGCAGCGCCAACCTCTGGCGCCGTCTGCATCCGGCCATGCGATCCGGGCCAACGGTGAGTGAGGCGTTCAACCTGGGACCGTTCGCCGTCCTCGTCCTGGCCAACCTGGCTGGCCTGCTTGCTGGCGGTTTCGACTTGCTGAGCGCGCCTGCGCCCGTGCGCGATATCACCGGGTTAGGCGTGGTCTGGTGTGCGGTCAATCTGTTGCTGTTGGCGTCAACGCTGGCGATTGCGGCCGAAGCGGCGCACATCCGCGATTACTTGCGCCGGCGTGCCGTTCTGCCGGCCATGCTACGGCTGCCCTACGGACGTACGGTCAGCTGCGCCACTGAAAACTTTCCGGCCGTCGACCTTGGTCTGCGCCTGCCGGCCGCGACCAGCTTGGCACCCGGAACGCCCCTGACCGTGACACTGTTTTTCGAGCAACGGGCCTATCCGTTTGCGGCCCGTGTCCTGTCTGGCACAGGCAGTCAGCTATCCTTGCGGCTGGCCGACAAAGCCCTTGCCGATTATGCAACGCTGCGCAACGTGGTACTGTCCCGGGGCCAAGATTGGCCAGCCTGGTTGCCTGGACGCGATGCCCATCGGCTGCTGCCGGCGTCGCTCGCGCAGCCGATCGTCAAGACATCATCTGCAGTCCTGCACTTCTTCACTCACCTCAGTCGGCACGCCAGCCGTTTATCACCATATGGACGGCGCCGCTCGCGCACACGAACCAATGACTAGCAAGAGCCCTTATTCACGTTACGGTGGCCGACTGACGGCCATTAGCCTTGTTCTCGCGGCCCTGGGAGGACTCGTCGCGCCGCCTGCCGCAGTTGCCAAGACAGCCCCCCTCAAGGCCGTGCCGGATGACGTGCCGGCGCCGGAGTCGGCCGCCGCAGGGACCGATGCCTCGCTTCGCCCGCGTGTCGTCTCCCTGACGCTCAAACAGCTGGGCACCTGGTCCTCGCTGAAGCTGCGCGGTGTGGACGGCTCACAAGCCGTCGCGTTTTCGCTTCGTGCAGACGAAGTGGTGGTGGGCGCCAAGCTGCGCCTGAGCTACGATTATTCGCCAGCGCTTTTGCCAGAGCTCAGCCATCTGCGTGTGCTGCTCAACGAACGGGTGGTAGCCGTGGAAGGCCTCCCGCAAGGCAAGAATGTAGGCAATACACGCGAGATCGTCCTCGACCCACGCCTATTCAACGACCTCAACGAACTGCGGTTCAATCTGGTCGGCCACTATACCCGCCAGTGCGAAGATCCGTTCCATTCTTCGCTGTGGCTGACGGTAAGCGACTTGAGTCGCGTGGAATTAACGCTGGCTCCGCTGCCGGGCAGAAGTAATCTGCAGGCGCTGCCAGCCCCGTTCCTCGATCCCCGGGACAGCTCGGCACTGCAGTTGCCGTTCGTGTTTGCCAATGCGGCGTCGCACGCGACGTTTCAGGCTGCCGGGATCGTGGCGTCCTACTTTGGCATCCAGGCCGGCGCGCGGGGTGCGCAGTTCCCGGTTTCGCTGGCGACCCTCCCCCCGGGCAACGCCATCGTCTTCCTGAAGGGCAACGAGACCATCGGCGGCCTGCGCGCCACCGCGGATGCAACGGTCTCCGTCGTTACCCATCCGGGCAATCCGGACGCCCGGCTCTTGCTCGTGTCCGGCGGTGACGACACTGCCTTATTGCGCGCCTCGCGGGCTCTGGCATTGATTGCGCCGACACTGGTCGGACAGTCGGTGACGGTCACCAAGGAAGTACCGGCCCCCAAGCGGCGCCCCTACGATGCGCCGGCCTGGGTGCCCGTGGACCGTCCGGTCCGACTCGGGGAGCTGGCCCGCGCCAATGAACTGCGTACCCAGGGTTATTACCCAGGTGTGATCCGCGTCAATCTGCGCGTGCCACCGGATGTTTTTGCCTGGCGCACGTCCGGGGCACCGTTACAGCTGAAGTACCGGACCAGCCGTTTGCCAGAGCAGAAAAACGCCAGTCTCGCGGTCAGCGTCAATGCCAGCTTCATTGACAACTTGACCCTCTACGACTCGCCCGCAGTGTCCGCGCCGCGTCCCGCGCCCGAGCGCGCCAACCCGTCAGTGTTTCAGACCGCGTTGTATGTCCCGCCGTATGAAATTGGTGGACGTGACCAGTTGCAATTTGGCTATGCGTTCGATGTGTTGAAGGAAGGCGAGTGCAAGCACATCCCGCCAGATAACTTGCAAGGCGCAGTCGATGCCGACTCGACCATCGACTTCAGTGCCTTTCCGAAATATGCAGTGCTGCCTAACCTGGGGTACTTTGCCGATATTGGTTATCCGTTCACGCGGCTGGCCGATTTGTCCGAGACGGCGGTGGTACTGCCGCAACAACCCAATACCGACGAACTGGCGTTGTATCTGACTCTGATGGGGCGCATGGGCGAAGCCACTGGCTACCCCAGCATCGGCCATGCCGTCGTTGCCGCCGGCGACGTCGAGAAATGGCCCGATCATGACTACATTGTGATTGGTTCCGGTAGCAGTCAGGCACTGATGACCCGCTGGGCTGAACGACTTCCGCTGACCCAGGTCAATGGCGAGCGCCGGGTACAGACGCCCCAGAAAAGCTGGTGGCCCAGCTACCGCTGGGCCAAGGCAGAGGAAATTCGTCCGGTCGCAGGCGGTAGCCTGGCCCTGGTGGGCAATGGCAACCTGGCCGTGATGATGGGATTGGAATCGCCGCTGCAAGGCGAGCGCAGCGCCGTGTTCCTGTATGCAGACCGCGCTCAGGATCTGCGCAAGCTGGCTGACCTGATGACCGATACCGTACGCCTGGCGCAGGTGCAAGGCGACCTGGCCATCGTCGATGATAAGCAGGTCACCCATGCCCGCGTCGGCGCGACCTACACGCTTGGCAGCCTGCCGTGGCAGAGCAAGATACGCTGGTTCTTGTCGGACCACCCGCTGGTGTCGGTCTTCAGTATCCTGACGGCGGTCGGCTTGCTCGCCCTCGTGCTCTACCGGACACTGGGCCGGCGCACGACGCAACCCTCAAAGAAAGTACTGCTGCCCTAAGATGCAGAACATGAAGACACTGGCTTGGTTCATCGCAGCGACGCTGCCCTTGACGCCGGCGGCATGGTCAGCCGATGACCTGATCTCGCACCAGATGGCTGATGAGGCGCGGATGTGGCAGCAAAAGGACCGCGACGACCTGGCCGCGACAATCTGGCGCAAGCTGCTCAGCACGCAGCCGCTGCACCCGCAGGCACTCGTGCAGCTAGGCCTGATCGAAGCGCAGAGCGGTGACTTGAAGCAGGCTGAAGCGTTGCATGCAAGGGCAAGCCGCCTGTCGCCCCCGCCCCCGGGCTTGGCGGGGCTCGCCAAAGCAATTGAAGCCCGAAAGATGCCGGCGAGCGCGCGTGAACGCGCAATCGCCGCCGCGACCGCCCCGCGCGCTGCCGCGCTGCCATCCCCCGCACCGGTGGCACCGGCAGCAGCAACTCCCGTACCGGCACCGGCGCCTGCTGCCGCCCCTGCGGCATCCGCGGCGCCTGCAAGCCGGCCCAGTACCCCTGTCGATAAAGCCGCCGCGCCTGCCGCTACCAGCAGCGCCAAGCCCGGCCCCGCGCCTGTTGCGCCGCCTGCCCGTGCGGACGAAGCGAAGCCGCCCGCGACGCAGGTGCCGGCGCGGGCGGCGATCAAGCCGGCCGACGGTGCCTCAGCCGCAGCAATGGCGGCTGGGAATGCCGGTACCCATCTCCCTTTGCCGACACAACCCAGCAGCGCTGATGCAGCCAATGACAAATGGAGCCAGACCCGGCAGACGCTGGAAGAACTCGTGCGCCGCCAGGGCGAGCCACGGCACCTGTTCGCGCTCGCCCGTCACCTGACCTATCGCGACGCCACGCGCCGCGAAGGGATTCGCCAGCTCGCCGCCTTGCCTGACGACATGCACAAAAACACGGACACGCGCGCGGCTTGGCGCGATGCGTTGCTTGCCTTGACCCCGCGCCAGGGTGACGCCGCGTTGTACAGCGATTACCTCAAGCGCTATCCCGATGACGACATCGTGGATAACCGGGGACGCGGCTTGCCCATGCAGCCCGCCACGGGCGGCCCTGGGCAAGCATCGGGGCCGCGCGTGGCGGCGCCCGCCGTGCGCGACGACAGCCCGCAGCGCGCAGAAGCCGCACGGCTCATGCGCGAAGCCATGGTCGATGAACGCTCGGGCAGCGTCGGCGCGGCAGCGCGACGGCTGGAACAGGCGCTGCTGCTCGACCCGGCCAATCCATCCATTCGCATCCATCTGGCGCGTCACTACGACACCATGGGGGCGCTCGACACGGCGGCCGACCTGCTCGATGGCGTGCTGGCCGACAACCCGACGCAGTCCGACGCGCTGCAGGTGCGGGCCCAGCTGTTTGTCAAGAAGGAACATTGGTACGAGGGCCTGCAGCTGCTCGAACGCGTGCCGGTGGAGATGCGCACGCCAGAACTGGTTCGCCTCCAGCGCCAGCTGTGGGCCGGTGCACAAGTTGCACGCGCCAGCCAAGCCTGGGCGCGCGGCGAAACACGTCAGGCAACACAATGGCTTGAGCAAGTCGAAGCCCGCGTGCAGGGCGACCAGGCCATCCTGCCGATGGTTGCCCGCGCATGGACCGTTTGCGGCCAACCCGGCAGAGGGGTGCGCATCATGCGCGACATGGTGAGTCGCAGCACATCGTCGCCCGTTCATCTGCGCGTGCAGTATGCGGAATTGCTCTTGCTCGACCGCCAGGATGCCGAACTGTCGGCGGTACTGCGTGGGCTCGCTGGGGGAGGAACCCTCACCGGGACGCTACAGGAACGGGTCAACGAAGTCATCCTGGCCTACACGCTGCGTCTTGCCGAGACACTGCGCGAAACCGCACGCGTGAACGAGGCCGCGGCCATGCTGCTGCCGGTCTTGCAGCGCACCGACGACCAGCGCGTGCTGTTGGCAATGGCCCGTGTCCATAAGGCCGCCGGTGAGCCGGCCCGCGCGCTGGCGCTGGTGGAAAAGGCCATCAGCGTGGCCACCGAAGACCTCGGCCTGCGGCTGTTCGCTTCCGAACTGGCTGTGGCTGCCAAGCAGGTCGACGCTGCAGTGCGGCACGCTGATGCGGCGCAACGACTCGCTCCACAGCATCCGCGCGTGCTGTCGGCCCTGGGACGCGCAGAACGTGCCAGAGGCGATACCGCCAAGGCAGCCAACTATTTTGGTCAATCCTACGCGCTGGAATACGACCCGCCGCTGCTGCCCAACCAAACCTCACCCTTCCTGCTGCGCCTGCTGGCGCATGAAGCAAGACCAGGGTCGCTGCTGCCTCTGCCGGCTGGCGCTAGCGGGCTGCTGCCAATCCCCGATGCGCTACCATCGGTACCACCTGCTGCGCCGACCGGGGCCCGCCGCCCGGGGTCTGCACAAGGCGTACCGGTGTCGCCCTCCGTATCCGTACCCGCAGGAACCGGTAGCGACCCGGCGCGGTCGGCCTCCTACGCGCTGGCCGCGCACCCTGGTCCGCTAGCCGGGCCCCACCGCGTCGTACCGGGGTCACTGCCCGCCGCCGGCAAGACGTCCAGAGCGGTCGCAGCAGTAGCGGTCCGTCTGGCGACGACGTCGTCGATGCGCCGCCCGACGCAGAGCCTCCCGGTAGGCGGCGCTTCGCACACCAATGTCGACATGCGCCACGACAAGTGGCCGACGATGTCCTTTGCCTGGCTTGGCCGGGTGCAACCAGAGTGAAGAGAAGAACCACATGAAGCACACAGCCGTGCTAATTCTGGGCGTGGTGGCCACCCTCGCTGCGTACGCCGCGCCCCCGGATCCGATGCAGATGCCAAGGTCGTTTTTTGCCGAGGGCGATTACGCCAATGCGGTCAAGGGCTTCGAAGACGTGTTGCGCACGTTTCCGGCCGACGCGGTAGTAATGAATAACCTGGCGGTGGCCAAGGCCGCCAATGGCGATTACCAGGGCGCACTGGCCTTGCTCTCGCAAGCCGTACAATTGGCGCCGCATGTTCCTGGCATCGAAGCCAATCGGCGACAACTGCAAGACTATCTGCAGCCTGCGAGCGCCCGGCGTGCCGACTTGGGTGCCGACAGCAGCGCGCTGCCCGACCCTCCGGCGCTCTGGGCGTCATCGGCATCGTCCCCGGTGGCACGCCGCGTACCAACTGACCGACCTGATTGTGCGAGGAAAAAACCATGCAAGTAATTGCTCTCATTTCTGGCAAAGGCGGCGTCGGCAAAACCACGCTCACCGCCAACCTCGCCGTCGCGCTGGCGCAGCGCCAGGCGCGTGTCCTGGTGATTGACCTCGATCCGCAAAACGCCCAGCGCCTGCACCTGGGCATGGATCCGGACGACATCTCGGGCCTGGTGCGCGAAGGCATCCACCCCGACTCAATCTTCGATAGCCCGTTCGGCGTGCATTTCATTCCGTTCGGTCAGGTCTTGCCGCAAGACTTGGCCGAGTTCGAAGACGAGCTCGACCAGCAGCCGCATTGGCTTGCCGACCGTATTGCGTTGCTTGAAGCGGCGGCCTTCGACTTTGTCTTGCTCGACACCCCGCCCGGGTCCAGCGTGTTTCTACAGCAGGCGATGCAAGCGGCCCATCGTGCCTTGATCGTGCTAATGCCCGATGCCGCCTCGTACGCGACCCTTGCCAAATTCCTCGACTTGGTGCAGGAATACACCGCACAACGTGAAGACTTTTACGGCGCCGACCTGTTGATCAATCAGATGCCCGCGCAGAACCGGCTCGGGCACCAGGTGCGCGAAGCCCTGTACGAAAGCCACGGCAAGCAGCTGGTGCCGGTCGCCATCCACAAGGACGCGCGCGTTGCCGAGGCCCTCGCCTTCGAGCGCCCGGTGCTCGAGTACGAACCTGGATGCAAGACCAGCCTGGATGTCCAGTATCTGGCAGACTGGGTATTAGACAGTCACCAGCAATGATCGGTCGGCTCCTCCGCGCCTGCCTGATCCAGATCCTGCTGCTGGCTTCGTCGTTGGCCTGCGCCGACACGCCCCGGGCATGGGCATACCAGGCATGGTGGATGCCGGACAGCTGGCGCACTGCGCCCATTGACCGGCTCGAGCGATTACTCTTTTTTGAACTGAAGGTGTCGCCTTCCGGCGCCATCGGCCAACGCCATGGATGGCCCGAGCAGTGGCAGGAACTGCGGGCCACGCTGCGGCAAAAAAACGTGCCGCTCGACTTGACGCTGACCCTGTTCGGGGTCAAGGCCTTCGAAGCGCTGTTTTCCTCACCGCGCGCGACCCAGCGCCTGCTGGAAGAGGCCTATGACTTGGCGACCCATGTTGACGTTGCTGGTTTGCAACTCGATGTCGAAGTCTACGACCCGGTGCGTCCGGCGACACTGGCCGCCTACCGACGCTTCTTGCAGGCGCTTGCGCACAAGTTGCACCACCTGCAGCCACAACGGCAGCTGTCGGTTTTTTTCCCGCTCGGTGGGGCGTCAACGCTCTATGACGCACCCAGTCTGGCAGTTACCGACCGCGTAGTCATGCAAGCGTATGATGCGCACTGGACCGGCAGCGGCCAGGCCGGACCCGTTGCCCCGCTCACGGGCCAAGAGGCGGTCACCTGGGAAAAGGGCCTCGCTGCCGCGCGGGCACTGGGAGTACCGCCGCACCGCGTGGCAATGAGTTTTCCGCTGTATGGCTACGAGTGGCGTGTCGAGGGGCCGACGCTGCGTGCGGCGACGAAACGGCAAGGGACCACGACCACCTTTGCCCCGGTCCCGGCTGCGCACCTGCCTGATATCCGCGTCAATATCCAGGATCGGGTACTGCAGCATGGTGCTCAGCATGACAAAGACAGCGGCAGCTCCTACTATCAGTTCCGCAACGCAGAAGGCCATTACGTCGAAGGCTGGTTTGAAGACTGGTGGTCACTCAAGCGCAAGGCCGAGTTCATCCGGCGCGAAGGCCTGGCAGGCATGGCCTTCTTTATTCTAGGCTATGACAGCAATGCATTGGTCGACTACTACCTCAACGGCACGCCGTAACGCGGCCGCATCCCGAGGAGCAGCGTCGAACGGGCTGCAATTGCAGCAGGAACACGACATCAGATCCCCGGTCACGCAACATTAATGCTCCACGGCCGGGGGTACATACCCTGCCGTTGCGGCAAGGCGATGGCTTGCCTGGCACCGGGGTATAGGAAAGCCGCGATGACCACTTTCTTTGTCGCAATTGCGGTACACTCTAACTTGATTAAATGCAATTATAGATGTAATGCCTAGTGCGTTAATGTAAGATAATATGACTAGCGGTAACAATTGATTACTGTAAACGTATAAACATATCGGCGTGCGGCATCGGCGCCGGGCCGCAAGGATAGTCGCTATGGATGATATTCTCGACCCCGCCTCATCGGCTCCCGTAGCGCGACTCGGCATTGACGGCTTGCCCAATCTGACCAGCGCGATGTTGCCCGGTGGGGCCTATGCTCTGGTGGCCGGCACGCCGCCGGCTCGCTTTCCGGTCCTCGTTGCCAGCCTGGCAGACGCTGTGGACGCGGGCTTGCATTGCACGCTGATCGTGCCGTCCCATCCCGAACTGCTGGTCGAACGTATCGCATCCTATGGCTTGCTCGATCTGCATGCGTTGCTGCAGTCTGGCCAGGTTGCCGTGTTCGAGATGCAGGAAGAATTTGCAAAGAACATGTTTCGCTTTGGCGCTGACGGCTTTGTGCAGGAACTTGAATTTCTGGGGGTGCCGCAGCACAGTTACGTCATCGTTGACCAAGCCGATGATTTGCTGGCGCTGCATGATGTGTCGCTCGCGCTGGCGCAAGTGGACGTGCTGCGGCGCTGGCTCGAGCAGAGGAAGACTACCGCCCTGTTCGCATTTTCGCGTGCCGGTGCGGCGCAGGCGCCGACGATCAATGCCTTGATGGACAGCCTGCAGGGTCTGGCCCGCTTGCAAGTCGATAAGCAGGGACTCGATCTGACCTTCGACTACTGGCATTCGCCTGATGGCACGGTGGCTGCACGCACCTTCCATCTGCTGCCCAACAGCGTTGGTCTGTACTCGGCCTCGACCCGACCCGCGCTGGCGGCCATTGCCGCCGGTGGTCGCGTGGAAGACGCGGCGCCTCTGCCTGACGATGACCGCACTTTTTTCTATATGGACCCGGACTTGGGGAGCCTAGCACACCAATGTCCGGGCATCTGGCAGCGCGTCGACACCTTGGTCGGAATGATGCACGCGACGCGCGGCAGGACGGGAGCCACGATCATTTTGGCGTTTTACCGCGATACCCGCTTGCGATACCTGGCCGAAGCAGTCCATACGCTGCGGCTGAGCCTGGGTCGCTATGTGCGCATTGTGGTCCAAGAGAAGGATGCCTCGCTGCGTTACCAAAACGAGGCGCTCTTGCTCAGACTGGGGGTCAATCTGGTGGTGCACCGCGATGTCGCTCCGTCACGCCTGCCGCTCTTGCTGGAATCGCTGCGCGGCCAGGTGTTCAGTCGCGACGTCAATATTGATTTCGAAGCGGCATTGGCGTCGGTGCTGCCGACGCACTTGCGCGGTTACCTGGCGCCGGAACGCTTTATCAGCGAAGTCGGCGTGGTGCTCGATCGTGCCGAAAACCTAAACATCCCGTGCGCATTGATTGTAGGATCGCCCACCTCCAGCCGCAAGGTGGTGGACATTATCAAAACCAGTGCCGTGTCCCGCTCGGGCGACTTGATTACAGCTGACACCACCCAGTGCTTTCTGTTCCTGAACGCCTGTCCTCAGCCGGCACTGCTGAGCACCTTGCAACGCATCCTCGGGGCTCCTCTGGAAGTCATTCTCGAGGACGTGCGTTTTCTGGTCACCCGTGACGACATGATGCAGGAATTGGCGGCGCTGGCACGCGCGTCCAAACGCGGGCAGCTACCCGACTACTCGGCGCTGGTGCCTGCCACGCCCGCTCCCGAGAAAGCAGCAGACACGTCGGAAGAGCGATCGCCTGACGCCACCGATAGGCTGCCGCGCCCCGTCGATACCTGGACGGCGCGCGCGAAGATGCAGGAGCCTGTCCGTGCGGCACAGCTGGGCAGCGCGGCCGGGAATGCGCCCCTCGGCGCGCCGCCCCCGACGCGGGTTATCCATGTGCCTGCTTCTGTCCAGGTGGTCGACGTTGCGACCTCCACGCTCTATACCTACAACGACGTGGCCAGTGAAAAACGAGCTGGCCGGCGCGACGTGCCACGCGCCGTACGCAGCGCTGCCGGGACGGCTTTGCTTTCCCCGGCCAAGCCCTCTGCCGCCAACTGACAGTAGACAGACCCTAGGCCCTCGACCGCCAGATGCGTATCGCCTGCTCCTCCCTACGACCATGACTCCTCTGATTCTCCGTCCCCGCACTCGTTTGGTCGTTTCGGCCCGCTTGGCCCATGTTCTGCGCTTCCTCCCGGTGGCCATGGCCGTCAGTGCGGCGATGACGTCAACCGCGCGTGCACAGTCTGGCGCAGCTAGCCCCGCACTCGAATTGCACACACGCGGCCAGTATGAAAGCGCGGCTCAACGCGGCATGAGCGACCTGCTGGCACAGCCATGGAATCATCAATTGCGTTTCATCGTTGCCGATAGCCTGCAGCGAATCGGCAAGCGGGAGGAAGCCATTGCGCAGCTTGAAGCACTAGAGGGAACCACGTTTGCAGAGACCGCACGTGTGCAGCTGCAAGCGCTGCGCACCGCAGCTATTGCCGCACCCGCATCGCCGCGACCGGTCGCGCCGCCGGCGCCGTCCATGCCAGCAGCGCTCCCCGCGGTCGTGCCGGTCGTGCTCAGGTCGACCTACCAACCCATCGATGACGCCGGGCGCGGACAACTAGCCTCTCCGGCGGCAGCGGCGAGGCCAGCATGGATACAGTCACAGTACCTGCCTTCCTCCACAGGCGCAGGCAGCACCACCGCACAGCCACAGTACATCGCCCCATCGGGCCAGCCGGTTCCGGTCGAGCCGCGTCCGGTTCCGCCTGGCACGCTACCCGCTGGTGCGGCGTCACAGCCGGCCACCACGCGAAGTGCCGCCGCCCAGAATGTGGCGGATTTGTACGCCGCCGAGAAGTACCAGGATGCCGGTACCAGCGGCTACGCATTGCTGCAATGGGAGAAACCGGATGACGATCTCACCTTGGCCATTGCCAATGCCCTAGCCTGGACAGGGCGCCTGAGCGAGGCGATCACGGTCTACCAGCGCCTTGCGCAGGGGCGACTGGCCAATGAGGCGCGCGTCGGCATGGCCAATGTGCAGCGCTGGCGGGGACGCGATGAGCTGGCGGTGCCCCTCTACCGGGAAGTGCTCGCCACAGACCCGATGAACGCCTCGGCCAAGGAGGGCATGCGTCTGGCCCAGCGTGAGCTTCGCCCGCGCACGTCGGTTACCGTTGGCGGATCGGAAGATTCATCGGACGTTCGCCGCGACATCGTCACGCTCAATCATCGCTTTCGGGACCAAGGCGGCATGAACATGGTCGAGGTGGAGATGTCACGCGTTGCCGAAACATTAGGGACGGTCAACGCACGACAAAAGGATTTGACGCTGCGCTACCATGCCAACAGCCTGCCGGCAAAGCCGCGCTTTGAAGTGAGCCTGGCCAGCAACGGAGAACAGAATCTGTACGGTTCCGTGCAGTGGAAGGTCGGCGACCGCGACGATTTGCTGGAAGTGGGGCGCGTCAATTGGGGCAAGTATGCAAACAATCCCAATGCCCTGCAGTCCAGTTTGTCGGCCCTGCACTTAGGCGCACAAATGTCAGCGGCGCTGGAGGCGGGGGCGTTGACCGGTCGCGTCGATTATTACGACATCTCCGATGACAATACGATTTTCACAGGGAACGTGCGGCTCGTTTCCCACTGGCGTCCGCTCGGTTCCAGCGTCAAGCCCTTTGTCGGGGCTGAGTTCCGCGATGCCAAGTTCAACTCACCGAACTACTGGTCACCCGATGGCGGCTTTGGCTCCCTCTATGGCGGCTTGCTGGCCGAATGGAGTGGCCCTGACTGGAGCTTCTATACATCCGGCCAGGTAGGAGCCCGCCTGTATGGCGATGCCGGCACCAGCTGGAGTGCCGCAGCCGGAGGCAAGCGCTGGCTGTCGAATGACGTCGGCGTCGGTTTCAACCTGTGGAGCATGGCCAGCCAGCGCAACAACGCCGACTATCGTGCCAGCTCAGTGAATGTCAGCGTGGAGAAGCTTTGGTAATGCAACGGCTCTATCGCTACACATGGGTGGCGTTGGCGCTGTTCGCGGTCGCCGTTGGCATGGCGTTGAGCTATGAGGCGGTGCGCAAGGCGCAAGGATCGTTCAGTGTTTTGCTGGAAAGCTTTGTGCTGACGATGCTGACGCTCTACCTGCTGTTTTTCCTGGTGGTACTGGTGGCGCGTTACGCTATCCTGATTCTCTATTCGTTCATGGAACATCTTGAGGGCCTGTATTTCAAGCGGGATGGCCCCACCCCTATCTACCGGGATGACGCATCTTTACCGATGATTTCGCTGGTGGTTCCGGCGTATAACGAAGGCCTGGTGATCCAGGCCGCGATTCGTTCGCTGTTGCAGCTCGATTACCCGAATTTTGAAGTGATTGTGATCGACGACGGCTCGACCGACGACACCTACGATAAAGCAATGGCAGTGGCGTCTGAGCAGACGCGGATCCCGGTGCGGGTGATCACCAAACGCAACAATGGCAAGGCAGAAGCGCTCAATACCGGCATGGTGGCGGCGCGCGGGGAATTCATCCTCAATATGGATGGGGATACCAAACTGTCGCGCAACACGCTGCGCGCCTGCATTGTCCACTTCGACAACCCGAAAATCGGCGCCGTCGCCGGGAATGTCAAAGTCGTCAACCGTGAAAACATCTGGACAAAAATTCAGGCCTTGGAATATGTCGAAGGCTTGGCGATGGCCCGCAAGGCGCAGAGTTTCATGCGCTCCGTCAATATCATCCCGGGCCCGTTGGGCATGTTTCGCAAGTCAGTGTTGCAGCAGGTGGGCGGCTATGACAACGATACCTTCGCTGAAGATTGTGACCTGACGCTCAAGCTGCTCATGCGCGGCTGGCACATTGCGTATGAGCCAAGCGCCATTGCCTGGGTAGAGACGCCAAGTGGCCTGCTCGACCTGCTCAAGCAGCGCTACCGGTGGACGCGCGGCATCCTGCAGGCGACCGCCAAGCACAGGGCAGCACTCTGGCAGCCGCGCAAGGCGGGCATCAACTGCTTCATCTTGTGGTACATGCTCTTCGAAGGTATCATGTGGCCCTTTTCGACCATCCTGGGCAACCTGTTCTTCGGTTATGTCGGGTTCCAGTATGGTCTTGCCACCCTCCTGTTCTTTTGGTGGTTGCAGCTGACCATCCTGGATGTCATCTCCGCTGCCTATTGCATTGTCATTGAAGAAGAAGACCCCTCGCTCATCTTTTATGCAGTCATGTTCCGACTGTTTTACATCAACATCATCGACGTCTCCAAGGTGCTCGCAACGATTGAAGAATGGCGCGGGAATGCCATGACGTGGGGAAAACTGGATAGGGAAGGAAAACTCTGACATGGACCTGATTTCAATTCTGGCCACCGTGATTTTGGTGACGACCATTGGCACCACAGTCGCCGGTGTCGGCGCCTATGCCGCCTTCAAGCTGCGCGACAAGCGGCGCCCCAAGGCCAAGCGGGCCGGCGACGCTACCACGGCACGCGAGATTACCGAACCGGTGTTCCTGAAGCCGTACGTGCCGAAATTGCCGGGACAGACGCCGCAGCTGCCGACTGAACAATGACGGTCGCAACGGCCACCGTACCGACGATGGATACCAAGATCACGGAACGACGTACGACCCGACCGGCGGTACGACGGATGGGCACCTATCTTCCTCTGCTGGCGTTGCTGGGGGTCGCGCTGCCCATCTTGATTTACCTGACCGTGATGCAGACGCTGGGATGGCAGGTACCGCGGCTAGGCATGAACGGACTCTTGCCAACCTATGAGTACGGCGCCACGAATACCGTCCTGTATGCGTCCCGCACCACCCGCGACTACTTTGCCCGTGCCGGCGGCAACTACGAGACCCTGCTGGTCCCCTGGCGCAGCTATTTCAGCGCGCGTCGCGCTGGTTTCAAAGAATTAAGTACCGCAGACCAGCTCAACGCGCAGAAGGACGGGGTCGTTATCCTGCCTTCGGCAGTCGCGCTAGATCTTGACGAACGCACCGCACTGGCCGCATTTCGTGCGCGCGGCGGCGCCATCCTGGCCACGTGGGCCAGCGGCGCAAGAAATGGCAAAGGCGATTGGGAGGGCTGGCAGTTTCTGGAATCGCTTGGAGCCCAGATGATCGGGGAAATGCCGGCAACCGCCGAGGCCGGCCATTTGATCATGAATGGCGAATCGCCCGTGTCGCACCAACTGCCTGCCGGCTTTCGGTATGCGATGGCGAAGACGGCCGAGCCGCTGTTGCGCATCAAGGGCGAGCGCATTGCCGCGCGCTTCATGAATTGGACAAGAATCTCGGAGCCGGAACGTCGTGATGAAGGCGCCATTGTCATCGCCGAGCCCGGACCCGGCGTGGGTCGGGCAGCGGTGTTCGCTTTCTCCGAATCGGTGTGGGAAGCCCGTCCGGCCCTGCTCTATGCGCTCATCGATGATACCCTGCAGTGGCTCCAGCGCGACCCGGCCTTCCTCCGCGCTGCGTGGCCGCATGGAAAGCGGGCCGCGCAGGTCATCGAGATGGATACCGAAGAAGGGTTCCCGAACGCATTGGTCTTTGCGCAGATGATGAAGGACATTAATTATCGTGCCACCTTCTATGTATTGACCTCCGTTGCCCGACGCTACCCGGACGTGCTGAGCGCGCTGCATCGCGACTTCGAGATTGGGTACCACGCCGACGTGCACGACAGCTTCAAGGGGCAATCGCCCACCCTGCAACAGCAGCGCATGCAGAATATGCGCGCTGACATGGCGACGATCTTACCCGACGTCGCCACCATCACCGGGTTCCGCGCCCCCACCGAAGGCTATGACGGCACGACCGAGCTGCTGTTGCAAAAGAACGGCATCCGCCACCATGCCGCCGACCCGGCCCGCAGCGAGAGCCGACTGCCGCTGATTGAAAAGTCAAAGGACATTGCGCTTCAGGATGCGCTGGTGGTGCTGCCGCGCACGCAGCGCGACGATATCAACCTCGCTCAATACAATGTCGAACAGATGGCGCAGGAAATGGTGGCTGACTTTGACTTGACCGTCGACAATGGCGCGCTCGGGCTGCTCAGTGTCCATACCCAGAATTATCAGGCGGAGGGCGTGCTCGCGCGCGCGATGGTGAAGCTCCTCGACCGCATAAAGCAACGACGCGACCATGTCTGGCTGGCACCGGCGGGCGACGTCGCGACGTGGTGGAAAGAGCGCGAGCGCTTTCGGCTGTCCGTGACAAAAAGCGGCAAGCGCCTGGACATGAACGTCTCGATCGCAGGCACCACGCCCCTGCAGGGGGCAACCGTGCTCGTCATGCTGCCCCAAAAGGGCGTGCTGCCCCAGGTCCATTCCGCCAAGATCGGTTTGCCCAAACCCGAGGTGCTCTTGCTCGACGACTACCGGGCTGCCATTGTCTTTGAGAAGCTGGCACCGGGAGATTACGCGTACCAAGCCAGCTTTGCGTCAGGCAAGTAATTCAGGCACGATGTTGAAAGCGTGTCCCCCCGCCTGACGCAACCCTTATGCGCCTCGCAAGTCCAAGGCATTCAACTTGGCAATCAGAGGCGCGGGGGGCGAGACCCTCGATGCCTACCGCGTCGGGCAGCTTGCAGCGTAGCCAAGCCGTCCCATCGCGACGCCCTCGCTGCATGCACGTTGCATAACAAAACGCACTTGTGTTGGGGACCGACGGGCTGCTGCAGCGGCAACGCGTGCCTGGAACACCGGTGCCATCGAAGGTGCGGGGCTTCGGACTTGTGCCGGCAAACGATTCACGCTTTACGTCAGCTTAATGTGTTTTTTGCGCGGCTCCTGTTGCTGTTGGACGCAAGCCAGCCGTGAGCATGCGTGCCTACCAGAGTTTTTCCAGCGTGACGTTGGCCGACCGCGCTTTATAATCGGCATTATCCCGTCGGCTGGCCATGCTCCATAAGGCAAAACCAATACCGATGTCCGGGCCGAGCCAACGCTTGCCGCCCGTTGACCAGCTCCAGCTCCTTCCAGCTTCGCCGTACAAACGGGTCCCGGCCTGCGCCGAAGCAAACAGCGTCCAATCGGCCTGCCCCCACTCCCCCAACAGTCCGGCATACGCGGTGCCGAAACCGTTCGCTGGCGACCAGTATTGCGGCGTATTGAACCGCGCGTCGCGCGTCTCGATGCCCACAAAAGGCTTGACCCGTGCCCCCAGCGGACGCCAGGTCGGCACGAAACGCAGGCCGCTGGTCAAGATCGCGTTGTCATCGGAGATATCGTAGTACGCAAGGCGCGCCGTGACCAACCCAGCTGATGTGCCGTGGTTCCATTCCATGCCGGCATGATTGGCGTCGAGTGCGGCGGACAGCGCTTGGGGATTGACTGCCATCTTGCCCCAATCCACCTTCGCCAGTTCGACGGTCGCCTCGCCGATGGAGACACGCATGCCGGCATGCACAGCGCGCCGATCCCGGTTGGCCACGCTCAGTTCCAAGTTGGGCTTGAGCGGAAGCGTCGGCGCTGCATAGCGCAACATGATATCTTGTTGCTGGGCCCCCGCGCCCGGGGAACGGTCGCGTACGGCCGACGCTTCCACCTCATAGCGTTCCGTTCCTTCAGGATTGCTCCAGCGGTGGGTCAGCACGCCGTTGGCACGGCGCACATCGAATGAATCGGTGCTGGCCCCTGCACTGACGGTCGTGCGTGGGCGCAGTTCGCGGGTCGCGACCTTAAGGCCTTCGCGCGCGACTTCGTTGTTCGGCTCGCTGGCCAGCACCTTACGATACCGCCGGACGGCACTTTCATCGCGCCCGCGCCAGTGCTCAATGTTGGCCAGGCCCAATTCGGCCTGCAGGGCCGCCGGCCCGGTCGTGATCGCCGCATAGACGGACGCCGCCGCGTCGAGCCGACCAGTCCAGGCAAGACTGTTGGCAATGGCCAACCGCACTTCGTCAATCGGCGATTCGCGCGCCAGCAACGCAACGCCTTGGGTACCGGCCTCCTGATAATGGCCAGCCGCCACTAGGGACAGGATGTCCCGTTCACCAGGGGTACGGGCCGACACTGTCGCGCGCGCCGCTTCTTCGCCGGCGGGCAGAGTTTTAGTCGGCTCAGGTGTCGTACCCGGCGCCAGGTACTGAAACTGCGGTAACTGACGGATTTCGATCGCTGAATTGTTCTGGCCGATCGCACGTGCCGGCACCGTCGCCACCTGAGCTTGGGCCAACGTTGCCGTCGAGACCCGAGGGTAGGCAGCGTCAGTCTGAACCGGTGTGCTTGCCGGAGCGGGTTGGGCATCGCTCCGGATTTGCTGCAGGCGTACGGCGGCAATGTACGACAGACTTGTTCCTTCGAGCGCCTCCAGTTGGATCATGGCCTCGTTGATCCGCCCTGCCTTGATCAGGCGTTCCGCCATCGCGAAGCGCAATTCATGGTCCCACGGACGCTTCAACAATGTGTTCAGGCCACTCTGGATCGAATCGATTGCCGTTGCCTGTGCCAGGGTGGGCTGGAATACAAGAAAAGTCAGTGCAACCACCGAGCAGCGCACCCCCGGCCAGAGAGAAGAGACGTCGGGCACATCGCCGGTGGTTGTCGCACGCATCTGCAGTTTTTTCAGGCACTTCTTGATAAATATTAACCCGCACTATACAGTACTTACTGCAAAACAAGTATTGCTTACCTATAAGTTGAACCCCGTTGGCGGCGGGCGTGGTCTGTTCCGGCCTGTGATCGTGCCGCGCGTCGCATGCGTACCCCCTATGACTTTGATTTCGTCCTTGCCACCGCTGAGCCGCCGTCTTGTATCGACTTGCCTTGTGCTCGGATGCGGTGTCATGGTGCTGGCCAGCTGCACTACAACCGTTCCCGCGGAAAAAGTCGATGCCGCCGCCGCACGCGGTCAGCAACCGTCCCTGCCGGCCCATGCGCTGGTCATGGTGTACGCCAGTCCGACGACTGAGGCCGCGGCGTCGCGCACCGGCAGCTCGATACTTCCCTATGCCCAGCAATGGGAGCACTTCCTGCGCCGCTACCAGATCAGCGCAGGCATCACCAGCGACGTGGCGGCCATTGAGCAGATGGCGGCCCCGGTCCTGATCCTGCCTGGCGCGTCGCATCTGACGGCACGGGAAATGGCGGCCATCACGGCCTTTCGGGCCGGCGGCGGCTCGGTGCTGTCGACGGGCGAGACGGGTGTGCGCGATGAAAAAGGCCAGGCACTGGGCGACGGCTTTATGGCTAGCGCGTTGGGCGTACGGGTGGCCGGCACGACGGAAAACGAGGCGAACGATACATTCCTGATCCCCTATGGGACAAGCCCGGTGACCCATTCTCTGCCGGCCGGTCAGCGTGTCTGGCTGGAGCGGGTCAAGGATGCCTATCCGCTGCGGCTGACTGGGGGGCAGCCGGCGGCACGCATCATGGATTGGTCACGCAGCGCCGCCGCAGGAAAACCCTCGGTGGTCATTGCCTTCGACGAACGTGTCGTGGGCAAGCACTCCTCGCGGGCCGTCGTGTTTGGTTTTTCTGAACGATTATGGACTTCGGCGGACCCGCAAGCCATCGACGCGCTGGCCCATAATGCCCTCTTCTGGCTGCTGCGCATACCGACGGCGTCCGTGGCCGCCTGGCCGCATCCGTATCAAAGCGCCACCGTCATCACCATTGATGTGCCCGACCCGCTGGTGGAGACCGATCTCGCGTTGCCACAAGCTGTTGCCGGCCCCCAGGCCCGCGCCAGTTACTTTGTTTTGTCCGACACCGCTGCGGAATCGGCGCTCCTGATCAAGCGTCTGCGTCAGTCGGACCACGAAGTCGGGATGATGGGTGACCGGTTCGAGGGCTTCAAGGATCAAGCCACGCCCATCGTGCACAAGCGATTACACGGCGCCATCACCGCCCTGCGAGGCGCCGGGGTGGCACTCGATTCCGGGTACGGGATGCATCCCGTGATGGAATCCATGGATGCGACCACGATCTCGGCATTGCGTGACCAGCGCGCCGGCTATGCGATCGGCGGCCCGGAGTTTTCCGATGCACGCCTGCCCTACTTCGCTTCGGCGCAAGACGTGCGTTCGCCCAATGCAATGATCGTGCTGCCGCGCACCTTGACCGGCCCTGAGGACGCGATTGGCGAAGGCGATCCCAACGCCGGCATGGCGGTGTTCCTGCGCGAACTTGATGTCTCGCATGCCAGCGGCTCTCTGTCGATTATCCGCCTGCTGGCGCAAAGCATGCTCGACGACGGTCAACTGCGCACGATCAACGCCGCCCTCGCGGCGCAGCGCGACCACACCTGGATCGCGACCGCGCGCAATGTTGCGGACTGGTGGCGGATTCGCTCGCAGATTGCAGCCTCGCTGGACACCACGGTAACGCCACCACGGCTCGTGGTGACGCTCCACCGCGCAATGCCGTCGAACACTGCGCCGGCAATCTGGGTGACGCTGCCCCAGACCGGCGCCAGGCTCACGCTCAACGGCGGCCAGGGACAGCCTTTGCCGAAAGTGGCCATGGTCGACGACTGGCGAGCCGCCATTCCTCTCGATGGACTCACACCCGGCACCTATTACTGGCAGCTGTGGTTTTCCCGCCCCCTGCCTTGACTATCTGATTGGAGAGCATGTCATGCCTGGACATTCCTCGCGCCGCCGCCGTGTGACAGCGGCACTGATGATGATCGCCACAGCCGGCTTGCCGCTCGCGAGCGCCGCTCAAAGCACCGGGTTGCTATACGACCCGCAGCCGCCGGCCGATTCGGCCTATGTGCGCATCATTGCCCTGGGCACGGCCCCGATGGAGGTCGCCGTCGATGGCGCGCGGCGCATCAAGGCGCTGGCAGCCTCCGAACCGAGCGAGTATCTGGTGCTTCCCGCAGGACCCCACCAGTTCGAGTTGCGTGGCGGGGGCCGCACCCGCCATGCGACGGTCAATGTCCAGTCTGGACGCGCACTGACACTCGCCTTCATCACAGCCCAAGCCGATGCCGCGCCGGTCGTGTTTGAAGACCGCCCCAACGCCAACAAGCTCAAGGCGGTCGTTGCGGTCTATCACCTGCATGCCAAGAGCGGCGCGTTGGATGTATCGACCGCCGACGGTAGCACACGGGTATTTGCCAACGTGGGGTTTGCGACCAGCAGCGCGATCCCGGTCAATCCGATTACGGTGGACCTCATCGCGTCGGCCGCCGGCGACAAAGCGCGCCTGACGGGCGCGCGCCTCGCGATGGCGCCGGGTGGCACCTATAGCGTCTTTCTGGTGCCCGACGCCAAGGGCAACCTTGAATTGCGCACTCGCACCAACCAGATCGAGCGCTTTACCGGCGCTCACCACTCTTCTTCGCAACCCTGATCTCGACGATTCCCCAATGAAGAACTTTTCTCGCACCCTCCTGCTTGTCTGCGCCACGGCTGGCGCGATCGCCCCCGCGGTCGCCGCCGATGCCCCTCCCGGCATCCTGGGCAAGAACGACTGGCTTTTCTACAGCTACGAGCTATCGGACACCTCCGATAACAGCAATGTGGCAACGTCAGTGGGTTTGATGCAGCGCTTTGCCAAGGTGTTGGCCGACAACGGCACCACCCTCGCCGTGGCCATGGTGCCGATAAAAATGCGGGTGTATGCCGAACATCTGCCGGACAATGTCAAGCTGACCGAACACCTGAGCGGCAATTATGATCGCATTGCTGCCAGCATGAAAGCCGCCGGCATTCCAGTGCTGGATCTGAATACGGCGTTCATGACCAGCCCCAAGCGCACCGCTGACATGCCGCTCTTCTTCCGTTTGGATACGCATTGGGCGCCGTCGGGGGCGTTGTTGGCGGCCGACACCATCCGCGCGCAGATCGATGCCAATCCAGCACTGAAATCAGTCTTTGATTCCACCCCGGAAGAGGCGTTCAAGCTCACCATGGGCAAGCGCCGCCAGAACGCCCGTGCACGGGACCTGATCGAGCAACTTCCCAAGCCGGCCCCGGCTTTTACTCCGGAAGCCATCTTCCCGTTCGAAGTCACCCGCGTCAATCCCCCGAAGCAGGAGTTGCTGGGCAAGGCCGCTGTGCCGGCGATTACCCTGATGGGCAGCAGCTATTCCAATGTCTGGACCGGTTTTCCCGATGCGCTGCGCGCGGCGCTTCAGCGTGACGTCCTGGCCATCTCGGTCGGCGCCGACCAGGGTTCCTGGGTCGGCATGGAAAGCTACCTGCGCGATGACGCTTTCCAGAGTGAACGTCCCAAGCTCATCATCTGGGAGATGCCCGAGCGTGATCTGCGCGCCACGCCGGGTTACCGCTTCCGGGATACACGCTACGTCATGGACAATACCGAATGGCTGTTGCGCGCCGCGAGCTGGGCACAGAAAAGCTGTGCCGCCAGTGCTGCGGCGGCCAAGCTCAGCACGGCCGGCCTCGGCAGCCATGCCGGAAATGTACGCGGCGGCGACATCGTGGCCGGACCAACCACGGACAACGATTTCGTCGAGCTGACCGTGGACCGTCCGGTGGAGCGGCTCGATTACCTGTGGGCCAGCCTCGTCGCCAGCGGGTCCAAACAGATCGCGATCGAAGCCAGCGGGCCTGCCCTCCCTGCCAAGCGCATGACCGTCACCATGGCCGGCGATGACGCGCCGCATGCAGTAAAAGTGCCGGTTGCCCCAGGCGCCGCGGGTTACACCAAACTGCGCATCTATCCAGGCAAGACTGACAAGTTTTCACTGTCCCAGGCAAAGCTGTGCCGCCTGCCCGAGGACCTGCTGAAATAACCGCGCGGATTTCGACATCCGCCTCCCGCCCTCCGTCGAGGGCGGGCTTTTGATTGGCAGCGCATGGTCTTTAGCTCCCCTTTTTTCCTGTTCGCCTTCCTCCCCTTGTTCCTGGTTTGCTATTACCTGGCGCCGGCGAAATGGCGGTCAACGACCATCCTGGCGTTCAGCTATCTTTTTTATGGCTGGTGGCGCCCTGAATTTCTTGCCGTGTTGATTGCGGTGTCCTGCACCACCTATGGCATCGCCCTGGCCATTGAAACGGCCCCCCAGCCGCACATCAAACGCAGATGGCTGGCCGCGGGGATCGGCGGCAATCTGGCGGCGCTGGGCTATTTTAAGTATGCGAATTTCGGTATCGAAAGCTTCAACGCCGCACTCGCGGCGTTCGGTATCGCGCCGCTGTCCATGGCGCACGTCATCCTGCCGATCGGCGTGTCATTCTATATTTTTCATGCGATCTCCTATCTGATCGATATTTTCCGCGGCGAAGCGCCGCCGGCACGCAATCTCATCGATTTCTCCGCATTCATTGCCCTGTTTCCACACCTGGTCGCCGGTCCCGTGCTGCGGTATCACCTCCTTGCCGAACAATTCAGGGCACGCCTGCATTCCATGGAGCGTTTCGCCCGCGGCAGCCTCATCTTCATGATTGGCTTCTGTAAGAAGGTGCTGATCGCCGATAGCGTTGCCCCCCTAGCGGACGCCGCGTTTTCAAGCACTGCGCCGGGGCTCGCCGACGCTTGGCTGGGAGCGGCCGCCTATACCGTGCAACTGTTCTTCGATTTTTCCGGTTACAGCGACATGGCGATCGGTCTGGCACTGATGATCGGGTTCGTTTTCCCCGCCAATTTCAACGATCCCTACCTGGCGCGCTCGATCACTGATTTCTGGAAGCGCTGGCATATGTCGCTGTCAAACTGGTTGCGCGAGTATCTGTACATCTCGCTTGGCGGCAACCGATTGGGCACGACGCGCACCTACCTCAACCTGTTCCTGACCATGCTGCTGGGCGGCCTGTGGCACGGCGCCGCCTGGACCTTCGTGCTTTGGGGAGCCTGGCATGGAGGATGGCTGGTCGCTGAAAGGCTCTATGGCCGCTATATAAGCGTTGTCCTGCCAGCGCCGCTTGCCGTGTCCAAGACCCTGTTGCTGGTGATGATCGGCTGGGTGTTGTTCCGGGCCTCGACGGTGAGTCATGCCGTCGACATGCTGGGCGGCATGGCAGGTCTGGGCGGGGTCGCGATCGATCCTGCAGTGCGCCTGGCCGCGACACCTTATCGGCTGGTTATGCTGGGCATTGGCGCCGCCTTGGCGCTGACGCTGCCGCAATGGCGGCAGGCGTCCCGTCAGTGGACATGGGCACTGATCCTGCCACTCTTCCTGCTGGCACTGGCGACGCTGTTTGCACAAAGCCATACGCCGTTCCTGTATTTCCAGTTCTAGGAGCTGACATGCCCGAAGACGTCTTTTTGCCGCCGCGCGCGGTGTGGCCGGCACGATGTGCCGGGATCATGCTTGTCGCCCTGCTGGCGCTCGGCGCGTGGCACATGTCCGACGCCGTGCAGGGACTGCCGCTGCGTACCCTGCCGGCGTTGACGGCCGATTTTTTGGAAGGCCGCACGACCGCTGCGCTGGAAAAGAGACTGGTGGAAGGGATGCCCGTGCGCGGGACTGCTGTTGCGTTTGCCAATGGCGTTCGTTACCGCCTGTTCGACGGAGGACCTGACGAGGTCCGGGTCGGACGAGATGGAACGTTGTTCCTCACGGAAGAGATGGTCTGGCATCGCGATGGCCGGGACAATCAGTCGGTACGCACCGAACTTCTGGCACAGGCGGCACAGCATCTTGAGCGACAAGGCGTGATCTTGGTGGTGGCCTTGGTGCCGGACAAGTCCCGCATGCTGCATAGGCAGCTCCGCAGCGGCTATCCAGCTGAACTAGAGCCCCGCTACGGGCAGGCGGTGGCAAGTTTGCGCAAGGCGGGCGTGGCCGTGGTGGCGTTGGACACTGCGTTGACACCAGGGACTGATGGCTCGATCCCTTATTATCGAAGCGACACCCACTGGAACCAGACCGGAGCGCGAGCCGCTGCGCAAGAGATTGCCAGGCAAGTTCAGACCAGACTGCCATTGCAAAAGCCATCCTCATTTCGTACCGAAGCCACGGGCGCGCCGGAAGTCCGGATCGGAGATCTCGTGAAAATGATGGGATTGGCCACTGCGCCGAGCTGGCTGCGCCCGCCGGTCGATATGGAGGCACCGCTGCGTACGATAGACACTGCGCCGCCGCCCCCTAGCACAGGTTTGTTTGGAAGCACAGCCATCCCTGTGGTGCTGGTTGGTACCTCTTATTCGCTGCGCGCGAATTTTCATGGTTATTTGCAAGAGGCACTCGGTGTCGCCGTCCTTAATGCCGCACGAGACGGGAGCGGCTTCTTGCAAGCGGCAGAAGACTACCTGCGCAATGAGGCGTTTACGTCCGACAAACCCCAAATGATCATCTGGGAACTGCCCGAGCGATTCCTGCAGGCGCCGCTCGGGAATGAATCTGGCTTTCTTGTGCGCACAGGCCTTATCCGCTGTCCACAAGATCGGCGCCAGCGACCCGGCGAGGAAGGCCTGTCTGGATCGTTTCAGCCTGCGTCCTCTGCCAGACCATCTGGTTTAAAAGACGAATGTCGTTCGCAGACAGACCCGCAATGAGCACCAGATTGCTCCGTTGCCGGGTTATCCACGGGCTGTGCTGCTTGCCATAGGCGCGGCGGTGATCGCCTATCACGCGCTAGAGCATTTTCGGGCTGACCTGCGCTATTAAAGGAGCTGAACTTGCGAGAGAAGCCAGGAGTCAGATTAGCACTCAAGATGACGCGGAGGCTGTTATGGCATGGCAACCTGGTCAAGCCTACGGGCAAGATTTACGCGATCGCGTTCTGCATTCCAAAGGCAGCATTCGAGAAGTGGCGGCGCGCTTTGGCGTGAGCAAGTCCTACGTGGCCCGAGCGCGTTCGCGGCGAAGGCGCCTTGGAGAAGATACACCTGGAGTGCAGTGCAGCCACACGCCGCCCAAACTGACTGGGCTCGAACAAGCCCTGATTGACAAGGTTGAAGCCGTCAACGACCTGACCCTCAAGCAGCTCTGCGAGTGGCTCCAGAACGAGCATGGCATGCGGGTTGGTGTTTCCACACTCTGGAAGACACTGGCCCGGCTGGGTGTGAGTCTTAAAAAAAGTCACTCCATGCATGCGAGCAAGCGCGCCCGGACGTAGCACAGGCCCGACAGGCATGGCAGGCACAACAAGCTGATCTGGAAGTCGACCATCTGGTGTTCCTGGATGAAACCTGGGCCAGCACCAATATGACTCCGGCCCGCGGCCGTTCGCCGGTAGGCACGCGCTGTCTTGGGCACGCTCCTTATGGTCACTGGAAAACAACGACGGTGGTGTGCGCCTTGCGCTGCGACGGTTTGGTGGCGCCATGGGTCATTGATGGTCCTATCAATGGTCAGACCTTCCGTACTTGGGTCGAAGAGATCCTGGTGCCGGTGCTACACCCTGGTGACATTGTAGTGCTGGACAATTTGGGTTCGCATAAGGTCGCCGGTATTGAAGAGGCCATGACGGCGGCTGGGGTGCAATTGCGCTTCCTGCCGCCGTATAGTCCAGACTTCAATCCGATTGAACAGGTCTTCTCCAAGATGAAAACCTATCTGAGGAAAGTGGCCAAACGTACTGTCGAAGAGCTATGGTCGGCCATTGGGGAATTAATGGACGACTTCGCGCCAGACGAGTGTGAACGATATATCCGTCATGCCGGCTATGGCCAGTCAGCGTGAAAATGCTCTAGCGGTGCGGCAATCGGCGGTGCGGGTCGCGGTCAGCTGCAGGATGATGACATGGAACTGTCGGCTTACTGCTTTGCTGACGAAATCCGAATGCACTATGCTGGCATGGTGACGACCGTCACGCCGGCTGCATGGGAACGTTACGACAGCATGGCAGCCACTGAACTGGCAGAGATGCTGCTAAAGAGAGCGCTGCATGCCAATCCCGGAGCACTGCCAAAGCATCCGTGCGGCCCGACAGCATCGGCAAAGACCGGCGATGTCGCACGATGACCCGTCGTCACCGCACGCCTCTTCAAAAATGGACTCGTCAAGTAAGACCTTGAAAGGCTTGAATTGTAAACTGACTCGGTGAAGCTGTGGCTGATGATAATAGTTGCCATCAGGAAACCTCTATGCGACCATTTGTTCTTTGGTCCGACTGGCCCACCTTCCGACAGAGTTTGGAGATCCCGCCAGTGAGAAGACAGTGATTTGAAGGAAGTGTGCTGTGTCTGGAATTGATCCGCTTGCTTTTATTATCCTTTCCACAGCCCTTGGCACGCTGTGTGCCTTTGTCTTGTTTGTACTTGGTTCGGGGCTCGTTCGTGATATCAACGGTCTTGGCCACTGGGGCGCCGCTTGCATCACAATGGCTGCGGCGGCATTCTTGTTTGCGTTGCGTGGGACAATTCCCGTGTTTTTATCGAGCTTTCTGCCAAATCTGCTGGTCGCAGCTGGTGTCATCGCCATGCATGCCAGTCTAACGGAATTTGGCGGGTGGGAAGTCAAGCGAGCGCCACTGTTTCTGTTAGCAGGGGTTGCCGGTCTTGCCCTGACGTGGTCGACTTTCGTGCAGGATGACTATCGCGTTCGTGTCATCATCATGAGCAGTACGCTTACTGCTCTCTTTATTGCGTGCGCTCGGCTCATTATCCGACTCAAAGAAAAAGGGTTTGCGGAGCGATTGACCGCATTCGTATTTTTGGCGACCTCAGTCGTGATGCTGGCCCGCTGCCTTGCCGCCTTCTTCCAGGACAGCGGCTTGACGCTAAACACTGATACCTCACTGGTTCACAGCATCTACATGGGAACATTTCCCTTCTCGCTCGTCGCGCTTAGCGTCGGCTTCATGCTCATGGTCAACCGCGCGATGCAAATGAAACTCGAATTCCTGGCAACACGGGACCAGATGACGGGCGTATATCGACGGGATGCCATTCTTTCTCTTCTGGAGCAGACACTTGTGGAATCGCAACTGGCGCGCCGCCCGATGTCGGTACTGATCATGGATCTCGACGATTTTAAGGACATCAACGATCGACATGGGCACTTGGCCGGGGATCGCGTGATCATCGATTTTTCATCGAAAGTGCTCAATATCCTGCGCCGCGGCGACACCATAGGACGCTACGGCGGCGAAGAATTCCTCGTGCTATTACCCGGAGCAACAAAAGAGGATGCCTATGCAGTCGCTGATCGCATTCGGACCATGGCTAGGGAAGTCTCGTCCAAGGAAATTCCTGCTTATACCGTCAGTATTGGGGTAGCGTCACTGCTGCCCGGCCATACCGATTCTGTCACCCTGATCGATGTAGCGGACAAAGCATTGTATGCCGCAAAAAAGGCTGGCAAGAACCACGTCAAACTCGCCTATCATCCGTTGTAAAAGACGATGCCAAGTTGAGCTACGCGGTCTACATCAGAGGGAGCGGTCAATTAACGTAAAAGTCCGTTCAGGCATAGAATGAGCCCCTATCAGCCAGCCATCGCTGTACATGTATGCGGAAATGCATAGAACGCGCACAAGGCATTGTTCCAAGCTCTCGCACACGCATTTGTTGAATCAATCCGGCAGGGACAGCACACCGGATTGGTTGATCAAGAAAGCCCATCGAGTTGAAATGTCGGCAGGCTTTTAACCGAGAGCGGGTTTATGCCGGCATGATGTTGGAAGCTTGCTTGCCCTTGGGGCCCTGCGTTACGTCAAAGGAGACCTGTTGGCCTTCCTTGAGGGTTTTGAAGCCCGAGGTTTGAATCTGAGAAAAGTGGGCAAAGAGATCTTCCCCACCCTGATCCGGTGTGATGAAACCAAACCCCTTGGAATCGTTAAACCACTTGACGGTACCTGTTGCCATAACAATCTTTCACATGTGTGCTGAATATGCCTGGCCAGTATGCATATTGTTAGCCGGTCCAGGAACGATCTATCGAGTGAACAATACGTTGTCGCCTTCTCGATTAAGCAGAGTATAGCTTAGCAAAGAAAAGAGGCAAGTACTGGTTAACTCAACGAATCATGCTTATTCGGTCAGAAGATCGCGTTACAGAGGTCGTCGACCGATCCTGGGCGCGCCGCCTGATCGAATAGCTAATCGCATCGCCGCCGCACACCATGCCTGGTACTGTCGTATTTCAGGGTGCGTATTGTGACAATTTCATCTGCTAAAGCCAATGCGCTTCTGACGACGTGGAAGGGATTGTGGTCCGCCTCTTTCGGGCCCGGACGATACCGGCGGTTGATTCCATCCTTGCGTGTAGCGGCATGACGCGATGACCTGCGCCACGGCCCGCGTCCGCGTCCGCGTAATGACTACGATCGAACCCTCGCATGTCGCTGGTGCCGGACTGTACATACGTGACCTCTCGATACGGGGACAGCACAGACAACGAGGCGATCCAGGTCAGAGGTGCCCCGTCCTCAAGCGGCATAGCGAGTACGCTATGTCGCCCCGCGCCCAAGCCCACGCGCGTCAACATTGCCATGGGTAAGACTAGGAGGTGCCGCTCTTGGTTACAACGACGGCGGCAGGCTCGTTTTGTCGGCGTACCGGCGCACTGCCCGCGGTGCATTGCCGCGAGGAGGACTCACGGCGACTCTTTCGCCATCCGCGGTGCTCGGCGCAAGCTTGCTCGTATCCTAAAGGATCGTTCTCAGCCTGGACCACCTGCCCCTCTTGTGCCAGACGCGCAAGGCCATATTCCGTGAGCGCATCAAGCACAATCGTGAATTTCCTTGTCAGCAGTGCCTTGTGGATAGAAGTTTCATCCGCTGCGTAGGATGCGAACAGCAAGCGGTGCTTTTCCCGAAACGGCTTCAAATTCTCGGGCAGACAGAGGCGCTGAACATCGGTTTTGTTTTCCTTTCCCATCCAGCAGGTTCATGGTTCAAGACATGGCAACGGCGCACGCTGGTCTTCCGTTTATCCAGCTTGGCCTACCTGCGTAAGCAGTGCCCTGTCACCGCTGGCAGTCCCTTCCCCAAACAGTGTGACCATAGACCTGGACGAAGACGCGTCGCCGGCCAGCATCCGGCATCACTACAGGAAACCATACGATATGCCCATCGAAATCACAGCTCGTTGAGACTCGGCTGGGATAAGTCAACGTTATCCTTCCTCAATAAATGACATCAAATAAACTTAATCTCCCTACTTGTTATATGTAATTACGTATTATGTAACGTCATACTATATATTGTCCGGGTCGCTATATTGGGCATAGCAGATCGGTGAAAAACCGCTACACTGACTAAGAGTTGTACGCGTGTGACACAGCGACCTAACCAGACCCGTCTTGCTCTATCGGAGCTTGGTCGTGGCTCAAGTATGTACTGACCCGGTCTACGCTAGACGCTCCACACGTGGGCCAAAGACCTAATGGCGCCGCTGCTGCAAGCAGACAAGATCGTCATTCCGAAGAATCCAGGCTCAAACACATTGATCGATAGTAAAGAGGCACAGGCAGGGAGTAATGGTAGTTATTTAAAATCCAATAGAGACCCCGCTTTGGGGAGTCGAACGATTTATCTGCTATTCCGGCTTTGGCTTTCACCGTGAAAATCCCGCAGTCATTCATTCAGACCTGCTAGAGGATCCCGAGCTTCCGATTTCGCTCGAAGTCGCCCCCTTGATGCGGGGGAAAGGCGGCGATTGCTCATGCCCTGTATCAGAACTGCCCAACCTTGCGCGGCGAATGTCTGGGACGCATTGTCGCGCGTCGACATGCCCTTTCGGTGCTGGGCAGTGCCTGCATGTTGATCACAGTAAAAGCACGCAGGTTAATCTCAGCAGTCGGTCAGACTCTGGCGCAATGGACCGACTTTGGTTACCGGTTTTCCACTGTATGACTTGCTGAAGCGCTATGGAAAACCAAACAGGCATGCTCAGCAAAAGCCACTCATTTCATCTTCCGGGCGGTACGATTTCAAATAGGTGCCGCCAAGACGCCAGGTATATCCTCAACGGGGTAAAGCTGGCGTATCCCGGCATCGCTTCGCCAACGCATAGTCCTTGCCAAGCGGTCCACTTACTTGCTGACAAGAAAGCACAAAACCGTCTATCATGTCGCGAAGCCGCGCAATGCAGCGCCGCCTCGCTTCACGCAACGGTGTCCAGGATGTTCAAGGAAAAATACGGGATCGACGATGTCGGCCCTTACGAAATCACGTCAGCACGGCAGATTACGCGCATGCTTGCCAGTTTGTGCGAAGCACGCAACGACTTGAAGCTGCAGCGTCTGGGCATGGATGCGACGCTGACGACCCGCATCCTCGACATCGATGAAGCACGCGGAGTGATCGAACTGCTGCCGCCCTTGCCTGCGATGAGCGACAGGCACATTCCCAATGCCAGCGGGCTATGGGCAGAATCCTCGGTCGACGGCGTGCATACCTTTTTCCAGGTGGCGAGTCTTGCCCTGAACATCCTCGCCGATGGGCCGGTGTGGGAAATGCCCATTCCCGAGACGATAATCCGCCTGCAGCGCCGCGAATACTACCGGGTGCCAGCCAAGGCGGGTCGTCCCATTCACTGCATCGTTCCTGCCGGGGGCAACGACGCCACTCCCGGCCAAGCGGTGTTGGTGCTGAACGACATCAGCCTGGGAGGCGCCAGTCTGGTTGACCGCCTTGGTGTCATGGACCCGGCGGTCGGCACGCTGTATCCGAACTGCCGGTTCGACCTGCCGATTGGCTCGTCAGTCGTCGCCGATCTGGTGGTCGCCAATGCCCGCGAAAAGACCCTGCCCGATGGTCAGACCGTGCGCACTGTCGGCTGCCGCTTCGACGCCCTGCCGCGTCCGATGGCCGCCGCAGTTCAACGCTTTATCGTGCAACTCGAACGCGACAACCTGGCCCGCGATAAGCGCTCCGCCTGACGCACGCCGGCGTCTTCGATGTAGCCCGCCGCCGGCAACAGTTGTCAGCCAGCCGTATTGACGGGGTGCTGCTGCCTTACCGCCATTGGTACGGCAGGTATAAACCTTATTTGCAATAACAGGGAATAAGGCGGCATATCGTGGCTGCGGGATTACTCATCAGAAAACACTTGAGGATCGTTGCCACGACAGTGATCACCCTCACCTCGACATGAACGACTCCAACTAAGCCGCTTGCGTGCCGATAGCTGGAGTTTCTTGTGGTGACCAGTCTTCCGGCAGACGGCAATCGACGAAGACATCTGCAAGATGCCGATGGGGTACAGCACGCTGATTGGCGACATGCTAGCCAACTCCCGCAGCAAATGGGTTTACATCAATTTGTAACAGCCATCCGGCCTGTGCCTTGCGAGCGACATGCGATGGCGGTGCCGGCTCAGCTGGCGTGCCGGTAGGATCGCGCCGGGTGCCTGCGCATGGCCTCGACATCGATGCCGTCAAGCAGCCAGTGCAGCTGTTCGATGGAGAGCTCGATGACTGCCTGCGGCTGCCGAGGCCAGGCAAAGCGGTCGGCTTCGAGCCGCTTCATCAATAGCCAGAAGCCCCAGCGGTCATACAGCAGCAATTTAATGCGATCGCGGCCACGGTTATGGAAGGCGAAGACGGCACGGGAGAACGGATCGAGCTGCATGGTTTGCTCGACCAGCGTCACCAGGCTGTCCATGCTGGACCTGAAATCGATGGGTTCGCGGTGCAGATAGACCTGCAGATGAGCGTCAAAGCGGAACATCAGTGCGCACCCAGGGCGGTGATCATCGCCGTCACCAGAGCCGCGTCGTGCCCGGCACATGCCAATTCCACCGTCACGCCATTGGGAAGCCGCGCCGACAGTCGTGACGGCGGCACTGATGCATGCATTGGAGTGTGCTGCTGGTGATGTGGCAACGGGCTGTCAACCTGACGTACCGGCACGAACGCCGGCGCCGGCGTCACGCAGGCAAGAGAGACCTTTTTGCGAGACTGAAGAAGCCACTTGCGTAACTGGTTGGCGTTAACTCCGGCCTTGAGCGCCATGCCGGAAATCGACACGCCGGCTGCTGGCAGGCCTCGAACAGCCGCCGCTTACCATCCGGATCGAAGGTGCGCTTGCCGCTTGGTGTGGCACGAATTACCTTAAGGGGAAGAAATATCAAATCATCAGAGTTCATGGTTGCGTCCGCAATAATGTCGTTGCGGACGCAATCGTGCTCCCATTTAACCAGCCAGCATAGGTGTGTCCAATTTAGCGCTTACGAGAATGTAATGATCTCTAACCGGCCTACAGAAGTGTAGGATCGCGCTGTGCCGGGGCATTGCGAGGGTGACCTGATCATCGGTCTGAACCGGTCCGCGATTGGAACGCTGGTTGAGCGGTCAAGCCGATTCACCATGCTTGTTCACCTACCTCGCGAGGAAGGCGATGGGCTGATTCCCAGAACAAAGAATGGTCGCGCGCTGGCTACGGAGCGATCACGATGGCCAACACGCTCAAGCAGACCGTGACTGAGATGCCTATTCAGTTGTAGCAGTCATTGACCTTGGATCGTGGCAAAGAACTCTCGGACCACGCCCGTTTCACGGTCGAATCCGGGGTGCAGATGTTCTTCGCCGATTCGCACAGTCCATGGCAGCGCGGCATGAACGAGAATACAAAGGGCCTCCTACGGCAATACTTCCCTAAGGGTACAGACATCTCAAGAGATCCATCCAGTGGCTAACACGCTTAATTTCAGACCACGGAAAACGCTTGGTTGGAAGACACCAGCCGAAGCACTGGACGTGTACCTAAAATCTGTTCAACAATCTAGTGTTGCGACGACCGGTTGAATCCGCCCCGTATGCCAGTCGAGCTTACCAGGAAGCTGGCTGCCTCCTGGGGCATGACGGTCTCCATGAGCCGGCGCGCCAATGCCTGGGATAAGGCGCCGATGGAGAGCTTCTTCAAAACGCTCAAGGTTGAACGCATCTACCAGACCCGTTACGAAACCCGAGCACAGGCGCGGCTGGATATCGTAGACTGGATTGGAAGGTATTACAATCGGCAGTGAATTCATTTCTCGACCGGATATCGCACTCCGGTTCAAGCTGAGGAAACACTCATGGCTGCATGACTTGCTGTACGTGGAAGCGAGGCAGGGTCAACGAATCGCACTGATCGTATTGAGACTTTACAGACTTGTAGCTCATGCCACGAGTTACGGCATGCACCGTCAAATCCAACACTGTTGCCGGAATGCCGTTACTCGGGCGCGGCTGGCATATCTTAGTAATAGCCGCAAAGGAGTAATTATTAAGGACGAAACGCGCAGTAGCCCGCCGCCATGGTCCTGTGGACGAACTCGGCACCCCTACTGCAGCGCACAACAGACGCTACTACTTTCGTCTAATTGTTCAAGACATGGGATCAAGGTGTAATCAACCAAAAGTCAATTACAAGAAAAGGCGGTCGACCATTGACACTTTTGTAGACGAACGGTGTAAATCACGTAGGGCGCCGTGTTCGCCGCTCGGTAGGTCAAGGTAGTCGGCCGTTTCGAGAGAAGCGATGTGGTGCTCGATCTTTCCTCCTATTGAAAGGTGCTGCATCATGAAAATCTCTCAGTTCGTAGCCGGTTGCGCATTGGGCTCACTGTCGTTGTCCTGCATGGCTCAGGTCGATCAGACGCCGCTGACCTCGGAAAATACCACCGTCAATATCGCGCGCGGGGTTCAGGATGTGAGTCGCCTGCCACGCTATCTCAACTGGGTGGTCGATGGACGCAGCGTCTTCGTGACACCGTCCAGCGTAGCAGCAAACCTGAATGTCACAGGGCACTGGCACCCCAATGCCCACGTTGGGGGGAACCAGCTCCATGGTCAAGGCAATCTGGTCGGCTATAGTTTGGGGACGAGCCCGCGCGATACGACTGGCAGTATTGTTGGCGCCGTCGTCTATACCGTCGTCGGCAGCTCGGCGGGCAGTAATACCTCACGTCTTAATGAGAAAGTTGTCCTCTTCAACCGCGGTGCCCAGCCGTTGGTTCTGGATGTCAACGGCCTATTCTCACGACCCACGACAACCTCGCCCCCTGACCTGACGGGATTGGAAGTATGGGGAAGCACCATGGCATTCATACTCGGTAACGGATTCCGCGATCCCCAAGGAGTCGCGCATGCCGGTGCGCTTTCCGACCTGCCGCCGTTTGGCGTGGGGTATAGCGCCATCCCTGGCCCCGGGGAGCCAATGTTCGCGTCGGTCACCCATTTTCCCACTGTCGCGTTCACTGGGTTCAATACGTTCGCACAAAAGGTTGAATTGCAGCCCGGCGCCAGCCTCACTATGATCACCGAGTTGAATATGAGGCCCGGCCCGGTCAACCCTGATGGATGGACCGAAGGCGAGAGCTACACTTCCGGCCAAGGCGCTGCGGTCGAAAACGCCCATCTGGCAAGTCTGGATAACGGCGACTGGGCTGGCTATAATGCGGTCAATGTCACGACCAATGCGAACGCCTTCGAAGCCATGGTGGCTGTCGATCCGCAGTATGCCAACCAGCGACTGGAAATCCGTCTCGGTTCGGCTACGGGCGCCAAGGTTGGGGAGTTGAGACTACTATCCACAGGGGGCTTCGGCAACTTCCAGCTGCAGACCACGACATTGACGCAACCGGTCACCGGCGTGCAGAACGTCTTCCTGGTGCCGATCGGATCAGTCGGCGCTGGCAACGTAGATAAATTCAGGTTCATCCAGCGATGACGACGCGTCGCCGTCGATTGGCAGCGAAAAACAAGTGCGGAATCCCCCTGTAGCGGCGGTTCCGTGCCTCAATCCCGCTGAGCAATTACGGCGGCAGCCGCGTGACCGCAGCTTGCGCAACCGCTGTTACGACAGCTAGGAGCAGACCGTCGATGTTTGCTGTGATGCGTGGAATGCCTTTACTCAGATAACTCGGTGCTGGCCGTTCATTACGCACGCGTACCTAGGCTAACCTGGCTGCTAACAACGGTATGTTAGGACTTGGGATTGGTATAAGGCCCAGTTTTTCCAGCATCTGTATCAGGCCGAATTGCATCGGCAGGCAGCGACGTAGTAGTGTCTGCAATGGCATGGCAACTTAGCAGCGGTGCCATCGCCGTGCGGAGTGTTGCTGAGCTTTACCGACTTGGCCCAGAGGATAGCGCGGGTCGATATGATGAGCAGCAGCACCGAGACGTTATAAAAGTAGAGAAGATTGGGCCCACCTAAGCCCCGCGGCTGGAAACGGTCTACGGGCTTTCTTATTTGTCGATTAATGAGCCATACAGCATTGGCTGGCGTTCTGCTGGCGGGCTGTAGGGCTGACGTGCACGGGGCCGCGGATAGACTGGCTTGATGATCCGAGTCAATTCAAGTGCGGATAGAAGGGTGGCATAGCCATAAATGATAGACAAGCAGATAGCTCCGAAGACACAGCAGAGCCCAAATTCCACAGCCTCTGTTAGCTTTTGCATATCTACCTTCCTTAGTAATTGTTAGTAACAATGTAATGCCATGCCGCCACGTGAAGTTGAGGTAGCGCAAGAAATGGAATTGCAATCACTTAGGCCTAAGCTATCTGCCATCAAGAGGCGGGTAGCAGCGGCATAGTCTGGATCGTTGCGGATGGGCAAGCATACTAGTTCACAGCGATAACATGGATATAAATAGTTGAAGGCTTGAGAGTACTACCTTCGAGAGCATCCACCCGTGCTTACTGTGAGCGTGACGGCAAGGTTGCCGGTACATCTATTGTTGAACCCCGCGTTCCACAAGGCGGCTTCAAAGAGAGCAAAAATTTCGCATAAGAAATAATTCAACATTATGTGTAAATTGGTTAACCGAAATGCGGCACTTGACGCGTAAAGTTTTATTGACTCGGTCTGACAGCGGTGTCTGTTGCAATCGCAAGGAGCATACCGTTCTTGCCACCGCCGGTGAGCTCTGAATACTGAACGTGCATTCCGACTATTGCGGCGGCGCCAAGCTGAAGAGCTTTGACGCGAAGGTCATCAGCTGCCGCCGTACGTGCCTCTTTGAATACCCGTTCGGCGGTCCGACTGCGACCTCGAACGACATCACCGATCGCTGCAAAAATGTCCTTGAACAGATTCACACCGTAAACGCATTCCGTATCGCCTGCCTGCAGTGCAGGCAAGCTGCATCGCCCCCGGATGACGGCGGCGCTGGTCGCCGGCACTCGCCGGTGCCTATACGATGCCACCGGTGCTTGCAGATGCGCCCGGGACCGAATCCTCAGCGTCCGGCTCGCGGCTGGAAGCTTGGCCAACCGATTGCTCGTCCGGCACCGGCCCGTATTCCTGCTCAATCCATTGCGCCAGAGAAGCCCTGCCCGGGAAGCCATGCGTCCCAGACCGCATCGCGACATCAATCTGCGCCCAGGATTCACGCATGCCCGGATAGGTAGGCGAGTCGGCGTCCGGGTAAACGCTCAAGGTATTGAGCCGATGCCGGCGATGAAAGGCGACCAAATATCGAAGCCGTCCGGCGGTCAGGAGTGGCAGTCGCTCGAGCCCATATTCCCGGTCCAACCAATCCTCGAAATCGATGCGTTCACCGAAGCCACGACTGCCGAGCGCCATCATGATGGCGACCTGCGCCCAGACCATTGGGCCCCCGGGCACTAATGACAGGTCGGCCGTCGGAAATCGCCGCGCGGGATTTGCGGGATCGCAGCGATAGCGGTCAATCCATGCGCGTACAGTGCCGGGCGACACACGTCGTATGGCTTGTCCGTGTGCAGGGGAATGGATCGGCGCGCTACCGGCAAATTCGCGCTTGAGCCAGCGCGGCAATGTAATCTTTTCTGGAAATCCGTGCGTTCCGGCTGCCATCATTTTGGATAACCTGGCCCAGGTCATCGGCACACCCCATACCTCGGTTAGCACGTCGATCTCCCCAGATGTCCCGGTCGGCAATGCGCGCGTGTCATTGGCCGGATCAGCGACATACTCTTCGACCAGTTCCCGCACCAGCAACGAAGACAGGACACCACGCTCAACCGGATATTCTCGGTCGAGCCAGGCGGTGAGTGTCAATCCCTCCGCGAACCCGCGCTGGCGAAGCATCATCGCCGCATTGACCGAGGTCCACGCAAAGCCGGGTGCGCCCGCCAGATCCCAGTCGTCGGGCTGATGGGAACGCACCGAGGGGAACTCATGCCGCACGTTGGACGGATGATCGCGGTACGCCGCCACCATCCTGCGCAACATCGACCGCGTCAGCATGCCCCGTTCCTCCGGGTACTCGCGGTCGAGCCAGTCGGCGAGTGTGATCCGCTCAGGAAAGCCGTTCAATCCGCGCACCATCGCAGCATGGATCGTTCGCCAACTTCGCATGCCATCGCCATTGGGATACAGCTCAGCGGGGCGCTGCGAATGATACGTCGGGAATTCCCGTCCGGGATTATCCGGATGGCGGCGATAAGCCTCGACCAAGTCGGCAAGTTTGGCAGGCGTGAGCGGCGCGCGCTCGTCTGGATAAGCGTCGTTGAGCCATTGGCTCAGACGCTGGGCGCGGTGCTCGCCGAACACGCCTTTCAACAACGACCGATCGATCGACGCCCATGTCCACCCCTTGGCATTGGCAATACCGGAACTTCGCATCGGGAATGTGCGGGTTGGATTGTCAGGATGGTTGCGGTAGGCATCGACCCAGTCACGCAGGTTTGCCACGTCGAACTGGACGAGTGGAGTACGCGGCATTTATCCAGCCTCAACTCGATCAAACGTCGGGATCACGTCAAGACGGTTGCCTAACGCGGCGCGAACGGGGTCCAAATCATGCCGCTGCTGCAGGTTCAGGAAAAAGCTTGCCTCCAGCGTATGGAATTCGTCAGGACGCCAATCAGTGTCAGCGGTGATCGCGCGCTTGTTGTTGGCGATCTGACTAATGCGCGCCTGCGCAACCCCAATGGCGGGCGACAGGCGGTAGGCGGTGATCGCCATTCCATTCATATACGTAGTTTTGAGGATCTCGCCGGCGCTGGCAAGCCGACTGCGCTGTGCAGTTGCAGCCGGCTGATCACTGGTGGTGAAGGGGGCATCTCGCCTGATGGCCATCTTGCCTCCGGAAAAACGGCCAATACTACTGGCTGCCGTTAGCATCGTCAAACGTTAGCAGCCTGAGCATGGGACGGATACCGGCAGCAGCCGGATCGAACCATCGGTGCGCGCCAGACTGGACCCCGCCCGGTGCTGATCGCTAGCAAAGAGCGTGCGTTACCTGTGAACTGGCCACCTGAGGGAAGCCAGTCCAAGGCTTTTCTGGCATGGACGTGAATTGTTTCAACTACCGGCATAAAGACCGCTTGCGGCAAGAAAATTAAATGATTAACAATATCCGAATAGGCAGCGCATGTCGTTCAACACGGTCGACCGCGCGTTGCTCACCGCCCTCAACGACGGCAGGACGCCTGCAACCCAGTTAGTGAGGCCGACTCTTCAGGACGATAGATGCCGCGCATCAGTTAATTAGCCGCAAGCAGCAACGTCAGCCCCAGCAACGCGCTGACCACTGCGCTCACTCACAATATACAACGTGGATTCATAATCGCCTCTCTGCCTGATCGGATCGGTCCCGCGCCCTCATATCATATCCGCATGGTAGGCTGAACGGTCCTGACACGAAGCAGCGTTCGTGCCTGCGGTAAACGCAGGCGGTAAGCCAGATCACTTCTTGGCGTTGTGATAGGGCTCGGCACGATTGCAACAGCATGCCGAACCGCCGCCAGTACTCTCGTATGCCGACGTTGGCCTGTTCATGGCGCCCACGGCGGACGACCATGAACGTATGGAAGAAACAGGTCGATTCACCATCAGTAAAGGCGCGCGTTGATAACGCAGCGTCGCCACCCGCCGCCACGTTAAAGGGCCTGCACGGCCGGGAGAGTTTGGCTATGCCTGATACGTTACACTCCGCTCCAAATGCACAGCATGCAGTGGCGGGGAGATGAACCGAAGCAGTGGAAACTGGCTACCGTTGGCTATTGAATAAAGACTGCCAGATCGTACGCCTATTGCGGGCAGAACTGGCCGGTTGCAAGCGTTCTATTGCATCTGCACTCTGATTCAACAGGACGATTAATCCAGAGGTATGCCTCCGCCAGACCGAGGGAAAGCCGGTAGGTGCCGCATCGGCAGCACGGCCCATGGATTGCACCGTTTTTGGCTGTTAATCAAGATGTAGCAGACAGTAACAAGCGTTTCTCCCCTGAACGACGGAAGGCATAATGCGGCAGTTCCGCGGGGCCGTCATGGCCGCGGCTGTCGACCGCCGCAATTGCTGCTGTCTTGTCCTTGGAGATATCCCTAAATCGGGGACGGTCGATGTACTGCCTTCGGTAGCTTTCGTGACACGTGACTTGGCATTCACATCATCGTCGTTTAGTTATTGTTTCATTGAAGCTCGATGTTTCATGGCACTGCTCGATCATGCCGGAGGATCAGCGACCTTTCTTGGCAGCTTTGCCGGCATGCAGTCGGTAGATTGCAGAGAGCATCATGCATTGATGATCTGCGCATTTTCCGCATCCCCCGTTACGTCGGAATACCAAGCCAGGCTGCCAGTCGATCCCGCGTCATCTCTACATTGAACAGCACTCAATTCTTTTGTGATTGGACTGCAATACGCAGATTTAATTTATTTCGGTTTGAATTGAACCGGACTGATCCGAAATTTCTGGCGGCGGTCCCCCATGCGGTCCCGCAGTTCGCGAATGCTCCATCCGGTTTCCTCATGCATCGCGATCAGAAGCGATGCCCCAATGGGAAGTCTAGCGTGGCGAATTTTGCTGATTACCGGTGCGGGAACCCCAAGTACTCGTGCAAGTGCCGCATCATTCTTCAAATGCAATTTTTCGATGACGCTATCTAGCAGTCGATTGGGATCATAAGTGGTCGTCGGCGCCTTTGTTTCGTGTTCAGCGGTATCCATGGATTTTTTATGATTTTGATTTCAGGCCCTGCCTGCAGCCCAAGTAGCAAGAAGCAGGAATGCATTGCAAGATTATAATCTGCTTGACACTCTACGCGGCGACAGTCGGCCCTGTGCCTGCGTTGTTTTATTTGGGTCGGTACGTTATACCAATCCCACGGTTAAGCGAACCGCCTCTGGTGCTGAAGGTCTGAAGGAGACGAAGTTCTGTCTTGGAGGCGACCATGTTGACGCCAGAGGCACTACAGCGCTTGCAACGGTACAACTTTGACTTGCTGGCGAGGGAAGAACCAAATGGGCGACGACGACTACGCTATATCGCGCTGGCCCACTTGAAGGATGGTAAAAGCTATACCGAAGTGGCCGCCGCCCTGCGAACCACACGTCATACCGTTGCGCGTTGGGAGAGATGGTTCGAACGCGATGGCCTCAAGGGCTTGGGCAGCAAGCCCCGCTACTGGTGTAATCAGCGATTGCCCAGGGAACAGGAAGAAGCGTTTCGGGTGGCCATCGAGCAGTTGCAGCAAGTCCGCCCCGGTGGTCGTATCCGTGGCGAGGACATTCGCCAGTTGCTGGCGCAGCAGTTTGAGGTGACGTATTCCCTCAATGGCGTGTATGAATTGTTAAAACGCCTGGGCATTGTGTGGATCTCGGCGCGATCAAGAAGCCCGTATGCTGATCCAGTCAGACAAGCGGATTTCGAAAAAAAACCTGCTGCGGGAAGTGCGGGCAGTTCTGCCCGCTGAGGTCAAGCTGGCCCAAGTCGATATCTGGTTCCAAGACGAGATGCGCATTGGACAGCGCGGTACACAAACACGGCTGTGGGCGCGTAAAGGAACACGGCCGAGAGTCGTCCGGCAGCAGCTATCGGAGTCGGCGTATATCTTTGGGGCCGTCTGTGCCGAAAGAGACACTGCCGTCGGTCTGGTACTGCCCCATGCCGATACACAGACGATGTCGCATCATTTGCAAGCCATCAGTGCCGCCGTCCCAGATGGTCGTCATGCTGTGGTGTTGCTCGATCGCGCCGGCTGGCATACGACGACAAAGCTGCCGCGCTTGCCCAACTTAACTCTGTTGCCGCTTCCAACCGGCTCGCCTGAGCTTAATCCGACTGAGCAAGTATGGCAGCAGTTGCGTGACCGCAGCTTGGCTAATCGGTGTTACGACAGCTATGAGCAGATCGTTGATGTCTGCTGCGATGCCTGGAACGCCTTCACTCAGATACCCGGTGCGATTCGTTCACTATGCACCCGTGCCTGGACCAATCTTGACGCCAACGGCGGTATGTTATGACTTGGGATTGGTATTAGGCAAAGGTTAACGTACCAGCCCGCCAGCGCAACGCACGGAGCTTTCCACGCTGATCGGTCAACAATGGCGACATTGACTTCCTCCCCGCCCTCGGTCTTTGGCTGCTGCTGGAGCGGGAAGGACGGGGATTCCGGCAGTAAGCAGCGATATTCGGCTGAAGACCCCGGCGGGTTCCGGCTTCGCGGAGGGCCCTGCCAGCACCACCTCTCCACAGGCTGGTACGGCATGTCATGCCGCTTCAAGAGTGATTGACGCGTTGTCATCGGCACCACTTTTCAAATCCACACGCGAGACAGCAAAAGCGCTCGCCGTGCCGGTTATCCGAATGGGTATAACCGCACTCACTGCAGGTCCGGCTGGTGTACGGCGCAGGCCCTTCCAGCACCATCCGGTCTATGCGCGACATCTAACCGGCAGAGCGTTCGGGAGACACGGGCGTGCTCATGGGCGGAGATCGCTAGCGAAGCCAACGTTCCCGTTTTCAGGCTGACTCCATTATGCATGGGGTGGCAGCGCCTCCGAGAAATCGCGGCTTAACGCAGTAAACCTGGGCGCCTTATGCTGGTTGCACTGTTAAGCAATTCAAGCGCTTCCTCTTCGGACAGATCTCCAGAATTCGCGCGGCGCACCAAGGTTTCAATCAGCGCTCGCGAAATAGGGGCGCAACGTACCGTCAGCACGACCGCGGGTAGCTGCAGCATCAGGGGACGCGACGATTTTTCACCTTCACCGACGGACAGCTCCATCACCGGATCGGATTTGTGCACCGCTATACCGCACAGCCGCGCGCATCGTCGGTCGAATTCGGCCGGAAGATCCCCATAGTCAGGATGCGGTATGTCAAACCAGCCTTCCGGAAGGCCGATGCATTGTTCAATCTGACGTGCTTTGCGTGCCCCGAAGCTGACACTCAACAGCTTCGAGTAAATCGGAGCCACCCAGCCCATCCGCTCGCACAGTGCCCTGACCGCACCGCGTGCAATGCCGACAAGCAGGCGCAGGTTGGTCCGCCGCAGCTCTTGCATCGCAGGGCTGTTGTCCTCCCCCTTTAGATCACACAGTGTGGGTATTCCCATCAGGAGCGTTTGCATATCGCCGTCGCGCACGACATTGAGCCACTGATCCGGTAATCCTAACGCATGTTCAATCGAGACCCGATACTTCTCGCTCAGCGGCTTGCATTTTCTACGCAAGTCGACAAATGATTGGTAAGGCAGCCCGACGATTTGGGTAAATTTTTTAATGTTGCCCGCCATAGCGATCATGGCTTCAATATTTTTCCACTGAGCGGTGCTAAGGACGTCCATATTGCGGGGGAGTGGGGCGGCCGCGCGGCCGTGGTTCGGGAAGTGCACATTATAAACGGGGCGCGGGCAATTGCCGTAGCTGGACGACCGCCTCATCGTTGCCGCGTCAGTGGTGTCGTAAGTGAACGACGAAGAGGACGTCAAGCACTCTGTGCATCGCCGACATCCGCTGGGGTAAACCGCGATGGCGTCTCAAATTCACTCGACGCCACCCGCAGTGCCCGTCGCATCGTCACGACAGGAGCCGGCTGACGTGCATGCCGTTACCACGATCTGCCTTTCACGACTTGCTGTGCCGTGCCGAGGCCCTATTTACCTCCGCGCATAGGTGCCGTCGGGTTGCATTGAACGCGACGCAAAAGCCGGTCTGCGTGCTCAGCTCGAGCGTTTGCCGAAGGGTCGCGCCTTGGCGGGTGCCATGCGTTAACGTGAGGATCATCGGGTACCCCTGCGCTCCTGCGAGATTTCCTGCGCCGGACATGGTAAGGCTGGTGTTCTGATTGATCTGCACGCCAACATCATAGGCAGTAAGGCTAGGAGCGGGTGTGCCGTCCACGGTACAGATCCCGCCAATCGTCTGAAGGTGTGATCGTCATCGGGACCATCATTGAATGCGCTGCGCGTGACGCCCAAACCCGATCCCTTCGCCGACAGGGTACCTTCTGCCGCAAACGGCAGCAGCATGGTTTCTTCCATCATACCTTCGGCAATGACCAGCATCAGCTTCGGTACCAGCGGATCGACGTTGCGACTGACCACCACCGTAAAGACCGACATCCTGCCGGCAACGCCGATGTCGAGGATGACGATCGTCAGCCCGTTCGTCTTCCGATACAGATCTACGCCAGCATCTGTGCCCATAGCTCTGTTGGTGTGTAGCCAATCGTTCAAGGGTAAGCTGGAATGCTGGGCGAGTGGCCGTTCTCATTCGCAGGTTATGGCTTGGGATTGGTATAACTCTCGATGCAGAAAAATTGCTGGAAATTATGATGGAGAACACTCAGGCTGCTTTATTGACATCCTCGGGTCTGAAGACCTTGTCATTTCCCCTATTGCATCTTGTTCTGCATGACGGGCGTGGAGACTGGAAGGCGCCTGGCGACGAATCTTGAGCTATCTGGCGTCGGTGGAGCACATGCTATCCACGCTGTTAGGGCTATGCCATTGGCAAAGCTGGTGGCGAATGACAGGCCCTGAACGGCAGGGTTTGCCGCACGTTGGTCACTCCCATAGATATGGCATGTGCAAGTAGCGCATTTGCGGTTTAATTGAAATTTAGAAATAATGATAACTGTCCACGTGCAAAACCGACAATATTTAATTATAAAACTGCTAGGCCTCATGCTCATGGTTGCAGGATTCCTGGTCCTTAACCATGGAGTAGAAGCCGCGGGTATGGTGGCGGTTGGCTTAGGACTGCTCTGCTTAACAGCCGGCATAATTGGCGCATGGTTCAACGATTGATGTGCGGCCGCCCTCAGCAATCGTGGCGTGCATATAGCCACTGAAGAATGGAAAATGCAGGCTGCTACACCGGCACCGATGCCGTCGCCCAAGGAGGATACAATGCCCGGACAAGGCAACGTTCCTGTGCACACGCACAAGTAACAGCCATGTGTTTGGCTGGGCAGTGAGAAAGCTGGATAATAAAGCTACATCCGACGTCCAGGATGAAATTGTCAACGCACGAGGGATCAGGTACTTTGGTTGACGTTGACCTCGCCAAAGGGAACATTCCAAAATATTAAGGCATCTTGATGCAAGCGATATCCAGGGAAAAATTGGATGCGTTTTCAACTTAATGCATGGACTTGGAAGAACAGAAGACGTGTCTTCGCCAACCTGCCGGCATAGACAAATGCGCGGGCACAAGAGTTTGCAAGGCCGCCGATGCCATCGTATCACTGCAAGCAAAGGCGGCGGAGTTGGACGCGATACTGAGCCGCAAGCCGTGCCAGAACAACAGGCGTGTTCAGTTTGCGAAGATAGAAGCCGCGAAGAGCTCGCTGCTAGGGTACCCGCACAGGAGCAACGCTTTGTATCTGAATATGCTCGATCTGCAATAGGGGGACAGTCTGAAAAAGGCCGCCCTGCAGAATAGGTGGCATGCTCAACCCTAAGCTTCCCACTCCGCGATGCACGCGCTTTCGATCGTGAAAAATGTCGCCCTGCCCCCTGGACCACGTCAGCGACAGAGCGCGCAACGTCGAGTCCAATAACACGCATGTGAGTCTCCCAGTCAATGGTGGAAATGGGAGCGGATGGGGCAGCACGACAACTACGGATTCGCGCTCGCAGCGCAACCGGGCGGGTCGCAGGGGCAGCCAACTACTAACACGAGCTCGCAGCTCATCGTATAAGAACGGCTTGCCCACCCAGAGTGCTCCCCGATGCCCCTGTCCCGGATGGTCTCACCATACGCCATATCTCCGGCGGGGACACGAAAGCATCACTTCATATCATGCCAGTTACCAATGCCCTAGAAAGCCTGCATATGCGACTGCGCAAGATCGTCAAGAATCGGGGCCACTTCCCCAGCGACGAGGCCGCGACCAAGCTACTGTTCCTGGCCTTGCGCAATATTGAAAAAGATTGGAAGATGCCGCAGCGTACGTGGAGGCAGGCAGCAAATCAGTTTGCCATCATGTTCGGCGAGCGCTTTACCAACGCCATCGACTAAACCGACCTCGCACACAGAATTCCTGACAGTGCGACTCGAAAGTCGCTGTTGTAGTTGTTCAAGATCGATCTATTGTTTAGGAGGAATCTAGTGAACCTTCTGTTCCGTCAGAAGAGCCTACCTTGACAGGCGTGACAGGTAACTGTCGGGTCTGAAGCTCAAGGGACAATGTACCGAATATCGAGAGGTGGTTGCAACGGTGCTGCGAGGCACTAAGCAAACCTGGAAGCTTCATCCGGGATAGGGCTAGGCTAGTCGGTACGGTCAACATAGGTGAACCATTGATAAACGTCTTGAATTTTGATGAGCCGAAGAAGCTGCCAGGCTCAAGCCAAAATGGCATGCGCGGGACAATCTATTTGTCGGTTGGATTGCACGGACATTCAACGCGCGAGGCGGAGAGATGGGACCTAACCCGATTGTGCTGCAACAGAGAAACGAGGTAAGCCCAACTGCTCGCCCATGGGGCAGGCCAACCGCAAGGGAAGTTGTAGAGCAAGTGGGTAGAGGATGATCGAGAAAGCGAAAGCCATGCTGTAATAACATGGATAGGAATTGAGCCAACAGGCGATATCATTCCACGCGAAAGCGGGCAGACTTCGATCTGGTCTTTCTTGACGAGAAAGTTTGACGAACCTTTGCAGGAGGAAGGCAAATGACGGCGAAAGTAGTACTCGCTGGTGCGCCCTCCGACGCCGATAGACATTGGCATGGAATCGATTGGGCCAAGTGTCATCTGGAAGTCAAAAGGCTGCAGGCCCGTATCGTCAAGGCGACGAAGGAAGGCCGCTACGGTAAGGCGAAAGCCTTGCAATGGCTGCTAACCCATTCGTTTAGCGGCAAAGCACTGGCTGTTAGACGGGTGACTGAAAACCAAGGTAAGAAAACTGCAGGAGTAGATAAAGTCGTATGGTCTACTCCAGAAGCCAAGTATCAGGCCATCAAAGCATTGGTTCGGCGTGGTTATGCACCACAACCATTACGCCGAATCTACATACCGAAGAAGAATGGAAAGCTGAGACCGCTTGGAATTCCATGCATGGTCGACAGAGCGCAACAAGCGTTATATCTATCAGCTCTGGTGCCCATCTCGGAAACCATGGCAGACCCACATTCCTACGGATTCCGTCAGGAGAGATCCACAGCTGATGCAATTGCACAATGCTTCAATGTGCTGGCGCATGAATACGCGCCGGAGTGGATTTTGGAAGGTGATATCCAAAAATGCTTTGATGAAATCTCGCACGACTGGTTGATTACGAATGTTCCTACAGATAAAGTGATTCTCAAGAAGTGGCTGAAAGCCGGATATATCAAGGACCGGAAACTCTTCCCTACAGAAGCAGGTACGCCACAAGGTGGCATAATTTCACCTGCACTTTCAAACTGGGCCTTGGATGGTCTCCAAAAGAAACTGGAAGAAGTCTTTGGGAAGCAATACAAAGTCGATGGCAAACGCATGCGCGATAAGGTGAACCTTATTAGGTTCGCGGACGACTTTATCATTACCGGCTGCTCACATGATATGTTGCAGGATATGGTCTTGCCATTAGTGGAAAGCTTCATGTATGAGAGAGGGCTGCGACTCTCACCGGAAAAAACAAAAATCACCCACATTGCTAAAGGCTTTGACTTCTTAGGACAGAACATTCGCAAATACAAAGGCAAGTTACTGATCAAGCCATCGAAAAAGAATGTTCAGGCATTTCTGGAAAAAGTTCGAACAGTCATCAAAAACAATGCAGCAGCCACTCAAGCAAATCTAATCGGGCTGCTCAATCCAATGATAAGAGGCTGGGCGAACTACCACCGACATGTCGTAGCGAAAAAGGTCTTTAACTTAGTTGATTACCAGATATGGCAGGCTTTGTGGCGATGGTGTTGCCGCAGACATCAGAATAAAGGAAAGCCGTGGATCAAGCGACGTTACTTCCATGATATTGGGAGCCGAAGCTGGACCTTTGCAACACCAATTAGTAAACAGAATTCGGAAGGTAAATCGGTCATGATGATGCTGTGTCGGACGTCCGATATTCCGATCCAGCGACACACGAAAATCAAATCAGAAGCAAACCCCTTCGATCCGGCTTGGGAAACATACTTTGAAGATCATATAGGTCAAAAGATGTTCAGTACTCTTGCTGGACGCAAAAAACTCATCCGCCTGTGGTGGGACCAACAAGGCGAGTGTACCGTGTGCGGTCAACGGATCACAAAGGAAACAGGGTGGCACGTTCATCATATCGTCCACCGAATTGATGGAGGAACGAATGCAATGAAGAATCTAATAATGGTTCATCCGACATGCCACAATCAGATTCACAACCTTGGAATGACAGTATCCAAACCGGCTCCTATGAAGGGGCTTTGAAAGGCTTGAGCGGAGTGCCGTGAAAGTGGCACGCTCCGTTCTTAGGGGGCGGTGGCGTAGTAATACGCCGCTGCTACCCGACCGTCCCTCGTACGCCGATGTCCTGGCATGAAAGCAGTCCAATCTCTTCTCGTTCGGCAAATGATAAGTATCTCCCGGATATCGGGCTCAACATGGAAAGTGGCATGCCACCATTATGACGAAACCAGCGAGTTCCCACCGCCGGCGACACGCCAATCGCTTCAGCAGCCTTCTCACTTGTAATGCCTGTGGCGATCTGCTCCCAAAATCGCCGTTCGGTCTCACGCCGATGCGACGGTGCACCTGGTGAGCGCATCGGTCCTCGCCCGGTCAACTTCTGCATCCATCCCGCTGGTCTTCCCATAAACACCTCCTTTATTTAAGGTGTTGCGACGACCGGTTGAATCCGCCCTACATCCGTGGTACAGGTATGTTCATCATTGGCTTGGTCGACGCTTGGTTCAACGATAAGTGAGACCAGAAACAAGATGTGTTAAACAGATACGAAGGCAGGCCGCCCTGTAGACGAGGCGGCAGTCCCAAAGCCGCCATGTCGCGGCCAGCTTGGTAAAGCAGCTGCGGACGTCGCCCACGACAAAGTCCCTTCCCGCCCCTTTTCTTTGTGAAGTGCTTGATCATGAGTGTCCTATCAATGAAGAAGTTCACGGACTGGTTTCATCTGCGAGCAACGACCCAACCTAACGGAGGTTGAGCGGGTAAAGTTTAAGAAGGCAATCCAGGTAGCACATTGTTAGTACGCGTGACTGCAAAAAAATGCCCGCGGTCGGTTAAGGACGCGGGCTAAGATTTTTCCAATCGTGCATACCAGGGAATGACATACACACGGACATATTGCCGAAAGCAAACTTTTAAACGTTGTCTTATATCAAAAATTTGCCAAATCGCATGTAATCCCCGAACAGCAAAAGGCTCCCACCCATACTGAAGAGAGGGTTCTTGTTGCCGCCTATTGTCAATCGGTGGATTTCTTTATAGTGAGCAATGCCATTAGGTCGATGGCCCGCCGTTCTCTACATCGTGGTCTTGTGAAGGACCAAGGCCAACGGTAAGCAGGCCTTCCGAGTGCCGCATACGCAATATTTTCGATTGCATCCCCGCTAAGTCGCCGGTTACCTTCCATCCGCATGGTCGACGAGTGGGGGGTGATCGTATCCGAGTGCCAAGTCCACTCCCATAAATATGGCATGTGTTGCATTAAAGAATCAGGTCTAATAGCGGCTTGAATTGATGGTTGAATATGGATTATCAAGAATACAAGCTCATGCAATTGGCGGGAGCCATCCTTCTCGGTATTGCGATGATAGCAGCCAACTTGGAGGCCATAGTTGGGGCGACCGTTGCTCTCATAACCGGGTTCGGCATCCTCTTCACTGGTGTAGTCGGTGTCTGGTTCAACGATGATTGACATGCAAATCACTTTCAACCGCTTCGTCTGGGTCATCCACGTTCTTGTCCTGCTTGGAGTATGGACAAATACCTTGTTCATCAACACTGATTACTCAATCCAGTTAGAAAAAGTCCTGACTGGCCTGATGCGGTTTTCCCTCTGTTATGTGCTTTTTTTCCTGGTTGCAGGTTGGATCCTCAAGGGAATTTGGTTACTGCTGAATTCAGGAAAAGACCGCAATTGAAAAAGCTGTCGCATCATGGTCGTGCTAGACGTACTTATCCTAGGACTTCTAGGATAACGTGATGATTGATGAGCACGACAATTGGTTGATAAAAGAAGTTAGGCGACAAGATGGGCTGGGATGAAAAGCTATCGAGACTCCAAAAGGTACACGCGAAGCTACTAAGGCAAACCATTTTAATGGAAAACAATGCCTTGGCATGCCTCGGTCCAAACGAACTGTGCGTTGTCGTCATGAAAAAGACAGGCCGGCGGCGGCACGCGATCTGGGTGCAAGACGGAAGCTATTTCTGTTTTCACGATGAGCCGCCCGGAATCGTTGAGATGCAGGATATCGACGAATGGTGGCCGGTGGCGTTTAAGCTAGAATAGGTGTTCTGGCTGCCGTGTCATGCCCGCCCATCATGGAAACAGCTCTCTGAAAACTCTGTTTGAGCACTGCGTCCGGCTCGATCCTGACAGGGTAGCGTCAACGTTGACATCCTCCCCGTTCTGAAGGACGAGGACTCCTACTGCGCTTATGCCGGGCATTAGACTGCCCCTCCTGAGTCACTTCGATGGGTTCCTGCTGCTGATGGCAGGACAGCACCGTTCACTTCACAGGCTTGCCAGGCGTGCCCCGCCCTTAAAATATTGATGGTGCCAACAACGTCGGCATTCGCTTCATGACTGCATCCGATGCACGCACGGCGCGCCTGGCTCGCGCGGTTACCGGCTGAGACATGGCCACACTCGGACAGGTCCTGCTCGTGTTCTGCGGCGGCACCGCAACAACATAGCCACCCCGCCAGAGCGGCTTGTAGTCGATCTGCTGGCGAAACTCGCCCCACCTTGATCCAGAATCGACCAGTTCAGACCAGCCTTTGCGCGCACTTGCCTACCGGGGCTCTCGATGCTGCCCTTTGCTGGCGCGGACATGTTCCGCACCTGCAGATCCTCGATACACACCACCGCGTGGTTTTTGCTGATCGCTGTCGAGCACTTATGCAGGTAGTCGCGTAGGGCATTGCCGCTGCGGGCGCGAATCTTCTAAATCCGGGCTTTCGCTTTCTTCCAGTTGCTGCTGAACTTAGTCTTGCGAGACAGTGCGTGCCGGGCCTTTCGCAGGACCGCTTGCAGGCGTTTGACGCTGTTTAATGGAGCGAAGCACGAGTCATCGCTCAGCGTGGCAAAGCGCGCGACACCGACGGCCGAAGCAGATGGATGCACCAGATGCTCGAATGCGCGCTGGGTTTGAATCGATGCATACCAGCGGCCGCAAGACTGGCTCACCGTGATGTTCCGGACCTCGTCAAGCACCTCCTGGCTGCGACGGTAGCGCATCCAGCCAACGGCATGCGCGGTCGCTCACGCGCCTGACCCACATGTATCCCAGGTGTTCGTTGGCGCACCGTCAGCAGTGCACCCATGATTTCCTGCATCGAGCTCTGCAGCAGGTTTGTCAGGCGCTGTACGAGCGCGCGCGGCAACCCTGGGCTGTCGTCGCGCCGCTCGCGTCGATGCCTGGAAACGAGCATGGTCAACCCCTCACCTGCCAGTTTTTCATGGAAACGCCACTGCCGGTCATCAACAACCCGATATGGAATGGCTGAGCGTGACCGGTAAGACGACTGACCAGCGTACGGATACGATCGCTGCCGTCACCACTTTCGAAGGCGCTGGTGCCGGTGCCTGGATTGATGATGGGCACGATCCACCTGGCCTGCCCGTGGATTTGCACATCGCACAGGCGCGACTGGAACCGCAATGCATGCCAGTGTGGGAATGGTTATTCGCTCACGATGGCTCTCCTTGATCCACCGCAAGGAATGCGGAGTGCAGATTGACTGCAGAAAATCACGATCAACGTGCAGGCTCATATAATGAGAAAGCGACGTCTGGCGCATTCGCCTCTTGAGGAGTCACGCCTTCCATGGATTCGAACTGCAGCCCGCCTGTCAGCCCAGTGGCCCGTTCCGTCGGCACGGCAGCCGCCTTTCAGGCGCCGCTTTTCGCGGTGACGATTCTGCTCAGTGCTTATCTGCTGTTCCAGGTCCAGCCTCTGATCAGCAAATTTCTGCTGCCCTGGTTTGGCGGCAGCCCGGCGGTCTGGACGACCGCCATGCTGTTCTTCCAGTCTGCGCTGTTTGGTGGTTACCTGTATGCGCATCTGGTCGCGCGGTTGCTGTCGTCACGCGCCCAGACCGTCATGCATCTCGCCTTGCTGGTGTCGGCGGCGGCGATGGCGACGATGATCCTTCCCGACCCGGCGCTCAAACCCACGGGAAACGAGCCGCCCGGGGCCAAGATGCTACTGCTGCTCAGCATGACCGTGGGGCTTCCCTACTTCTGCCTTGCTACCACCGGGCCGTTGATCCAGCATTGGTTTGCGCAAGCGTTTCCTGGCCGCCCGGCTTACCGTCTCTACGCACTGTCGAATGCCGGGTCCTTCATTGCGCTCCTGTCATTTCCTTATGTGTTTGAACCGAGGTTTGCGCTCCCCGACCTGGCCCGTTTCTGGACCTACGGTTTCTGGGGATTTGCGTTGCTTTGTACCATCATTACACTGCGCACCAACTTGGGGCGGCGGGCAGCGGCGTCTCGTGCCATCGTGTCCGGGTTGGCCACGCCGGACGCGCTGGACCGGCCAACGCGCTTCGCACGCGTCCTCTGGGTCCTCCTGCCGGCGCTTGCCTCGCTGACCTTTATTGCAACCACCGACCATGTCAGCCATGATATTGCGCCGGAACCGCGGCTATGGATTGCCACCCTCAGCCTCTATCTGTTGACGTTCATCCTGTGTTTCGATCATCCTCGCTGGTATCAGCGTCGATGGATTGCCTGGGCCTGCCTGAGTGCGATCGCAGGACTGAGCGGGCGCGACCACATTCCTGCCTGGTTCGGCCTCGAGTGGGACTATGGCATCACCGAGATCCGCTGGATCCACCTGACGGCCATGTTCCTGATCTGCTTTGCGTGTCACGGGGAGTTGTACCAAAGGCGGCCAGCCAACCCGACCTACCTGACCGAGTACTATCTCTGGATGGCGTTTGGCGGCGCATGCGGCGGCTTGTTCGTCGCACTTCTAGCCACCAACGTCTTTGCCGACTATTACGAGTGGCCGTTGTGCCTGGTCGCTGGCCTCCTGTTGGCGTGCTCGGTGCTGACGTCGGAACGACGCCGGAACACACACGTGACCATCGGCATCACCCTCCTGTCTGGAGTGGGACTTGCCGGGTTGGTTCTCTATTGGCAGGCGCCACTGCAGTGGCGAACCGACTCGGACGCCGACTACGCCGATATCCGGTTGCACCAGTCTCGCAACTTCTATGGCACGATTTCGGTCAAGGAACGTCGCTACCGGGACGCCGCCGCAGACAATTATCGCGTGTTTTACAGCGGCGGGATCACGCACGGCCTGCAATACCTGACGCCCGAGAAGCGGCGATGGGCAGTCAGCTACTATGCGCCTGACAGCGGCATCGGGGAAACGTTGCAGTATGCGATGACGCAAAAAACCAGTCTTCGCATCGCCATCATCGGCCTGGGAGCAGGTACCCTGGCCACCTATGCACGCCAAGCCGACCACTACGATTTTTTTGAAATCAATCCGGACGCGGTCGCGGTCGCGGAGCAATGGTTCAGCAATCTGTCGGACTGCCGGGCGCAGCGTAGACGGGTGATCATCGGCGATGCGCGCCTGAAACTGGAACAGTTGCCCGACGATGTCCAGTACGACGTAATCGTCCTCGATGCGTTCACCGGCGGAGCGGTTCCGGTGCATTTACTGACCCGCGAAGCATTCCAGACCTACCAGCGCCACTTGCGCCCCGACGGCTTCATTGCCATCAATATCACCAATGGCTATCTGAACCTGTATCCGGTAGTCCGGCGCCAGGCGGAAGTGTTGGCCATGGGGTTCAGAAACAAGTTCCAGAATGCCGATCCGGACCGGCACATACGCCACAACCACGCGTTCATCATCAGCAATGATCAGCATTATCTGCGGCGCTATCCGTCAGTCAACCGGCAATTCCATGATGCCCAAGGCAGGCTACTGCGTGAGCAGGATCCCAATCTTCCCGGCATCCCGCTCTGGACCGACCATTTCAGCAGCTTGAGCCCCATAGAACTAAAGGAATAGATCACATCAACTCTGCTAACGCCGCTGGTCTTAACCTCTGCGGAGCTTTCTTGATAGGGAGGGCCGGTCGCCAGAGATTGACCAGGATGTTGCGTGTCACAACAACGCCGCTTCACCTCCCTAAGCCGGACGGCTTCGCGACAGACCGGCTATCGATGGAGCACTGCGGCAGTTGTCGGAATCGCGCACTGACTCCTCCCAGCCTTCCGATTTTTCAGGTTGGCTGCACGACGGCGCCTGTTTTGCGGGACCGTTTGCGCATTTGCGCTTCCAGCGCGGGACTGCATCTTTCGGCGGCTTGCTTGTAATCGGGCCGATACGCTGCCGGATCCGTCTTCCGACTTGCTTTTGTTAACGACTGAACCAGCTGAAACACGATTTCCTGATTTTTCGCATCCAGCCGATGAAATGCGTCGAGCAATGCGCTATCGCTGCTGTCAGCATGAACGAGCGCTCCGGTCGCATCGTGGCGGCTGTCGCTTGCCTGTTCCTGACCAAACCGCAGCCACTCAGCCGATACGCCAAGCCAGTCTGCCAGCACACGCAACTTGTCCTGTGTCGGAATCGCCAATCCCAGCAGCCATTTGCGCACCGCGTGGACCGACGGTGACTGACCGACTTCACATCTTTGATTGAACTGCCGCAACAGTACCGTCGGGCTATCTGCCGTATACCCTGCGTCCCTCATGCATGTTCTTAAGCGCCTGGCGAAATCGAGACGTTCCTGTACTGCAGCCGGTCTAATCATCTTGATTCCTTTACTTAGGATTCACCATCTCCCCGTTGGCACTGGATAGAGTACGATCGTATTTCTCAATACGGCAACTTTACCGCCGCTTTTGCTTTAGATGACAAGCGCCCAGACCTTTTGCCATTCAATTCACTGGCGGAGTGCGCGCCCTCGTTCTTGTTGCGCGCATGCCCAGCCAGATGACCACCTCGTCCCGCCGACGCGATGGGCACCCAGTACCGACCATCGCATTGAGGTGGTCAGCGCAGACCGCGATCGGAACGCGATACTTACTGATGTTTTCAGCGGCGCTCACCAACCGTGTCAGACTTCGTGCTCGTCGATGCCACCGCCACTTGACGTCCCTGCTACCAAATGCATGGAGCGCAAACTGGCTCTGGCATTCCTAATCGACCCGGAAATGTCCGCTGTCTTTCACCCCGGTGGTGCAGACTGGTCGGAACCACGACAGCCAAATGGGAGAGACAATACGCTGCGCACATCCATGGCTTACTCACCGCCTGCGCGCTCGTACCACCTGGCATTCCCCCGGCACCCGGCTCGTGAAGACCATCAGGAACAGCATGGCCTTACAGCACCAATCGCTAGCCGTGCAGCCGGTCAGAGCTTCAAGACCCCCAGCATCATCCATATCCCTTGCAGCAACGCCAGGCTAACGCCCCCAAGCATCGCGATACGCTTGAAACGACGGGTCGACACGCCGCAGTAATGACAGCGAGCCCGTAGCCAATGAATTTTGCCACCACATTCGACACACCGTACGTTCATGCCGCCCCCGCCTGACCTTATTGTTGGTATTTATTATCGGAAATATATCCTGTCACATATTGTTAATAATCAATAAAAAGTGGGGATTTGCATTATTTAAGTGCCGCAATAGAAGCGGGCAAAGCCATGCAATAGGTTATGATTGCCTTATAGCAACAGTTGCGCTCAATGCAGGTGCGCTTGCGTGAATGCCGTTTCACTCTCTTGACCATGAATTCTTTATTAAATGACAAGGACTTTGACGAACGCTTTTTACTGAGCGGGCGGATGGAAATCCTCAGTGTATTGAGCGAGTTGATCCGGAGCCGCACTACGGTCACCGTATTCTTGAATCATGGACGTGATTTCTTGCTGACCAATTTACTGGAAGCACGCGCACAGCATCTGGTATTTGATATTGGCGCCGACGAGGCCGTCAACCGCAAATTGGAAAGCGCCGATGACTGCCTGTGTATCGCATCCCACCATGGGATTCGGGTGCGCTTTCGGGTCGCCGCCCCGCAACGCAAGCCATGGGGTGATATGGATGCCTACCAGGCGCGCCTGCCAACGCAGTTGTTGCGCCTTCAGCGACGGGAAACGCATCGGGTGCTGCTTCCGGTGATGAAACCCATCCTGCTCAGCGTGACCCTGACGGACCGTAACCAGGCGCCATCACCGCGCAAACCCGTCGCCTATCCGCTGCACGACTTGAGTGTGGAAGGTGCGGGCATCAATGTCGGTGCCCAGGGCCCCTTGTTTCACACCGGCGAGACGATCGCGATAGGTTTTGCGCTGTCGAAGGCGCTCGACATCCATGTGTCGGCCACGGTCCGGCATGTGACCCAGATCGCGGAGAAAAATGGCAAAAAACAGTTCCGGGTCGGCATGTCATTCCACCCTCTCCCCAGCCGCCTTCAAGTTGCGATTCAACGCTTCCTGATCGACATCGAACTGCAACAACGCGCATTACTGAAAACGTAAAACGGACACGATCGTCAGCCTTACGTTAGCTGCAGGTTCCGGCGGTGGTCTTCTTGACCGAGACGCGGCCGGTCGCGCTGGTGTTGATGACGCGTTCCTGATCGCCGACGGTCGGTGTCTGTCGGCAAACCGTCAGGCTCGCCACCGTCGCGCCCAGTCCCGTGGGCTGGTAATCGATGCGGCTGGCCGTACCGGTGATGCGCATGCCATGGCGTGCCGCGCCCTGCGCCTGCAGCAGCGTGTCGTTGACCAGCACGATCCAGCCCTGCTCCCAGGATCCATCGGTGCAACTGGTGCCATTGGCAGAAGGACACACCGTGACGACGGCATTGCGCTTGATCGCTTCACTGCGGGCCAGTTGCAGGCTAGCCACCAGCGTATTGGCGTGTGCAGTCAGGCGACTGCCGAGCAAGACATCGAGTAAGCTGGGCACGGCAATGCCCAGCAATATCGCGGTGACCGCCACCGCGACCATCAATTCGATCAGCGTAAAGCCGCCGCGCCGCACTATCACTGTCGGGAACGTCATGCGCATTACTGCTTGATCTGCCAGTAGACACGGCGCTTGGGCGGTTTCGCCACCGCAGCGCTGCCTGGATCGCCTTCGCGTGCTTCCAGCGGCGAGCTGGCGCTTGACCCGATCACAAACGGCACCGTGCGTCCGTTATCGAGGGTGACCCGACCGGCCACCGGTGACGGTGGCAGACCGTCCCCGCTGATGCGTTGATAGCGTGTCGTGCCGTTGGCCGGTGCGGCATCGGCATAGCGAATGTTGAACACGTTGGCAATGCCGAGATTGGAATTGCAGCTGCCTGGCTGCGGCACGGCGGGCTGGTGCGTGGAAAAGGTGACCGTCCCAAACAGCGTCACCGAGGTCGTGACAACCTGTTCATGCGCAGTCAATGCCAGATACCAGCCCTTCTTGTTGCTCAACGCCGTGGGCGAGACCGCCGCGCCATTGGTGGCAATCCCCAGCAGGGAGGCCTTGCAAATGACGCCGGTCCCCGCGCACTGCCCGGCTTCCGCGCTTAGCCAGTTGCTGGTCGCCGGCTTATCCTTGATCATGAAAAAATGGTTGGCGACCTGATACGCGTGGCTATAGCTGACCAGCGGCTTTTCCCGATCGCCGGACCCGGTCATGATGTAATGGGTATCGCCTTCGACCACCACATCCGGCGCAAACATGAATTTGCGATTATTCGTGCAGGTGTCGGGCGTGTCGCAGCCCAGGCTGGCGACCTTGGTGATGGTCCAGGCCGCCGGCGGCGCTTGCAGGATCGTGATGCGGTACAGATTGCCACCCAGGTCGGTCGCATACGCATAATGGACGACGCCGGTGGCCGGGTCGCGCACCAGCGTGACATCGCCAACCACGCCGCGGTCAGTCACCAGCGTCTGCAACAGCCGTCCATCATCGCCGTCGAGCACATAAATGCGGTTGCCCTTGCTGGCCGCGCCACAGGTATTCGGATCGCGGTCTTCGCAAGGATCGTAACCGCCACCGACAATGAGCACCGGCGTCTGGCCCCCGGCATGGCCAGCCGCCTTGAACGGCTTGGCGGCCGACCAGCTCTGGCCGAGGCGCTCAAAGCCGGCACTGCAGCCGTCGTCGCTGACCGAGCCATCGGCCAGGAAATTGTTCGGACACCCTTTTTTCCATTTCAGCGTGACATTCGCGGGATTGTTCACATCCACATTGAACGCATAGAGCGCCCGGCCACCGCGACGCATCGTCGCATACAGCCACGCGCGCGCATTATCCTTGTAGGCGGTCACCGCGCCATCAAAGCCATACGGTTTGGTATTGGCACTGCCGGCGACGGCCGGCACCGGTACCGGTGTATCGTTGTTGCGCAGCCGCTTGATATTGCCGTAAAACTCGGGCGCCATGAACGCCCATAGTTCGGCGCCGGCGTCATAGGCGGTGCTGCCATTGATGGCCGCGGACCGGTTGCCGTTGACGGCACGCAGCATGCCATCATTGCCGCCATAAAAGACGACCACCCGCGGCGCGGCATCCGTGCCGAAATTGATCGCCACTGGCCGCGAATGCACCACGTCCGCATGCACGGACGCGCGCATTTCCGTGGTAAATATGCCGTTTTGATTGTCATCCTTCAAGTCGATGCCGCGTGCCCAGTCGATCAACGCGGTGCGCTCGGCGGTGTCGGTGGCGCCCAGCGCGCTTTGGGTAATGTCGGCATTGCCGCTGTTAAACGTCGTCAGCGACGTACATGCCGCAAACACTGGCGAGCAGGTCTTGACCTGACGGGACGTCGCCGAGCGGGTTTTGTATGCTTGCCCGCCCTTTTCCACAATATTGCCATCCGGAGTATTCGATACCCGGTAGGTGTCGGCCCCGCTGACTCCCGGGGCGATACAGGTGCCTTGCGGTGCGAAGTTCCAGTAGGTATCCGGCTGGCTCGGCGTCCAGTAACTGCGTGCGCATTCCGCGATGAACCCGGTCTGGCCATTGATCGCCGCCTGGTCGCTGGCATCCAGCAACTTGAGCACGCCATCGTTGCCATACCCCATCTTGTATTGCTTCAAATTGCCCGCCCAGCGCGGAAAGCTGTCCGCATCGGGCCGGAACATGCCGACAAACACTTGATTGAGGTACGTGCCTTGCGTATTGACGCTAATGGGTAGGCTGACCGCGGCAAACACGCTGTTGACGGCCTGGATTTCAGAAAATGTCTTGCTCAGTGCGTCCAGGATTTGTGAGCCGTTATTGCCTGAGCTGACCGCAAAATACTTGCCGCCACTCACACTCGCGGTACTCTTCATCAACGCGGTCCAGCCTGGCGCCTGGCCCTTCGTATCGGGATCGACTTCGATCGTGTAGGTGCTGACCGACAGGCTGCTTTGCTTCATCCAGCGCGCCCATTCATCGGCCATATTGTCTTGCGAGCCCGCGGGCGAGATCGGGATCGCCGTGGTGCTGCCGCCGGCACTGCGCAACATGTCGGCCGCTGCCTTGCTGTCGTTGGTATTGTCCTGCACCGGACCGTTGCTGATATAAATGATGTAGTTGCGCTGGCAGCCGGCGGCAATCGGCGATACATACGTGGTCGCCGACTTCGAAGCGAGCGCATTGCCCGTCAACGCATAGATGGCCTTGGAGGCGGCGCTGCCGTAGCTGTTGCCGGCATAATCGGTTTTGCCCTTCTGGTTGCCGGCATGCGGAGTGCCGCCGGTGAAATACCGGTAGGCTTCCACCATCGCCAGGCCGGCCTTGCCACCATTGCTCTTGTCGTCGGTGACGTCCAGGCTCTGGATCAGGTCCTGATACCGGGCCTTGTTGGCGCTATCCATATACCGTACCGCCGCGCGCACATAACCGCCGTCATTGCCGGCATCGACCTTGCCGGTTTCCGTAAACAGCATCAGGCCAACACGGAATTTGTCAGCAGGCAGCCCGGCAAATGTCGAGGCCAGCGCTTTCATTTCATTGGTAAACGCACTAGTCCAGTTGGCGGTATTGTCGACAATGATCAACACATTCGGCACTTCGGTGTTGGCCGATACACCGGGACCGGAAAACAGGTCGATGTCTTCGGCTTGCGCAACACTCATTGCCCCTGACAGCAAACACGTAGCCAACGTGGTCGTGACTTTGGTATGGATGGTCATGCTTGCCCCTTATGCACAGACTGCCTGATACTGGATTTGATTTAACTGCACTTGCACGCCATGGCGCACGCTGACGCTAGTGCCGGTCTTGGCATCGGTCACGGTGGCGGCGATATCCCAGGTCGTCGTGTAATTGGGCGGCACCACCGGCATTTCCAGTTCACTGCTGCTACCAGACCCGGCCGCCCCAGTCCCGGCAATTTCCAGGGCGCGGATGCAGGTGGGACGATCGATCTTCACCACGTAATCGGGCTGATTGTCGTGATTGATGTCGACATTGATCTCCTCGGCCGCCGGCGACGTCGTAAACGGGGAACTGATCACTTGCTCGAGCGCCTTGTTGGCTGCGGCAATGGCTTCGTTGCGATACTGCATGTTGCTAACGGTCTTTTGATTAAGATGACTGAGCTTGAACGCGGCCGTCACCGTCAGGGTAATGAGCGTCAATAAAATGAGGCCGACGATTAAGGTCGCACCACGCTGGGACCGGCTAACAGAGACAAAACGGTGCGTCATGGCGTCTCCCGCCGTCCGGCGATATTGGTCAGGCGCGCCGACGTCGACAGCACATGTCGCTGGAAGCCATCATTGAATGGTCCAAGCCGGGTGCTGCCCAGCTGGTACGTTTTGGTGTCGCGATAGCCGGGCGTGGTGGTACTGCTGCGCGCCAGCACATGCAGTTTGACGGCCACCACATTCATCAGTTGATCGACGGTACACGGCACCGCACTGGTACAACGCACCGGCGCGCCATCGGCCACGCCATCGCCCCGGTTCGTCGGTGAAATCTGCGTGGTCGCGTCGGCCCATGCAATCGGTTGCGTATAGTCGACTACCGTGCCCGCATCACTGAGACGATCAATGCCCAGTTCGAACAGCATGGTGTCGACGCCTTCAACCAAGACCACTGCTGGCAAGACCACCACGTCGCCAGAGGGCGACCTCTGCAGCTCGGAACGGACCAGCGTCGGAATGCCATCGCCGCTGGTCTGCGCATAGTTGCGCACATAGTACAAGTGTGACAGGAAGCGGCGTTTGGCCGCCGGTGTGGTGCAATCCTTGCGATGCAGCGTGACCGTGGCCGTTCCCAGCGCATACGGCGTCGGCGGGACCGCTCGCACTTCGGTGGCACAGTCTGCCACCTGGAAGAACAGATTCCCCGGCGTGTCTGGGTCACATCCGGGATCGCCCGCCACACAACTGGCAACCCTGCGCACCACCAGCACATCCGATTGCGGGACCTTGTCCTTGACCACGTCGGCACAGCCATCGGGCACGTCCGCAAACACCTGGACCGGGATCGCCAACAACCGCTTCTGATAGGCCGCAGTCCAGGTGGTTGCCAAATACGATGCACACACGTCAGGCAACGCATCAGGCACGTCAGTCGGTGCCGCAGTCAGCGTCAGATCTTCAAATTGCGGCACAAACCCACCCCAATACCCGGCTTCGGCCAACTCGCCCTGCAATACCTGAATCACGAAGCGGCCGTTTTCGATCTGGCTGTGATGCCGGTCGAGTTCACGGTTGGTCCGGTTGATATTGATGAGCAGCGCAATCATCGCCAGCAAGACCAGCAAGCTGAGCGTCATCGCAATCATCAATTCGACCAGGGAAAACCCAGCCTGCGCCAGGCGGCGCCGAGGGCCACGGCGAGGATGGCGGAACCTGTTCGTCATGACAGCGTTCCAATGCGCACGATGGTGCTGACGGCACGCCGGCAACGGTCGTTGGTACAGGTGGAGTTGGCACCGCCATCGTACAGGTTCTGACCACAGGAAAGACTGGCTAACGATGCCGACGACGGCGTCATCGCCTGCCAGGCCACGGTAATCAGGTATTCCTGATTGCCAAGCGATTCCACGCAGCCACGACCGCCGAGCATCGCCCCTACTTTATTGGCACCCGACAATTCTGCGGCGCCTTGCAACAACGTTGACCATTCACACTGGTCGCGCTCGTGCAGCGGGCCACTGGCATCGATGCGGCACTGGTGCCCGACGCCCAGGGGTTCGTCGGTCGCGGTCACGTACTGGGTTGCCTGCGCGCGGTTGACGGTGATGCGCGACACCATGTCATCGAGCAGCATCAGCGCCTGGGCGCGCTGATAGGATTCCATTTCAGCCACTTGCAAGCGCGATTGCAGCGCAGACAAGCCCAATAGCCCAACGGCCAGGATGACGACCGTCACCAGCACTTCCAGCATCGACGTGCCCTGTTGGCGTTGGCAGCCGGCAGCGCACATCACCATTTGGCGGCCGGGGTTTTGACCCCTTCGCTATTGAGGGACAGCGCCCCATCGCGTTGTTGACTGCCCTTGGGCGTCATTACGATCGTATACCCGGGGATCGGGTCGGTGACGACAGTGATGGTGGGGGTATATTTGGCGGCCACCGCGTCCGACAGCGCCATGCCCAGCGCCGCCACATCGGCATAGGTGCGGTGGGCGACAAAATGCGCCTGCTCCCGGTTCGCCATCTCCATCATCTCGGCTTGCGCGGCGGCCCGGTTCGCCCGTACGACATATTGCTGGTAACTGGGTAACGCAACGGCTGCCAGAATTGCGACCACCGCGATGGCAATCACCAATTCGATCAGCGTAAATCCAACTTGTTCGGTGTTGTGTCTCGTTGTCATCCGCTTATCCACAATAAAATACGTCGTCCTCCAAGGATAACGCCTAACATTGCCTTGTGGCAACTATTGGATGACATACAACACCGGGCATCCGTCAATGTTCTGCCCCGCCATAGCCCGCTCCCTAAGTCGGGAGCATGGCGAAACCCAGCGCAACCGGCCAGCCTTGAGTCGACGACGCGGCCAGCGTGCCGTGGTCGGCTGATGCCGTTCGTGACGACGCAGCGCACGATGCCACCGGAGCCGGAGGCCGCCCATCCGTTTAGATCTCACAGTACCGCTCGCCTGTGCGGGTACGGCTCTATCGCACCATCGGCATGCAGCCCAAACTGACCGCCGCCATGGCAGCGTACGTCAGGCCGGGACAGGTATCCGTGCGCGATGCGTTACGTGACGCTCTGCCGATAAACGACAACGCCGGCCGCTACTTAGTAGCGGCCGGCGCTCAATCCATCAAACGGTATCAGGCAACCGCGCGATGCTAATTAGCGTGCTGTGCCTGTGGCACCGGTGGGCGCAACGTACGGCTGCTTTTGTCCCTCGGTTTTCACATTCGACACCACGGTGGTCGCCGGAACGCCATTGCTCGACACGATGCCGCGGGCCAGCAACAGATCCAGATCCTTGTCCGATGCGCTCTGCGTGGCGCCAGGCGTCGGCGGCGTAATCGAGACAGTCAGGAAGTTGGCCGAGGATAGCGTGACGCCATAGGTCGTTTGCAGGAAGGCCGCCACTTTGGTCTGACCGTCGTTCAATGCATTCGCATCCGACAGCAATGCCTTGCCATTGGCGTTCGACAGCAGGTTGGCCGGTGTCGTGCCGGCGCGTGTTGCCAGGAATTCGACCAGCAGGTCCGTCAGCGGCGTGACGTTGGCGACGCCTGCACCAGGAGCGACCGAGCGCAACACGGTATTGCCTTTGGTTGCCGTCAACAAGCACGGGCCCTGGCCATTCTGGATCGACACGGTGTAACCGCCGGTCGCATTCGCGGTCGCCGAACCGGTACCGGAGGCGCAGCTGACCGTCACGACTGCACCGTCGAGTGCCTTACCGGTTGCCGCGGTACCGGTGATGCTCATCGTCGTCGTCGACGGACCGCTATCTCCGCCGCCTCCACCGCACGCCACCACACCGGCGACAGCCGCTGCGATGCTCATCCATTTGAAAGTCGTGGTCAGTGCAGACATGTTCTTCGTTTTCATTTACTCATCCCTAAGAAAGCTACTACGTTGTGACATCAATTAACTGGTGCATATAACAGTGCGGCCTCACGCATCCGTGGCAACTGCGACATCAAATAATCTTCTCCGACCCGACCACGATTTAACAAGAAGTTACGCGCACTATACGTAATTTGTAAATTCTCGGCAACGCCTTGCGTGATGCGGTTGTCGCTGCCGCGCTGCGCCAGCTTGGTCTCGATCCCGTACGCAAATGCATTGGTGCCTTCGAGGTGGCTCAGGCCCGGCCGCATGCCCTGCCGCGGGGTCAGCGGGAAGGCCAGCTGCAAGCCGGCAAATGTAATCCCCGCACTGCTGCGCCGTAAATACGCCTGCGCTTCGATGTCACCGAACCAGCGACTCACGCTCACCGATGGGCCACGGTCGTTACCGGCATACCGGCTGTAACCGAATTCAACCCATGTTTGTAACGGCGAGAGGGTCCAGCGATAGAAGGCACTGTAACTGGCCCGGGTCTCGTCGAGGAAGGCCGTAGAGCGTTTGAGACGGGACGCTTCCAGCCGGATCTGGTCATCGCGCCCGGGGACAAACAGGATCGCCTCGTTCTGGAAGCCGGTATAGTCATACTGCAGCTTGCCGACACTAAAGACGTTCAGCACGTGATCGTTCAACCACAGCGATTGCGTCAGCAACGCCGATTTCACGCCATTGCGCTGGCGGCCAAACCCAAACGGCCCGGTTTCGACATTTTCCGAATCGGCGACATTGCGCACATACTCGGTCGAGATTTCTGCGCCACGCCATAACGGCACGATGGCCTGCGCGCTGGCTGCCAGCGAATAGTCAAAGACACCGACTTCGGTGCCGATGAAGGAATTGATCAAGGGCCGCAGCACCACGCGCGACCAGCCGCGCCTGCCTTCGGCGCGATCGAGCCAGTCGACCGTCGGATCGTCATGCGGCCGGAAGTCGTTCTGCAACCCGGCGATCACCTGGTAAGGATTGGCATCGATGAGGAAAGTCTGGAACCCCGCGCGGTCAACGCTGGTTTCATACAGCGCCAGGCCGGCTTTCTTGGTAATGACACCAATTCGCTTGACGTAGGCTGGCGCCAGCCGCGCGCCCAGCGCGAATGCAATGCCGATCGCATCGACTTCATTCTGGTTGTAGCGATGGTTTTCATATTCGATGACGAGCTTCTTGCCGGACAAGCCGACACGGATGCGTTCCAGTCCGGCCTGCTCCAGCGCAGCCTGCAATGCCGCCAGCGCAGCACGATCGGCGCCCTTATCCGGCGCGGTATCGCGTGGTGCGGTTGTCATGGCCCCGGTCATCGCCGAGGGCGGGATGGGCGTCGCGGTCACCGCCGGCGGCAACGCCGCGGGCGCGGGCATCTCCACGCCGGCTGAGCGCTCACGCGTGGCCAGATGACCGGGTGTCGCAGCGGACGGCGCAGGCCAGGCCAGCGGATGGGTTTCGGCACGGCGCGCATTCTCGCCAAACGGGATGACCAGCGCGATGCCGAGCGTCGAACGGTCAAAGTCGGCGCCCCGGTTGGTCTGCGCGCCAAACGAACGCTGTACGGTGGCCACCAGCCGGGCATTGGCAAGAGCCGGCAGCGGCAGGCTCGCATAGCGGATGCCGGCACTATTGATGCCGCTATTGCGCTCGGCCAGCAAGGAAACCCCACTGTCGCCGAGTGCCCATTCGGCGCCACCGAAGACCCCATCCAATGACGCCACGCCGCGTGCGACGCCAAGGGTCGCATACACGGGTCCGATACGATCACTTACTGCAACATAGCGGGACCGGAAGTTCTGCGCCCCACCGCCGAGGTCGTTGTAGCCGAACGCGATATCCGGCTGCGCGTCGAATAACTTGGGCAGCGAGATCTTGACGTTGGCAGACAGGTCGCGAATCAACGCATCAAAGACCGGCCGGTCGATCGGATAGTTGGCCAGCCGTCCGGAAAGTTCGACATACGGCAGCACCGACATGCCAAACAAATAATTGCGGCCACTATTGGCAGCGGCAAAGCGCGGTTCCTGATGATTATTGACGCCGAAGGCAGCGTTGCCATCGGCCAGCACGCGGCCATCGGGAATGGTCAGGCCGCCCGACGGGCCGAACACCGTCAATCCTTCGCTACCACGCGGCACACGCTCGACCAGGTCCCATGGCAGTTCATCGGCCTTCACCTGGGCTGGCAGAGCAAACTGCAGTGCGATGAGAAGGGAAAGAAGTCGTAAGCGGGGAACGTGTGTCACTGCAGTGGGATGCACACCAGGTGCCGTTGATGCGTAAAACCATACTTGTAACACATGGTATTGATCATTATCAACTTTTAAATGGCTGTCCGTGAAAGTCAGCAACAATCGAGGACTCCCCCGCCACGACCAGGGGAAGTTGCGACGCCAGTAGTTGCATTTTTAATAAGACCATGGACAGTACCGCTATTGCGTCCCGCGTGGCACCGGTGATGGCTGCGCGTTCCTATCGCCATATCACGCGAGCCGGTATAGCGACCCGACGCTCAACTGCCTAAGCCAATGACGATAACGTATGCAATACCGGCCGAAGTCACGATGCCGAGTGCACAAGCAAGGAGGTTCATCCAGGTGACATGTCGCCGACCGTTCGCTTGTGGCCGCGGCTGTTGGTGCGTCTGCAAGGCGTTTATCTCCAAGTCCCGGCCGCTTCAACGGGATGCTGCGCCTTCTGTGGCGGACAAAGTGGAACAGATGCCCCACAGTGCGACTGCCGTCAGGGCCGACGCCAGCCCATCAATGGCCCAGTCCGTCAACGTGCCTGACCGATAGGGCCAAAAATGCTGCACCCACTCGTCCCCGGCGCCCATGGCGACCACCCACAGGAACGCCTTGGCTCCACGCCACGCGGGAGTGCCGCGCACGCCGACAAAGAGCAACATTGTCAGCACACTATAGGCTGCCATATGCAACACCAGTCCAGAGGCCACCTGAGCGACCTCTGCGCGCGCGCCAGGCACGGAGCCAATGAGGAGGATGGTGCCATACAAGACCCATGCACTGAAAAAAGACCGTCGCTGGAATTGTGCAGAGACGTTCAGTAACGCATACAGTTTTTTCATCGGAGGCAGAACCCGGAATCAGTTGGCGCCGTATTGTACTGGGTTGCGACAAGAGCCAGCGTGGGCAAGGTAATCGCGACCGCCCCGACGCGTGCGGACATCAGCCAGCCAGGGCACCGGCAGCTACGCAGCGCTGAGCTCGGAGCCGGCGGCTGATGCAAGTAGCGCATGCTTTTCACTACGCAAGGCGTCATTCTCGCGTTCGAGCTGCTCGATGAGCCCGGCCGCCCGCAAAAATGCGCTGCGGTTTTCCGGACATTGAGAATAACGGGCGAGCGACCGCAGCTGCTGTGCATATTCACTGGCTTGACTCATGATCAGTCTTTCAATAACAACGACGCGAAAGCATAACCAATGCAGGCCCTCCGTACCACCCCATAAATATGGGGGTGCACCAACGAGCGAAAGTGAACGGCATTGTCAGGCGGGGTCATGCAGTGCCGCCTGAACTTCTATCTTATTAGCGCATTGGAGGACGCCAAACAGCAGACAGGATTCGCACTGTGCTTTGCACCTCGCTAAAGCCCATGCCTGCTCGCTTCCGGTGCGGTAGGCAGCCAAGTCTTGCCAGAGCGGGATGCGGCACACGGCACCACAGCGGTTTTGGTTCACCCGTGCCGCCGCAGGAGAATGCCGGTCTCCACATGGAGATCATCAAAACACTGGCAACCAGTGTACAGGCAGTGCTGCTCATCACGTCATACCCTGCCGTCAGACCGGCCTACTGTGGCAGATGATCATTGGAGATGGCGCTGCCCGCATCTGTCGAGCGCCGCATGGACGCTCAGAGTTTGATGCGCCGAAGACGCGCTTCGATCATGCCGTGGTCGATCGCTGTCGGATCGAATTTCTGGCCGATCCAGTCGCATCTCTGCTGGTGTTCCGGATGGGCGGCATCACGAATTGCTTCAAGAAAGTCCGCATAGCCGTATGGGCCACCGACATCTTCCGGTGGGCACGCGTTGGCCCCCCAGATAGATCGGTGTTGGACAGGGTTCCGGTGCAGCCACCAGCTCCACCTTGACTTTGTGAACCCAATCATCGCCGAAGTCATACACATAACGGAACGACGCCATCCCGCCGAGGCTTTTGCCCAGACGGGCACGAACTTCAGAGACGACCGGCGGACCAAAGACATCGTCCGCGTCAGCAATACCGTAATGCACGCCTGCGATTTCAAACTCGTGTAGGTGGGAATCGGTCCAGCCCATTGCGGCTTGGATGACCGTATGCAGCTTGCCCAGCGTAATCGTCTCCGGCACCACCACGCGGCGCCAGATTAATGGCTTGATGCCGACCAGCTCGACCTTCAGTTGTAACAAGGCGCCGGGTGTCTTGGGACGAGTTGCCATCTCAGGTTGCTCCCGCCGCAGCCCTTGGCTGCATCATGATGTTCTAGGGAAGACGGTCATGGATCCGGTGGGCGGTATAGTCGGCGATGCACTCGAGCACTTGCCGCAAATAGGCTACAGGATCAAAACCGTTAAGTTTGACTATTTTCATCAGGCAGCACACAGCCGCTCGCCGCTCATTACGCGGATCAGCGCAGGTGAACGGATAGTTTTTGCGTCCAAGTTCCACACCGCCCAGTGTATGCCCGGCCGCCGGGTTACCATGGACAATGGCGCCACTGTCGCAATCGCCCATCAGCGCCCCCAACGGTCGAGCGCATACTGGAATACCACCATCCTATCGCGGATGTCCTTGCTGGCGCTGACGTCGTCTCGCGCGGCCATGTCTGCATTGTGTAAAGATGGAGAAAATTGAAACTCGCCGCTACCATACAAGGCAAGACAGCAACGACGAACATACAGGCAGTAAAATTGCAACGCATCTGGCCCTCAATCGCCGAGGAAACGAATTGCCAGAGGTATCCATCGCGATAAAGACTTCTGCTGGATTCCTTGGGTTATTTGCACAACGTAATCTGAGCCAGTGGCGACGACTTATTTGTTTGTGATGAAACTATTCCGCATTGCTTCCATCTGCACCTGCGAAATAGCATGTCCATGGGCCGCGGCTTTGGCCAACCACATCAACCCCAGATTGTCATCCTTCAATGTGCCATTGCCTTCAAGATAACAACGGCCCAGCCAATGCATTGCATCCGGATAGTCTTGTTTTGCAGCCAACTCCAGCCAATAAAGAGCACTTCGTGGTTTGTCATGTGACAAAAATAGCAATGCAAGATCATTTTGGGCTTCCGCCCGACCTGCGTCAGCCTCTGCAATTAGCGCCAAGTCTTCCTCAACCACGGGGATTACGATTTGCTCTTTGATGGCGGCAAAAGGAATCATCGTCCGATTTGAGCCGCTCTCGTCTTCTAAACGAGTCAAGCTCCCATCAACGATCCTGCGTCGCAGAGTACGCTCACTTTGGTCAATCAGGCTTGCCGCAGTTGCAATACTAACAATATTCATTGTGTTGACTGATGGTTTGGTGATGAAAATAGGTGGACACCGCAAAATGTCAGGGCATTTTGACCGGCACATTGTAGCTTGTCAGGGTATTTTGACCGGCAATTTGATAAAAATCCGGCCGTACAGGGGTATTAGTTGATGGCACGCAATATGCTACATAGGAATTACCGTGGCACTAGTCACCGGGCAAAACCAACTTAGGGAGCATAACCATGAAACTGCAACAATTCAAACCGGCACAAATGAAAGCAAAAGCACAGCAGGGTTTCACGTTGATTGAATTGATGATCGTCGTGGCGATCATCGGTATCCTGGCGGCAGTCGCACTGCCTGCCTATCAGGATTACACCGCGCGTGCCAAGGCTTCTGAACTGATGCTCGCAGCAAGCAGTGCACGTACCTGCGTGACTGAAGCAGTCCAAACAAAAGGTATCGGTACGCTCAATACCTGCGCAGATGGTTTTATCAAAACTCAATATGCAACTGCAATGGCAGTTGACAAAGATGCAGGCACCGTCACTGTGGATGGAAAAATCGGCACCACCGACGTTCAAGTCGTAATGAAACCGACAATTGCAGACGGCGCAATTTCTACATGGGAGTGCAAAGGTACACCGGCGAACTGGATGCCTGGTTCTTGCAAATAATTTGCAAAGACGATAACTTAAACCCCACCTCGGTGGGGTTTTTTACGTGTAAAGTACCGCTTCTTATGTGGTTTCAGATTGTGTGGGCGGTTTGCTGGGCTTGGAAATAGACCTTACGCGCGACTCTCTCCCTGACGCCCCTCTGATTTGTCACCTTCACGTAGCGCCTTATTATGCCGTAGCATCCTGCCGAGACTATCAATGGTGATTTAGTTTTTTGGAAATTGGGTGGGCGATACGAAACCTAGTGATGAGTGGTGACGACGGCGATAAAACACCTTAACGTATCCAAACAAGTTAGCAGGCACCCATTCATTGTTAGGCTGTTGTAAAGCTTTCTTGGGAAAGACGTGGATGCATCTATGTCAGGCATCCTATATTCGTCCAGCCTTCGTTGGAAATTTTCAGTAGCAGATCGGTGTCCCGACTCGACGGATCCAGAGCGCGTAACGCTGACTTACGTTAGAACGGCACCATGCCCAGCGCATCATGTCACTGACATATTAAAAAGCGCGGAAAATTGGAGGTGCGGACAAAAACTTGGACTACTTGGAGGTAGTTCATGTACTCATACGAAGACCGGATTCGGGCGGTAAAACTGTATATAAAGCTCGGGAAACGCACTGGCGCGACCATTCGGCAGTTGGGTTATCCAACAAAAAAATCCCTCAAGAGCTGGTATCGGGAATACGAACAAGAGGGTGATTTGCAGATTGGTTATGTACGCTCAAAGCAGAAATATTCAGAGGAACAGAGACGCGTGGCAGTCCAGCACTTCCTTGATCACGATCGCTGTATTGCTTCCACCTTGAAGGCACTGGGATACCCAAGTCGTGAAACGCTTACAGCGTGGATTGACGAGCGGCACCCCGAAATACGCACTCGCGTTATCGGCAGAATCGCAAGCATAAAGCCCTCTCCGGAGCTCAAGAAGGCGGCAGTCATTGAACTTTGCACCAGGCAGACAAGTGCGCAAGCCATTGCGCAAGAGCTGGCAGTGAGCAGGCCGACGTTGTATAACTGGAAAAATCAACTACTCGGCCGTGAAGCTCCGCCATCCATGAAGCACCAGAAGGATTCAAAACCAACTCCTGAAACGACGGAACTGCAACAGCAAGTCGAATCATTGCAACGGGACATTCGGAAATTACAGCTTGAACATGACATATTGAAGAAGGCCAATGAACTGTTAAAAAAAGATCTGGGCGTCGATCTGCAGCTCCTGACCAACCGGGAGAAGACACTGCTGGTTGACGCCCTGAAGCCAACTTATGCGCTGTCCGAACTCTTCGTTGAGCTTGATCTCGCACGCAGTACGTACTTTTATCATCGTGCCGATCTGCAAAAACCTGACAAATACGCTGAGGTACGTCTGGCCATCACCGAAGTCTTCGAGTGTAATCACCGTTGCTATGGCTACAGGCGGATGCGTGCCGCCCTTGGCAGGCAGCAGGTGTTCGTCTCGGAGAAAGTCGTACAACGCCTGATGAAGCAGGAACGCTTGGTAGTTTCCGCTAACAAGAGGCGCCGGTATGGGTCCTACCTCGGCGAAATTAGCCCTGCGCCAGAGAACATCATCAATCGCGACTTCCAAGCTGAGACCCCGAATGAGAAATGGCTTACCGACATCACGGAGTTTCAAATCCCTGCTGGAAAGGTGTATCTCTCGCCCATAATCGATTGCTTCGATGGTCTGGTTGTCAGCTGGACCATCGGCACGCGTCCAGACTCTGACCTGGTGAATACTATGCTGGATGCTGCCATTGAGACCGTGACCGGCTGCGATGACCGGCCCATCATTCACTCTGATCGTGGGGCCCACTATCGCTGGCCTGGCTGGCTCTCGCGGGTGCACAATGCGAAGTTGACTCGATCGATGTCACGCAAAGGATGCTCACCTGACAATGCTGCCTGCGAGGGTTTCTTTGGGCGACTGAAGACCGAGCTGTTTTACCCGCGAAACTGGCACGCAACAACCATAGAACAGTTCATTGAAGTAGTAGACTCCTACATCCGGTGGTATAACGAAAAGCGCATCAAGATATCCCTTGGCTCTCTCAGTCCCCTCGAATACCGGAAGAGCCTCGGATTTACGGCATAAACCAGTCCAAGATTTACGCCGCACCCCCATTCAACTGGGAAGTGCAACTGATGAACTAAGGCGGGAGGGAAGATGCGGTAGCATCCGGACCCCAAGACCGCCAAGTCAAAGTTGCCCGGAATGCGCTACACACACCTATCCCAAGACGAACGATACCAGATCTACATACTGAAGAAGGCAGGACATGACTGCAGCAGCATTGCCATGCTCATGAAGCGGCACAAGTCGACGATCAGCCGGGAGCTGCAGCGCAACCGCGGCGAGCGGGGCTACCGGCCAGCACAGGCTCACCAGCAGGCTGTGGTACGGCGGCGAACCAACAACGGCAAGCGCATCAGCGAGCACACCTGGGCCTTTGTCGACATCAAGCTGGGGCAGCTATGGAGCCCGGAGCAGATCTGCGGCTATCTGAAGGTCAATGGCATGCCCAGCGTCAGTCATGAACGCATCTATCAGCACATCTATAGCGACAAGCGTGCCGGCGGCACTTTGCACAAGAGCTTGCGATGCCAGAAGCAGCGTAGCAAACGGCATGGCCAGCGCGAACGGCGCGGCGCCATGGTGGATCAGGTTTCGATTGAGCAGCGTCCGGACATTGTTGATCAGCTCGGACGCTTTGGCGACTGGGAAGTCGACCTGGTCATCGGTGCCGGACAACAGCAAGCGCTGGTCACGCTCAACGAGCGCAAGTCCCGCTATAGCTTGATTGGCAAGGTCGAACGCAAGACCGCACAGCAGGTGTCAGACACCATGATTTCCCTGCTGACGCCGTTTGCTGAATGCGTCCATACCATGACTTCAGATAATGGCAAGGAATTCGCCCAGCATGGCCGTATTGCGAAAGACTTGGACGCGCAGTTCTTCTTTGCACACCCGTATTGCTCATGGCAGCGAGGCGCCAATGAAAACATGAACGGGTTGATTCGCCAGTTCTTCCCGAAGAAAATGAGCTTTGACGGCATCACAGCCAGCGACATTGCCCTGGCAACGTATAGCCTGAACCATCGACCAAGGAAGTGCCTCGGATTCAAAACACCACATCAGGTCTTGATGAGCCAGTTACAATCCCATTAATAAGCCGTTGCACTTCAGACTTTAATCCGCCCCTGCAAATTGGACAGGTGCACTGATGAATCGATGACTTTTCCATGGCAGCCTCCTCATCAACAACTGACGCCATGATTTCATTCTGCTCTTCTTCTTAGTGCGTGATCAGTATCTTTTTAGCAGAAGAGCGAGGAACGCGAGGACAATGAACTGTTCGCTGGTATGCAGTTTCCGCTCACAGTTTTTCCATAGACGGCGGCACTTTTCAAGCCACGCGAAGGACCTTTCGACCACCCAGCGCTGCGGGATGACAGCAAACGTGTGCAGCTCATTGCGCTTGGCCACTTGTACCTTCGCACCAAGCGTCTGGTAAGTCAGATTTTCGAATCGCTCGCCGGTATAGCCTCCATCGACGAGCACCTGTTTAACCTGGGCCAGCCTATCGTCATGGGCGGCAAACATGAGCAGCGCACCATTGCGATCATTGACTTCGGCAGTCGTGACCATGATGGCATGTGGCAGGCCTTGCGTATCCACGGCGATATGCCGCTTGATGCCGGAGACCTTCTTGCCAGCGTCATAGCCTTTGTGCCGGGCGGTATCGGTATTCTTGACGCTTTGTGCGTCCACGATGCAAAAGCTCGTCAAGGGCAGCCGCCCATTTCTCTTGCGCTCTTGCTCCACCGATTTTTTTTAAGCACTGGTCAAGCAGGCTCATATGGCTGTTATCGGGAATACGCGTCCAGGCATCGAAGTAGTAACGCACCGTGCTCACCGGGGGAAAGTCGGATGGCAAAGCCCGCCAAGTTGCCGCGTTCTTGAGCAGGTAAAGGATCGCGCAAAAGATGTCGTACAAGTCAACATTCCTTGGATTGGTACGCTTGCGGCTGCCTTCCAACAAGGGACGAACTTGGTCAAACTGTTCACGACTGATATCGCTTGGATAATACTTTCTGCTCATTTCGGTCCAACGTCACCACAAACCCGCTTTGGACAGAAAAATATCGATCACGTTCTTAGCGCTTTACCATGTTGTTTTTGGGCAAGCTCTAGGTCCTTTGACAAAGGGCTTCCACATCACACATGCCGTCACGATGGACGGCGCTGTCGCGTACGCCGTCGGTGGACTATGGTGACAGCATGTGCCTGAGCTTGTGCGCCTAACGATGACCTTAAACTGCGCGTGCGTTAGCCTGGTCGAAGAAGTCAATGACCTTCAGATAGTTACGAAGCCGATTTTCCTCAAGCTTGGCAAGCAGTGAATTTTGATGATAGGGCAGCAGAAACCTTGTCAATGCATCGGCCCAAGGTGCATCGGACGTAAATAAAACACCTATGCCAAATACACCCGGTACCAATGCCAACGAATATTTTTCGCCATGCGGTGCTACGAAATCTTCGATGGCGGTCAGCACGCCGTTTCGTGGCCCCCCCTCGTCAATAGCCCACGCAAACGCCCCCAGCCCTCGAAAACCGCCGGCAACGATCGCGCCTCGGTCGAGTGTTACGCCAATATCATAGCTGTGCGGTTGCCGGTATTCTGCAGGAATACGTTCTGGTGCATAATAAGAATCGCGTCGTCCACACGGCCACGCCACATCATGCAGAAACGCAAGCACTGGCTTCTGATAGGTTAGGCCATGCTGGTGGATGTTCTGCAATTCGTGGTACACCGTGTACCAGTTGTGGTCGCCATCAACAAACCAGCAATCGATGTCCTGCAACTCTGGAAATGCTTCCAGGCTTGGCTTTGCAATGTGGGTAAAGCACTGCGCGTTCTGCGCCCAATGCTTAAATTTTTCTGACGGTGCCGGATCCACACTCAACAAATGGGCGTCGTTGGAAAGCGTCCAGGAATTCAGGATGGTCGTCAATCCACCATGCTCTGAGCCGACTTCGACAAGTTTTCGTGGCTTCACCAGATCCAGCACCGGCGTGATGAGCGACTCAAATTCGCCCATTGAATGAATCAGTAATTCCATTGTATACACATACCTTAATTGAACTCGATCAGCATGGTGTTTTCTTCGCTCCCACCGATGTCAACATCAAGTCACGCTGCCGGTGTACTGATAGCCAATATATGACCAGCGGAATGTAAGCATCATCACCATAGCGGAGCCTCGTAGCATTACCTGTTGCCGTGCCAGATAAGTTTTTCTCCAATGCATAACGTCGGCGTTGTTACTTCAGTGTGCGGTTTACGCCGTCATCCGGTCGATGCTCAATCGCATTCCATGCATCCCGTAAGTCACGCAGATGCAGACTGACTTCATCGAGAATCTCTACATCGTTCGTCAAATTGGCCTGTAACAGACGTTGGCATAAATAGTGATACATGGTATCCAGTGTCAACGCCAATGCACCACCCACCTCTTTATTCAGGCTTGCCCGAAGCCCACTTTCAATAATTGTTGCAGCCTTATCAATGGCGGTGCTTTTCTCAACAATATGTCGAGCAACGATGTGATGCCGCGCGTTGGCAATCGCAGCCAATGCGCCATCAAAGAGCATGACGATTAACTTATGCGGTGACGCACCAAGCACACCAGACTCCAGCCCGACCATGGAATATGCTTTCGCACCGTACCGATTGCTACTAAACATAACTATCTCTCGTATGAAATGCTTGATGACGCTCGTAGCTACTTTCGCGGCAGCGAGCGCTCCTCGTTCATAATATTACGTTGGAAAGGCAGGCCTTGAACTAAAAGGATTGCTACCTCGAAACCGTAACTCTTCGCCTGTGATCGCTGCTTTGAGCTTTTTCGCATCATCCTTACGCCCCACATGTCGCAACGCGCTGGCGATGCGTCCAGCGATCGTCGTACGCACATTGCTGCGTAACGGCTCAATCAGGGTATCGACGTTGTCCACCAAAGATAATGCCTTGGTATAGGCACTTTTATTCTGTCGTATCCGCGACGGCGAAACCCGGATGATGGACTCCGCCAGGGTCATCGCCGGAATTCCATTACGCGTAATCACCGATACACCACTGGCTGTGAATGCTGGCGTAGGCCAGGTACATAATTCGTAATTGAAAAGAAGCTGACGCCGTTTTGTGGTTGGCTTCGCTACATGAATCACAATTTGTTGCGGCATGCCCATCTCGCCAATATGACGCAGCAAGGAGTATTCTTGCGATAAATGCCATTCATCGCCAAAGAATGTCCCGCAATAAAAGCTGATAAACGGCTCGTACATACGATGCCAATCCGCTTCCGTGAACGCTCGGTAATGGTCCAGGTGATTGATGTACCAGCCTTTTAGCGCCTCAACAAGATAATTATCTTGCAACAGCCGTGTGCGCGCATATTTTTTGATCTGACCGGTATAGATGCAATGCTGCCCCTGTACGGCCAACGCCTTGATCAGGCCAATGTCCTTTTCAATTGCCAGAGGCCGGGCACGTTTCGGGGCGTCATAACTCCGGGGGTCCATGGCTCTCATGCTTTACTCAGCGGACGGCTTCCCATAAATTTCACTGATGCGCATCTCTTGATTGAGACTGTTAACAACGGTAGCCAGCACCGCCATGCGCGGTTGCACTAACTGTTTGGTTTGCACCTCATTCACCACGAATCGTTCGATCAACGCACGCGCGCGGTACTGTTCCTCAACCGTTAGCTTTTTCAGATGGCCATCTCCGCACGCCCTTATTTGCGCATCCATTCGCTCAATATCAGCGAAAAGGGCTGGCATCACGTCCCATTGATGGACTTGGCACGCGTTTAGCAAGACGTCACTACGTTCAACAAGTGTCTTGTATAAGGTGAGAATGTGCGCGTCTTCCATAGGTTCCTTTATTGATGCAGACTGATTCAAAGCAGAATCCATCAGGACTTTGCCATAGCAGAGCACGGACTCATCAAAGGAACAGAAATGGTTTTCTTTGGTTATTGATTCGAGCTTTGAAGACTTGACAATTGGCCAGCCAGATAGGTATTGGTATTTTGCATGTTTGCCAATGTTACATCCAGCATCGAGAACTGAGCACGCAGCCGGATTTCGGTCTGCGCAATGCGCGCCTCTAAACGTTGTGTCTGCTTGTCGACGTCAACGATGTTCTTGCGTAATCCTTCTGTGCGGCTTTGGATGACGCCATCCGTTGCCAGCATGTCGGTAATCTTCTTGTTCAGACGCGTCGCATAACCATCGGTGGCTGTAAATAACCTAGCCACATCTTTATAGTCGGCGGCGAGCGCTTTCTCAAGCTTGGACTCATTCAGCGCAATGGTGCCGTCGCGTTGGAAACTTACCCCAATTTCCGAGAGTGTTTTCACACCGGAATTGCTGCTGACCTGAGTCGATAGTTCGGTACGCAGTGCCGTGGTAATCTGCCGTGCAGCGACGTCTCCATTGAGCACGGCACCGGTTTTTGTATCACTGTTATAGGCGGTAAGCTTACCAAGCGTCGTATGCAAACTGTTGTAGGCGTCTACAAATGCCTTGACCGCATTCTTGGCTGAGCCGGTATCCTCGGCGACGACCAGATTGACCTGGGTACCCGGCGCAGCATTGAGCAGATTCAGTGTGACACCATCGATGGCGTCAGAGATCGTGTTGGAGGCACGCGTAACCGGCATACCTTCAATCGACAATTTGGCGTCTTTGGGTGCCTGTAGCTGCTCGGTGTCTTGACTGCTGGGATCGGCGGTCGGAGAATAGGTCAGCGAAGCCAGTGCACCGGTACCCGTGATGGAGATTTTATTCGCCGCCCCCGTGTTCAACGTGCTGATCGCCAACCGATAGCCGCTACCATTATTAATGATGCGCCCGGACAAATTTGTACCGGTGGCATTGATGGCGTTGGCAATATCCTGCAGCGAATGCTCGCCCGCCCCCAAGTTGACCGATTCCACGCCGTTAATTGTGATCGACAATGTCCCAGTCTTGATCGGCGTGCTTGGATCTTCTGCGTTGGGTACGCTGAACTTATCGGTGGCACTGGCAACGGCCTTCGTGCCTAGCTTATGTGGCAGTGCTCGCTCGATCACTTCAATCGCATAGGTACCCGATTTTGCGGCGCCACTGGTTGTCGCAGAAAGCAACGTGGTATTGCTTGAGGTCGCCGTTATTTTATTCAACCCGGTCGGAGTCAGGTTGCGCACCGCACTCTGCAAGCTCGACAGGCCACTCTGGAGTTGACCTAATGCGGTAATTTTTGCATTGAAGCTTTTCGACTTGGCCGCGAGATTGTCGATTGGCACACGCTCGGCGGCCACCAATTGCGTCACAATCGAATTGATGTCGAGTCCCGATCCGATACCTGCAGATGTGATTGCCATGTTAATTTTTCCTGAACGGCAGTATTAGACCGTGACAACTATTATGCTTTGTCCCGGATGAAGTTTCCGAGATTTTTACTGATTGAGCGCGTGATCGCAAGCGCTTCTTCACTTGGAATTTGCCGCACGACCTCTTGGGTTTGTTTATCGATCACTTTGACCACCGTTCGGCCGCTCTCGTCATCGAGCGCGAAGGTCAAGTCTTGAGCGAAGGCCTTCGTCAAGTCCTGCAATTTTTCAATCGCCTGTTCCAGCACTTCGCGCGGCGGGGGTTCACCAGCCGATACCGCTTGTGACACCTCGTTAACCGCGCGTGCGGTCAGCGTGGCATTAGAATTGACTTGCGTCGAAGGGACAGGCCTGGCGCCGGTCTGGTGCGTATCCACCGTCGTGCTCGTATTGCCCATCGTCGGAGTAAGCATGGAACCTCCATTCACAAATGCCACCGGGGGAACTGCTTCCCCCGGGTTGTTTTGCCTGCTATCTGATGGCTATTTTAGCCACGCAGCAGAGTCATTACGTTTTGCGGCAATGAATTTGCCTGCGCCAGCATCGCGGTGCCGGCCTGTTGCAAGATCTGGTTACGCGCCAGTTTTGCAGTTTCTGCGGCAAAATCGGTATCCATGATACGACTGCGGGCCGCACTTTGATTTTCCACGCTGCTCTGCAGGTTACTGATGGCATAACCAAGTCGGTTTTGTGCCGCGCCAAATTCGGAACGCATCGTATTGATGGATTTGAGGGCATTATCAATGTCTGTCATTGCACTCTGGGCCTTCGCCGCAGTCTTAATATCACCGCCGGTGACGTCGGAGAAACCATCAGCATCCTGCACATCAGTGAAATTGATCTCGATCCGGTTATTTTCGGCATCCATCGATCCTACCTGCATGGATACGGCGCCAGCAACCGAGCCAGCGCCACTAGCTGCGGAAAGCAGATTGAGACCGTTAAATGTAGTTGATTCGGCAATACGGACAATTTCATCTTTAAGCTGGGTGAACTCGGTGTCCAAGTTCTCTCTCTCATCTGTACTGTTCGAGCCGTTCGCCGATTGGGTAGCCAGCTCGCGCATCCGTTGCAGTGCATCGGAGATATTGGTCAACGCACCTTCGGCGGTCTGCACCATCGAAATACCATCATTGGCATTCCGGATTGCGACCGTGTTGCCACGAATTGACGAATCCATCTTGGTCGCAATGGCCAGACCCGCTGCATCGTCTTTGGCGGAATTGACACGCAGGCCGGACGACAGCCGCTGGATCGACGTGTTGAGATCATTCTGTGAAGATTTCAACAAGCGTTGCGCGTTCAGCGATGAAATGTTGGTATTGATGACGGACATGTGAGCTCTCCTTCTGCGGCTGCTAGTAACTGTTTAGGTATCGAAATGTTCCTGCCTTCGAGGAGCCATTCAGCGTTCCTGTCGAAGTTACTTACCTTATCGAGCGCTTACCGAAAAACTTTAGGGATATTTTTTATTTTCTTGCGTTTATTTTTATGGGGCCGCTTTGCGCACTGCGACCTGTCTCCTCTGGCCATTGCACGGGTGTTGCCTGGACAGGTCTAGACAGGCACTCCGGCGGGAAGCACCATGTCACGGTACTTGTCAGCTTCTCGCTGATTGCCAAGCCCCTCGTAGAGAATCAGCAAATTCAGTGCAGCAGCATGGCTTCCGCGGCCGATGACAGTGCCCGCCAACTCCGGCCGCTCCCCTATTTCAAGACACTTCTTCCATGAAGCCTCCACGAGGGGCAAGATCTCGCTCTCAGCCTTGTCTGGATGTTGAATCGCCCAATCCAGGAATACATCTCCCAACGCAAAGAAGAAATCCGGTGAATCTTGCCAATTATGCATTTCAGAGTCAGCAAGCTGAATTGCGTTTTCTAGATAATGTGCCTTTTTTAACGTAAATAGGGTGCGTACCACCAGATCATGGCGGTAACTGGCTGTCGGCGCGGTATGCAACAGCGCCTGGGTGTAATACTCAGCGGCATCATGGTAGTTTTGATAGACTTCGGCGTTCTTGCCACTTTGGTATAGTAAATACGGGTCTTGTGGAGACTTGGTTAATGCTTGACGAAGCAATACTTCGTTACGCTCCCTTTTCTTCTCCATATGGAGCGGCAGATAGCCATCATGCGCAATCTTGAGTGCAAGACGCCGCCGCGGCAATGCACTATCAGGCTGTTCATGAATAGCGCCATGGAAGCGCGTCCCTCTAGGCACGAGACGCGGTGCCCATGACATACTGACCTCAGGGTTTTTTGACGAGTTGATCGAGTTGGCGATGTGTACACTACCAATAAACGGTGTACTAGACCGAAGCTCAGCGCGGAGAAATTCAGCCCCTTCCATGATCCATTCGTCTGCATCCAGCATCAAATTCCAGTCTGCATGCGATAAGGCCAACGCCGCGTTGCGCGCGGCCGAGAAATCGTGGCACCAAGTGAAGTGACTGACCTTGGCCCCCATGTCCGTGGCAATCGCCACGGTCTGGTCGGTAGAACCCGTATCCAATATAATCAGTTCGTCAACAAATGGCGTCACGCTCTGAAGACAGCGCCGGAGACTACGCTCTTCATTGCGAACGATCATGACTAATGCGAGCGCGCTCATGTGCAATTCCTTTATTAATTGATGTCATTGTCCGCTGCCGAGGTTCGAGCAATTGTGACTCTAACAATGTCTCTTAGCTAACCAACTCAGGGGCCGGCGCATGCGCAAAGCGGTGCGCGATTGGACGAAATGTCAGCCGACACACATATTTGCGTACGTCAGCCGTTGCCACGGGCAGGTATATCATTGCTCCCGCCTCAAGCGCGTACAACCCGTTACCTTGGTGAGCCATTTGATCAAAAAGGACATCCTTGCCCAATATCAGGTCAGAGGCATTGTGCATTGCTTCTTTTTCCACCAATTGCAACGTATCGATCTGCATCCACGCGTACCGTTGGCCGACCAACGCCGCGACGTTATAGTGGTTGCTGAGAGGAAGAACTAATGAATAAAAGCCATCATGGGTTCCGTAGGCCGTGAGCTGGCTGCTGGAATGGCTGTGGCTACTGGCGATCAGTACCGGTACCTGCTCGGTTCGGTATGAACTTTTAGCAGTGACTAACTTAAAGTTATACCTATTCTGTGCAAACAACAGCGTAGACAGTGAAATATCGAGATGGCGCAATTCCATCGGATAGTTGGTCCGCATATTGTCCGCGTATTCATTCATGTAACCAAAGCCCTGGCGCCGCATTCCCGTAATGCCTTCCTCAAGATCAAACAACGCCATCTTCATGTCAGTGCCCAGGTTGACGTCAAACTGAAACGCTTGCAGGCAAGTGATTTCTGACGACGTCGGAAAATACAGCATCCTGGCCAAGTCAATTGCAGCGCCGTGAGCCATTTGCATCTCCTCCCGACGCGGACGATGACAAGGCGCTAACGTAGCATAGTCTTTAATGAAGTCAAGGCAAGCCTGCTGGATGGTACTGACGACAGCATGCTGTGTTGGAGGAAGCGCCGTATCGGCAAACACTGGCATACCGCCATCATCATAACCAATCGTACTCGGCGCATTCTGCGTACAGACCATTTCGAGCGCGGCGATATAGCTTGTCAACGCCGAGATGATCCGATTGTCAGCCCATGATGGGTCAATCAGGCCCTTGCGAAATTTTTGCCCTTCCGGCACTTCAGCGGCCAACAAGTATCGCCCGATCAGATCAATATTCAGGTCGTCCTTGAGTATTTGTTGCAATTGCGTCTGCGCGGTGCCACTGTAGCCGAGATCAATGAACATTAGTGTGTCACCGCTCTGGACGCCAGTGACACGTTGGATATGCTTGATCAAACGTTGCCGAAACTGTCTGGAGTTAGACAAGATAACGTTCAAGGTTTCTTTTTGCCTAATCAAGTTTGCAAACTCGCGCATTGGCCGTTCTGCGCGACGCGCCTTTGCAATAATCCGATCAGTCAGATCTGACGGAAGGAGAAATTGACGTGCCAAGAAGCCCATATTGTCTGGGCTGATCTTTTCAGCGACCTGCTTGAGGATTTTGTCTTCCGAATCCAGGGCGGCTGCAACTGCAGTGAAGCGGCTGATATTGAGGAATCCGCCCACCTCTTCACCGAACAGGGCTTCGCATGCCTTCGCCGGGAGATAGCCGTCTCGCAACAAAAATCCGACCTTGACAATCCGCCCCTGCTGTCGAATTCGGCCGAGTTCTTGCAAAATGAAATCGGCAAATGCATAAAGCACCGGCCCCACGCTAGCGTATCCAATTATTTCTTCCGTACTGGTATAGTTGCGCTGCGCTAGCATCCCATGAAAATAACTCGGAATGGCATGAATTTGCCTTAGTTCTGGCAATAGCTGGACGGCAGCCTGATGACGACCCTCTAGCATGTTGCTCACGTTCGAACATTGCTGTACCAGGCAGGTCCCATGCAAGCCATATTGCCTGGCCCCGTCCAGGTCAGCGGCTGGATTATCCCCGAGGTGCGTAATCTGTGACGGTTTCACTTTTAGCCTTTCCATCACTTTAACGAACAAGCCATTTGCCTTCGAATATCCGTAAGTCGCCGAACAAAATACATCGTCGATCAGCGCGTCCAGCTCGGGCATGGTTGAGAACAAGATGCTCTTGAGTTGTTTTTCCGAGAAGTAGATATCGCTGACAACAATGGTCCGCAAACCCGACTGTTTGGCGTAGCGGAGCAATTCGACGATGGGCTGAAAGATAAAACCATGCGCTATTTCGGAAAGTATTTCTTGTTCACATAGTTCAGCAATTTGTTTCGGAGATGCATTTGGCAGCGCAGCCTGGTAAATCTCTTCGAGGGTCACCTCAGTCGTTCCTGCACGGATCAATTTATTGGCGCGCGCGGAACTTTCGGCCCGTGTCCGTAGATATGCGGTTAACCCCGCTTCCCGATATTCTGAAGACTTTGCCAAGGTATAAAAAACATCAGCCGGTGACGCCACCTTGCGCCAAAACAGCGTGTCGAAACAGTCGAGAGACAGAACCGCGACATTGGGAAACGAGGACAGCCATGCCGGCGTCAATGCCGATGCTTGAATTGTGTGTTCCATCTGACTTTCTTGATTTCTACCCTAAGTTATGATCCATGTTCGCTCCACTCGTGCCACTAGCCCATCAGAGAGAGTAAGATCTTGTCGCCTACAACGATACCCACCAACAGTGAGGTCTATGGTTATCATCATTTGCCTAACGAAGACACGCGAATAAGCGTCACCGCGTCGTGTTTCAGTTTCACGATACGTAAAAATCTTAGAATTTACGTAACAGCAATCTGAATATGGCCGTGTACTTCGATTATCCTTAGCTTGCGGATTTTTAAAAGCGAGAAAAAACGGGGAAACGCCCCTTACCACTGCATTGGCAGAGCACAGGGGTTGCTCATACCGGTCGGCTTCCATCCCAACCTCAAGGGCACCAGTTTATCCCGCCCTGACGGAATGTCAGCGAGAACCTGAGAGAATACCGGTCAGAGTTAAACGATGCCTGAACCGATTACCCTTACTGAAGACCATCTTATTGATGCATTCCAGTGGTTGCTATTTATAGTAGCATTGTATAAATTGTCGATATCTATACTCATCTGGGCCGCATTATGCCGCGAGACTCTTCCAACTTGTAGAGAGTAGGACTTGATAAGGGCTCTTATCGAACGTGTTTTCATTGCGCAGAGGCGCGTTGCCGACCACAAGCTTGATCACCGATTGCACATACTCTTGCCCCGCGTACGACTTCCCGAATCCACAGCGTCGCGGTATTGCGCACGCCAGCCTTCGCACGTCGTCAATTAGCGTCAACAGGTCGCCCATCCGCATGCCGGATTTGTGCGGCCACACTTCCTCCCGCCCGATGACCAAGCCTTCCGGCCGCGTCACGACGACGATTGCAAGAAATGCAACGCTGATCCATGAGGCTGTCAGGTTCCGTCAGGTTGGAACAACCCTGTTGCGTTCACCCGCTGCAAGCCACCCACTGCGGCCCACTGCGATGGTGCGCACGCTACGTCGTCATGACAATGTGCCATCGTCCCGACCCCGATCTCATTCACGCACACCTGACGTCCTTATCAGAAAGCCGTGCTGCTGTCTATAGACTGGCAACCCGTTAAGCCAGTTGGTTTTCAGGGGGTCTTCAGGCCTCGTTTCACCATCCACCCCACGCGCTTGATGACGCAATATGGAGGGACGGGTTCAACAATCGACCAGACGCAAAACAACGTTCAACAAGTCGGTGCGCCGGGAACTTGAACGTGCCAGGCAACACCAGCAGCCAGATCGCGACCGGCTAATCTTTCGCCCGACAGGACGCAGGTCGGTCGGGCCGCCGTGGTGCAACAAGGTCGACACTGCGTCAGATTGATATCACGAGAGATGACGCTTCATCTCTCTTCACCGCACAGGAGGTAACACGAATGCATTGTCAACCGCAGCGAAACGTGCAGATTCATTTTGATCCAACTTCGAAGGACACCGAGAACATGTCAACGCAACGCTATACTTCCACGGCGACGCCGGCCAGTACGATTCTGGAGCAGGTCAAATCTGGTGCACTCATTTTTGGGGATTTTCAGCGACCTTACTGCTGGGACGCGAGCCAAGCATACGGCCTTCTCCGCTCCCTTGTACCAGGGAGTGCCGCTTGGGCAAGTGATTGCGTGGGCGCCTGAAGCGGGTCGCGGCTCGGACCAGGCCGGATCGCCGCAACCGCGCATCATCGTCGATGGCAAGCACCGGCTGTTAATCTTGCTTGCATGCCTGTACGGACAAACGCTGCTCCTCGAACACTGCGGTAACTCTGTACCGATGCGTGCGGCTTTCAACCCCCAACAAGAACGCTTTCTGCTGAGCGGGACAAAAACATCGACGACCCGTGCCTGGTTGCCGGACATCGCGGTGCTGTTCGACGGCGCCACCGACGTCAACCTGCTCATCGACCAGTATTGCGATGCAAACCCGCATTGTGCCCGCGCTCAAATCGGCGCGGCGATCGCGCGCCTGCGGTGCTGTGTCCACAACCCAATTGCGCTCACCGACCTAAACTCGACCTACGAAAAGACCGAGGTACTCGAGGTGTTCCGTGACGCCAACAAGACGTTTAGCCGACGCTCACGTGCGACCTGCAAAGCGGTGATCGAAGAACGGCTGAAGTCGCGCACGATGTTGGACTTCGATCGGCCCATGATACAAACGATCAATGCAAGCCAACGCCTGGTGGCTGAACGGGCTGCCGTCGCTCAGGAGATCGGACGCCCTGCTTTGCAGGTGGAGTTGCTGACCCAGTTCGGCAAGTCGTACCCCATTGTCGCGGCTAACCCACCCGAAACCATGGAAGCCGGCATGTGCTTCAAGAATGCCGCGATGCTTGCGCTGCAGTCACAAGGCACTGACAACCCCCTGTATTACTGTGAAGGCTATGCAGTCGCCGACAAGTTTCCGATGCCGTGGGCCCATGCCTGGTGCGTTGACGACGCCGGGGAAATCCATGACCCGACCTGGCCTAACGGCAGTGACTACTTCGGCATTCCCTTCACCCACAACGGGCTGGCAAACCTGTTGTTGGAGATCGGGTACTACGGCATCCTCGATCATTTGTACGTGCTTCAACACAAGCGCTGGACGCTCGAGCAGATCAGGACGCTCATCACCGGTGCGATTGCAGGCTCCATGTCACAGATGTTGTCGGGCCAAAGCAGCAGTCATGAATAGCGCCATCACTCGTCAGGCCATGCTGCCGCAGCAAGACGCCGCGGCACTGGATCACCGATCTTCTGCGCTAGCGTGCTCGGCACTGCGGGAGCCAGTACGACAATGATCGGGACGGCTGCAATTTCCATCAAAAATTTCACACCGCCGCTCTTATGCAGCAGCATTTTTTTCGTAGGTTTTTCACCCCCGAATTGCTCGTCCGGATTTACTGCAGTCCCGCACACGACCTTTGATACGCTATGCCGAAATGCATTGAGCGCGCCTTGCGCATGGACGAAAAGATCAACAGGACAACGCATACGTATGCCGACGAAACTGAAAACATTAATCCCGTCACCGAATGGTCGTGACGGTGCGCTGCAACAGGTGCCGGCTATGGATGGTGCCGAGTCCGACCATGACACCATGGGTAAAAAGGGACCCGCGTTCAAGCTGACCAGAGACGAGCTGTTCGCACTCCAGGGCAGCCCGCATCACGATATCGTGTTCTATCTCCATCTGCGCACGAAAATGGACTTCGGAACCGGGCAAGTCGGAGTCAAGAAATACGGCGTGTCTTGGGGGCGCATGGCGGCGCTGTCGCGGGTCCAGCCGCACCCCGGTCTCAAACAAATCAGCATGACCATCGACGTCGTACGCGGATGTGCCGAGCGACTGAAGCAGCGCGGACTGGTCAATGACGCAACGCAGGGACGGCGCCTCGGATTTTTGCTGCCCATGGCACTCACCGACCATGACACAGTCGACGGTAACACGCAGGATTGCTTTCGCATCAGCCGCATCGAAATCGACCGTCTGACAGGCGTGCCGCACGGCGTGATCGTGCTGTACCTGCAGTTGCGCGCCATGATGGATCTTCAGACCGGCACTGTCGGCATTCAGGAAAAGGTGTCATGGGACTATCTGGGCGATCTGCTTCGGATCGATGCAGACAAAGGTCGCCGTGCCAAGACGATCAATATCGACCAGGTCAGGAGAATGGCGAATTGGCTAACGAAACTTCAGTTGATCGACCTGTGCACCGAAGGCCGGCAACTGATTTTCAGGCTGCCATTCGCGCATGCGGATTTTCACGCCTCGCAGCAAGCCGCCAGTACGCCGACAGCCAAACCCGCCAGATCCCCGCGAGCTCAACCACCAGGTACGGTCTCGGAAACCGATCGCTATATCGAAGAACAGCGCCAGGCAGAATCCACAAAGCGGACCAGCTTTCCGGAGTCTGGTTCTATTGTTAAAACTTCCCTCTCTCCGTCACCTACCGTCGTTAACGGGAATCCGTGTCCGGATAGCGAGCTACAGACCCATCTGCTCAAGTTTGCCGATTGGATCAACGTGGCGGACCGTGCAACGATGGTTGGCATGATGTCTGACCTGTCGACCGTGCAGCAACAGCAGGCGATCGATAAATTTCAACACCAGATGGGCCGCAACATCAACTCTGTCACTGATTTTTTCAAATGGGTGCTGGATTCGGTTCGCAAAGGTCGCCTGGATACACTGTCAAGCCGCCCTCCGGCGCGGCATCAGCAGGAACCGCAGGCGGCATCGGACGCGCAGGACAGGGCCCGGCGTGCAGAGATCACCCAAGTTTGTGTGCGGCAGAACCATGATCGCGCCGAAGCTGAGCTCGAGGCAAAACTTTCCCTGATGGGCAAGCCCGTTAGTTTGCGGGATGCGTTAGGAATGAAATGGTCAGATGTCAACCCTGAATTTCATCGGAACCGCGACAATGCACGTGCGGCGCACGCGAAACGCGTGCGCAAAGCAGGTGACACCGCAGGGTAGGTCATTCCCTTTCGCGACGTTCCGGCTGTCTTTGGATGTTCACGGCTGGCCGCCTGAGAGAGATCTGCCATGCCCGCAGCAACGAGCTCGTACAGCAACGCCAATGTTCCCGGCAATCGAAGAGAGGGCACGATGGTGCTGTCAAGTGCGCTGCACGCCGGGGCGTATGCCGTCGTTTCGTGCCACAGCAACCCGCTCATCCTTTTGGATCCAAGGCACTGGCCCCCGGCACATCTGCACTTACCGATGAATGACTTCGCCGTATCCCTTTGGCCATTGGATCGATGATGGCCGTTGCAGGTCATTGACTATCTTCAGCACCGAGGGTGATCTGCACATGGCCTCCCGCTCAGTCTGTGCTGCCTGGATTTGCGGTGTTGTGATAAGCCAGCTGCTAGCTGTCTCGCCTTGGCTACGTCAACCATAACCTATGCCGCTGTGTCAGCACGCCAGAGTATGACCGGACAGCAGCGGCCAGTCTGCGGTGCCGTGCAGGCGGCTGCGGCAGGCCAACCTGCTTCGGCCAACCACCGGGTGCCGAGGTCCGTGTTTCTGGTCCAGATAAGCCGTCCGCTACCCGTACAAGCCCCGTTCATCCACGCAGCCTTGCTTTTTCGCCAGCAAGACGGCAGTCCCGTAGTGCGCCGCCCGCCGTCTTTTCCCAGCAGGCCAAATGGCGAGGCCGTGTTTGCGACGCCTATTCGAGCCGACCTCAGTCACGAGTCGCCATCGCATATGCATTGACGATTATGTTCTGGCTGCGGGGTGACGCTAGTTTGACCATCCCCGACCCCAAATTGGCCAGGCTGGCCTTTGCCACCGCGAAGCAAATGGCGTGAAAAAATATTTGCAGAAGTGTCTCCAACGCGCGTTCAAAAACTTTGTTTTCTGGTTATGATAATTGTGTGAGTCGGACAGGATCAGCTGACTCTGCAGACCAGACGAACCGAGGTGCTCGTGTACGTCCTGCCTACCCTGTTTTCGAGCGGGGATAACCCATTCGTGTCTTCACCGGCACGTCCGCGCAGCAGCTTTTGCAGCGTGGCCACATACCCTGACGTGTCACCAGCGTTGGGTCAGGATGCCGTCGACCGGATTCGGTCAGCGGCATGGATGGACTTATCACCACTTACCAGGAAGGGATGCAAATTGATCAAGAAACACTTCGATTGGTCCAGATTCGTTACCAGGCTTCGCCGCACGCGATTGCCTTTCTTCGCCGGCGACGAGGATGACTGCGGCTGCATTCAATTCGATACGCTGACGGCTCACGTCAGACTGAGCGTTGATCCTGCCTCGAACAGGATGACGCCCATCGAAGAATTCAATGGAAGCAAGTTTGTCGTCCGTGTGCCGTGCACCGTGTTCGGTCACGCGCTTGCGGCGATTTTCGCGTCGACGGAGCTCAAGCGGAATTACCGGCGTTTGCGTGCCAGCGCACAGGTCGACTACCGAAATGGCGATGAGGTGATCGTCTATGACTACGATGCCGCCGAGGCACTCGCCGACCTGTTCGGCCACCTGGACGGTGATTTGGAGAGCTGTGCACAACCCTACGTGGTAGACGACTTCTTGTTTGGCGCTGGCAATTCGCTCACCGACTACTGGAATGATCAGAACTTGGATGACGCCGTTGAAGAAACAAGCGCCTTGATTGACGACTGTGCCAAGCGCAATGGTTTTCTTCCGGTTGGCGATGTGCGCAGTTCATTGCTTCAGGCGGCTCGTTCAGCGATGGAATATGGCACGTTGAATCCGATCCATATCCACGAACTGCAGGCAGCCGGCGTCATTAACGAGCAACAGGCCGCCGAATGGTTCGAAGAAAACGCCTAAGGTAAGGCGCCATCCGGTTCATGAAGGACGCTGGTGTGGCACTGGCGTCCTTCGATTTGCGGTAACGGCGACGCCCGGCGCCGTCGGCGACCCATTCTTTCCGTGGGGACGTTGTGCAGCGCCTCGAGCGGGAGGTCAATTGGGAGCACGCTCACCATTGCTCAGTTGTCCAGACGAGCTGACGATACTGTCATTCGCTACGACCAACCCGTTTGACGTCGGCACATTGGATAGTGGAGCGCATGAGCGTCATCACCTTACACATACCTCGGCAAACCACGCACTGCCCCTATCTTGAGCGCATCACCGATGTCGAATGCCACGCTGGCGCTCGACATCACGCCAACGAGGTCATCGATCCGCAAGAGCGCTCGACCATCCGACGGCAGGACGGCCCGAGTGAAGGCGAGCCGCATGTCAAGGAAGGGAAACCGCGCCCTGCAAGCGTCACCGCTAGTGCCCCATCGCTCGCGCCATGCATTTGGACAGCTTGTCGAAATGGTGAAACGCTGCCTGGGTCAGCTCGATTTGTTTGCGTCGCGTGTCTTCCGTGTCGGCTAACATAATCCAACCCTTTTCGCGCAACGACTTGATCCTGCCATGGATGGTGGCCGGCGAACCAAATTCTTCCCTGGCCATCATATCCCGGACAGACAGTCTTTCGTCTTGCTGACTGATCCGGGCAATCCATGTCAGAATGCGTTCTTCCAAGGGATCAAGAGGCGGCAATGATGGCAGGCCGCGAATGGCGTCGGCCAACTCGAGAAAGCGTAAATAGAGATCAGCGGGGCGGTTCAAGTGTTTCATTGTAAAAATAGTCTCGTGCTGGCCTTTTGCGCCAGGCTGCATAGGGCGTGATAGGCCAGCGCGCATTTTACGCCAATAAATTTGTCCGATGATATCGAATATACGAATGCAACTCGCAATGGTGGTGACGACCGTCCTGCTGTTTTTGTCGTTGAATACCATCAACGAATGGTTTTTTGGCCAGCTTGAATATAGCTACGGCATCAACTGGGTGTTTCTCCCCGCCGGGATGCGGCTGTTGGCGACGCTGCTGTTCGGCACCGCTGGATTTACCGGTCTGTTCATCTCTGGCTTGTTGTTGAATTTTTTTCACTTTACCTTTGATGATCCGGTACGTGCAGTGCTGGGCGCATTGGCTGGCTCGCTTGGCGCCTATCTGGTGTATCTGCTGGCGCAACGCCGCTACGGTCTGCGGACATCGCTGGCCAATCTGACACCGAGAAGGCTGATGCTGTTGATCGTCGTGTGTTCGATGGCCAGTCCGCTGCTTCATCATCTGGTGTTTGCCTATCAGGGTCATACCGAGAATATCGTTCGCAGTTATCTGACCATGTTCATCGGTGACTTCATGGGAACGCTGCTCGTCATCTACACGATCAAAGGGACGTTGGCATTTCTCCCCTCAGCTGATCGTGTCAGGCATCGGCCAATGCTGATGAACATCTACAAATGTCTCGGGCTGACGTAATACCGGGATTCCTGAAGCAAGCCATTCTCCCTGCCAAGCCGTACCTGCAATCTGGAAGCCTACGAGGCCTCCTTGCCAACTTGATCGTGCCATGACAGAATATTTTGCTCTGGCGACAACCATGGCTTGATCCGCATATCCCCTGTCGGCAAGCGGGCGACTATGCAGTCGCTCATGGCGTTCCTCTTCCGGCGCGAGGGCTTAGTCTCCACGTGCCAACCGATGTCTCTTTCATCGTGGAGGTTTCCTGCGTTGGAAACTCTCCCCAAAATTGCTCGCCCTACGCACAGGGATACCCTTGCATTTGCCGAGTTCTCCACGGTTGTCGCACGGATGCGCCACCACGCGAGTCGTCCACTCTGTTCGTGCTATCCCGCAATTGATACTCCGGCCTGACATCCTTCAGCTTCACCAGCTTGGTGGTTTTGACAACCGTTGTCCGTCTGTACGAATGGGCCTTCCCCATCACGATGCCGACAGCGCCGCCCTGCGGGACTGATAATTCGACGTCGCGCTCCGTCTGGATCGACACGAACCACTTGCCGCACGCATAGCAAACGGTGACATTGTTGGCATCGCCGAGTACCTCGCGGCTCTTGCGGTATCCAATCCAGCCGAGTTTTGGTAGAAACAGACGACTGTGCCCCTGGTCAAACTTGAAGCCCTGTGGATAGCGAAAGCTGTCGAAACGGCCCTTCTTTTTGAAGCACGGAAGTCCAATCGGTTCTCAAAGAAGTTCTTGTACGCCCGCTCCAGATTCTTCAGTGCCTGCTGCAATGCCTGGCTAGGCGTCTCGGCCAGCCATCACGTTTCGGGTTGCCTCTTCCACTCGGTAAGCGCCTTGCACATCGAGAAATAGCCGAAATCCCTGTTCCAGGCTCTCCTGCGCTCCTGTTGTAACGCCATTGCCTAGTTGAACACGAACCGGCAGGATCCGGCAAAGCGACGCATGGTGCGCTGCTGTTCGCCATTGGGCTTGAGTTCGAATTTGAAGGCTGGGTGCCGTTTCATCGCGCACAGTATAGTGTGGTCTCTGGAGCGGAACAACGGCCTTCCGGATGAACAGCAATATGTTGATAACATGCCCGTTCAATTGGGCGTTGTGACGAAGGATTGGCTAACTCTGCCATTTAGCTTCGCCAAATCCCCCATTGGATAAGGGAATCGCAGGCCCGGCATGCAGTGCGTTGGCGAATGCGGCTCCACCATCGTGCCGCTGGTAATTTCATCGTTTGATGCCGTTAGCTCGTGTGCATGCAGTCCACCGGTTAGCGTTGCGCCGCACGTGCATGAATCATTATTAAAGAGAAATGGAAGTCGAGGCTGCCTGGCGACGCACTGAAAGCGCTTGATGAATACGTTCAGACCGCAAGCTTGTATCGCGCTTTGCGATCTGAACCTGTGTTAGCCTACCGGATGCTTGTTTTTCTCATCACCGATGCTTAATCGTTATCGACGATAGTAGCAAGCACACGACTTGTTCCGATGGCCGCATTGGTTGGATTCAGTAAAACGAAATGGAAGCTTTCCGACGGCTCTGCAGAAGCGTCATTGCGAATCCCGATACGCACAGTCTGCGACTGCACACCTGGTGCAAAAATCAATTCCCCCTGTGCATGATCGTAATCGAATCCCCCGACCGCATTTGCATATTCAGTGCGATACAGCACCCGTACCTCGGAAGTACTCGGCCCGTTCAAACGTACGGTGAACTCGGCGAAAGGATCCCCTTCACTGATGACAATGTCTGTTGTGCTAAGAATAGATGTGCTGGGTGTTGTCGGCGTTGTCGGCGTTGTTGGTGTTGTTGGTGTTGTTGGTGTTGTTGGTGTTGTTGGTGTTGTTGGTGTTGTCGGTGTTGTCGGCGTTGTCGGCGTTGTCGGCGTTGTCGGCGTTGTCGTCTGACCTGAGCATCGAGGGTCAAGGCTACAGCTATTGACGATTCTTCCATCGGCTGTGTACACCGTGGGAGCAAAGGTGGACGGTCCGGTGTTTGCGTAACCGGCATCGCCGCTTCCGCCGCCACAGCCTGCCAATGTGAAACACAGCATTGGTACCATCGTGGAACGATTTATCTTAACTTTAGACATTCTTTTTCTCCATTAGAATACAAAATGCCCCCTTGCTCCCTTGCCCTGCCGTCCAATTATGAAGAGCTTAGTAAAGAATGGTTAAGAGCAGTTCACCGGCTCAATTGACAAATATCATGCGAACGCTTTACCGATATTGGGCATATTTCCTGTAGCCGTTCACCTCGCTACGCTGCTGTCTGGGATTAAGGATGGAGCGATGCCGTCGCCCCAATGCGCCTGAATGACCTGAGTGAGGAAGGTGAGCGGATTGCGCCCTTGCAGTTTGCAACTGCCAACGACGGTCATGATGCGCTCGATATAGCGGGAACCACGTGGTGACTGAGACCCACCGCTCACCTTGCGCCATAGAACAAAGCTGCGCAGTGCTCGTTCGGCTGTGTTGTTGGTTGGCTCCACGCCCGGCGTATCCACGAAGGTCCATAGCGCCTGGCGCCAACGCAGGATGTGTCGGCAGGTTCGCGCTGTCTCGGCATGTCGGCCCTGTGCGCCTTGTTGCAGCAAGGTCTCGATGCGATAGCGTAAGAACCGCATGTGGCAGGCGAACATGCTGTGACTCAAGGTGCCGTCCCTTACCCAGTGCCAGAAGTGGAACAGGCGCTGCGTACAGGCGACCAGGTCGTCGCCAATGCGTCCGGGCTCGCCACTGCGCTCAGCCATCTTCGTGAAGTCGCGCAGCAGGTGCGCCCAGCACAGTTGTCGGCGCGGTGCTTCGACCCAGGCATAGGCGCCATAACGGTCCGATACCAGAATGCCGGCAAAGCGCTCGCCCAGTGCTGCCTTGGCCGCTTGTGTACTGCGCGTAGCCGCAGCCCGGAACACTGCCACGGTATCGGCCACGACCAACCATAGCCAGTGCCTGCAACCACCTTCCTTGTGACCAGTCTCGTCGGCATGCACGACGCCGGCTTGCTGCACGTAGGCGTGCGCCTGCTGCACAACGTCCTCCAATGCGGCACCGATTTCGGCTTCACCTTCGCTGATGGCGCCTACCGACAGATCAATACCAAACAGATCGGTCAGTAGCCCTTGCACTTGCCGCTTGCTCAAGTGATAGCTTCCGGTGAGCGTGCCAATGGCCGCCAGCAGACGCGGGCCGGTGACGCGACGAGAAACGCCGGCTGGCAAGCTGGCTTCACAGACTTTGCCGCACCTGCAGCAGGTACCGGCCAGGAGCCGGTATTCGGTGACGGTGGGCGCAATCGGCGGCAGGTCAAGCACTTGATGCCGCGCACACAGGCCGGTAATGCGCACGGCGCCGCCACAAGCGGGACACGGATCCGGCACGCAGTCCTGCACGTGTGTGATCTGTTCGGCCGGCAGCAAGGTACGCGCCTTGCCGGAATGACCGGGCTGGGCACCACGCTTCTTGCCCGACGGCGATTTGCCGGCAGAAGGCCGATGTGGATCGGCCGAAGGCGGTGTGGAGGAATTGTGGGAGTTGGTGCGCAGCCGCTCTTCCAGGGCCTGCACACGTTCGGTCAGGGTGGCGATCTGCTGGTCGCGCTCCTGGAGCTGTTGCGCTTGCGCACGCAACACCAGCCACAACGCATCAATGAGCGCTTGGGCTTCTTCTAGGGTGCGCACCCGTGGTGCTGGTTGCGACAAGTCGATACTCATGAACGTAAGAATCGCCAAACCGAACGAGGTTGCGGGTGGAGCGCGCCTCTTTACTGTTCATTGCCGCAACTCAGTGCTGGGCTGCATTCGGCTTGACTTCCGGACGCTTCCGGCAAGGTGAACAGTTACTATTTCCTTGGTCGGAAATCGCGCCACATCTTGGTTCTTAATAGAAAATTTGAGTTGTTAATACGCTTCATAAATCAACCGTTCGAAATTTTAAAATTGACTACCATGCCCCTACTCGATTAGAAATCCGCACACTCTACAGCGTGTTGCATGAATTCATCTAGAATTCACGAAAGGCTTTCTTGTCAAAGAAATGTTGCCATTCATATCTTTGACCGATCATGGCCTCTCCTTATTCTCTGGATTTACGGCAGAAGATTCTGCAGGCCCACGAACGCGGTATGGGTTCTCAACGTGAAATTGCCGAGTTCCTTGGTGTCAGTCTCTCGTTCGTGGAAAAGTTGCTGCAGCGGGTGCGTTGCACCGGCAATGCCGCTGCTAAAAAGCAAGGACGTGGCCCGAGCACGCGCTTGAATGACAGCGCACAGGCCCATGTTCGTCTTCTGGTTGAACGGCAGCCCGATATTACGCTGGCTGAATTAGCCGATCAGGTTGACCATTTGACTGGTGTGCGTGTGAGCCGGGCAACCCTTTGCCGGTTATTGCAGCGGCTGCGCATGCCGCTTAAAAAAAGACCGTCCATGCATGTGAGAGAGATACCCCGCGAGTCCGTCGAGCTCGTCGCCAATACCGCAGAAAGATAGCCCGCCATTCGTCGCGCCGGTTGAAGTTTATCGACGAGACCGGATGCAATATTGCCATGACGCGTCGCCGCGGGCGCGCAACACCTGGTGTTCGCGTCGAGGATGCCGTACCAAAGAACTTCGGTCGCAATGTGACTGTGCTGGGAGCGTTGTCCTGCCAGGGTCTGGAAGCAGTCATGACCGTCGATAGCGCCACCGATGCCACGGTGTTCCGTACTTATGTAAATCATGTTCTGATACCGACCTTGCGGCCAGGCGATGTCGTGGTGATGGATAACTTGAGTGCACACAAAGTCGCCGGTATTGAACAAGCCATTGAAGGTGCCGGAGCCACCTTAATCTATCTGCCACCTTACTCGCCAGAGTTCTCGCCCATTGAAAACTGCTGGTCCAAGCTGAAGACCAAACTAAGAATTGCGGAGGCAAGGACTCGTCAGGCACTTGAAGAAGCCTTGAGTGCGGCGATCGACTCAATCAGCGCCGCTGATGCTAAAGGCTGGTTTAAGCATTGCGGCTATCCTCTACATTAATGTGAAATCCGCTGTAGGTGGGCAGTGTTGGTGGTGCATCGCTGGACGTGGTCAAGCGCTACGTGGCGAGCTAGAGTATGGTGGAACGTCCGCGGTCCCGCTAACCCCTCCTGGCTTCTCCTAGGAAGGGGAATGCGCGGGACATGAATGTTCAAGCACCTGCATGCGAATGCATTTGGTCCGGCCACATGCAACATGGCGACCGATTTCCGTCGCCTCGCGATGGTGGCTCTCGCGGCCGGAAAACATTTTTCAGCCCTCACATCTTGCTGCTGACGACGAGAGGCCCACGCCCTACTTTTTCTTGAAGATCTTATCCACGATATGTTCCGCCTTTCTCTTTTCTAGTTGCTCGGTCTTGGCTCGTTCGGCCGGACTAATAGCGGCTTGCGTACACCGTGAAGACATGCGACGGAAATTCTTACCGCAATCTCCCGCCATGCGCTTGGCTTCATTCCAACCGTCGGTCAAGCCGACAAAACGGACTGCATCCGGCCAGGCCTCTTCTGCATGTCGAAAGTAGGCCAACCCTGCTTCCATGACTTTTTTCGCATCTGCGGTTTTGTGCCTTTCTTTGAGCGCACTGCTACGTTCGAGGTAGGTTTTCCAAGACCGGTCAGGCTCCGAATTGAAATTTGCTTCAAGCACCTGCCCTGGGTCAACTCGTCTATTTCCTGTCGCCACAGCATGCTCATTTAAGACGGTATAAAGCGCAAATAAAGGAACGGCGTGGTTTGCCGTTGGTGCCGTCACCGCGCGTTTGGCGGCCTCAGCAGACGCCGGGTCCCAGGGTGCATTGATTGCCTGGAACGCCAGGGCATAGTTCTTGAGGATGGCAGTGGTGCGGCGTTCTTGCAGCGCGCTCTTGAGCGGCGCCATGATCGGCTCGCGACTCGTCTGCACTTGTGGAAAAGGCTCGACAGCCAGAGCTAACGCATCAATTCGCTGTTGGGTTTCAGGATGGTCACTGCGCATTTTGGCAAAGGCCTTGTTGAGGTCAAATGCCATGTTTTGTAGTGTCGTGTTGATTTCGGCACTCACTCCGTTTTTGGAACTTTCCCGTAACGCCTTAACCAGCTGTTGTTGCCTGGCCTTCTCGCGTTCCTCGTTACGTTCCTCCCAAGTCGCCATGCGCTCCAAGAATGCTTTCATGCCGTGCTCATAGGAATAGCCGAGCTTCAGAGACAGGTTGAGTCCGAAGTTATCAGCGGCACTTTCCTGAGATCGGCTGTAAATCGTGGTCACAAGGCCACGGCTCAACGTATAGGCAGTCGTGAAGCTATCGAGCTGGGTCCAGCCTGTTGCTTGCGCGGTATTTTTGGCAATGGCGATGCCAAGACTTACGGCATCAGCCGCCGTGTTCGCATCAGCGACCGCACCTTCTAGCTGATGGTAATGCAAATAAATATGGCCGAATTCATGACTTAATAAGGCCACGAGTTCATCTTCGCTTTCAACGGAACTCAACCAAGGCAACGATACGTAAATATTGCCTGCTGCAGTGGCATAGGCATTGAGTGCATCGGTTGCCAGGATATGTACGGTTCCCGGCCAGCCGGCAACCCCGGCTTGTGTTTTGAGACGGGCATATAGTCCGTTGAGGTAACGCTGCATTTCGGGTGCATTGACTAGCCCAAAGTTACGCGCACGCTGATTTAGCACGTCCTGTGTTGCATTCGGCCATGCACGTTCCGTCGGTGGGGACAAAGCGCCGACCGGGCTGGTTTCTTCAGTACTACTGACCGTGCCCTTAGCAGGAAGGTCGGCGAGGCGCTTTACCGTCGTCACGCAGCCCGATAACATACCCAGGCTGACCGCGAGCATCGTGGCGAGTAACACGCGTGCCTGAGGCGAGACGAGCTTATTTGCAAGCATCTTTTCCGGCTCCAGGCGTTGCAGCGGTGAGCCCGGTGGTGGCAGCGACCGCGACCGCACCACAGTTGGCGGTGGTATCTCGGCTGATGCGTACCTTCGAACCACGTACCCAGTAATCCTTGCCGTCAATGATCACTTGATAAAAGCCGGTTTGTTTGGACTGAATGATCCATGGCAGACCCGCCTGCCCCACGTTGATCTGACGCGCCGGATGCGCTGCGTCGGGCTGCTCGTAGAGATCAATCGTGGCACTGGTTGCCGGGCTGGGAGCCACCACTTTATCCTGCGCGAAGGTGGCAGGAATGACCGCGGCAAGCAGGGCAAAAATCACTGGCGATGTCACCTTCATGAATTCCCTTTCTACGATTATGGCGTCAATGGTTCGGTTTGCGGCTGTGTTTGCTTGTCAGGCTGTTCCTTGCCCAGAAAATACCATCGCAGCTTGCTGAGATAATTAAGCCCTTCCGCGAGCAGTGTCATGCTGACCAGCTCCACGACGGGGAGCATGCCAATGCGGAAATAATCCTGCAGTTTCGCGATCAACCACATCGCCACTATCGTCTGGACCAGGATTCGCGCTAACCAGACCACCGCTGTCACTAAGCATTTCAATGTGCGTTGTTTTGTGTTTTTCTCCAGCACGTTGTCATACCACGCTGGAGAACTCAGCTGCGGAGCAAGCCAGCGTATCACGGCTGACCATACCAAGTGCACGACGAGCACCACCAACACTACCAGCCCGCAAGGGACGAGAAGTGCAGCCAATGGTCCATCGGTCCACTCTGCGCTGAGCTTGTAGTCTGAGCCGTAGGTAAGGAAATTATCCAGTGCCATCGCATGCAAGTAGACGCCGGGGAGCAGCCGGTGGACTGGTGAATCAACGAAATCATTGTAACCAGGTATATTGGCCCCTACCATCACATATCGGTGTGCCAAATACGGCGCCAGTTCCTTTTCCGAGAGCTCGCCCAGCTGTGCCATCGACAGCGTACGGTGGTACGGGCACAAGGGTGGCTTGGCCGGATCTTCAAAGAATTGACGCACGACGCCGGGAATGAAGTTTTGCCAGCCAAACTCGCCTGGGCGACATGCCGCCAAGCGGTTAGGTCGATCCGGCTGGGGAGCCGAATTGTGGCCCCAGATCAGTGACATCGGCACGCTTTCCCGGCCCAGGTCAAGGTTAGCCGCGTCCTGTGCAATCGCCATGGCCGCACTACGGTATGACGGTTGCACCTCGGGATCGCTGGCCGGGCCCGATTGCCAGCCAGCGGCGGAGCGGTGCCGGCTCAGCTGATAGCTCCAGGCCAACCCATCGAGTGGGTCAGGCAGATAATCGACCCCAACGAGCGTAAAACAGTTTGGTGCTCCTGCAGGTTGGTCATCAGCAAGACCAGCGCGTACCGTCAAGCGTCCATCACTGGCCGCAGGCAGGGCAGCCAAAAATATCGGTACCTTGAACTCGTTCTGGACTGTGCACAACGCCTTCTTAAGAGCTGGCAAGGTCGGGTCATTACGGCCCTGCCCAAATGTAATGTCAAGCAAGATTGCTTTGGGGCGCGCAGCAGGATCGCCGGCCAACCGCAACAGCCAGTCCGCATGATCCTGATAGCTAATTGGCCAGGCGCTGTGAGTGTCCTCAAGAAACTGTTGGTCGTACATGACCACGGTGATCTGGTCCCGTGCCTTGTCCGAATACGCATATTGGGCTGTTAACGGTGCTTGCGTGCTGGCCATGAACCGTGTCATTACCATGCCACTTGCATTGAGCTTATCGCCGACACAAAGCATTAATAACGACACACTCAGCAGGATCACGAACGACCAGATAAAAACGCCTACGCGCATGGGTGGGCGCGGTGTCACGGTATCGCTGATACGCAGCGCCGCCTCGAAGGATGCCCAGCAACCGCTGTCCTCTCCTTTTGTTGTTTCAATCTTCATGCGCGTGTCGTCTGGTTTTGTAACGCACAATTATAAATACGTTGACTGTTAGTTGGTATAAAAATGTCAATAGAACGACAGATGGCGTACTTGGCGCCTGAGTGAATCATGGGTTCGGACTTGAAAATACAGTGCCCAAGCACGTCACCAGTCTGAATCACCTGATACGGCTGTATGTTGCTTCAACCAGGCAATCCAATCCGGCGATCGTCGCCAGTAACACGGCGGCGTGGCGGTAAGTTGAGGCCGACCGGTGGCAGGTCGGTTGGGCCGCCATTCAAATTCTTCTCAGCAACATCTTCCAAGCGGCGCCGCTGTGCTCCAGCATAGCCGGCGCGTCGCCTAGCGACATGCCAGCGACGCCGTCCGGCCTGCCTGAAGGTGAAGCGGCGCCACTGGGAACCCGCCGTACGCAATCGGGACGGCCTGTTTTTCGGGATATTGCTTGACGACTGACAGCTGCACAGCAAGATCGCCCGGCAGCGAAAAGATTTCTATCACAAGCTGGCCACTTGGATGGTAGAGACCTCGGGTTGATGGGACCGAAGAATTGAACGTGGCCGGGCTGATCTGCAGGCCGGAAAAGAAGACCGATGACGCCACCGGCGAGGCACTGTCCAACGGTGCAGCAGCCAAGGCCGGGCTGAATCGCAGTATCCTTGATGCTGCACCTTCCATGTTGTTGCGGATGTTCGGGAGCAAAGCGGGGGACGCTGGGTCCTGGTTGGAGCAGGCCGACAACCACAAACTGAAGCCAACGCAACGCTGCCACCGGCGTGGCGCGCTGGCACCGAAGGATTTGGGCGAGCGCGTGCCTATCTGTCAGTGCGGTTGCGGTTGCGGTTGCGGTTGCGGTTGCGGTTGCGGTTGCGGTTGCGGGCGGAAAACGCCGCGAAAACGATCTTGCCCTGGATAATTGAAGGCGAAGCCTGGGTTGGAACGATCCAGGTGGGACAACCACATGAAACTCCACTTATCGCCGCGCTAGTAGCTTAGTGCGTGATCAGTATCTTTTTAGCAGAAGAGCGAGGAACGCGAGGACAATGAACTGTTCGCTGGTATGCAGTTTCCGCTCACAGTTTTTCCATAGACGGCGGCACTTTTCAAGCCACGCGAAGGACCTTTCGACCACCCAGCGCTGCGGGATGACAGCAAACGTGTGCAGCTCATTGCGCTTGGCCACTTGTACCTTCGCACCAAGCGTCTGGTAAGTCAGATTTTCGAATCGCTCGCCGGTATAGCCTCCATCGACGAGCACCTGTTTAACCTGGGCCAGCCTATCGTCATGGGCGGCAAACATGAGCAGCGCACCATTGCGATCATTGACTTCGGCAGTCGTGACCATGATGGCATGTGGCAGGCCTTGCGTATCCACGGCGATATGCCGCTTGATGCCGGAGACCTTCTTGCCAGCGTCATAGCCTTTGTGCCGGGCGGTATCGGTATTCTTGACGCTTTGTGCGTCCACGATGCAAAAGCTCGTCAAGGGCAGCCGCCCATTTCTCTTGCGCTCTTGCTCCACCGATTTTTTTTAAGCACTGGTCAAGCAGGCTCATATGGCTGTTATCGGGAATACGCGTCCAGGCATCGAAGTAGTAACGCACCGTGCTCACCGGGGGAAAGTCGGATGGCAAAGCCCGCCAAGTTGCCGCGTTCTTGAGCAGGTAAAGGATCGCGCAAAAGATGTCGTACAAGTCAACATTCCTTGGATTGGTACGCTTGCGGCTGCCTTCCAACAAGGGACGAACTTGGTCAAACTGTTCACGACTGATATCGCTTGGATAATACTTTCTGCTCATTTCGGTCCAACGTCACCACAAACCCGCTTTGGACAGAAAAATATCGATCACGTTCT
>NZ_JACYXF010000154.1 GCF_015352985.1 Noviherbaspirillum malthae | reverse complement strand
CCACGCTGGCCACCAGGGCAGTAGCGGTAATCGGTCCAATTCCTTCTATCTTCATCAGCCGCTTGGCCGCTTCGCTTTGCGCTGCCAGCAAGCTGATCTTGCGCTCGTAGTCGTCTGCCTTGCTATCTGTGAGTTTTCGGCGTTATAGAGCCATTTCGTTTTCGGCGTAAAGGAGCCAGTCCGTTTCCGGCGTAATGAAGCCACCGTATTTTCGGCGTAATGGAGCCACTGGATTTCCGGCGTAATGGAGCCACTGGATTTCCGGCGTAATGGAGCCACTGGATTTCCGGCGTAATGGAGCCACGTGGGGCATCCGGCCCAGGGCTCGAACTTTCATTGATCGGCTATCCTCCGGCATTTTTTGCCAGAGGAGCCATGACCAAACGGAGGTTCGAGTTGTATCACTACCGACAGGTCCTGGTGCGTATGCGCCAGGGCGATTCCGACCGGGATATTGCCCGGTCCAAGACCATGGGGCGTAATAAGATCGCCCAAGTCCGAGCCATCGCAGAGGAGCGCGGCTGGTTGGCTTCGGACTCGGTTCTTCCCGACGACCACGTACTGGCAAGCGTCTTCGTGCGCAAGGACGCCTTGCCTTCAACCTGCGTTTCCACGCTTGAGCCGTGGCGTGATCTCGTCACGCGCTGGCATGCCGCCGGTATCCAGTGCACCACTATCCATGCTGCCTTGAAGCGCAATCACGGCTATACCGGCAGCTATTCGTCGGTGTACCGCTTTGTATGCCAGCTCGTTAGCGCGCGTGAGCCGGAGGTGCCCTTGCGCCTGGCATTTCAGCCGGCAGACGCCATGCAAGTCGATTTCGGTGCCGGTCCACTGATCACCGACGTCTACACCGGCGAGGTGATCAAGTCATGGTTCTTCGTGGCGACCTTGGCCTGGTCGCGGCACCAGTACGCCGAATTTGTGCGTGATCAGACCGTGGCGACCTGGCTTGGCTGCCACCGTCGTGCGTTCGAGTGGTTTGGCGGTGTTGTCGCCCGCGTCATCATCGACAATGCCAAATGCGCCATCACCAAGGCCTGCATCTACGATCCTCAAGTACAGCGGGCGTATGCCGAGTGCGCAGAAGGCTATGCATTCAAGATCGATGCATGTCCGCCAGAAGATCCTGCCAAGAAGGGGATCGTGGAATCGGGCGTCAAATATATCAAGAGAAACTTCGTACCTTTGCGTCAATTCCGTGATTTGGCCGATGCGAATCGCCAGTTGCATCAATGGATCATGACCGAGGCCGGCAACCGGATTCATGGCACGACGCGTGAGATGCCCCTGAAGCGCTTTGCTGACGTGAAGAAGGCGTTGCTGCGCTCGTTACCGGCAGTGCCGCCGGAGGTTGCCTCCTGGGCCAAGGTCAAGGTCCACCGGGACGCGCACGTGCAGTACGAGTACAACTACTACTCGGTGCCATTCCGCCTGGCTGGCAGTGCGCTGTGGCTGAAGGCGACGGCGACGATGGTGACGCTGTATCGTGAACATGAAGCGGTGGCCGCCCATGTGCGTTTGAGCGGACGCGGGCAGCGCAAGACCGTGCAGGACCACTTGCCACCGGCAGCGCAGGCATGGCAACTGCGCGATACGCAATGGTGCCTGGAAGAGGCACAAGGGGTTGGCCCGGCTTGCTATGCGCTGGTGCACGCGATGTTTGGCGACACAGTCCTAATTCACTTGCGTTCTGTGCAAGGCGTACTACGTCTGAAGCACAAGTACGGCACTGCCCGGCTCGAAGCAGCCTGCTCGCGTGCCAACCACTACGGCACGCCCAGCTACAAGGTCGTCAAGGCCATCCTGGAGAAGGGGCTGGACCAGCACACATTGCTGTCGGCATTCGACGCCCTGGCGGCAACCTACACTGAAGGCGGCCGATTCTGCCGCGATACTCAAACCATTCTGCAGTAAAGGACATTCATCATGCATCCCATTCCCGAACTCTCTCCCTTGCTCAAACAATTGCGCCTGTCTGGCATCCTCGACTCCCTTGAAGCGCGCAACCGAGAGGCGATCGACCGCAAGCTGGCCTACACCGAGTTCCTGTCTTTGCTCATTCATGACGAAGTCGCCAGGCGGGATCAGAAGAAGCTCGGCACGCGTTTGCGGCGAGCAAACTTCCGCAGCCACAAGACGCTCGAAGGCTTCGATTTCGACCGACTGCCCACTCTGAACCGGGCGATGATCCATGATCTGGCGACATGTCGTTTCGTCGAAGAGAAGGTGGCGGTGCTGATTGCCGGCCCGACCGGTACCGGCAAGAGTCATCTGGCGCAGGCACTGGGTCATGCGGCGGCCCGGCAAGGCTACGATGTACTGTTCGCCACACAAAGCCAGCTGCTAGGTAGCTTGCGTAGCGCTCATGCAACCGGTACGTATGCGCGGCGCTTCAGCCAACTGGTCAAGGTACCGATGCTCATCATTGACGACTTCGGTCTCAAACCGCTTCGTTCACCCGAGGACGAGGACTTCCATGACTTGATCGCAGAGCGTTACGAGCGTGCCGCTACCGTGCTGACCTCGAACCTGGACTTCACTGAATGGGGAGAGGCATTTGCCTCGAACAAGATGATTGGCGCGGCCACCCTTGACCGGTTGCGTCATGGTGCCTATCGGGTCGTATTGGATGGCGACAGCTATCGCAGCTTGCGACCAACGTCGGATAAAGTGAAAGCGCCAGCATCCAAAGCTGCCCAGCCGTAAAGTTCACCCCACGCTCGTACAGCGGTGCATCGTTCTTGCCGGCATAGACCTCCACCAGGCTGGCCGGCACTACCCACTATCCCGAGATCCACGTCCACTAAACACCGTAAAAAATGCGGTTGCCAAAACGCCGGAAATCACGCATTCTTCACCCCCGTTCGAGCCTTGAAATCGGCTGCCTTGAATGGCTCCATTACGCCGAAAATGGGTGGCTCCTTAACGCCGAAAAGTGACACTATCGAGCTTGAGCATGCGCTCATACAGTTCTACGATGGTTTCCTTTGCCAGAAGTGGCAGGCTACGAACCCCTGTTTCAATATCCACCATGGCCCGGCGCAACCGCGCCATGCCAGTCGGAACAA
>NZ_JACYXF010000153.1 GCF_015352985.1 Noviherbaspirillum malthae | reverse complement strand
TATGCCGTCGGCGGCGGGTCGGTTTTACCTCAGCACTCTCTTCCATGATGTACACGTGTCCATTTCGTTCGTTGGTGGACACGATCCTCGCCGATCAGCGCGTTTCGATTCAAGGTGCCTTCGCCGAGCGCTTACGAATGAACTCGGTGAAGCTCTACCGAAGCGCTACCTGACAATGGACGACGTCGACCGAATGGACGGTTTCAGCTTTGAAGTCTTTTGCTGTGTTTTGTGGGCCAAGCGCAAGTATCAAACAACGGTGACGAACAAGCGTGGTGGGGATGGTGGCATAGACGTTGTAGCACTCAAAGGCAAAGAGGGAGAATTATTGCAGTGTAAAAGTTCCATAAACGCAGATGTTGGCTGGGACGCGATTAAAGAGGTGACCGCAGGTGCGGCTAAGTACCAGGCCAGATTTGCAGGAACACTTTTTCGCAAAGTCGCAGTCACGAATCAAGCCTTTACAAAAGGTGCTGTGTCGCAGGGACAAGCAAATAGTGTTGAGTTAGTGACGCGAGATAGGTTAGCTGAACTGCTCGGTGCAAATCCAATTACGAATTACGAGTTTGATGAAGCTCTATTAGAGTGGATGCCCGTGGTTCAAGAAGCGGCGTAATGCTAGCTCTATGAGTGTCAAATCCAATGACGTAACGATTCGGATGGAGGGGAAATGGCAAGAAGAGGTAGTGGCCTCAGATTGATTGTCGGGGTCGCAAAGGCAATAGACCGAGCCGCAAAGGAAGCTGAAAGAAACAGGATTCGCAGAGAGCGTGAGCAGTTCCGAGCAAATCAAGCGGCATTACGTCAGCAAGAGAAGTCGCTTCGAGAAGCCGAGCGTGCTAACGCAAGAGCCCAGAAAACTCAGGAACAGGCTGAAAAAATCCGAAATCGCTTATTACAACGGGAGGAGGCGGAGGTTGAGCGACATCGCCGCGCCGAAGAAAAGGAAGCAATTCGCTTGGAAAAGGATGCTGAGAAGCGCCGAATTCTTGAGGCCAAGGCTCAGGAAAGACAACGACTCGAAGAGCAACGAAATGCTGCATTGAGAGCAAAAGAAGAGTTTGAAGCAGAGTTGGCAGAAGCAGAGCAAGACTTTAGGGACAGGTGTGAAGAGCGGCGTAATCTCCGCCTTCAGTACATAAGAACTATTTTGAGTTAACGATTATGACCGAACACTACGTGATTGGATTGCTGGCTGGCTTAACCATTCTCATTCCGGTGGTTCAGCATTTCCGCGTTAAAAAACTGATTCCGCAGTTTAAAAGCTTGCAGGTAGCCATAGAACATATATCTAAAGAACTTGAGAGCTCAAAAGTCAAGTTGGCTGACACAGAAAGTCTGCTGGCCGAAAAAACGTCTCTTGTGAGTGACTTAGAGGAAAAAGCCCTTGAAGCACTCGATAAAGAGAAGGCTGCGCAAGCAAAGTCTGCGCAATTGGTCACAGCTATCGCTGAACACGAATCAGGTGCCAAGAAGGCACGAGAATCGTTTATTGAGGCTAACAATAAGTTGAACGCCCTTAAGAGCGAATTGGAAAATAAGAAGGCAGAGGTAACCAGGCGTGAGGGAGAGATGCTAACGCTTCAACAAGAGATTCAGTCGCTCCAACACAAGATGGAAAACCTTCTCACCCTTCAAAAGCGTGAAAAGTCGATTCAAGCCGATATCGAAAATCTCAGACTTACTTATGCAGAACAGCAGAATAGCTTTGGGCAGGCGAAATTGAAATTTGAAGGCGAAATCCAACTGCTTGAGCGCAAATTGGTAGAGAGTAAGAATCAGCTCTCTGCGACGGTAGGAAAGTTAGACCTGTACTCTAGGGTCGATGAATTCACTCAAGTTGGCCACTTCGAAATGCCCAACTATCTTTATGACACATCTGTTAGGTATCAGTCTGAAATCAAAGAAATTCGTGAACAGCAAAAACGGCTTATTAAGGAAAAGAATGCAGTTACGTATCCAGGAGACCTAACCATTTGTTCTGATAAGTCTCTCAATAAAAGAATCCTTGATGGGCAAGTTGTGCTTATGTTGAGTGCATTCAATGTCGAATGCGATTTACTCATTGAGAAGGTGGGCCCGAGTAATTTGGACCGAACGTTGGAGCAAATTGAGAGAAAAGCTGAACAGCTTGAGAAGAATTGCGCAACTCTGAGATGCGGATTCAACATTGACTACGTTGAGCTGAAATTTGAAGAATGCAAACTGCAGTATGAGTACACTTTGAAGAAAAAAGAAGAGCAAGAAGAACAACGACTTATTCGTGAGCAAATGAAGGAGGAGGTAAGGGTACAGAAGCAGTATGAAGAGGCCATGAAAGAGGCAGAGAAAGAAGAACTCAAGTATCGTCGTTTGATTGAAAAAGCCCGAGAGCATTTGAACCAGGAGACGGAGCAAGAGCGTGCACTGACGTTAGCGAAAATTAGTTTGCTGGAGGAACAACTTCGGGAGGCTGAGGAGCGAGGTATCCGAGCCAAGAGTATGGCCGAGCAAACACGCAGAGGCTTTGTCTACGTCATTAGTAACATCGGGGCCTTTGGCGAGGGCGTGTACAAAATTGGTCTTACACGTCGACTCGACCCGCAAGAGCGAGTTGACGAACTTGGCGATGCATCTGTGCCTTTCCCATTTGATGTTCATGCGATGTGCTTCTCAGAAGATGCTCCTTCCCTTGAGAATGCACTTCACAAAAGATTTGCCAGTCGGCGGGTAAATGCTGTGAACCTAAGAAAGGAATTCTTCAGGGTGAGTCTTGAAGAGATTCAAGAAGCCGTCGAAGACTTGGTTGGCACAGATGTTGAGTTCAAAATTACCGCACGTGCTGAAGACTATTACGAGTCGAAACGACTAGTAGCTGCTTAGATATTGTCCCATGCTTATGACAAAGCAATATTGCCCATTCTGCGCGCTACCGTCCGAACGAATCGTGGGCGCAAATGACTATGCTCTTTGGATTCGCGATGGCTTCCCAATTTCACCAGGACATAGCCTGGTCATTCCAAAGGGACCGTCGGGTAGCAGCGGCGTATTACTACGCCACCGCCCCCTAAGAACGGAGCGTGCCACTTTCACGGCACTCCGCTCAAGCCTTTCAAAGCCCCTTCACAGGAGCCGGTTTGGACACTGTCATTCCAAG
>NZ_JACYXF010000152.1 GCF_015352985.1 Noviherbaspirillum malthae | reverse complement strand
TTGCAATATCGAGCCCGATTCTTACGATTGCCATGCCTGCCTCCTTCTATCCGTTGGGAAACGCCACGCTTTGTTCAGCCTTTAGTGTATCCAGCTTCAGGGGTGGAGGGAGTCCATGACATTACCGCTAAGCAGGTGAGCAAATGTTCTTTTCCACTGTGCGTCTGAGCCAGAATTTGCGCGACCGCACACCTGATGTTTGCAGTGCTTCCTGGTTCGACAGCCCATTGAGGTGGTCGATGAACGCTGCGACCTGATCGTCGATCGAGGTGAACTGCTTATTCGCGCAGATTGCATCCTTTCCTTGCCCCCATAACGTATCCATCGGGTTGAGCTCCGGGGCACGCTTGGGCAACCACAGTAGCCGGATGCCAAGACGTGCTGCCAGAGCCTGTGACGCATGCGCAGTGTGCGTCTTGTGATTGTCGAGCACCATCGTGATTCGATAGCCACGATAATGGCGTCGCACCAGGTGCAGGAACGCCTGGAAATCTGGTGCCCGTTGTTGGCGTCGGACCAGGAACAGGCGATGCCCGGTCGCCAGATTCATGCAGCCAAACACCACGCGCTTGGCATTCCCGCCGCTGAGCATGACTTGCGCCGGGATACCGCGAGGCGACCACATCGCGCGTAACGGCGGGAACAGCAATAGATCCGTTTCATCTTCGATCAGTATGACGCTACGCTTTGGCAACTTGCGCAGTACTTGCCGGATTTGACGCTTTTTTTTCTCGTTGAGGATCTGGCGCCAGCACATAGCGTGGCCGCTTCCAGACATACCCCAGGCGATGCAGGCAGCGCCGAATGGTCACCTGGTCGCACTGTATGCCCAGGTTCAGACGCACCTGATCCTGCAGTAACGGCACCGTCCAATGCGTCGCATGATAGCCGGAGCGCTCTGGCGGAATCATCATCAGTGCCTGGAGCAGGGTCTCGGCCGTTTCATTGGCCTTGCGTGGTCGTGTCAATATCGCGCGTAATTTCCCCAGAAGTGTCGAAGTAAAATTCCCCACCCCTAGCTCCGGTGATCAGCCGAGAGGAATGATCACCGAACTTCCTTTCTCGGGCGTCCAGGTCGGCGTGGCCGGGTATCAGCGGGCAAGGCATTAGCCGCCGAAGGCCGGTTTCGCAATGATTCTGGTAACAGATCGGCATGCTCACGTAGGCGGTATGACGAGCCTTCAATCTGCACCACGATGGCATGATGCAGAAGTCGATCCAGCAGCGCCGCTGCAACTACAGAATCGCCAAACACCTCTCCCCACTCTGCAAAGCTGCGATTGGAAGTCAGGATGATCGCGCACTTCTCGTAACAGGCGTTGACGAGCTGGAAGAACAGGTTTCCGCCATTCGAGCCGATCGGAAGGTAGCCAATCTCATCGACGATCAGCAGGCTATTGCGCGCCAGGTAGCGAACCCGCTGTGTCAGATTGCCCTCCCTCTCGGCCTTGGCCATTGAAGCGACGATCTCTGCCAGCGTACCGAAGTACACGCTCTTGCCAGCCCGGACTGCCTCTACCCCAAGCGCAATGCAAAGGTGCGACTTGCCGGTGCCCGGTGGACCGAGGAAGTGTACGGTCTGCCGGCGCTCGATGAAGTCGAGCTGGGCCAGTGTCATGATCCGGTCACGGTCCAGACTTGGCTGGAAGCTGAAGTCATAGCCACTGAGCGTCTTGATGGTACTGAGCCTTGCCGTTTGCAAAGCCATCTTGATGCGTCTGGTTTCGCGGGTGGTAAATTCCTCGCCCAGCAGCGTTTCCAGTACCTCCAGCATGGAGGTATCCCCTTGTTCGAAGCGTTTGAGGGTGATATCGAGTGCTTCGAGTGCGCGGGGCATACGCAAACCGACGAGATATCGGCGAATCCGCTCAAGTGTTGATCCAGGTACGGCGCTCATGTCGATCTCCTGGTTCCAGCCAATCGCTTGGCGACTTGGTCATAGAACGACAGAGGCCGTCGTGCAACCGACGGTGTCGGCTCCGGGACAGCAGCTTCCAATGCTTGCTTCGAACGCTGGTGCGAACGGCGGTGATCCGGTAGCAGGGAAGTTCGGCGTCTGCCCTCAAGCACAGGGTGAATGGCCAGAAGCTCGTCATCCTCATAGATACGGATCTCATGGGCCAGAGTATGGACTTCAAGGGTGCGTTTGCGGGCACGGTCAGGCACGCTATAGTAATTGCCGCCGACGGAGACGAGCCCTTCATGGCTGACACGGCGCTCCAGCCGAATCACGCCATTGAACAGGCCAGCCGGCAGGGGCTGTAAGGCGGGTCGCTCTTCCTGGAAGTGCTGTAGCACCACTCGTTGTGTCGTGCCGTGCAGTCGAACATTGGCAACGGTGTCGAGCCAATGACGCAGTTGCAGGTTCAAGTCGCCGAGATTCTGGAAGCGCCGCGCCAGAAAGAAGTCTTGGCGGATATACCGGTAAGGTCGTTCCACTTTACCCTTGGTCTTGGCCCGGTAAGCCTTGCATGCGCGCGGAGCAAAGCCGTAATGCTGGGCGAAGGAAACCAGCTTGGCGTTGTAGATGATGTGCTTCTCGACCTCGCCCAGGACCGCTGCCTTCATGCGATCGTAGAGAATCTCATGGGGCACACCACCAAGGTGTTCAAAGGCTTCCATATGACAGCGAAGTACGGTCTGCAAATCCTGGTGTTCAACAAAGCGGCCCCAAAGATAGCGGCTGTGCCCAAGAACCATCGAGAACAGCCAGATGGCGCGACGTTGGCCCGGTGCATCATCGAACTCGACGTTGAAGTGGGCGAAATCCACCTGCGCCTGCCGACCTGATGGCGTTTCGAAGCGCACCTCAAAGTTGTTCTGGCGTGGCGGACGGACTTCACGAACTAGGTCACCAAGTGCGGTACGACCACCTTCGTAGCCCATTGCTCGAATCTCGCGTAATAGCCGCTCAATACTGAGTTCCGGGAAGGTACGTATGCGATCAGTGATGTAGTCAACAAACGGATCGACCACACACGGTCTCGGCGCTCGCGGCCCATACCTTGGCGCCTGTACACCTTCCTTGATGTATTTGCGAACAGTCTTGCGGTCCATACCTAAACGGGCGGCAATGGCTGAAATGCTCAGTCCTTGCCGATGCAACTCCAGAATCGTCATGACTTCTCCCAGTTCGACCATCAAATGCCCCCAAGGAAGGATCCCAAGGGAAATATGGTCGTCGATCATTGGAAGTGGGGGGGGGGGGGGACCCCCCCCCCCCCCCC
>NZ_JACYXF010000151.1 GCF_015352985.1 Noviherbaspirillum malthae | reverse complement strand
CGTGACTCCGGATGCGTTCTACTTCGGCAACCAGCCAATGCCACAAGCAGCATAGATGGCAACCCTACTTCCGCGAAGCTCCACTTAGCAGCAGCAATATGCTGTCCAATCAAACGGGGCCACCTCTATGAATGCATGGAGCCGGGTGACTGCCTCGCCGGTATAAACGCGCGGCCGGATTTCCGACAGAACGCGCCCGCTCAAAATGCCGAAGCCTGCAAATTTCTCCGGGGCCATCAGCGCGGCGCTGGCACTCATAATGCCACCTTGGCTGAAACCGGCAATCCAAATGCGCTGAGAATCGACCCCGTATGCATTTGGCAGTGCATCGACAAATTCCAGTAGGAGTCGACGCGAAGCCTCTGCTTGTTCCGCATTGATGGATGGGCCGTTCGCGGTGAATGTAACCTGAAACCAGCCGAATTGAGCGGGCCCGAAAGTGAGCGGCGCTCGGGCGGCAATAACGACGAGACGGGGGTCCTGTTCACGAGCGACATCTATCAACCCTTCTTCATTGGCACCGACGCCGTGCAACAAAACGAGGCAGGGAGCTTTCTTGCCATCATCTGTGCTGTTAAGTCGGATTCGGTGCTTCAGTCCAAACGCTGGCTCATCGATAAGCCGTCCCAATGCGCTGTTCATATTCATCCTTTAGATGTGAAGTTGCAATAGGTTATGCGCATCGTTAGTAAGCCTGCGCATGGGAGTCATGCCGCCAATGCCTTGATGAGGGCGATGCCAATTGTAGTGGTGCACCCAACGATCGAGCATGGCGGTTCGATCATTGGAGTGCTGGTAGACAAAACCATAAGCCCATTCCCGCAGCGCCGACTGGATAAAGCGCTCCGCTTTCCCGTTGGTTTGGGGACGGTATGGCCGGGTGAATCTTGACTTGAGTCCAACAGCTTGCGCGGCGGCGGCAAATGCCTTGGAACGGAACGCCGAGCCATTGTCAGTGAGAATGGCTTTGGGCCGCATGCCCAGCGAGCTGTACCAGGCGTATGCCTTGCCGAGGAAATCAATTGCGTTTTCCTTGGTTTCATTGGCATACATCCGGGTGAAGGCAATGCGGGCATGGTCATCGATGGCAATAAACAGCACCTCCCATCCGGCCCCGCGCACCTCTGTCGTACGGTCGCCATGGACACGGTGTCCGGGCCGTTCGATGCGCGCAAGTTTTTTGGTATCGAGGTGGATCAGATCCCCGCAATGGGCATGTTCGTAACGCACGATCGGTTCAGCCGGTTCCAGGTCTGACAGCCGGGACAGGCCAGCGCGATTGAGCACCCGGCTCACGGTAGCCTTGGACAGGCCCAGGTAGTGAGCAATGCGCATCTGGGTCATGCGTTTCTTGCGCAGCTCAATGATGGTGAGGGCTGTGGCGGTTGAAATTGAACGCGGGCTTACATTGGGACGAGAAGAGCGATCGGCCAGGCCGGACGGCCCTTCGGCGAGATAGCGTCCCAGCCACTTCCTGACCGTTGCCGTGCTCACCCCAAAGCGATCGGCGGCCACCGTGACACAGGCGCCGCTCGATGTCAGAGACATGACCATTTCCAGTCGACGAACGAAGGTAAGTCGGGCATTCTTGTGGATGTTCATTCGGCTGGGCTCCTTTGAGACGAGTGGGGGTTTGGCGATTCCCAGTGTCTCAAATCCAGTCCGAATGGACACCTACAACCTATTGAAACATCACATTTAGAGCAGCAGTTCGTTGATAGCTCGCACTATATTGGGTTGGCATTAATAGATAAAGAAGGGATTAATAAGCAAATTGATTCCTGTTGGTTGACAATCGTATCCGGAAGAACAGTTATCGAACGACAGTCGTGTCATGCCGAAAACATCTTTTGGGCAAGGCAATCCGTGGGTAGCCGCACGACTTAGCGTCCCGGCAAATGTCAGACCGCTCAGGTGCCCCCAATATGTTCGTATAGGATGAGACCACCGATAAGAATCAATATCACCCCTCCAACAACTTCTGCACGCTTTCCTACGATAACACCTAACATCCTCCCCACCATTACACCGAGTGTGACCATCGTGAAGGTGGCGAGTCCTATCGCAGCTGCGGTAACGAGGATGTTCGCGTCCATGAAGGCCAGGCTAACGCCAACCACCATTGCATCGATGCTGGTTGCAAACCCGGTGACCGCGAGCATCCAGAACGAATGGGTTCGAGGCTTCTCCACTTCCTCTTCAGCGGTGGAAAGACCTTCGTGAATCATCCGGATTCCTAGGACACCGAGAAGAACAAAGGCAATCCAGTGGTCCCATGCTGAAACAAAAGGGGCTGCAGCTTGACCGACCGCCCAGCCTATAACTGGCGTCAACGCTTCGATGACGCCGAAGATGGCACCTGTACGAAGCGCTTCCTGGATCCTTGGTCTGTGCAGGGCGGCACCTTTGCCAACGGCAGCAGCAAAGGCATCCGTAGACATTGCCAGCGCAATGAAGACAGTGGAAAGAACGTTCATCGATCACTTTCAGGTCGGGACAAAGACTCATGGCATGCGAAACCAGCCCGACCTTCATCGTGCTTCACATGCCAATGGTCTCGCCAACCTGACGGCTGCCTGCACCACGGTAAAAGTCGAATTACCGAGTATGTTGATGCAGGCACTTCTTGTACAGAAGTAGGCTACTCCCCAGAGGACAAACAACTATACGATGCAACGACTGCACGTTGTTGAATTTTTATCAAGTCCTATTCATTAGGAAAAGCGTTTCGTGTTTACGAAGCAAAGGCGGAAGCCGAAGAGGACTGGAATCCTAACAACACCGAAATGGCAACGTGTAAAGCCTGAACGCTATGCATTCTCACACCGACGCGACCGTTGTCATGGACTTGATACACGGAAATGTTATAATGCTGGCCGTCATTGGGGAGTAGCCTCCCTTCATCCATGAAGGGGCTTGCATCAACATACTTGGTCCACAGACCATGGCGCAAGCGGTTCCATAACTTGGCAAGACCTTTGACCATATGCCTTCCGTTGGCCGGACGGGCGTGTGGTCAATGGGATTACTTGTCCGGCCGAGGAACATCATTACATGGAAGCTTTTCTCGTCTCCACCGGTATCGTCGCTCTGGCTGAAATCGGTGACAAAACCCAACTCCTGGCTTTTATCCTCGCCGCGAAGTATCGCCGACCAATACCGATTATTCTCGGTATTCTGGTCGCCACACTGTTCAATCACGGTTTTGCCGGGGCGCTTGGTGCTTGTGACCCGGTAGAAATCGTGTAGCCACCCGCTGAGTGAGTCTTCATGTTATTTTTGACATGGAGGCATACATGCAGAAGCGATTCACAGAAGAACAAATCATAGGTGTCCTGCGGGAGGCGGAGGTCG
>NZ_JACYXF010000150.1 GCF_015352985.1 Noviherbaspirillum malthae | reverse complement strand
CGTGACTCCGGATGCGTTCTACTTCGGCAACCAGCCAATGCCACAAGCAGCATAGATGGCAACCCTACTTCCGCGAAGCTCCACTTAGCAGCAGCAATATGCTGTCCAATCAAACGGGGCCACCTCTTTTCTCGCAATTCATGCCCGGACCATAAGTTGACATAAATGATTGTTCTGCTCCATCGTCCCAGCTGGCAAGAGGTTGAAGTTCCGTTATGTGAAGTATGGCGCGTAGAGTTAAATTGCGCACCTTAGAAGTTCATTGAAAGGTCTCTGCTTCGCTAATATGCCGTTTCATATTTCACGGCTATTGCACGCTACATACCGAGTGCTCACAACGACTGATTATTCGCCTTATTCTGGATGCGGAGACAGCGTTCGATGATTTCACTAAACGGCAATGCATTACGTATTAGGATGCCAGCATCCGTCATCGCGCCATAATCTACTTCCAAAGCCGCTAATCCCTTCGGCTCAGGAATGAGCGTTAAATGACCTCCAACGGCGCGATGGTAATCGATTGCCTGCCCACTTTTATCCTTCTCGATGAAAAACATGGCCTTGTGGTCAGCAACCATCTTTCGCACAGCATGGGCGGCCAAGGCTTCATCAAGATACGGAGTGTTTTCATAGGTGGCCAAGTCGTACCAATGCCGTGCGTAACGCTCGCCTCGCAGGCGCTCCTGCAGGCAATAGACATGCGCTGCTGTAGCCTTCTCCCAAAAAGTGCGATCGATAGTCATCACCAGCGGATGTGCCACCGGAAAACCCAGTTGCGGAAAGAGCGGCGCCATGTCGCACGTGATCGTTTTCTTTTGATGGGGCTCACCGGTCGCGCGTCCTCCAAACTCGAGCTGGACGGAAGGTGAAACATAACCGCTGCCCAACTTGATGGCGTCATAATGGATATACAACTTCTCCCCATCAACGCCGCCTTGCTCACAGCGTGCTTCAAGACCATCCTGCCGCAAACCCGCTTCAATAACAGGAATGACGTTATCGTGGATCCACTCGGGCAGACGTGCTTTTACATGATCGGTCCATTTCTTGGCCTGACTTCGGGTAGACGGCAACGAGTCTTGATTCGTAATAAGATCGCCAATAAGGTGGCGAATGTCGTAGGTCAGGTCAATGTCTTCAGAGAAGCGATCAATCAACCGATAGGCTTTGGATAAAGATGTCCCTCCCTTGAAGGTCAACCCCTGACCTAGTGGCGTGTCGAATAAAGTTGACAAGGTCCACACAACCCAGAAATCCTTCTCAATGAGGGTGGCAGGCCGATCCAGCCGATCCGCGGCAATGGCCAATATTTCGGCACGATCTTCCGCCGGTAGAGAAAGATATGCCTCAGGCATGACTCATTGCACCGCCTACTGCCTTGGCCATCCAGGACGGCAGACTCGCGCGTGCGGCAGTAAGTTTTTCCCAATCTTCAGAAGGCAGTTGTTGCCGAAGCTTTGGCAACACCTCGCTTAGATGCTCTTTCCCCAGCCATGCCATCGCACGAACCGCCATTCCGGCACGGGACGTGCCCAAGATAAGCTGCCATCGCGGCGCGTGTCGGACGTCGATAATGCGCCTTCCCAGATGCAGCGTGCGGCTGGGGCCCGACGACAGAAAAACTTCTTTTACTGGTACCTGGGTAGTTAATCCCAGAGCGTTCGCGTCGGCAGCGCCATGTGAAACAGCGACTTCGCCCTTTTGATGCGCCACCGCGGCCACCACTTTTCCCGGCGCCGGCGGACGTATGCCAAAGCGACTTACGACCGGAGCCACGTACAAACCTCGCCCAACCCGCAATAAGCGCCCATCCTTGGTCAGGCGCGTAAAGGCCTGATCGATTGCAGCGCGGCTTGCCATGTGCAGGAATTCTTTGGGCGAGATTATGCCGCCCTCTTCCAAACGGGTCACACGTTCAAGAATGCTTGTGGACAATATACTCATACTGCCTCCTTTATGTCAGAAGTTTATCATCGTTTCTGACATCTGGACCGCAGTTAGCTGTTTCTTTCTATTGACCTTTGGTCAGACAGACAAGAATGGTGGATTACAACATCGAATGATGCTGGAATATGCTGCTAATCCTATCCACACAATTAGCGACCGACTTCATTTCCATTATCAAATGCAAACCAGTGACACTGGCACTACTTACTTGCCAGATGGAACACTAGTGAGGCAGTCTTGCTTCGTTATTCTTTATGATGGCGTGTATCTCTACGCGAGTGAAGTGTGTTCGAGTGGGGAATATTACTCACTGAACAATAAAATCCACGACTGGCACACCGCACTTTCAGACCGGTGTTTTTGGCTTTTTAGGCAGTAAAGGTTGGGCTGGATGTTTTTGGGTTAGCCTAGTGACGTTGCGAAGAATCTGCGCTGTGATGCGTGTTCTGGCAGCATCGGCAATCCCATAGCGATTCAAGAAATCGATATCGGTTTTCGCGGTTTTCATTTGCGTTGGCATTGTTCGCCTTCACTGTATATATAGACAGTACAAGTATTCTACCGTATCTGCCCTACCTTCAGTCACTTTCGGCCTGTTCCCCGTGCTATACCGATGATTTTTCTCTATCAAAAGCTCCCGATGTTGCGAAATTAATCACCATGGGCTCTTGAACTCGGCATACGCATCCCTATCTACTTTAGGTCTCCTCCCAACCTTTCGGTTTGGATTTTATGGCCCGCATTGAGTCTTGCTCGAGCGGGCTTTTTTACACGTCTGGCAACAACAATATTCTACGGCCCCGTCTGTTGGTACCCTGGCCGCACACTAGTTTGATGCTCCGCAATAAATGTTTCAGCTTTGAAACAGAATTTCTTACTGGAACTACAATGGCAGCATGCTTCTCTTTCCTGCCATCGAACAGCGTCGACAACTCCGACGGCCTTTTGTCTTCGACGCCAAGGTCCTCATGGACGATGTCGGTCCCTACTCCGTCATTACCGTCAATGTGTCTCGACATGGTCTATGCCTGTTCAGTCATCGTCCACTTGCGATTGGCCGCAACTATGCCATTGCGATTGCTGTTCCGGACAGTCCGCGACGAATCAATGCATGGGGCACAGTAGTCTATTGCACTAGCACACCCGACGGATTTCGCGCAGGAGTTCGGTTTCTTGATATGGACGCCTTTAGCAAAGCGTGCATCGATGATCTGCTGACAGGCCAGGACGCTGTCCGTTAAGGCACCACGGAGATCATGACCCGTCCTGAACTGCACAACCCACTATATTCACCCAAAGATAGAGCGCTTTATATCGTAATTTCCCATGACGGCCGCGAGATGGAAGGCCGGTGGAGTGCAGCGACCTCAAGTTTTATTTAGATCAGGCACAGTCAATCTTCGTATTATGCAAAGACACCTTCGACTAGCGGTACTTTGTTAAATCCGGAGATAGAGGTTAATGCCGCAGCCCGACGTAAGGAAGGCTAAGAGCGCGGCGAGCTCTGGTGGTGGGCGCGCGTCCGAACAGGCCTGCCAGCAGGACATGAGCC
>NZ_JACYXF010000149.1 GCF_015352985.1 Noviherbaspirillum malthae | reverse complement strand
CACAAGTACGGCCACATCCCCGAACTGCTGTTCACCTTCGGCCTGTCCTACGTGCTGGTCGAGCTGGTGCAGCTGGTCTGGGGCAGGGCGGCCGTGCCTTACCCGATTCCCGCCGAACTCGACGGACCCCTGTTCACCCTGTTCACCACCACCTTCCCGATGTACCGCGGCTTCATGATGCTGGTGGCCATCCTGATGCTCGTCGCCATCTTCCTGGTGCTGACCAAGACCCGCATCGGCCTGGTCATCCAGGCGGCGCTGACCCATCCCGACATGGTCGAAGCGCTCGGCCACAATGTGCCGCGCGTGTTCATGCTGGTCTTCGGCGGCGGCTGCGCGCTGGCGGGCCTCGCCGGCGTGATCGGCGGCAATGCCTTCGTCACCGAACCCGGCATGGCGGCCACCGTGGGCAGCATCATCTTCGTGGTGGTGGTCGTCGGCGGCATGGGCTCGCTGGTGGGCGCCTTGCTGGCGTCGCTCTTGATCGGCGTGCTGCAGACCTATGCGGTGGCGCTGGACTATTCCTTCGCCACGCTGCTGGCCTGGGTCGGCACCACCGTCACGCCGGAGACCTTCGGTTTCCCGGTACTCAAACTCACCATCTCGCAGGTCGCACCGATCCTGCCTTACCTGCTGCTGGTGCTGATCCTGATTTTCCGTCCGCGCGGCCTGATGGGCACACGGGAGGGCTGACATGAACACCAATACACTGACCATCAAAAACACCATGACGTACAAGCCCCTGAATCTGGCGCGCTGGATCATCTGGGGGCTGTTCGCCATCATCCTGATCGTGGCGCCGCTGATCTTCAAGTCCGGCGCCTCGCTGTCGATCCTGTCGCAGATCGGCACCGTCATGATCTTCGGCCTGTCCTACAACATGCTGCTGGGCCAGGGCGGCATGCTCAGCTTCGGCCATGCGGTCTATTCCGGCCTGGGCGCCTTCTTCGCCATCCATGCGATGAACCTGGCCACCGCCGGCAAGATCTGGATGCCGGTGTCGCTCATTCCCCTGATCGGCGGCCTCGCCGGCATGTTCTTCGGCATGCTGTTCGGCTATGTCACCACCAAGAAGTCCGGCACCACCTTCTCCATGATCACCCTCGGTATCGTGGAACTGGTGTTCGCCTGCTCGCTGATGTTCCCCGAGTTCTTCGGCGGCGAGGGCGGCATTTCCACCAACCGCGTCTACGGCGACAAGTTCCTGGGCATCAGCTTCGGCCCCCAGATCCAGGTCTACTACCTGATCGCCGCCTGGCTGTTCATCGCCACGGTCGGCATGTACGCCTTCACCCAGACGCCGCTGGGGCGCATCATCAATGCCGTGCGCGACAACCCCGAGCGGGTCGAGTTCATCGGCTACGACACCCAGTGGGCGCGCTACCTCACCCTGATCCTGTCGGGCTTCTTCGCCGGCATCTCGGGCGGCCTGTCGGCGATCAACTTCGAGATCGTCACTGCCGAGAACGTGTCCGCATTGCGCTCCGGCGGCGTGCTGCTGTTCACCTTCATCGGCGGCGTCGGCTTCTTCTTCGGCCCCATGATCGGCGCGATCATCGGCGTGTTTCTCACCGTCATGCTGTCGGATTTCACCAAGGCCTGGCAGCTGTACCTGGGCGTGTTCTTCATCATCATCGTCATGTATGCGCCCGGCGGCATCGCCAGCATCCTGATGATGAACCTGCGGGTGGCCAAGTTCGGCAAGTACCGGCGCATCCTGCCGCAGCTCCTTGCGGTGTGCGCCGCTTCGCTGGTGGGTTTCGTGGGACTGGTGATGGTCATCGAAATGCTGTACCACCTGACGCTGGAGTCGGCCAACGGCACCGAGATGAAGCTCTTCGGCACCATGGTCGATACCGCGGCCCCGACCGGCTGGATTATCGCGCTGGCGCTGGTGGCGGTGGGCGCCGCCGCCTTCTGGAAGACGAAGAAATCCTTCTCCCAGGCCTGGGGGGAAGTCAACAGTGAAATCGAAGAACAGATCCGCAAGGGGGCAGCATGAGCGCATTGGCACTCGAACTGAAAGACGTGCGCAAGAGTTTCGGCAAGTCCGAAATCATCCGCGGGGCCAACTTGGCGGTGCCCAAGGGCGAGCGCTTTGCCATCATCGGGCCCAACGGCGCCGGCAAGTCGACGCTGTTCAACCTGATCTCGGGACGCTTTCCGGTCAGCTCGGGCGACATCCTGCTCAACGGCAAGAGCATCCTCGGGCTGCGGCCGTTCGAGATCAACCGCAGCGGCCTGTCGCGCAGCTTCCAGATCACCAACATCTTCCACCGGCTGTCGGTGTACGAGAACCTGCGCTGCGCGGTGCTGTGGTCGCTCGGCTACAAGTACTCGTTCTGGCATCGGCTTAACGGCCTGAAGGATGCGCACGAGCGTGCCGAAGCAGTGCTCGAGCAAATCGGTCTCAAACGCCGGCGCGACACCGCTGCAGGTCTCTTGACCTACGCCGAGCAGCGGGCGCTGGAGATCGGTATTACGATCGCCGGCGGCGCGGAAGTGATCCTGCTCGATGAGCCGACGGCGGGCATGAGCCGTTCCGAGTCGGATGCGGCGGTGGAACTGATCCGCAAGGTCACGGTGGGCAAGACGCTCTTGATGGTGGAGCACGACATGAGCGTGGTGTTCGGGCTGGCCGACAAGATTGCGGTGGTGGTGTACGGCGAGGTGATCGCCTGCGACACGCCGCAGAATATTCGAGGTAACCAGAAGGTGCAGGAAGCCTATCTGGGGGGACATGCACCGGCGGAGGTGGCATAAATGGCGGCATTACTGGAAATCAAGGACCTGCACGCATACTACGGCAAGAGCCATGTGCTGCACGGGGTGGACCTGAACGTGGGCGAGGGCGAGATCGTCAGTCTGCTGGGCCGCAACGGCGTGGGGCGTTCGACCACGGTGAAGTCGACCATGGGACAGGTGGACGTGACGGGCTCGATCAGGTTCAAGGGACAGGAAATCACAGGCTTGAAAGCCTTCGAGATCGCGCACAAGGGGCTCGGCTACGTGCCGGAGAACCGGGACGTGTTTCCGACGCTTTCCGTGGAACAGAATCTGGTGCTGGGCGAGAAGAAGGGCAAGAAGTCGCGCTGGAGCCTCAATGACATGTACAAGATGTTTCCGCGGCTGAAGGAGCGCCAGCATACGCCTGCCGGGGTCCTGTCGGGCGGCGAGCAGCAGATGCTGACCTTGTGTCGGACCTTGATGGGCGACCCTGACCTGATCATGATCGACGAGCCGACCGAGGGCCTGGCGCCGAAGATCGTGGAGCTGGTGGGGGAGTACCTGATGGAGCTGAAGAACCGGGGCATCTCGGTGCTGCTGGTGGAGCAGAAGCTGGCCATTGCGATGGAGATCTCGCAGCGGGTGTATGTGATGGGGCACGGCGCGATCGTGTTCGAGGGCACGCCGGCCGATCTGCGCGCGAATGCGGCCATTCGCAAGGAGTGGCTGGAAGTGTAAGCCGGCATGTGCGCGGCGCCGAGTTCGCCGCGCATTTTTC
>NZ_JACYXF010000148.1 GCF_015352985.1 Noviherbaspirillum malthae | reverse complement strand
CGTGCCGCTTCGGTCTTGAACTCTTCTGTGTACTGTCGTTTCGGTACTGACTTCTCTTCCATCGCATCCTCCGTACAAACAAGAAATTATCAAATTTCCTGCTGTACGTGAAATCGAGGCACGGTCATCAGTTCCCCGGGCGCAATATTGAGCTTCAACTTGCGACTGTTGTCCGGTTCCGAATGGAACTGCGCAGACAGGCTTGACCGCTGACTCTGCGTGATTGAACGGTTTGCAAATGATTCTCCCGCAAGATGCGTATCCTGCGACGCCTCGTACTTGAAGCCATCGACCTCATCCTGCCGCAGGGGGTTGCTCCATCGAGCGGCTTGAGTCACGCTTGTGCTGAAATCTGGCAGTCCTGTCAGCACGGCTTTATCTTCTCTTGATGGCTTCCACGGCACAATCACTCTCGTGCCGGAGTCAATTGAATCATCTGTTCTAGCTACAAGGCTCATGTCGACGAAGGCATCCTTGAACATTGTCATGAGTTGCCGGTCGCCGTGGCCTCGCGTGGCGGCTTGATCGAAGGTTTTCAGGTAGTTGTCGATTGCCTTGGCTTGCTGCTGGTTCGTGCCCAAGCCTTGTAGCCTGGACGTATCAACGCCAACGTCGATTTTGCCGGATGGACCTTCAACGCTTACCCGGCGCTGCCTGGAGTCGATATGGAAATCCAGGGACTGCGTCGCCGGCGGCACTGTTTCGAGAGTCGTTTTGGCGTGCAGGTCAATCGACTGTATGAATGCTGTGTCGAGGCGGGTGAGTTCAGCCAGTCGAACTTGAGGTACATTCTGCGTAAGCCCATCAATGGCGGACTGAAATGCCTGCCCGAGGTTTGCGATGGCGCTTCGTTCATCAGGACTCAGTTCAGCAGCGCTGCCAACCTGAATAAACATATCCTCGCCGGCATTGGCAATCGTCAAGCTGACTGCCTTTCCTCCACCGAGGGTAATACTCAGTGTGAACTCGTTGTCAAGATGTCCGGGTAAAGCTACCTGGCTTGTCGAGTCGAGGGCGCCGGTTCCGAATTTCTCAAGCGTGTTAATTCCCGCGTTGCGAAAACGGGATGAAGTGGATATCTGCCGGAGCGCTGCGTCGGATTCGGCTTGTGCTGCAGCTTCTAATCCCTTTGAGCTTAAGCTAATGATGGTGGAAGGAACCGCCTTTTCAGTACTGGGAGGCAGTGTGCGAACCGCTGCAAAGTCTGTATAGCGCTGCATCGTCTGCAGGCTAGACACGTTGGATATTTGGGTCATGCATAGGTAACGGACCGTTCCGAAGTAACTTGAGAATAACCATCCACAAAAAGACAGGCTTGCGTCGCGGTCCTGGGACGCTTTCAAAGGCACTTGAGTAAGAGGCAAACTCCTCGGCACACAATTAGTCCAGCCCACCGCTGCACCGGCCGTTCCGTTCAGAGCGATCCACTTCGGTGGTTAGGGTTTTTAGAATAAGTTGGGCTTACTTCCAATATTACCTACTAATTTGCAACAACGAATTTCTGATGATTGCTGCAAGCGTCACTCGTGCGCGCAACGGCTCGGCACCAGTCTGGTCGGCGTTGGAAAGCAGGACGGCAAGTACGGCGCCACGAGCCGTGCGTGGGCCAGGAAAAATGGGAAGTTTGGCAGACATCACAATATTCTAGCCTTGTCGCCAATGCACGGGTGTTCCAGCCTCGCATGCCGTGGTTTTGAAGATGTTCGAAGTGAGGCCAGCTTAGCGTGTTCAACGACTAGCAAAAGACATGACGCGAATGTTCGCTGGTTCAACTCAGAAGTACAACTTGATGAACTAAGGCAGAATTCTTCTCGGCGGCGTATCCGTTGTCAATTATGATTGTCCATCAAAAAGTAACGCGTAATTCAAGTGGTCGCTGTGATCGCCAATATGTACATAGCCGCGCGCTATGGCTTCGGCCAGTACGCGACGGCTCGAAATATCGGCTACGGTAAATATCCAGCTGCGCTTGAACGCGGTCCATTCCAAGCCGACCAGCAGCGCAGAGAATAGGCCAAGCCCGCGCGCTACGTCATCGAATTCGACGTTCGAGAGGGTCAGCGAGCGATAAGCCTTGCCGCGAATTCTCTTGGCCTCAATTCGCAGGTAGACATGCATGCCGCTGTGCCGAAACCACTTGCGGAAGCCGATTTGCTCTGTACCTAGTAATTCGCCCTCGATCATGCCCAGCAACTCGAAAAGACATTTCCTATTTGACATAAACCTAACTCCAACGTGTTTAAGTATCGACTGATAAATTTAGATTCCCAATTGAATCGATACACGCGTTGTCCTAGTTGCTCGCTTGCTTGAAAGCTGGCGTCAGCCCCACGAATTTGCGTTGGTTGGAAGATCCCCGCGAGGATCGTACACTGCGACCCTGTCATTCTCTTCAAGCGTCTCAGTGTAGATAACCAAGTTCGGCTTGCCAGTGAGGGCCGAGTTGAAAAGGATGCCTTTGGCTTTCGCTTCAATTACGAGGTCACCAATGATCCAGTTTGGTGGCTCAACTCCTTCATCGAACCATAGATTTCGCCAGTCGCAAAAGAAGTCTTCCCAGATGCCGTCGAACCTTGTGCCGACACCGCCTCTAAAGTCAACGACAGGATTAATTTCAATCGTGTATGACACAAGTGTCGCCGGGGGCATCAATTCCGACTGCTGCTTATACTCAGCAAGTGCAGTGTGCTCATCAAGCGCCAAATAGAGAGCCGGGACACCGATCCGGTTTGCACGTCCTCCATATGCGGCTGCACCAGCACCCCTGGTTGGCGCATGTGCCCACCTTGGCGTGTGAGCACGGTAGGCAACCGTGCTAAGAGAGGACAAGATCATCCTGCGGCGCCTCCTTGCAGCGAATCGATATAACGCAGAAGGGCGTCAGTTTTTCCCTCCGATACTAATTCTTGTGCTGTTTTGTACCGAAAAGTTGGGATTGGGTTATTTTTGAACCAGTAGATTGCTCGTTCTACGCTGCCCGACAGATCCGTAGCGGCACGCAGCACACGTATGGTTTCACGCATATAGCGCTGGATGTTTTCAGTCGCTGGTGCGCGGTTGATCGTATTTCGGTGCACGTGAGCTTGATCGGCTAAGGTATTGAGATCAAGCTTCATCACATTAGCATAGCGTTTCGGAGAGATGGCAGTCGGCACGTCCTTCTCGTCATGCAAGAATTCCATCAGTCCGTCGAAGTTTCTTTCAAACAATGGTGCTTCAAGCGTAGCCATAATGCCTCCAAAAGTGCAATCACTATGCACTATATTTGCACCATTTTCGCCGCATTTCAAGGGCGCTGCTTGGAATCTAATGCTATGCGTCGGAATTTGAAGTGGTTACTTACGATGTATAGATGGCTCTTTCTTAAATTTTACATAACTAACATTATGTCGCGGACTGGTAGTATTAGGAGTGTTGCGTTTTTAGGGAGGCTCTTCATCTAGCTACTGCAACATTGAATGCGTAAATGGTATGTTCCGGCGTTGCTTAATTTCCAGGACGCAGGAATGCTTATCCAACT
>NZ_JACYXF010000147.1 GCF_015352985.1 Noviherbaspirillum malthae | reverse complement strand
CGACCTCCGCCTCCCGCAGGACACCTATGATTTGTTCTTCTGTGAATCGCTTCTGCATGTATGCCTCCATGTCAAAAATAACATGAAGACTCACTCAGCGGGTGGCTACACGATTTCTACCGGGTCAATTGGGCTATTCAAGACAGGAACAAGATGCGGCTGGCAGATTTTATCGATTCATGCATGGAAGAAATCCTTGGAGAGTGGGAAGCGTTTGCCGCAACCCAGTTGCCGTCAGCAGCAACGGTCGATGCGTTTGCGCTACGGGACCATGCCCCTCAGATTCTGCGCGCGATTGCCGACGATCTGCGTCAGCCGCAAACGGCGGCCGCTCAATCCGCCAAGTCGCATGGATTGGCCGCAGGCGGACCAAGTGCGGCACAGACCGCAGCCGAAGTGCATGGGACCCTGCGGGCACGAGCCGGATTCTCGATCACGCAGTTACTTAGCGAATACCGCGCACTGCGTGCCAGCGTGTTGCGGCTTTGGATGAAGCTAGATCGGTCGGTGAGCATCTCTACAGCGGCAGACGACGTGATGCGTTTCAACGAGGCTATTGATCAAGCCATTGCTGAGTCTGCGGACTTCTTCAACCAGGAATTCACTGACGATCGCATCGCACGCGAAGCGATGGATAGAGAGCTCATGCGCAATCGCGGTCGCCTCGAATACGCGAGCCGTCTCTCGAATGTTGGCTTTTGGTATTGCGATCTTCCTTTCGACGTCCTCGAATGGGACGATCGGGTAAAAGAGCACTTTTTTATCGAGCCTTCGGCGAGGGTCACCATCGAAGACTTCTATGACAGAATCCACCCGGAGGATCGCGAACGAACACGGTCAGCCATCGCTGCGTCCATCAGCAGTCGGGATGCATACGACATCGTCTATCGCACCAGGCATCCCTCAAGCGGTGAGATAAAGTGGATTCGTGCGCTTGGCGGTACTGATTACACAAGCGACGGTAGTCCGATCCACTTCGACGGGATCACGGTGGATGTCACGGCGCAAAAGCTCGATGAAAAGCGTGTCGCGGAAAGCGAAGCGCGTCACCGCGGAGTGATTACGAACATGGATGAAGCCTTCTCGCTATTTGACCGGGACTTCAACATCATCGAGGTGAATGACGCGGCATGCCAACTTGTCGGAATCGCGCGCCCGCAGTTTATTGGGTGCAGCCACTGGCAGCTGTTTCCGGGAACATACGAATCTGAACTTGGACAGATGTATCGGCAAGTGCTGTTAGATGGGCAGCCGAGATTTCTCGAACATCTTTATGTTTATCCGGACGGCCGCGCAGTCTGGTACGAGGTGCGTGCTTTCAAGGTCGGAGACGGTGTCGCGGCACTTTTTCGCGATGTGACGGATCGGGTCGAAATGATCGAGGCCCTGAAAAGTGCCGACAGGCGCAAGGATGAGTTCCTGGCGATGCTGGCCCATGAGTTACGTAACCCGTTGGCGCCTATCAGTACGGCAGCTGAATTGCTCAAAATTGCCAGCGGTAATCAGGACAAAGTCCGACATGCCAGCAATATCATTTCGCGTCAGGTCAGTCACATGGTTGACTTGGTAGACGACCTCTTGGATGTATCACGCGTCACGCGCGGTCTGGTGGAGCTGCAGAAAGAAGCACTGGACTTGAAATCGGTCGTGGACGGTGCCGTTGAGCAGACTCGCCCCTTGTTCGAAGCACGCCATCACGTGCTGACAACCCGGATGGCGTCGGCGCATATTTCCGTTCACGGAGATCGTACTCGACTCACTCAGGTGATTTCCAACTTATTGAGTAACGCCGCCAAGTACACCCAACAGGGGGGCGAAATTACATTGAACGTCACGGTCGAGCATGGTGATGCAAAAATCGAGGTAAAAGACAATGGGATCGGGATCGAGCAGAAGCTTTTGCCTCATGTCTTCGAGCTATTTACCCAAGCCGAGCGCACTCCGGATCGGTCACAGGGCGGTCTTGGTATCGGGCTCGCACTGGTCAAGAGCATTGTTGAGCTCCATGAAGGAAAAGTGGGGGCTTCTAGCAATGGGCCAGGCATGGGAAGTGCCTTTACCGTGTCATTGCCAATTGTGACATCTGCAGCCGAGAGTGTCCCCATTCATGGAGCGCTGTCGTCCTCTCCTGCCGTCAAGCCACTGAAAATCATGGTTGTTGATGACAATGTGGATGCGGCTTATACGCTGTGTGCGCTACTTGAAACGGAAGGTCACCAGGTTATGATGAATGAAAATGCACGCTCCGCACTGGAATCCGTGGAACGCGTGTTGCCGAACGTGTTTGTTCTGGATATTGGCTTGCCTGATATGACCGGATATGAGCTGGCTATTCGACTGCGACAAAATCCTCATTTGGCTAATTCAACTTTTATCGCCTTAAGCGGATATGGACAAGCACATGACCGCGTGTTATCGAAGGGAGCAGGATTTCAGCATCATTTAGTAAAGCCAGTCGATATGATGCAGTTGAGAGCATCACTAGCAGAAGTCGGAGGAACTGAGTCAATTAAGCAGAATTAGGAACGGAATATTACGTTTGCATTGTTCGATATTCTACTGCTGCCAATGTCCGCTCCTGGCCGGCTTTTCCTTTTGATGGAAATTCATCGAATGAGTGCTTTAGTGCCCTATTCTGACATGCGCATTCAATCATGCTGGAGCTACAGACGACAGCACGTCGCACAATGTTAGAACATTTCTCTGCAACGACTAATGGTGTCGATGTTACGGCATGTGGACGTCGAAACTACGTCACTCGGCATTGCATGCCAAGAAAAGCTGTCCCCAATATCGTTCGTACCCCACTCCCATGTTTTTAAGCACATAGCAGAGTTGCAATTTATCAAAAAAGCAATATTGGCCGGATGACACCTCTCAAGTGCTGTTCTGAAACGGTTTGTAACATTTAAAGACTGAGTAAAGAACAAAAGGGAGAGAGATATGAAGAAGACAAAGCAACCTGCTTTGAACGGCTTACTTTTGCTTCTCATAAGTGCTTTATCTGCTTGTGGTGGCGGTAATGAATCCGATAGTCAAAGTGGCAGTTCGAACACATCGCTGAAGGCACAGTTTGCGCCAGAAACCGTCATTTCGACATGGCAAAAGTGTGCAGATGAATGGGGCACATGTAGCTTTGCAGGTACGACGCAGGTCAGGTATGGGTTAAACGGTACCTATGCAACACGCACGGCGACTAGCAGTATCGGTTGTAATAATGGTGTTTTTGGAGACCCCTTACCAGGTGCTGACAAAATCTGCGAATACGCAGTAACCGCCTCTGCGCCGACACCAACACCAACACCAACACCAACACCAACACCAACACCAACACCAACACCAACACCAACACCGACACCAACGCCAACACCAACGCCAACACCAACTCCAGTACCAGCACCAACCTCTTGGACCAAATGTGCAGATGAATGGGGCACATGCACGTTTACCGGTACACGTACTGTCCGCTATGGCTTGAATGGCACGTATGCAACCCGGACAGCCACGGGCTCAATCGGGTGCAATAACAATGTCTTCGGAGATCCTCTACCAGGAGCTAATAAGTAAGCGGTCATTTAACGACGTCTATCCATCGACACTCCATGCTGGGATGATGGTGTCCACCAGTACAGGAGGTGGACACCCATGGAAGAGAATCACACCAAGTTGAGAGTGCTCGGTCATGACCGG
>NZ_JACYXF010000146.1 GCF_015352985.1 Noviherbaspirillum malthae | reverse complement strand
TCAGCCAATCCGGCGCAGCAACGCGCGTGTCATGTTGCTCCTGTTCCATCACGGCCCCCTTACCAGCATCTTCCTGTCAGGCTAGGTCGTGGTGGCCGCAATGTCAAAATTTATGGGTAATTGAAAGGGGCTGGGGAGGTGCCGCTCGATGCCGATGCAGCATTTCGCTATGAGCGATTTGCACGCCGGATCGTCGCCGCGCAGTACGGTGAACCGGAGAGTATGATCTGGGCCTACGAATGGCTTGAGGAACTCATCACATCAGCTAGAGCAATGATGCTGGCGGAAGTCCAACGGCGCCAGCAAGATGCTGCCACTGCCGAGAAACAGCGTCAGGAATACCTCGCGGGGCGGGTCGGAAACGCCTACTACCAAGCCTTTCTTGACACCGTAGAAGATCCCTCGACGGTCAGCTCGAATATCGCTTACTTCGCCTGGCATGCAGAACGCAGCCGTGAATATGAGCGCCTTCATCCGAAAGCACTTCGGGAGAAGCAAACAGACTTCCAACCGTCCTTTGGACAGTATCTTCGCCAGTTCGCGGATAGTCACCTATCGGAACGAGTGAAACAGGAACGGGCCGGCAATACATCGTCGTGAAGGGTAGCCATGTAAGAGCATTTACAGATTCCGACTCGAAGACGCGTAGGCGTTACGTCGAGAACGGGCAGGTTAGTGCTGTAGAAGGCCCTCGATGGAAATCGAGGGCGTATCTGCTTCAGGAAAATCATCTAACGAAATCGACATTTCTTGACGCAAGGACAAGAAACCGGCAACATATTTATCTCCAAGCTGCGGGACAATGCAGCATTCAGTAAGTAGCGGCGGTCGGCCTTTCGGACGCCAATTTCTTTTCCGACTGTAAGCTCGAGAAACCTGCCATATGCAGATATGCATTTGAGAGGATTTTCGTGCTTTCGCACGTCAAAGCAGCTGGGCATCCAGCAGATCACCGTCAACCGAACTAGCGTTGACCATGTCAGGTTCTAATCGAACTTGACGTCATCCATCGCCAGCAATGGCTTCCATACCACCGCCCAAGGGGAACACTCCCCTCGGGGGAGTCCTTGGCGTTAAATTTCAAGGACAAAACAATGAACGGATATATCGCGTTTTACCGTGGCCGCCAGATCGAAGTCACAGCAGCCACATCGTTCGAGGCACAGACTAAGGCCGCGGCTGAATTCAAGGCCAAGAAGTCATATGAGGTAACGGTCATGCTCTGCGAGAAAGAGGGCGAGCAAGTAGTCCATGCTCCAATGTTCTGATCCAGTCACTTTTGCTAAACAGGAGTGAATGATGACGAAGAAGATCGGGCTAGAACTTTGTCTCCAAGCTGCGCTGGCGCATGGGAAGGATTCCGATCCGGACCATGAAGTCGGAGACCTTCAGCAGTTACTCAGGCGCGCTTGGCAAATACTCTCACCAGGCCAACGTCTTGAATTTATGGCCAGCGCAAGTGTTTCCGAGTTGATCGAGGCGAATCTGCCAAAAGTCGACGTCGAGGAAGCCTTTGACAAGCTGGTCGCGGAGCAGAAGAAAGTACTGGCGACGCAACAGAAAGGAAAGGGCGGTCGTGTCGACGTCTTTTCGGCGATCGTCACTGAGTTTCCTGGATTCCTCAACGATGCGGACGTCGATGGCGGCGACCTTGTGGATTGGGTCTCCCAGAACCTCGGTGCAATCAAGTAGTTCCTGCCTCCGCGCAGAGACATCAGGTTGATATCGGATGCGGCCATGAAGGCTGCATCCTCAACAAACATTTCAAAAAGGGCAGACCGGTGTTATCCGGCTGCACCCCAGATAAAAGAGGCGAACGATGATTCGAAAGTCGAGAGTCAGCGCCGGGACCTTCTTTGTTGAAGAAGGACCGGGCTTGGGGATCTTCGGCGTAAGCGGCAATGCAAAGGAACGCAGGAAAGCGCTCCGCAGTTTGCGTTGGGCCGCGAGCCATAAAAATAACAGCCAAAGGAAAACTCCTGCGGCAACCAATATTCGAAATAGGTAAAAATGCAACTCGACGCAATTACAATTGAAAAAGCTACTCAAGCAGGCGAACTGCTTATTCGCGCGGCGGCTGTTCTCGGCACTCTTACAGCAGCACAGCAAAGGGAGTTGTGTGAGGCGACCGACGGCAATCTGCCTCTGTCGATTGTCTATCCGATTCGCGGCGCGCGCCATGTTTCAAAAGCGATCGACGAAAGTCTTCGTACTCATCCGCCGGTTGGTCTGGTGGACTGCAAGTTCTGATTCATTCCCGCGCTCCGGCAGGTAGGTACGCCAGATCCGAAGTATCTTCGGATTGTCTATGCAGGCTATTCCCTGTTCGAAAACCGGCGCCAGTCGTTAGGCGACTTCCCACGTCGACCACATAAGCACTGTAACCATAACCTATACGGGGATGCCCGTATGGGTATCTCCGTCTTTTCCACTGATAGAGAAAATGATGGCGAACAAACTACAACTTTCTGTTGAATGTTCAGACGATATGACGACCTGGCCACGTGTGGCGGAAGTCACACTGACCGAACCGCTAATCGCGTTGGTAGAACGCATGCAGAAGATTGTGGCTGATGCGGACCTCTACTCAGCCACAAAATTCGAGTACTCACCACGCTGGTTATCTCCCGAAGATGGTTCAGTCGAATGCGTTGAACTCGTTGTCACCGACAAGGATTTCTATTGGCAGGCGCTGTTGATCAGCAGCAGCATCGTCATTACGACCGATCACATCATGATTGACGAACTGCCCAATTGAGTGGGCTTCGCCAACCGCTTGACACACAGCCAGATTCTACTCTCCACGTCCAATCGGTAGTGGAGGTAGCCATTTGTGGCGAACAGCCACATTAAAAATCGCCAGCCGGTCCTAGATTGATTGGATTGTTGCTGGCACTTCGAAAGTAAAATATGGACGCTAAAGATATCTCTAGCCTTGTTCCTGGTAAGGTTGAGGAGCAGGTCGATGTCATGACTGCTCAGTTCTTGTCATTACTCGACAAAGCTGACGTTGTGACGATTGACGATGGGCCCTATCTGCATTCTTGGGGCGACTCGGAACCTACCGGTGCAACGGATAATGAGATTGCGCGGTTCTCTTGGACCGACGGCGGTACTCCGTATACTGTTGTTCTGAACGAAGGCGGTATTCGAGAGGGCCGTTTCGTAGACGACGGCAAGTTTGTCTGCGAAGACCACGAAGGCGCGCGGACGGTAATTCGCTTCTTCAAACTGGAGAAACTGTCAGTAGAGAGGGCGTAGTGGACATTGATTCTGATACGCTCTCGGCGACTGCCATAGTATCCCCCGCTGAATCAAGCCAAGGGCTTACCGGCGGGATAGTCGAATTAGGGTGCGAGGTATTGGTTCGCCATAATCAGCGGCGCCTTGGTGGTGACAAATACCCTGGCCGTAAAGGGGTCGTAATTGAAGAAAACCGCCTCGGTCGGTCAGACGGTGGCCTTTGGTATGTCAGGCTTCATCCGACCACTCGAGCAAAGGAAAGGGTAGAGACATTCTGGACCCGCGACCTTGACGTCATAGAGAAGCCTTCAGTTGAAGCTTCCAATCTAAGATAATTGCATTGCAGTATTCATAGCCCGCAACTCATTTGAGTGCGGGTTTTTTTTGGCCTACTGGCGTGCCCGACTCTTTCCGAGGTATAACGGAATGTTGTGGATGAGGGGTAGTTGAAGAAGGCGGCGGATGCTGCTGAAATAAGGTTGTCTAGACCGAAACATTTCAGCAGAAAGGAATCCGCCACCATGGGTGACGATAGAGTTA
>NZ_JACYXF010000145.1 GCF_015352985.1 Noviherbaspirillum malthae | reverse complement strand
TGCGGCGCTGGACGCTGGTTACGACCTCGATACTTTCCATTTCTACTCCAAGACATAGTCATATGCCTAGGTCTATTCCTAGGCGTTATGAAAAGCACGATGTCCGATTGAAATGGGGGCTGCTCCAACGGCGTTGGCGAATGTCGCCGCCGAATCGATGTGCGACACGGGTGAGCATGCCTTGTCCGCTACGAACAAGGCGGTCTCCGACGGTCTGCCCGCGATCCATCCCGCAATGGCCAATACGCAGGCAAACTTAGCTGGTATTGAGCTACGCCGTCGCCCAGGTAGATACCAGGTAAGGGCTTAGTGTGCTTTATTTTCCGTTTTCTGAGACGACCCCCTGAAGCCAATCGGAATTTTCTTGAGAAAATTAGCAACAACTTATATGTCGTGAAATCGCAGCTTCGCTCCCACTAGGCCTAGATGTCAGGCAAGGGCTTAGCGTGCTTTATTTTCCGTTTTCTGAGACGACCCCGATTACAGCCTCCACCGCTGGGACGCGCTCACGCGCTACCTGGAGGATGGCGCCATTCCCATCGACAACAACTGGGTCGAGAACCAGATCCGGCCGATTGCGAGTGCCCGTTCATTCTGCCCATGTCGGGCAAGAAGTGGAAATCCATTATCGATGGCACCCGCTCTATGGGCGTCGCGTCCGGGTTCGGGATTGCGAGCAACGCAATAAGGGACCGGTTGTCCATGTCGAGGTTAGCCCCGGCATGATTACAACGATTGCCGCCTGGATGCTGGACCCTATTGTCTGTGCAGGTATGGAAGCAGGGCAACCAAGGGTAAGTGCCGCAGCTTTGCGCGATTTGCATCGCTTGCTCACCGAGCGAAAAAGCACTCCGGCGGACTGTCACACGAGGCTACGCAGAATGTTAGGTAGCTTGCAGCGATCAACAGTAAACTCATTCGAATCGTTATTTCGTCATGGCTGTACCGTACCAGAACCAACTCAGGCGGCTTTGCAAAGGTGCAAGGGCTGCTTGAATTGGCGCAAATGTACTGCTCCAGCGCCGCATTGGATGGCGGTGGCTCTGCCTGAAGCTTCCCCTGCCATTGCTAAAACGTATCGCCTGCGCTTCCCAGGTACTCTTTTCTGCATTTCCATCCCTTCTGAGCATCGAGGAGGTGCGCCGATTATCCATGTGACGGACAGGATAAGTTATCATGTCTGCGCTTAATCATGCATAACTGCCCTACTGCCTTTCAACGACGCACTGTTACGTATTACTTTGGGCACCGGCATTCCACAGTAATACGCAAGGGGTGACTTTCACGACGGCTGCAGGTACGCGCTCGACATTAGTATGGTCAGCGCGCATATTGGCAGATATATGAACCATAAAAGGATTTCAGGCTCAACGGTTGCCTTTCGCAGCGATTGGTTTGTATGCCTTAATGTACGTCGCTGTTTGTTATATATCGATCGGACTTGGCAGCCTCCGCCTTGCGTCGATGATATTAATCAACGGATGGTTCAGTAATGCGTCGAAATGTTTCCCGACTTAGTTAAGTCTGCGTAAATCGATATTCTCGGTATTGCAAAATCGTAAGATTCCAGATCAACACGACAATCAACAAAACAGGGGAACAACGATGCGCGCAACAACTACCTCAGCTACGCCGAAGACCGCTGCAGCTTCCAAGGCTGCGGCTAAGTCGGCCACCAAGCCCGCCAAAGTCTATGACGCGATCGCGTTACTTAAGGAAGACCATAAAAAGGTAAAGAAGCTTTTCAAAGATTTTGACAAGCTGAAGGAAAAAGGCAGCGAAGCCGACAAGCAGGCGCTCGTTCAGACCATCTGTACGGAGCTGACCGTCCACACCCAGATTGAAGAGGAAATCTTTTATCCGGTTGTCCGCAAAGCGATCGACGATCGGGACCTCATGAACGAGGCGGAAATCGAGCACGCAAGCGCGAAAGACTTAATCAAACAAATTCAAACGATGCCAGCCTCGGACGCCTATTACGATGCCAAAGTTACCGTGCTGGGCGAGTATGTCGATCACCATGTCGAAGAAGAACAGAACGAAATGTTCAAGAAAGCGCGTAAGGCAAAAGTCGATATGGAAAAGCTCGGCAAGAAGATGGCCACCCGTAAACGTGCTTTACTGCGTGAATTGGCGGAACAAGGCTGACAACCTATGCGGGCGGCTTCACGGTGAACCTCCGGTAACGCCCGCATTTTCCCTACTTTAAGACGCTATCCGGCAGGTCAGTGCCGCGGCCACAGATTCCAGCCTCCTCGCTAAACCCTGATTCAATTCGGGTATGACTTGTGTCAGGCTTTCCAGGGTTGCAGCAATTTCCCGGGCCCGTTCGGCCAGTAGCGCCTTGCCTGACGATCGATCCGGCAGGGCCAGCGTGGAGCGTGGCAGATGAAAGGTCATCCCGGCCTTTTCCGTGCCATCGTTTGCAGGCAGCTTAGTGAGCTGGATCGCCAAAGATTTCACAATTCCCATGACTGCAATTGCGCTCTCTATCTCTGTGCGCTTGTCTTCAATTAACGTTCGGTCGTCTGGTGTACTGGATAGCGAAAAGCCACTTGCCAGCAAACGCAGCATGAGGCCATAGGCAGCGTTGGCGATATCGAGCACTTTTGATGCCGCCTCGCCCGAGATGTGCCTATGGGGATCGCCATCGATTGGAGAGAACATGAGGGGATCGCTGACGACATCACGATAAGGCCTAAAGCCGGTATCCTGCGCTAAAAACGTATCGTAATCGTCCCGAACTTTACGAAAATGCGAAAAGTGCGACTTTTCGCCATCGTGACGGCCCCCTTCACCTTGCTCGACGATGATAGAGATTGCTGCAATTGCACTGTCCAGGTCGGTTACCGCAATCAGCCCGTCAAAAGTAAGCATGGACGGGTCCAGCTGGCATGCCGGATCGCCGACGAACAGTTTTGTTTCCCCTAATCTTTCGGCAAGCAGACGGAATCCATCCTCGATTCCACGATAGAGATGGCTAACTGTGTCAAAGTCTTCTGCGGTAGGTGTGAGCCGAACGACAGGTTCGCGGCGTTCATAATCAACAGATTCGAAACCCGCTACCTGCGGCAGGAAGACGCCCTCAGGTCGCTCAAGGTAAACGAAGTGGTCTGCAGTCTCCCGGGTAAAAGGCGTTAGTCGCGCCACGATGCTCGACGGATGGTAGCCGACTGGAATAGGAAAGTTTGGTCGCGAGAAATGTGGGGGCGACCCCAGGCTCATCAATAGATTGCTGACCAGGGCGAGATGTAGCATCTCTTCCATGGCCACCCCTGTAATGATGCTACGCCAGCGATTCACGGCAGCGAGCTGACTATCACTCAACCCTTCTTCCTGGGACTGTTTCAGGCTCCACGCGGCATACAGGTAAGAGCACATCAATCCATGTTCAATCTCGGCCGCCTCAGACAGCAGAAAGATTAATTGTTCACGGTCGTTTACCCGCACAGACCGATTGTCTACCGCTGGATCAGACACATCATCTCCGAAGAATGGCTACGGCATATCGTCTCAAAGTAGCGGCTCCTACGTATTGAAGCGGGATAAGACAAGACGGAATACCGCGGCATGCTGACGCCATGTTGCCTAACTGTACATATTCACGTTAATCCGATGTGCTTTTGTCACCTTTATTGCATATCGTTTGAGCTTTTGATGCGCCGCATCATAAATAGTCCAACTTCTGCAAGGATGAGTCGTGTAGCAGCTTCACGATCGTGTAGTGGCTTAACAGATTAGGGTCCAAGTGTGGAACGACGTAGTGGGAAAGACCGAAGGCTGACACAAATGCTCAATTGGAAGAAGCTAGCTGATGCATCGCAGAGCACTTCTAGGAGCGAAGTAATCTCATCTGCTCAAGAACGTCGTGGCAATGAAGATCGTCGAGCCAAAAAGGTCATTGCGGGAGCCTGTCAGGATTTCTGTGTAAAGCGGGGTCATGAAATAATGCCGAAAGGGATGTTCCATGACTGACGTAATGACCACCAAGAAGCCTAAAAAACAGAAAGCACCGCCGCCGTTTCCGGTCGAAT
>NZ_JACYXF010000014.1 GCF_015352985.1 Noviherbaspirillum malthae | reverse complement strand
GACTCTTACATCCGCTGGTATAACGAAAAGCGCATCAAGATATCCCTTGGCTCACTCAGTCCTCTCGAATACCGGGAGAGCCTAGGATTTACGGCATAACCCAGTCCAAGATTTACGCCGCACCCCCCGTGGGTCAGATTTCGGTGATACTCAACACGCCATCAAGATATCCCTTGGCTCACTCAGTCCTCTCGAATACCGGGAGAGCCTAGGATTTACGGCATAACCCAGTCCAAGATTTACGCCGCACCCCCCGTGGGTCAGATTTCGGTGATACTCAACACGCCGGCTTTTCCGTCGCCGTAGTACTTGCTCCGGAGGGCGGGGGTGCGGTGGAGGTGACACCGTCTGGAACCTCGATCGAGGGCGCGGCGGCGGCACCCGGATTGCTTCTTGCATTTGCCGCTTGCACCGAAGCGGCGCCGAGGATAACGATCAGCCAGGCAAGTCGATTTTTCATGATCAGAAGCACTCCGTGAAACGGCCTGCGCCGGTGATGATGTCCTGGCAGGTTTGCGGCTTCGCGACGACCTTGCGTACAGGAGCCTTGACTTGCACAGCCGGTTTGGCGGCTGCAACCGGCTGCTGCAGCAGGGACTGCTTGGTTGCGCCTTCGGTGAGCGCCGGCGTCACGTCGACCTGATTGCGCAGTACCAGAGCGAGCTCGCCGACGTTGCGGGCAAGATCGAGTTTTTCCGCCTGTTCGGGGATGACTTCCAGCGTGACCGCATTGACGACTTTGGGACGCATGTCGTTCTGGCTCGATTCCTGGGCGATCGCAAGCACCAGAATGCGCTCCAGGACCAGCTTCGAAATGCGCTGTTCTCCGCGCGGCTGAGGCGAATCGTCTCTTGCATGCGCCTCGTTCTGGGTGCTGACGAGTATGTCGACGAAGTTGCCGGGCAGGGCGAATCCTGCCACGCCTATCACATCGTTCACCCGCACCGTCATGGCACGCTTTCCTTCCGCAACGACGGCTGACAGGCCGCCGGCGGCGCCGGGTACGGCAAGCCGGGCTTCCACTATCGGCTCGCCGCGCACGAAGCTGACGCGGGCCACCCGGCTGTCCAGCTTTTTCATGTCGGTGAAGCTGCCGGCCGGTATGCTGTCGGCCGGCCATTCCACCAGCCTCAGCATGTCGGCGGTGAGTCTCGTGCCGGGATTGATATCGCTGTTCGCCACCGCAATCCTGTTGAGACTGAGCTGGGCCGGACGCGACATCCAGGTCGAAGCCAGCAGCACCGTACCCAGCGCCGCAAGCAGGGACAGGGCAATCATCAGCCAGGCTTTGGATGTCTTCGTCATGACAATACGGCCCTTCCTCGTTGCCGTGACCGTACCTGTGGTAGCGGCCGCGACAGTGGTTAGCAATTAAAACCGCGCGTGAAACCTGCCTCGGCGCACGATGCAGCGCGCAAGGTTTAAGCGTTGAATATTCAAGAACGTTTTGCAGAGCGCGCGAGGGTGATGGGAAGTCAGGTTCCAATTTCCCCGTCATGCAGCGAAAGTTTGTCAAATGTGCCGTGCCGAAGGGCAGGGCACCGCGCTGCTGTTCTGCCTGCTGCCAAATTCCTATAAACCCAGCCAGTCCGAGTAGCCCAGCTTTACAAATGAGAGACAAGCCAATGTGCCGCAGGTGATTGCAACTGCATACGGCACTCGCCCTGCGCTTTTGGGCGCATGCTTGAAGGACGGAATTCTTCCTTCGATCACTGCATGCATGCTGTTGACCGCCATGATGCGCACGTTCGCAAACATGCTGATGAGGCTTCCGTTATGGAGCGTGACGCCGATGATCAGAAATCCGCCTGCTGCCATCGTCAGCACAATGCAAACCAGTGTCATCTCGGCTCCAAGGAAGGCACCGACCATTGCCATCAGCTTGACATCGCCTGCTCCCAGCGCACCCATTGCATACATCGGAAGCAGAAGCAGCAGGGCAAGTCCCATTCCCTTCAATGCGGCCGACAAACCGAGGGCTCCGGGCAGCATGCTGGCGAAGCCATTCCCCTGCGGCAGCGCGCTCTGCAACAGAAGCGCGCATGCCGTGCCGGCGAACACCAGCACATTTGGAATGCGCCGATGCCGAAGGTCGCTCCAGGTGGCAGCCACGAGCAGACTGCACATCAGTAACAGCACACCTGAAGCGATGAGTTGGGGACTGGGCGATGCCATGGGCGAGCTCCCTGCTTGCGTATGGGATGAGTGAAGGCTAGCGATGACAGGTCATGCCATCGTCAGGAACACTGCGTCCACGTATATGTTTGGTTAGTGCCTTTTATTACCAAAGCGATGCCATTAAATACGCCGCAGATATTAGTACCCAGCAGACGTACTCCAACGATCACAACCATGGCAATCAAAGCTGCCAGCAAACCATACTCGACTGCTGCTGCGCCTTCTTCGTCTTTCAGAAACCTGATTAGTGCATTCATGTTGCGCTCCCTTTTATTAATTGGAAAAGCCTTGCAGATTGAATGACGGTGCGAGAAGGGCTAAGCGCAGAAATTTCTTGCTGGAAGTCAGTTGCCTGCTGGATAACCCTGAGCTCAGTGTTACGCATTGGAAAAGGCAGTTTTTGAGGCGAATCAAGCCTAATTAGATTTGTTACTGGATGTAACGACATGACGTTTCGCAAAGTTTCCTTACGAAAACTTTAAGTGGAATATCCTCTGTATTTATTGCGTCGTCTTCTTAAAAATGGAATGAACCGGGCCAGGCGCCGAGGCTGTGTGACCGCGTGATCGCATGGCTCTTCGTTGCTGATCACGCGAACGTGAGCAGCAGATGCGTTACCGGAGGGGGAACGAGGACGGCGTCGATCGCAGCCATTTCGACATTTCGAACGCCGGAAAATATGTCGGCGGCCTGCAGAAGAGGCCGCCGTCTATGTTGACGATGTCTTAGAAATCCAGAGAGGCCGACACAACCAGCGTACGAGGCGCGCCTTGTACCAGGTATCCCGCGCCTGGATAGCCGCCGGCAGATGCCCAGTAACGCTTGTTGCCCAGGTTTTCGATCTGGCCGCGCAGCGTGACCGCCTGCTTGCCCAGCATGGTGACGTAACGCAGGCCGGCATCGAAGCGCGTCCACGCCGGTACATTCCGGGTATTGGCGGCATCGGCATACTGCGATGCGGTGTAGACGACGCGGCCGTTCAGCGCCAGGCCGCTGATGCCCGGCACATTCCATTCCGCACCAAGATTGGCCTGGACGTCGGGAACGCCGATGGCGTCATTGCCGTCGTTGGTGCCGAGCACGGTACGCTCCTGCTTGGCATCGAGCAGCGTCACGCCGCCGAGCACGCGAAGGCCCCGGACCGGCATGCCGTACACGGAAAGTTCCAGGCCCCGGTTCTTCTGCTCGCCGTCGATGCCGAACAGGTTGGTAGCCGAATTGAGCAGGCCCAAAGGCTGGCTGGTGGTGAACAGCGCCGCGCTCATCCCGTAGCTGCCGGCGTCATACTTCGCGCCGATCTCCTTTTGACGCGAGCGGTAGGGTTCGAACACCTGGCCGACATTGCTGGCGGTACCGCCGGCGACAGGCCCCATGGTCAACGCTTCGATGTAGTTTGCATAGAGTGAAAGATTGTTGGTGGCCTTGAATACCACGCCCGCCATCGGCGTCACGGCACTCTTGTCGTAGCTGGCCGTGCCTGCACCGGTAGTGTAGTCGTAGCTGTCTTCACGGATGGTCTGGCGGCGCGCACCGACCGTGACCAGCAAACGGCCGTCCGCCAGCGCCAGCGTGTCGGCCAGTGCGAAGCTCGACAGTCCGGTCTTGCGGGTCAACAGCGGATCGGACAGCACGCCGCCTAGAACGGCGGTTGCTGCCGGGGCAGGGGAGGCGATCGGTGCGTACAGGTTGGAGGCGATGCCGTTGAAGGTGCTCAGCGCATAGGCATTGCGCGACTCGGCCCGGAATGCCGATGCACTCGCGCTGAGCGTATGCCCGATCGAACCGGTGCGCAGTTTGGCGCGAACGCCGACTTCGCCGGTGTAGACCGTATCCTTGCGGGCATTGTCGAAGCGGTAGGTGAGGGTATCGCCTGCGGCATTGATGACTTCCGGATTGGCGAGGGAATTGTTTTCCCTGCCGCGCCTTGCGCCGGCCGCTGCCCAAGCGGTGATGTCCTGGGACAGATCGAATTCTCCGCGCACGGTGCCGAAGACATCGCGTTCGTCCGAATATGACCAGGGCTGCGTGTAATTGGCCGATGCCCGCGGCGCCGATGGTACTGCCACGCCGTCGGCGACATCGACGCTCGGGCGCGCACGGTCCAGCTTGTGATTCTGATAGCCGATATCCGCCGAGAGCCGGAAATCACGGTTGCGGTGATCGAGTCCGATGGCCAGCACGTCGAGCCCGCGCCGTTCGTCGTCGATCGCCGTATCACCCTGGCGGTGTGCGGCATTGAGCCGTATGCCGGTGCTTCCGTCGGGGCCGAAGCGGCGGGCAGCGTCGGCGGCGATATATTTCTGGCCGCCGGTGTCGATGCCGACCGTGGCCTGCGTCAGCGGGTCGTTCGGCGCACGCTTGGGCACGAGGTTGATCATGCCGCCGATGCCGCCGTCTCCCGGCGCGGCGCCGTTGAGAAAAGCGTTCGCGCCGCGGAACACTTCGACCCGTTCCAGCAGTTCCGTGGCGACGAACTGCCGCGGCAGCAGGCCGTAAAGGCCGTTGTACGCCATGTCGTCGGAATTGACCGGGAATCCGCGGATGACATACAGCTCCTGGTAATTGCCGAAGCCGCGCGCCACCCGCACGCCGGGGTCGTTCTGCAGGACATCGGCCACACTGCGCGCCTGCTGGTCCTGGATCAATGCCTGCGTGTAGCTGGTGCTGCTGAAGGGCGAATCCATGTTGTCGACATTGCCCAGCAGGCCGAGCCGGCCGCCCCGGGCGACTTGGCCGCCGGCGTATTCGGCGGGCAAGCCGCCGGATGACGCATCGGCAGAAGCCTTGACTTGCACCGTGGGGAGTACCGTGTCGCCGGCGCCTGGTTCGGCGGCTGCCTGTGCCAGCGCAATGCCGGAGGTTCCTGCAGTGCCGCAGAAGGCAAGCGTGACAGCCAGGCTGACGGAAGATTTCTTGAACCGGGGAGTGTGCATGGGATGTCGGCTTTCAGTAACGTAAATATAATGCGAATCATTCGTATTTAGATTAAACTATAATGATCGATGTTACAAGCCATTGATGAAGCATAAGACGGGGGACTGCCTTGCCAGACCTCTTGTATTTACTGATTGCCATCCTTGCCCCAAGACCCAACCTATGACCGCCACATCTCTTCGCCGCTGGGCCTGGATACACAAGTGGAGCAGCCTCGTCTGTACAGTTTTCATGCTGCTGCTATGCCTGACCGGCCTGCCGCTGATCTTTCATCATGAGATCGGCCATCTGCTGGGCACTGAAGTCGAGGCGCCGGCCATGCCGGCCGATGCGCCTCGAATCAGCCTGGATCGCGTGCTGGAGGTGGCCAGGGCCCAGCATCCCGGCAAGCAGGGCATGTTCGTGTCGCAGGAGCCGGACGACGACCGGGTCTGGTATGTGACCTTGTCGGACACGCCCACCTCCGACACGAATCTCAAGCAGGTCGCGGTCGATGCCCGCACCGGCGCGGTGCTGGCCGAACCAAAACTGGACGAGGGCTTCATTCACGTGATGTTCAAGCTGCATGTCGATTTGTTCGCGGGACTGCCGGGTACCTTGTTCCTCGGCTTCATGGGATTGCTGCTGTTCGTGGCCATCGTTTCGGGCACGGTGCTTTACGCTCCCTTCATGCGCAAGCTTGAGTTCGGCACGGTGCGGCGCGCCAACTCCGCACGCATCAAGTGGCTGGACCTGCACAACCTGCTAGGCATCGTGACGCTGGTATGGGCCAGCGTCGTGACGCTCACCGGCGTGATCAATACGCTCGCCGATCCGCTCATCGACCTGTGGCGCTTCGATCAGGTCAGCGAAATGGTTGCGCCGTACAAGGGGCAGCCGCTGCCTTCCCAATTGGGATCGCTGCAGCAGTCGGTCGATGCGGCAATGGCGCTGGAGCCGGACATGAAGATCGGATTCATTGCATTTCCGGGCACTACCTTCACCAGTCCGCATCATTACGGTGTCTTCCTGCGGGGGGAGTCTTCGCTGACATCGCGGCTGTTCAGGCCGGTGCTGGTCGATGCACAGAGCACGCAGGTCACTGACAGCCGCGACTTGCCCTGGTACGTGACGGCACTGCTGATATCGCAGCCCCTGCATTTCGGAGATTACGGCGGCATGCCGATGCAAATTCTCTGGGCCTTGCTCGATATCGCGACCATTATCGTGCTCGGCAGCGGCCTTTATCTTTGGCTGCGTCGACGCCGGCGCAGCGCAGAACTCGCCTTGCAATCCGAAGCGGCGCCGATCGAGGCCCGTCAGGCAGCCGTTGCGGGGAGTGAAGCAAAATGAAGCCGTCATTCATCCGGACTTGGGGCTGGCCGTTGATTATCGGCCTGCTGACTCTGATCGGGCTTGTCGCCGCACTGGTGGCTGACGGCTTCTGGGACTTGCTGTCGGCGGCGGCGCTTGGCATCCCCGTCGTCGTGTCGGTCTGGCATGGGGCAGGTTGGGGGCGCAGACGGGAACCATCTCGTCGCGACCCGGCTTAACGGCCCAGGAGAACTGAAGATCGAAACAGGGGTTAGCCGCTGTCCGGTTCGGCGTGCACAAATCTTTTAAAGCGAGACGGGATTAGCGCAAGAACTTCGAGGCGGTTTTTTCGCATGTCAATAAGGCGTCAGATGCGGCGGCCGGCAAGGACAAGGCGGCCAACTGCACTAAAATGCGTGGATATCCTCCTGTACCTCATCGGAGTGTGCAGGTTTCAGGTCTGGATGCCTATCGTGATCAAGGAGCCTCATGAATTTGATGCAAATTATCGACATGATTCTTCATGTCGATAAATCCCTCGGTTTGGTGATTCAGCAATACGGCACGCTGGCCTACGTGTTCCTGTTTGCCATCGTGTTTTGCGAAACCGGACTCGTATTGCTGCCGTTTCTGCCGGGCGACAGCCTTTTGTTCATCGGCGGCGCCTTCTCCGCGACCGGCGCAATGAATTTCTGGATACTGATGGCACTGCTGCTGGTCGCCGCAATCGGCGGCAACACCCTCAATTACTGGATCGGTGGTGCAGTCGGTCATCGCGCATTTACCCGCGATTACCGGTGGCTCGACAAGGCGGCGCTAATGCGCACGCATGCCTTCTATGAAAAGCACGGAGGCAAGACCATTATCCTGTCGCGCTTCATTCCTGTCGTGCGTACATTTGCACCGTTCGTGGCGGGGGCGTCCGACATGAATTTCTCCAAGTTCCAGCTGTTCAATGTGACAGGCGCCTTTGTCTGGGTAGTTGGTCTGGTGACCGGCGGCTATTTCTTCGGCAATACGCCCGGCATCCAGGAACATTTGAATACGATCGTTCTGGTTGGCATTGGAGCGGCAATCGTTCCGCTTGCAATCGGCGCCTTGTGGAAATTCGTGCACAAGCGTGTCGCCAATTGATCAGGCGCGGCACTGCGGGGCATGCATTTTTCATCCTGTCCCGCTCCTTTAAGTGCTATCTTCAAAATTGGCTAGAATTATCGTTATGTAAAATTAAATGGAGCATCAATACATCTGTCGCTTTGTTTTCTCCATTCTGGTCCTCCGTTAGCCAAGGCCGCTCCTTACAGAACTCTGTCTGTCCCGCCAGCGACATGGGAATGGCTGCCACGCGCCTGCCTGTCGCGTGGCGTATGCCTGGACAAATAAGCACCGCCTGCTGATCCTGAATCATCGATGACTATTGTCGATGCACTTGTCCTCGTATTTCTCCGGAAGGGAATTTCGTGGTGTGAACATTTGCGTAGCCGGTGCCGGAGCGGATCGCTTTGACCAGCGCAGCGAAATCACCGGGCTGTATGTTCTGAGGTTCCGGGCCTACGACCTGGTTGGCCATGATGGTGCCGCTGACCGTTCCTTCACCCTCCGGACAAGCCTGCGTTCCAGCCGGGCCATTGCCAAGGTTCGAACAAAAGAACATCATGATTCCGCCCGCCACATGACGTTGTCCGAAGTGAATATGGGCTTGAGTCACCGGGCTGGTAAGTCCCGAATAAGACAAGGTGTAATTGAGACTGCCTCCGCCCTCATCAATGGACAACTCGAGCTTTCCGTTACCTTGAGAAAAAATGGCGAGCGGTACTTCATTGAACCCGCTTAACGAAGCCGAAAATTGTGAAGCCGGGCCGGAATTGCCGCCATTGTCAGCCCAGGCATTTCCGGCTGCGAAGACAAGTGCCGCGCATGCCACTCCAACAGATTGTCGAATCATGATTCACCTCGCATTCTTGCTTTTAAACGTCGTCCCCTTGCTTAATGCGCATAGTTTGTTGATTGATAATCATCGGTAATCGGCCAGAGCGAATGCGGCAATAAAACATGGCCGGCAAGCACGGCAGCAAATGCCATCGGATGTCGAGGCCGGGAATACCAACTACACAGGTTCCGATGTCAGCTTAGTCAGCGATTTCATTAAAGGCTAGAGAAAGATCAATTAGCTTAATTCGGGCCGCCCTTTCATTCTTGCCCGGGCCGCCTGGAGCAGGTGTGAAGCATCGTCTAGGCATACTTGGCCGTCAGCCCCCCGTCGACGACCAGTTCAGTACCGGTGATATAGCGGGCCTCATCGCTGGCAAGAAACAAGGCCGCGTTGGCAACATCCCATGCGTCCCCCATCTTCCCCATCGGCACCTGGCGGGCACGCGCTGCACGTGCGGCGTCCAGGTCATCGGAAAACTGCTTCGCAACCGTTTGCGCTATCCGCGGTGTGTCGATCAGCCCGGCGATGATGGTGTTGCATCGAATCCCCAAGCCTGCATGTTCAAGGGCCAGCATCTTGATGAAATGAATGGTTGCCGCCTTCGTCACGCTATAGGCAAGATGCGGATAGCCAACGTACCGGATGCCCGCCACCGACGAGGTCGCCAGGATCACGCCGCGGTTCTGCCGGCGCATGTCCGGAAGGACCGCGCGGCTAAGGTGGAACAGGCTGTCGACATTCACCGACTGCACCCGCTGCCAATCATCAAACGTGATGTCGGTCGGACCACCGACCTTGCCGATGCCGACATTGTGATGCAGCACATCGATCGATCCCCACGCGGCGCGGATCTCCTCGGCCATGGCCGAGACAGCGTGCGGATCGGAGACATCGGCCGCCAGCGCCATGCACTGCCCTCCCTCACTCTCGATAATGGCTGCAGTCTCCCGCGCCGCTTCTGCCGAGATGTCGACCGCCACGACCCTTGCGCCGGCACGTGCATAGTTCACGGAGCATGCCTTGCCGATTCCCCAGCCCGGCGCCACCGAGCCTGCGCCGGTCACGACTACTACACGGTTTTCAAGTTTCATTGCGGTCCCAATCCGACAGTCATTCCGCCGCAGACATACAGCACCTGCCCGGTGACGAAACCGGCGCGGGCATCGCTGAAGAAGGCTACGGCATGGGCGATATCGTCCGGCGTGCCCAACCGGGCAACCGGAACGCCCTTGATGATTGCCTCCGTTCGCGGGCTGTCGGCCGGATTGACGGCATGAAACAATTCGGTGCCGATCGGACCCGGGCCAACGGCATTGACCGTAATCCCGCATGGTGCAAGTTCCAGTGCCCAGGTTCGCGTCATGCCGTGCAGTCCCGCCTTGGTGGCGGCATAGGCCGTGCGCAGCTCCTTGCCGAGCGCAGCCCGGCTGGAGATGTTGACGATCCTGCCATGCCGCGCCTGCTTCATGCGAGGCAATACCGCCTGCGTGCACTGCAGTGTGCAGCCGAGATTGAGCGCCACTACCGCTTCGAGGTCGGCATGCGTGGTTTCTTCGATGGAGGCCGGCCGCACGGTCCCGACATTGTTCACCAGGACCGCCACATCGCGCCCGCCGGTCAGCGCTTCCAGCGCGCGTGCAGTGTCCATGCGGTCTGCGAGATCGGCCTCTACGAAGATTTCATCTTCAATCAACTGCTTCGGCGCTTGCCGGTCCACCGTCAGCAAGCCGAACCCGTCAGCGGCAAGGCGCTTGGCGATGGCACGGCCAATGCCGGCTGCGGCACCGGTCACGAGAGCCCATCCTTTGTCCGGATTGTTCATGTCAGCTCTCCCCGCCGGTGCTCTGTTTGTTGAGTCCTTCGCCCTTGCCGACATAGGGAATGTCATGGTCGACCAGATCCCAGATGTAACGTCCGCTTGGATGTTTCTGTTCTTCGGCGATATGGGACACCAGGCCGGCGGCCCGCGAAATCACGGCGAAGCCGCGCATGACTTGCCACGGTATGCCGATCTCGCCCAGCAGCGCAGCGATCGCGCCGGTGGCGTTGATCGTGATATGCCGCCCTGCCGCCGCGTCGACGGCGCGCGCCAGCGTGCGCAGCGCAGCCACATGCTCGCCCTTGATATCCGGCAAGCCGTCGGCAATCTCAAGCAATTTGATCGCGCGTGGATCGTCCGGCTTGTGCAGATGGTGTCCGAAGCCCGGCATGGACGCACGCCGGGCACGGTGGCTGGACGCAATTCGCTCGGCGGCAGCTTCAGGTCCGTTCGGGTCGTTCATGATTTCGTGCAGCAGTTTCGCGCAGTTCTCCATGGTGCCCACGAAACTGCTTCCCACCGCCAGCAGACCGGAGGCCACCGCGCCCTGCAGGTTCTCCGGTGCGCTCATGTAGACAAGACGGGCAGCGATCGCGCTGGGCGTGAAACCGTGCTCCATCAAGGTGATCATCACGGCATCCACGATGCGCAGGTCCGATGCCGCCGGCGCGCGGCCGGTGATCTGCTGGAACATCACCTCGGTAAACGTTTTTTTTCCGAGAAGTTCCTCGACAAGATTGGCATCCCGGTAGTACAGGTCGGTCAGGTTGTGGGTGCAGAGTTCGGTAATCGGTTTGTTCTGTTTCATGCGTTCCTCGCTTAATGTTGGAGATCGATCTGCGCACGCACCTCGCGCTTGACCGCGTCCTTCTGCACCTTGCCGACGGGGCTGCGCGGCAGGCTTTCGTAAAAATGAATGCGCTTGGGCGCCTTGACCGAGCCCAGCGCTTCCTTGGCGAACGCAATGAGTTCCTGCGCGTCCACCTGCTGTCCCGGCTTGAGCTGTACGGCGGCGTGAACCGCTTCGCCCCATTTGTCGTCGTCGATGCCGAAGACGGCCGATTCATGCACGGCCGGATGCCGTGTGAGAACGTCCTCGACATCGATCGGATAGACGTTGAAGCCGCCGGTGATGATGACTTCGCGCAGGCGGTCGCGCAGGTAAAGATAACCGCGTTCGTCGAGAAATCCGCGGTCGCCGGTGTGCAGCCAGCCGTCGACGATGGTCTCGGCGGTCTTGTCGGGCATGTTCCAGTAACCTGCCATGACCAGGTCGCCGCGCACGACGATCTCCCCTACTTCGCCGCCGGGCAGGATGCGTCCTTCGGTATCCTTGATCGCCATGTCGGCCAGGAGCGCCATGCGTCCCACCGAGCCGATGTTTTCTTCGCGCGCCAGTTCCTCGGCGCTGATGAACGTGACGATCTGCGGCGCCTCGGTCTGGCCATAGGTTGTTGCGAGAACCGGCCCGAAAAACTTCTGCGCGGCGCGGATCTTTTCGGGCGGCATCGGTGCTCCGCCATATACCAGATGGCGCAGTCGCGGGAACTCTCGCTGGCCAGCTTCCTCGCCGGCCGCCATTACCATGTAGATCAGGGTCGGCGGCATGAAGGATGTCGTGATGCCGTCCTCGCGCAGCGAACGCAGGATCGTATGCGGACTTGTTTCCTCAGGCACCACGTGGCAGCCGCCCTGGGCGAGTATCGGCAGGATATAGGTCGATGCGCCATGCGTGATCGGCGAGGCCAGCAGATAGCGGTCGTGCTCATCGAAGCGGTATGCATGGATCTGATTGACCAGCGTCGCCTTCCAAGCCCGGTATGGCTGCATCACGCCTTTCGGCATGCCGGTCGAGCCGCCGGTGAACTTGATCGCCTGCACCGCATCCATGCTCGCCGTGTTCGGGGCGGGCGTGCACCCGGCGTACTGGGAGACGAGATCCGCCAGGCTGGCAGCGTGCGTTCCTCTGGCGGAAACGACATGGGCTACGGAGTCCAGCCTCAAGCCTTCGCGATACTTGTCATCGACGACGACGATCGACGGGATCGTCACTTCCAGCGTGCGATTGAGTTCGGCCGCCGAATTGCGCGGGTTCAGCGGCACCCATATCTTGCCGGAGGCCAGTACGGCAAGCAGTGCAACGATATGCTCGACGCTGTTGGGCGCGCAGATTCCGACCCTGCTCTGCTGGGCTGGGTCGAGCGCCTGAAACGCGGCGGCCAAGGCGTCGACGCGCGCCGCCAGCTCGCCGTAGCGTACCTGCTCGCTGCCGCTCTTGATGGCGATGGCCTGTGGACGAAGCCGCGCGCTGCGATAAAAGAAATCGATCGGATACATGTTCAGTCCACCTTCGCTCCGGAAGTCTTGACCACCTTGGCCCAGCGCGTAGTCTCGGCCGATACGAAGGACTTGAGCTGTTCCGGCGTCGTGCCGAAAGGATCGGCTCCGAGTTTTGCCAGGCTGGCGCGCATTTCGGGCGTTTGCAGTGCCTTGGTCACTTCCTCATTGAGACGCTTGATGATGTCGCGCGGCGTGTTGGCCGGGGCAACAAGCGCAAACCATGACGTGACTTCATAGCCGGGAAGCCCGGCCTCGACCATTGTGGGAAGGTCGGGCAGCATCTCGCTGCGTTTCGGGCCGGTGATGGCCAGCGCCCGCAACCTGCCGTTCTGGACATTGGGCAGGGCTGATGGCGCATTGTCGAACATTGCCTGTACTCGGCCTCCAAGCAGATCGGTGACTGCAGGCGCACTGCCCTTGTAAGGTACATGCAGCATGTCGACGCCGGTCATCATCTTGAACAGTTCGCCCGACATGTGGATGGAAGAACCGCTGCCGGAAGACGCGAAATTGATTTCTCCCGGCTTCTTCTTCGCGAGTTCGATGAATTCCTTCACTGTTTTGGCCGGCACCGACGGATGTACGACCAGGATGTTCGGCACGGTCGCAATCAGCGATACCGGCGCGAAATCACGTTCGAAGTTGAACGACAGATTGTTGTAGAGGCTGGCATTGATCGTATTGTTGATGGCAGCCACATACAGCGTGGTTCCGTCAGGGGCCGACCGTGCCGCCAACTCCGCGGCAATATTGCCGTTGGCGCCCGGCTTGTTTTCGACGATGAACTGCTGCCCCATCTGCGTGCTCAGCTTCTGTGCAACCAGGCGTGCAATCACATCGGTGGCGCCTCCGGCGGAATAGCCGACCAGCATGCGTACCGGCTTGTCCGGATAGCTGCCTGGCGCAGCCACGGCCGAGCCGGCCAGGATGGAAAAGGAAAGGACACCGACCAGTGTCCGGATCAGCGGTTTGAAATGCATGATGTCTCCTCGGTTTTTCGTTTGAAGTGGGCTTGTGCTTTTGACGGTCCATAATATGGACTTAAGTCCATGCACGACGCACAGTCGCCGCAGTGAGTAATCTTAGGATTATTGCTCGGTTACTCTCAGCGCGTGGTCGAATATAGCATCCGGTTTTCATCGAATGTATAATCATGTTCCGCAATATGGAACATATTGATGAAAACTTCTGTAGCAATTGTCTCTGGAGCCCAGAGCGTTGAACGTGCCTTGGCACTGCTTAAGCTGGTATCCGACCGCAACCGCGACGGCGTACGCCTGGCGGACTTGGTTGCCCTGAGCCGGCTGCAAAAGCCGACCGCTCACCGTCTGCTTCAGCAACTCGTTGCCAGCGGATTGATGAACCAGTCTGCCGACAAGCGATATCACCTCGGGCAGTTTGCCTACGAGGTGGGTCTTGCTGCCTCGCATCACTTTCCTGTACGCGACATCTGCGAGCCCTATCTTGAAAGAATTGCGCAGGAAACCGGCGATAGCGCATTTCTCGTCGTGCGCAGCGGTAGCGATTCGTTTTGCGTGGACCGAAAGACCGGCTCTTACCCGATCAAGGTGTTTACCGTCGAGGTCGGGCACCGCCAGCCCCTGGGTGTGGGCGGCGGAGGCCTGGCCTTGCTGAGCGCGTTGGCCGACGACGAAGTCGATAAGATACTGCTTGCGAATACCGATCGGCTCTCGTCATACGGCGGACTCAACGTCAAGGCGCTGGGCAAGCTGATCAAGGAAACCCGTGAGCGCGGCTATTCGGTAATTTCCGATTACGCGATACAAGGCGTGACAGGCGTTGGCCGCGCCATCATTGACGGCCGAGGTTCCGTGATGGGCGCCATCAGCGTCAGCAGCGTGTCCCAGCGCATGGACGCGGAGCGGCAGCACCTGGTACAGCAGATTCTCAAGCGCGAAATATCGAAGCTTTCCGCAGCGCTTGCCCGCAGCGGAGGAGCCTGAAGCCGGCCTGGCGTTTCAGGCCGACCTCTTTTTACTTGCCGCAATCGGCGATGCGATGGGTAAGCGCACCAAGGTAACGGTCCGAGGCATCGTAATAGGCGTAGCTGATGTCGACCATTTCCAGGAAGCGCCGCTGCGCGGAGTCGGTGCACCATGCTTTCCTCTGCTCCGTCTTGACTCGTTCAATGACTTCTCTGGACGGCTTCTTGATATCGGTATGCACTCGGTTCCTGTACACCAGGCGGGGCTTGACCTTGCCGGAAACACATTCGACGCTCTCGAGCGTTGATTGGGAACTGATCTTCATCGGCAGTTCGGAACGAAGCTTCTCGGCAAGTTGCCGGCATTCATCAAGGGGAACCCGCTCGGCTGCAGCCGGGAAGGCATGAAGCAAGAACATGGCGAGCATGAGAGAGCGGAACATGACATTCTCCTGAAAGGCTTTGATGCAGTCTAACCGGGAATGAAGAGCGGGTTCGCCAGCGTACCGAAAGGATAAACGAATTCATCCGATCAGATTTCCATCTACGGCCGCTCTCCTTCAGCCCTTCCCTCCTGACGACTTCCTCCGGCGCTGGCCAAACGGATGGCATTGCTTGAATAAAGCGTGCCGGCGATGTTCGAGGCATGGGCTGACTGTCAGGTCAGCCATCCTTCGTGCGGCCTCTGTTCTTTGCCCATATGCCGGCAAGAATCAGTGCATAGGCCGCAAGACGAAGCACGTAGACCGAATAATTCTCGGTATTGGCATTGAGACGCAGCCAGCCTCCAAACAACAACCGGTTGGCTCCTTCGATCATGAAAGCGAGTGCAAAGTATAGGAACAAGCGGTCTCGCGTGCTCTTCCAGAAACGAAGAAAAAAAAGCGCCACGATGAATGAGCCTGTTGCAATTGCTCCAACCAATACGTTCTCCATCAGTCCTCCTCCCAGATCAGTCCATACAAGAGCGGCAGCAATGCAATCAGTGAACAAAGCAGTCGCCATGTTGCAAGATCAATGTCCGGAAAGACCACCTTGTCAACCACGACCAGACCGTTGTTGAAAAACAGGATCGAGAATGACAAGCCGCTCCAGAGAAGAATCCTGTGCCGGAAGACTGCATAGCTGCGAAACAGGAGAACAGCGCATAGCAGCGACGTCAGTGCGCAGAGGCTGTAAATCAATGCACCCATCTCTCAATCCTTCCTCAGCTTGAACGCATCGGCAAATTGCTGTGCCTTGCGGTTGGTCTTCGCATGAATCAAGTTGGTCATGCCAACCAGATTTCTTGCGTATGCATCCCTGACCGCAATCACAAGCTCCCTGATTTCATCCGACCGTGGGGAATAATGGAACGTCCCCGGCGAATCTTCCGCGATGAAACCCGCTTCCTGCAACTCCCCAAGTATTGCGGCACCAGCCCGCTCCGACATGTACAGTCGGCGCGCCAGGGCATGCGCATCCCAAGCGGCCTGCGGAACCTGCTGCATCAACAGAAGTGCTTCAAGAAACGGCACGGAGGGAATCGCCATCAGCACGAATCGTCTGACGGCATCCGGAATATCTTCAAAGGTCATGAAATTCTTGTGGCTCCTTGCTAATCATTCATTCTCGCCCGCAGGCTCGATGTCTGAAACGGCAGTTCTTCCTCACTAACGATGCGCCGGGGAAGCCGGTGCCGCATCGGCGGATATCACTGTCTTCAGACGCTCGAGCAGCATGTCCAGAAATGAATCCATCGCGGATATGTCCTGAAGGTGGAACTCCGCCGCTGTTTGCTGCGCCTCTTCGACGCGGATGGTAAGCAGTCGGTCTCGAGGCAACTTGAAGACAGTTTCATCGGCGACGTCATCTCCGACATAGATTGCAGCGGGCGCCTTGATCATCGAAATCAGCTCATTCAGTGCAATTCCCTTGTCCGGCGCATCGGCCGGCAGCAGGTTCAGCACGCACTTTCCCGAGATGACTCTCGCATCCGGTGTCGTTCTTCTTACAAGATCAACCAGGCGCCGCTGCGCTGCAAGCGGGTCCTCGACCATACGGTAATGAATGGCCAGCGAATACACCTTGTCTTCAATCCATATGGCAGGCTCGCAATGAGCGCGAATCATTGCGCTGCGCAATTTCTGCATCCATTGGCGGCAGTTCGAGCGGTAGCGTTCTTCATGCAGTTCTTCTCCGGAGAGTCCTTCGATGCCGTGATTTCCGATCAGGAAATGCGGAAAGAAGTCCAGGTTCAGGCTGATGTCTTCGACGGAACGTCCGGTAATCACTGCGACAGGAGCGAATTCGGCCAGTGCTGCCAGACGTCGCAGCAGCGGCGGCGGAATGCGCGCCGTCGAAGGATCATCGACCAGAGGAGCAATCGTTCCATCAAAATCGAAGGCGCACAGAACTCCGGGTTGAACCGTTTCCAGCAGCCGGTTCATTCCATGCTCGAAGAACTCTCTGCTCATGCTGGAAGCACCCGGTGAAGCGAAGCGTAGGGAGACGCATGAATCTTGCGCCGCGCCGGACTTCCTTTGCATGGACATGATGCATGCGAAAGCGGGCGACGGGCCTGATGATGGACAATGAAATCCGCAACGAACAGCAACATGTCGCGCTTCCTTTCGTGAGTCGGAGTCCGCTCCGGCGAGCACTCGCAAAATGCAGTGCGCGTTCGAGTGCGGACCGGGAATAAATTTACGCTACCAGTTTCTCGGCAGCGCCTGATACGCTGCGGCTGTACTCGCCTTCGGCGATATGCAGAGTTCTGGTCGGATAGGCCAGGCGGAGATTCCGTTGGCGCAGAGCGGCAAGCAGGGCAAGATTGATTTCCTGCTGTATGTCCATGTACTTGTTATAGTCCGGGTCGAGTACGTAATAGACCACCTCGAATTGCAATCCCTTTTCTCCATACCCCTTGAAGTGGGCGCGATCGAACCGTGCGTCGAGGTAGTCAGCAGAAATGATTTCCCTCACCGTATGCGGTACGCGTTCTATCTCCTCGATCGAAGTGTCATGGGGCAGGCTGAATTCGAACAGCACCCGACGTTCCTGCATGCGCTTGTAATTGCGGATGCGGCTCTTCAGCAGTTCCGCATTGGAGAAGATGATCTGTTCTCCGCTCAAGCTTCGCAGTCTCGTGGTTTTCAGTCCCACATATTCAACCGTGCCCAGATAGGAGTCGACGACGATGAAATCTCCAATGACAAAGGGCTTGTCCATGGCGATCGAGACCGAGGAGAAAATGTCGCCAAGTATGTTCTGCACCGCGAGCGCCACCGCGATGCCGCCGATCCCGAGGCTCGCCACGATGGTTGTGATGTTGAAACCGAGGTTGTCGAGCATGACCAGTGCGGCGGTGGACCACAATATGATGCGCCCTACCAGGCCGGCCAGCATCAGGTGGGTGGCGCCTGCCGGGTCGGTCTTGCGCTGCTGATCGAAGGCGCCTTTTACTGCGACGGAAATGATGCGATTTCCCCATAGTGCGATCTGCGAGACGAGGGTGACGATCCATGCGTAATGGAGCCACCGTTCCTGGGAAGGCGAAAGCTGTATCTGGCTGACTCCCGCCAGCAGCGCAATGCCGACGAAAAACGGCAGGCGGGTACCGCTCACGAGCTGCTCGATATAGTGCAGGAATGGTACGCGTCCGGCTTGCCCCAGTCTCTGAAGCTGCCGAGCCACGAATGCCTTGAGCAGTAACAGTCCGCTGAGGACCGCCAGCAAGACAATCAAGGCAGAAGCAATATCATAGGATATGAACTCTAGACTTTTCACTGTAACTCCGAGAATCTACCGTCAGTCGCGCTATGACCTGAATCGATAGGTGCGATGGGAGGATCTGGAAGAATCGCTCCCGAAAAGGATATCCGCCGATAAGCGGCATTTGTGCCCCACTCGGGGACGAGAGGCGGCTTCGGGCTGTATATCCGCAAAGTGCACAAGGCGCTTCCAACGGCCGACTCGAAAGCGAGAAAGACACTATGGAGGCATGAACCTGGAAGGAAAGAGTTGCGCAAGGCAGGCGCTCATGTTCAAGCCTCATTCTGCCCAACCGGTTGCCGCAATATACAGGCCCTTTCTTAAGCCCAACTTAAACGCCCTTGCATCGATACAGAGCAGCGCGCATATCGAGTGTGATCTTGCGGGAAGACGTGTTTCGTCCATCTTATGCACGTCGAGCGTTTCGTGCCGACATGCAATATGTTTGCAGTGAGTGCATTGGCTTTAGCCGGAGGGTGGACCTTATCGAGTGGTTAAGCTTCACTTAATGTAAGACTTGTATAGTCGCGCATATCCGCATGTCGATGCCCGTCCTTCTGTGCTTGAAAGCAAGACAGGAGCTGAGCTTTCCTGCATCGGCACAGGCACTTCACCCAGGAGGAATCATGGCGCTTGTTTATGACCACAATTACTTGCCAACATGCTGTGGCGTCGGGCTGGTTCCGGGAGATCCCTATACCGCCTGCCAGATATGCCTGGCCCGTTTCGATACTCAGAATCTGGCGGAGGAAATGATGCGTCTAAAGACCCTGGCTGCGGCTAAGCCTGCAACACCCCGGCACGCGGCGGCCGCATAAGGTTGTGCGGTTGGTTTTCATCAAAAGCAAATCCGAAAATCCATCCCTGGGCATTGATCGAAGCTTGGAACAAGCTGCAAGCGTGATGCCCGGAGTGCTGGACCGCGCAATGGCTGCCCGTCAGTCGGAACGCAGCGGCGAACCGCCAGTCGAGATGGTGGAAGACACCGCTTTTCGTTTTCTTGAAGAGCCACCTCTCGTTTGGGCTCGTGTGTCCCGCGATGGAAGCGCCCCGGCAGCGGCACATCCGGATCAAGGCGAAAAGCCAATGAAACGCGCGCGTCTCTTTGGCTTCATGTATGAAATCACCGTCACGTTCTTCAACATCGTGGTGTGGGGATTGCTCGCGCTCTTTGCTCTGCTGACGCTGATTTACGGCTAAACAACGGACTGTCGTTTGAAGATCAATTGACGTACGCGCGCGCCTTCACGCCGGGCGTGAGGCGCGGGCCGAGATCAAACAGGCCCCGAGTCCAGGTCCTCGAAAGACGCTCCTCCATCAGCCTTTTTCGTACGGCGGAGAACTCCATAAAGATATTCTCCGGTCGGCTTGCTTCCGAAGATGCCTTGCAGCTCGATGATCAGGTCATCGAGATCGAATGGCTTTTTGAGGAACACATCTGCGCCGCATGCGAGGCATTGTTCGCGGATGCCGCTGCTGTCGAGCGCGGTCACCATTAAAACAGGTGTCCTGTCGTCGCGGGCTCGCAGTTCTCTCAGCAGATCCAAACCGGTTTTTCCCGGCAGGCCGATATCCAGAATCACCGCATCGAACGAGGATGTCGCGAGCGTGCTGGAAGCGCAATGGCCATCCATGAGCCACTCGACAGACCCGCCTTCCAGCTCGAGTCCGATCTTGATGTTTTCCCCTATCATCGTGTCGTCTTCAACCAGCAAGACACTCTTGTGCAATATGTCCATTTCCGTTAATTGGTTCAAAGGGGACTGGGCTGAAAATGCAGCGACCAAGACAACTGCCTGCATCGCCGCGACAAAGCGGGAACAGTCAGAATTCATCTTCACTTAAAAAGAAGGCCCGGCCCCTTTGATGGAGCCGGGTCCAAAGAGGATTATCGTTGTGTTCCTGCTGCTGCAATCCGAAGGCCGGATCATCTGCCCTGTGGCGTGCTTCGAATGAACTGTCTCTCTCCGTCTATATCTTTGTTGAGCCGTGTACTAACGCACCTGCTCATTGTGCATAGCGAACCTTATCCGAATCTTAAAGAGGAAGACAAGCATGTGCTTGAGGGAGATTGCGCCGCGGACATTTCCATTAATTTCCTTCGCCCCACCTGCGCCGCGGTCCGCATTGCACCTGCACCTGAATCTGCATATCCTTCGATTCCAGCAGCGCCTTTTCCATCGGCACAATGCATGCAGGCGTGCTCAAGCCCTTCGGAACGCGGCATTCCTTCACCATGATGGATTGCATGCTGAACAAGGGCCACGCTGTAAGTCCACCGTGGTTTTGTCTCCTGCATGCGCATCGCAGCTCAGGCTGACGACGAACGCTCAAGCAAGCCCAACAGCTGGTGGGGACGTATTGCCATAAGCGTCACGAAACATCGTAATCGAATGATCACGGTTGTGGAAAATGCGCGTACGGACTGTGCTGCTTTATGAGTTGGCAACGTGGTTTTTTCGCGTGAATCGCACAAAGAAGTGCTACCAACTGCAATAAGTATGGCCGCGTCGCCTTCCCCGTTTATAATTTCCATGTGGCAGGAGTACGGTCGTGGCATATCGTCCACGCGTTGCCAATACCGCGTTGCCATTTGCCAGATGCTTGCGCCACCGCAGCCGGCGGCCCCCTATTCTCTCTTGATTAATTTGCATGCCTAAGTCTACTGTTTCCATCATCGCCCGTGCCGTCGTCTCGGGCACCATCCTGGCGGCAGCCTTGCCTGCCCTGTCGCAAACCGTTCCGGCACCGGTTGCTGCCGCAAGAAGCTGGACTGTCCTCGACGCCAATACCGGCCAGATGCTCGCCTCTCAGGAAGCCGGCCTGCGCATCATTCCCGCCTCCCTGACCAAGGTGATGACCGCCTACCTGGTGTTCGAGGCGGTGCGCGACAAGCGTCTGCAGTGGGACCAGATGGTCAATGTCTCGCTCAATGCCTACCGCGTTGACAAATCGTCTTCCAAAATGTTCATCGACCCCAAGGTACCGGTGTCGATCAAGGATCTGACCTATGGCCTGATCATCCAGTCCGGCAACGACGCGGCGGTTCAGTTGGCCGAAGCGGTTGCCGGCAGCGAGGAAACCTTCGCGGCGATGATGAACAAGAAGGCGCTGGAACTCGGCATGAAGGGCAGTCACTTCATGAACGCGTCCGGCCTGCCCCATCCCGAGCACTACTCGACCGCAGAAGATCTGACGATTCTGGCAGCGCGCCTGATTCGCGACTTCCCCGAGGAATACAAGATCTATTCTGTCAAGGAATTCACCTACAACAATATCAAGCAGGGCAACCGCAACCTGCTGCTGTACAGCGATTCGACCGTCGACGGCATGAAGACCGGCTATGTGAACGGCTCCGGCTACAACCTGATCGCATCGGCCAAGCGCAACGGCAGCCAGCGCATTATTACCGTGGTGACCGGCACCGCGTCGCCGCGTGTGCGCGCCGACGAAAGCATGAAGCTGCTCGGATGGGCGTACTCCAACTTTGAAAGCGTCAGGGTTGCAGCCAATGGTCAGCAGCTGGCGACGCCGACGGTATGGAAGAGCGAGCAGAATACCTTCAAGGCCGGCTTCGGCGCCGATCGCTATGAAACCCTTCTCAAGGGTGCGGGCAGCAAGATCAAGACCGAGGTGGTATTGCAGGACAAGCTGGCTGCCCCCATTGCCAAAGGCGCCAAGGTCGGCACGGTGAAGGTGACCTTTGACGGCAAGCCGCTGGCAGACCTGCCGCTGGTTGCGCTGGAAGACGTCAAGGAAGCCGGCTTCTTTGCAAGGATCTGGGATTCGCTGCGCATGCGATTTGCCTAAGCGTCGATGGCCGGCGCACGCCGGCCGCTTCAGACAACTGGAATCAAGCCGCATCATGCGCGGTTTGACCTTCCAAACATGTGGTCCACAGCCAGCGGTGTCACCACAGTGCCGGGCCACCCCTTGGCACTGGTCGAGAGCATGTTCGTAACTGCTGCATAAAAGTTGGCCGACAAAATCCCGCACTCTCACGCCGCAGACAGGCGGACGGATAGTCAGGTCCGCCTGCCCCGCCCTCTCGGCTACCTGCTTTGGTAAGCCCGAACATTTCCAGGAATGCCCTCCGCGTCGAAAGATCTTGCAATCTTTACATCACGCATTCCCATCGCCGTCAATCCGTCCGCGATATCCGCAATCGCATTTTCCATGGTCTCGGTACGGCTGAGCAGTCTTTCGGCAAATCCCAGGAGTTCACTGTCATCGTCGCGTGACAAGTTCACCCTGAGCGTCGGTTCGTCCTCGGTCCCGAACGGTCCGATGACTGCCTGGATATTTTCCGCAGCGCTTCCCTGTGCTTCGAACAGATCTCGCAGTTCGGTCAGGAGGCGAAGCACGCTCAATTCGATCAAGGCCGCTTCCCTTGCGCCGAAGAACAAGTCCTGATACAGGAAATCTATTCGCACCCCGCGTCCATCGGTGGCGAGGCAGCGCTGCAGCAACGGTGTAACCTGTTGCGACCAAGTGCGGAAGCGCTCTGCGCGCGCTTCGAAGTAGCGGTCGGCCGCAGCGGCTTTTTCAGGTACGCGGTAGAAGGGATCGTCGGCGGGCTTGAGCGCGAAGCCGACCAGGAACCGGAGTTCGAGCGCCTCGTCGTCAGGCGCAAACTCTGATGGCGGCCAACCGGACAGGCTTTTCACGATGGCGTCCGCCGCGGAGGCCTTCTTGCGGGTCATGGCCTCGGCAGCTTCATGGACCATGGCATTCAAGTGGCAGTAGCCGATACGCTCCAGCTCGTCGGCGTGATACGCATGGCTGACGAGAACGACGCTTGCGCGCCGGCTCTCCAGGCCGTGCTCGACGAAACTGGCTCTCAACTGCTCGAATGCATCGCCGTCCTGGAAGCATTGTTCGGCACGCAGTCCGCCCTTGGTGTGCACAAACAGCGGAACGGCGAATGCATTGATTTCCAGTTCGGGGCCTGTGTCACGCCGCAGCAATACCGTGCCAGCCTGTTCCTCCACGCTTTCGCGCAATACCTGATAGGCCTTGATATCTTTTTCGTAGACCGATTCGAGCGCTTCATCGAGCGCCTGCTCGCGTTTGTGCTGCAGGCACTTGCGTATGGTCTTGCGCAGACCGGCGAGCGCTTTCGTGTGCTCCTCGCTCAACGAAGCATAGAGGTCGACGTCGCGCAACTCGACGGCCAGTTTGATCAGTCTGTCGGCCAGCGCGTCATCGTGTTCTTCTGATGCCTGGGAGTTCTTTTCGGGTACGGCTTTTGTCTTTTTCATGGTCAAGATGGGAATTCAAACCGGTGCAGCAGACATTCGGCTTTGCTTCTCATGCCGTTCGGCCGCTGCATGGCATGGAAGGATCTTTGCTGTGGTGTACTTTGCCTGGAAAGTTCTAGTTTACAGGCTTCCGACGGCAAAGGTGGAAACTTCAAGGCTCGCGGGAAGAATGTTCATCTTTCATGCGTTCCATGCCTGAAAGACATGGGAGATCAGCGTGATGTTCGCTTTTCATGCGGCTGTAGTCCGTGTAAGAATGCGGGTATCACACTAGGCGGACAAGCCGCTTCCGCGAAAGAGGTGCCAAATGACCGCCCTGCCGGAAGCATGTTCGCCATGAGGAGAATTCATGCAACTGACATCGCTGCCTTCGCTAGATGCCTTGAAAGGCTTTGTCGCCGCCGCCAGGCGCAACAGCATTACGGCTGCGGCAGACGATCTCTGTCTGACGCAGTCGGCGATCAGCCGTCAAATACAGGGACTGGAGGAACGATTTGGCACACCGCTGTTCGTGCGCAAGCATCGAACCATCGTCCTTACCGACGCCGGTGAACAGCTTTACAGGATCGCCCTTCCCTGGATGGAAAAGTTGCTGGAGTTCGCTGCCTCCGTCAAGGATGAACCGAAGCGCCGCCCTGTCACGATTTCGGCAAGTATCGGCGTATCCACCCTGTGGATCCTCCCTCGGCTTGGTGCATTCCAGGCGGCGTATCCGAATATCGATGTGCGACTTGCGGCGAACAACCGACTGCTCGATCTTCAGGCGGAAGACATCGACATTGCCATCCGGTACTGCGCGGCAGGACAAGCGCCGCGCGGCGCACTTCGCCTGTTCAACGAGGTCGTCGTCCCGGTAGCAAGTCCAGAGGTTGCAGCCAATGCCTTTCAGTCGAGAGGCACGCTGTTGGAACATACCCTGCTGGAACTCGATGACAGCGGGCGGCCCTGGTTGAAGTGGTCAACCTGGCTGCGCGAGCGGGCTGTCAAGAAACACAAAGCCAGTCGCTATCTGCATTTCAACCAGTATGACCAGGTGATTCAGGCAGCCTTAGAAGGCCACGGTATCGCACTCGGCCGCCTGCCGCTGGTTGAACCCATGCTGCGCGCCGGACGCCTCGTTGCACTGTCGGGTGAAAGGCGGGACGTACCGGAGTATGCCTATTGGCTCATCGATGCCACCGACAGTCCTCGATCCGATGTGGATGTGTTCCGGCGATGGCTGATCGATGAAATGAAGCTTGCCGCCGATGCCGGCGTGGCCATCGAGGATGCATAGCCGGCGCTGAAAGCGGCCGGAATCGACAATTCAAGCGGGACTCCATGCGGCATGCCGGCACGCCGCGTCTGCCTTGCACCTTCGTATGCGTCGCACGCATGGGTTGACTGCAAAAATGTCGGTTGTGGCCTGCAACCCGCCTCTCCATACTGAGCTTAATTCGCCAACCGGACTCGGAAGGATACACAGAATGAAAAGCTCGGTGCGGTTCAGTCCGCTTGCCCTGGTGCTTGCCGGCGGCGCCATCATGGGACTCTCCCTTGGCGTTCGCCATGCGCAAGGCCTTTTTGTCATTCCATTGACGTCCGCCCATGGATGGACCCGTGGCGATTTCGCATTCGCCATCGCGCTGCAAAACCTGATCTGGGGGCTGGCGCAGCCCTTCACCGGCATGATCGCCGACCGATTCGGCTCGGTGAAAGTCGTTGCCTCCGGTTGCCTCCTCTATGGAGCAGGGCTTTACTTCATGTCTCAATCTTCAGGGCCGGCCGAGTTTGTACTGAGCGCAGGACTTCTCATCGGTATCGCCTTGTCGTGCAGATCCTTCAGCGTCATCTACGGTGCTCTCAGCCGCCTGCTTCCGCTGGAAAAGCGCGCATGGGGGCTGGGACTCGCAGGCGCCGCCGGCGGCCTCGGCCAGTTTGTCGCCGTACCGTTTGCCCAGAATGCCATAGACGGCGCAGGAGCGGAAGCCACGCTCGTCCTGCTTGCAATTTCTGTCACCATCCTGGCGCTCCTTGCATTTCCATTGCGCGACAAGACATCCGACGGCAGTCCGGCAATTGAATCCGGGTCTTTGGGTGCAGTACTGCGCGCGGCATCCTTTCACAAGGGTTTCTGGATGCTTGGAATCGGTTTTCTGGCCTGCGGTTTCCAGCTGGCGTTCATCGCAACGCATTTGCCCGCCTATCTCCTCGACAAGGGACTCAACGGACGCAGCGCGATGATTGCGCTGTCCCTGATTGCCATGGCAAACGTTGCGGGAACCTATGTCTTCGGCCTGCTCGGCGCCAGGCTGAGCAAACCGCACCTTCTGGCCGGTATCTATCTTGTCCGCTCTGCCGCGATCGCAGCCTTTGTCCTGGCACCAATCAGCGAGGCAAGCCTCTATGTCTTCGCCGTTACCATGGGCTTTCTGTGGCTTGGCACGGTGCCTTTGACGAACGGCATCGTCTCGCAGATATTTGGCGTCAAGTATCTCGGCACGCTGTTCGGCTTTGTCTTCCTGGGCCATCAGATTGGCAGTTTCCTCGGAGTCTGGCTGGGCGGCATCGTGTTCGACCTGACCCGGTCCTATGACGCCGTCTGGATATGTTCGGTCGCACTCGGCCTGATCGCTTCCGCGCTGCACTGGCCGATCCAGGACAGGCCGGTGATCATCGCGGCAATGCCTCGTCCTGCCTGAGCAAGCGTGATGCAAGCCGTCATCGCATGCACGGTATTCGCAACCGCCAGTTTATGGGCTTTCATGCAGATGTTGCAGCCGGAAGCAATCTTGCGGATGCTGGCCGCCTTGTCCTTTTGCTAGCCGTGCTATGACATTTCTGGAATTCGGCGTCGCCAGGTGCCGCATTCGTCACACGAGGTTTCATGAAAGGCTTACATCCATGAACGGCATATCACACGGTGCGCCCATACAGGTCGAGCTGGATGCAGGCTCTATCGTTGTGCTGCCTGATGAGCTCGACGTTGAAGTGCGCTGCAAGTCCGGCATGCTCTGGGTCGCCCAGCTCGACAATCCGAACGACCTGGTCATCCCCATCGGGGGCGGCATGGTGATTGCGAAGGGCAAACGTTCGATTGTCAACGCTCCCGCAGCCGCTTCGCTGGAAATTCATATGGCCGCGCCCCGGCAGTACCGGCTGACATGGGACTTCTCTCGCCGCTGCCATGGAATCAGGCATGCACTCGCAGCGCAGGTGTTGAGGGTGAGAGGAAAATGTAGGATTCGCCTTGCCGAAGACGGGGCCGCCATCCTTGTGTAGCAAGCCTGTCTCGCTCACTCGACCTGCACTTCGTCTTTCTGAGCTTGATCTGCGGTATGTCGTTGAGCAAGACGGATCGTCTTCCTGCTTTCGAACATCGCGGTCCAGGTCGGCGACATCTCCTGCTTGAGCAGAATCGGCCGCATTTCCGGCGGCGCGCAGTGGCCATCGCGGAAATGGCCGCACAGACGGCAGAGTTCGCTCGCCGCGCCCAGCATGTCATCGTCGTCCGCCGGCAAGGCGGCCGAACCCAGGTTTTTGCCGGCAATGCGGTCGATGCCGCCAGCTACCGCGCATGGATAATATCCAAGCGGCGTCAGGCCCATGCCGCAGTTTTCCATGATGTCGCAGCCGTTGCGGAAGTCGGCATTGGCGAACTTGGGATCATCAACCGGCGCAACGTTGAAGGCGCCGAAGCTGGGCTGGAGATTGCCGGTCTTCGATGTGTTTTCAATCTGGATCGAGGAAGGAACTTTCTTGAGCATTTCATTCACCGCCTTGCCATATCCATTCGATACTACGGTGATGATACAGTCAGGGTCCCATTGCTGATAACGGAGCAGTTCTTCCGTAATCGGCAGGAATTCCGGATGAAGAGTCGGCTCGCCTCCCAAGACGCGTATGCCTTTCCAACGCTTGCCGCGTGCAATCGATTCATCAACGAACTGCCTGATTCGGGATAACGAAATATGCAGCTTCTCGGGTGCCTGGGAGATCGACCGGTTGCAGTTGAGGCATCGCAGGTTGCATACGTAAGTGATGTCGATTTCGATGCGTTCCCGGCTGCGGCGATACTGGGGGCCTAGCAGCCGAGTGGTACCGGCCGAGATGCGGAAATTCCGGTATCGGGCTTTGAATGCGTACCACTGCCGCAATACAGGCAGGAATAATTCGCCCGGCGAGAATGATTTGCGAACGGGAATATCAACTGGCTGCTCAACCATTGTCTTGCTCCCCTTTAAAGAACGGCTTTTTGTTTTTAGTTAGACTGATTGTAGATATTTAAATAACTTTTAAGATTGATTAAGTACAACGAGGTTTATGACATATCGCAAGCGCCGGTTTGAATCATTTCTTCTCTAATAGTGCTAATGCGCTTTAATCCTGTGCTGCAAGTGCCTGATTATCCGGTAGTTCATCTTCAGATATGGGGCGCTGCTTCGTGTTGAAAGCGACGCGCCGCTCCTGTCAGGATTTATTACCGAGGGCTCCGTTTTTGGCTGGAAGTCCGGGCCTAATCCAGATGTCCCGGTTCGCATCCCTCCGTGTGGTGCCTATTGCCAAGGACATATGTGGAATGTGTTCCGGTAATACGATCGCCGTTGACGAAGACGGCATGCTGCCTTCGCGGAACGCTCTTCAGATGACGAAAATTGCCTTTATGGAAAGAGTTTCGACGGGAGTTTCTCCAGCGCGGAATCATGATATTTTGTTATCAGAACTGCGCGTTGTGATTAAAAATGGTCCCGCATCTTTGGTACTGAAACGTACAAAACATTTTCCGCCGTGTTTGTAACGCGGAGCCTGGCCTGAATGTGTAATTCCCATTCCATTTCCGAAGAAAACCGTCTATGTTTACGCAGTGCAACAAATTGTGAAATCGCTGATAATGCGTTGTACGGAAGCGCGGCGTAGCTCGTTTCAACTTTGACACCTAGAAGACAATCAGCATAGCCATCTCTGAGGCGCCAAGTGAACAACAATCCTGTAGACGATTCACCGCTTTTCATTCATTTCGGCACGACCAATCCGCACTGGTGGCTGTCGTCCGACAGCGATGCGCTGAAGTTGTCAAAGGATGGCCTGCAGTCTTCCCGGACAATTACGTTGACGGAAGAGCAAGCCTCCTCCATACGGGCACTCAAGGGCGTGACCAGCTGCGTGCGGCTGGATGTGGAGATTTTCAGCGAAGCCGTCACCCTGTACCTCATCGGACGCAAGATCGACCCGTGGACATGGGCCGGTACCGCGTCGGACCGCGCGGATGTGGATGCGCTCGCCCACTCCATGTCGCAGGCCATTGCCTATTCCGAGCAAGTCATTACCGAGGTCAATTCGATTCTTGTCATTATTGACAGCAACGGCAAGATCAAGCGCTTCAATCGGCTGTGCGAGGAAGTCACGGGCATCAAGGAAGAGCATGTGCTAGGCCACGATGCTCACGACTTGTTCATGCTCGAATCCGAGCATTCGGATGCCCGAGCAAACATCAAGGAATTCTTCAAGACCAAGAAACCGTTCGACATCGTACGGCCGGTCAACGGCAAGTACGGCGTGCGGCATATCCTCTGGCGCAACAAGATTGTCGAGAGCGGCAGCGGAGTCAATGAAAGTTACCTGATCTGCTCAGGGACGGATATTACGGAAGAGCGGCGCATCAAGGCGCGCCTGCTTGAACTGGCCAATACGGATGTCCTGACCGGGCTGCCGAACAGGCATGCGATCCAGGAAAGCATCAACGCGGCGGTTGCCGACGAGGCCGGGACGCCATTCGCGATACTCTTCATCGACCTCGACAATTTCAAGAAGGTCAACGACCACTACGGTCACCTGACCGGGGACGGCCTGATCAAGGCCGCCGCCGGCGTGATTCGCCAATGCCTGCGCGACAGCGATGTCATTGCCCGGCTCGGCGGCGATGAATTTCTGGTCATGATCAGGAATGCAAGCCTGGAGGGAGTGGAAGCGATCACCCGGCGCGTGCTCGATAAAATGAAGCACCCGTTCCAGGTAAATCATGCGGAGATCCATTCCACCTGCTCGATCGGCATTGCGATGTTTCCGGCGCACGGAAGCAGCATGGAGGAACTTGTCCGCCATGCCGACATGGCCATGTATGCGGCCAAGGACGAGGGAAGAAACACCTTCCAGGTGTTCGATCCCGTGATGAACAAGAAAATCAGCGAACAGGTCTGGCTCGACGGCAATCTGCGCAAGGCGCTGGATGAAGGACAGTTCGAACTTTATTACCAGCCGAAACAGAATCTCAGCACGGGCAAGGTCGACAGCGCGGAAGCGCTGATACGCTGGCATTCGCCGGAGCGTGGCCTGATATCGCCAGCCACTTTCATTCCCTATGCCGAGGAGTCCGGCCTCATCATCCCTATCGGCAAGTGGGTGATGGAGGAAGCGGCGCGCCAGACGGAAGCCTGGGCGAAAAAAGGCATCAACCTGCGCGTGGCAATCAACGTGTCGGGCCGCCAGCTTCGGCACCCCGATCTCGTGAGCGACTTCCGCCAGGCGTTGATGGATGCGGGCAGCTATCCTTCGATGCTCGATCTCGAGCTGACCGAGAGCTACCTGATCGAAGACGAGGCACTGGCGTTCGACCTGATTGAGAAAGTCAACAAGCTTGGCGCCGAAGTTCACCTCGACGACTTCGGCACCGGCTATTCCTCCCTGACCCATCTGGCCCGCCTGCCGATCGACTCGATCAAGCTCGACCGCAGCTTCATCAGTTCCGTGCACAATGACGTGCGGGTTCAGCGTCTCCTGCGCTCGATGACCGTCGTCGCGCAGGAGCTCCAGCTGAAGGTGATTGCCGAAGGCGTGGAAACGCAGGAACAGGCCGACTTCCTGCGCAGCATCGGCGTCGAGTATGCGCAGGGCTACCTGTTCGGCAAGCCCATGTCCGCAGCGGACTTCGAAGCGTGGTACGCACAGTCGCGCGTACTCCGTATCGTTGCCTGATTCCGCTTAGGCTGCAGCAGCAAGCGGCGGCTTGCCCATCCTGCGGTTCTGCAGCATGACCAGCCGCTCCATGTAGGCGAGGTCTTCTTCCCGCAGGTGAAATGCGCTTCGTGCCCAGTCATCGGTAATGTCGATCAGCTCCTGCTTGCTGATTCCCTGAATGCGCCTGCGGGCTCTCAGCATCGCGCGAACGCCGTTGAGCTTGGGCTGCAGTTCGTCGATGAAGGTGCGCGTGGACTTGAAGGACTCTCCCGCATCGAACGTCTTGTCAACGAGCCCGCGCTCGGCGAACCATTCTCCGCTGTGGGCTTCGCCGGTGCGGATCAGTTGTTCCGCAACGCGGTCGCTGGCCTTTCTCGCCACCAGGGAATACGCTCCCATTCCGGGGAAAAGATTGAAGGCGATTTCCGGGAAGCCCATCTTGGCGTCCTTCTGCGCAAACACGTACTCATGGGCGAGCGCCGATTCCAGTCCGCCGCCGAGCGCCGTGCCTTCGATCATGGCGATCGTGATCGCCCCGACGCCGAAGCCGTTCATCGCACCCCAGGTGCCCTCGATGCAGGCATGCGCATAGGCACGCAGGCTTTCCAGGTTTCTCGATCGGATCTGCTGGACGAAGAACGACAGGTCGCCTCCGACATTGAAAATGCCTGGCACGTCGGAGCCGGTCACCCAGAAATCGACTTCCAGCCCGCTGCGGACGATGGCGTTTTTCAGCTTGTCGAGATCGGCGAGCAGTGCGAGGTTGAAGCATGGCCGGGGATGCGCGTGCTGCATCACCCACAGGGTCTTGCGCTCTTCCTCATACCAGACGGCCATTTGCGAAAGAGCTCCGGCCTCGGTGAGAAGGCGGCATCCAGGATGGTTCTTGAGTTGCATGAAGGGCTCCATTTATTCAATGATTCAAGTGCTGCAGGACGATGCGCGGCGCTTCCGTCGTGGGTTTGCCTTCGAAGTCCAGCCACCGGAAGTTGGTGTAGTCGTACAGTTTGCATTTCGTGAAAATCATGCCGAGCGTGCGGAAGGAAAAGCCGACGACAAGCGCATTTGCGCCGAGGAGTTCGTTCAGGCGCGCCTGCGCACGGCCAAGCTCGTAGCAGGGAATGGCCGGATATACGTGGTGGGCCGCATGGTCGTAGAAATTGTGGGCGAGGTGCGCCATCCAGGCGGGAAATTTCAAGTGCACCGTCATGGCTTCGGGAGGAATCCTGGCTTTCATCGACGAGCCTTCCGCAAACCACGGAATATCGGGATGCGTGTGATTGACATAGAGCGAAAAGGCCAGCAGCGACTGGAAAACGAAGAACGGCAGCACGAATCCGAGCAGCAGCGCCGTCATGACCGATATAGGCGCAAACAGCGGCGCAGCGATCAGGGCGCCGACGAATACGACTGCATAGACGCACAGGAAGGCGAAGTGGAGCCAGGCTGAACGCTGCCTGTCCTGCGGCAGGAATGCACGCGGCATGAACTTGACCTGCCACCAGCGCTGGATAATGTAATAGGTGCCGAAGGCAAGCGGATTGCTGCTTCGGGAAAACCGGTACCACCATTTGCCTGTGGTCGACAGCGCATCATATGCTTCCTTTGACAGAGGCTTGTAGGAGTCGACATGGTCGCCGTTCGTATGCGGATGATGCAGTGCATGGTGGTCGTACACCCAGAGGCGATAGTTGAACAGGCACGGCATGAACGCCAGTACGCCCAGCCACCAGTTCAGGCGCCGCGATGCCGTCAGGCTGTTGTGGGCGGCGTCATGAGCCAGCGTCGCGAGATTGGCCAGCTTGATTCCGGCAAAAACGGAAGCCAGCAGCTTGAGACCGAGGTTGGGTACAAAAAGCACCGCGAGAATGGCGGTCCAGTACAGCGCGAAATCCATCAGGAACAGCATGCTCCCTTTGACCGTATCGGGTTTGGCATACAAGGCCATTTCCTTGACAATGGCTCGATGCGACGGAGCCGGATCCTCGAGCCTGGATGGAGGGTGGGTGACGGGAAGAGCGAGTGCCATGATGCGACCGTTATTATTAATTTGAGAGTATCTAGCCTAGCGTTTGACATCCTTTCAGGAAGCGCAGAGCAGATATGCTGCGGACGGCATGTTGTTCATATCGCATTGGACGGATCTGGTGTAGTAGCAAACCTCTTAATATGTATTCTTAAAAACCAGTTCGCAGTTCAATCCTTGGAACGATGCCGGTTTGTTTAACGATCTCGTCTTCCAATCAGAAGCCGCCGAGATGTTCAAAAGACGGCTGCTCTTGCCGTTTTGATAGCACTTTCAGAGCTAACCAAGGGCCGCTTGTGGCCAGTAGTTGTCAGTACGGCAAAATACTTGCATTGCGCCGGCCACAAGCGGGGTTATTTGCCGCGGTGCCCCCTCAGTTGCCGGCACCGGAACCGCTTTCTGCAGCCCTTGCGGCTCGAGCCGCCTCCTCACCCAGCTCCCGGCGGCTGAGGGTTGTAGCGACTTGGGTGAATTCGACGAATTCCGGCGTGCTGGTGGCAACGGGATTGCCTTCCGCATGAGCACGCTCAAGCTCGGCGCGGACTTCCGCGCGGGTCCTGGTGCCTGTGAAGCTGCCTTGATCCACATACGGATAGATGTCATCGGCGAATGCGGAATGGTCAGTGAAGAGAACGACCGCTGCTATCAGATATTTCACTTTCATTTTCGGCTCCTGAATAGTTGATGAATTCGCATGCTGCGAAGCAGTTGCTTGATGTCTCGCGACTGCCGATTGACTGGCAAACACCATCGATAAAGCGTGATCCGAAGGCTCCGGACTTGAGCTAAAGCATCAACACCGAGCTTCGAGAATCAGATTGAATGGCGTCTCGGCCGCTCGCCGGAAATGTTTGAATCCGGCCTTCCGGAACACTTCCTCAAGTCTCCCTTCACCTGCTTGCGCCCCGAGGACAAGGTGTCCGCCTTCCGACACTGCATGCGCGCAGCAGAGCGTCGTCGAGGCCGCGTAGTAAAGCCGGGCCACTGGCGAGATGTTGTCTTCGACGCGGTCATTGGCAAACGGCTCGACCAGCATGACGGTGCCATCCGGTGCAAGCGCCTCGGCCGCGTGCTGCGCTGCCGCTACCGGGTCGCCCATGTCGTGCAGACAGTCGAAGAAACAGATGAGTCCATAGTTCCTGCCCGGATAGTCCACCGCCGTCGCGGCGTCGAAGCTGACACGCGAGGTGAGGCCTTCGTCAGCAGCATTGCGCCTGGCTTCCGCGATCGAAGCCTTGTGCGTATCGAAGCCGTGAAAGCGCGAATTCGGGAATGCCCGGGCCATCAACACGGATGAATGGCCGTGGCCGCAACCGATGTCGGCCACATCGATGCCGGCCTCGAGTTTCCTGCTGACACCGTCAAGCGCGGGCAGCCACTCCTGTACGAGACTCGCACGGTAGGCATTGCGATAAAACGCCGCCACTCCGCAAAAAAGCCGGTCATGATGATCACCCCACGCCACGCCTTTGCCAGAGCGAAATGCCGCGATGGCTTTCTCTTCGTCGAACCACATCGATGCCGGCACGCTCCAGGCATTGGGGATGTACACTGGACTGTCTTCGTCGGCCAGCACCATTGCCTGCTCGGGAGAAAGCTCGTATGTATTGCTGACTGCGTGATATTCGACGTAGCCGCCGGCGGCCTGCGCATTCAGCCATTCGCGAACATAGCGTTCGGCGCATCCGGTTTCACTAGCCAGTTCCGCCGGGGTGAGCGGGCCTGCACCTGCCATCGCCTTGTATAGGCCGAGCTTGCTGCCGATGCTGACCATGACGCCTCCATAGCCGGCCGAGAGGTCGCCGATGGCGCGCATGACAAAATTGTCGAGCCTGGTTTGATCAATTGCGGTTGCATTCATGTTCTCTGCCTCCTGTGGTCGTTTCATGAGTTCAAACTGCGTGCACAGAGTCGCACGCAGACTGCTGGGGAGACAGCGCGGGAATGACCCGGAATCGGTTCGTTTGTGCCAAGGCGGGTACGATTGAATCCAGGAAAATGTCACGAAGAGGAGTTGCCATGGCCAGACAAGCGCCCTCCCCCGGATCTGCTCCGCGCCACGTCAGTCTGCTTGCGTTGCCCGATGCGGCTGTTTCCACGCTGACCGGCATCTTCGACGTGATGAATGCTTTCACGCTTATGGACATGCCTGACGCACTAGGCGCCGCTTCGGTCCCGTTCCGCCTTGAGATCGTTGGCGAAGCGACGGGCCCCCTTGGACTGGCAAGCGGCGTGCCGGTTAACGTGCAGCGCGCATTCACGGAGATTGATGCCACCGATATCGTCATCGTTCCCTCGGTGCTTCTGCCGCAGCAAGGATGGAAGAAGGACCGCTATCCCGGCCTCGTCGCGTGGCTGCGCATGATGCACGACCGCGGCGCGGTGCTCTGTTCGGCCTGCTCGGGAATCTTCCTTCTGGCGGAAACCGGCCTGTTCGACGGCAAGGACGCCACGGTGCACTTCGGCTATGCCGGAGCCTTCGCGGCTGCCTACCCGTCCGTTCCCATTCATCCGGAACGCGTGCTGACCATCTCCGGGGCGCGTGAAGAACTGGTTTGTTCGGGCGCATCGATGAGCTGGCATGATCTCGTGCTTTACCTCATTGCACGTTACGCCGGCGCGACCGCGGCCCAGGAAGTTGCGCGCCTCTTTGCGCTGCAGTGGCACCAGGACGGACTCACCCCTTATCTTGTTTTCGAGGGCAAGCGTGACCATGGCGATGGCGACATCCAAAGCGCGCAGCAATGGCTGGACAAGCATTTTTCGGTCGCCCATCCGGTGGAAGAGATGATCCGGCGTTCCCGGCTTGCCGAACGCACCTTCAAGCGGCGCTTCACGCAGGCGACCGGACTCACTCCGCTTGATTATGTCCAGCGCCTGCGGATCGAAGATGCGAAGCGCAGGCTCGAGCGGACCGAGGCGCCCATCGACGAGATCAGCTGGAGGGTCGGGTACGAGGATCCGGCTTTCTTCCGCCGGCTGTTCAAGCGCACGACCGGTCTGGCGCCGGGTGCCTATCGCCGGCGCTTTCGCATTCCTGGTTTTGCGCGTTGAGCGTATTCATTGCGGCCGGTGTCATGCGTTTTTCTTTTCCCTGACCCGGTTAAGATAGCCGACCAGCTCGGACATATTGACCGGCTTGACGAGGTGAAATTCGAACCCGGCGGCGCGCGCCGCATCCTTGTCGTGCGGCTGCCCGTAACCGCTGACGGCGACCAGATGCAGGTCCTCCTCGCGTCGCATCGACCTTAGCCGGCGCGCGAGTTCATAACCGTCGATGTCCGGCAGGCCGATGTCCAGCATGCATACATGCGGCCGGAACAATGCGGCGCGTTCAAGCGCCTTTTCCGGATGGTACTCCACCGCAACTTCGTATTTCGCCGCGGCCAGAAACATGCCGAGCATGTCGGCGGCATCGGCATTGTCATCCACGAGCAATATCCGGTATGGAGACTCCAGCGGCGACAAGGCTGCATGGCCGTCCTCCAGGCGGTGTTCTTTCTCTTGAAGGATGCGTGCCAGCATGACCGTGAATTCGCTTCCCTTGCCGCTGCCCTGGCTGGACGCGTGCACAGTGCCGCCATGCAGTTCCACCAGGCTCTTGACCAGCGCCAATCCGATCCCAAGTCCGCCCTGGGACCGGTCCGCCGTTCGTTCACCCTGGGCAAACAGTTCAAAGGCGCGCTGCACAAGTTCGGGGGACATCCCGATGCCGTTGTCGCGCACGGATATGGCTACCTGCGCTGCATCTACCCGAAGGTGCAAATCGATAACGCCTCCGTTCGGCGTGTACTTGGCCGCATTGCTGAGCAGATTGGCAAGCACCTGAACCAGGCGCTTCTTGTCTCCCTGGACGACAGCGCTCTCAAAGGGAAGATGCATGTCCAGCGCGTGGCCGCGTTCTTCTACCAGAGGCCTCACCTGTTCGACCGCTTCGGCCACCACCGCCTTGATATCCAGCGGGGTACTTTGCAGCGTGACCAGTCCGCGTGTGACGCGCGATACATCCATCAAATCGTTGACCAGCTCGGTCATGTGGTGCGTCTGGCGTGCAATCACCTCGCCGATGTGCTTCATGCGCGCGTCCGCACCCGCCATCATCGGCAGCAGTTCGGCGGCGGCGCTGATCGGCGCCAGCGGATTGCGCAGTTCATGTGCGAGCATCGCCAGGAACTCGTCCTTGCGGCGATCGGACTCCTTCAATGCCTCCCGGGCAAGTTTGTGCTCGTGAATATCGGTGCACGTCCCCATCCACCGCGTGATATGTCCGCTTTCATCTCGCATGGGAAGCGCACGGCCCAACACCCAGCGATATTGCCCTGAACAATGACGCAGCCGGTATTCGATTTCATACGGCTCGCCGGTATCCAGGCAACGCCGCCACACCTTCCAGGCATGGTCCTGATCGTCTGGATGGAACATGCCGTTCCACCCTTCTCCATCAGTCGAACCCGGCGGCACTCCCGTGAAGTCGTACCAGCGCTGATTGTAGTAGTCATGGTATCCATCCGGTGTCGTGGACCAGACCATCTGGGGCATCGCGTCAGTGATCGTGCGGAATCGGGCTTCGCTTTCACGCAGCGCGGCTTCGCTGCGCACGCGGTCGGACACATCCATCTGCGCGACCACGCCGCTGACGATATCCCCTTCCGCATCGCGTATCGGAGATCCGCGCAGCAGGATGGTTCGGCGCACGCCGGGCATGCCGAAAGGCTCGATTTCGACGATGTCGTTCGGCACATCCTCTCCCTTCAGTGCGCGCGACAGTCCCCATTCATGCGGCAGGATGCGCTGGCCGTGACGCTCTGACTGGTCTGCCCACCATCCTTTCCACTCGGCGTATTGGCCGACGCTTTCGGACATCGGATGGTCTCCCCAGATGCGGCGGTTTTCCGTATTGCCGAGAACGATCTTGCCGGAAGTGTCAGCGAAGGTGATGCCCACCGGTGCTGCTTCGAGCAGGGCCTGCAGGCGGCTTTGCTCCATGCCCGCCGATCGGGCCGCTTCCATTGCCTGGCGCTCGCTTTCGCGCAGACGCTCCTCGGTATGCTGGTGATCGGTGACGTCATAGCCTTCAATGAAAATGCCGTTGACCACACCCTGAGGGTCGCGCATCGGCTCGAAGACGAAATCGATGAAGCGCTCGTCCAGCGGCGCGCCATGCTGCCGCCGCAGCTGAACCGACAGCTTCCTGCCGACGAACCGCTTCCCGGTCTGGTAGACCTCGTCGAGTATTTCCAGGTAACCCTGCCCGGACAGTTCCGGGAAGACGTCCGCGACCGATTTGCCTACCAGCTCGCGCTGTCCGACAAAGCGCAGATAGGCATCGTTGGCCAGTTCGTAGACATGATCGGGGCCGGAAAGGACAGCCATGAAACTCGGCGCCTGTTCGAAGAGGCTGTACACGCGCTCCGTCTGGCGTTCCCGTTCCCTCTCCAAGAGTACATGGTCTGTCGTTTCGACAAGCGCGCAGTGAATGCCTTCCACCGTGCCGTCCGCATTACGTATGGGGGTATAGGAGAAGTTGAACCAGGCCGTTTCGTCCGTGCCATTGCGCTGAATGATGAAGGGGGCGTTCTGGTAGCGCAGCGGTTCACCGGCCATGGTTTGCCTGACCATCGGTTCCACGTCTTCCCAGACTTCCGACCACGCTTCCTTGAAGGGAGTGCCCATGGCGTCGGGATGCTTGTCTCCCAGAACGCCCAGGTACGCATCGTTATAGAGCAGGCACAACTGCGGGCCCCACGCAATGAACTGGGGCGTATTGGAGTCGAGCATCAGCCGGACGATGGTTTGCAGCGGCTGCGGCCAGGCCAAAGGAGCGCCGAGTGGAGACCTTGCCCAGTCATGGGACCGTATCAGTTTTCCAGCACTGCCGCCTCCGATCGTCAATACCGGCGGCACTTCGAATTGTCTTTTCACGGAAAATCCTGATTCTGGGATTCTGGTTGTTCACTCACGACATGAAAGCCTGCAGGCGCGTCCTGCGCCGATGGCACCAATGATGATACCTCTGGTTTCCGATTGCTCCGGTCACGCCAACTTACGTCAATTGCTCCGAAGGCAGGCCGCTCAATTCATAGCTGGTACTTCGCCCGCCCGAAGCCGATTTGCGCAGCACGCCTTGCGTCACCAGTTCATTGATGTCGCGCAGCGCCGTGTCCGGCGAACATTTGGCAATCGCTGCCCACTTGCTGCTGGTGAGTTTGCCGTCGAAGCCGTCGAGCAATCGGTTCACCAGTTTTACCTGCCGCTCGTTCATCGGCTTGCCGGCGATCTGCTGCCAGAACCTGCCCTTGATCAGCACGGCGTCGAGGGCATGCTGCGCCTGGTCGATGGCGCGGTGCAATGTGGCGAGAAACCAGGCCAACCATTCCGTCACGTCCAGCGTTCCTTTCTGCGTGCGCTCCAGGATATCGTAATAGGCCTTGCGTTCCCGCTGGATTTGGGCCGACAAGCTGTAGAAGCGCTGGGGACTGCCATCGGCGCGCGCAAGCAGCAAGTCGCCGATGGCACGGGCAATACGTCCGTTGCCGTCATCGAAAGGATGCAGGGTGACAAACCAGAGATGGCCCAGCCCGGCCCTGATGAGAAGAAGTTCGTCCGGACCACGGTTGATCCACTCCAGGAAGCGGTTCATCTCGGCCTCAAGGCCTTCTGCCGGAGGCGCTTCGAAATGCACGCGTTGGCGCCCTGCCGGGCCGGACACGACTTGCATCGGACCGTTCGCATCGTCGCGGTGGGCGCCGACGGTGATTTTGGACAGGCCCGAATAGCCGGTAGGAAAAAGAGCGGCATGCCAGCCGAACAACCGGTCCAGAGAAACGGGATCATTGCAGTTGGCGGTGGCGTCGAGCACCATTTCAACCACGCCTTCCACATGGCGGTCGACGGGAGCCAGCGCGCCGATATCGACGCCGAGGCGACGAGCAATCGACGAACGTACCGATTCGACGTTGAGGTGTTCGCCTTCGATCTCGCTGGTCTTGATGACGTCCTCGGTCAGCGCCGCCAGGCTCGCCTGGTCGCGCAGGGCAAGGCCGACATCGGCGAGACGCCCCATCAGCAGCCCTTGCGCACGGCTGACCTCGGCGAGCGGACCGGCAAGCGCCGCCAGGTCAAAGCGCCAGTTCGGCCAGTCCGAGGCTTGCCAGATGTAGGTGTAATCTCCGCTGTTCATGCGGCGATTATGGAAGCTATTCACCGCATAAGCAACACATTCTCCGCAAGAAAAGCGGAAATAACGGTGCATATTCGCCACATGGAGCCGGACGGAGCCCGCAATCGGCTTGCTGCGGGTCGTTTGTGTGACGGCGGATGGCCAGCCCAAGATGGGAGGACTAAAGATCCGCCCCAAAATATATTGGGCCGTCCCCCTCACCCCGGCCTTCTCCCAGAGGTAGAGAGCGAGAGCAGCGACCCGAAAAAGGAACGGTTTGCCGGGCCGAATCAATAGGCCGCCTCCGGCTGCTTTCGTTGTGTAAACTACTGCCACTTATTTATTTTGGCGTGTTCATGACGATTACGATCAACGAGGAGCTGCGGGCCTATATCGATCCGCTGACAGAAGACGAATACCAGGCACTGGAACGCAGCCTGCTCGCCGAGGGCTGCCGCGATGCGCTGGTGCTATGGGGCGATCTGCTGGTGGACGGGCATAACCGCTACGGCATCTGCCAGAAGCATGGCATTCCCTTCAACACGGTGCAGAACACCAACTTCAAGACCATGGAGGACGTGCACCTGTGGATGATCAATAATCATCTCGGGCGAAGAAGCGTCTCGGATTTCCAGCGCGGGGTACTCGCATTGAGAAAGAAGGAAATTCTCTCGGCGCGACTTGCGCAGGCAGAGCCAAATGCCGCGGAAGTCAAAGTTGAAAAAGCGGAAACTGAAGAGCGGGAAACGGCGGCCAAGACTCCGGCGCCGTTAACCCGCGAAGCTGTTGCACGCACCGCTCGAGTCAGCAGTGCGACGCTGGGACAGATCGAAAAAATACAAAAGACGGCGGCGCCCGAGCTGGTCGACGCGGTAAAGGCCGGGGTAATCTCGATCAATGCGGCCGCCACCGTGGCTTCCCTGCCGGTTGAAAAGCAGGTGGAAGCGGTTGCCGGCGGTAAAAAGGAATTGCGCAAAACCGCCAGACAGCTGCGTGAAGCGCGGCAGCCTGCAAAACCGACGCCGGCACTGGCGCCGCCGCCCGATGATGCGACGCCGGACCAGCTGGCCGTTTACCGCCTGGAGATATTGGTCGATGAGCTGACCAGGGAACGCGATCAGCTCAAGCTGAAGGTACAGCACCTGACCATCGCTCTCGCCGAGGCGCGTGCCGGAAAGTCTTAACGGAGCTGATTGCCAGGTGCAGCTATTTGCTGTTTTTCTGAAGTGATTGAAGCAGGCGCCTCGTGGCTTCCTCCGCAGCCTGATTTTGTTCGTACCACTTTTCGAAATCTTCAAGGCTGGCGAAGTAATGGATGTCAGAGCTGTCGGGAGGCAATTGGAAGTGCATGGTGGCGCCGGGTCTCACTGGTTGATCGTACAGCTGAGACAAAGCGTAATCGAAGCAGTTCCTGATAGCAATATGCCATTATCAGGAGCTAAACAGCGGGAAGGCTTTCGCTTCAGAAACCAGCAGCGGTCTATTTCATCGCAGTCGCTGCGTCGCCATCCTGGCGCCAGCCGCCGCCGAGTGCCTGGATCAGTGCCACGGCTGCAGTCTGCCGGTCGGCTTGTGCCTGCGCCAGCGAACGCCGAGCGTTCAGCGCCGTGACCTGGGCATTCACGACTTCCGTATAGCTTACCTGCCCGGCCCGATAGCGGTTCAGCATCTGCGCTTCCGCCTGGTCTGCCGCCGCTGACGCCTGCTGCCTGAGTTCCACCTGGCGCAGAAGCACCTGCGTGGCGGCGAGCTGGTCCTCGACATCCTGAAAGGCAGCAAGGACCGCCTGGCGGTAGCGTGCGGTCGCCTGTCCATGGGCCGCACGAGCGGCGTCGACCCTGGCACCGGTGGCACCGGCGTCGAATACGGTCTGCACGGCAGACAAGCCCAGCGACCACAGCGTCGACGACGCATTGAACAGATTCCCTACCGTAGCGGCCGACAAGCCGTACGATGCATCTAGGCCGATATTCGGGAAGTAACCGGAACGCGCGATGCCGATCTGTTCATTGGCAGCGGCCACCCGCCGTTCGGCCGCAGCGATGTCGGGCCGGCGCTGCAGCAGCGTTGACGGCAGGACGGCCGGAACCTCCGGCACCACATGTTTCCAGGGAAGCGGCGCAATCGAAAACTCCGACGGCATTTTGCCGATCAGGACCGCGATCGCATGTTCCAGCTGCGCACGCTGGCGGGCCAGTCCGACTTCATCGGCCTGCGCATTGGCCAGTTGCGTCTCGGCCTGCAGCACATCGGTCTTGGGCGCGATGCCGGCGTCGTAGCGGTTGCGTGTGATCTGCAGCACGCGCTGGTATCCGGCGATGCTGTTGCGCAGCAGTTCGGCCTGCAGATCGGTCAGGCGCAGGGTAAAGTAATTCACCGCCAGTTCGCCCTGCGCCGACAGCCGTGCCGACGCCAGATCCGCCGCGCTGGCCTGGGCGCTGGCGCTCGCATTGCCGACGCTTGCGCGCAGCCTGCCCCAGACGTCCGGCTCCCAGCTGCCGCCGATGCCGAACTGGTAGGCGTTGGAGATGCGGCTGCCTCCTGTGGCGGCTCCTGTCGTACCGCCGGTGTTGCGGCCGCCGCGCGAGGCGCCGCCGTCGAGCGACACGACGGGAAACAAGGCCGCCCGCTGTTCGCGGACCAGCGCTCTTGCCTGCGCGTAGGCTGCGGCGGCGGCTTCGACATTCTGGTTCGATACTTCGACCGCCGCCTCAAGTTCATTCAATAACGGATCCTCGAACAAGGCCCACCATTTGCCACGCTCCAGGCTGTCGGCCGGCGCTGCCGGCAGCCAGCCCGGCGCTTCCTTGAAGTGCGCCGGCAACGCGGCGGCCGGCCTTTCATACACGGGGCCGACGGCGCATCCTCCTAGCGTTCCTGCAACGGCTGCGGCAATGATGTAATGGCGGATTCGAAGCATGGAAGCGTTCATGTTGAAGGTTGGACGGCGGCATCGATCCGGCGCCGGCGGCTTTCGTCCGGACCGCGCCGACGAAGCTTGTCGAGCAGGATGTAGACGACCGGCGTCGTCAGCAGCGTCAGCAGCTGGCTTGCGATCAGGCCGCCGATGATGGCCACGCCGAGCGGACGCCGCAATTCCGAGCCCTCGCCGAAGCCGATCGCGAGCGGCAATGCGCCGAGCGCGGCGGCGAGCGTGGTCATCAGGATGGGGCGGAAGCGCAGCAGACAGGCTTCACGCACTGCCTCCAGCGAACTCAGGCCACGCGAGCGTTCCGCATCGAGAGCGAAGTCGATGATCAGGATCGCGTTCTTTTTCACGATGCCGATCAGCAGGAAGACGCCGATCAGCGCGATGATGGAAAACTCCATCTTGAACAGCAGCAGTGCTAGCACCGCCCCGACACCGGCCGACGGCAGCGTCGACAGTACCGTCACCGGATGCACCAGGCTTTCGTACAGGATGCCCAGCACGATGTAGATCACCACGAGCGCGGCCAGAATCAGCATCGGCTGCTGGTTCTGCGATTCCTGGAAGCTGCGGGCGGCGCCGGCGAAACTGCCGCGCACATTGGTCGGCATGCTGATTTCCGCCTCCGCCGCCTTCACGGCATCCTGCGCCTGGCTCAGCGTGCTGCCGTCCGCAAGATTGAATGAAATGCTTGTCTCCAGTTCCGCGTCTTCATGACTGACGGAAGCCGGCGCAGGCCTTTCCGCAAAGCGGGCGATTCCTGCAAGCGGCACCATGGTACTAGGCACAATGCTCAGCGCCTGGCCGCCGGACTGGTCGCGCAGTGAGGGATTGACTACGGTGGAGACAGCGCCTGCGGTCATGGTTCCCGCTGCAGTCCCTGTTGTACCCGATGTCGCAACTCCCGTATTGCGTCCCGCGCTCGATGCAGCAGTAGCGCCAGCAGCCGCCGCGGCCGTGCTTGCCCGCACCGGAACGTAGATGTCCTTCAATGATTCGGGACTTTTCGCATATTGCGGCGCGACTTCCATCACGACGTGATACTGGTTCAGCTCATCGTAGATGGTCGCGACCTGCCGCTGGCCGAAGGCGTTGTAGAGCGCGTTGTCGACATCGCGCGAACTGATGCCCAGGCGCGCCGCCGTTTCGCGGTCGACATCGACATAGGTTTCAACGGCGTTTTCCTGCTGATCGGTATCGATGTCGATCAATGCCGGCTGCCGTTTCATCGCTTCCGCAAGCTTCAAGGCCCAGGTCTTCAGGTCGGCGCTGCTGTCGCTTTTCAGGCTGTACAAATACGTGGAATTGCTCTGCCGGCCGCCCACGCGCAGGTCCTGGACCGTGTTCAGGAACAGCGTGATGCCGGTCACCTGCGCCAGTTGGGGCCGCAGGCGCGCAATGACGGCCTGCCCGCCTTCGCTTCTTTCCGAACGCGGCTTCAGGTTGATGAACATGAAGCCGCCGCCGGCGCGCCGCCCTCCGGTGAAGCCCACGACGGTATCGACTGCCGGATCGCGGCGGATGATGTCGACGAGCTGCTGCAGCTTGCCCTGCATCGCCTGGAAGGAAATGCTGCGGTCGGCGCGCAGGCCGCCGTTGATCTGGCCGGTATCCTGCTGCGGAAAGAACCCCTTTGGCACCGCGACGAACAGGTAGACGTTCAGGGCGACCACTGCCAGCAGAATGAACATGACGAGCGCGCGGTTGTACAGCGCCCAGTCGAGGCTGCGCTCATAGCCGCGCAGCACCCAGCCGAAGCTGCGTTCGAAAAAGCGGGAAACGCGGCCCGGCGGTTTCCGCTCCTGCCCTTCCGGTTCGCGCTTGAGCAGCCATGCGCACATCATCGGCGTGGTGGTGAGCGAAATCAGCATCGAAATCATCACCGCCGCCGACAGCGTGACCGCAAATTCGCGGAACAGCCGGCCGATCTGCCCGCCCATGAACAGCAGGGGGATGAAGACGGCAACCAGGGAGACGCTGATCGACAGTACCGTAAACCCGACTTCCTTCGCACCAAGCAATGCGGCCTTGAAGCGGTCCATGCCCTGCTCTATGTGGCGGCTGGTGTTTTCCAGGACGACGATGGCGTCATCGACCACGAAGCCGGTCGCCACCGTCAGCGCCATCAGGCTGAGGTTGTTGAGGCTGAACCCGAGCATGTACATGACGCCGAAGGTGGCCAGCAGCGAAACCACGGTGGCCACGGCGGGCACGATGGTGGCGCGGAAGCTGCGCAGGAAGGCGCTGACGACCAGCACCACCAGGATCACGGAGAGAATCAGCGTGAATTCAATTTCATGCAGCGAGGAACGGATCGAGTTGGTGCGGTCCGATGCGACTTGCAGCCGCACGTCATGCGGCAACTGTTCCTGCAGCTCCGGCAGCAGCGCGCGCACGCCGTCCACGGTCTTGATCACGTTGGCGCCGGGCTGCTGCGTCACCAGCACGATCACGGCAGGCTGGCCGTTGAAGAGGCCGATGGTGCGGCTGTCCTCCACGCCGTCGACCACGTCGGCGACGTCCTGCAGCCGTACCGGCGCGCCGTTGCGCCAGGCGACGACGAGTCCTCGATAATCGACCGCTCTCTTGCCGCCGCTGACGGTTCCAGGCTGGGAATAGATTTGCAGCCGGCGTTCGTCGCCTTCGATGGCGCCCTTGGGCCGGTTCGCCGTGCTGGCCTGGATGGCCGCGCGCACGTCTTCCATGCTGACGCCATAGCGGTTGAGCGCAAAAGGCAGCAGCTCGATGCGCACCGCCGGCAGCGAACCGCCGCCGATTTCAACGTCGCCCACGCCCGGCACCTGCGCCAGCTTCTGCTGGACCAGATTGGACACTTCCTCGTAGATCTGGCCGGGCGAGCGGGTACGCGAGGTCAGCGCGAGGATGATCACCGGAGACGCCGACGGACTGACCTTGCGATAGGTCGGATTGCTTTTCAGCGTCGCCGGAAGGTCCGCGCGCGACGCATTGATTGCCGCCTGCACTTCCCGAGCGGCCGCGTCGATCTTGCGATTGAGATCGAACTGCAGGCTGATGCGCGTCGAGCCGCTGTTGCTCGTCGATGTCATTTCGTTGACGCCGGCGATGACCCCGAGCCGTCGTTCAAGCGGCGTCGCCACGCTGGTGGCCATCGTGTCCGGACTGGCGCCGGGCAGAGAGGCTGAGACGGTGATCGACGGATACTCGACCTGCGGCAGGGGCGATACCGGCAGCACGAAAAAGCCGACGATGCCCGCGAAAGCGATGCCGATCGTCAGCAATACCGTGGCGACCGGGCGGCGTACGAAGGGCGCGGACAGGTTCACGCGACAACCTCGTTGGTTCCGCGCCCCGTCCAGCGCCGTCCAAGGCGGTCGAAGGCGAGATAGATGACCGGCGTGGTGAACAGCGTCAGCACCTGGCTCACGACCAGCCCGCCGAAAATCGCCAGGCCGAGCGGCCTGCGCAGTTCCGCACCCTCGCCCCAGCCGAACATCAGCGGCACGGCTGCGAAGAGCGCAGCCAGCGTGGTCATCAGGATGGGACGGAAGCGCAGCAGCGCGGCCTGGTGGATCGCCTCGCGCGGCGACTTGCCCTGGTTGCGCTCGGCATCGATCGCAAAGTCGATCATCATGATCGCGTTCTTCTTCACGATGCCGATCAGGAGAATGATGCCGATGATCCCGATGACGCCCAGCCCCTGTCCGGTGACCATCAACGCCAGCAAGGCGCCGACGCCGGCCGAAGGCAGCGTCGACAGGATGGTGAGCGGATGGATATAGCTTTCGTACAATACGCCGAGCACGATGTATACGCAGACCAGCGCGGCCAGGATCAGCCACAGCTGGTTGGTCAGCGACGCTTCATAAGCGCCGGCGGCGCCCAGGAAATGCATCGTGACGGAACCCGGCATGCCGATGTCCCTGGCGGCCTGGCGCACGGCATCGACCGCCTTGCCGAGCGAGGTGCCGTGCGCGGTATCGAAGCCGAGCGTGGTCGCGGGAAACTGCTCGACGTGGGTGATCTGCAGCGGCGCCGGACGCTCGGTGATGGTTGCCACGGCGGACAGCGGCGTGGACTTTCCCGAACCGGTGCGCAGCGGCAGCAGCCCCAGGGACTCAGGCGTCGACAGCAAGCCCGGCCGTGCTTCAAGAATCACCCGGTATTGATTCGTCTCGGTGAAGATGGTGGAGACGATGCGCTGGCCGAAGGCGTTGTACAGCGCATCATCGATCGACGATGCAGTCACCGACAGTCGGGAGGCCGTATCTCGGTCGATCTTGATGAATGCGGCAACGCCGGTCGCGCCTGCATCTGAAGTGACGTTGCGCAGTTCCGGCAGGGCCGCCATGCGCTCTTCCAGCTTGTTGGCCCACTGCACTACGGTCGCATTGTCGGCGCCTTCCAGCGATACCCTGAACTGGGTCGGGCCGGTCTCCGCATCAATGGTCAAGTCCTGCGTCGGCTGCAGGTAGAGCGTGAGTCCGGGGATGCGGGAAACGCGCTCGCGCAGGCGGTCCATGGTTTCCTGCTGGGAGCCGCTGCGCTCGCGCTTGAGGTTGATCAGCATGCTGCCTGTATGGAGCATGCGGTTGTTAGCCGCATCCACGCCGACGACCGAGCTCAGGTTCGCGACATCCGGATCTTCCAGGATGGCTTGCGCGGCATCCTGCTGCAGTTCCGCCATGCGCTGGTAGGAAACCGACTGCGCCGCTTCGAGGCGCGCCTGGAGCTGGCCGGTGTCCTGCACCGGGAACAGGCCTTTCGGTATCACGACATAGAGCAGCGCTGTCAGCGCGAGCGTCAGCAGGGCCACGAGCAGCGTCAGTCCCTGCCATGCGAGCACCCATTGCAGCCCCCTGTCGTAGCGAACGATGACGCCGTCGAACATGCGCTGCAGCCTGCTTTCCTTGCGTTGCTCCCCAGGGCCGTGCAGCCAGCGTGCGGACATCATCGGCACCAGCGTGAGTGACACCAGGGCGGAAATCAGGATGGTGATCGACAGCGTGACGGCGAATTCGCGAAACAGGCGTCCGACCACATCGCCCATGAACAGCAGTGGAATCAGCACTGCGATCAGCGATACGGTCAGCGAGATGATGGTGAAGCCGATCTGCGCCGCTCCCTTGAGCGCGGCCGCCACCGGCGTTTCACCTTCCTCGATGTAGCGCGCGATGTTTTCGATCATCACGATGGCATCGTCGACGACGAAGCCGGTGGCAATCGTCAATGCCATCAAGCTCAGGTTGTTCAGGCTGTAGCCGAGCAGGTACATCGCGCCGAACGTGCCGATCAGCGAAATCGGTACCGCCAGGCTGGCGATGACGGTCGCCCTGAGATCATGCAGGAACGCGAATATGACCAGCACCACCAGCACGACGGCCAGCACCAGTTCCATCTCGACGTGTTCGACCGACGCCCGGATACCGGTGGTGCGGTCGCTCAGCACATCGATGCGCACCGATTCCGGGAAACCGGCCTGCAGTTCCGGCAGGCGCGCCTTGATCGCATCGACGGTGGCGATCACGTTGGCACCCGGCTGGCGCTGGACATTGAGAATGATCGCCGGTTTCATGTCGGCCCAGGCGCCGAGACGGATGTTTTCCGCGCTCTCGACGACTTGGGCAACATTCGACAGGCGCACCGGCGCGCCGTTGCGATAGGCGACGATCAGGTTCCGGTAGTCGTCCACCGCCAGCAGCTGGTCGTTGGAATTGATGCTGTAGGACCGGGTCGGCCCGTCGAAGCTGCCCTTCGCGCCATTGGCGTTGGCGGCGGCGATCGCGGTGCGCAGGCTGTCGAGCCCGAGGCCGTAGGATGCCAGCGCCTGGGTATCGGCCTGGATGCGCATCGCGGGCCGCTGCCCGCCGTTGAGCGTCACCAGACCGACGCCGGCGACCTGGCTGATCTTCAATGCCAGGCGCGTATTGACCATGTTCTGCACTTCCGTCAGCGGCAGCGTGTCGGAAGTGATGGCCAGTGTCAGCACCGGGGCGTCAGCCGGATTGATCTTGGCATAGACCGGCGGCGCCGGCAGGTCGGCCGGCAGCAGCGAACCGCCGGCATTGATGGCCGCCTGGACTTCCTGTTCCGCCACGTCAAGCGTCTGGCCGAGGCCGAATTGCAGCGTAACGATGGACACGCCGGATGCGCTGGTGGAACTCATGCGCTGCAGGCCGGACATCTGCCCGAACTGGCGTTCGAGCGGCGCAGTGACCGTCTGGCTCATGACTTCCGGGCTTGCGCCGGGATACAGCGTCTGTACCTGGATGGTCGGGAAATCGACCTGAGGCAGCGCGGACAGCGGCAGGAAGCGGAAGCCGATCAGGCCGGCAAGGACGATTGCCAGCATGAAGAGCGACGTGGCAACAGGTCTCTGGATGAATGGCCGGGAAGGACTCATGGCATCTCCCCTGGCGGCGAATACTGCGGCTTGCGAGATGCCTGCATCATGGGTTCGGCGCCTCGGTCCTGCGGCGGCGCTCGCCGGCAGCCTGCGCGGCGGGAGCCTGTCCCGCGCTGGCCTGGGCGTCCGGGCCTTGCAGACCTTGCCCGCCTTGCGGGCTGCGGTTGCCCTGCCCTGCGGCCGCACCGTTACCACCGCCTTCGCCATTGCCGCGCCGCGCGCCGGGACCGCGGCTTCCGCCCGGGCGCTCGCCCGGCAGGCTGACTTTCGCGCCGTCCCTGAGGCGGTCGGCGCCTTCGGTAATGACCTGCTCGCCCGGCTTGAGGCCGGAAACGATTTCCACCTTGTCTACCATCGATTGCCCTCGCTTGACAGCACGCAGCGATACGGTTTTCTCGGCGGGATTGAGCACATAGACGAAGTCGCCGTTGCCGCCATGGCGCACTGCCGACACCGGGACTACCAGAGTGCCCTCGATCGTGCGCAGCAACAGCCGGACATTGACGAACTGGCTGGGAAACAGCATGGATTTGCTATTGTCGAAACGTCCCTTGGCGCGGATCGTGCCGGTCTGGGTATCGACCTGGTTGTCGAGCGCGAGGAATTTACCGGTATCGAGTTCGGTCACGCGATTGCGGTCCAGCACCGTGACGGGCAGGTTCGCATTCGCATTGATCCGCGAGCGCAACTCCGGAACCAGATCCTGCGGCAGTGAGAATTCAACGTCGATCGGCGATACCTGGGTGATATCGGCAATGCCGTTGGCGTCGCCGGAGCTGACCAGATTGCCGACATCCACGGCACGCAGGCCGACTCTGCCGCTGATCGGGGCGGTGATCCTGGTGTAGCCGAGATTGAGTTTTGCAGCCACTTCCGCCGCCCTGTCGACGGCCACCGTTCCTTCAAGCTGCTTGACCAGCGCCGCCTGCGTATCGACCTCCTGGCGGGCGATGGAATCCTGTTCGAGCAGTGTCTTGTAGCGTTCCAGCAGCAGTTTCGCATTCTGCAGCTGAGCCTCGTCGCGCTGCCGCTGGCCGCTGGCCTGCATCAGCGCCGCCTCGAACTGGCGCGGATCGATGACGGCCATAAGCTGGCCTGCCCGGACTGCCTGGCCCTCGGTGAACAGGACCTCCTTGAGCACGCCGGACACCTGGGGGCGGACAACAGCCGTCGCCGATGCCATGACGGTGCCGAGCGCCTCGGCAATAACCGGTATGTCCGCCCGCTCGACGGTCGCCACGCCGACCGTGGTCGGGGGCGGACCGCGACGTGCCGGCTGCCCGGTCTGTCCGGGCAGGCTGGCCGATCCCGGGGGACCCGATGGATTGTCGTTTGCCGGATGCGTCAGATACCAGGCCAGCCAGCCCAGCAGGCCGAGCGCAATCACGGCAATGATGCTTCCGATGGGCAGCTTGCGCCTGCGGGTGGCTGATGCGGTTTCTGGGATCGGCGGTTCGACTCTTTGATCCATTCAATATTCCTTGTACCTCGGCATGCCGGGCATGGGCCGACGGTCTGCATGTGTCATGTAATGTTTGCCGGAGCAGCCATCATTGCCAGGAAGGCAAGCTGAAGGGAATGCGCCTTCAATCGACGCAGCAAGGACGGCCGCAAAAGTTGCAATCTTGCCAGCGCAGTGTATCGGGTTGTTGTCCGGAACGGTGGGATTTGTATCGAAGTGTTCACCCTGCTTCAGATTCGACCGACGCCGGTGCAAAGATGCGGTGCACATTGTAGACGTTTGTCAGGCTTCATGAATTTGACCGACAGGCGCCGTTATCGTGCTGGCAACCAGGAAAAATCAACGCTTGCTGAATTGAAAAGACATCAGGTCAGGATATGGTTGGCTGCAAGCTCGGGGCGTGCCAATAATGGACTCGGCAGATTGCGAATGGCGCTATTCGTCCATGAAATGCGCTCACGACTTGGAGAAAACTTTGGGTTCTTTGAATTCCAAGTCGCTATGGATTACAAAAGATGTTCAGGCGGACAGTGGACAATAGTCGTATTGACAAGATTGGCAAGACTGACACGGAAAGCGCCTATGTGATTGGGTTGAACCGGGTCAGGTTCGACACCGAAGATGAGCCCCCGCGTGCAGGGGCTCGCCGTTGTCTGTCATGAGCCGACTTTGTACGCCGGACCGGAATGCCTGTTCAGGCGTCCCTCACCACCGATGCATCAAGCGCCTTTTCCAGCAGGCGTGCCACATGCAGTGCTTCACGGTTTGCGCCGTCGGCAATCTGATGGCGGCAGCTCGTTCCGTCGGCCACGATAACCGTGTCAGGTGCGGCTGCGCGCACCGCCGGCAGAAGGGAGAGCTCGGCCATCTTCATCGACACTTCATAATGCGATGCTTCATAACCGAAGCTGCCTGCCATGCCGCAGCAGCTCGTCTCGATCAGCTTGACCTCCAGATCGGGGATCAGTCCTAGTACGACCTGGACCGGCTTGACGGCATCGAAGGCTTTCTGATGGCAATGGCCGTGCAGCAAGGCCGTCTTTTGCGGCAACGCTTTCAACTTCAGTTTCAATTCACCGGCCTTGGCTTCCCGCGCCAGGAATTCTTCGAAGAGCAGCGCGTTGGCAGCGAGCTTTTCCGCCGCCTTGCCCAAACCGTATGCAAGAAATTCATCACGCATCGTGAGCAGGCAGGACGGTTCAAGTCCGATGACCGGAACACCTCGCTCGACGAATGGCAGCAATGCTTCGATGGTCCGTCGCGCTTCCTGCCTGGCTTCATCGACCAGACCCGCAGACAGATAGGTACGCCCGCAGCACAGCGGCCTTGCCTCGTCTTTTGCCGCTGCAATATGGACTTGGTAGCCTGCGGCTTCCAGCACGCGCAATGCAGCCCGTGCATTTTCAGATTCGAAGTAATTGTTGAACGTGTCCGCGAAGAGAACCACTTCCCGAAGGTTCGCGGTATTTGCGGATGGACGCGCCGAAGCGAGAAACGTATCGGAACGCCATTGCGGCAGGCGGCGCTGGGCGCTGAATCCGAGCAGCTTTTCGCTCAGGGCGGCGGCGCCGGGCAGCGTATCGCGCAGGTTGAACAGCGGAGCAAGCCGGGATGCCCATTTTGCATAGCGGGGCATGTAGGCAATCAGCTTGTCCTTGACGCGCAGGCCATTTTTCTTCCGGTAGTGATAAAGGAACTCGGCCTTCATCTTGGCCATGTCCACGCCGGTCGGGCAATCGCGCTTGCATCCCTTGCAGCTGACGCAGAGGTCCAGCGTGGCATGCATCTCTTCCGAGGTGAAGGCATCCGGCCCGAGCTGTCCGGAGACCGCCAGGCGCAAGGTATTGGCGCGGCCCCGTGTCAGGTGCTTCTCGTCCTTGGTCACCCGATAGCTGGGGCACATGGTGCCGGCGTCGAACTTGCGGCAGTGCCCGTTGTTATTGCACATTTCGATTGCCTTGGCGAAGCCGCCGGCCGGGTCGCCGCCCGTACCCGGAGCACTGGTCTCCTCGGTCACGGGATCGTTCTGCACATTCCATGACGACCAGTCCAGTGCGGTCTCGAGCTGTATCGGCGCATAGCCCGGCTTGAACCGGTACAGCGATGCATCGTCCATCTTGGTGGCGCGGACGATCTTGCCCGGGTTCATCAGGCCGGCGGGATCGAACGCATCCTTCACTTCCCGGTACGCTCCCATGAGCCGTTCGCCGAACTGCCAATCCACCCATTCGCTGCGCACGAGACCATCGCCGTGTTCGCCTGAGAAGGCGCCCTTGTACTTGCGCACGAAGAAAGCGGCCTCTTCCGCAATGGCGCGCATCTTCGCGCCGCCGTCGCGGCGCATGTCGAGGATGGGCCGCACATGAAGCGTGCCTACCGACGCATGGGCATACCAGGTGCCGCGGGTGCCGTGCTTTGCGAAGACTTCGGTCAGGCAATCGGTGTACTCCGCCAGATGCTCCAGCGGTACGGCGCAGTCTTCAATGAAGGACACCGGCTTGCCGTCGCCCTTCAGGCTCATCATGATATTCAGGCCGGCCTTGCGGACCTCCCACAATTCCTTCTGTTCCTTGTCGTCGGCCATCTCCACTACCGAACCGGGCAGACCGAGATCGCTCATCAGGTCAACCAAGCTCTTGAGCTTGCGCACCTGCTCGGCCTTGTCCTCGCCGGCGAATTCGACCAGGAGAATCGCGTCGGGCGCGCCGATGAGCGCCTTCTCGATGGTCGGCCGGAAGGCGGGGTTGCCGCGCGCCAGCTCGATCATGGTGCGGTCCACGAGTTCGACAGCCACCGGACCCAGCTTCACGATGTGCTGGGCGCTGTCCATTGCCTTGTGAAAGCTGTTGAAATTGACGATGCCGAGTGCCTTGGCCCGGGGCAGCGGCGCCAGCCGCAGCGTAATGCTGCGCGAGTAGGCAAGCGTACCCTCCGAGCCGACCAGCAGATGCGCCAGGTTGACGCTGCCGTCGCTGGTGTAAGGGCGTTCGGATTGGGGATGAAAGACGTCGAGGTTGTAGCCGCCGACGCGCCGCATCACCTTCGGAAAGCGCGCCGCAATTTCTTCCTTTTCCCGATATGCAATGGCAGCCACCTTGTCGGCCAGCTTCCGTACCCGCTGCGGGGCCGACTGAAGCATTGCGGTCATGTCCGTAAAGAGCGCCTGCGTTCCGTCCGACAGCCACGCTTCAATGGAAAGCACGTTGTGCACCATGTTACCGTAGTGCAGGCTGCGCGAACCGCAGGAATTGTTTCCCGTCATCCCGCCGATCGTGCATTGCGCCGCCGTTGATACATCCACCGGAAACCAGAGGCCATGCGGCTTCAGCCATGCATTGAGATGGTCGAGCACGATACCCGGCTGGACGGTGACGGTCATTGCATCCTTGTCGAAAGACACGACGCCGTTGAGGTACTTGCTGTTGTCGATGACCAGCGCCTGCCCCACCGTCTGCCCGCACTGGCTCGTTCCGCCGCCGCGCGCGAGGATCGGGACGCCGGCATCACGCGCGATGTCGATGGCGATGGAAACATCGCCTTCCGTGCGCGGTACGAACACGCCGACCGGCTCTACCTGATAGATCGAGGCATCCGTCGAATAGCGTCCGCGCGAGAATTTGTCGAACAGCACTTCTCCGGTGGTCTCCGTTTGTAGTCGCTTGCCGAGCGCGTGACGTTCGGACAGCTTTTGCATGTCTGCGCCGAGCAGAATGTTGGATGGAACGGAGGCATTCATCGAAGTGTTGTCCTTATGTCTCAGGCTGAGAGCTGCATGCGCAGGTCGGCGAGTACGGTCTCGAGCTTGTTCTGGAGGTGCTGTTCGAGCAAGGCGCGCAACTGCGCGCCATCGCGGGCTTCAAGCGCTGCAAGCATCGCGCTGTGTTCCCTGACGGCGGTATCCCATTTGTCCTGGTTGAAGTTGGAACGGAAGCGCAGGCTTTGAATGCGCGCGTTCATCTGCAGGTACGTGGCCGTCAGTACCGGATTGGCCGCGGCAGCATTGATCCGGTTATGAATCTGGTGGTTGATACCGTAATACGCCGGCAAGTCGCGGCGCGCATGGGCGGCGAGCATTTCAAAGTGCAAGGCCTTGATCTCTGCAACTTCGCCGTCGGTAATGCGCGCGCACGCAAGCTGGCCGGACAGGCCTTCGAGGGCGCCCATCACTTCGAATGTCTGGCGAATGTCGTCGGCCGACATTTGCGCAACGACTGCTCCCTTGTTCGGCAGCAGTTCAATGAGCCCTTCCGAGCCCAGCGTCTTGAATGCCTCGCGCAGTGGCGTGCGGGAAACCTGCAGGCGTTCGCACAGCAGGCGTTCATTGAGCCGGGTGCCCGGCGTGAGCACGCCTTCAACGATCATGTCCCGGAGTTTCTTCGTGACGGCGGCAGCGAGCCCAGTCCGGTCGACCGGACTGGCTGGAGGCAAGGAATTGGATAAGTCATTTTCTTTCATGTGAATATTGTATACCAAGAACGGATATCGCCGAAAGTTTACTATTGATGAAGCTCGTGAGCGCCTGCATAAGCGCGGTATTTACTGGTCCTCAAACGATTTCGTGGTAATGCTTGGCTTTGCTTGGCATGTAGTATATTGTATGCAAACTGAACGCGTTAGAAAAACCACTTCCAAGGAGACCTCATGCTCAAGCTCAACTCCCATCCTTCCGGTCGCCATTTCCTTCAGATCCCGGGCCCCAGTACCGTGCCTGACCGCATCCTCAGGGCAATGGATCACCCGACCATCGACCATCGCGGTCCGGAATTCCAGGCGCTTGGCAAGAAGGTACTCGCCGACATCAAGCAGGTTTTCAAGACCCAGTCCCATGTCGTGATCTATCCCGCTTCCGGCACCGGCGCCTGGGAGGCTGCGCTCGTCAACACGCTGTCTCCGGGGGACAAGGTGCTGATGTATGAAACCGGACATTTCGCAACGCTGTGGAAACGGCTGGCGGAGCGCATGTCGCTGCAGCCGGAATTCCTGGGCGGAGACTGGCGGCGCGGCGTCAATGCGGCCGAGATCGAAGCCCGCCTGGCCGAAGACACCGGTCATGAGATCAAGGCCGTCTGCGTGGTGCATAACGAGACATCCACCGGCGTCACTTCGGATATCGCCGCCGTGCGCCGCGCCCTGGACAATGCACGCCACCCTGCCCTGCTCCTGGTCGACACGATTTCATCCCTGGGCTCCATCGATTACCGCCATGATGAATGGGGCGTCGACGTCACTGTGTCCGGCTCCCAGAAGGGTCTGATGCTCCCGCCCGGGATCTCCTTCAATGCGGTATCCGCGAAAGCCCTGGCAGCGTCGAAGAAGGCGAAGCTGCCGCGCGCGTTCTGGGCATGGGATGAGATCATCGAGTCGAACAAGAACGGCTTCTGGCCCTACACGCCAGCGACCAATACGCTGTACGGCCTGTCCGAAGCCTGCGACATGCTGTTCGAGGAAGGACTGGACAACGTATTCCAGCGACACCAGCGGCATGCGGAAGCAACCCGCCAGGCAGTACGGGCTTGGGGTCTTGAAATTCTCTGCCAGAACCCGGCCGAATACAGCGGCGTCCTGACCGCGGTAGTCATGCCCAAGGATGCCAACGGCCAGCATTACAACGCCGACGTTCTTCGCAAGACCATCCTCACCAACTTCAACATGTCGCTGGGACAGGGTTTGAGCAAGCTTTCGGGATGGGTGTTCCGAATCGGCCATCTTGGAGACTTCAACGATCTCACCTTGTGCGGAACGATCGCCGGTGTGGAAATGGGACTGGGCCTGGCCAATGTGCCCCATACCAAGGGCGGCATCCAGGCTGCGATGGAATCGCTTGCCAAGTCGGTCAGCATACCCGAAGCGAAAGCGGCATAAGCATGGCGCGGGTGTGATGTAGCAGTATCAGCAGTGCGTTAGCCGAGACGAAGACGCCGCAGAAGAGCGTCAACCGGTCGCGGCATGGTCATTATAAAAATCCAATGTTGAGAGGCGACACATGAAACGCAGAACCTTCCTTGCAGCCACGGCTGCGACGGCAGCTACCCTGGTATCCCCGCTTGTCCGCGCCCAGGGTCCTCTATCAGGGCCCGTCAAGATCATCGTCGGCTTTCCGCCGGGGGGCGGCACCGATGCGCTGGCCCGGGTCGTCGGGCAAAAACTGACCACGATGTGGGGCGTTCCGGTCATCGTCGACAACAAGCCGGGTGCGGCGGGCACGATCGCCGCCGACTACGTTGCCAAGCAGCCCGGCGACGGATCGGTATTGCTGATGGCCCATGTCAACAGCCATGCCATTTCTCCCGGCCTCATGCCGAGGCTGAGCTACAACGTCGAGCGCGACTTCGTGCCGATCGCCATGGTGGGCGTGACGCCGAATCTGCTCATCTGCAATCCGTCGCAGCCGGTACGCAGCGTCAAGGAGCTGGTTGAACTGTGCAAGCGCAATCCCGGCAAGATCGGATTCGGTTCGGCGGGCATCGGCTCCAGCCAGCACCTCACGCTGGAAATGTTCAAGCTGCGCGCAGGCGTCGATGCGCTGCACGTGCCCTACAAGGGGTCCGGTCCCCTGCTGGCCGACCTGATCGGCAACCAGATCGAATACAGCTTCGACACCATGACGGCCGCGACGCCCCATGTCAAATCGGGCAAGGTGATCGCCCTTGCACAGACGCGCCCGAAACGCTGCAAGGCCTATCCCAACCTGCAGACGATGTCCGAGGCGGGCTTCCCCGAATTCGACGCCAGCACCTGGTACGGACTGGTCGGACCGGGCAAGATGCCGGCAGCGCTTGCGCAGCGCATGAACGACGATGTCAACAAGGTGCTGTCCATGCCGGATGTGATGGAAAGGCTGGACCAGTATGGCGCCGAGGACAGTGGCGGCACGCGCGAGAAATTTGCCGAATTCATCCGCAGCGAACGGCAGACTTGGGGCAAGGTCATCAAGGATGCGAAGGTCACGACCGAGAGCTGATGCCGGCAGGCAGAGTCTTTCTCTGCCGCTTCCCGTTTCATTCTTTCCAGGCCGGATTACCAACGACTCAGATACCGGAGATTTTGCATGACTAACAACGGCCGTGTACACCTGACGGTCAGGGAAGGCGTCGCCCATATTCTCATCGACCGGCCGCAGGCGCGTAACGCCATGACCTGGTCGATGTACGAGGAACTGGCCGCCGCCTGCGCCGCCGTCCGTGCCGATGACACCATCAAGATCGTCACGTTTCGCGGCGCTGGCGGCGAAGCCTTCGTTGCCGGTACCGACATCGAGCAATTCCGCTCCTTCCAGGGTGCGGAAGACGGCATCGCCTACGAGCGAACCATCGACGAACGGATCGGGCAGATCGAAGCACTGCCGATGCCGACCATCTGCGTGGTGGAGGGATGGGCCATGGGCGGAGGCATGGCGATCGCGGCGGCCTGCGATTTCAGGATCGCCACGCCCAAGGCAAGTTTTGGCGTGCCCATCGCCAAGACCTTGGGTAACTGCCTGTCGATTGCGAACATGACGCGGCTGGTTGCCGCCTTCGGTGCAAGCCGCGCCAAGCGCATGCTCATGCTGGCCGATACCGTGTCTGCGCAGGAAGCCAGGGATTGCGGCTTCGTGACAGAGCTCGTCGAGCCGGCGGAACTGGACGCTGCGGTGCAGTCCATGTGCGAGCGGCTGGCAAAACATGCGCCGCTCACGATGCGGGTATCGAAGGAAGGCATACGGCGCATCGTCGCGAACCAGCTGCCTGATGGGGAGGACTTGATCCGAACCTGCTACGGAAGCAGGGATTTCCGCGCTGGCGTGGAAGCGTTCATGGAAAAGCGGCGCCCTGAATGGACGGGCAGCTGACACGATTACAGAGAAAGAGAGCAAGCATGGCGAACACCCCTACTCCGCATCCCGGCCCGCTTTCCGGCATGCGGGTGCTGGAACTTGCGCAAATCATGGCGGGGCCCACCTGCGGCATGATGCTGGCCGATATGGGCGCGGATGTCATCAAGGTTGAAAAGCTGCCGGGCGGCGACGATTCGCGAGGCTATCGCGAGCCGCGCATCAAGGGCGTGTCGGCACCGTTCATGATCCTCAACCGCAACAAGCGCGGCATTGCCCTGAACCTGAAGGCGCCGAAAGGCAAGGAAATCCTGCTGCGCATGGTGAAAAGCGCCGATGTGCTGACGGAAAACTATCGCCGAGGCACGCTGGAGAAGCTGGGCCTTGGCTATGAGGTGCTGTCGAAGATCAACCCGGGCCTGATCTATTGCTCGGTATCGGGTTACGGGCGTGACGGCCCTTTTGCCGACAAGGGCGGGTTCGACCTGATTGCCCAGGGATTCTCTGGCCTGATGTCGTTTACCGGCGAACCCGGACGGCCTCCGGTGAAAACCGGGAATTCGATCGCCGACATCAATGCCGGCATCCTGGCAACCGTCGGCATACTGGCTGCCTATACGCACAAGCTGAAAACCGGACAGGGCCAGATCGTGGATACCTCGCTGATGGAAGCCGCATTGCAACAGACCTATTGGCAGGCGGCGGTTTATTTCGCGACAGGTAGCTCATCCAAGCCGACAGGCTCCGCACATCTCTTGACCGCGCCCTATCAGGCCTTCCGCGCAAGCGACGGCTGGATCAATATCGGCGGAGCCAATCAAGCCAACTGGGAGCGCATCGCCGAAGTCCTGGGTCATCCGGAGTGGTGCACCGATCCGCGCTTTGCCAACAACACTGCGCGAATGGAAAACCTCGATGCGCTGACTTCACTGATGAGCGAGGTACTCGTTCAGCGCACCAAGGACGAATGGATCAAGGTGTTTGACGCCGCCGGGGTTCCCGTTGGGCCCATCCATACCATGGCGGAAGCCTTGAACCATCCACAGACCCTTGCGCGCGACATGGTGGTCGATCTGGTGCACCCGCAGGCCGGTCCGACCAAAGCCCTGGGCTGCCCGGTGCATTTCTCCAAGACGCCAACGCAAATCAACCGGCCGGCACCGATGCTGGGCGAGCATTCCCGGGAACTGCTGAAGGAATATCAGTTCACCGATCAGGAAATCGATGATTTTCTGGCGGAAGGCATTATTGAAGAAGCCGTGATTGAAACGGAGGTATGACAACGAGCATGTAGAGCATCATGCCGATACGCTGCACATGCTTGAAATAGGCGAAGCGCGTTGACGTCATTGAACCGATGCGCGCGATGTCACGATTTCTTGAAACCTGGACGAGAGAACAATAAACAATGGAACTTCGTGCCAGTCCTGTCATTCAGCGCTTCGTCCCGGTAGTTGCCAGGCTCATCCCGGAGTCTCTACGGCAGAAACCTGCAGATCTCTGGAAGGCGGAGAACCTCGTCATCGCTTCTGTCATGGCGATTTTAATCATGCCGGCCTACGGATACTTCTACCATGTCCTCGGCGATGATGTGAACACCCTGCTTTGCATGCTGGCCACGCTCGGTAGCCTGATCTCGCTCTTGATACTGAGATGGACACAGAAAGTGGCCGGCGCCAGGGAAGTACTGCTCATCACTATCTACGGCCTGTTGATTGCAATGACCTGCCGTTTGGGCGGAGTCAGCGCACCCACGGTGATCTGGCTCGCAGTCTGTCCCCTGATTGCCACTACCGCCGGCGGACTGCGTCCCGCGCTTGTCTGGTCGGGACTGACTTTTCTCGCCGTGGTCGTGATTCACATCATGGACATTGCGGGCAGCTTCCCAAAAGCGGTGGTCACAGACATGCGCATCCTGACAACCGTCTCGACGATTTCCTTCGTCATGACAGTCGCCGTGTTTATCCTGGTGTTCTACCAAGTCAATTCGATTGCCATCTTCAGGCTCGACCAGGCCTTGACCATCATCCGCGATCTGGCCATCCGCGATGAGCTCACCGGCGTGTTCAACAGACGTGAGCTGATCAGAATCGCAGAGCAGGAAAAGGAGCGATTTGAACGGCATGAATCTCCTTTCTGTCTCTGCCTGATCGACGTCGATTATTTCAAGCGAATCAACGATACCTATGGTCACGCAGCGGGTGATCAGGTATTGAAACGTCTCGCAGGCAAGATCAGGGAGGAGATCCGAAGCACGGACTATTTCGGCCGCTATGGCGGCGAGGAGTTTCTTCTCCTTCTGCTCGGAAGCGATGCTGCTGCAGCGGCAAGCTTCAGTGATCGCATCAGGGAGGCTATTGAAGCACTAAGCTTCGATAATATGCCGGACATCGCTTCCGTGACCATTTCCATTGGCGTTGCTCAATACCTATCCGGAGAAACGATCGAGCAAGCGCTCAAAAGAGCTGACAGTGCGCTTTATCTTGCGAAAAACGCCGGGCGCAATCGCGTCGCGGTTGATGCAGGCTGAGACTTGATTCTCATGATTCATTGCGTTGTCTGAATGCGATCAGGGAAGGCAATCCGTGTTCTCGTGCAAAACCGGCAGACCCTGGACAAAAACACCCACGGTAGCCGCCGCACACATGCCCGCGTACCGATGTATGTGCTCCGGCGACATTGGCCCGAAGAATTCAGGCTCATAAACTGAATAGCGGACGCGTAATTGCTGCTCCATCGCAAATTTCGACAATCAACCGGAGACTATTAATGAAGCTGCTTAATTCCTGCCTGCTAGCCGGCGCATTCTGCCTCGCCTCGCTCACGGCGAAGGCTGCGGTCCCGCTGCCAGCGCTGAATGTGGACACTGCAAATATCACCGTATCCGGCCTGTCGTCCGGCGGCGTCATGGCGATCAACCTGGGCTATGCATACTCTGCGACCTTCAAGGGCGTAGGCATCTTCGCCGCCACGCCCTACCTCTGCCAATATCACTACTCCTATGAGTTGTGCCAGAACAAGAACGTCATTTCGGCCACGATGCTGAACACTATGCAGGCGACCATAGACAACTGGAGCGGCACGGCCATCGACAACAAGACCAATGTTGCGAACCAGAAAATCTATCTTTTCACAGGGACCAAGGACAACACGGTCGGCGTGAATCCCATGCTCGCCGTGCAGGAGCAGTATTCCAACAACGGCGTGGCTTCTGTTAACCTGATCCAGGCAGCCAATACCGGACATGTATTTCCGACCGACTTCACCTCGGCCGGCAACAACCCATGCAGCACTTCGTTTACCCCCTACATATCCAATTGCAGCTACGACGGCGCCAAAGCGGCGCTGACCCAGTTCTATGGCACGCTCCAGGCACGGAACAATGCACCGGCGGCCGCGAACTATAAAGAGTTCAACCAGCGTGAATTTACTTCGAATCCGGGCATGGCGGACACCGGCTGGGTCTACGTGCCAGCGTCCTGTGCTGCCTATGCAAAGTGCAAACTGCACGTGGCCATGCATGGCTGCACGCAGAACTATGCAACGATCGGCGACAAGTTCGTGAAGAACACCGGTTACACTCGATGGGCAGATACCAACAATATCATTGTGCTCTTCCCTCAGGCGCGTGTCGACGTGAACCTCTACCCCACGGTTGCCAGCGGCACGCAATCGAATGCCAATGGCTGCTGGGATACCGTAGGTTTGTACGGAGCCAACTATGCGCAGAAGAGCGGCGTCCAACTCTCGGCGATCAAGGCCATGGTTGACCGCTTGAGTTCGGCCAGCCAGTAAGTACGGATAGGAGCCTGCCTGTCCAAACATGGATGCCCGCAGGCTCCTTCCGAATTCAAAGCATTGGGATCCGGCTTATTCCCGCTGAACGACAAGATGAAAATATCGGGAACGCGGCGATTGCCGTCTTAATCTCATGTCATGAGGAAAATGAGACATGGTTAATCACCTGGCTCTCCGCCTCTGGTCGCATTGAATGCCGATATCGTTCGTAGTGGATTCCTGATTTTATCCGCACGGTGCCGGATCGTCTGGAAAAATCACGGAAGCCAACTATGGAGGCGACCACATTGACTCCTGAACCACCGCGCCCGCCGGCAATGGGGCATCCTGACCAGCCTCATCAGAAATCGGCACGCTGGTCCTGGTGAAACGACGATACCAAGAGACGAGAGCATTTACGGTACGTGCAAGCCTGCGGCCTGACGCCACCCATCCAAGTGACCGCGACCGTGTCTGCATTGCAGTACGTTCGCCATGACGACTGCCGGGATTCGGGAGCAAATTACAGTACGAGGTACACCAGAAAAACGCATGCCGCGACGCGCGACACCGGCACTAAAATTTAACTACAAGAAATATATTTGACTAACGTCAATGGTGTTAAACGGCATGATATTTGTCATAGTGAAATACCAACTTACATGTAACTTTCTGTAAGCAGGAATTAAATCTAAGTACGGTTCAACGTACACAAATCACTGCCTCAGGGAGTAAGCCATGTCTCACGATACAGCCAAACCGAAGTCCAGCAGTAAAAAGCGTCGTCTCCTTAATTCCGCAATGGCAATGGCGGCCACCGGATTGGTTGCCTACCCTTTGCGCGACTCGAACGCGCAAACGACCAAGAAAGATGACAAATCGAAAAGCAGCGCTATCAAGGATGACTTCAAGAAGTCAACACCTGGAAAGAGTCCGTACACAACGCCTTTCATCGTGCCTTTGCCGATTCCGCAATTAAAACAGCCGGTGACGCAGCTTGAACCGGAGCCAACGAAAGCGGCCGCTAAAGATGAGGCTGGCAGATTGCCGCATCAGGCATGGGAGCGCTTTCCGCCGCGAAAATTCTATGAACTCAATGTGAGGGAAGACAATCATTCCTTTCACCCCGAGCTTCCGACGCAAAAGATCTGGGGCTACGACGGCCTCCTTCCCGGCCCTACTTTCATATTCCGCTACGGAGAAGCGGCGCTGGTCCGCATCGAAAATAATCTGCCGACTAATCATGTCGGATACGGTTCTCCGGAAATCTCGACTCACCTGCATAACGGACATACTCCATCGGAAAGCGATGGTTTTCCTTCCGACTTCTACAGCCGTGAAAAATGCGGCTCGACCCTGACTCGCCCCGGTCGTTACAAGGATCATCACTATCCGAACATCTATACCAACGCGGATGGATATCCCGATAGCTATGGCGACACTTACGAAGCGCTCGGGACGCTCTGGTATCACGATCACCGGATGGAATTCACCGCACCCAATGTGTACAAGGGGCTGGCCGGCTTCTGCCTGATGTTCGATGAACTGGACTCCGGAAACGAGAACGATCCGAATCCTGCCGCGCTGCGCCTGCCGAGCGGCGTGGGCAGATACGACATTCCCTTGCTTTTCCAGGACAAGATTTTCGACTCGAGCGGCTACCTATACTTTAACCAGTTTGACTCCGAAGGCATCGTAGGCGAAAAGTTTTGTGTCAACGGGAAGATACAGCCCTATTTCGAAGTGGAGCGCCGCAAATACCGGTTCCGCATGCTCAACGGCTCGGCCCTGCGTTTCTACGAGTTCTATCTGGTCCATAACAACGCCGATCAGAGCTTCTGGCATATTGCCAACGACGGCAACCTGTTGCCGACGCCAGTCAATACCAACAGAGTGCGCCTGGCCACGGCAGAGCGCGGGGATATCGTTATCGACTTTTCCAAGTATCCGGTCGGCAGCCAGTTATTCATCGTCAATCGTCTGGAGCATCTCGACGGTCGCGGGCCGACAGGCGCATTGCTGCAGCCTGGTACGCCGATTCTGCGCTTTGACGTGAAATCCGAGCCGGCCACACCGGACAAGAGCCGCGTGCCTCCGGTACTGCGTCCGCTGCGGCCGGTATTTCCAACGCAAGTCAAAAAAATACGGAAATGGGAATTCGACCGCGAGAATGACATGTGGACCGTCAATGGCAAGCTGTTCGACGAAACCAAGCCTATGGCTACCGTCAAGCGCGGAGAAGCGGAGATCTGGGAACTGCAGGGTAAAGGCAGCTGGAGCCATCCGGTTCATATCCATTTCGAGGAAGCGCGTATCGTGACGCGCAACGGCTTGCCGCCGCCGGCGCATGAACGCGGCCGCAAGGATGTATTCGAACTGCGTCCGAATGAAGTCGTGCGCATTCATGTTTGCTTCCGCGATTTCGTCGGCAAATACATCATGCACTGCCATAACACAATCCATGAAGACCATCACATGATGGTGCGTTTCGACGTAGTGCCATAGGCCTCGTTGCCGCAGCTTGCAGGTATTGATGCACCTGCAGGAATCATGAGAAGCAAGCTGAAGCTTGATGCGGGCACGGCGGCCGCATCAAGCCTGTATGCCCGCGGTAGACACGAATCAATCACATAGGGGAATCATCATGACCAGCAGGAGAATGTTCTTGCAATCGGCTGTCGCCGGTTCGGCAGCCCTTACAACACTGGCCACGGCAAAGCAGAGCGACCGAAGGCCAGGCGGTGGAGAATCGGATTACTTCCCTAACCTGGTATTTGAAACGCATGAAGGCAAGCGGGTTCGCTTCTATGACGATCTGGTAAAGGGACGCTTGGTGGTCTTTAACATGATGTATGCAAGCTGCAGCAACATCTGCCCGCCCAATACGGCCAACCTGCTCCAGGTACAGCAGGCGCTTGGTGCCAAGGCTGGCCGAGACGTATTCATGTACTCGATCACTCTGCAACCAGAATTTGATACTGCCGCCGCACTGCACGATTACAGGCGTAAATACGGAATCAAACCTGGATGGACTTTCTTGACCGGCCAACGCAAGGACGTCGATCTGATCCGCCGCAAACTCGGATTCTTTGATCCCGATCCGGTGGTCGATGCTGACCTGAGACAACATACCGGCATGCTGCGCATCGGACATGACGGACGCGATCGATGGTCAATGCTGCCTGCGCTTGCAACGCCGAGACAGATATTGAACTCGATTTCGAACTACCTCTGATTCTCCGGCTTCGGCTGTCTAGCGCCGAGCTCAGGAGCCCGCTGTCGCGGGCTTTTTTTCCAGCCTGATCCGGCATTACCTGAAGACGATGCGCTCCATGCCGGGTTTCAGAACCCGGAATGGAGCGCGACGGGTTCAGACAGCTGCGGCCGTGCCGATGCCTTGCGCTGTAAGCAGAGGTAAGTCCCGGATACCAGAACCTTCAGGACGGGCAGGCCCCGGGGCCGTGCCGCTGATTCTAAGTGCAAGAGAAAGACGGTCATTTACGCCGACCTTGCGAAAGACTTCCGTAAGATGCGATTTGACAGTCCGCTCGGTAATTTCCAGCATGCGGGCAATCTGTTTGTTGTTGTTGCCTTGAGCAACAAGATGAGCGATTTCAGCTTCGCGTTCGGTAAGGCCATGCATGGGACCGCAGCGATCACTGGGTGCAGCCTGCGGCTCCTGCTTGGCAATCAAATGCTGATCTACCAGACGGGACAAAAGGCTACGGCGGATCCAGTACTCCCCCTGCACCACTGCGAATGCGGCACGACCGACCTGCTCGGGAGACGCGTCGGGAGCGCAGCAGCCACGTACGCCGCATTTGAGCAGCTCAAGCTCGGTGCGCTCGTCTACAAAGACATTCAGCGCTAGGATACGCGTGCGTGGACTGGCGAGTTTGAGACGCACGATGATATTCAGACGTTCGCAGCCGACCAGATGAAAATCGATCAACAGGAGCGCGGGTTTCAGTTGCTTGACAGTGTCGCACAGATGGTCCGGATCGGAAGCGGCAATCACTGTGCCGTTACCCCTTAGGCCCTGACTACAGCGCGACAATAACTCGGAATCGGTAGTTGCAATCAGAATCATATGTCCCCTTGGCTTGCTTAGCATTTACGGCGGAATTCCGGTGCATGGCTGGCTGGATATGCGTGATCGTCCAGTTGTTGTCCTGCGTCACTACATACTGAATGTAACCGTCTGTAACTTGCGGGACTTGATCTGACGCAAGCCTATTGGAACGCAGACCAGTTCAAGGGCTAGCCCCGTAGGCTTACATGACGGCACTTCAGGCGTCTTTTCGGTGTTTTCTGTTGGATGTGGATTAAGGAAAGCCACGCCTTCCAAGCAATAACGGTGGTTACTATCACCGCGTTTCATCCTGACAGAGAGCTGACGCAGAGCTGACAAACATCAAAAAATCCGAGGTTGAATTCCCATTTTTTTGATCTCAGAACAATATTTCATTAAGGAAAATCGTTTTCAGCCTTAACCCTTCCTGTCGTTCATTTTTTTAGTGATTCCAAAGGGAAAGCTCATTGAAAATGAATGATTCTTCGCGCTCATCGAAAGCACACTTAGCAGTGAGTTTTTGAAATCGCTCAAACAAGACGGACCAAAGTACAGGTGCACCTTAGTCCGATAGAGAAGGCGTGTACAACTCAATATAACTATCCCTGAGGAAATTGATGTTTCCAAGCAAGCCAGACGGATGCAACAGCCGTTGGCCTACAAGTTCGTACTCACCAGGGAGATAAAAGTTATGGTCACGCTCGTCAAGCACGATCTCGAATTCATGCTCAAGCAAATCGTCCTCTCGGAAAAGCATGCGGAGTTGGTAAAAAACGGTGTCATCGCCGGACCAGACGGCCAACCGTTGACGAAGGCCGACGGGACGCTGGTCAAATCGCTGGCCGATCTGGTAGAAAATCCCATGCTTCCCTACGGACTGCGTACCGTTGACGGCTCGTACAACAATTTCCTTCCCGGACGCGAATTTTATGGCGCCGCCGACCAGGAGATGCCGCGCATGCTCGATCAGCATTTCCGAGATGCCGAGAATGGGATTGCTGGCGGTCCTCCAGGGTTTCCCGGCCCCACGACAAAGACTTCCTACACTGCCACCACCGGTTATGTCATTGATTCCGCACCGAGGACGATCAGCAACCTGATCGCCGATCAGAGCGTCGACAATCCTGCCGCCGTGGCAGCGATGAACGGCACTGCCAATTCCTTCAGCTTCGATCATGACGGCAAATCGGAAACGCCGGACATGACCTTTATCCCTAACGTGTCGCCGGACATCGGCGATTCCGCGCCGTTCAATTCCTGGATGACCCTGTTCGGCCAGTTCTTCGATCACGGCCTCGATCTGATCACCAAGGGCGGCAACGGCACGGTCTACATGCCACTGAAGCCGGACGATCCGCTGTACGATCCGACATCCCATACGAATTTCATGGTGCTGACGCGCGCAAAGAACGCAAGCGTCGCACCCGGTGCGGACGGCGTGCTTGGTACGGCCGACGACGTACGCAGCTATGTCAACACGACTACGGGCTGGATCGACCAGAATCAGACCTATACTTCGCATCCTTCGCATCAGGTATTCCTGCGGGAATATGTCCTGAATGATGCAGGCCATCCGGTGGCGACCGGCCATCTGCTCGAAGGTGAACACGGCGGACCGGCGACGTGGGCCGAGGTCAAGGCGCAGGCGCGTACCAAGCTGGGGATCGATCTGACCGATCTCGACGTCGGCAACGTGCCGCTGCTGGCAACCGATCCTTACGGAAAATTCATTCCGGGTGCAAATGGGATGCCGAAGATCGTGGTCAAAATCGGTGATGTCGTTTCCGAGGTCGAAGGCAGCCTCTCGAATCCGGTCAGTACCGTCAACGCAGTCCGTACCAATCATGCATTTCTCGATGACATTGCGCATACTGCCGTGCCTGTCGTCGCAAACGGCGTGTTGAGGATGGACGCCGACGCAGACACCGGCAATGCACAGCCTGTCGATGCAAGGGGACAGGCGGCGTCATATGACAATGAATTGCTCGATGCCCATTACATCACCGGCGACGGCCGCGGCAACGAGAACATCGGCCTGACCGCCGTGCACCATGTGTTCCATTCGGAGCATAACCGCGTAGCCGAACACGTCAAGGAAGTGGTGATCGAGAGCCGGGATCTGGAGTTCATCAATCAGTGGCTGATCGGAGAGCCGCTAACGGCATTGCCTACGGCGGACCAGATCGGCAGCCTGAACTGGAATGGCGAACGCCTGTTCCAGGCAGCCCGCTTCACCACTGAAATGGAATATCAGCATCTCGTTTTCGAAGAATTCGCACGCAAGGTACAGCCCGATATCGACCTGTTCGTTTTCGAGCCCACCGTCGACATCAATCCATCGATCGTGTCGGAATTTGCCAATGTGGTATATCGCTTTGGCCATTCCATGCTGACCGAGACCGTCGACCGCATGGACCTGGACATGAAGTCCGACAATATCGGCCTCATCGAGGCATTCCTCAATCCTGTAGAGTTTGCCGCCAGCGGCGACACTGCCGGGGAAGCCGCCGGCGCAATCATCCGCGGCATGACCAGGCAGGTCGGCAACGAGATCGACGAATTCGTCACCGGCGCCTTGCGCAGCAACCTGCTGGGTCTGCCGCTGGACCTTGCGGCGATCAATATTGCGCGCGCCCGCGATACCGGCGTGCCATCCCTGAACGAAGCCCGCAAGCAGTTCTATGAAATGACCAATGACACCCAGCTCAAGCCATATGCGAACTGGGTCGAATTCGCGCAGAACATCAAGAATCCGGCATCAATCATCAATTTCATTGCCGCATACGGCACCCACGATTCCATCGTGCAGGCACAGACCATTGTCGAGAAACGCGTCGCAGCGCATTCTCTGGTCACGGGGCAAGGCAGCAAGGTGCCTTCGGATCGCGTCGACTATCTCAATTCAACCGGCACCTGGGCCGCCAGGGAAACCGGGCTCAACCACGTGGAACTGTGGATAGGCGGTCTGGCCGAACAGATCATGGCCTTCGGGGGCATGCTCGGCTCCACCTTCAGCTTCGTGTTCGAAACCCAGATCGAAAAGCTGCAGGACGGCGATAGGTTCTACTACCTGTCGCGTACCCAAGGCCTCAATCTGCTGAATGAGCTGGAAGCGAACTCATTCTCCAAACTCATCATGCGCAATACGGACCTGGGCGAGAACGTTTCTTCCCACCTGCCGGGCGATGCCTTCTCCACGCCCGCGTTCATTCTGGAAATGAACAAGGCAATCCAGCGTACCGGCCTCAACGAAGGCGCAGGCTTCGACAAGATCATGGGAACCAAGGACGACGACGTCGGCAGTGACGGTATCTTCGGCAATTCCGATCCGCTTTCGACGGATGACATTCTTGGCAGCCTTGGACCGCTGGTGGTACGCAAGGACAGGAACGGCGATGGCAAAGACGATTATCTGGAATACACCGGCGAAGACCATGTCGTGCTCGGCGGCACCGAGGGAAATGATGTCCTGATTGCCGGCGAAGGCGACGACACCATCTGGGGCGACGGCGGCGACGATATCATTGAGGGCGGCTACGGCGTCGATCACCTGCACGGCGGCGCGGGCAACGACATCATCACCAATTCCGGCACCGACATCGGCCAAGTCGACATGATTCACGGCGACGAGGGCGACGATGCGATTCATGGCGGCAGCGGCCTGTCCCTGTTGTTCGGCAATGATGGTTCGGACTTCATCATCACCGGTCCGGACGGCAAAGAGGCCTTCGGCGGCACGGGCAACGACTTCATCATGGGCGGCGACGGCGGCGATTTCCTTCTCGGCAACGAAGGCGATGACTGGCTGGAAGGCGGCGACCGCTTCGATACGCTGGCGGGTGACAACTCCGAGCTGTTCTTCAACAGCACCATCATCGGCCATGATGTCTTGAATGGAAACGGCAATGACAACGACTATGATGCTGAGTCCGGCGACGACATCATGTTCCAGGGCGAGGGTATCCAGCGCAACAACGGCATGGCCGGATTCGACTGGGCCATCCATAAAGGCCAGGCCACGGGTGCAAACACCGATCTCGGCATTCCTATCTTCGTCAATCAGGAAGAGTTCATCCTGCGCGACAGGTTTGACCTGGTGGAAGGCTTGTCCGGCTGGATCCATGACGACAAGCTGATCGGCCGCGCGGTGGTGGCCGGGGCCATCGACGGCGGCGTGGGCGACGTCGATGGCGGAGGCGCCGCGATTCCCGGTGTTGACTCTCCTCTGGCGTCGTATTCGAACGCGCTGATGGAATCCGGCGTGGCACGCATCGATGGCCTGCGCGGCCTGCTGTCCCACCTGGAATGGGATGAGAGCGACCCCGACGCGATTGTGATGGAAACCGATGAAGCCGACGACATCATTCTCGGCGGTGGCGGCAGCGACATCATCGAAGGCCGTGCCGGAAACGACATCATTGACGGCAATGCCTGGCTTAACGTGCGCATCAGCGTACGCGATCCCAACGATGCGACCAAGGAAATCAAGTCTGTCGACAGCATGAAGCAGTTGCAGAACGAGATCTTCTCCGGTGCCATCAAGATCAGCCAACTTCAGATCGTACGAGAAATTCTCATCGCAACCGACGGTGCAACCCCTGCCATCGACACGGCGGTATTCTCCGACAATCTGGCAAATTACGAGGTGACCACTGCCGCCGACGGCACGATAACGGTAGCGCATATCGGGGAGGACGGGGGTGGTGATGACGGCGGGGACGGCGACGAGCCCACCGCCGGGCCTGACGGCGTTGATACCGTCCGCAATATCGAGCGTCTGAAATTTGCCGACGTCACTGTAACGATCAACGGCAGCAATGCGGTCGCCCAGGGCACGGTCCTCATCGAGGGTGGCTCCCCGATTGAAAACTCGCCCTTGCTGGCGACACCTGATCTCTTCGATCTCAATGGTATCAATGCCGACACCCTGGTCATTGAGTGGCAGACTGAATCCGCACCGGGTGTCTGGACCCGCGTCGGCGAGGGTTTCAGCTTTGTGCCGGATGATGCAGCGGTTGGCAACGCCCTGCGCGCAGTGGCATTCTTCACCGACAATGCCGGCGCACAGGAAATGATCATCTCCGAAGCCACCGACATCGTGCAGAACGTGAACGATGCGCCGACAGGAATGCTGGAAATCAGCGATTCCACGCCAACAGTAGGTCAGAAGCTCACCGTGAGCGCTGAATCCGTTGCCGACGAGGACGGCTTGCCAGCGGCAGGCCTGACATACCAGTGGCAGATCGGCACTGGAGGCCAGTTCATCGATGTGGCGGGCGCAACCGGCGACGAGTTCGAGATTACCGCAGACCACCTCAATTCGCAGGTACGCGTCATATCGCGGTACAAGGATAGTCATGGAACGGCAGAGGAAGTGGTCTCGGAGGTTACAAGCACGGTGGCGCCTGTAGCTTCGCCGGCACCAGCACCAGCACCAGCACCTGCTCCGGCTCCGGCTCCGGCTCCAGCTCCGGCCCCTGCTCCAGCCCCTGCTCCGGTACCAGCCCCTGCTCCGGCTCCGGCTCCGGATCCAACCCCGATTCAAGGCGGCGACACCGCAGATACGCTGATCGGCACGGCTGCAAGCGAGACATTCATTCCGGGGGGCGGCAATGATTTCGTTGACGGCGCCGCAGGCATCGATACGGTGTTGCTGCGTGCGGCGGGGCCGGCAGATGTAACGATGCGTGTCCAGAATGGCAACCTTGTACTGACACAAGTGAATGGCGGCACGGATGGCACCAACATCCTTGCCAATGTGGAGGTACTGAGCTTTGCAGGAAAGGTCGATACCGGAGCCGCCGCAACGCTCGGTAGACTGTATGAATCAGTCCTGGGTAGAGCCCCGGATGCTGAAGGACAAGCACACTGGCTTAACGCTCTTGAGAACGGGACGTCGCTTGCCACTGTGGCTCGTGCGATCTTGTTCTCGGAAGAATCGCAGCAGGTACGCGGCCAGTTGAACGACCAGCAGTTTGTTGAAATGCTCTATCAAGACATCCTTGGCCGGCAATCGGATGCGGCTGGTTTGTCCTGGTGGATGGCGGCGCTGCAAAAGGGTGAGTTGGACCACGCCGACTTGCTGCTCCAATTCGTTAATTCTGAGGAAAATCTTGCGGACGAACCAGCGGTACCAGTGCAACTGGAGATCAGTGAAACTACGTTCGGCGCCTTGGTGCGGCTTTATGACACGGCTTTGCTGCGCAATCCGGATGAAAGCGGCATCAACTATTGGCTTTCGCAGACGGATGCAGGCATGTCAATTAATGACGTGGCCGATCATATACTTGCCTCGGCTGAGGGGCAGGCTCTTTACGGCGGCATGAGCAATCTTCAGTTCGTCAGCTCACTGTACCAGACGGCGTTGGGCCGTACCGCAAATGCGGAAGAAGCTTCCTGGTGGGCAAATGCACTCAGTAACGGCTCAATCGATCGTGGTGACGTTCTTGCAGGCTTTGCAAATTCGCAGGAAAAGATCGAGCTGATGGGCGTGCTCAGCACATCAATCGAGACGGCGTAACGCCGGAAGAGGAAGACCTGCTGCCATTGGCTGGCTGCGGGTCTTCAACTCCACATCGATCCGGTCCGATATCTTCGTGTGCTCGACAAGGGAGGATTCATGAATCCACAAATTTGCGAGGCCATTAGGAGCAGACGCCGCATGGCCTTGGGTTACTACGGATACAAGCGTGTTGTCGAGCCATTCGCCTACGGAATGAACGAATTAGGAGACGCACTCCTGCTCGGATTCCAGATTCATGGCACCGGACGTGCGGCGAGCGATGAAGGATGGGTCCGTATTCGGCTTTATGAGGCCGTCATTCTCTGCGAAACAGGGCAAACGTTTCTGGCGGATCGGCCTGGCTATCGGCGAGATGATCCTGTCTTCTGCACGGTGTTTTGTCAGATTTGATGTTTCTTATCCTTGCACTGAGCGCCGCGTGACATGAGGCGCACGGAGCAAGCGCACTACGGGTGTTCATTTCAATTCACTGATTTATTCAATATCGGGTACCACCACATCACGGGTTGGAACCATTATAGGAGACGGAGATGATTAAGGTACTTGCCTTTGGCATCCTGCTGATCGTATCGACCACCTACGCCGCGACAACGCTGGTCGCAGATACCGTGGCCGCCATGGTGAAGGCTGAAAATAAAAGCCGGCGGATCGCAGTGATTGAATAAAGTCTGGCAAATCTTGGCTATGAAGCTGACGTATCATAAAGTGTAACGAATTCCACGGCGAGAAATGCCAAATTTGCATGACGTCAACCTGAGTCCTGCCAGTGTTAATCAATCCCATGACACTACAAGAGATTCTAGTCACAACGGAACTGGAGGCTCGCAGAACACGCCAGCCCAACGTGTTTGCAGAGCGTCGGGCATTGAATACCATCAGACGACGTGCATCCTATGGGCGTCCTGCGGTACTGCAAGCCATATGTGAACAGGCATTGGAGTTGTGTATCGCCGAATCGGCCGGGGTGAGCATCCTTGTCGCATCGGAAGATGCCAAGAGATTTTCCTGGGACACATTGTTGGGTCGTCTCACTCCTTTTGCCGGTGGCAGCGCCCCATACGAATACAGTCCGTGCGGTGTCTGCCTGAGACTTGGCGCCGCTCAACTTTTCCGTCGGCCGGAACGCTATTTCAGCTGGATGCAAAAGACTGGGATGGCTTTCAATGAACTATTGGTTGTCCCGATGTATCAGGATAGCCATGATCCGCTGGGCGCCATATGGATCGTCTCGCACGATAACGAACGCGTATTTGATTCCGAAGACGTTCGCATCATGACCGCTCTCGCCGCACATACCGCCGCCGCACTGGCAATTACCCCGCCTTAGCAACGCGCCCGCTCAATTGGGCATGGCCTGTCAAGCTTTTCCCAAGTGCCGGGCCGCAACAAGCACACGTCCCTCCGTGCCGAATTCTCGAACGCATGCAGGCAAGATTAAGCCTGATTCAGCTCTCTATATGGATGATGCAGTCTCGAACTAATCCACTATCTCTATGGTCCCATCAGTGCAGTTGCCATTTTTACATTGAAGATGTGCCAGCTCAAGTAGGGCTTCCCTGCACTGTTCTCTTCGCTGCAAACAATCTTGATTGGAATTAACTTGAATGCGTAAAAGGGATAGTCAGCTTAATGTTCAGTCTTCCGAAAGTGAAATAGCCGGATTTGTTCACGTCCGGGGCGCTCGCGAGCACAACCTCAAGGATGTCGATCTCGATATCCCGAGAAATTCGCTCGTTGTCTTTACCGGCATATCAGGATCGGGAAAATCTTCCCTGGCCTTCGGGACGCTCTATGCAGAGGCGCAGCGGCGTTATCTCGAATCCGTTTCTCCCTATGCCCGGCGGCTTTTTCACCAGATGCCCATTCCGGAAGTCGACAGGATCGACGGCCTGCCTCCGGCCATTGCCTTGCAGCAGCAGCGCGGCGCGCCGACGACCCGGTCGTCCGTAGGCAGCGTCACTACCCTGTCGAATTCACTGCGCATGCTTTACTCGCGTGCCGGGGATTATCCCAAGGGGCAAGAACTGCTCTACGCCGAATCGTTCTCGCCGAATACGCCGGAAGGCGCCTGTCCCACTTGCCACGGGCTTGGCCGGGTTTATGAAGTGACGGAGCAGTCGATGGTGCCGGACGATTCGCGGACCATCCGCGAACGGGCCATCGCAGCATGGCCGCCCGCCTGGCACGGCCAGAACCTGCGCGATATCCTGACCACGCTCGGCTTCGACATCGATCGCCCGTGGCGCGAACTGTCAAGGAAGGATCGCGACTGGATACTTTTCACTGATGAACAGCCTGTTGTGCCGGTCTATGCAGGATTCAGCCTGGAGGAAGTGCGTCGTGCACTGAAACGAAAGGAAACGCCGAGCTATCAGGGCACGTTTACCGGCGCCAGAAAGTACGTGCTCGATACCTTTGCCAACACGGAGAGTCCCGCCATGAAGAAGCGGGTCTCCCAATACATGGTGGGTGCCGAGTGTCCCTTGTGCAAAGGCAAGCGGCTTCGTCCCGAATCGCTTTCTGTGACGTTCGCCGGATACGACATCGCGGAGTTTTCAAGAGTCCCTCTCAAAAGTCTGGCTGCATTACTCAAGCCGTACGCAGAAGAAAAAACCGCAGACTGGAAGAAGATGGCGGCGAAGAATCCCGAAAAGGCCATTGTCACGCAGCGCATTGCGGCGGATCTTTGCGCCCGTTTGTCGGTGCTGCTTGCGATGGGATTGGGCTACCTGAATCTGGAAAGGAGCACGCCAACCCTGTCGCCGGGCGAACTGCAGCGTTTGCGGCTGGCGACCCAGGTCCATTCCAATCTCTTCGGCGTGGTTTATGTGCTGGACGAGCCCTCGGCCGGACTTCATCCGGCCGATACCCAAGCGCTGCTGGAAGCGCTTGATCGGTTGAAGCATGCGGGAAATTCTTTGTTTGTCGTCGAGCATGCGCTCGGGGTGATTCGCCATGCCGACTGGATTGTCGATGTCGGCCCGGATGCCGGTGAAGGCGGCGGGTGCATTCTCTACAGCGGACCGCCGGAAGGTCTGGCAGAAATCGCTGCATCGCATACTCGCCGATATCTTTTTGCCAGCGATGCTCCGGCGCCGCGCAGTGTACGTACACCGGCGGGCTGGCTGCGTCTGTCCGGGGTGTCCCGTAACAATCTCGACAAGCTGGATGTCGCATTTCCCCTGGGTGTGTTCACCAGCGTGAGCGGCGTTTCAGGCTCCGGGAAATCCAGTCTGGTCAGCCAGGTGCTTGTCGAACTTGTCGCCAGGGAGCTGGGACATGAAACGGCATCCGAACCGGAGGAAGGCGACGCTTTGGAAGATGCGCTTCCAGTCACCGCCGGCGGCAGGATCACGGAAGGCATGAAGGGCATCAACCGTCTCGTCAAAGTCGATCAAAAGCCGATCGGACGAACGCCGCGCTCCAATCTCGCAACTTATACCGGCTTGTTCGATCATGTCCGCAAACTGTTTGCCTCGACACGCGCGGCGCGTGCGCGTCGTTATGACGCCGGCCGGTTTTCGTTCAACGTGGCAAAAGGCCGATGCGAGAACTGCGAAGGCGAAGGCTTCGTCATGGTCGAATTGCTTTTCCTGCCCAGCGTGTATGCCCCCTGCCCCGTGTGTCATGGAACGCGTTTCAACGCCAAGACGCTGGAGATCAAGTACCGGGACAAGAGCATTGCTGACGTACTGGCCATGACGGTGGATGCGGCACACGATTTCTTTGTCGATGAAGTATCGATACAGCGTACGCTGAACACCTTGCGCGAAGTCGGATTGGGTTATCTGCGCCTCGGCCAGCCGGCGACCGAACTGTCGGGCGGGGAGGCGCAGCGCATCAAGCTGGCAACCGAATTGCAGCGGGCTTCGCGCGGCAGTACCTTGTATGTTCTGGATGAGCCTACGACGGGCTTGCATCCGGCGGATGTTGACAAGCTGGTTGTGCAGCTAGACCGGCTTGTGGAATCGGGAAATACGGTGATTGTCGTGGAACACGACATGCGGGTGCTGGCGGCGAGCGACTGGGTCATTGACATCGGTCCCGGTGCCGGCGATGAAGGCGGCCGGGTCGTTGCGGAAGGTCCGCCTGAAAAGCTTGCGTCATCATCAAGAAGCCGGACGGGGCCGTTTCTGAAGGAGGTGCTTTCGCATCGTCCCGGTTGAGCTATTGCGATTTGTGCTTCGGTGATGCAGACCGATGCCCTGCCCGAGCTTGCTGAAAAGTGCAAGCGGTACATCACGCATGGGAATTCCGGTACCTGGCAACATGGCGTACCCTGCTATGGCTTGGACTGAACGCGGATACGAGCGCCCCGCCCCTGGCCGACATTACGCAAAGGCTCGAAGAACGACGGAAAGCGCCGCCATGATGTAAGCTACCCGCTCACATCACATTCCCCTGCCGCCATGTCGATGACATACGAAACCTATCTTGACGAAGTCACTACGCTCATTACCGAAATGTTCGACGTGAGCGACGAAATTGCCATCAAGGAAGTCATGCGCGCCCAGGCCGCCGATTTCTTCACCATGCATGACGACCATCCTGAAATGCGTACTCAGGAACGTGCGGTGCAGGATGCTAAGGCAGTCTTCCAGCGCTATATCAAGGCACGTCCCGCGACATCGGGCAAGCGAACCGGCAAATCCGGAAAATAAGGAGGCAGGACTCGACCTCCTGCGGAATTCACGTCTTGACATGACAAACGGAACACCGGTTCACTCCGCCGTTACCTTGCGTTAACGACCCGGATCCACAGGCGGGTGGGCCAGCGCAGAAGAGCGCGGCCCCGGCGTCATGCTCTATGCAAGGGCAATCATGATGCTGTGCAGAGCAGGAGAACAGTGTTCAAAATTCCTCCCAGTCATCTGCATGCCTTGTGCTGCCTGTGAGCGGCAGGCGTCGTGCGGATACTGTCGTTGCCGTTTGAGTGGACGCTTTCGCAGCAGCAGGCGCAGGAGTATGCGCCGCACGTGCGAGGCTTGAGCGCATGGCGGGCGAAGCTGTCGATGCGAGGACTGCACAAGCCCCCGCATGGCGATCGTCAAGCTTGAAAACGCTTACCAGCTCCATTTGTTTCACGGCTTGGTCCTGCAGTGCGGCGGATGCCGCCGCCGCTTCTTCCACCAGCGCCGCATTCTGCTGCGTGACCTCGTCCATCTGGCTGATCGCCTGGTTGATCTGTTCGATGCCCAAGGTCTGCTCCTTGCTGGCGGCAGTGATCTCATTGATGATGTCGGAGACGCGCCTGACGCTTTCCACGACCTCTTGCATGGTGTTGCCGGCCTGGTCTACCAGCTTGCTGCCGCTTTCCACCTTTTCCACAGAGTCGCCAATCAAGACCCTGATTTCCTTGGCGGCGCTGGCGGAACGCTGTGCCAGCGTGCGGACTTCCCCGGCGACCACGGCAAAGCCGCGGCCCTGTTCGCCGGCGCGTGCGGCTTCCACGGCTGCGTTCAACGCCAGGATATTCGTCTGGAAGGCGATGCCGTCGATGACGCCGATGATGTCGACAATCTTCCTTGCGGATTCATTGATCGTCCCCATGGTGGAGATCACCTCGGCGACGACCGCGCCGCCCTTGCTGGCGACCGCGGATGCAGAAGCAGCAAGGTGGTTGGCCTGACGGGCGTTGTCAGCGTTCTGTCTGACGGTCGAGGTAAGTTCTTCCATCGACGAGGCGGTTTCCTCGAGCGAACTCGCCTGCTCTTCGGTACGTGACGACAGATCGAGATTGCCCGACGCGATCTGGCTGGATGCCGAGGCAATCGAGTCGGTGCCCTTGCGTACCTCAGCAACAATCTGCGCCAGGCTGTCCCGCATCTTTTTCATCGCATGCAGCATGCTGGACGTATCGCCGCTGCGCAGCCGCACTTCTGTCGTCAACTCTCCCGATGCGATCCTGTCCGCCACATCCGCCGCATATGCCGGTTCACCGCCCAGCTGACGCGTGAGGCCGCGCGTAATCATGATACCCAAGCCAATACCAAAGCCGACGCTGCACAGGACGAGCGTAATCATCAGTACTCTCGCCTGTTCATACAAGCTCTGATTTTCTTCGGCCGCGGTCTTGGCATTGGCTTCCTTCAGCTCCGACAGTTCGCTCATCTTGTCATCGATGGCAGTCGAGATGGGGTTGAAGGTCTTGAGCAGAAAATCGACCGATTCACGGCTCTCCTGCAGCGATTCCGAGGAGGCTTTCTTGAGCAGCTCGGAGGTTGCATTCTTGTAATCGCGAATGCGGACGTCCAGTTCGGACAGCATCTTCTTGCCGCGCTCGCTCGCGAAGAGCGGAGCGGCTTGCTCGACGTTGGTCGCAAGAAGGCGCATCTGCTTGTCTACATTGTCGACCGACCTGCGGCGGTCGGCTTCATCGGAAGCAAGCAGTACGGTCCGGAGGGAACGTCCTACGTAGATCAGATTGATATTGGCCTCCTTGATCAACGAAAGGCCCCGAAGCTCTCTTTCGTACATGACGCCGGATTGCTCGTTGATGATGCTCATCTTGTAAATGCCGATACCGGCGACAATGGCGCCGAAAAATGACACTGCAAGGAATGCAGCAATCAGCCGAGTACCGACCTTCATTTGCTTAATCACTTGATTGTCTCCTTATGAGCGACCGGAGCGCTATCTTGGCGCGACATCCCCGGAAATGACGGAATTGACGAAACTGATGAAAATGACGAACGAGAGCCTAGCAGAATATTGCCTTTCGTCAACTATTTTGGACCAACGGCTCGGGATGCGGTATTCAATGCGCTGCATTTGGCCAAACTGGTCTATCCTGTGCGCCTGTAATAATGCCGCCGCATCTGACATGACAGAGATCCTTCCCGACAAGTCGACGGACGATGATCCGATACTGACAACCCGATCAGCCGCCCGCCTGCTTGGCGTGGCCGTCAGCACTGCACAGCAATGGATTGAGTGCGGCCGGATCGCGTCGTGGAAAACACCCGGGGGGCACCGCAGGGTGCGGCTGAGTGCTGTCCAAAAGCTTTTGGACAGCCAGACTCCGGCGACGGCGCCAGAATCTGCTGCGCGGGTCCGGTCGGAAGTCATGGACCCGGAGTTTCAGTGCGTCCCGGACCCGTCTTATCCCGTCCCGGACGACGAAAGCCGGCGTCTGCGTGCGCTTGCCGCTTCAGGACTGATCGACAGCGCGCCGGAACGTCAATTCGACCGCCTGACCTGGTTGGCCACGCGGATCACGCAGGCGCCGATGGCTCTCGTGTCACTGCTGACTTCACGTCGTCAATGGTTCAAGTCGCGCGTCGGACTGGACGTCGCCGAGACGCCGCGCGAATGGGCATTCTGCAGCCACGCAATTCTTAATGATGCGCCGTTGATCGTGGAAGATGCGGTTGAGGACGAGCGCTTCAGGAACAATCCGCTGGTCACCGGCGTACCGTTCATCAGGTTCTACGCGGGCTTTCCGCTGTATGACAAGGACGAACGCAAACTCGGTACCTTGTGCGTGTTGGATCAAGTGCCGCGCAAGCTAACGAGCGAGCAGATGGACGCGCTGCATGAACTTGCTGCTATCGCTACCGAGGAAATCAAACGACGCGGTCTGCTTGAGTAAGCACATGAAGGTCATTTGCTTTCATCCTTCCCGGTATTGTTCTGGTGCTTGAGATAACTGCGCAGCTCCTCGTTCAAGCTCTGCTGCACTTCCATCCTGGCCTGAGTCGAGGCGAGCGACAGTTCCAGTTCGCGTATCTGCCGGGCGTAGCCTTCGGCCTGCGCCTTTGCGGCCGCAAGCTGCTCAGCCAGGCGCTCTGACAGCACCGTCTTTTCAGCAAGCTGCACCTCGATCAGCCGTCCGCGCTGTTCCGCTTCCTGCAGCACCTCCAGCCGCTGCGCCAGCTGCCTGCCGTTGGCCTGTTCGTCATGCAGCGATTTCCGCGCATGAGACAGGTCCGAAACGAGACGCACGCCTTCCTGGTTAAGCCGTGTCACCTCTTCCTGCCTGACAACCAGGGACTGCTGCAGCTGCCGCATCTCGGCCTGCAACTGCTGCACCTGCTGTTCATGCCGGCGCTGGTCCTGCTCCCTCTGTTCCTTGACAGAGCTGCGGTAGTGTTCGAGAGATTGCCGCGCATGTTCATGTTTTTGTTCCAGCGATTGCCGATACTGCTCGTTCTCCTGCAGCCTTTCCTGCAGCCCGACGATGCGCTGCTCGGCGGCGCGATGGGTGACAGTCAAGTCTTGCAAGGCTTCACGCGTTGCTGCATGAGTCCCTTGTTCTTTCTTCAGAGATTGGCTGACTTGCTCCAGGCGGTCATTGACGGCGGCGACCTCGGCACGCAATGCTGATATCAGTTCGGCCTGTGCACGGGCCTGTTCCTGGTGCTTTGCCGTAGCGGCATCGAGCTTTTCATTGGCTTCCGCCTGAAGCTGGCCAGCCAGGCGCTCGACCAGGTCCTGGAGTATTTCGCTGATCGAGGATTTCCGGTCGACGCCATCTTCTTCCTGCAGTTCCTTCAGGTACTTATGAATAGTGGTTTTTGACCCGGTGTTTCCTAGTGCGATACGTACTGCATCAACTGACGGATGCTTTCCCTGTGCAAGCAAAATATCTCTCGCCTGCTTTACATCTGATTTATAGAGGCCTGATCGTCCCATGCCGATACACACATAAAAGATAATATATTACATATTACGGAACAACGAATTAAATATCAACGTGGAACACGGCATATTCATTCGTTAATCAAGCTTGATAATTCGGTGTTAGCCGGTGTCGAGGACAATTCTTACCGATGTTCGGCATTGCTGGTCTAATAGCCGTTCTCCCAACGATCACACTGCATATAAAGAGGTACGACCAATGACCATCGCCTTCCTCGGTCTCGGTGCCATGGGCCAACACATGGCCTTGAATTTATTAAAATCCGGCCAGACCGTACATGTATGGAACCGCAGCCCGCAGCCCGTGCAGTCGCTTGTACAACAAGGTGCCAAGGCAGCCTCCGCGCCTGCCGAATGCGGCATCGCCGATGTCGTATTCAGCATGCTGGCAGACGACGACGCCACGCGTGCCGTGCTGGTAGACGGCGGCGTGCTGGACGCCATGGCGCCGGGCAGCATCCACGTCAATATGGCTACCGTCTCGGTCGCGTTTGCGCGCGAGATGGCGGCGCTCCACCTGGCACACGGCATCGGCTACGTAGCCGCGCCGGTGCTGGGGCGAGTCGACGTAGCCGCCGCGGGCAAGCTGAATATCCTGGCTGGCGGGACCGACGAGTTGGTCGACCGCGTGCAGCCGCTGCTCAATCTGATGGGACAGAAAACTTGGCGCTTCGGTACAGCGCCGGAGCAGGCAAATGCTGTCAAATTGGCCTGCAACCTCACCCTGGCCTGCGCTATCGAGGCGATGGGAGAAGGATCGGCTCTGGCCGGCGCGCATGGTATCCCGGCAGCCGACTTTATCGAGTTGATAACGAGCACACTGTTCGCCGGTGCGCCTGTGTACAAGGGTTACGGCGGGATGATTGCCGAGGAACGCTACAGCCCGGCCGGGTTCAAGCTGTCGCTTGGACAAAAGGACGTACGCCTTGCGGTGGAAGCGGGACGTGACCAGGGCTTGTCACTTGCGTTTGGCGATGCATTGCAAACCGTGCTGAAGGAAGCCGTTGACCAGGGCGATGCCGAGCTCGACTTGGCAGCGCTGGGCAAGAATGCGACGCGCAGAGGCAGGACCACCTGATTGACAGGCAGGGCAAGACAGCTACGGAACGCTCCCGCAGTTCCGGGGCCGGCGGGTCATTCAATTTCTCAACGCCAGCTTGAGCGTCGCCGCGGTCTCTCAGCGCGATACGATCAAGCGCAGGCCCAAGGCGACAAAGACGGCGCCGGCAATGCGGTCAAGGATGACACCGGCCTTGGGCCTGGTATTGAGCCATTGTCCGATGGATCCGGAGAAGTAACCCAGCAGGCCGAACAGCACGGCGGCTTGTGCTGTGAAGGTGACCCCGAGCGCAGCCATCTGCAAACCGGCATTACCATTGGCCGGAATGATGAACTGCGGGAGGAACGACAAAAAGAACAGGACTACCTTGGGGTTGATGGCATTTGCAAACACTCCCTTGAAGAATAATTTGGTCAGTCCCTGCTCGTCGGCCTGCACTGCCTCAACCTTCGCGCCGCCGCGGCTGCGCAACGCATTCACGCCTAGCCAGACGAGGTAAAGGCCGCCTGCAATCTTCAGCGCAGCGAATGCCGCCGGCGAAGCTGCAATCATCGCACTCACGCCGATAACGGCGAGTACCGTATGGCTCAGGCAGCCAAGCGCACAGCCCAGACCGAAGACAATGCCTCGCTTCCGCCCTTTGGAGATGCCCATGCCAAGAACCATGAGATTGTCAGGGCCTGGGGACGCAGTAATCAGCATCGCTGCAAGCAGAAAGCCGAAGAATTGTTCGAATGTCAGCATGACTAATGACTGATGACTGATGAGAAAGAATTTGCACAGTATAACTTCCATCGATCCGCAGGCCATTTCGCAGGCATTACGGCGCAAGCGGTTATCATGTCCGCAGCTTGGTAAATTGGAGGCGGATGTGAAACCATGGAACAAACTCCAGCGCGAGCTTGGCAACCTTTTTGCCGAAGGGCTTCGTCTGCAGATCCAGTGCCGCGCGTTTCGTATGGTATCCGCGAGCGGCAGTACCGAACTGGCCCGCTATTGGTGCACGCTGGGCAAGGACGTGATCTGGGATTACCCGCGCGAATTTGGCGAAAATACTGCGCACTACCCTTATGACACCGACGTGTCGTCGATATCGAGTTTATTGCGCGAGTATATCGACACGCCGGCAGACAAGTTGCTCAGCTTCGCTTTCGCCGATCGGTGGCAGATCGTGGAAGTCTTGCTCGCTGCAGACAGCCGCATCGGGACAGACCGGCTTCCTGAAGTCAAGGCCAAACTCAGGCACCCCGGTGCCATAGCTATTGCGGCAACCCGCTGGGGCCGCGAGTGGGAAGACACGGTGCCCGCGCTTGAACCGGCACGCCCTCCGCTTCCGCCGCTTCCGGAAGCTGCGCCGGGGTTGGCAGATGCGCCGATTGCGACCGACAGCAGCCTGCTTCGCGGACTGACTTTGTAGCGCAGCAAGTCGCTGATATCGCGGATTCCCGTTTGGGCCGAGCGCACGGGACTGTCCCGAGCGACGGTCAGCCGCCTGACGCAGACCCTTGTGGGAACCGGTTTGCTTGAGTACGACCGCGCCTGTCGCGCCTATCGTCTCGCCGCTCCGGTATTGAGTCTTGCGCATGCAATGCGCTCCGGTTCGCCGGTGCTGCAGGCGGTCGGGCCCATGATGCGCACGATTGCCGAAAAGAGGAAGATCAATGTTGGTCTCGCGGTAGCCGACCGCGAGGAAATGGTGTACCTGGAATCGGTTCGATACAACCGCAAGCCGACACTGCGTAATGTCGTGGCGGGCCAGCGCGTTCCTATCGAGTTGACTTCACCAGGACGCGCCTATCTGGCGGCGGCCTCGGAGACGGATCGCAAGGCGCTCCTGCTGCAGTTCAAGAGCCGTCGGCCAACCGGATGGCGCCTTCTCGAACGCGAGATTGCACAGGCAATCGAGAGCGTGCGGCGACACGGCTATTGTGTGGCTTCCTGGCAGCCGGAAGTGGTGGCGCTGGCGACGCCCATTGTGGTGGAAGGCCACCCGGTGTACGTACTGAACATGAGCGTTTCTACACAGATGACACCAGACATAGTCGGCAAGGAACTAAGCGCACAGTTGATGGAGCTTGCGGCGCGAGTTCGCCAGGCGGTTGCCGCCTTGTAATTCAAAGCCGGAGTACCGGCTATAGTGAACTGGCGCCGTTCGGCAATCCCGTGCTCAGTAAAGGCCTGCCTGTGTCAGTCCCGGCAAATCCCGATCGTAAGCATCGCCATCGAAACTGCCGCCGCTCAGGCGTCTATGCATTGCTCCCGGGCTCGGCAGCAGGCTGCGGTCGGCATGTTTGAGCGGATCCCATAATGCTGACCGCACCAGCGCCTTGGAACAATGGAAGTAGGCGCTGTCGACATGAACAACGATGGCGCTGCGAGGCAGTCTGCCATGCATCTCGAAGCTTTGCAGAAGTTCGGGATCGACTGAGATGTCTGCCTTGCCATTCACGCGCAAGGTTTCGCCGACGCCGGGAATGATGAACAGCAGCGACACGCGCGGATCGGCGATGATGTTGCGCAGGTTGTCGATGCGATTGTTGCCCGGCCGGTCGGGAATCGCCAGCGTGCGCTCGTCGAGGATGCGCACGAAACCGGCCGGATCGCCCTTTGGCGAGCAATCCAGGCCGTCTTCACCGACGGAGGCCAGCACCACGAAAGGCGACGCCCTGACAAAGGCCTGATAGTCTTCGTTCAGATAAGGGATCTCCTTGCGCAGTGCGCGTTCGCCTGGTTTGCCGTAAAGCTGTTCGAGTTCCTGCAGCGTCCTGATCAGATGGCTCATGAATGCACCTCGATTATTCTTTGGCGACAAGCATACACGTATTGGCTCTGAACTCCGGCACCATTCCGGCAACTACTCGATGTCTCGAGGTGAAATCTATTTGTCGAAGAGAGCCGGGTTCGCTCGCTGCCTGAGAAGTTCGTTCTCGAGCCATTCAACGAAAAACTGCACCTCCGGAGCCGAGTCCGGCGCAACCGCATAGTAGTAACGAGGCAGCTGCATCCAGAGGTCGGGAAAAGGACAGCGCAGGCGGCCACGGACAAGATCATGCGACGCCAGCGACAGCGGCGCCACGGCAAAGCCCATGCCATCCACTGCCGCCTGCAGCACAAAATGCACATGCTCGAACTGCATTCTGCTTGCAGGGTTTGCTTTGTCGATGCCGGCAAGTTTGCGCCAGGCATCCCAGTCGCCGTTGCGCGTCTTCGCCCATAGCAGCGGGAACGACACAAGCGCGCCCGGTTCAGCGACCGGCTGCGCCCCAAGAAGCGCAGGCGAGGCGACGGTGCAGAGCACATCCTCCAGAAAGGGAGAGATTTGCCAGGACGACGGCCATCCCTTGAGCCCGCGGCGGATCGCGATGTCGAAGTTGCCGACGGCTTTTTCCGGCGGCAGCGTACTGGTATCCACGTGCGGCTCTATCCCGGGATAGAGCGCAACGAACTCGGGCAGCCGGGGAATCAGCCAGCGCACGGCAAACGAAGGCCGGACATTGATTCGAATCGTGCGGGAGGCCGGTCGGCTGGTCACGGATTGCGCGGCTGCCGAGATCTGCTGGAGCGCCGCTTCCGCCTGAGCGAAGAAGCGGAGCCCTTCCGCCGTCAGGCTGACCTGCCGGACTTGCCGCTCGAAAAGCAGGACGCCGAGATAGTCTTCCAGCGCCCTGACCTGACGGCTGACGGCACCATGTGTGACATGCAGTTCGCTCGCCGCCAGAGTGAAGCTTTGATGCCGGGCTGCGGCAACAAAGGCACGGACGGCATTGAGCGGCGGCAGAAGATTGAACATGCGTGCAATTTTCTCACACATCCGTTGCATTTAACTCGTTTGTCGCGGAGCTGCGGACGCAGTATCGTTTGCCGATGTCCCCGCGCAAGATCCAAAGCACTGCCGACCGCGATTCACGTCACGCCGCCCTCGCGCTGGCCTTGGCCCTGCCGCCCGACGTCGTCCTCTACCTTCTGCTGCCCATGTATGCCGAACAGTTCGGCGTGACGCTGGGCGAAGCCGGCATGCTGCTTGCCGCCAATCGGCTGGTTCGCATTGCCGGTTACGCCATCGTGGCGCGTCTCTATGCACGGCATGGCGATCGTTCGGCCTGCACGCTGGCCGTTATCGCCTCTGCCATTTGCGCGGCGGGCTATGCGACGCTGTCCGGCTTGTGGGCGCTGCTGCCGCTGCGGCTGCTCTGGGGACTGGCTTTTTCCGCACTCAATCTCTCCACCCAGACCTTGGCCACGGCTGAGCCTTTGGGCGCCGCACGTCGCTCGGGACGCTCCAGGGCCTTTACCGCACTGGGGCCGGTAATGGCATTGCCGGCGGCGGCACTGCTCGCTTACTTTTTCGGCCCGCGGGCGATTTTCGGAATACTCGCCGCGACGGCACTAATCGGACTGGTGGCAACCAGGCTGCTGCCGTCGAATCCGCATCCGGTGCCGGCGAAACGCCGGCGAATCAAGCTGCCCGACAGCCTCGACATGTGGTCCTTCCTGGAGGGCTTTACCCTGGATGGCTTGTTCATTGTTGGATTGTCTTACCTCGGCAGCGGCGTCCTGCCCGGCGGCGCGGTGATGATGGCCGGTGTGCTGCTGGCGCTGCGTTATCTCGGCGAAATTCTTCTCAGTCCCGCCGGCGGCAGACTGGCGGAACGCATCGGAGCCGAAAAGCTTCTTGTCTGGCTCTCGCTGGTGACCTCGGCAGCCCTGATAGGCTTCGGCGCAGGCTGGCTGTGGACCTGCGCCGCCGCAATCGTGGTATTGCGGTCGCTGCAGTTGCCCTTGCTTGCACCGATCGTGGCACATCGTACTCCGGGACCCGAGCGGGTACAGGCGCTGGCCGGTCGTGCGGTATGGCGAGACATCGGTGCCGGCACCGGCCCTCTTGTGGCCGGGTACTTGCTGCCTATCCTCGCGCCGCACTGGATATACAGCCTTCCGGCGCTGCTGCTCGCCGCAGCCGCGTTTGCATGCGCCCGCCGTCCAGTCCCGGTGCCGCCACCCTGCTAGATTTCGGGCGTCGGCGCCCTGCTTCCCTTGCAGGTGCACCCTCCCGGCGCCGAGCGAACACCTCCACTTACCGGTTACACTAAACATCACCCTGCGCCGGAAAATGCGCGACGACATGGAGGCAGTCTGATGAGCAGCGAAAAGTCATACACCCCGCCCAAGGTCTGGACCTGGGACAAGGAAAGCGGCGGCAAGTTTGCCAACATCAACCGGCCTGTTGCCGGCGCTACCCACGAAAAGGACCTGCCGGTGGGGCGCCACCCGCTTCAGCTTTATTCGCTCGCCACGCCCAATGGGGTCAAGGTCACGGTCATGCTCGAAGAGCTGCTGGCTCTGGGCCACGGCGCCGCCGAATATGATGCCTGGCTGATACGCATCAACGACGGCGACCAGTTCGGCAGCGGATTTGTCGAAGTAAATCCCAACTCCAAGATCCCGGCCCTGATGGACCGCAGCGGAGAAACACCGGTGCGGGTGTTCGAGTCGGGCGCCATTCTGCTGTACCTGGCTGAAAAGTTCGATGCATTCCTGCCTCGCAGCGGGCCGGAGCGCGCCGAGTGCTTGTCCTGGCTGTTCTGGCAAATGGGCAGCGCGCCTTTTCTGGGCGGCGGCTTTGGTCACTTCTATGCCTACGCGCCCGAAAAGTTCGAGTACCCGATCAACCGCTACGCCATGGAAGTCAAGCGCCAGCTCGACGTGCTGGACCGACGGCTGTCGGAGCACCGTTTTCTGGCGGGCAACGACTACACCGTCGCGGACATGGCGGTGTGGCCGTGGTACGGCGCGCTGGTCAAGGGCCAGATTTACGAGGCGGGCGAATTCCTCGGTGTACACGAGTACAAGCATGTCCTGCGCTGGACCAACGAGATTGCGACGCGTCCGGCCGTGCAACGCGGGCGCAAGGTCAACCGCACCTGGGGCGACCCAGCGAGCCAGCTGCATGAACGCCACGACGCCAGCGACTTCGACCTGAAGACCCAGGACAAGCTGGATCCTTCCTCCGCGGGCAAGCCATGATGACCCTGTACGACTGCGCCACCGCCCCCAGCCCGCGGCGCGCACGCATCTTTCTGGCTGAAAAAGGCGTGGCTCACGACACCGTTCAGATCGACCTGCGCGCCGGCGAGCAAATGGGAGAAGCCTACCGCCAGATCAATCCGCAGTGCACCGTGCCCGCGCTGCGCACCGAAGAAGGCAATCTGCTTACCGACAACGCCGCCATTGCCGCCTACCTCGAAGCCCGCTACCCCGAGCCGCCGCTGATGGGACGCACGCCGCAGGACAAGGCGGAGATCGCCAGCTGGCAGTGGCGTGCCGAGTTCGAAGGCCTGATGGCGGTGGCTGATGCCCTTCGCAACAGCAGCCCGGCCATGGTGAACCGCGCCTTGCCGGGCCCTGCAAACTATCCGCAGATTCCCGAGCTGCATCAGCGAGGTCTGGCCCGCGCTCAGCAGTTTTTCGAGACACTCAACGAACGGCTTGCAGGACGCGATTTCATTGCTGCAGACCAGTTCAGCATCGCAGATATTACCGCGGTTGTGACATTCGACTTTGCGCGGGTGGTCCGGATCAAGCCTGGAGAAGAGCTGCCGCACTTGCTGCGATGGCGAGCGGCGATGGCGGAACGGCCGTCCATGTCGCTCTGAACAGCGCAAGCGGAGATCAGCGTTATCAAGAAACGCCTGCCGCATCGGCATGCTGGAGAACGGAAAAAGAATGTAAAAAGGCCGACGATGATCGTCGGCCTTTTCCCTTCCAGACTTCCAGATTGGCAGCCGCCGGACGGAGCGACTGCACGGGCTGCAGCATCGCTGTCAATGCGCAGCCCGTGCGGCTTCGATCAGAAGGTCAGCATGCTCCATACGCTGGCGCACTTGTGATCGGCTTCGAAGCTCGCCAACTGCTTGATGCCGCCGCCGGATGCCACATCCAGGCCGAGAATCCGGTCGGGTGCGGTGAACGTCGGCCAGGCAACCTGCGGCTCCGTGCCCTTGTTCGGATCGCCGGTACGCGCGAAGTTGGTCCAATAGCGCGACATCGCGGTCTGCAGCTGGCGGCGTTCATCATTGCCGAGATCACGCAGATTGAACAGGTACTGGATTTCGTACGAATGTCCGGCACCTTGCGGGAAGCTCACGTAATAGCTGTTGTTGGCGGCAATGCCGACCGACGGGATGGCGGTCTGATCGCGGAACTCGTACATCCATATCGGCGAGTTCTGAGCGGCGATACGCTGCGACACGCGCAGCGCCGGGCAGGCGAAGATGTTGTCGGTGGCCGCTGCCGTCGCACCCAGACTCGGCTGCTGCGCCGTATTGCTGCCGTAATTGGCCAGCGGATAATGTACCGTCGCCAGATCGGCTGCGGACACTCCGGTACCCGCCGAGAGGCCTGCGAGTGTCGCGGCGTAGGCCGAGGGCTGCAGCGCAAAGGTGGCGTTCGCCGGATCGAAGTTAGGCGGCGTCGCGGCGGCACGGCGGCCGATTTCGCTGATCGCCAGGAACAGTGAATATTCGTCCTGATTGCTGCCGTTGATGACGGGCACCCTGTTGTTTTCCCCGGCGAGGAAAGTAGCCTTCACCGATTTGGGGAGCACCCTGCCGTCCACCGAAGGCACCGGGCTCGACAACGCGGTATTGAAGGCGTTGGCGAGATGGGTGCGCAGCACCGCTTCCGGCAGGCTGCGCAGGCATGCCGCCGTCACCGCGCCGGTCGCGCAATTGATGCCGGTTACGCCTGCGGTCGTTGCCGAAGTAATCGCATTGTTGACGACTGTGGTGCTGGTCGCCTCCATCTGCGATGCAGTCGGCTGGCGGTCGTTGGCATAATTGCCGCTTTGCACGATCGCCTTCTGGAACAAGCCCTTGGACGCCGGCGCGGCCAGATGCGTCATCACGCTGAATCCGCCTGCGGATTCGCCGAAAATCGTGACATTGTTCTTGTCGCCCGCGAAATTGGCGATATTGTTCTGGACCCACTTGAGCGCCGCCTGCTGGTCCATGATGCCGTAGTTGCCCGCGCTGCCGTTCTGCACGAGGCTGGGATGGGCCAGGAAGCCCATCGCGCCCAGCCGGTAAGCAATGTTCACCACCACGACGCCCTTGGAGACGAGAGGCGACGGGTCGGCGTAGGTGACGGCGCCGCCGGTGTTGAACGCGCCGCCATGAATCCACACCATCACCGGGAATGGGCCGTCGCCGGTCGGAGCATGCACATCCAGATAGAGGCAGTCCTCGCTGTCGCTGGAAAGCCGGAACGGGCTGGCACTGGTTTGCAGGCAGGGTGCGGCCGACGCTGTCCTTTCGCGCGCGGTCGTCCATTTCTGCGGCGCGGCGGGCGGCGCCCAGCGCAAGTCGCCTACGGGAGGCGCGGCGAATGGAATGGCGAAATAGCTGCGCATGCCCAGGCGGTCCACCGCCTTGACGTCGCCGCCCTCGGTCTGCGCAACGGCCGGAGCCTTCACGGTCGTTGAAAGTACCGCCGGATCGGGTGAATCGGAACCGCCGCATGCGGTCAGCAATGTCAGTACGCTCGTCGCCATCAGAGCGCGCAGCTCGATGGCCTTGAATGAGCCTTTCTTCACTTGATTGTCTCCTTGATCTATTGTTCGCGGCAAAGCGCTCAATAAGGCGCGTGCCGTGCTCGCAGTGATGCGAAAGGAAACAATATGCCAGCGGGGAACGGCCGGTCTTTCAGAATCGAATCATTGCTTTCATAAATCGCTCATTTTCCCGGCAAGCGATGCGCTTTTTGCGTGACCGCAAGCGTGGGAACATCCATGAGTTTCGGCAGGCGAAACTTCATGTCAGCGTCAGCGTCAGCGTCAGCGTCAGCGTCAGCGTCAGCGTCGGCGTGCCGTGCGGAAGTCTCCGGGAGACGTGCCGACGAAACGCCGGAATGCGGAACTGAAATGCGCCTGGCTGGAGAAGCCGCATTCGCTTGCAATCTCGGCGAGCGAGCAGGAATTCGATACCAGTTTCAGGCGCGCAGAATCGATGCGGCTCTGCAGGATGAACTGATGGACCGGCATGCCGAAGGCCTGCTTGAACAAACGTGCAAAATGCACGGGACTGTACCCGCAGGCATGCGCTAGTCCGTGAACGCTCAGGGATTCCGCCAGGTGTGCTTCGATGTACTCCTTTACTTGGCGCACTGCCCTTTGCGACATCGGCTGCAGGCTCGCTGTCTTGGCGGGGCCTTTATCTTGACGAAGCAGCGAATCCAGGTAGGCCAGCAGCGCAATGCCCACCGCCTCGGTGTAGAACGCGCCGTTCGGCTCTCCCGCTGCACAATGATTTTCAATCTCGTCGATCCACCATGTGACACGCGGATCCAGGAAGCGCACCGGTCTGCGAAGCTCATGCAGCCAGGCGGGCGTACGTTGCAGCAAATCGGTGCAGATGCCCTCGGGCATTTCAAGCACCGTATAGCGGCTCCCCTTTTCGCAGCTCCATGTGCTGCCGCCGTAGTCGGCCATGGCCGGATGAAACGCGATCGATGAATTCGGCAGGCGCCTGGCCAAACTGTTGCGGTCCCTGATCTGGATATCGCCGCCGCGCAAAAGCATGAGCGCCGGACGTTCAAGGCATTGCAGCGGTGCGTCGCGCAGCGTAGGCAGCTGCATGATGGAGACAGGAAGTGCACGCTGGGCCTGGCTTTTGATCGGTTTTGCGCATTGCAGCAAGACGTCCTCCGGAACACGGCAGATTGACTATTCCACGCATGGCGCACGAAGCGCGCAGCGAGGTACATCCTAGCAGGCTCCTGAAAAACGCGTATGGGCATGGCCATGTTGCCGCTATTTCCAACGGTAAGCCGGTGGAAAAAACAGGCACCGCGATCGGGACCAGAAACAGCGGAATAACTGATAGCATCCGGATAAGCAGAAAGCCGCCTGGAGCCCGTTTGGAAACTTGCTGCGCAGCGTGATCCCGGTGCTGCGTTGCTCAGCGTTCTTCATGTACGCGTGCGCTTTCGATGCCGGGCTCAAGCCGCCCGCTACGGTTTTCCAACCGTCTCTTCGGCCACGGTATAACACCCGCGATGTGCAACTTCCGAATCTCTGCAAAAGTCGCCATGACTGCATGGCCGATGCATCAAATGGAACAAGCAACCGAGCATTCGTTGTGACGTATATTGAGACCTCACCAACGGCAAAATGCAAGCAACAAATGTCGGTAGGCAAGATTGACAGGCGTCGTTTTACTGGCATGAATGCCATGCCGCGCTGCAGGAGAAGGAAACACATATTGTGTTTCATGGGTTCGTTAAATGTTCATGAGAGATTCCTTGAGCTTCAAACGGTGGTCGCCCGGGCTGCCGCCGCATGCAAAGACTGCCATTCTGGCAGCCTGTGCGCTCTGGCTGACAATTGTCCTGGCCCTCGGCATTGCCCTGTTGCGTGAGCGCAGTCAATCTCTGCATCAGGCTCGACAGGAAACTGCGGTACTGACGACCGTGCTGGAAGAGAACATGGCTCGGATGTTCGGCAGCGTCGACATCGCATTGCTGGGTATCGCTACCTACCTGTCACCCCGCATGCTGCTGCGGCACGATCCCGAGACCCGGGCGATGATGCTTGGATATCTGCAGCATCTTCCTGCAGTCAGGGCTCTGTTCGTTATTGGTCCGGACGGTTTCATCCAGCACGATACCGATTATCCCAAGACGCCGGATGTTTCCTTGGCGGACCGTGACTATTTTCGTCAATACATTCAACAGGCGGACTTGAACCAGGGCTTGTCGTCGGCCATACAGAGTCGTTCAGGCACTGGCTGGTTCATCGCGTCAACACGCAGAATCGTCTCTCCGGAAGGAGAATTCCGAGGCGTGCTGGTGGCGGCAATCCAGCTGAACTCCCTGTCCCGCCTGTACCATAAGCTGGACCTGCGCCCCGGCCAGGTGATGGCCTTGTATCACAAGGACGGCAGGCTTATCGCCCGTCATCCGGCGGACGATGCAAGCATCGGCCGCAGCTATGGCGAGTTGCCATTGTTCTCCCAACACATTCCCCGCGAGCGCACTGGCGTCTATACGACGGATGGGCCGCCCGTCAATTCTCCGCGCATTGTGAGCTACCGGCTGCTCGAGAACCAACCGCTTGTGGTCGTTCTGAGTACGCAAAAGGCGGTCGTGCTGGAGACATGGCAACGTACTGCCAACGGGGCGCTTGGTGCGGCCATCGTCTTTTCGCTGCTCATGGCTACCGGAGCGCTGTTTTTCATTCAAAGACAGCAGCAGAAGCAACGCGCAATCATTCTCGAGGCAGCCCAGGCCGAGGCATCTGCGGTCGCCAATGCCAACGCCAAGTTTCGCACCTTCTTTGAACAGGGCTGCTTTCTATCCTGCGTTCTGTCTCTGGAAGGCACGATAGTCGAAGCAAACAATGCGACTCTGGGGGCGAGCGGCTATACGCCGGAGCAAGTCATCGGACGCAAGTTTTGGGACAGCATCTGGTGGTCTGGCATGCCCGCCCATACCGTCAAGGTGCGACAAGGCTTTGAGAAGGCACGCGATGGAGCAGTGTTCACCTGTGAATCCGTCTATCTTCATGCCAACGGCAATCAACGGCTGGCCGAACTCGTTCTGTCTCCCGTTCTGGATGCGAACGGAGCAATCCTTTCAATTGCAGCAGTGAGTGTCGACATTACGGACCGCAAGCAGATAGAGGAGCAGCTTCGCACGCTGGCCGCCGAACTCACGAATGCAGACCGGCTCAAAGGCGAGTTCCTCGCAACGCTTTCGCATGAGCTGCGAAATGTTCTCGCTCCCATGCAGAACGGCTTGTATCTTCTTGAGCACGCTGCGCCCGAATCCGAGTCTGCCATTCGCGCTCAAAGAATCATGCAAAACCAGTTGGACCAAATGCGGCTGCTGATTGAAGATCTGCTGGACGTCGCGCGTGTCAACACGGGTAAAGTCCGGTTGGAATGCGAGCTTGTGGACCTTCGAAAAGTGCTTGCAGACGTCACCGAGTCGGCTCAGGCCTTCATGGAACCGGCGGGACATCACTTCACAACGATGTTTCCGGACGAGTCTCTTGACGTGAATGTGGATGCAAATCGCATGCATCAGGTTTTTATCAATTTGCTGAGCAATGCAGCGAAATATACGCCGCCTGGCGGGCATGTCAGCCTGAAGGCCAGGAAAGATAGCCAGGAGATCATTGTCCAGGTGACGGATGACGGAATCGGCATCCCTGCGGAAGCCCAGTTGAAGGTCTTCGACATGTTCGAGCAAATCAGCAGAGATGCCTCCTACTCCCAGGGAGGGCTTGGGATCGGCTTGGCACTTGTGCATAAGCTGGTAGCGCTGCACGGCGGCCGTGTAGAAGTATTCAGCGAAGGTGCAGGGTTGGGCAGCACCTTTACGGTCCGCCTTCCGCTGTCGGAGTTCCATGGCAAGGCTATCGAGCCGCCAGAGCTTTCAAGAAGCCGTGATGATTCGTCATCGTTTCTGCAATAACGTTAACTTGGAAAAGGACTGGAAATAAACTTGCCTTTCGGCTATGATGCCCATCCTTCGCGCGGCTGTAGCTCAGCTGGATAGAGTACTTGGCTACGAACCAAGGGGTCGTGGGTTCGATTCCTGCCAGCCGCGCCATTCCCTATTTGCCAGATCATGCCTTGTCCGAAGCAGGCTCTTGCCCTGGCTTCCAGCCATATGACTGTCGCTACCACTCAATACGGGACTTCCTCGGGGGCCCCGTCACCTGAAGTTCGGTCCTGATCTGCATTCGCCGGCTCGGCGATGCTGTTTGCCCGCCGAGCCCCCAGATCAATGCAAGGCGAACTCGGGCGCCACTGCCGTTTCTGTCATCACGGCATCCGGAGTGCGATAGCGCTCTGCCATTTCACGCTGAAGCTCCGTTTGCAGCTGGGCCTGCATGTAAGCTCCCAGGTGCCGTGCATGGGCAACGATCTTTCTTCCGAAGCCGACGCGCTCATCATTGAACCGGCGCAGCCCTTCGTCGATACCCCATTGATCAATCTGGTGGACAAGGGTCATGGCGTCACCCGCGGCCTTGGTCACCCCCATGCCGCAATGAGGCCGGGCCACAAAGGCGGAATCACCGAGAAGCGCAACCCGGCCAAATGTCATTGCAGGACATTCAAGATCATAGATAGGCTGGAAGAAGGGTTGCGGCGTGCGCGCCACGACTTCGGCAAATTGCGGCGACAGATGAGCCTCCGCAACCTGCCGGATTTCCTGCATGACGCTCTTGCTGATCAGGGGGGGCGGAATGCCGTTGTCATGGACCTTGCCAAGATCGTCCGTCAGCAGGCGGCGCAGTTCGATATCGTCCGCGGGTCTGTACCAGACGAAGTTATAGCGGCGCTTGCCTGGTTCCAGTGTGTTCTGCGGACCGGCAACCGGGTAACCGAGAATCTGTTCATGCGCAGGCAGGCAGAAGCTGAAACGATTGAACAGCGTCGCATGCGCCTGCGGGGACAGCTCGGCTTCTTCCACCAGGCCGCGCCAGGCAACGTAACCGGCGTATTCCGGCGTGACGCTCTCCATATACTGCTTGCGTACCGTCGAGCGAATTCCATCCGCACCGATGAGCAGGTCGCCGGCAGCATGGGTGCCGTCGGCAAACAGTGCAGTGACCTGGCCGCCGGTCTGCATGGTAGTTACCAGTTGCTTGCCGGCGTGATACCTGTGCGACGGGAATGCCTGTCTGAGCAAGCTGTACAAGCGTCCCCAGGCGGTCAGGACTTGCGGATGTTCATGTTCTCCAATGATATGCCCCGCGCGGTTGAGGGTGATCCGGCCAGGCACCGCAACCCCGAGCGAGCTGTCCACGGAAATGCCGATGCGATGAAATGCGGCATCCAGCTCGGCATGCGTCACCACTCCGGCGCCGCGTTCGGCCAGTTCCTCGCCGACCCGTTCATACACATTCACTTCCCATCCGGCCTTGTACAGCAAATTGGCAGCCAGCAAGCCGCCCAATGAACCGCCGATTACGATTGCGCTTCTCATGTCATTCTCCGGTGTGTTAGCTCAATCCCAACGACCTGGCTTCGTCAGCCGGATAGTTGAGTTCGATAGTGACGTTGCTCGGGTCCTTGACGAAGACCTGGTACAGACCGAGCGACGGGACGATCCTTTCCGTGAAGGGAAGGTCCGCGTCATGCAATCGCTTGCGCATGCCGGCAAGACCATCGGCGAGAAAGGCAACGTGATCCACGGCACCCGTTCCAGTAAGCTCGGCTTCGGGTTTGTCCCCGAGATAGTCTTTCAGACCCTGGGGATTGTTCCGATCGATACCAATGATGTGAACCACGCCGAAGTCCGCTTCATCCTCGCCCTGATACAGCCATATTCCGGGGAAGTCGAATGGGGGGCGGAACCCTTCCCTGAATCCGAGAACCGTCGTATAGAAGCGCCGGGACGCATCGAGGTCCGGCGTGCGAATGGAGTAATGCCCCAGTTTTCGGATGCCCATAGTGTCTCCTTGAAGTGAGTCGCTTCAATTTAAATGATCACTCGATAATTTGCAAGACAAAAAATAACCGCGGACGAGCCGCGGTTCTGGCACCGCCGCGGCGAAGATCACGCCGGCGGATCGCTCCGCATGGTACGCATCACGTTGGGCGCGCCTTCAAGAAAGGCATAAACCTTCTGCTCCACCATGTGGTCCAGGTCCTTCGGTACCGGAAGCCCGTACACCCATTTCCGCATGCCGACGTAAAAGATGCTGGCGTGCATGCCCCAAACCAGCTCTATCTCGTCTTCATGTTGCGATGGCGTGGGAGGTGCCAATTTGTATTCGTGATGCAGTTCCTCAAGGACCACATTGAAAATCCGTTCGCGCAGCCGCGTCAGATATCGCTGATTGATGCCTTCCCGCGTCAGTCCCGCGAAGATGAAGATGCGTATCCATTCGTTCCTGAGAATGAATCTCGCATAGTCCTTGTAGTAACGCTTCATTCGCTCCTTGAGCGGTACCGAGCGATCTTTCAGCCAGTCTTCCCAGTCCGGATTCCAGCGCGCCAGATACACCTCCTGGAATACCCTGTCCACAAGCGCTTCCTTGTTGGGAAAGTAGCGGTAGAGCAATGGCTGCGTCACCCCTATTTCCTTTGCCAGTTCCCTGGTGCCGCCTGAAAAACCATGCGTGGCGAAGTACTTGATCGCTTTCTCGACGATCTGCTGTTCTCGCTCTTCCGGCGCAAGGCGCTTTCCTCTTGCTGCCGGAGCAGCGTCCTCGGGTGCAGGCGTCTGCTGTGCTTGCTTGCGTTGTGCTGTTGGCTTCATTCTAGTCGGACCATTCATTCGTTGGCCTCAGTATAGACGCTTATTTATCGCTTGACAAATTATCGGGCCAGCTCTACATTTATCACATGATAATTAGAACACCAAACCATCCACCAAGGAAAGTCAAATCTTAGGAGGCATCATGCAGATCTGTTCAACCTGGAAGCAACGCAGCTTCTTTCTTTCATTCATGTTTTCGGCAGCCTTGTCCGCACAAGCTCAGGGCGACACCATCCGTATCGGTCTGCCCGTCCCTTTGACCGGCGCCTATGGCGCCGAAGCCAAGGATCAGGTCAGGAACGCGGAGCTGGCCGTCAAGGAATTCAATGATGCAGGCGGGCTCAACGGGCGCCGAGCCGAGCTGGTCGTCCGGGACGACAAGCTCAATCCCGGCGAGGCCGCTGCGAAGGTGCTCGAGCTGATCGAGAAAGACAAGGTCAACTTCATCGTCGGCGGCCTGTCCGCAGCCACGCAGCTGGCGATGAACAACGTGACCAAGCAGCGCAAGGTCCTCTACATTTCCATCAGCCAGTCGGATGCCATCAACGAAGCTGCCGATTTCTCCCGCTACACCTTCCATGAAGCGCTCAATCCGACAATGACGACGGCTGCCGTCGGCAATTACGTGTTCAAGAAAGGGATGCGGATTGCGTTCCTTACCGCGGACTATGCTTACGGCCACGAGATGACGCGCGGCTTCACGCGCGTTGCAAAGGAAGCCGGCGCAGAGATCGTCGGCGAAATCAAGCATCCGCTGGGCGCCTCCGACTATTCCACCTTCCTGCCGCGTCTTCAGGCACTCAAGCCCGACGTGCTCATCTTCAACAACTTCGGGCGCGACAACCAGGTATCAATCAAGCAGGCCTCGGAGTTCGGCATGAAGAAGTCCATGAAATTCGTTACGCCGGTCCTGACCTTTACATCCCGCATGGCGACCGGCCCTGCAGCTTACGACGGCGTCATCGGAGGAACATCCTACTTCTGGGGCATCGAAGACAAGGTCGCCAGCGCCAAGGCCTTCAATGACCGCTACAAGGCGCTCAACGGCGGCGTCTACCCGTCCGATTACGGATCGATGGCGTATTCCGCGGTGCGCTCGTTGCTGACCGCCGTGAAGGCGGCGGGCACAACCGACACCGAAAAGGTGGTCGACAGCCTCGCAGCGCTCAAGTACGACACGTACAAGGGACCGCAGTATTATCGGCAATGCGACCATCAGTCGGTCCAGTCGGTTCTCATCATCGAGTCCAGGAAGGGCGACGGACGCAATCCGGCCGATGTATTCAATGTGCTCAAGACTGTCCCGGGCGATGAAAAGCTGCTGCGCAGCTGCGCAGAACTGGGCCATGTCTGAATGGTTTCCGGCACGGGCCGCAATCGCCGGCCTGTGCCAATAGCAATCCAGCACCAGGAGACGACATATGGACGGCATCACCTTTCAGCTGCTCGCCGTGCAGCTTTTCACCGGCCTTGCCCTTGGCGCCATTTACGTGCTGCTGGCGGTAGGACTGTCACTCATTTTCGGCATGCTTACCGTGGTCAACTTCGCGCATGGCGCATTCTTCATGGTCGGCGCCTACGCGGGCTATACCGTCTTTCAATACATTCCCAATTTCTGGCTGTGTCTTGTGGCGGTACCGCTCATCGTTTCGCTCATCGGCATCGTGGCGGAGCGGTTCCTGATTCGTCCCCTGTATGGCCGGGGCATCGACTACCCGCTGCTGCTGACCTTCGGACTCGCCTACGTGATGGTAGAACTCGTGCGGATCGCCTTCGGCAAGCAGGGACTGCCGGTGGATACGCCCGAGCTGCTGCAGAATTCGGTAGACATCGTCATCGGGCAGTTTCCTGCATACCGCCTGTTCGTCATCGGCGTGACCGTGCTGGTGCTGGGCGGACTCTGGCTCTTCATCGAGAAAACCTCCTTCGGCCTCATCATCCGGGCCGGTGCGCGCGACCCGCAAATCGTCAGGATCCTTGGCGTCGATGTGGGCAAGGTATGGCTGATCGTCTTCGGCCTGGGTACCGCAATCGCTGGCCTTGCCGGCTTCCTCTCCGCGCCGCTGCAGGGCATTACGCCGGAGATGGGCGGCAGCGTCCTGATCATCGCATTCGTCGTCACGGTCGTCGGAGGGATGGGTTCCCTGGTCGGAGCTGTCATTGCCGGACTGATGATCGGCGTCGTTGAAAGCTTGTCCGTGCTGTTCTTTCCGGAGGCAGCAAAAGTGTCGATGTTCGTCATCATGGCGATCATCCTTCTGGTTCGCCCGCAGGGCCTGTTCGGCCGTGCCGGCTTGATGAGTTAACTGCCATGAATACTCCTTCTTCCGTTTCCGCCTTCGTGCCGCCGGTGAGCGGCGTCAAACCGATCCGCACGATCGCTTCACACAAGATCCTCGCCATTCTTCTCGTGCTGATGGTCTTTCCATGGATAGCGCCGAATCAGTCGGTCGCCATCAGCGTGCTGATCTACGGGCTGTATGCTTTCGGATTCAACCTGCTGTTCGGTTACATGGGCATGCTCTCCTTCGGGCATGCCGCCTTCCTGGGCGTGGGCGCTTATACGACAGGCATACTGATCGCGCATTTCCAGCTCCCCTGGTGGATCGCCATTCCCTCATCCATCATCGGCGCGGCCATTGTTGCGCTGGCCATGGGCGTACTGGCGATACGTACCCGCGGCATCTACTTTGCAATGGTGACGCTTGCCCTCTCCCAATGCGTGTATTTCCTTGTCTACCAGTTTCCCTTGTCCGGCGGAGAGAACGGCTTGCGCGGCGTGAACCTTGCCAGCCTGCAGATAGGCGGATGGTCATTCGATCTGCTGAATCCTGCGGTCAAGTATTACTTTCTGGCCGGCTTTGTCGTTCTCGCATTGTGGCTCGTCTCCACCGTCCTCGCCTCGCCGCTCGGCGGCGTCATAGAGGCGGTTCGGGAAAATGAGGCAAGAACCCGCGCCTGCGGCTTCAATGTCGAAGCAACGAAACTGCTGACCTTCGTGCTTTCCGGCGCGATATCGGGTCTCGCCGGTGCACTGAATGCCATTCACTTGTCCAGCGTGCCGATCGAAACCCTGCACTACGAAACGTCCGGCCTCGTCGTCATGATCTGTCTGCTGGGAGGCATGGGCACATTTTTCGGTCCCTTCGTCGGCGCAGCGCTGTTCTTCCTGATCCAGGATGTCTTCTCCATCTGGACCGAACACTGGCAACTGTATGTCGGCGCGATTTTCATCATCTTCGTCCTCTTCTTTCCCAAGGGCGTCTGGGGAACCATTCTGGAGAAATGTCATGTCCGCTGAAATCCTCATCCAGACCGATGCAGTGACTCGCCGCTTCGGCGGATTCACGGCGCTCAAGAATGTCTCCGTCGGTTTCGAGCGCGGCAAGCTGACCTCCATCATCGGCCCCAACGGCGCGGGAAAGAGTACTTACTTCAATGTTCTCTCGGGTGCATTCTCGCCGTCCGAAGGACGGGTGGTGTTCGATGGCCACGACCTAACCGGAAAAAAGCAGCACGACTTTGCACATATCGGCATTGCCAAGTCATTCCAGATCACCAATATCTTCCCCAACTTCAGTGTTCTGGAAAATGTGCGCATAGCGCTTCAGGCCAGAGTATCGCGACTCAACTTCTGGAAGAACCGTGAAAGCCTGAAGCTTGCCGACCAAGCTCATGCGCTGCTCGGCAAGGTCGGCCTTGACGCACTGGCGAACCGTCCTTCACGCGAACTTGCACATGGACAGCAGCGCGCGCTCGAGATCGCAATTGCGCTCGCCGCCGATCCGAAGCTGCTGCTCATGGATGAACCCACTGCCGGCATGAGCCCGGAAGAGACGCGTTCGATGATGGACCTGATCGTAGAGCTTGCGAGTGAAAGAACCGTCATCCTGGTCGAGCACAAGATGAAAATGGTAATGGGAATCAGCGACCGCATCGTGGTGCTTCACCACGGCGAACTGCTTGCGGTGGGCAAGCCCGATGATATCCGGGCAAACGATGAAGTAAAGCGCGTGTACCTCGGGCAGCACTGACCATCACGGAGAACGACATGTTATCGATCCATAACCTGAACGCGTGGTACGGCACCAGCCATGTCCTGCAAGGCATCAACCTGGAGGTCGGACGCGGAGAACTGGTATCACTGCTTGGACGCAACGGGGCTGGAAAAACCACGACCATCAAGAGCATCATGGGCTTGCTGCCCAAGGTAAAAGGCCGGATCAGCTTCAACGGCACGGAACTGCTAAGCCAGCCGGCACACCAGCGCTTTCATCTGGGCCTGGCTTACGTACCGGAGGAAAGGCGCATCGTTCCGGGGTTGACCGTGCTGGAAAACATACGGCTGGGCATCATTGCTTCGACGCGCCGCCATCAGGAAAAGCAGGTCATCGAGGAAATTGCCGACACCTTTCCCAGGCTGAAGGAACGTCTCAACCAGGTGGCCGTTACCATGTCGGGCGGCGAACAGCAGATGCTGGCGATTGCAAGAGCGGTAGCCTGCGATCCCGACATGATTCTCCTGGATGAACCTTCGGAAGGCATCATGCCGGTACTGGTAGATGAAATGTTTGAACTGTTCCTGAAGCTGAAGCAGACAGGGAAAACCATCCTCCTCGTCGAACAGAACGTCGAAGCCGCACTGCGTATCGCCGACCGTGCATACATCATCGATCAGGGTTCGGTGGTACATGGCGACACCGCTGCAAAGCTGCTCGCCGATCCGGAAATTCAGGAAAGATACTGCGCCGTGTGAGACATCCAGGCGGGAGAGGACTGATGAGAAGCGACGTCTGAGCCAACGAATCAGGAGGCCGCGCCGGCAGCGTTCGGCGTCTGCAGATCGCGTGAAAGACGCACCAGAATCTCGCAGCTTCCAGTAGCGCTACGTGGCCGGACGCTGCGACGCTGCTTCCTCCTGCCTGATCATCAGCGCCTGGAGATATGCCTGGGTTAGCTGACTGTCATCCGCGATGAGCGGCGGTACCTGTCCAGTTCCCTCCGTCGATGCCCGTTCACCCTCTTCGTATGCGAGCCCCCGCGCTTCCAGCAATGCTCTCGCCGCCGGCACGGGCAATCCGATACAGAAATAGACTGTGTGCAGTGCCATCTGTAAGCGTGCTTCCAATCCTCGCATTCGTTTCCCTGTCAAGACGTTCAAAGTAGGCACACCAGATGAGCGATATGCCGCCGTCGTCATCTTTAAAGGAGCATGCCTGAGGCGAGCCGCTTGCAATGTTCTGAACACAGAGGAGAAATATGGATTTACCTCAATATGAAGGAATGGAAGGCATTTGAGAAAACGCAAAGAGATTGCATGCGGTCAATCTGCGAGACGGATCAACCGATTTGTTGATCCCGGCCAGCTAGGATCTGAAGCCGGCGCGCGGAGAGCACAAAATCCCGGCCCCTCGCCTACGCCGGCCCAAGCCGATAAAACCGGAAATTGCAGTGGCTCGCACCGCTGGCCAACGTCTGCGTCCTTTCCAGGCGGATGCCCCGGGTCGCATAGGCGTCGAAATCCAGTCCGCAGATACTCGGCAGGATCTCGCGGTCGCCATGGCGGGCCGCGAACTTGCAGAAGCCGCAGGCCTTGTAGTCGATGCCGAACTCAAAGCTGTCCTCCGGACCGGGCTCGACGAAGTCATAGACGAAATCATCCGGGAACGCTTGCCGGTGGCTGGGCGTGGCGCTCTTCGCGGCTTGCTCGCGGACCAATGCCTGGTTCTCGGGCGACAGGAATTGACGGCCCGAAGCGAGACGCTCCGCTTCGGGAACCGCAAGCAGGTGCGCCTTGCAGGTTTCCCGCTCGATGTCGGAGATCAGGGGCAGCGGCACACCGTGACGCCGGAGCACGCGGCCGATGGCAATGAACCCCAAAAGCCGCATGAAGAAATCGCTCATGCGGCTGGCCTCGCCTCCGACATATGGCATTTGGGTGAGTACGACCTCGAATTCATCCATCACCTGCTGCCGAATGTGGTCGATCCCGGAGAGGTGCGCGCGCTCCCGCAGCATCGGTTCGGCCAGGTCGAGGCGCTGGCGCATGGCGATTTCCATGGCTGCCCGGTGCAGCTGGTAAAAGGGATGGATATTCCCGGACATCGCACACCTCCTCGGAAACGATTTGGCTATCGAGAGTGGACTCGGCCCTTAACTGACTACGGCCGCCGCCTTCGCCCGCGCTGTATGCATTTTCTGGTAGCTGTCGATCAGGCGGCGGTGCCTGTCGAGGCCTTCCAGTTTCATGCTGGTCGGCGTCAGGCCATGGAAGCGCACGCTGCCGTCGACCGAGCCCAGCACTGCGTCCATCCGCGGATTGCCATACATCCGGCGGAAATTGACCAGGTAATCGTCCAGCTCCAGCTCCTCGTCGACCAGTACTTCCAGCACCACGTTCAAGGCCTGGTAGAACAATCCGCGCTCGACCGTGTTGTCGTTGTACTGCAGGAAGGCGCCCACCAGCTCGTGCGCCTCCTCCAGCTGCTGCAAGGCGAGATGAATGAGCAGTTTCAGCTCGAGCACGGTGAGCTGCCCCCACTCCGTGTTCTCGTCGAATTCGATGCCGATCAACGTGGCGATGTCGGAGTATTCATCGAGTTCATTGTTGTTCAAGCGATCGAGCAGCGCTTCCAGGCTTTCGTCATCCAGGCGATGCAGGTTCAGGATATCTGCGCGGAACAGCAGCGCCTTGTTGGTGTTGTCCCAGATCAGGTCTTCTACCGGATAAACTTCCGAGTAGCCAGGCACCAGGATGCGGCAGGCAACCGCGCCCAGCTGGTCATACACTGCCATGTATGTTTCTTTCCCCATGTCTGCAAGAATGCCGAGCAAGGTCGCGGCTTCATCGGCATTGGAATTTTCGCCCCGGCCGGAAAAATCCCACTCGACAAAATCGAAATTCGCTTTGGCGCTGAAGAAGCGCCAGGACACCACGCCGCTGGAATCGATGAAGTGTTCAACGAAGTTGTTCGGCTCGGTGACGGCATTGCTCTCGAAGGTCGGCTGGGGCAAATCGTTCAAGCCCTCGAAGCTGCGCCCCTGCAGCAATTCCGTCAGGCTCCGTTCCAGCGCCACCTCGAAGCTCGGGTGCGCGCCGAATGAAGCAAACACGCCGCCGGTTCGCGGATTCATCAGGGTGACGCACATGACAGGGTAGACGCCGCCCAGCGACGCATCCTTGACCAGCACCGGAAAGCCCTGCTCTTCCAATCCCTGGATGCCGGCCAGAATGCCGGGGTATTTCGCCAGGACCTCCTGCGGCACATCCGGAAGTGCGATTTCGCCTTCCAGGATTTCACGCTTCACTGCCCGCTCGAAAATTTCGGAAAGGCACTGCACTTGCGCTTCGGCCAGCGTATTGCCGGCGCTCATGCCATTGCTGACGTAGAGGTTTTCGATCAGGTTGGACGGGAAGTACACCACTTCACCGTCCGACTGCCGCACGAACGGCAGCGAACAGATACCGCGCTGTACATTGCCGGAATTGGTGTCGACCAGGTGGGAGCCACGCAGCTCGCCGTCGGGATCGTAGATGGCGAGGCAGTACTCATCAAGGATCCCGGAAGGCAGCGCATCGCCAGGCCCGGGCTTGAACCAGCGCTCGTTCGGGTAATGCACGAACGCCGCATTGGCGATGTCCTCCCCCCAGAACGTACCGCCATAAAAGTGATTGCAGTTCAGTCGTTCGATGAACTCTCCCAGTGCGGACGCCAGCGCGCTTTCCTTGGTTGCCCCCTTGCCGTTGGTAAAGCACATCGGCGAGTGCGCATCGCGGATATGCAGCGACCAGACATTGGGAACGATATTGCGCCATGAAGCGATTTCGATCTTCATGCCCAAACCCGCCAGCACGCCTGACATGTTGGCAATGGTTTCCTCCAGGGGCAGGTCCTTGCCCGGGATATAAGTACTCGTTCCGGAAGACGGCTTCAGCGTGAGCAGCGCCTGCGCATCGGCATCCAGGTTTTCCACTTCTTCAATCACGAACTCCGGACCGGTCTGCACTACCTTTTTTACCGTACAACGGTCGATGGAACGCAAAATGCCCTGGCGGTCCTTTGCCGAAATATCCGGCGGCAGCTCGACCTGAATCTTGAAGATCTGCTGGTAACGGTTTTCCGGATCGACAATATTGTTCTGCGACAGGCGGATGTTTTCGGTGGGAATATTGCGGGTTACACAATACAGCTTCACGAAATAGGCGGCGCACAGGGCGGACGATGCAAGAAAATAGTCGAAAGGACCGGGCGCCGAGCCGTCGCCCTTGTAGCGGATTGGCTGGTCGGCCACGACCGTAAAATCATCGAATTTCGCCTCAAGGCGAAGCTTGTCCAAAAAGTTGACCTTAATTTCCATTGGGGATTTCCAAAAACGGTATTCAAAATGACGTGGACGCTATTATCCGTCGCCACGGCCGGTTTCACCGTAACGGGAACATCCTTTTTTGCTTTGCATGGCGGAATCGGGATGAAGGTCGAATATGCTCCTGCTCACCGCGGCGTGCAAAGGAAATAGTCGCTCGTTTCCGCGCGACTGGAATGGTCAGCTGATCGTTACTGAGGCCGACGTACCGCTCGACAGAAGATCCGAGATGACTTTACGAAGCCACCGATTGCCTGGATCGTGGTGATAGCGCTCATGCCAATGCTGTTTGACCGCGTATTCGGGCATTTCGAACGGCAGTGAAAACGTACGGAACCTGCCGCGTCCTTCCAGCAGCTGGGCAAGGCGCTCCGGAATGGTGACCAGCAAATCCGTCTGCTCGACAACGAAGGCAATGCCAAGGTAGTTCGGCACGCGCAGTGCAATATTGCGCTGTATGCCATGGCGCATGATTTCCTGGTCGAGAATCAGATGACCCGTGCCCGAAGAAGTGACGACAGCATGTTCCTCGGCCTCGTACTGCGCAGTCGTCAACGTATTAATCACGCGTGGATGGTCGGCGCTCGCCACGCAGACATAGCGCTGGCGGAACAGCGATTGCTGGAAAAACCCGGCTTCGAGCTGCGGCATGAAGCCTAGCGCCAGATCAGCTTCGCCGGCTTCCAGCATTCTTGCCGTATCGCTCGACAAGGGGACAATCTCGATATGCACGCCCGGCGACGCCTGTCGCAGATATGCCCAAAGCCTCGGCAGCAGCACCAGCTGGCTGATGTCGGTCATGCTGATACAGAAGGTGCGCCGTGACGTCGCCGGATCAAACGATGCACGATGTGCATAGACCTTTTCCAGCGTCATCAGGGCCTGCCGTACCGAGCCGGCAAGATCGCCCGCCAATGGCGTGGGCTCCATTGTATTGCCGATGCGCACGAACAGAGGATCTGCAAAGTGCTCCCGCAATCTGGACAGCGCAATGCTTACTGCCGGTTGTCCGATTCCCAGGTTTTCCGCGGCACGGGTCACGCTTCGCGTCTTGTAGATTTCATCGAACACCTGTAAATGGCGCGTTTCTGGCATTGACACCGGGACCTCTATTCGAATTTCGAATGACATGAATTAATATCATTGCATGGACCGAATGTCCAGCCTGGAGCAACATGCCTGCATCCAATTCAATTTGCCATTTCCTCGGAATCCATCCGGGAAATGACCTGAGATGTCAGGAGAGCAATCATGATGGATCTCGGTCGGATGGACGACTTGCCCGCTGAATACCGTGCAGCGCTTGCCGAGCAAAATCTCGTGCCGCTATGGCCAAGCTTGCGTTCCGTGCTGCCGCCCGGCAAGCCGGTTCCCCGCACGCGCGCAACGGCATGGCGCTATGCCGGGCTGCGGCCGCTGTTGATGCAAGCCGGCGAGCTGACTCCGATAGAAAAAGCGGAACGCCGGGTGCTGGTGCTGGCCAATCCCGGCCACGGGCTGGACAAGATGCAGGCCAGTTCCGCCATCTATCTTGGCATGCAGCTGCTGATGCCCGGCGAGCTCGCGCCTTCGCATCGCCACACGCCGAACGCCGTGCGCATGATCGTCGAAGGCGAAGGCGCCTACACGACTGTCGATGGCGAGAAGTGTCCGATGGAGCGTGGTGACCTCATCCTGACGCCGACCGGTCTCTGGCATGAACACGGGCATGAAGGCACCGAGCCCGTGGTCTGGCTCGATGTCCTCGACCTGCCCCTGGTCTATTACATGGAAGCCTCCTATGTGACCGAGGGCGCTCCGCAAACCGTGAAGCGGCAAGGCGGCGAGCGTACCTACCTTCACGGCGGCGTCGTGCCCTCCCCGGTCTTCACGCGCGGCAATCGGCGTTACCCGATGCTGCGCTATCCCTGGCGGGACGTCCGTGCCGCTCTCGTTATCCTGGCTGAAACCGAGCCCGCCATCGAAGCGGTGCAAATGGCTTACATCAATCCGGAAACAGGCGCCGACTGCCAGAACATCCTGGGTTATTCCGCGTTGATGCTGCGTCCCGGCGAGACATTGCGTCTACCGGTGCGATCGCCGGCTGCCGTATTCCACTTGATAGAAGGCAGTGCAGCGCTGACAGTCGACGATTCGGATTTCACGCTGTCGCCCGCCGACACCTGCTGCGCTCCGGGTTTTGCGCAGGTCGTGCTGCGCAACGCCTCCGCGTCGGAGCCGGCCTTCCTGTTCATTGCCGACGAAAGCCCATTGCACAAAAAACTCGGTGTCTATGAAGTACGCGGCTGATCCCGGCGCCGGCCCATCAGGCCGGATCTCCATCGCCATGCCAAAAACATCATTTACGGGAAGACTGTCATGAAGCACGACGAACCTGTCATTATCGCCGGCGGCGGAATCGGCGGGCTGGCCGCTGCGCTTGCCCTGGTACGCCGGGGCTTCGCCGTCAAGGTCCTGGAACAAGCTGCCGAAATCGGCGAAATCGGCGCAGGCATCCAGTTGGGACCGAACGCCTTCCATGCCTTCGATGCACTCGGCATCGGCGAGAAGGCACGCGGCCGTGCTGTCTATACCGACGAAATGGTAATGCACGACGCGCTCGATGAAACCCTGGTCGGACGCATTCCCACCGGCGATGCATTCCGCCGCCGCTTTGGCAACCCTTATGCGGTCATCCATCGCGCCGACGTGCATCTCTCTCTGCTGGAAGGCGCGCAGGAAACCGGTTTGGTGGAACTCCAGACATCGACGCAGGTGGAGCGAGTCGAACAGGATGCGCAAGGCGTCGTCGTCTTCGATCAGCACGGGCGTGAATATCGAGGCCAGGCTCTGATCGGTGCGGATGGCGTCAAATCCGCAGTGCGGAAGCAGTATGTCGGAGATGCCCCTCGTGTATCGGGTCATGTCGTCTACCGTGCCGTCGTGGACAGGCAGGAGTTTCCGGCCGATCTGCAATGGAATGCCGCCAGCATCTGGGTTGGACCCAACTGCCACCTGGTGCACTACCCGCTTCGCGGAGGAGAACAGTACAACGTCGTCGTGACATTCCACAGCCGGCAACAGGAAAGCTGGGGCGTCACTGAAGGCAGCCGCGATGAAGTACGAAGCTATTTCCAGGGCATATGTCCGCGTGCGCGGCAGCTGATCGAGCTTCCCCGAAGCTGGAAACGCTGGGCCACGGCTGACCGCGATCCGATCGGTCAGTGGACCTTCGGCCGCGCGACGCTGCTTGGCGATGCCGCGCATCCCACGCTGCAATACATGGCTCAGGGCGCCTGCATGGCGATGGAGGACGGCGTGACGCTGGGTGAGGCCCTGCGCGTCCGATCGAACGACTTCGTCTCCGCCTTCGATCTTTACCAGCGTTCACGCATCGCCCGGACCGCGCGCGTGGTGCTGTCGTCCAGGGAAATGGGCCGCATCTTCCACGCCAGCGGCGTGGAGCGCCTGGTCCGCAACGATTTGTGGAAGGGACGCTCGCCCGAGCGTTTCTATGATGCGCTGGAGTGGCTGTACGGCTGGAATGCCGACAACTGCCTGGTGCAACACTAAGGACATCCCATGCAGCTATATAACTTCTTTCGCAGCGGCACGTCGCACCGCCTGCGCATTGCATTGAACTTGAAGCAGATCGAATACGAGTACATCGCGGTCGATCTGCGACGCGAGCAGCATCTCGATGCCGCATTCAAGACGCTTAATCCGCAAGGGCTGGTGCCTGTGCTGATCGCTAATGAGGATCCATTGATCCAGTCGCCGGCCATCATCGAATGGCTGGAAGAGCGCTATCCGGAGCCGCCGCTGCTCCCCGCCGATGCCGCCGCGCGCGCCCGCGTCAGGGCTCTCGCGGCCATTGTGGGCTGCGATATCCATCCCATCAACAATCGCCGCATCCTCGAGTATCTGCGCAAGCAGCTTGGCTGCGATGAAGCCGCCGTGGAAGCCTGGTGCCGGAAATGGATCACCGACGGGTTCGATGCGCTCGAAACGCTCTTGGCATCCGATAAATCTCGACGCGGCTTCTGCCATGGCGATGCACCGACGCTGGCCGATGTCTATCTTGTCCCCCAGGTGGAAAGCGCGCGCCGATTCAACACCGATCTGTCTGCCTATCCCAATATCGTTGCCATCGACCGCAAGTGCTCGGAACTCGACGCCTTCCGTCTTGCCGCGCCCGGCCTTCAGCCGGATGCGCCGCAATCGACAAAGGCGACATAGGCGACATAGGTGTTTTGTTTCGGACCGTGACTATTTTTGCTACCAATCAGGCGAACTCATGACTTATCTCTTCCCTCCAGTTGAAACCGTCGGCCTGCCCGTTGCCGGCACCTCCGACCTGTTCCCGGTACGCCGCGTCTACTGCGTGGGGCGCAATTACGCCGCACACGCCCGGGAAATGGGCTTCGACCCGGATCGTGAACCGCCTTTTTTCTTCTGCAAGCCGAACGACCCGCAGTCCATCGTTCCGGTCGCTGCCGGCGAAACAGTTTCGATCCCGTTTCCACCGCAGACCGAGAATTACCACTACGAAGTCGAACTGGTGGTTGCCATCGGCAAAGGAGGCAGCAATATTGCAGTCGACCAGGCGACAGAGCACATCTTCGGATATGCAGTCGGACTCGATATGACGCGGCGGGATCTGCAGATGAAGATGCGCGAAATGGGCCGCCCCTGGGAAATCGGAAAGGCGTTCGATTACTCGGCGCCGGTCGGCGTATTGCATCCGGCTTCGACGGTCGGGGAACTAGGCAGCGCCGCCATCGTGCTGGACGTCGACCGACAGACACGCCAGAAGAGCGATTTGTCGCATTTGATCTGGTCGATTCCGGAAATTGTCGCTAACCTTTCAACACTGTTCGAGTTGCAAGCAGGCGACCTGATCTTTACCGGCACGCCGGAAGGCGTCGGCGCAGTGAAACCGGGACAGACCATGGCAGCGAGCGTGGCCGGCCTTACGCCCATTTCGGTGCAAGTCGTACAACTATAATTTTCATAAATGCGGCGTGCATGAACATGCCGCAAGTCCAGCAATTAGTCGAGGAGATCGTACATGCATTCCAATCAACCCTCCCTGCGCAAAGTGCTGCCTCTGGCGCTTGCGATGACCGCACTAGCCTTCGCCGCCGGCAACGCAGCCGCTCAGGCCGGCTTTCCCACCAAACCGGTCAATATCGTCACGCCGTTTGCTGCCGGCAGCGGGCCCGATGCCGTACTGAGGCAAGTCGGCGACCGGCTGTCCAAACTGTGGAAGCAGCCGGTGATCATCAACAACAAGCCCGGCGGCGGCGGATTCCTGGCGTTCGCGGCAACGCAGCAGGCGCCGGCCGATGGCTACACCCTGATACAGCTCGACAGCGAACATCTTGCAGCCGTTCCCTATCTTTACAAGTCGCGACATTTCGTCACGCTTGACGTGTACGACCCGATAGTGACCCTGTTTCGCACGCCGTTCTTTGTGTCCGTGCCAGCGGATTCGTCCTGGAAATCATTCAAGGACCTGGTCGGCGCCGCCAAGTCGGAAGCCGGCAAGATGAATTACGGGTCCTGGGGCGTCGGCAGCCCGGGCCACCTCGGCGGTGAATCACTGGAACTCATGACCGGAACCAGCATGCAGCATGTACCTTACCGCGAAGTGTCGCAACTTTATGGTTCGGTTGCCAACAAGGATGTGCAATGGGCGTTTGCTTCGATCCCGTCGAGCCAAGGCGTTTACAAGGCTGGAAAGATCCGGTATCTCGCCGTCGCCGCGCCGAAACGGAGCCCGCAAATGCCGGATGTGCCTACCGTGGCGGAATCGGGCGGCCCCGCCAATCTCGATGTGAACTCCTTTGTCGTGCTCGCCGCTCCAAAGGGCATGCCCGCCGAGCTGAAATCAAAGATCAATGCCGATGTGCAGAAGGTGCTGGCCGATCCGGAGGTCCGCGAGCGCTTCAACAGCTTCGCCTTTGAAATTCTTAACTGGACTCCGGAGGAGATACGCCAGAACGCTGATGCAAAGGCCAAGACTTACGCCGACCTTATCGCGCGCAAGAAGATATCGCTTGAATAGAGCAATGACACCGCCGTGCCTGCTTCATTGATCCGGCAAGGCTAACGCCTCGGCACGCGGACTTATGCCCGGACCCTGACGCGGGTGCCGGGCGGATTGAAGCGACATGCACGCTCAAGAATACGCTCTCATGAGTACGTGCCTGCGTCCCGCCATTGCAGAGACCGTCCAGGCACATCATTCCTCAAGCCACTTGATCGCTTGGACCATATCGTTATAGAACACACGATACTGCCCTTCGCCGAACTGGCCGAATGCAATTCTGGCGAGATACGCAATGCGGGTATTGGGTACAAGGATCGCAGTCCGCAAGGCACAGAGCCCAGAATCATTTTCTTGTCGCTCTCCAGCCGCTGCTGTAGAAGGACATGGTCAATTGCGGGCGCTTCAAGCTCAAGGGAGTCATACAATATTTTTAATTGACGCGTGTCCCTGGCCAACGCAAGTACTCGTTCTTGGCATTCCTCGAGCATTACTACGGTGCATGCCCCCCGCAGGCGAGCCATGATGATGCTCCCCACCAGCTCGACCCATAGCTATTCCTGTTCCACCGACTTGATCTCACCCGCTGCATTGTTTTGCTTGAGATACATGCGTTAGCGACGCGAATTCTTCGCCATATCGGACTTAATCGGCCTCTTCCAACGCTCGATCATTCTCTCGCGGGGACTGCCGTTCAAGGAAACGGAATTTTTCCTTCACCCCAACCCATTGCTCGTGGCCTGGCAGAGGACTCTTTCGCACCGTGATTCTTTTCCAGTCCGGATGCCGCGAGAGTTCCCGGTTCAGCTGCGCGAAATGCTTTTGATCCGGTCTCAGTTCTTGCTCTCCCGCGATTGCATCCACCGGACATTCGGCCACACAAACCGAACAGTCTATGCATTCGTCTGGATTAATTACCAGGAAATTCGGGCCTTCCATGAAACAGTCCATTGGGCAAACGCTTACGCAATCGGTGTATTTGCATTGAATGCAGCTTTCGGTTACGACAAATGGCATGACGAGCGGAGTCCCTGTTGGTTAACTGAGCGAGTTTAAACTGCAGGCTTTGCAATATAAAGCCAAGGACAATGGACAAACTGTTTAATGAAAAGAGACAGTGGCGTGCTTGGCACGGCCTGCAGCCTGATTGCAGGAATCTGCAGTTCCCTGTGCACGCATGCAGGTACGAAGCCGCGCATGAATTTGGATTCCGACGAATTGCATGCATGCATGCAATCGCTTGACCATCCGACAAGCACCTCAACCCTTCCATACCTTCCGGGTATGGTCTCGTACGCAAATGATATTAGACACGCAGAGGGAACGGAATTTAACATCGATTAGATGCACTGCTCTTGCTTCTCCCTCGTGGCAAGCAACTTGCGCAAGGCCCCTTGCCTAGCTATGAAACATCGCTAAACGAAAGCTTAAGTCAGGACTCTACCGAACCTGCACCATCAGTGAAAACTGCATCTGAAGTCTCAGTTGCTCCGAAGGTCGAACCGATGGCGGCGACCACGGCGCCGTGATGCTTCCCGGTCGATAAAAAGCTTGAGCGATGATCAAGGCGATTCCAGTGCAGCCACAGCAGCCAGCGATGAATGCAAGTTCATCGCATTATTTCGAAGGAAAGTGTGATGAAAAACGAATTCAATAGCGAAGAATTACTGCGGCGTGTTACCGAAACAAAGGTATCCACAGGCAATGAGCGCGTCCGCAGTATCACGAAACGCGTCGTCACCGATCTCTTCAAGACTATCGAGGATTTCCAGGTCAAGCCGGAAGAGTTCTGGGCCGCGGTTCAGTGGCTGTCGCGCCTTGGCGCAAGCGGACAGGCAGGCCTCATCACCGCAGGACTAGGCTTCGACCGGCTGCTCGACATCCTCGAAGATGAAGCTGACAAGCGCGCAGGAATGGCATCGGGAACGCCGCGTGCAATTGAAGGGCCTCTTTACATTGCAGGCGCCCCAAAGTCATTTTACGAAGCGCGGCTTGACAATGGCAAGATGCCGGGCCAATTGGTCGTCATGGAAGGCGTCATCCGTGACACCGACGGCAACCCTCTTTCGGGCGCACTGATCGACGTCTGGCATGCAAATGAGAACGGCCATTACTCCCATTTTGACCCGTCCCAGGAAGAATACAATCTCCGCCGCCAGATCACAGCCGATCAGCAAGGTCGTTATCGCTTCCGCAGCATCCTTCCGCCCGGATATGCGATTCCGCCGAACAGCCCGACTGCAGAACTGTTTGAATTATTGGGCCGGCACGGCAACCGCCCCGCCCATATTCACTTTCTCATTTCCGCCGCCGGGCGGCGGGCCTTGACCACGCAGGTCAATATCCCGGGAGACACTTATATCGACGATGATTTCGCATTCGCCACGCGGGACGGACTGGTGGTGACGCTGGAGACGGGAGCGTCGCCCGCCGGTTATGAATCGCTCGGGATCGATGGTCCATTCACGAGGATTCGCTTTGACTTCAAGCTGCAGGAAGCGGTAAACGGCGAAGATGCGAAGCATCTCGGCCGCTACGAGCGTGCTGCCGGCTGAAGCCTGCACCATCCGCAAGCTATCGTCGCGCCGCATCCGCAGGCCAGACCGCTCTCCCTTTCACCGGTCTGCGGGGGAGAGCACGCACCGGCCCGGTTCTGAGGAGCCTCACATGGATGCCTTGGAGTCGCCGTCGATGGGAAACATTTGTCCGGAGATGGCGCGCGCGTGGGGCCCTGCGAGAAAGAGGGCGAGTGCAGCAATGTCCTCCGGGTCGATAAATTTCTTCACTGATTGATTGGCCATTGCCGAACTGATTTCTTCCTCTATGGTCCGCCCTGAAACTTTGGCACGGCCTTGGAAGACGGATTGAATCCGCGGTCCGTCCACGGCACCGGGATGAATACTGTTGGCCGTGATGCCCAGCGGTCCCAACTCGAGGGACAATGTCTTGGTAAAACCCACCAGTCCCCACTTCGTCGTGGAATAGGCTACCCGGTTTGGATAGCCGAAACGCCCGGCCAGGGAAGACATCACGATGATGGAGCCGGCGGACGACTGCTTGAGCATGGGGATGGCACGCTGGGTGACCATGAATGTTCCGGTCAGATTGACATTGAGGACAGCATTCCATGTATCGATCGGATAATTGGCCACAGGCGACGTTGCCCCGGCAATGCCAGCATTGTTGACAAGTACGTCGAGGCCGCCCAGTTGCTCCTGCACATCGTCAAAGAGCATTTCGAGGTCTGTCGGGTTGCTGACGTCGCCCACGGTGCCGCTGATTGCGGAATAATGCTTCGCGACCTCGGCAACAGCCTCTCGATTGACGTCGGCGATGTGCACCCGTGCGCCGGCACCGGCGAAGGCCTTGGCAATGGCCAGGCCGATTCCGGCAGCGCCTGCCGTGACTAGTACGCGTTGCGTCATGATGTCTTCTCCATAGCGGAAGGTGGCGCTGTTAATTCTACGCGCTCGCCAGGTGAATGATATCGAGGGATACGCATTGCACCCTGTTCCCGTCCACATCCCCGGGCAGCAGAACGATCGCGGATAACAGTTACTTGCTGCGAGACGAAGCCTCTGCCGCAAGGGAAGGACTTGCACCCGGACGCCGCAGGAAGAAATAAAGCACGCTTAGTACCGTCAGCCAGATCGGAATGAGCAGGACGGATACCTTCGTGTCGGGGTTCAGGTACATGATGACCAGGATGCCTGCCATGAATGCGAGACACAGATAGTTTGTGAACGGATGACCCCAACTGGGAAATGCCGTCGCACGGGACCGGCGCTTCATGCTGCGCCTGAACTTCAAATGGGTGACGGTAATCATGGCCCAGTTGATGACGAGAGCGGACACGACCAGCATCATCAGCATTTGCAGCGCCTTGCCCGGCATCAGGTAATTGATCAGCACGCACAATGCAGTGGCTCCGCCGGAAACAGCAAGGGTGGCAACAGGCACGCCGCGCCGGTTTACCCTTCCCATTGCTGCCGGCGCATCGCCTTGCATTGCCAAGCCGAGAAGCATGCGGCTGTTGCAGTAGACGCAGCTGTTATAGACCGAGAGTGCCGCAGTCAGTACGATGATATTCAGGGCGGTGGCGACCCAGCCATTGTCGAGCGCCTGAAAAATCAAGACGAAGGGGCTTCCGTCCGGTGCAATCCGGTTCCATGGATAGAGGGACAGGAGAACCGCCAGCGCGCCGACATAGAAAATGAGTATCCGATAGATCACCTGATTGGTCGCCTTTGGGATGGTCTTGCCAGGCTCGTCAGCTTCGGCCGCCGTGATGCCCACCAATTCCAGACCGCCGAATGAGAACATGATTGCACTCATTGCCATGATCAGGCCGCTGGCGCCATGAGGAAAGAAGCCGCCAAGCTGCCACAAATTCGTGACCGCAGCCTGCGGCCCACCCTCCCCTGTCGCCAGCAGATAGGAGCCGAACAGGATCATGCTGACGATGGCTCCGACCTTGATGATCGAAAACCAGAACTCCATCTCGCCGAAGAGCCGCACATGCAGCATGTTGATGCCGTTGATCAGGATGAAGAAAACGAGGGCTGAAATCCATGTTGGAATGCCGGGCCACCAAAACTGCATGTAAACGCCGACGGCCGTCAGTTCGGCCATGCTGACCAGCACATAGAGGACCCAATAGTTCCAGCCGGAGATGAAGCCTGCGAAGCTGCCCCAATAAACGTGGGCAAAATGGCTGAAAGAGCCTGCGACCGGCTCCTCAACCACCATCTCGCCCAGCTGCCGCATGATGAAAAACGCAATCAGCCCGGCGATGGCGTAGCCGAGGAGTACGGAGGGACCGGCGAGCCTGACAGTGTGGGCAACGCCGAGGAACAAGCCGGTTCCTACTGCGCCGCCCAGGGCAATCATCTGGATGTGCCGGTTCTTGAGGCCACGGTTCAGGGAGCTGCTTCCTGTACTGCTCATCACATATTCCTTGACAATCTTTTACTGTAAATAGGCTGCACGTGCGTCGATCGAGGTGAACGGACACGCTGCGGGGTCGGCTGTATTGAACCCTGATTGAACACATGCAGGAAGGCGGTTTGAAATCCTTGAGGATGACCATGCAAGGACTCCGCATCGAACCGACGAGCCGGCCCGTTCAGACATGGATTTTGCGGCTCTCGGCGGCATTCGGCGCGCGTAAATTGCGTACCTGGCTGCAATGAACCGAGGCTGCAGGACTTTTCTGCATCAGGACTGCCTGAGGACTTGCCAATTCGGCTGCTGCACGCGCAATGCTTGAACCTGCAGCGCGCATTTTACCGTTTTGAGCGTTGTACTGCAGCCGTTCACAATGTTTAACGCTGCTTGTCACCGTCTTCGAAGGAGCTGATATCTGCCTCCAGTACGGGCAGCGCCAGCGAAAAATATATTGCTATCATTCGCAGCGAGAAACCGGCAAGGATGGACACACCCGTGGAAACGTTTGCACTGAAATCCAGATGCAGCATCCCGACGTAGAGGATGCCGGTCACGAGGGACACCGTCGCATAGAGATCGCGCTGCAGAACGAGCGGCACCTGATTGCACAGGAGGTCGCGCAGCAATCCGCCAAAGACGCCGGTGATCATGCCCATCAAGACCACTACCGCGATATGCGCATCGGTGGTGGCCGCAATGTTGCAGCCGATGACAGTGAATGCCACCAGTCCCAGCGCATCCATCAGAAGAAACGCGGTCTTCAGACGATGCAGCCTGCGCGCCAGCAGCGCTGCCGCAACCGAGGCGCCGACGGTGAACAGCAGATATTCCGGATGGGCGACCCAACCCAGCGGATAGTGCCCGAGCAGCACATCCCGTATCGACCCTCCGCCCAGGGCTGTCACCGTTCCGACGACACACAGCCCGAATAGATCCATCCTTCGCCGCATTCCCATCAGCGCGCCGGAGGCCGCTTCGGCTGCAATGGCCAAAAGATAAATCACATGAAGCACGGTCATCGATTCTGCTCTCTCAAAAAATGGGCCCGGCGCTCGCTCCTCTGCAAGCATGCGTGGCGCCTTGTTCAGCAATACGGTTCTGCTCGTATCGGGATCGCTGCATCTGGACGGCATGCGCGATCGGAAGGTTCGAAATGCAAAAAGGCCAGCTGCCGCCGGCCTTCCCAGACTGCATTGAAATTGTCATTAAATCAGTTCTAGTCGAGCTTGATGCCTTTCGACTGGATCACTTTACCCCATTTTTCACGCTCGGATTTCGCGTAGGCTGCCATGTCCTGCGGTGAACTCGGTATGGCTTCCAGTCCCAGGCTCTGAAAGCGTTCCTTGACCGCAGGCGTATCGATGGCTTTCACCAAGGCCTTGTTCAGCACATCCACGGCTGCAGCCGGAGTCTTGGCCGGCGCAACCATGCCTTGCCATGCATACGCCTCGAAACCCTTCAAGCCCTGTTCATCCAGCGTCGGCACGGTATTGAAGCTTTGCACGCGCTTGGGACTGGCAACGCCGATTGCTCTCAGCTTGCCCGAGCGGATATGAGGTGCACCGCTGGCGGTGTCGACAAACATCACCGGCACCTGGCCGCCGATCACATCCTGCACTGCCGGAGCAGCGCCCTTGTACGGCACATGGGTGAGCTTGACGCCAGCCAGATCGGAGAAAAGTTCCATGGCCAGATGGTGCGGGCTTCCCGCTCCGGGCGTGCCATAGGCAACGGAATTCGGCTGCGACTTCGCCCAGGCGAGGAATTCCTTCAGGTCCTTCGCCGGCACCTGCTGCGGATTGACCACCAGGATCATCGGAAAGCGCGCCATCAATCCGACGGCCGCGAAGTCCTTTTCCGCGTTGTAGCCGGGCTTGCTGTAGAGGAAAGGATTTGCAGCGAGCGTGGCGGTATCGGCAGTCAGAACCACATGCCCGTCAGGGTTCGCTTTGGCGGCATAGGCTGCACCGATGTTGGTGCCGGCGCCGGGCTTGTTATTGATGATGATCGGCTGGCCGAGCGTCTTCGTCATCTCCGATGCAATGGTTCGCGCCACAACGTCGGAGCCACCGCCCGCGGCATAAGGCACGACCCATTCAATGGGCTGATTGGGAAAGGCGAATGCGGCAATCGGCAATGCCAGTGCAGCAAGCGCTGCCGAGCGCTGAAGCAGTCTGAATGGTTTCACTGAGTGTCTCCTTGAAATGGTGAGGGTGATGTTCGATGCACGAAAGGGCGGTTCACAGGTCCTGGACAGCGCTATCGATCAGGGCAAGAACGGTTTCCTTGTTCCCGACCTGATTGGCCAGCAGCAAACTCAATTTGGCGAGGAACAGTTCCGAACGCTGGCCGGCCTCATCGACCTTCAGCGCCAGTTCGTCATAGATTGCTTCCAGGTCTTGAATGGGCATGGAGGGATTCATTAGCGTGATTCCTTGCAAGATTCAGTGCAACAGCGTGTATGCGCCCAAGGCGCGCTGTATTTGCGCGACGCAGTGAGCATCGGGTTTGGACCAGCAGCCGGCGATATGCTGATCCGGGCGCACCAGGAAGACACGCGGTCCGTCTGCCTCATTGCGCCAGAATGTTTTCTTGAAATTGGCAGCCGAGTCCGCCAGTGACAGCACGCCGCCATGTGCCGGTCCAGCACCTGCAGCGCCAGAGCCGAGCACGATGATGTCAAAGGAAGCACCCTGCACTTTCATATTGTTCTGCAGTTCACCTAATGCGTTGAGGCCCTCGCCGTTGATGGAACTGTTACCGCCGCAAATGACCACTGCGAATTTCGGCGTGAGATAGTCGAGCAGGCAGGAAGCATCATCGAGCCGTACATTGGGCATGACGGAACCGACGCCGGCTTCGGCAGACAATCCGATCGGGCTGGACGACGCGTTGATCGGCGATTCGGCATAGACATGTGCCCTGGAGGTGCGCCAATGGAACAGCGGCCTGACGAAGTCATGCTGCAGCGCGAGCGACAATGTCGCATTCCGCATCAGCCTGAAGCCGTGACTTGGCGGTGTCATGAAACGCGTGCTGCGTCCGCCCTCCTGAATGATTTCCCGTGCTGCGGCGACACGCTCCTGCGAATAGGTACCCAGCAGCTCCGGTGCTGCCTTCCCTTGGCAGACCAGTGCCAGCTTCCATGCGAGATTCTGCGCATCCTGGAATGCCGTGTTCGCTCCGCGCACGCCGAAGATGGGCAACATGTGCGCGGCATCGCCCACGAACAGGATATGTCCGTGGCGATAATCAGGGAGGGTCATTGCCCTTGCAGAGTAGACGGAACACCAGTCCATTTCCCATGGCAGTCCGCCCTTTCCGATCATTTCGAGTTGCGCATCGATGCGCGCTTTCAGCGATTCGGGCTTCAGCGCTTCTTCCGGCGACTCGCCCGCCGGCAGCTGGTAGTCGACGCGCCAGATGCCATGCGGCTCGCGATGCATGAGTACGGTATTGCCGGGGTTCCATGAGGGATCGAAGAAGGCCAGACGTTCAGTGGGATAGTCGAGATCGATCCTGATATCGGCAATCACGAACCTGCCTTCATAGGAATCGCCCTCCATTTTCAAACCGTACTTCTGGCGGATTCCGGAGCGGGCACCATCCGCGGCAATCAGCCAGTCTGCGTGAAGCTGATACTCGCCTTCCGGCGTATCGACACGCAGCTTGACGACCGGCTCATGCTCGATCACGTCCTCGATCTTGTTGCCCCAACGAATTTCGATGTCTGCCTCATTGCATGCGTCGACCAGATACTCTTCAAGATACTGCTGCTGAATGTTGATCAGCGGCGGAAAACGGTCATTGGCGTTAAGCGGCGCCTCCATCCGGAATACCCGCTGGCCCCTGTAGAACGAATTGCCGGCATGCCAGGGCAATCCGTTTTCCATGATGCGATGCGCGACGCCGGCCTGTTGAAGAATTTCCATGGATCGCCGGGTGAATACGATTGCCCTGCTTCCTTGGCTCACCTGGCGCTCCGCTTCAAGAATCACGCTGTCGACTCCCATGCGTTTGAGAATCAGCGCGGTGGTCATCCCGGCCGGTCCGGCACCGGCAATCACGACCCGCTTGTGCGCCTGCTCGCACAAGCGGGCCAGCGGAATGGTCGGGTACACATGGTACTGATAGTAAATGGACGGACGAGGAGACGCGGTGGGCTTGTGCATTGGAAACTCGCAAGGGACAACATTCTCTGAAATTTTGATAAAACGTTCCGTTTAAAACCTTCAGATGAAACACTTTTATCAAATAACGATAATTCAGTCTATATTTTGCGGCTTATGGTGTCAACCGAATTCTCGGTGCGATAATGAGACCCTGAACCTCTTACCTGATTGCAACGGCATTAAAAACATGACAACAGCTTCCTCTCCTTCCGTTATAGGCCGAGTCATGGTGATCCTGAACCTGTTTCGTGAAAGCCGTCCGTGGATCACGATCGAAGATATCGCCACGTCTCTGGAAATAAGTGCTCCGTCGGCCTACCGCTACGCCAGCGAACTGACCCAGGCAGGCTTGTTGTCACGGACTTCGGGGCGCTACCGCCTTGGACCCAAGATCATCGAGCTGGAATACCTCATCCGCTCCTACGACCCCATCATTCAAGCCGCGCACAGCCTGATGTATGGGCTGGCCGAGCTGACCGAATGCGATGTACTGCTCTGTAACGTCTACGATCAGACCGTCGTGAACGTCTTCCATGTGCCGGGCAAGCATCCGGTTCACCTGACCTACACAAAGGGACTGCCCATGCCTCTCTTCCGAGGATCGCAGGCACACGTCATCCTTGCCCACATGGAGCGGCGCAAACTGAAGCGCATTTACGACGCCGCCGTGGCAGATCCGGCGCTGGCAGATGACGTGGGCAAAATCGGATCCGACTGGACCGCGTTTTCGAAGGAACTCAAGCGCATCCGCAGTTGCGGCTATTACATCTCGCGCGGAGAACTCGATCAGGAAGTCACGGGCATTGCAGCGCCGGTTCTCGATGAAAAGAAGGAAATCGTAGGCAGTCTGGTATTAAGCCTGAATACGAAAGCGCCGCCTGCGATCAGCGAGGAAATGCTGATCGGCATGGTGATGCAGAGCGCCAACGAGATCACGAAACGCATTGAACAAACGGCTGCCGAGCCGGCAACTCCCTTGTCGTGACTTGATACCCGCGACAGGGGGATGGCTTCCCTGCTACTCCCTGCCATGCGTTCAGAGCCTGTTTGAAAACTGTAGCGAGCGGCTTGAGCTTGGTATGAGGAGCGCACGCGTACGTAAGGTATGCCGAGCACCGCAGTGCCGGGATCACGCCGCGCAGTTAGTTTTCAAACAGGTTCTCAGTTCAAACTGACTTGATCCGCCCCTGGAGCATATAGGTTCCCGTTTTACTCCCCGCCAGGTCTTTAGTTCCAACTACCTTGATTCGCCCCAAGGCGCCGCCATCGCAGGTTGAACGCCAGTTTTGGTTCCACTATGGTTAAACCAAAAGTGAATAAGGAGTGGAGACATGGATATCACGACAGCGATCACGGTATTGGCCCTGCAGGCGTCGTTCGGTATGCCGCGCTACAGACCCGCTTCCGCCAGTCCTTGATCTTGCTGATTCAATGAGGTCAACGCTACCTCGCCCCGGCATGCGTTGCCGGTACATCGCCCTAGCTTCTCAATGCCTCCGTCGCGGCGGCTTTCGTGCGCGCGCAGGCAAAAGAAGAGCGGATGCCGGCTGTTCCACTGGCATTCATTATTCAACTCAATTCTTAACTCGGAGGTAATCATGCGCAACCTGACCACCAATGAACTGCAAAGCGTGTACGGCGGAACCGGAACGGACAAGGCATCGCGCAGCTACAGCAAGAAATCCCGTAGCCGTAGCCATAGCAAGATGTCCCGTAGCCATAGCAAAAAGTCCCGTAGCTACAGCCAGACTCGCAACAAGTATTAATTGACGATGCAACCGGTAGTGACCGGTAACCTGCATTTTTGCAGGCAGGCATCGCTGTCTCGGCGATTCCTGAGCGCCAAGGCAGCGATGCCGTGCTAAAGATTTATGCCCATGCCTGGAAAGGCCTCGTGCCGCCCGATCTCGCCTTCTGCATCAGCGCCCTTCTCGGCATGCCGTTTCTCCTACTCCGACATGAGGTCAGACAATGAACGAATCGGAAAATATCAGCACTATCCGGGCAGAAGCGGCAAGCCGCCACGAGCTCTGGCTGCTTGGCCAGCCGCCACTTCACAAGTTTCTCGACTTCGTTGACGACCAGGGAGTGGTTGAGCAGATCTCCAACGCTCAGTTGCTGGTAGACCAGTGGCGAGCTGCGAATGACTATTACGAAGAACTTGCCAAGAACGAAGCCGGCATTGCCGACATGATCGAATGCTCGGGTCTTGATCGACGGCTGCAGCCGCTGGCCGAGGAGGTGATGGCCGATGCACGTTATCGCCGTACCTTCGACACCCTGCCTGCGCGCATCGCCATGGTAGAACTCGACCGTCTGGTCGTGTGCCAGAACCACGTCACCTACAACTTCGTCGAGGATCTGAAATCAAGGCTGGGACCGCATCCGGACCCGGAAGCACTGTTCCGCTTTTGTCTCCCGCTGGACACACCACAAACACCCGTGGAAATCCGGAAGGTGGGCTCGCAGCGCTATGTGTTCCGCTGCGACTCCACCGATTTCCGTTTCCATGAATCCGTCCTGCTGCATCCGGATCAGATCGTCGGCCACGAGGCGCATGGCGCGCTTGCCGGCGTCGTCGGTCTGATGGTGGGGCACAGTTCGAATTTTCTCAATGCCATCCATGATGATGACAGCAACCGGCTGCTGTTGAACAATGGCTACCACCGTGCGTGTGCATTGCGCGAGCTTGGCATTACGCATGCGCCATGTCTTGTCCAGACCGTGACCCGGCGCGATGAGCTCGATATCACGGCCAAACCCATCGTCTCCGAAAATCCCGGCTACTACTTCAACGCGCCGCGGCCTCCCGTGCTGAAGGATTTCGGCAATCCCAGAATACGGAAGATGATCCCTGTCAAGAAGGTCGTCCGCATGATCGAGATCAGTTTTGAAGTGGACGACCATCTGATACACGCATGACCATGGACCAGCCACGTGTCGTGCAGACCGGCCTGCAAGCTGCGGATTCGTCGCCGGTCGCCAACGTGCCGTTATTCCGGCCGCAGGTGCTCGCACAACGACAGGCACAGTGGATGGGTCCGGTGCTGGTCAAGCCGCGTCCATCCCATCGTTGGTTCACCGTCTTCGCCTTGGCTGTGACAGCTGCCATCGTGTCGTTGTTTTACTTCGGCACCTATGCCAGGAAGGCGCAGCTAAGCGGTTTGCTGGTGCCCGAACAAGGCCTGGTGCGCGTCTTCGCGCCGCAAGCCTCTGTCGCAACGCAGTTCTTCGTCAAGGAAGGCGATGTTGTCCGGAAGGGACAGCCGCTGATCACGCTGTCAACCGAGATCAAAAGCGCCAGTCTCGGCGATACGCAGGCCAATATCCTCAAGACGCTGAGTTCGCGCAGCGAAAGCCTGCTAAAGGAAGAACAGGAAAGCCGGCAGCTTCTCAGGCAGCAGACAACGGCGCTGTCCGGCCGGCTGGCCGCCCTGCGCCTGGAGCAGGAGCAGCTCGCCGAAGAGATCGTCTTGCAGGAATCACGCTTGAAGCTGGCGGTCAGGACGGAGGAACGCCAGCGCGACCTGGCGGCGCAGGGCTTTCTTCCTGCTCAGCAGGCTCAGGCGGCAACCGAGGCAAGGCTGGAGCAGGCGGCCCGCATGCGCATCCTCCAGCGCAACAGCATGGCGCTCAAGCGCGATCGCCTCACGCTCGAAGGCGAGCTCCGCGATCTGCCGCTCAAGTCCGCAGCACGCTCGGCCGACATCCAGCGCAGCATTGCCGAGATTCGCCAGCAAAGCGCGGAGGTGGAGGCGCGCCGGGAGATCGTCATCCCGGCTCCGCAAAGCGGGACCGTGACAGCGATTCAGTCCGAAACAGGAGGACAGGCATCCGCAACCGTGCCGCTGCTAAGCATCGTTCCCTCTGATGCCGAACTGGAGGCGCACCTGTTTGCTTCAAGCCGCGCAATGGGCTTCCTGAAAAGCGGACAGCAAGTTCTGCTGCGTTACAGCGCCTACCCATATCAGAAGTTCGGACACTATGCCGGCGTCGTGCGCTCCATCTCCCGCACCGCCTTGAGCCCGGCCGAACTGCCGGCACAATTGGCAGGATTGACCAGCCTGTTCGGTCCTTCGGAGCCGGTTTATCGCATTACCGTTGCACTGGAACGGCAGACGGTCACCGCCTACGGCAATGCCGTTCTGCTTCAGCCCGGCATGCAGCTGGAAGCCGCCGTGGTAATCGAAGAGCGCCGGCTGTATGAATGGATACTGGACCCTCTCTATACGCTGACCGGAAAATGGAATCCATGAATCTGCTCGACCAGCTCCATCTCGGCTGGGGCACGCGTCTGCCGATGGTATTACAGACCGAAGCCGCGGAGTGCGGTCTTGCCTGTCTGGCCATGATTGCCGCTTACCATGGCAGCAATTGCACGCTGGCAGAACTGCGCCGGCGTTTCGGCTTGTCCCTGCGTGGCGCCACGCTCAAGGATCTGGTGGGCATCGCGGAACGCATCGGTCTGGCCTCGCGTCCCGTGCGTCTCGAGCCCGAAGAACTGCCGCTGCTGGCAACCCCATGCCTGCTGCATTGGGAGCTGAACCATTTCGTGGTGCTGAAGCATGCCGGCCCGAACGGAATCGTGATCCACGACCCTGCCGTGGGAGTGCGCCGGCTGCCGCAAGCCGAGGTCCTGGCGCGCTTTACCGGCATTGCGGTGGAGTTTTCGCCGCTCAGTGACTTCGAGCCCGGAGAGCCGCCGCCGCGGGTCAAGCTCGGCACGCTGACCGGCCGGATGGTGGGACTCAAGCGATCGCTGGGCATGCTTGCCGTGATGGCCCTGTGCATCGAAGTATTTGCCGTGATCAGTCCGTTTTTTCTGCAATGGGTGGTCGACGAGGCGCTGGTCACAGCAGACCGGGATCTTCTGCTGACGCTGGTCCTCGGGTTTTCATTGCTCCTCGTGATCCGCGTCGCGGTAACCGCGATGCGGGGCTGGATGCTGATTGCGATTTCCAGCGTGCTGAAAGTCATGGGCCGCTCGAATCTTTTCTCGCATCTGATCAGTCTTCCGGCCGGCTATTTCGAGGCGCGGCACCTGGGAGATGTCATGTCGAGATTTGGCTCGCAAGAGACGATTCTCCAGGCAATCACCACCGATATGGTCGAGGCGCTGCTTGATGGCCTGATGTCGGCCATCACGCTGGCCGTCATGTTCGTCTATGCGCCGGGGCTGGCCATGGTGGTACTGGCCGGCGCGGCCTTGTATGCCCTGCTGCGCTGGGCGACCTATACACCCTTGCGCCATGCCTCCATGGAAGCGATTGTCTGGGCGGCCAGGCGGGACAGCCACTTCCTCGAGTCAATGCGTGGCATCAAGACGATCAAGCTCTTCAATGCACAGGAAAGCCGGCGTGCGTACTGGCTCAACCTGCTGGTGGAGACGGTGAACCGCCAGATCAAAGCGCAAACGCTCTCCCTTGTCTTCAAGACTTCCAATGCGCTGCTGGTCGGCGGGATCACCCTTATCGTCGTCTGGCTTGCTGCGCAGCGCGTGCTGGACAAGACGTTTTCGGTGGGCATGCTGCTGGCGTTCATCGCTTACAAGGATCAGTTCCTCAGCCGCGTGAGTGCATTGACTGACAAAGCGCTGGACCTGGTGATGTTGCGCTTGCATGCAGAGCGGCTGGCCGATATTGCCCTGACTGCCCCGGAGCCGCGCATCCCGCAGTCCATGGAGCCCCACCAGGACGGGGTAGCCGCAGCGGTCGAGGTGCGCAATCTGCGTTTTCGCTACAGTCCGAACGACCCGTGGGTACTCGACGGCATCAACCTGAACATCCAGCCTAGCGAGTCGGTGGCGATCGTTGGTGCCTCCGGCTGCGGAAAAACCACGCTGCTGCGGATTCTGGCCAGTCTCCTGCAGCCGGAAAGCGGCGACTTGATGATCGACGGCCAGGACCTGGGCAGGATCGGCATCGCTCGGTACCGGGCCATGATTGGTGTCGTGCTGCAGGACGACCAGTTGTTTGCCGGCTCGATCGGCGACAACATCAGTTTCTTCGCGGAGTCGCCGTCGCAGCGGCGAATCGAGGAATGCGCACGGCAGGCGGCAATCCACGAAGACATCTGCAAGATGCCGATGGGTTACAGCACGCTGATCGGCGACATGGGCACCAGTTTGTCCGGTGGACAAAAGCAGCGCGTGCTGATTGCCCGCGCCCTGTATCACAGGCCGAGCATCCTTCTGCTCGATGAAGCGACCAGCCACCTGGACATTGCGCGCGAAAAAGCCGTGAATGAAGCCATCCGCAGCAATCAGATGACGCGCATCATTGTTGCCCACCGACCGGAAACCATCCTGTCCGCAAGCCGCGTTGTGATGATGGAGAACGGCCGCATTGTCGACGATGTGTCCACGACCGAGCACAAGGAAAAAATCCTGTTCCGCGCCAGATCACTGACTCAGTGAACCGTGCCGGACCCGGACGCTCCGCCTTGATCCTGACCGCCTCACGGCCTTGCTCGATGAATCACCGCACTTCTACATTGAATTGTTCGGGCGTCTTCCGAGGCCGGTAGCTGCCAGCGCTGCCATATGCCGGTACCGATATGTGTTCCGTTGACAGCACCGCCGCATCCTGCACGCTGTCGTCCACCGTCCCGACAGCCCTTGCCTTGACGTTTAGGATGATCACCGCGGTGAAGGCGTCACAGGTCGGGTGACCGAAGTTGGACTTGGTGCGCATATCGACGACGGTCACGATGATGCCTCCGAGGCTGGCCAAGCCTTTGGTCAATGCCGATGCACTGGCGATGTGCGTCACCTGTTCGCAACGCGGATTTCCTGCACCTTCGGAATATCAAGAGCTGACTCCTCATTAT
>NZ_JACYXF010000013.1 GCF_015352985.1 Noviherbaspirillum malthae | reverse complement strand
GGTCATTGGAGAATTAATGGACGCCTTCGCTCCGGACGAGTGTGAGCAATATATCCGTCATGCCGGCTATGGCAAGTCAACGTGAAAATGCTCTAGATGGCCAAGGTCGGAAAGGTGGCTCAAAGCCGCTGGCGAGCCGATACCAAACAAATGCCGCCTGCGGCCAGAAGCTGTCGTTTGTTTGACTAGCCAGAATGACTGCTTTCAAACCTGCACTAGCCGTCAAGCTTACTAACGGAGTAACTGGGCAAGCAAAGCGTCTCGTGATACCTGGGCAGCCGGATCTAGATTCTGTGCCACAGGTCGGCATCAATCTGGACTTCATCGCTGCGCCGTCTCAAGTGTATTCCATGACCACGTCATCATTTCTGTTTTCCTTGGCCAACGAGCAGGCCCCTATTGACTGCCATTGGTAAGCAATTAATGAGAACAGCTGTTTCCTTTTTCAGGCTACACTGGCTCGATTTACCTAGGAGCATTCATGACTCAAGACGAGATACTGACTATGTTTAGGCAACAGGCGAAGGATCTGCCAAGCAATGCTTCCGCCCTCAATACTGCCATCTTGGAATTGGCCCAGTTACTGGCGGATTCGCGCGGCAGGCTGTCGAAGGAAAATTTCGAAGTGCTGGTGCGTATCGGCGGCGCGCTCTACAAAAATGGGCATAACCAGTTCCATGGAAAGAACGACGTCGATGCGATCATGAAACACTCGCACAGGAACCATGATGAAGGCAGGGGCTCACACTAGCATCGAGTTTGCCCTTGGCAGACGCTGATTCTATTTTCTCCGAGGTGCTAATACCAATCCCAAGTCATAACATACCGTCAGTGACGCCGAGATTGGCCCAAGTGCGGGTGCATAGTGAACGGATCGCACCGGGAACCTGGGTAAAGGCATTCCAGGCATCACAGCAAGCATCGACGATCTGCTCATAGCTGTCGTAACAGCGGTTGGCTAAACTGCGATCACGCAACTGCTGCCACACTTGTTCGGTGGGATTGAGCTCAGGCGAGCCGCTGGGAAGCGGCAATAGCGTCAAGTTGGGCAAGTGTGGCAACTTCGTTGTCGTATGCCAGCCAGCACGATCAAGCAACACGACCGCGTGGCGACCCTCTGGAACAGCGGCACTAATGACGTGCAAGTGATGTGCCATGGTTTGCGTGTCGGCATGGGGCAGCACCAGACCGACGGCGGTATCGCGCTCGGCACAGACGGCACCAAAAATATACGCTGACTCCGATTGCTGTTGCCGTACGACTCTCGGCCGTATTCCCTTTCGAGCCCAAAGGCGAGTTTGCGTACCGCGCTGGCCGATGCGCATCTCGTCTTGGAACCAGATATCGACTTGATCTAGGCAGACCTCAGCGGGCAGGACTGCTCGCACTTCCTGGAGTACGTTTTTTTTGGAAAGCCGCTTGCTTGACTGGATCTGCATACGGACTTCTCGAGCGTGCCGAGATCCACACAATCCCCAGCCGTTTTAACAGTTCATATACACCGTTCAACGAGTAGGCCACGTCAAACTGCTGCGCCAGCAATTGCCGGATGTCTTCGCCGCGGATGCGACCGCCAGCACGCTCCTGCTGCAACTGCTCGATGGCGACCCGGAACGCTTCTTCTTGCTCCCTGGGCAATCGCTGATTACACCAGTATCGCGGTTTGCTACCCAAGCCCTTGAGGCCATCCCGTTCGAACCATCTCTCCCAGCGCGCGACGGTATGACGTGTGGTTCGCAGGGCGGCGGCCACTTCGGTATAGCTTTTACCGTCCTTCAAGTGGGCCAGCGCGATATAGCGTAGTCGTCGGCGCCCGTTCGGTTCTTCCCTCGCCAGTAAGTCAAAGTTGTACCGTTGCAAGCGCTGCAGTGCCTCTGGCGTCAACATGGTCGCCTCCAAGACAGGACTTCGTCTCCTTCAGACCTCCAGCGCCAGAGGCGGTTCGCTTAACCGTGGGATTGGTATAA
>NZ_JACYXF010000144.1 GCF_015352985.1 Noviherbaspirillum malthae | reverse complement strand
CTCAAAGGGGCACAACGTTTGGCAGAGGTGATTGCCGGCGTTGAGTTCAAAGACGGAATGCCGGAAGACGCCAAGAAAATCGCCGCTTGACCCGACTTCGTCAAACACAACATTTGACATTAACTCGCAGCCAAGTCAGGTCCGCTGACCGCGGATTGAATCCCAACACCAGCGTTTCCGAGAACCTTGCTCAATGTCGCGATGACGATTGAACAAGTTTTTTGCCGTGCTACCCACGGAGAACGCAGCTGGGCATCCAGCAAAAATCGCCCCGACCGCGCTAGCGCGCGGGCGGCTACGCGATCAATTGCCTACGTCGACCAACTAAGGTCACGCCGGCTCCATCCATCTGCCCTAGAGGACTCCCATCCTCTGGGACGGTCTTCATGGGCTCCAATTAGAAAGAGTCTCATGTCCCAAACGGATTCCGTAAATATTCTACTGCCCACTTTCACAGCGGGTCAGCATCAATACCGCCTTACCTCCTTGGGCTATTCCTCCGAGCGCTACGGTGTATGTGAGGTCTGCCAAAGGCATGTATCGGATGTGCATTACCAGGTCGAGGAGCAGTACTTCCGGCACGAGCCCCGTGCTAACTACCCCGGTAGTGCAGGCTGGACACACAGTGGCTGCCAAAGCTATTTTGGCCACGAGAGCTGCCTGCGCAGCAAACGCCGCGGCGACTTGATGGTTCATTACCGCGATCCGTCCGAGCAGCGCGATTACGACGTTTATTCGCTTCCAAGTATTGATATACCGGATCAGTCCGCTCCGTCATTCCATGTCCGTGCTGTTGCGTCCTTCTACGTACAGGACCAATTCACAGACATCCTCCTTCGGGCCGACGACACCAGAGCCGCACTGCAAGGTGTCGGAATCGAGCTGACTAAGCCGTATCGGAATGTTCGCGAGGTCTCGACCGGCAATCCGTACACCGCGATGTATGAGTTCGACGCACAAGACGGGTCACGCTTTGCCGGCGGGGCTCAGACGGGGCACGTTCTTCTCTGCATCATCTAACGCACGCAGACAACGTGCCCTAACAGATAAGCTGAGTCCTGCCACGACATCGCCGATTGGCGTCGTGGCGGCTTTACAAGGAAAAACTATGCGAAAGAGCTTTGAATACGTGTCTGAACTAGGTGGCGCTGAGGAGGAGGGCGTGGCAACTGATGACCTCTTGAAAGGCGCCTATGTTCCATGACACGAACGACCTGTTCGGCGACTTATTAGGCAACCCCGAACGCGGCAATGCCGCTCCGAGTTGCGTTCAAGCTGAGGATCTTCCTCTGTTCCGTAGGCGAACTGTCGAAATGGTGAGCGACGACATCATCAAAGCTGCCCTGGCGCTGGATTCGACCAGTGTCAGGATCATGGCAAAAGGTTTGGCACCTCGTGCCGGCGATCGAGTCGGTGCCCGTCTCAACCTGAACATCTACAAAAGCAAAGGCGTCGCTGTCCAGACGATCCACGCTGGAAACGCTACGGAGGGTTATACCCGAAACCGAGGCTTCTATAACGGCAATGTGATTGCGTATGCCAAGGTCGTCTGTCTTGAGAACGTGTACCTCAACGTTTCACAGAGTTTCCGGGACCGTATTGCGTCAGGAACCGAAAGCAAGGGGCCTATGGCCTCGGTCGATGGGATCTACGCACCCGTTCCGGTGCCTTCCTTCGACGGCATTGAAGTCCGCTTCGATCCGATGGACGTTCACTGGTTCTGCGATCTGGAGTATCGACCAATTCGCTACGCGGAGTACGTCACAGTTTACGGAAATCGCGTCTACTGCCGAGGTGGTATCGAATACTACACCGAGGATAACGCGCCGGCGAAAGTCGGCGATGCAGTTTCCAAGGTGCGGTTTCCTTAGCAACTGCGCCAAGAACGAGTGGCGCGTACTCCTGAACTGTCATGAACCAACCAAAAAGGGCCTAACGGCCCTTTTTCCGCCTTTGTGAATGGAGACACGCCCTCGGGATTTAAGCGAGGTAGGAGACCGACGATACGGACCACCGTAGCCTTAAAGTTCGGAACTGCGCTTGGGCTGTGGTGCGGCGGGGAAGCACATCAATTAAGTTTGGAACACGGCCCTAACGGCGACGCTGACTCATGTAGGAAAGCCTCTTGAACGTCAGTTCGGCGTTCCGAACTTAATCTCGATAAAAAAAGTGCTTCTAAAGTGGAAATACTATTTATTTGCGGTTTTGAGGCTGGTAACGAACAATTGCGCTATGCCAAGAAATGTTGCCGTACGAAAATATTATCGTCGGCCTTGAATAGGCCATTCCTTCTTCAAGGAGATTTGATGAAACGTTTGTACTTAGCCTCGTTACTGGCCGCAGCGTCGTTTGGCACTCAGGCTACGAGCTTGGACGTGTCCAGCTTGTCCAACGCAGTCACCGACGTCGTGGCCAGCGTCGCCAATACCGTACAGCAAAGCGGTGTTGAAAGGTTTGCACCACCGCCGCAGCCGAAAGGTTGCAACGCCGGCTATATGTGGTCGACCGCCGGTGGCATCGCCCACTGCGTTCCTATTCCGCCTCCGCCGCCAGTCGTCGTCGCACCCGTCTGGGAACCGCCCGCCTATGACCCTGGCCCTACCTATGATGGTGGCGGTTCGAGCACACCAGTGTCGACTTACACTCCTGACCCGGCATACCAGGCTTGGATTGATGCATACTTGAACGGCACGCCCCCCGCGCCTGCTCCGTCTACTCCTATCGCTACCGCGCCGCAGCCCGAGCCGCCGACCCCTTGGACCGACACAACACCTTCGTACACGCCGACGCCCACTTACACACCGCCGCCGGTAGTCGTAGCACCGGCGCCGGTTCAGGAACAGTATGTCTGGGCAGTTGGCTCGGTGAATATGGGTCAGGCCGTAACCGGTTATGACGCTGCAGCGGCATACGCAGCCGGCGGAGCGTACTCGGCAGGTCAATTTAACTACGTCTCTCAGCTTTACGGAAATGGCGACAATGTTCCATATCCGGTGCAGACGGTCGCCGAATTCAACGCATCGATGATTGCATCAGGCTGCTACGAAACAACTTATAGCGGCTGGCAGTGCCGATAAGCTTTTTCGCATAGTTCCTATGTAATGACGACAAGGTGCTTCTAGGCGAAAGCACCTTGTCGTACATACCTGAGAACCATACTCAATGGCTCTTTAGCCATTGGATATGGCTTTCACCTCACCACTTCATACGGTCACGGTGAATATCACGGCGTTCTGTCGTGCCAGATAGTTGGAGAACCAAAGGCTTTTGTAGTGCCTTCTAGCTAGAGATAACTAGCATTCAAAACTTCGCTACCTACACGTAGCAGTCTGCGGCAAGAACAACTTCTTGCCTAACTTTCGTTCCCTTCGCCCTGGCGCATATCGCCAGTAGGCGAATGCTCCGGGTACCACCTAGGTGTTCACATGAACAAGCGGCTCAAACAAGCCCCAATCTCCATAGCGGAGCGCACGCAGCTACGCACTGATGCAAACGACATCCGCGCCGCGGCCAAACGCAAACAGGTCACACTCGACCGATTTGAGGATGCGCGCGAATCGACTTTTGCCAAAACACATTTCGAGCTCGGTGCCTGGCTGTTTTACTACCGCAATCGCATATCAGCGACCGGTGCCCAAGGCCTGCAGGATCGAATCGACTGCGCAAGGCGCATCTATGAAGCCGGTCTGATAAATCCTGAATATGACTTTTTCACGGTCTTTGACTTTGGCGAGCGGCAGTACGACACCATTTTCGAGAGCGGGGATGCAGACGCGGTCCTCGACGGTCTGCGATTCATCTTGAACTCCGCACCCACCGAAGGGCTTCGCAAGGCCTTTCTTTCCTACGGTTGGCCAACAGAGCTCAAACATGCGGCTCCCCAGTGCCCGCTCTTTTCGGCTCTGGAAGCGTGAACCGCGGAAGCGGTGAGGATTCATCAACTTGGCACGGTTTCCTATCGAACCACGCCGATTTCACAACTTGACCGAGTCCGTAAAGGACTTGGTCCCATAGGAAGTCCTATGAATACACCAGTAAAAACTAAACAGCCGTTCATGCCGAATGCGGCTATGCTCGATGCGGCCGAGGCTGTACTCAAAGCCATGGCCATACTCGGGACAGTGCGCCCGATCGTCGAAGCCTATCAAACTGAAATCCTTGCTAAGGGACAGTGGAAGGTAATGGCGGAGTGCCGTGAGCCTGGCGCTCGCGACGAGATCATCACCGAGCCGAAGCTCTCATTTCTGATGTCCGATTCGGACTTTGCCGTCTACCATCAGCGGTGCGATGAAGCACGAAAGGCGGCAGGTCTCTCCATCACTTTAGAAGGTGGTTGCCCTCTACTGGAGGCGGAAGAGCTTCTGCGAGTCGCGCAGCGTGCTATGGTTGATTCCATGGCTGACGTTACGCAAATAACGGCTAATAAAGCCGTCACCTTGCCACTTGAACAATACCGCGAGTTTGTTGACCTTACGCTCCGACTCCTTGTGCCGTTCATTGACCATGCAGGCGTCACACGCCACCTGTCACCACGGACCGAATCGGGAGCTATAGTCCAAAGTGGTGTACGGGCTGAGCTCTGAAGGTGGGGAGGAAGGCGGTGGAGATTTTGTTGGAGAATTTTGATTGTCGAGATCAAAACCAACCAACGAAAGAACCCCCACCATGGGC
>NZ_JACYXF010000143.1 GCF_015352985.1 Noviherbaspirillum malthae | reverse complement strand
TCAGCACACATTTGTTCCGCTGCCGCGTCGCTGGGTTGTCGAGCGTTCCTTTGGGTGGATGGTGCAATGGCGGCGCTTAGTACGTGACTATGAGGGACGCATCGACGTCTCCTGCGAAATGATCTATGTCGCTATGGGCAGCTTACTTCTCAAACGTCTATTCGAAAATGAGTAGTTTTCAAACGGGCTCTCAGAAAATTTGCCTTTTTCTTCAATATGCATGATGACGGGTTCCAAGCCTGCGTCGAATCTTTAGCTACCTATCGTCAAGTACGGCCCTTTCTTTACTGGTACACTGAAGTGCTAGACTCAGGAGGAAGCATGACCCAGGACGAGATACTCAGCATGTTCAGAACGCAAGCGCAGCACCTGGAGGCGGACTCGTCGGCACTTACCACAGCGATCCTGAATCTTGCCCAACTGCTGGCCGATTCACGTGGCAGGCTGAGCAAGGAGAATTTCGAGACGCTTGTCCTGATTGGCGGTGCACTCTACAAGCATGGGCATAACCAGTTTCTTGGAAAACAGGATGTGGATGACATTATGAGAATTTCTCATGGCGGCCCGAATGAGCACCATCGCTGAGTCATCATGGATGTTGACGATGAGAATTCTGGTTTCTGCTTAGGGACTCTATGACAGTACTTGTGTCGGTCAAAATTAATGATGGCGTAGTAATGGCTGCAGACAGCGCTAGTTCCTATGCCAGCGGCATGGTGTACAACCATTCCCGCAAAATCGTGAATCTGGGAGAGGGTTTGCCGGTCGGAGCAATGGTCACAGGCAACGGGGGCATTGGCAATGAATCGATCGAAACTCTGCTTAAGGACTTGCGTAAGCGACTCAACGGTGATGATCCAGCCTATTCTGATTGGGCTCTTGACGCTAGCAGCTATAGTATGGAGAGCATTGCGATAAAGTTGCGCCGGTTCCTGTTCGAAGAAAAGTCCATGCCCAACGGCAGCAATACCTGGACCAAATTGCGACTATGCGGTTACTCGGCCGGTCGCCCGCTAGCAGAAGTATGGGAAGTGAGCCTCATGGGAGAAAGTGCTCCTGCCCCCGTTTGCATTCAGGGTGAGCACGAATTCGGTCTGCGGTGGGACGGAGAATATGAGGCCCTGGACCGTCTGGTATTTGGTCTTGGTACGCGCTTTAACGAATTTGCTGTCAAGCATGGCATGGAGCCAGAGCAGGCCGCTGCGCTTCGCGAAGCACTGGTGCCGGAACTATATGAACTGCTTTTCGTAGAGGCCATGCCGATTCAGGACGCGATTGATCTAGCGCGTTATCTCGTCGAGACTACAATTGGGTTTATCAAGTTCTCCGTATCTCGGCCGAAGGGCGTCGGTGGTGCCATCGAGCTTGCATCCATTACCAAGCATGAAGGTTTCCACTGGGTTCAGCGCCGCGAACAGGATACACTTCTCGCGAGAGGGCCATAGCTTCGCTATCCATTGGTGTTGTCACCGGCGCCCAACTGCATGGAGGCGCAACGCCTCCGACGCCAACAAGCCGTATTTATGTATGATTGCCATTTCTACGAGCTCAATTCTGAACATGGAACAACAATGATCAAGGTTAGCGTGATGTACCCACAGACACTCGATGCACGATTCGATCATGAATATTACCGGGACAAGCACACATCGCTGATCAAACAGCTAATGGGTGACAGCTGCCTGAGCTATACAATCGACGGAGGGCTCTCTGGCACCGCACCCGACACTGCTGCACCTTACGTCGCAATGTGTCACATCTATCGCGAATCGCTGGAGGCCTTCCATGCAGGGTTTGGCCCGCATGCCAAGGCAATCCGAGCCGATATCACCAATTCCATCGACATCACCCCGATCCGTCAAATAAGCGAAATCGTCGTCAGTGATAGTGTTCAACGGGTCATGCCGAGTGCAATCCATCTCGCGTAGCGAGCGATACATGATGGTGAAGTTTCCGGCATTTGACGGCAAAATCAGATCGACAGCTTGGTATCCGGGGACAACCATCGCGTTTGGCCCTTACAGCGATTGGTGCAGTGCCCTACGCGTACGCAGTCCGGAACTGAGTGGGCGACCAGAATCGTTCTGAATCTGGTTCAAGACCTGAGGTCGCAAGGAAAGTCCCCTTGCGACAGACAGATGCCGGCTGGTTGAATGTATAAATAAGTAAATTTGGTACGAGCGATAGTATGTAGAGCGGTTTCCATTTCGTGATGCGTACCGTCGTTCCCTGCACAATAGATGATTGAATATCGAATTCGTCGCACAAGCATTTTGATCCGCTCAAACCCAGCCCGAGCCCGCCACGGGTCGTGTATCCATCTTTGAGCGCGAGGCTGATGTCAGCGATACCTGGTCCATTGTCGACCAAGGCCATGCGCACACCAAGGCGCACCCCGTTCATGACTCGTTGGATCGATGCTTCACCACCACCGCGATATTTAAGGGTGTTACGAGCAAGCTCACTGGCGGCGGTGATCAGTTTGGTTTGGTCGCGCAGGCGGAAACCAATTGCAACCAAAACTTCCCGTACCGATTGACGCAGACGGACGAGGTCTATATCGCTGCGCAATGGAAGTACGAGTTCTTGGAAATTTACAGACATCTGATCAGTCGCCTTTTCGCAGTACTGTTGAATTTTCTATGTAACCTCGCTCGCTCAGCTTACTTTCTCATTGTTCTAACCCGCTGATTGCTGCAACAATTTCATGCCCATTTCGACATTCAGTGCGGTACGAACACCCTGCAAGCTGAGGCCCAATTCTACAAGCGTGATGGCGACTGCAGGCTGCATACCCACAACAACAGTGCGCGCATCAAGGACCTTGGCCATGGCCGCAGTATTGCTGATCATTTTCCCGATGAAGGAATCAACGATATCAAGTGCGGAAATGTCGATCAAAACGCCATACGCACGGTCCTTTACGATGCGTTCAGTCAGATCATCCTGAAGCGCCATCGCGAGCTGGTCATGCATGTCAACTTGGATAGGGACGAGGAGTAGCCGTCCCATCCGCAAGATTGGAATTCTGTCCATTGCTCACGCTACCCTGCTGTCATCCAATAATGTTCGAGCCGGTACGTTTGAGCGCGATGGTAAAGGCGTCAGCCAGAGTCGCTTTGGTCGTCACTTCCTCAAGATTGACACCTAGATGCACAATGGTCTGGGCGATTTGTGGCCGGATTCCACTGATAACGCAATCGGCACCCATTAGGCGCGCTGCGGCAATGGTCTTGAGCAGATGCTGAGCAACCAGAGTATCGACAGTCGGCACGCCGGTGATATCAATAATCGCAATGGACGCGCCTGTCTCAACGATTTTCTGCAGCAGGCTTTCCATGACCACTTGCGTGCGGGCGCTGTCGAGGGTGCCAATCAGAGGCAATGCCAGTACATTCTTCCAGAGCTGAACAACGGGTGTCGACAGTTCAAGCAACTCCTGCTGCTGCCGCAGGATGACCTGCTCCCGACCCTTCTGGTATTCAGTGATGGTGAACAAGCCGAGTTGGTCGAACAGGGCACCTGTTTGCATTGTTGCTTCGATCAGAGTGTCTTGCTGGCCAGCCAACTCGGTACGAAGCAGGGCGAACAAAGGTTCTTTCAACGAGAAGATGAATGTGGCTGTCTCTATTGGGGTAAACGCCTGACGTACCCGAATGACGCAAATCTCGGAAAGTACTGCCTTGACCTCATTCCACGCAGCGGCGCTGATATCGTAACTCGGGACGCTTGCCAAGGTAGTCTGCAGTGTTGACAGAAAGCTAGCCGCTTCCTGCGCCATTTGGCGCTCGATGGCTTTGTCACGGCGTAGGGTACGAGACAGCATTGCATCAAGCCAACCTTTGAGCAGGTTCTCAGAGTGTTTTGAGATGATGATGGCAAGGTGGCCTGTGGCAGAAGTGCTCATGCATTCCCTTCGAAGAATAGGGGTTAAAAAGGCCTGTAAAGCATAGGAGTGCTTTGTTTTTACAGCGCTCGGTATGGCGCCGCCGTGCATGGAACAAAGCGGTTGGAGACGAGAAACGAAGGTGAAGTTGGACGGAGGGAGAGGTTGCCCGCTGAAACCATTTGACAAGATAACACAACGTGACATTCTCGCCGAGCCTGACGTGTTAAACGGAGCTGCCTGGCAATAACATGTTTCAATGTATGTTTTCACGTATCGCTCAGGTGCAATATCAAGCCCCAAGGTTCATCAGGAATCCGATACGGACCACTGACGTACTGGGCGGTGGCGGCACCTTCCAGCACCATCACGGTACCATTGGGCAGGCCTGGCGTCTGATTAGTCGATGCTGCCTAGCCTGATGTCAAACACGCTTTGTCGGGTGCTTGAGGACTCACATGACGTGAAGCTTTCTACGTGATGGTCATATATGGCCCGCCCAGGCGACGACAAATTCTGTAGCTCGTTAGAATAGATGAAGTATTGGTAGGGCTTTTCGACTTTTGCCTGTATAGTGGGTTCTGTGCTTGCATCAAGCCGTTGTTGTTGATCTCTTTCCCGTCTAGCTCATTTGCGAGCAATTCCTGTTTGATTTCCTTCGGTAGCTTTCCTTGATATCGGACCGTCGGGTAGCAGCGGCGTATTACTACGCCACCGCCCCCTAAGAACGGAGCGTGCCACTTTCACGGCACTCCGCTCAAGCCTTTCAAAGCCCCTTCACAGGAGCCGGTTTGGACACTGTCATTCCAAG
>NZ_JACYXF010000142.1 GCF_015352985.1 Noviherbaspirillum malthae | reverse complement strand
TCAGCACACATTTGTTCCGCTGCCGCGTCGCTGGGTTGTCGAGCGTTCCTTTGGGTGGATGGTGCAATGGCGGCGCTTAGTACGTGACTATGAGGGACGCATCGACGTCTCCTGCGAAATGATCTATGTCGCTATGGGCAGCTTACTTCTCAAACGTCTATTCGAAAATGAGTAGTTTTCAAACGGGCTCTTACAGGGAGGAGGCGTCCATTCCATTGCTTTGCTTTGGCCCACGGCTGGTTGTTCGGGGGATCCGCATCTTTGCCTCGCGATGAATCGAAGGTAAGGAATCGAATAGACATTTCATGATTGACAAGGCTAAAATTGCGCTAGATGGTCTCCCGTTTCCCACCTCTTCATAGAGGCAGCTTTTCTGCCTGAGGCGAACATGCGCAGCCCCGCAATTTCCGCCAACAAGATCAAGGATATCCTGCGCCTGAAAATGGACATCGGGCTTTCGCATGAGAAAATTGCGCAATCGCTGGGCCTTTCGAAAGGCGTGGTAGGGAAATACCTTGGATTGGCGAAGAACGTCGGGCTCGATTGGCCGGCAGCGCGATTGATGAGTGAAGCCGAACTCAAGCAGTGCCTGCATGTGCGCCGGCAACAACCATTTCCCTATGTGCGGCCTGACTACGGCCGTCTTCATCTTCGTTTGTCCCGCAGCGGCAACACCCTCTTGAGTGAATGGGAGCGGTACAAGACCGACTATGCCGAACAGAAAATCTACCGCTATACCCAGTTCTGCCAGCATTACCATTCCTTCGTCTTGCGGCTCGGCTACTCCTTGCGGCAAGTGTTTCGGGGTGGCGAAAGAATGTTCTGCAGTTCCGCCGTATCGGCCATTCCCCTGAGCGAAGGAGGCTGCGCGCATATTTTCCTCGCCACCATGGGCGCTTCCAGGCTTGCCTTCGCCTGCGTCGCCGCCGCAGACACGGCCCATGAGTGGATCCGTTGCGCTGTCCGCGCCTTGCTGTTCTATGAAGGCGTGCCGCGGCTCATCATTGCCGATGGCTCGAACGGAATGGTGCCTATTGATGCCCCGCGCGACGACGAGATGGTGCGCAGCTTCGCCCGCCATTACGGCACCTCGGTATTGCCGTCGATGCTGCAGGATGCCAGACATAAGGCGCAGGCCGTATTGCAGGTCAAGTTTCTTGAGCGCTGGATCGTGCGTGAATTGCGTCACCGGCAGTTTGCCACGGCAGCGGATGTCGAGGCCGCGCTGCAGCCCTGTCTGGAGCGCTTGAACCATCACCCGTTCCGACACTTGCCTGGCAACCGCGCCATCGCATTTGCCGAGTGGGATCGGCCCTCCCTGTCTGCGTTGCCGGCACAACCCTATGAATTCTCAAGTCCACCGACCGAGGACACAACGGCGGAGGCTTTGCCTCCTGCAGCCAAGGGCGAGCCGAAAGCCAGAATACTCATAGCAGAATCCGATGCCGGCATGCGAACCTACATGGAACAGTTGTTCAGCAATGAGTACCAGGTCATCTCGGCGCCCAATGGCCCTCTGGCATTGCAGGCTGCCCTGGAACACCGGCCGGAAATGGTGCTCAGCGGACTGGCCAGGCCGGAGCCGGACGGCTTCGATCTGCTTGGCGCTCTGCGCGCCCACGCATCGACCTCGACGATAGCGTTCATCCTGCTGTTCCCCAGGCTGAACGACAACGCCGATGAGGAAGGCATGCGCGCCGGCGCCGACGACTGGCTTGCCAAGCCCTTCAACGGACGTGAACTGTCAAGCAAGGCCAGAGGGATGATCGCTCTGACGAGATCCCGGCGCGAAACGCAACGCAGCGACGAACGACTGCGAGCGGTGCCCTTGACTATCCTCGAAGGCTTGAGCGAGGGACTCATGGCGGTCGATTCCGAATGGTGTATCACTTACCTTAACACTGCGGCCGAAAGGCGGGCCCGCCTGCCAAGAACCTATCTGGCCAACAGAAACTATTGGGAAGCCTTTCCCACGCTGCAGGGAAGCCTGGTCGAGCTAGAATACCGCCGCGCCATGGCGAGCCGCATGGCGGCACGCTTCGAGTACTACGATGTGCATGCCCAGACATGGACCGAGATGAGCGCATCGCCGGTGGAGGATGGCGGTATTCTGCTGTACGCCAATGACATTACCGACCGCAAGCGTGCGCAGGAAGCCCTGCAGGGGGCCGAAGCGCGTCTGAGCGCCGAGTTGCAGGCAATGAGCCGGCTGCAGCTTCTCGGCACCCGCCTGCTCGACATTTCAGACTTCGAACCCGCGCTCAAGGAAGTGTTGAGCGCAGCGATTTCCATGCTCGGCACGGCTACGGGCACGATACAGCTTTACAGGCCGCAAACGCAAACCCTGGAAATCGTCACGAGCCAAGGACTCAGCGTGGAATTCCTGGCGCATTTCCATTCAGTGAAATGCGACAACAGCGCCGCAAGCGGCGGGGCCGCCAAACACGGCAAGCGCACCATCGTTCAGGATGGCTACCTGGATTACCGTTTTGCGGCACACAGGGCGCTTCTCGACTCGGCCGGCATCCGGGCCTGGCAATCCACGCCCCTGTTCGGGCGTGGTGGAAAATTGCTGGGGGTCCTTTCCACCCATTTCCGCGAGCCGCACTATCCCCTGGATCGTGAACTGCGCATGCTCGATCTTTATGCGCGCCAGGCGGTCAGCATTATCGAGCGCTTGTACACCGAGGCGGCGCTGCGGGAACAGCAAGAGTATTACGTGATGGTATTGAACAGCACCATTGATGGACTGATGACGCTGGATGCCGAGTCCCGGTTCGTCTATTTCAATGCGGCCGCACGAAAGATGCTTGCCGGGCAAGGTATCGACGCCGACAGCCTGATCGGCAAACGATTTCTCACCGAAGCGTTTCGCGAAGCGAGCGACGATGAATCGGGACTGGCCTTTCATCGGGCGGCACGCGATCGGGTGCCTGCCGAGGTGGAAAACTACTATGCGCCTTTTGGCCGCTGGTATCTGATCCGCTTTTTTCCGATGAGTGAGGACAGGATGGCGATCATCGTGCAAGACATTACCGAGCGCAGGAGCACCGAGGAGGCCTTGCGCGAGAGCGAAACCCGGTTCCGCGCGCTGGCCGAGGCCTCCCCCGGCCTGATCTGGCAGGTGGACGTCAATGGGAACGCGGTTTATCTGAACCCGCGTTTCCGGGAGATGCTGGGCGTGCCGCTGAAGGATCTCATGGGCGCCGCGTGGCATAAGGTGGTTCACCCCCAGGATCTGCCATCCTATGTGGCCGCGCTCGACAAGGCGATCCGCCAGCATGGGCGCCTGCTGCACCGAGTGCGCGTCAAAAGAAAGGATGGAGAATGGCGCTGGCTGGAAACCAATGCGCTGCCCTGGTTTACCTCCGAGGGTGAATATGCGGGGCACGTCGGCATTTCCATAGACATCAGCGAAGCGCTGGAGGCTGCGAGGTAACCGCGTCGGCTCTGCTGCAGATCTCACCAACGGTTAAAACATCGGTATTTCCGATGCGGCGTTACTAAGCTGAAAGTGCTGATTCCCAAACCACAGGCATTGCTTTCCCCTATCAATGCGATTTTTGGCCCGAACTGTCCCTAGCGGCTTCAGCGCATCAGCCCGATGCCGGCTATGACCAGCTTCGCCGTCAGTCACCGTTTCGATCTAAGCATCGTTGCCACTTCACTCTTCACGTTCCGGCGGTCCTGCTCGATCATATTGTTCGAATATTTAGCTGAGCGCAGCTTCGTATGTTCAGCAAGACCTTCTCGCGCTAGCAGGTTGTTGAAATTCACCTCGAAGCATCTGTCGCGAGGTGATTGCCCAGATTTTTTGAAGCAAATCTATGCGCCATGCAGACCGATTGGCGATAACTTGCATGGACCGCTGTAGCAAGGCCCGTGCTGTTTTCCATAGTGATGCGCCTCATCATGCACGTCCCCCTGGCACCGCGAACAGTATGCGCGCCATCCGGCATAGATTGCTGGCGGTCATCGTCAGCTTGAACTGGTGATCGACCCGCCGTAGTCCACGATACATCGTCTGCCTAATATGGCCGACCGTCTTGGCCCAGCCGAAATGCTCTTCAATGCGAGCCCGGATGGTCTGGCTGACCCCATAACCGCCATGCCGGGTGGTGCGCGCATCAATGGCGCTGCCGCCCCAGCGCCGCTCATGCCGAGCCACATGCGGTGTGACATTGCGGGCGCGGCAATGGGCCACGAAATCGCGTGTATCGTAGGCCTTGTCGGCGCCGACCGTCTTCGCATGGCGCCCGGGAAGACGATCGAGCAGGCGCAGGGCATGGATACGCTCATTCATGCCGTCGGCGTGGCTCACCACAGCCCCCACCACCAGGCCTGAGCGGTTCTCCATGAGCACATGACCCTGGTAGCACAACACCGCCGGCATCTTGTCGCTCTTCTTGTACAACCTCGCATCCGGATCCGTGGTCGAGGCATGGGTGTCATTGCTGCGCGGCTTGCCTTTCCAGTTGGCTTGCCGGTTGCGGCCGCCACCGTCAGGTGGCGGCTCATCCGAACCATCCTTGGCGACAAAGCTCTTGTGACTGGCCCAGGCCTGGATCAGCGTGCCGTCGACCGAGAAGTGTTCCTTTGACAGCAGTCCTTGCTTGTCCGCCGTCGTCATGACTTCCGTGAAGAACGCCTCCACCACTTCATGCGCAAGCAACCGGTCACGATTCTTGGAAAACACGGAGTGGTCCCAGACTGCATCGTCCATGGCCAGTCCGACAAACCAGCGGAACAGCATGTTGTAGCGCATCTGTTCCATGAGCATGCGTTCGCTACGCACTGAATAGAACACTTGCAGCAGCAACGCCCGCATCAGCTTCTCGGGCGCGATCGAAGCGCGACCTGTATCGGCGTAGATCAGGCTGAATAAGCCGTTGAGCCGTTTAAGGCTACGATGAACAACCCATCGGTTTTGAAATGTTCTTCGACACGATCGGGTTGATTCAACAATCAGCGACGTATTGCGCCTCGTTTAGTGCCCTAACGGGCTGTATGTAGGGCGCTCTCGC
>NZ_JACYXF010000141.1 GCF_015352985.1 Noviherbaspirillum malthae | reverse complement strand
TGACCGTGCCTCGATTTCACGTACAGCAGGAAATTTGATAATTTCTTGTTTGTACGGAGGATGCGATGGAAGAGAAGTCAGTACCGAAACGACAGTACACAGAAGAGTTCAAGACCGAAGCGGCACGCCTGGCCGAGACTGTCGGCCAGCATGAAGCTGCCCGTCGACTTGGCGTACCGGTAGCAACGCTGGGTAACTGGGTCCGCAGGCACCGCAAAGGAGTGCAGCCCGCCCAGGCAGAGGCGGCTACCGCACTCAAGCGCCCGGTGAGCGAACTCGAGGCGGAGAATAGCCGGCTGCGCAAGGAGCTGGCCAGTGCCAAACTTGATATTGAAATTCTCCGAAAGGCAACGGCGTATTTCGCGAAGGGGTCGCGGTGAAGTACGCCTGGATTGACGCCCACCGCGACGGGTACAGTATCAGCCGGCTGTGCCGGGTTCTTGGGGTGTCGCGCAGCGGCTATTGCCAGTGGAGAAACCGGCCGCCCAGTCCAAGAGCGCAGGCCAATGCCGCACTCGATGCCGAAGTAGCGGCGATTCACCAAACAAGCCGCCGCAGCTACGGCCGTCCCAGGATCGTGGCCCAGTTACGCGCGCAAGGTAAGCGCATTGGCGGTGAGCGGGTGCGGCGCAGTTTGCAGCGGCAGGGGCTGCGTCCAGTCTATAAGCGGCCCTACCGGGTAACCACCGATTCCGATCACCGTCTGCCAGTGGCGCCGAACCTGCTGGAGCGGCGCTTCGACGGCTGGTCTGCCAATCAAGCTTGGGCCAGCGATATCACGTTTATTGCCACCGGCGAAGGTTGGTTGTACCTGGCAGCGATTCTGGATCTGGCGAGCCGTCGAATCGTCGGTTGGTCAATGAGTGAGCGGATCAACGCCGACTTGGTATGCTCGGCACTGCGTAGCGCCTGCTGGCAGCGCAAGCCGCCACCTGGACTGATTCTACATTCCGATCAGGGCAGTCAAGGCGGATTCAACCGGTCGTCGCAACACCTTAAATAAAGGAGGTGTTTATGGGAAGACCAGCGGGATGGATGCAGAAGTTGACCGGGCGAGGACCGATGCGCTCACCAGGTGCGCCGTCGCATCGGCGTGAGACCGAGCGGCGATTTTGGGAGCAGATCGCCACAGGCATTACAAGTGAGAAGGCTGCTGAAGCGGTTGGCGTGTCGCCGGCAGTGGGAACTCGCTGGTTTCGTCATAATGGTGGCATGCCACTTTCCATGTTGAGCCCGATATCCGGGAGATACTTATCATTTGCCGAACGAGAAGAGATTGGACTGCTTTCATGCCAGGACATCGGCGTACGAGAGATTGCTCGCCGTATCGGGCGCAGTGCATCAACGGTCTCCCGAGAACTCAGACGCAACGCTACAACTCGTGGCGGCCAACTTGAGTATCGCGCTTCGGTTGCGCAGTGGAAGGCGGAACTGGTTGCCAAAAGACCCAAACCGTGCAAATTGACGACTAATCCACGGCTACACCACTATGTGCAAGACCGGCTGGAGGGCAAGGTTCGCGACGCTAAGGGGCGTAATATTTCTGGGCCTGTGGCAGCGCCGTTCATAGGTAGAAACAAGCCGCATCGCGGTGACCGCAAATGGGGCAATGGCTGGTCGCCCGAACAGATATCCAATCGACTTCAGATCGACTTTCCGGACGACGAATCCATGCGTATCTCTCATGAAGCCATCTACCAGGCTCTCTACATCCAGGGCCGAGGGGCACTCAAACGCGAGCTGGTTAGCTGTCTGCGCACCGGGCGAGCGTTGCGCGTGCCTAGAGCCAGGGCACAGGCCAAGGCTTGGGCGCACGTTAGCGAGGAGGTGATGATCTCTAAACGGCCTGCAGAAGTACAGGATCGCGCTGTGCCGGGGCATTGGGAGGGTGATCTGATTATCGGCCTGAACAGGTCCGCGATTGGAACGCTGGTTGAGCGCTCAAGCCGATTCACCATGCTGGTTCACTTGCCACGCGAGGAAGGCTACGGGCTGATGCCTAGAACGAAGAATGGTCCTGCACTGGCTGGTTACGGCGCTGTCACGATGGCCAATGCGCTCAAGAAAACCGTCACTGAGATGCCTGCCCAGTTGTGGCAGTCATTGACCTGGGATCGGGGCAAAGAACTGTCTGATCACGCCCGCTTCACGATCGAGTCCGGGGTGAAGGTATTCTTCGCCGACCCGCACAGTCCATGGCAGCGCGGGACAAACGAGAATACGAACGGCCTCCTGCGGCAATACTTCCCGAAGGGCACAGACTTGGCTCGTTGGAGCGCTCGAGAGCTCCAGGCCGTTGCCAATACACTGAATTCCAGGCCGCGGAAAACGTTGGGTTGGAAGACGCCAGCCGAAGCACTGAACGAGTACCTAAAATCTGTTCAACAATATGGTGTTGCGACGACCGGTTGAATCCGCCCAATATGCCAGTCGAGCTTACCGGAAGCTGGCTGCCTCCTGGGGCCTGACAGTCTCCATGAGCCGCCGCGCCAACGCGTGGGACAAGGACTTTGTTTCATACAACACCTCTCCAATCCAGTCAGTAACGACCTGCTAGTCGGCAAGCCGCCGAGAGAATTTCACACCCATGGATTTCCGTGGTGGATTGCTACCTAGCGGTTCATACAGGCACTCGTTCTTGTCGCTGTAAGCATGTCCACGAATCAGGCCATGGCGATTCCATATCTTCACATGAGTGGGTGAGAGGTGCAACGCATCCGCCATTTCGTGTAGCGTTAACAATCCAGCTTCCCTTAATCGATCATAGCGCGACTTGAGCCCGTAGCTACGTTGAAGTCGAGCAATCATATGAGGATTGAAGCGCTTGCCGGCACCCGATACGATACCTCGCTCATTAAGGATACTCGCAATTTGTAGGTGCGTATGGTGGTTAAGCAGTTCATCGATTTGAGCGACGACTTCTGCAGGCGTAACGATTTTCTGCCAGGATGACATTGGCAGAGGCAGGTTAAGCGTCTTGTGGGCGCCGCCTTTGAAACGAATTTGCAAGGTGATTTGATGATCCCGATTCAAGGTCACATCTTCCAGAAGGAGTCGAATCATTCGCTTGCGTTCGCGATCTGGCGTACGCGGGTCACGCCACAGACGCGGGAAGTCTGTGGCGAGTGCCAGAATGGTCGCACGCTGTTCGTCCGTAAGGATGCGCCTATCCTGTTCATGGCGACGTCCATATTCTTCATGTGCCTCAGCCAGGGAGCGCAATCTTTGATTCCAGTCCGCTTCAAGGGAATCGGCAACCAGCCGATTGTCAGGATCGACACGCATATAGCGGCGCTGAGCCAAATCGGCTTCATACTGGGCACGCTCGACTTGTTTGTGACGTAGTCGGTCTGCTTCTTCCATGCGTGCCTGAAGCTCGTGCTGCACCGCCAGCGTCACTTCGAGGGCCATTGGGTTGACTGCTTCAATGAGTAGCTCGCCGATGGCCTGGTCGATGCCAACCCCGCAAACACGTTGGCAAATGGGTTCAGCATGCTCGATCCCTTCGTGCTGACAGACATATTCTGGACATAGGTGCTCTTTGCGGCTATGGTAGCGAACCGTCATGCGCCCACCGCAGCGCCCACAGACTACCAATCCCTGCAGTAGCGCGGGACCTTCGCGTGGCGGACCGCGGCGCCGATCTGAGCCTATCGCCTGTGCGCTTTCATGCAGGCGTCTCTGATTCCATTCATACTCTTCCCACGTAATATATCCAGCATGTGCATTAGGAATCAGCGTATCCCATTGATCTTGCGCCATGCGCTGCATATGGCTTGACCCGTCAACTGTTTTGCGCATATGAGTGCGACCATAAACGAATGCGCCAGCATATCTTGGGTTATGCAGGATGCGTAGTACCTGGCTGTGATCGAGACCGGTCCATAGCAATTTGCCCTTGTGAACTCCCTTGCCACACCGGCGCGGGAATGCCAATCCTTCTTGACGGGCAATTCTCGCCGTGGCCATCGCTGATCCGGTACGCCGGAACGTGGTGAACAGCCAACGTAGACAGTGCTGCACCTGTTGATCAGGGTCGAGGGTGATGGCACCCTCAGCATTGTAAACGAGCCCCACGGGCGGGCGCATTTCCAACTCGCCGCGCCTGGCCTTGCTCAGGATTCCCCCTTGCAATCGTGCCCTCAGCACATGCAATTCTGCCTCGCTCATCGTCCCCTTCAGTCCCAGCAAGAGCCGATCATTGAAGTGCGCCGGATCATAAACGCCATCTTCATCAAGGATGAGCGTATCTGTAATCGCGCAGATCTCAAGAAGCCGATGCCAATCTGTGGAATTGCGCGCGAGACGTGATACCTCCAGCCCGAGCACGATCCCTGCATGCCCAACACCGACCTCGGCGACAAGGCGCTGGAAGCCTTCACGGTCCGCTGATGAAGCGCCTGATTGTCCAAGGTCATTGTCAATCACAATGATTCGGTCTTCAGGCCATCCCAACGCAATAGCCCGCTGGCGCAGTGCGTATTGACGCTTGGTGCTTTCCGTATTCTCAAACACTTGTCTCAACGTCGACTGGCGCACATAGAGATAGGCGTCACGCTTAAGGTGGCCGATCTGGACCTTTTGATGTGGGTCGCTGTTCATATTCTCAACTCCTGATGACCATAGAGGACCATGCCTGCCAAGATCATCGTTATATCTTGCCGCATTCCTGAAGGAAGCATTTCTTCATCACTTGCAGACGCTCGCGGCGGCGCTGGAAACTCAACAGGGAGCTGAGTCCAAGTTTGCATCCAGGTCCTCATCCCGCTACGTATCAACACCGCAAGCCCCTGACCGCGGGATGCGCAACGTGGGCGTTCAAGGAACTGCCGACGCACGTCTTCGTAACGCGAGATCAATGCATCGTTGCGAGATGAGCTGCCAGGCAATGACAGGGACGGATTTATTACGGTTTTTTTTTGCGTAAGAACTGCCGTTCGATGCTGCGTGGGTGTACCTGTACGCCGAAGGTCTTTTGTACCAGGCTCGCTAATCGTTCGAAGCGTAGAGAGGGCTCGGCTACACGTGCCTGAACGAGGAATTCCATAATGGCTGACGTTAATTTGTGGCCGCCGCGCGGCCCCGGCTTCTGAGGAATCAGACCAGCCAACCCGCCTTGTGCAAAGGCCGCTTGCGCTTGATAGAACGACGGTCGGGAGAAGCCAAATGCCTTGGCGGCTTCGCTGACCGGCCGCTTCTCGACGCTGACCAAACGTAGCATTTCGTACTTCACCTGCAACAGGTCGTGAGGATCGAAGAAATCGTTGCCTTGGAACAGCGCATGGGTAACAGTGTCGGGATGAGGATTGAGGGTCGATTGTTGCTTCAATCCACGTCGTTTCTGTTCTTTGCTTCGGTCTGCAGCCATGGGCTTCTCCAGAGAAGATGAAGCGATACCGTGTAAAGTCAATTATGTACCGCAAACGTTCAATGTCAACCTCAGAGACTTCAGATCTGCTAGATTCTTCCTTGGAGCGGCAGCTGCTTAGACGAAGACCAGGCCTTGGTCGACGTAACGCCATGGACGTAATCGCGTTATCACTTACGGCATAATCCAATTTACACGTGAAGAACCGACTCATGACTTGCCTTCGTGGAGCAAATTCACCAGTTCCAGCAGTTCTTCGACGCGAAATGCAGCCCGTCCAGCAGACACCAT
>NZ_JACYXF010000140.1 GCF_015352985.1 Noviherbaspirillum malthae | reverse complement strand
CGAGGGTTTCTTTGGGCGACTGAAGACCGAGCTGTTTTACCCTCGGAACTGGCACTCTACAACCATAGAACAGTTCATTGAAGTAGTAGACTCCTACATCCGGTGGTATAACGAAAAGCGCATCAAGATATCCCTTGGCTCACTCAGTCCCCTCGAATACCGGAAGAGCCTCGGATTTACGGCATAAACCAGTCCAAGATTTACGTCGCACCCCCGATGGGGAGTATCTACCCGACGCTGACAGCGCGCAAAGAAGCCCTCACAGCGGGTGGCGATAAGCCACTGTGCGACCGGACCGAACCAAGTCTGGAGCTGGGACATAACTTGGTTGCCCGCTGCAGTAAAAGGACAGTACTTTTTCTGGTACATGGTGCTCGACGTGTTCAGCCGCAAGATTGTAGGGCATGAAGTGCACGTGGCGGAGTCGAGCGAACTGGCTGCGCTGCTCATGCGCAAAGCCAGTCTCTCCGAAGGGTTGGCCGGCCGTCCATTGGTGCTGCACTCGGATAACGGTAGCGCGATGAAAGGCGCCACCATGCTGGCGACCGTGGGGCATCCGGGGGGTGGCCGCTTCGTTTAGCCGACCACGGGTCTCCAATGACAATGCGTATGCGGAGTCGTTGTTCCGCACGTGCAAGTACCGGCCCGATTACCCGAAGAAGCCGTTTGGCAGCCTGCAAGAAGCACAGGCATGGACGCTTGAGTTTGTGCGTAAGCGCCCCGCGAACTCACCTTGTCATGGATGTGACGTATAAGGATGATCGTGTCCACCTCATTTGAAGTGGACACCTTATGACAGAAACGACACCTACCACACCCCGCCGGCGTCGGCATGACCCAGCGCTGAAGGCACAGATCCTGGCAGAATGCGAACGCCCAGGTGCTTCCATTGCCGCCGTGGCCATGGCACACGGCATCAACGCCAATCTTGTGCACAAGTGGCGAGGCCGGGCAATGCAACGCCAACGCAATGCCGTTGCAGCACCTGCGTCGTCCTTCGTTCCCGTTCCCATGCCTACCGCTGGCCTTGCGCCTGCCACCAGCGCACTACGCATTGAACTGCACCGTGGTTCGATGACAGCCAGTGTCAGTTGGCCACTGTCAGCTGTCACAGAGTGCGCGGCATGGCTGCGCGAGGTCCTGCGGTGATCCGCATCGACGCCATCTGGTTGGCTGCCGAGCCATTGGACATGCGGACCGGCACTGATACCGCGTTGGCCCGCGTAGTCAAGGTGTTCGGTGCCGCGCGCCCGCACCATGCCTATCTGTTTGCCAACAAGAGTGGCACGCGAATGAAGGTGCTGGTCTATGACGGCTTGGGGATCTGGCTTGCCGCCCGCCGGCTCAACCGCGGCCGCTTCATCTGGAGCGATAGCGGCTCGACTGCCACCGTAGCGCTCAACGCCGACCAGCTGCAGGCGCTGGCCACCGGCCTGCCATGGAAGACGTTGACAGCTGATCACGTCATTGCAGTAGTCTGATGCCTATTACGTATACTGTTTCTGTTCCATAACGGGAGTTGTTCTGGCACACTGCCGCGCATGACTTCTGCACTCGACCTGTCCACTCTCGGCGCCGACGAACTGCGCCAGCTTGCCAGCCGGCTGCTGGAGGAGATGCGTGGCAAGCAGGCCCTGATCGACAAGCTTACGCACGAGATGGCCATCCTCAAGCGGCTCAAGTTCGCCGCTTCCAGCGAAGCCTATACCGGTGAGCAGCAGCGCGTACTGTTCGAGACGCTCGACACCGACATCGAGGCGCTCGCAGCCGAGATCGAGCAACTCAACCCGACCAAGTCGGCCGCCGATGAGGGCAGGAAGCAGCAACCCAAGCGTGCGCCATTGCCAGCGTCCTTGCCGCGCAAGGAAGTACGCCACGATCCTGACTCCACTACCTGCTCTTGCGGCTGCCAGTTGCAGCGCATCGGCGAAGACGTGGCCGAGAAGCTCGACTACCAGCCAGGTGTCTTTACAGTAGAGCGGCATGTCCGCGGCAAGTGGGCGTGTCGTCAATGTGAGACGCTGGTGCAGGCGCCGGTACCGCCGCAGATCATTGACAAGGGCATCCCGACCGCGGGTCTGCTGGCCCATGTTCTGGTTGCCAAATATATCGATCACCTGCCGTTATATCGGCAAAGCGGCATCTACGGCCGTGCTGGATTCGCCATCCCCGATTCAACGCTGGCGCAGTGGGTAGGCGTGTGCGGCGTGCAGTTGCAGCCGCTGGTCGATGCGCTGTGCCAGGAACTGCTGGCACAGCGTGTCTTGCATGCCGACGAGACGCCGGTGGCGATGCTCAAACCAGGCAACGGCAAGACGCATCGTGCCTACCTGTGGAGCTACTGCAGCACGGCGATGAATGACATGAAGGCGGTGGTGTTCGACTTCGCCGAATCCCGTGCCGGTCGGCATACCGGAGAATTCCTTGGCGATTGGCGCGGCACACTGATCTGTGACGACTTCAGCGGCTACAAGCACTTGTTCAAGCAAGGCATCATCGAAGCCGGATGCATGGCACATGCACGCCGCAAGTTCCATGAGCTCTATGCCAACCACAAGAGCCAGATCGCCGAAGAAGCGTTGAAGCTGTTCGGTACACTGTACGATATTGAGCGGCAGGTGCAACATCTGGATGCCGAAAGTCGGCAGGAAGTACGAAATCGACTCGCCAGACCGGCAGCCGATACGCTGCATGCCTGGTTACAGGCGCAGCGCCAGCGAGTCCCGGATGGCAGCGCGACTGCTAAGGCCATCAATTACAGTTTGGACCGTTGGGGACCGCTGACGCGGTACCTGGACGACGGCGCTGTGCCAATCGACAACAACTGGGTGGAAAACCAGATCCGCCCGATTGCCATTGGCAAGAAGAATTGGCTGTTCGCCGGCAGTCTACGAGCGGGGCAGCGCGCTGCTGCGGTGATGACGCTATTGCACTCTGCGCGGCTGAACGGCCATGATGTACATGCCTACATGAAGGACATCCTTGAGCGTTTGCCGACCCTGCCGGCCAGCCGTGTCACTGAACTCCTTCCCCACCGCTGGACACCCGCCTAACCCATCTACTCGTGGCTCGGCCTCTCGTCAACGTGGGATGGCTGGGCGCTTACGTTTGTGCGCTGGTACAACCAGGAACACAAGCATAGCGGTCTGAGATTCGTGACACCTGCCCAGCGTCATTCCGGTCACGCACCGGTGATTCTGCACAACCGTGAGACGCTGTATGCCGCTGCCAAACGTAGCAATCCGAAGCGGTGGTCAGGGAAGACAAGAAACTGGAGACTGGAGAACGAGGTCTGGCTCCATCCAGAGCGAAATCACGCCGTACATCTAAAGCAAGCAGCTTGAGGTGACACGACAACTACGTTGACAAACACCGCCAAGGGCTCGACAAACATCCATGCCCGCTCTTGCGCAGTGAGTTGCAGCACATATTTCCGGTTCATCACAGTCTCCTGCAGGGCCAATCCTCTTGGACCGCTTTAAAACCGAAAAGTGAGCCGTGTCAGCCTACTAGGTCAAGACGTTTGCGTGCATTGCTAACTAATGAACAAGGTTATGCACTCAGAGCGGCCAAGATGGGACGGCTGAAAGTGGGTCTACTGCACCGCTGCCAAAACTTGCCTTGGGCTAGCGTGTTGTATAAATAAATACAACATTTAAGATTGCAACATGGATACAGCCCAGGTAATGCTGCTTTCAAATGCAAGCTCTATTGTTTCTCGTGACGATTCCCTAACTATCAAAAAATCATTAACTTCCTTGCCCACGGTACAGTTCATAGGAATATTTCCTATACAAAATCGTTGCAATTCATTCATTTGATTTGCAGTTATGCAATATTTAATAATAATATTTCTTCTGGGCAGACCAATCGTTTCAGAGTAACGATATGAGCGCATGTCAACGCGTTCAACATTTGCTTCAGTCGCTAAACATAATTTCTAGAAACATTTCGTCATACAAAAGTTGGCGTATTTCACTTCTGCGTTGAACTATTGCAGGTATTCAACAGTCCCAATAATTCCTGTTGGAAAGACCGGGTATCCCGGTTCAACTGTTTTTTGGGAATTGCCTCATGTTTAACGTCTTAGACGATCGCACGTTTGTACGAAAATTGTCCTCTCTCGCTGGTGCCACACTTTTATTAGCTTCATGCGGAGGAGGGTCTGGAGACGCCACAAATTCTTCAACAGAAACGTCACAAAGTAGCGACGCTGCCGATACCAGTCTGACTGCGGGTAGGTCTTATGTTAAGCGTTCCTCGTCCATTCCAAGCACGCCTACCACGACCGGGACGTCAACGACACCTACCGCAAGCACACCTGTAACCTGGACCCGGTGTGCAGCTGAAGTCTGGCCAACACCAGCGACTCCTCCACTGTGTTCATTCACTGGCACCCGCCAAGTACGCTATGGCGCAAACGGAGCATTCAATTACAAAACTTCAACAACATCAATAGCGTGTGATAACGCGACATTTGGTGATCCGGCACCGAATATGCCGAAGTATTGTGAATATTCGAGTGAAACGACGACATCGTCGAGCCCTGCCCCAACGTCTCCGACAGTCGCTGGCTTGTATACAGATGCCGTTTTCTCACCGACGAGTTTTTGGTACACCCCCATTCCCGCTAACGCCCCACTGCATGCAAACTCGGCCAACTACGTGTCCGAATTTTTGCGGCAAAAGAACGCTTATTATAAAACGGTCAATATCAATACGACCAGTTATTCGAGTCCAGTTTACATTGCCGACTCGACAACGCCGACCGTCCAGGTTGGCTTTTGGGATTGCCAGAATAAAGGTTACAACGAACCGGGTCTGACTGCGCAATGGACTGCAGTACCGATTCCTGCGCATGCGGTTCCAGCTGATGGGACCGATAGTGAAATGACAATTTATCAACCATCAACCAATACCATCTGGGAATTCTGGGTGACCCGGAAGGTGAATGGCCAGTGGCAAGCATGCTGGGGTGGTCAAATGAAAAACACGTCGACAAGTGCAGGCATTTGGACTAACCCGTATGGCACGACTGCGACAGGTTTGCCATTCATCGGAGGACAGGTGACGGCAGAAGAATTGAATCGGGGTGAAATACGCCATGCCATCGGCATTTCGCTGGTCGATCTAGAAGGCCACTGGGCATTTTCATGGCCGGCCAATCGCTCAGATGGATATAACCCTCAAGGAGCTGCCAACCGGATTCCTGAAGGCACACGCTTCCGCTTGAATCCCAACATTAATGTTGATGCGTTAAACATCCATCCAGTGGCCAAGACGATTGCCAAGGCCGCGCAAAAATATGGCTTCGTAGTATGGGATAAGGCGGGTGCAATTTCCATTCGTGTACAAAACTCGAAATCGTACACAGCGCTTGGTAAAGCTGATCCTTACCCCGCTCTCTTCAATGGTACCGCCTCGTATGCCGTACTTGATGGTTTTCCTTGGGATCAATTGCAGTTTTTGCCGATGAATTACGGTAAACCTTAATGCTTGCATTACTCAGCGTAGTTTGGCTAGGCCAATACAACTCGCTGCCTATGCATTGATGTTGATCGTGAACAACAAGTACGTTCCCTAGTCAGGAGACTGACTATCACGTTATCGCACATTGCAACAACGCCAGAGGCGGCTGACAAAAGGAAATGTCGGCCGCCTTAATGCGGAATATATTAGGTTGGTGTTCTGCGTTCTTGACCACTGACGGGTCAGTGATGCAGCGTTGCATAGAGTGCTGACGCTTCTGTCAGGAGTTAATGTCAATTGTTGTGGATGACACTGTCGGGTCAAGCGGCGATTTTCTTGGCGTCTTCCGGCACTCCGTCTTTGTCAGCGTCGGGTAGATACTCCTCATTTTGGAGGTACGGACAGAACTTGGACTACTTGAAGGTAGTTCATGTACTCATACGAAGACCGCATTCGGGCGGTAAAACTGTATATAAAGCTCGGGAAAC
>NZ_JACYXF010000139.1 GCF_015352985.1 Noviherbaspirillum malthae | reverse complement strand
AACTGCACCGCATAGTCCTCTAGTGGGCCAGGTGCAGCTGGGCAGGGGCGACGAGCAGTCATGGCAGCAGACCTCCTGCTACCAGCATAGACCCTCAATAATCTACTTTCAACAAAGTACCGCTAGTGGCCAGCAAACGTCTAGTGTCCATTGATGGCCTCTCTACGTGAGGGCTGGGTTACCTTTCTCGTTGATTCTCATCAATAGTGGCGCTGACCAAATCATCTCCCTGCTCTGTACAATCGCCCCCCATGCAGCCATCGGAGTGAGACCTCAATTTCAAAAGAACAGGCTGCATCCACCGGAGCTGGCGGGCGGAACAAATACCAGCACCACATTCGCCTTTTGCGCTGCCGCTCACCTTTTTACCGTCGCGATGTCATTCACCACGAATGATGGTGCGACGGGACACTTTTCTTGTGATGACCGGGACTGCTGCCGAATCAGAACGGTTGATGATTCGCTTGGATGGCGGAGCAGCCAATGCTGGCAAGGCCTTGGGCGCCGGCATGAGGCTGGCAATGGTGTGCTTGTAGATGAGCTGGACACTGTCACCATGGCGCAGCAGTAACGCGTGCTGATCGAAGGATTCGATCTTCCCCGCCTGTTTCACGCCGCTCATCAGGTACACCATGACGGACATGCGCTGCTTGCGCAAGTCATTCGAATACGTGGTCTGCAACGCATCGCCCTTACTGCGTACCATAGTGAACTCTTTGTCTATTAGCCTGATGCTGTACCGCTAGATGTCATACCTGGTCAGCATCGCTTCGACGCTCAAGGACAGGGCCGGTTGAGTGATGCTAATAATGCCGCCGCTGTCGTTTTTCTTCTTACGCCCGGCCGGCTGAGGACTCGTCATACCATCTAGCTGCTGACGCAGGTGCTTGGAAAGTGAGATGCGTTTCTGGGACCGCGTCAGGCCAATATGGCTACGGTACTGCAAACCATCTTCGAAGATGATCTGGATCTGACAACGACCTTCACCCTTTTCCGGTGCATCGCTAGCCCAGCGCTCCAGTACCGCATTGGCCAACGCCAGCGTACTGACACGGGCTTGCGCGACCACGCCATCAATGCGTTCAATCAGAATCCGCGCGATATCGATCTTGTCACAAGGTTCAATGATCAATTTCTATCCTTTGGCGCGCCGTTGCGCCGGTCTGGCAGGAGGATCAAGAGTTCTATCGTCATCCTCACCAACCCATATCGATTCAAAAAGAAAAAAGCCCGCATTCCTTGCGGTTTGCGGGCCAATCCAATTCAAGAAGAGTTGGAGGAGACAAGGACATCTTACCGGTCAATAACAATACCGTCTTCTTTAGATTGCGAATGACAGACATTCTCACGTGATATAACACGTCTAAAAGATGAAAGCCCACCGCACGTTGTGCGATGGGCTTTCCTGTCTCCTGCCGATCTCTTGTTTTGGATTTTCTACTGCACCATGAGTGTGCATGGAACGCCACGAAAAGTCATCTCGCAGCGCAATAAGAAAAGCAGCACCCTACTCGTGGAATCACCCGCGTCTGTACCGAGGCGCTAGTCAGACGCGCTTTGGATTACCAATTCGCCTTTGGGCGTCAACAGCAGCAGTCTGCGTGAGGAATCAGCAGTTTGCAAGGGTGGTGGCAATGGATTCAGCAAGGCCAGACCGGAGGAAAGCAGCATCTGATGCTCAACATTGTCCGGGTCATAGACGGCTTCGGCACCGATCTTGATAGCGGCTTCATATAACTCACGACGAACGATCATTGCTACCTCTCATGCGCATCTTTCTTTCGCGATTTTACTGCGGAGGGTTCGCTCCCCTGCAGTGGTGGTGGACCAGCAAAGTTGTATGGTTGCAGAAACAAATAGAACACGTTACAACAGCAACTCAGTCAGTTTCGAACTTGAATTGCCAGCCTGGACGATCAGCAAACAGCCCTTGCGTTTCAGAAAAGAACCGCTAAGCTGAAAATCACGCCCGGACTTACTAAAACAAAAATGGAGACGCTCATGTCCGTTCATCTGGAGAAGTGCCGTAATCCCCTTTGCCGCCGGCTGTATGAGCTTGAACATTTCAGTCAATGCTTTGCACCCCAAACCATGGCTGCAGGCGTAATCATTTGCCCGCATTGCAAAGTCTTAGTCGCGGCCAATCCCACCCTGGTCTATTCTGCTCGACCAATTCCAAAAGCCTTTGAGCACTGGCCCGAAGTGGATTTCACAATTACGTCGGGACGCAAGAACAAGACAGCCGTGCTGCAAAGATCGTACTCATATTCCTGAAACAGGCTGATACTGAACCAGCCCTTCCTCACTCTTGCATGCCTGCTTCATCAAGGAGTCGGGCGTGGGCGGCGAAACTGCTTTTTCTTTGGATAGCCGGCGCCCTGTCCTTTAGCATTGCCTTGCTTTCGTGGCCAGCTTGGCGCTCCAGTGTTCATCGTGACAGGATTGTCGAGCCAGGTATTGAGCTGCTCACGGATCTGCCCAATGCCACCGGTAATACGCACATATCGATTTCTAAACGTCTTTCGCAGGAATTCATCGGCCGCCGCCGGGATATCTTCCCGCAAGCCGATCATCCGCTGGCAGCTGCGTAATGATGGTGCGGTACGCAAATCGTCGAGGGCCACCACATTGAGTTCCAGCTGCGGATAGAATTGCTTCAAATCCTCGAAATCACGGGTGCTGGTCGCGATCAATGCAATCATCGGTTTGAAGGCACTGTTGGCGGACGGCGGCAACTTGGGATCAAACAAGGGTTGTACGTCAGTTTCGGCAAGATGAGCGTCTTCATCGTCGAAGGCTTGGGGCGCCATTGACGCTGAATCGAGTCCTTCATTACGCACAGATTGTGCAGACGCGCGATGATCCTGTTGCCGATAAACCGATGAAGCAGCCGCATCCGGCGCTACTGCTTGAAGAAACGATGCGATAGTTTGCTGGCCGCCCTTCTCTGTCAGAGTCTTGACCAATGCATTCGCAAATTCCTCGCACACCATGGCAACGAATGGGCGAGCCAATTCGATCAGGTCACTTCCACTATCCTGTGAGGGCATCTGACCGGAGTGGCGACGCTGGGTCGCATGTACAGGCCGTTGGACAGGAGAAGGCACGTCGCGCCGGGCCGCTTGCTGCGTCTGTTTCCCAACAGGGGCCGACGCCTCCAGTTTTGACGTATCTTCGGAGACGGGTTCTTGCGTTTGTGCTTTTCCGGTTGCGGTTACTGCTGCTATCTCCTGCTCTACCACGGAAGGCGCGTCCGCAACAGGGCTGGGCCGGGCTTTTCTGGGACGCGCAGATGGTTGTGATATCGACTGATCTACTGCAGCCTTATCAGTAGTTGACTCTTCCTTCTCGACCCTGGATGTCGGTGCTGCAAACTGGGCATGCTGGGGAATGGCTGCCAGCTTTTGCATGATACCGTGCAAGCGCTGGCGTATCGCCTGAAAGCCCTGGGAAAGCGAGATCAGCTTGCGGTGCCGGCTTTCCGGCAGCACGCTCTGCGCATTGAACACATCTTTGGCTTTGACTTCTTCCAGCTGGGTCGATTCCAGGAGGCCGCGCCCCTTTTCTTCCAGAAGATGCGAAGCAACCATCTGCCACTCCTCTTCCGTCCATTTAATGATGCTGGGAGTCGCTACCGGTTCAGGCTTACGAGACATAACTTTTCAATTCCAATAGGAGTCTTTACAGGACATGATGGCCCTGCGTTGATTGTGTTCGCACTTCGCCCTGCCTACCTGAGGAAACAGATATCTACCATGGGCAGAAAAGCCCCGCTTAAGTTCCTCGATACCGTGTTCGCATAAACTAAGGCTGTGTCGGCCTCGCTATCGTGCATTGCACAACCTGCGTCGCGCAATATGAGGGGCCAAGGGAAGCGAGTCACCGAAGAATAGCACGATCCTTCACAAATGGAATGTCACGTAGTATCGTTTAAAGCAAGGAGACATGGTTATCTACAATAATGCATTTATCAGGTAGCCAACCCATCACATGCCTACCGAGAAACTCAGCATACTGGTAGCGGAAGTCCCAGGTGTCATCCCCGTCGTACAGGAAGCCTGGAGCGACCACTTCAACATGACATTCTGCTGTTCCATGCAGGAAGCCGACCGGCTGCTCGCAATGCATTTCGATGTCATCGTCTGTGGCACCCATTTTGCTGAAAGCAAGATGTTTGAGCTGCTTCGCCATGCCAAGGCATTACCGGCAACGTGTGAAACCCCCATTCTGTGCGTGCGGGTGCTTGATGGCGAACTGGACAGCTCAGCCTTTCAAGGCATCAGCCTGGCGGCCGCTGCCCTTGGCGCCGCTGCGTTCGTTGATCTCAACCGCTGGCGACGCGAATATGGATTCGATGCGGCGCGCGAAAAATTACGGGACTTAGTGGCTTCTCTTGCCGAATCACATGATGAAGCCAGTCTCGTGACCGAGCCGTTGTAGGGTTGGTTACCGCTTGAGCTTGGTCATGAGCTCGCGGGCTTGCAGCAGCAGATCGTCCCGCACGGCATCCGGCTTGTCGCCTGTGGCCAGCTTGATATAGCCGGTCAAATCCTGAACCAGTTTCAGCAATGCAGTATGGTCATCGACCTGTTCATTGGCCTTAGCATCGTTCAATTGTTCAATTAGTTCGAGCACCGCTGCTGGAGTAACTGCCTCGCAGTATGCTGCCTGCCAATGGTCGTTGTGCTGTGCGTCTTCCAATGCTTGTTGGCACGCTGTTTTGATCGTGTCGAGAGGCTGCATCTTGAGTCAAAAATCCACAAAGTCGTTATTTTTCAGTGTACTATCCGGCCGTAGTACATAAAAAATCCAAGGCAAGAGACCGCGGGAGACACCCAGTAAGCCCGCTTGGTTGATGACTGAGCGGGCTTATTCATTTGCAATATCACCATGGCTTATACCTCTTATAACAACAATAAAGAAGACAGCTATGGTGCGTCGCAGTATAGTAACACCTGTCTCCTCCAACTCTCAAAGAATTGGATTGAACCCGCAAGCCGCAAGGTCTGCGGGTTTTTTTTAGCCTATAGGTTGTTACTTTAATAATGAACTCTGACTTTGGGAGTTGATTGACGTTAATCAGATCACAATATCCAAGCAAGGCGTATCTAATAATTATCCATATATTAACATCACTAAACCGCCTTTTTCCCCGGCGGATTCAAGTTTGAAGTGCAACGGCTTATTAATGGGATTGTAACTGGCTCATAAAGACCTGATGTGGCGTTTTGAAGCCGAGGCACTTCCTTGGTCGGTGGTTCAGGCTATACGTTGCCAAGGCAATGTCGCTGGCTGTGATTCCATCAAAGGCCATCTTCTTCGGGAAGAACTGGCGAATTAACCCGTTCATATTTTCATTGGCGCCTCGCTCCCATGAGCAATACGGGTGTGCAAAGAAGAACTGCGCGTCCAAGTCCTTCGCAATACGGCCATGCTGGGCGAATTCCTTGCCATTATCTGAAGTCACGGTATGGACACAGTCAGCAAACGGCGTTAACAGTGCGATCATGGTATCCGATACCTCCTGTGCGGTCTTGCGTTCGACTTTGCCAATTAAGCTGTAGCGGGACCTACGCTCGTTGAGGGTCACCAACGCTTGCTGTTGTCCGGCACCGATGACCAGGTCGGCTTCCCAGTCACCATAGCGTCCGAGCTGATCAACAATGTCCGAACGCTGCTCAATCGAAACCTGATCCACAATCGCGCCGCGCCGTTCGCGCTGGCCATACCGTTTTTTCCGTTGCTTTTGGCAGCGCAAGCTCTTGTGCAAGGTGCCGCCGGCCCGCTTGTCGCTATAGGTGTGCTGATAGATGCGCTCATGACTGACGCTGGGCATGCGGCGTTTGTCAACGTAGTTGGTAAGATTTCTGGTTAAGCGGCCAACCGGTCCTCGGTCCATTGAGGAGGAAGGTCGCGGTCAGGATTCAGGTGCACGGTGTCAATCCATTCCCAGTTTCGTGTAGC
>NZ_JACYXF010000138.1 GCF_015352985.1 Noviherbaspirillum malthae | reverse complement strand
CAGCTTCGGGACGCAGTCGGTGCGTGGCTCACACTATGTCGAGCGCATCATGACGGTCGTCGGCAGTTGCAAGCTGCAAGGTCGCAATCCGCTTACCTTCCTCACACAGGCCATTCAAGCACATTGGAGAGATGGCGTTGCTCCTTCCTTAATCCAAGACAGCTTCGCCGAAGGGTGAACGGTTACAAAGGCGCAGTGATGCCATTTTTCCAGCAGACTAAGTTAACGATGCCAAGGAGACCTCTGAGTGAAGCCCTTATCAACAATTCCGGTAATAACCGGCCTTCCGACTGATTTATCACGCACTTAAAAAGGAGACACCGGTGCAGCAACTTGACATACATGAATTGGCGGACTCGGCCAGCTTTAACGGTTATCATGCGAAAGTTCTAGCGTGGTGCTTTTTGATTATCATTATTGACGGCTATGATATTGCGATCGCAGGGGCAGCCTTGCCCTCAATCATGAAAGAGATGCAAGTAACCGCCTCAACTGCCGGTTTTATGGCAAGTTCAGCGCTCTTCGGAATGATGTTCGGCGCCATTTTCTTAGGAGCCTTGGCTGACAAGATTGGCCGTCGATTGGCCATATCCATTTGTGTGTTCCTCTTCAGCGCATTCACAGCCGCAGCAGGTCTGACCACTGATCCCCTAACGTTCAGCGTCATGCGATTCATCGCCGGTCTTGGAATCGGCGGGGTCATGCCGAACATCGTAGCGCAGATGACCGAATACTCACCGAAAAAAATCCGTAGTTTCATGACCACAGTCATGTTTTCCGGTTATGCAATCGGGGGGATCTTAGCGGCGGTGATTGGCAAGCAATTTATTGGCGAGTTTAGTTGGAAAATCGTGTTTTTTGCCGCAGGAACACCAGTTGTCTTGATTCCATTCATATTGAAATTTATGCCTGAGTCATTGGCCTTCATGGTAGCGCGTCAGGATCAAGGACAGTTACGTCGTATTGTCAGCCTTATCTCCCCGCAAACGACGTTGCCCCCAAACGTCGCATTCTCGCTTCCTCCTCAAGAAACTAACAAAGACAAGCCGATTAGCAAGCTTTTCCAAGCAGGTCGTGGATTTAGCACCATCATGTTTTGGATCACCTTTTTTACCGGTTTATTCATGATTTATGCACTCAGTACATGGCTTACCAAGCTCATGGCAATGTCTGGCTATAGTCTAGGCTCGGCTCTGAGTTTCGTAATCGCATTGAATCTTGGTGCGGTGGTCGGCGCTATTGGCGGTGGATGGCTTGCTGACAGATTTCACATTAAGTGGGTATTGGTCGCGATGTACGTCTTAGAACGTGCTCAGTATCTTTTTAACAGGAGAGCGAGGAACGCGAGGACAATGAACTGTTCGCTGGTATGCAGCTTTCGCTCACAGTTCTTCCAGAGACGGCGGCATTTTTCAAGCCACGCAAAGGACCTTTCGACCACCCAGCGCTGTGGAATCACCTCGAACTTGTGCAACTCGTTGCGCTTGGCTACCTGTACTGCCGCACCAAGCGTCTGGTAAGTCAGATCCTCGAATCGCTTGCCGGTATAGCCTCCATCGACTAATACCTGCTTGACCCCGGCCAGCCTATCGTCATGGGCGACAAACATGAGCAACGCACCATTGCGATCGTTGACTTCAGCAGTCGTGACCAGAATGGCGTGTGGCAGGCCTTGCGTATCCACGGCAATATGCCGCTTGATACCAGAGACCTTCTTACCAGCGTCATAGCCCTTGTGCCGGGCCGTATCGGTATTCTTGACGCTTTGCGCGTCCACGATGCAAAAGCTCGTCGAGGGCAGCCGCCCATTTCTCTTGCGCTCTTGCTCCACCACATTTTTTTAATGCCTGGTCAAGCAGGCTCATATGACCGTCATCGGGAATACGCGTCCAGGCATCGAAGTAGTAACGCACCGTGCTCACTGGCGGAAAGTCTGACGGCAGAGCACGCCAAGTCGCCGCACTCTTGAGCAAGTAAAGGATCGCGCAAAAGATGTCGTACAAGTCGACCTTCCTTGGATTGGTGCGTTTGCGACTGCCCTCCAACAAGGGACGAACTTGGTCAAACTGTTCACGACTGATATCGCTTGGATAATACTTCCTGCTCATTCCGGCTCAATGTCATCACAAACCCGGCTTGGACAAAAAAATATCGATCACGTTCTTAGGCAGTGTCTTCCTGTACATGATGACCTTCAAAACTTCGACCGAGGTCTTGTACCTTATTATTGGTGCAGTAGGGGCATGTACCACTGGCGCCCAAATCGTTGCTTATGCGTACAGCGGTCAGTTCTACCCGATGTCGATTCGCTCGACAGGTGTTGGGATGGCAACTGGGATCGGGCGCTTAGGTGCGATTGTGGCTCCAGTTCTGATAGGACTTATCGTTTCTTTGGACCTTCCTATGACGCAGAATTTCTTAGTCATCAGCGCAGCAGGACTACTTGGTGCGCTAGCCCTGGCTTTCATCGATCACAGCCGCTCCGCATCAGAAGAAACGCACCAGGCTAAAGATCTTCGCGACCCGATGGGAGCATCCAAGACAAGCCTTTCACACTAACAACGTTCCAAGCCGTCGGATGTTCTCGATAGTAAGACCATCGAGTACATCTGACGAATTAAAAGCGCTCTAACATGGTAGTGGCCTCCCCTTTTGAAACGCCAATGCATCGTGAAGCGTCCCGTCTGGTCGTGATTTATATGCTGTGACCCTCTGGATCGGATAGAGCTTTGATGCAGCGCTGACATTGGCAGCCGTTCTGCAACTCAAAAAATGGTTAAGATTTTGGTACCGGCGTGGAGCAGACTTCAACGACAAAGTCGCACTCAACATGTATCCGGATATTCAAGAGTCTGGATCAATTATGAAAAGATGCCTCGCCATATATAAGCGATACACGCCCTTACCTCGCAGTAGAGAGGTCGTTCGGGTAGATTGTGTCCATGGCCGGTTTCAAGAAATCATTGCTATTGATGATGGGGGTTGAGGTCATCACGTGGACTGGAGCAGTAATTGCGCTGGCGCCACGAAAATACTTGTAATGCGGAAGTACACTTCATCGAAGCAGATATCGTTGATTGTTTAACCAAAATAGACAGGCATGGAGCAACCAGCCTAGTCCCTCTGCGCTGCTCAGTTGGAGCAAAACTCCTCGCCGAGCTCCTTCCCACGTATAGCCGCTAATTTCATTGCCTTGCTGATTGCATCCTTAACACCACTAGCATCCATGCTGGCTACGGCGGAATGCATTGTTCCATCTTTATAAGTTACGGGATCGCATAACAAGGGGTCTGCCTCAAGCGACTGGGCAGCGAGCTGCGATGCGCCAACAAACGTATTGACCGCCAGCTGTCGGCTCTGATCGACTGTTAGCCCCATCTCCTGCCCGGCCTGCTGCATCGCTTCAATGAAGTAAAACACATACGCCGGGCCGCTACCTGACACTGCGGTTACTGGATCAATCAAATTCTCGTCACTTACCCATAAAGTCGCTCCGACGGCACGAAGGATATCGTCGGCCGCCCGTCGCTGCCACGGCAACACGCCATCCATCGCTACCATGCCGGTGATACCCTTGCCGATCAGAGCTGGCGTATTTGGCATCGTGCGAATAATCGTACGATGGCCACCAAGCCAACGTGAGATGTCAGCAGTACGGATACCGGCGGCTATCGACAGGATCAGCTGGTTCGACACATATGGACGTAGTTGTGCAGTTACGTCTTCCATCTGCTGCGGCTTTACCGCCAGTACGATGACATCACATTGGGTCAGCTTGGCATCGATAATCGTAGCGGTGGAGACGCCGAACAGACGTAGCTTTTGTGCGGAAATTGCGTTGCGCACGACGACATGAATGTTGCTGCCGTTCACAAGCTGGCCTGCAAGCCCGCCTATCAATGCAGTTGCCATATTACCAGCGCCAACAAATCCTATTTTTAATTGATTCATGGGTTATTATTCGGAGAGTGCCAAGTTTCATACCTTCGCTGCCATACCATCTACTATAGGTAGACCGAACCTAGCCGATCCAATAATCATTGGATACCATGGTCAAAGCGCCATCTGGGGACACCCGCCACCAACAGTGGCCAACTAATTATATGGTCCTAGCAACGCCGAGCTATTTCAGTGTCGTCTCACAGTGGTTTATGTGCCGTCATGCCTCAGCCATGACAACACTACAACCGATTATTTGGTGCCTGCCAAATACTGAAACCGCACACGACTCTTGCATGCATCGTCGTTGAGGTCTTTCGCCATGGAATCTTGGACAGCGTCGACGCCACGTTATGACAAGCCGTGGGCTGGGATACACTATATGAACGATTCGCTGGAGTTAGCCTTTGCTATACAGCTACCACCATGCGGCTGCAGCAATAGCAAGGAAAGGAATGAGGAATATTTTTCCCGGTGAATATTACAATAGTTACTCAAATAGTTCATAACCACTGCGTCTAGCCCATTGTCTTTTGGTTCGCGAGCTTCGTTCGCGCGGACCGTTCTAACGTTTTTCGACTGGCGCTTTCGTAGCCGCCAATATCATGCATTGCTCCGTCTATGTCCATAAGGCGCTTATACAAACGTTCCCTTATGGCACCAATTACCGATATCGTGTCATTGATCGAACTTGACTTTGTATCTCTTGAATCCAGTATCTTAATCAGCTCTCCAATTTCAGGGAGCGTGAAGCCAAGCCGCTTGTAGCGCAATACTCGCTCAAGTCGATCTCGTGCGGAGGAGGTGAACATGCGTTTTCTCCCATGCCCTCGCCCGGGCATGCCAGTTATTAGACCTAATTCTTCATATAATCGAATAGCTCGTTGCGTAATGGAGAAGTAATCGGCGAGATCAGAGATACTATAGGCTGGCATGTATCGGTGCTTACGTGCATAGTAGAAAATAGGCAGCAGCCATAATTCCGTATAAGGGATCATAAGAACCATACATGGCAGCTAGTTAAACCGGTCAAACACTTTTGCTGTGATCGGAGATCGATCAGCGCGTTAGATAGCAGAGGTTAGTTCAGGTATGATTGCAAATAGATCACCGACAATGCCATAGTCGGCCACCGAAAAGATCGGCGCTTCCGAATCCTTGTTGATCGCCACGATGGTTTTCGAATCCTTCATCCCTGCCAAGTGCTGGATCGCACCCGAAATGCCCACCGCGATATACAGCTGCGGCGCCACGATCTTGCCGGTCTGGCCCACTTGCCAATCATTCGGTACGAAGCCGGCGTCCACCGCCGCGCGCGAAGCGCCCATTGCCGCACCCAACTTATCTGCTAGTGGCTCCAGAATCTTGAAGTTGTCGCCCGAGCCCATGCCGCGGCCGCCGGAAACAATCACTTTCGCTGCCGTCAGTTCCGGACGGTCAGACTTGGTAACTTCTCGCGATACGAAGGCTGACTTGCCGAAATCGGCCACGGCAGTGACGGTTTCCACTGCGGCGCTGCCGCCGGTGGCCGCCGCGTCAAAGCCAGTGATACGGACGGTGATGACCTTGATAGGATCGGCCGACTGCACTGTGGCAATCGCATTACCAGCATAGATCGGGCGCTCGAAGGTGTCCCGAGAGACGACGTTGGTGATCTCGGAGACCTGGCCGACGTCCAGCCTCGCGGCAACGCGCGGCAAGATATTCTTGCCGTAGGCAGTCGCCGGCGCCAAGATGTGCGAATAGGATGACGCGATGGTCAGCGCCTGCTCGGCCACGTTTTCGGCCTGGCCGTCAGCGAAATGCGGCGCATCGGCCACCAGTACCTTGGCGACGCCGACGACCTTGGAGGTGGCTTCAGCGGCAGCGCCGCAATTGGCACCGGCAATCAGTACATGGACGTCGCCACCGCAGGCTGCCGCTGCCGTGATGGTATTGAGTGTGCTGCCCTTCAGGGAAGCATTGTCGTGTTCAGCAATGACAAGTGCAGTCATGTTTGTATCCTGTTCTGGTAATCGTTATCCAAGATGATTAGCGATTGGCACAGTGAGTTTTTGTCGGGGCGAAGGGGGGTGCGGCGTAAATCTTGGACTGGGTTATGCCGTAAATCCGAGGCTCTCCCGGTATTCGAGAGGACTGAGTGAGCCAAGGGATATCTTGATGCGCTTTTCGTTATACCAGCGGATGTAAGAGTC
>NZ_JACYXF010000137.1 GCF_015352985.1 Noviherbaspirillum malthae | reverse complement strand
GGCAGTAACGATAGGTAAGGCGCAACGAAGTCCCATTCTTCGTCTTGCACGTCGCTTGGATAGGGTTTTCTGGCAGCCATGCCGCCATGGACTTGTTGCTATTTCATTAGTTCATAACAGCCTCTAGATGAAATTTTCCCCAAGCGATACCCGACGAAGCAGGACTTGGGGAATTCCCATAGTCCTTCGTTCCTTAGGTAATTATCTAAAAACTTTCTCTTTGAGTCGCTGACAATCTTGAATTGGATAGCGATATATGTCAAGATATTGATATGAAAGTGAGAAATGTAGCAATTTCAAATGCTTCTTGATGGAGTTTCGCTTAAAAAAGCGTAACCATCTAGACGCAAATAGATGAAAGCTTACTTGTGGTTGGATGGTTGATATGATGACAATACTCTTCTCAGAAGGCAGTACTCCGAGTTCTTGTGTGCTATTTCAAGGCCTATCTGCCTTAAGGATCGATCGAGAATAGGTAGCCCATCGTCGGAAAGGAGAAGTTGTGGCAATCTTTTTGATTGGTATTTGCTATACCTGCAAGTGTCAGGGTGGATTTCCTTTCCCAAGCCACTAAGTCCAGGTATTGACGTCACTCCGGCTGTCCGGTGAACGGCCATTGTTTGTGTCCTGAGACTGGCGTTGAGTGAAAATCAATATTCTAATAAGACGGAGACGTGATGGATGATGTGATACTCGAGACTAAACATCTCACCAAGGAATTCAAGGGTTTTACTGCCGTGAGCAACGTGAACCTCCGCGTCAAGCGTGGCGATATTCATGCTCTGATTGGTCCCAACGGAGCTGGCAAGACTACCTGCTTCAATTTGCTGACGAAGTTCCTTCAACCGACCACAGGGCAGATTATCTTCAATCAGCAAGATATCAGCCGGGCCGCTCCGGCTAGCATTGCCCGCCGAGGTATCATCCGCTCTTTCCAAATCTCTGCCGTCTTTCCGCATTTGACTGTGCTGGAAAACGTTCGAGTCGGCTTGCAGCGCCGGTTACACACTTCTTTTCATTTTTGGAAGAGCAGCCAATCGCTGTCCACGCTGGACGATCGCGCAATGGCGCTCCTCGACGAAGTGGACTTAGGCACCCTCGCCGACACCCAGACCGTTGATCTTCCCTACGGCAGGAAACGGGCCCTTGAGATCGCCACCACACTGGCCATGGAGCCTGAACTGATGCTGCTTGATGAGCCAACTCAAGGAATGGGACATGAAGACGTCAGTAGGGTCACCGAGCTGATCAAGAAGGTCTCTACTGGCCGCACCATTCTCATGGTCGAGCACAATATGGCAGTGATTTCTGGCATCTCTGACCGCATTACTGTGCTGCAGCGTGGCAGCATCCTAGCCGAGGGCTCCTATCGTGATGTTTCCAGCAATCCGCAGGTGATGGAAGCCTATATGGGCAGCGCCAGTGCCGAACTACAGGGAGCTCACTGATGAGTGCCGTACTTGATACTAACGCGGAAACCACAACGACCCATCTGTTGCAGGGCCGTGATGAAGTTCTTCATATCTCGGGTCTGCATGCCTGGTACGGCGAGTCTCATATCCTGCACGACGTGAATCTGACTGTTTACCGGGGTGAGGTCATTACTTTGCTTGGCCGGAACGGGGCCGGGCGGACCACGGCCCTGCGTGCCATCATGGGCCTGACGGGTACTCGCAAGGGTTCCATCCGGATCGCAGGCACCGAGGCAATCAGTCTGCCGACCTATAAGATTCCCCATCTGGGTGTTGGCTACTGCCCAGAGGAGCGTGGCATCTTTTCGTCGCTGTCGACGGAGGAAAACCTGATGCTGCCGCCGTTGCTCTCCGGTGGCGCCAGGGGGATGTCGGTTGATGAGATCTACGAGATGTTCCCAAATCTCAGGGAGAGGCGCCATAGCCAAGGCACCCGCCTGTCCGGCGGCGAGCAGCAAATGCTGGCGGTCGCTCGAATCTTGCGTACCGGCGCCCGCATTCTTCTGCTTGATGAAATCTCCGAAGGCCTGGCGCCTGTGATTGTGCAGACCCTGGCTCGCATGATCCTCACGCTCAAGGCTAAAGGTTATACCATCATTATGGTGGAACAGAACTTCCGCTTCGCCGCACCGCTGGCCGACCGCTTCTATGTCATGGAACATGGTCAGATTGTTGAGCAATTCCCGGCGGGTCAACTGCAGGAGAAGATGCCTGTACTCAATGAATTGCTGGGCGTGTAAGGAGGCATGTGATGACTGATATTTTTGGTATTCCACCACAGGCCTTGCTCAGCCAGTTGCTTCTTGGCTTGGTCAACGGCTCATTTTACGCAATGCTATCGCTCGGGCTGGCCGTCATTTTCGGGCTACTCAACGTAATCAACTTTGCCCATGGCGCGATGTACATGGTTGGTGCTTTTCTGGCGTGGATGGGCTTGACCTATTTCGAGGTCAATTACTTCGTCATGCTGCTGGCAGCGCCGTTGCTGGTCGGCGTCATGGGCGTGATCCTTGAGAAGACCATGCTGCGATGGCTTTACAAACTTGATCATTTGTATGGGTTGCTTCTGACGTTTGGCGTAACCCTGCTGCTTGAAGGACTGTTCCGATCGTTTTACGGAGTCTCCGGACAACCTTACGCGGTACCGGAACTGCTGGGCGGGGCGTTCAACCTTGGCTTCATGATGCTGCCCAAGTACCGCGCCTGGGTCGTGGTCGCCTCGCTGGTAGTATGCCTGTCTACATGGTATGTCATTGAGAGAACGAAGCTTGGCGCGTATCTTCGGGCTGGCACCGAAAACCCCAAGCTGGTGGAGGCGTTTGGCATCAATGTACCGTTGATGGTGACGCTCACCTATGGTTTCGGCGTTGCGCTGGCCGCGTTTGCAGGCGTGCTGGCGGCGCCGGTGATCCAGATTTCACCGCTGATGGGGTCGAATTTGATTATCGTGGTGTTTGCAGTTGTGGTAATCGGCGGGATGGGTTCAATCATGGGCTCCATTCTCACGGGCCTCGGGCTTGGGTTGGTAGAGGGCCTGACGCGAGTGTTTTACCCGGAGCTATCGGCTACTGTTGTCTTCATCATCATGGCCATCGTTCTGATGATTCGTCCCGCCGGCCTGTTCGGCAAAGAGAAATAGAAGGGTATGACCATGAACAAGAACCTAGGATACGTAGTGTTGCTGGCTGTGGCATTGGCGGCGCCGGTGTTCATTTACCCGGTATTCCTGATGAAAGTGCTGTGCTTTGCGTTGTTTGCTTGTGCATTCAATCTGCTCATTGGCTTTACCGGCCTGCTGTCGTTCGGCCATGCGGCTTTCTTTGGTGGTGCCGGGTATATTACCGGTTATCTGCTCAAGACGACAAGGGTGCCGTTTGAACTCAGCTTGATTCTGGGAGCTGCTTTCGCCGCGCTTGTTGGACTGATCATCGGCGCGTTGGCGATTCGCCGCCAGGGAATCTACTTCACCATGATCACGTTAGCGTTGTCGCAGATGCTGTTTTTTGTGTTTCTGCAATCACCGTTCACAGGGGGAGAGGATGGCCTGCAGGGTGTGCCACGTGGAAAACTGTTTGGGATGATCGATCTGGCCAATGACATGTGGATGTACTACACCGTGCTGACCATTGCGGTAGCCAGCTTTATGCTAATTACGCGCACGGTCCATTCTCCATTCGGCCAGGTGCTCAAGGCGATCAAGGATAACGAACCGCGAGCAATCTCGCTGGGCTACGATACCGACCGCTACAAATTGCTGGCGTTTGTGTTGTCAGCGGCATTGGCTGGGCTGGCAGGGGCGACAAAAGCGGTGGTGCTAGGGTTTGAAACGCTTACAGATGTGCACTGGACGATGTCAGGTCTGGTAGTGCTGATGACGTTGGTGGGGGGGCTTGGGACGCTGACCGGACCGATTGTAGGGGCAGTGATCATCATTGTGCTTGAGAACAAGCTGGGTGATTTTGGCACGGCGATGGCGCGGCTAACAAACATTGAGTGGTTCAACTCCATTGGAGAGTCAGTCACCATCGTGACGGGCTTCATTTTTATCGTATGCGTCTTGGCGTTCCGTCGTGGTGTCGTCGGGGAACTTGCCGGCCTATTCGGACGAGTAAAAATACATAGGACGGGCTAACTTAGAAAAACTGCTCGCCCAGAGGCATCTATACAGCTAGTGGTGCTATTGCTTAACCTAAAGCTGTATGGTTTTAGCCTTCTAGGTTCAGCTCTTCCTATGGCAGGCATCTCGACAAATCAGAGGACATCAGAGCGAACTGGTAATTTCAAATCTACCCCTCGATGTGGCCGCGAAGGTTAACTCAAGAACTGACTTATTATATGGCATCACTAGTTGAACAATACGGCCCACGCGAAGCGATGGAATACGACGTCGTCATCGTCGGCGGCGGCCCGGCCGGCCTGTCGGCCGCCATCCGCCTCAAGCAACTGGCCGCCGAACAGGGCCGTGAGGTCTCCGTCTGCGTGCTGGAAAAAGGCTCCGAGGTCGGCGCACATATTCTCTCCGGCGCTGTCATGGACCCGATCGCCATGAACGAGCTGTTTCCCAACTGGAAGGAACTCGGCGCCCCGCTCAACACCCCCGTCACCGAAGACCAGTTCCTGTTCCTGACCGAAAAGAAAGCCACCAAGACACCTGGCTGGGCGCTGCCCGCCTGCTTTCAGAACCACGGCAACTATGTGATCTCGCTGGCCAACGTGGTGCGCTGGCTCGGCCAGCAGGCCGAATCGCTCGGCGTGGAAATCTTCCCCGGCTTCCCGGCGGCCGAGGTGCTGTACAACGAGGACGGTTCGGTCAAGGGCGTGGCCACCGGCAACATGGGCGTGGACCGCGAAGGCAATCCGACCGATGCCTTCCAGCTCGGCATGGAGCTGCATGCGAAATACACCTTCTTTGCCGAGGGCTCGCGCGGCCATCTCGGCAAGCAGCTCATGACCAAGTACCAGCTCAACAAGGATGCCGATCCGCAGACCTATGCCATCGGCATCAAGGAGCTGTGGGAAATCGATCCCACGATGCACAAGCCGGGTCTGGTGATCCATACCGCCGGCTGGCCGCTCGATGCCGACACCTATGGCGGCTCCTTCCTGTATCACCTGGAAAACAACCAGGTCGCGGTCGGCTACGTGGTGGGTCTCGCCTACCAGAACCCCTACCTGTCGCCGTATGAGGAGTTCCAGCGCTACAAGACGCACCCGGAAATCCGCAAATACTTCGAAGGCGGCAAGCGCATTTCCTACGGCGCGCGGGCGCTGACGGCAGGCGGCCTGCAATCGCTGCCCAAGCTGACCTTCCCGGGCGGCGTGCTGATTGGCTGCGATGCGGGCTTCCTGAATGCGTCGCGCATCAAGGGCAGCCATGCGGCGATGAAGACCGGCATGATGGCAGCCGTTGCCGCATTCGAGGCACTGGGCGCCGGACGCGCGCAGGACGAGCTGACCGCCTATCCGGAAGCCTTCAAGACCTCCTGGCTGCATGAAGAGCTGTACAAGGGCCGCAACTTCAAGCCGTTCATGACGCAGGGCCTGTACAAGGGCACGCTGATGGTGGGCATCGATCAGTTACTGCTCCGCGGCAAGGCGCCGTGGACGCTGCGTCACAAGCATGCCGACCATGAGTGCCTGCGCCCGGCATCGGACTTCAAGCTGATCGTCTATCCGAAGCCCGACGGCAAGCTGACCTTCGACCGCCTGTCCTCAGTGTTCATCTCGAACACCAACCATGCGGAAGAGCAGCCGGTGCACCTGACGCTTAAGGACCCGAGCGTGCCGGTCAACATCAACCTGGCGCAGTATGCGGGGCCGGAACAGCGCTACTGCCCGGCCGGCGTGTACGAATATGTGCAGAACGATGCCGGCCAGGACCGCCTGCAGATCAACGCGCAGAACTGCGTGCACTGCAAGACCTGCGACATCAAGGATCCGACCCAGAACATCGTCTGGGTTACGCCGGAAGGCGGCGGCGGACCGAATTACGCGGGGATGTAAGCCGAAGCGCGAAAAGTGAGTGGTGACAACTTAGGGCAGGGGGTGACTGTTAGAGCATAAACAAAGGTCACTGGTCTCCATAACTGAGGTATAACGGAATGTTGTGGATGAGGGGTAGTTGAAGAAGGCGGCGGATGCTGCTGAAATAAGGTTGTCTAGACCGAAACATTTCAGCAGAAAGGAATCCGCCACCATGGGTGACGATAGAGTTA
>NZ_JACYXF010000136.1 GCF_015352985.1 Noviherbaspirillum malthae | reverse complement strand
GGACTGGTAGTATTAGGAGTGTTGCGTTTTTAGGGAGGCTCTTCATCTAGCTACTGCAACATTGAATGCGTAAATGGTATGTTCCGGCGTTGCTTAATTTCCAGGACGCAGGAATGCTTATCCAACTCGCGGACATCTCGGTACCGCGTAATCTTCGCGGGCCAATTCTCGTCGATGAATACGGATTGCCACGCTATTGGGCGGCTGTCTGGTCGACAGCGTCCGCTGCTCAGCTAGCCGATTCCACCCATCTCAAAAAGCTTCGACATATCGAAAATCTTTACCAGCACGCTGATAAGTTGCTCGGACGGTCTGCGCTGGACGATGCGTTGGGAATGCTGAACGACGATGCGCTGGCCACAATCTTGGAATCCTGGTTCGTATCGATCCGCAACCAGCCACAAACCACTGGGGGCGACGAAAAACGCTGGCTGACTGGATTGGATTTCGTATCGTCGGTCGTGATATGGGTCTCGAAGAGTCAAACCGGCCACCTGATGCGGCGCATCGACGAGCGGCTGCAGCACCTTTCGATGCTCTATCGGCAGCTTCATGTGAAAAAGGCCAAGCCGATCGAAGCGATCCGGTCACTACCGGCGACGACTGTAAAGACTCTGTATGAGTTGCTGGATCCCGAATCGTCGCTGAACCCGTTTCCGCGGGTTCGGACACGTTGGCGCGTGTTTGTATCCTTTATCTTGATGTTGCATCAGGGGCTGCGGCGAGGCGAGGTACTTCTGTTGCCGGTGGACTGTGTAAAGAGCGCATTCGATCCGAAACAAGGCAGGATACGGTATTGGATCAATGTGCAGGAAAACCCGTATGAGGAAGCCGGGACCGACCCACGGTATTCGAAGCCGGGGATCAAGACAGCCGCTTCCATCCGGCAGGTTCCGGTCAGCGAGGCGACGGCCAACACTATTGATAGCTACGCCCAGAACTACCGTGGGCAACCTCAACACTCGTTTCTTCTGAATTCGCAGACAAATATGCCGCTATCGACGGAAGCGCTGACGAAGGCGTTTGCGGAGGCCTCGCAGCGACTGCCGGCGGATGTACTGAAAGAGCTCAACGATCGCACTGGCAAACATTCGGTTACACCACATGACTTGCGTCATACCTGTGCTGTAATGCGGCTGCATCAACTGCTGTTACAAGGTGATTCGTTGGAGGAAGCGCTTCAAAAGCTGCGCACATTCTTCGGCTGGTCAAAGACATCAGCAATGCCATCGCGTTATGCACGTGCCGTGTTTGAAGATCGGCTCGCCACCGTATGGAACGACGCGTTTGACGATCGCGTGGCATTACTGCGTGCTTTGCCGAAGGGACACTAAATGGAAAAGCCACAGCGCCGAGAATTCCATGCCGTCGGTGATGACAGTGATGTGCTTGCCCGCCTCTGCGCATCGTTGCCCAATTTGCCCTCGGTGCTTCGTTACTACGATGAGTTTGATGACGCAATCAGATCGATCAGAAATCCCGAAGGCCAAACGATGTTCGAGCTGCGGTTCGGTGGACGTCGAGCACGACTGGACTTTGCGCGTCTTGGCCCCGAGTGCAGCTTCATCTTCAAACATGTCTTTGCCTTCATCCTTGCCCAGGACTTGAGCGTCAGGACTGTAGCCTCTTACCTCGCCTCCGCACAGCACTTAACGCCGGCAGACGTTACGACGCTCGTTGACGCCGGCCCCACACGTATTGGCCCGGTCTGGAAAGCGTTGCGCGTACGCGCCCTGCCGGCTAGCGCCTATATGGCTGCCAAATACCTGTTACAACTTCTATGTGCATATCGACTGAATGGTTGGGCCAGCGACTATGTAGCCTACATCAGCACTTCCCTGCCCTTACCCGCCAGTGATAAATATGCTGGTGTCCGATCGGGCGATGTATTTCTGTCTGTCGACGAAGAAGCGCTGATCGTCCGGCATTTGGATGATGTCGTCGAACGGTTGGCGCAAGGCGCTGCAACGCGCCAGTCGCTAAGCGAATTGGCGGATGCCGGAATGCTGTTATGTTCTTACCAGTTTGCAATGCGTCCGATCCAGATTGCGATGCTGGACGTTCGCCATGTCCGGATTTGGAATGATGAGGTCTCCGACCATCCGATGGTGCATCTGACGTTCCATATGGCCAAGCAACGCGGCAGTGGCAAAAGAATTCCCATGACCCGGCGAGTCAAGGCGGAATGGGCACCGCTCTTCGTTCAATGGAAAGCACATTTGGATGCTGAAGGTATTACAGGTTCAGAAAAGTTCTTCCAGGTTAAATCGACTTGGGAAGTTAGCAATAGAATCTCCACGCTTGTCAGGACGCTGCTGGACTCGGACGACATCGGCACGGCGACAGATCTTCGCCATACTGCGGCACAACGCCTTGTTGATGCCGGCGCAAGCCACGAAGAATTGGCAGAATTCCTTGGTCATGCGCAGACTAGCACCGGGCTCGTGTATTACGCCACGTCGGCATCGCATGCCGAGCGCATCAACCGAGCTCTCGGCGCGTCGGCCGTGTATCAGCGTGTCGCGAAAATAGCCCACGATCGTTTTATCTCTCCAGAGGAATTGGCAGAGCTGAAAGGCGAGCAGCAGATTGCAGCCGTACCTCACGGGATTCCGATCGCCGGCATCGGCGGCTGCACATCCGGACAGCCGGCCTGCCCTTATAACCCAGTAACTTCCTGCTATGGCTGTCGTAAATTCATGCCGGTGCACGACAAAGCACTCCATGAACAGGCGCTGGTTGACATGCGGGGCGTAGTGCTGTTCTTCGACCAAAGCTCCCGTGGTGACACTCGTTCACCGGCCTACTTGCAGTTGCAACGGACGATTGCAGAGATACAGGTCGTCATTACCGAGATTGAGGAGAGTGAGGCATGAATCGGCATTACCAAGCCTTCATTGAGCTTGGCCAGATACTGGCCAAGGGCAAAGGACTGCATTGGGACATTCCTTTGGATGACACGGGAATCGCACAAGATGGAGTGGGTTGGAATCTGACCGCCTGCGTAGGCGACGTTCCTCCCCCGACCTACTACTTGCGCGACCTCGGAGCCGATAGCAAGGCCTTAGAAATTCTCAACATGGAGCGCGTCTCGAATGGCCTGAAACCATTGTGCAGGAAGCCGCTCTCTGCTGGTTGGCAAGAACTGATCAAGGCAGCCGTCGCCGAGCAATTGCTGTTCAAGCGGAACACCACAGGACACGTGTACAGCCATATTGCTCGTCCCTTACGGGTCATCGCCACATGCGTCGACAAGGAGCCATGGCAACTCACCCTGGATGATCTGCACACGGCAATTGGGGTAGGCAAGGCGATTCAGGCATCCGGAAAACTGGGTGACCTAGTAGTCGCCATCGTGAGAGTGGTGTTCGATGCGCATCATATCTGTGACGCTGGTCAGATGTATCCCATGCTTGGCGTCACCCGTATACCGGTCAGGAGGTCGAAATCGAAACACACCATGTCGGAAGACGAGCTGCGCGCCAATCTGGAGGAACGCAAGCGGGCCGAGCGACTGCCGGAGCGTCGCGCGTTCTGGGAATTGGTCCGCATCGTCATGACCGAAAAGCCGCGCACGTTCATGGACGAACTGCGGTTTGCCGCGATACGTGCCATGATCATAACCGGCTTCCGCATTGGGGAAGCCGCCCTGCTGCCGATGGACTGGAAACGCGAGCGAGTCTATGTGGATTCCAAAGGGCGGCCGGCCGGCGAGATTGGCGGCATCTCAACGTCATTGATGCTGCGGCACTTCGCCGAAAAGCAGCAGGAAGATGAGTCGGATAGCCGCATTCTCCGGGAAAACACGCAACCGGTACCAGATATGTTCCGTCACCTGCTGACCGAGACGCTTGACCGCGTTGCACGGCTCACCCAACCGTTACGGGACACGCTCAAGCTGCAATGTGAGACCGGGCGCCTTCTGCCGTGGTACCGGGAGAACGATGTCGTTCCCTTCATTGAACTATATACACGCGTGACGGGAAACCCGTTCTGGCTGGACATCGACTGCAGTTCGTTCATGGAACGATATCGGCAGACGTTCGATCCGAACGTGCTGCATGAGCTGCATCAATACCAGAGCCAGAACTACGGACGCGGATCAAGCAAGCTTGATATGGCGATATATATGTTTGGGAACCGCCTGCAAAAGCAGATGCAAAATGGTGACAATGCGGTGTGTTTCCGTAATATCGGCGGTGTGCCGCTGGCTGCGGATCGTCGCATGTCCTGGGGCGACACCTATCTCAAGGTCGGAGAACTGGAGGCACACATCAGAGCGACAACACCGACAAAGGTGTCCGACATGGCCCCATTACCGATGGAAAATGGCGCCATCCAACCATGGGAGTTCCTGTTCTTGCAACCGAAGCGTTCACTTATCGAGGAGCGTAATGAAGGGGTATGTGACATTACACGCCACATGGCAGTGAGCCGCCCTGATCCTTTGTTTATTGGCCATGCCTTGGGAGATGTGACGCGTATCCCGTCATTGTTTGAGCGTTACGGTGAAACAGACGAAGATAGGGTCATGAGCATCAATTCGCACTCACTGCGACACCTGCAAAACACCGAACTGTTCCGGCTGGGCGTTGCGGATACGATCATCTCGAAACGATTCAACCGGCGCAGCGTCGCCCAGAGCTACGAATATGATCACCGCAGCCTGGCGGAAGAACTCGATCAAATAGAGATTCCACATGAAGTTGAAATCATGCTGGGTGAGAAAGCTGCCTCGGTCGCCAGGATGATCAAGGCCGGGAAGGCCAATGGGCCAATCGTGGACGCGTTCCGCCGTATCCAGTCGGCCAAAGGAGATACGGCCGCTTATGAATATTTGCGCGTAGAAGCAGACGGATTCCATGCCACACCTTACGGGCATTGCCTGAACTCGTTTACCGTCGACCCCTGCCCCAAGCACCTGGAGTGCTTCGCGAATTGCCGCCATCTCTCGGCAACCGACTTGCCTGAAAACCGGCAAAACCTGATGCGGCTCGAAGGAAAGTTCAAAGCAGCGATCGAGACGATAAAATCACGTCCTACAACGAGCCTTGGTTGGAAGAACCAGATGGACCATGCTGAAAAACGTCTGGCCGGTGTGCAGAAGTTACTGGTTACAGCGCCAGGTCAACGCGTCTTCCCGGACGGTGTGGATCTATCGGCAACCAAGAGGTCCGGAGTGCTGGATGATTGAACGAGGACATACGATGCAAGATCACGATCACAAGATGCGAGAGATACTGGAGACGATGCTCGCCACTGACCAGGCCATCACTGCGCGCGCGGTGGCTCGTTTGCATCCTTCGCTCACGGCGGCGTCATCCATCACCCGCAACCAAGAGCGAAGCCGGTTGCTTGCGCAATACCAGGAGCGCCAGACCGAGTATCGACGGTGGCGTGGTCGTGTTGGAAAGCAGTCCGGTGCGGATGCTGCGGCAGCGCTCGAACAAAAGGAACATCGTATCGTCGAGCTCGAGCACAACACGCAGCTCCTGATCGCTTCGCACCTGGCGATGCTGCGTGCGGTTGGCGCCATGGGAGGCTTCAGCAAGTGGGCGCAGTTTTATGAACAGTATCGGGATGTGCGGGAAAAGCTTGCCGCGCTTGGAGCCATTACGGATGCCACCGTATCGGCAATGCCAACAGAGAAACATGCGACGCGGCGAGCAGATAAGAAGCGACGTTGAGCAAGCGCGGCATGGTAGTATTCGCGTGACGCCCTCAGCCACGAAATGACTGAGTCTGGCGGCGGAAGCCGCTTCTCTCTTGAAAAGAGTGCAACATGTCCTACTGCCCCTTCTTCCATACACTGTATGACGAGACACGCCCTGTGGGCAATCTCGGCCGAGGTACACACTACTCCGTTCTACGCGTACCCACCTGGCACGACGAATTCCTTACACCACTTCAGCGCGGCGCCTTCCTGGACTTTGCCATCATCTGGGACGAGGATCACGACGAGCGTGTGATTGACGCAATTCAGATACTTTACCTGGGCGGCCTGCTCGCGCCCGTGCGATACATCGGAGAACGGAAAGGTTCGCTCTCGGTGCTGCTGGATCCCAAAGTCGTTCAGATTTGGAATCGCGCGGCTCTCGAACAGTACCGTGACAAAGTGAATGACGTCGCTCAAAGCCTGGAAGATCCATGGCCAGTGATAGTTGAACGTGCTAATGGGGACCAGCACTCGATCGTCGACAGTTCGCTTGAGAACGTTGCCACCTACCTCAAGAACATCGACATCCTGTGGCAGCTCGGCGTGAAGCCGAAAAACCAAATCTAACCCGGATTCCCTGGGCATTCGACACGCAACACCAAGGCTGCCGATGGCGGCGTCGCAGTCTTGGTCCGTTGCGTCGCCGGCTAGCGGGGCACGCAACAAACGTCCGTACTGAAGGGACGCAACAGCAAATCTTTAAAATGAGGATATCCTGTGGATAACTCGCCCGCCGTTCCCATTGAAAAATAAAGAACTTCACAACCAAAACCTACGCAACATCAATCCGAAACTACCAAGATTA
>NZ_JACYXF010000135.1 GCF_015352985.1 Noviherbaspirillum malthae | reverse complement strand
CGGTGGTCAGGGAAGACAAGAAACTGGAGACTGGAGGACGAGGTCTGGCTCAATCCAGAGCGAAATCACGCCATACACCTACAGAATGCAGCTTGAGGTGACGCGACAACTACGTTGACAAACACCGTTGTTGCCTGACACGCCGGCGGCCACCGTCATCGCCGACAAGGCTTACGATGCCCAGGAACGGGTCATCGAAGTCTTGCAGAACGCGGGCAAAGGCGTCGTGATTCCTCCCAAGGCCTGCCGCCAGCAACCCCGTGAATATGACAAGCATTTATACCGGGCGCGTCACCTGATTGAGCAATTCTTCAACAAGCTCAAGCAATATCGCAGCATTGCCACCCGCTATGACAAGACTGCCCGCAATTTCCTCGGCGCCATTCATCTCGCTGCCGCCGTCATCTGGCTCAATTGATGACACGCCCTAGATGCCAATTTTAGAGTTGGCTTACATACCCGTTTGGTATGGCAAGCGTGCCTCGGTTAGTCTTTCAAAAGTTGCAGATGGAATCAGATTGTTATTTGCAAGCAAAGCAGTTACTGTTTCTGTGCTTACCTCAAAGTGTTGGGCTGCATCCTCGATGGCTGTTTCTGAATAATCATCTTCAAGGAAATTCTGGAGATCATGTATTGGACATAAAAACTCTGCAGCGAATGCCCGTTGGTACTTTTGCCTTGAAGTCCTCAAATCTGTTGAAGTCAGCCATTCGTTGTCGAGACGATCACTAGAAAGATAATCACCTATAAAACGGGCGAATTCGAAGCGTTTCGCCACAGGGTGTTTTTTCCTTGGGATAATTCTCAATTCACTTTGGTTCTTTGGTACCCCGACTCCCACCTCTTGGCGTTTGGATGGAACATAGTGCTCGACCTGCGATTCAGTTAAACCCAAAAGGCCATACAAAGTCTTACTATCTAGTTTGCTAGAGGGTTTGCCGATCTCATGCCTTAAGTACTGAGCCATAGATACCCCTCTCTCCCAAGGCCGTTCATTCTCCAAGGATGAATGGTCTTGCGCTCTCAAGGATGCATGGGCAATTTCTGGTCTACAAGTAATTCCCTGTGTTTTCTCAAGATCCTCAATTGCCGTTAAAGGTGTGCCATTTGCCAACTTCCCATAAACTGGCGAGAGTTCTGAAAAGGAAGCTTGCCCCATACGTTTATCTAGACATAGTGCTAGATCCATCAAATTATTCGGGCATTCGTCAGGGTCAAAGCCCATAGCCGCCTCAATACTTCTGTATTTAGCTGACTCCGGATCTGAACGCTCTTGTTGAACGAAATTCCAAAGATGCTTTAGTTCTGTATCTGTCAATTCCAAAGCATCAAGACGGGAAATTACGGAGTCAACAAAATTTGTAGCTTGATTCTGGAAATCATGTAGCAATATCGAAGCCGGTGCATCTAAGCCATTCAAATACTTGACGGATTGCTGAATAACTCCTTTTGAAGGGACTGCAAAGACTTGTATCGTTTCGCGGTCGGATACAAACATTATTTGGGGCCAAACAAAACCATGATTCGCCGCTCCTAATTCGTGGGCCATTCTCCAATCAATAGAAGGACGCACTCCGGATGCAGGTAATGGTTCGAACACAAGTCGCCACCAAGATGACGCAAACCACAATGCAAGCGGATAAGCAGAAGTTAGAACTGAATCACGTACTGTTTGCGACCAGATGTCTTCATTCCGCGTTAGAGCGATATCTCCAACTTTCATAGACAGCATGCCCATTGTTTGCGAAAGTTCCGTTCTATCGCTCGAAGCTGCTAACCAACTTTGATGGATTTGAAAATTAGTCATTTTTGATCCTCCATCGGCGAAGAATTTCATCAGCAAAAGGATCAGAAGCCGGCATGGGATATCCATGGTAGGTGCCTAATTCTGGGTTTTCCAATTGGGCTTCCAATGGGATACCATCAACGGTGACCGACCAAATATTTTGGGGCCACTCTCCCTTGTAACGTTCGCTAAACAGGCCTTTTTCTAATCCCTGCTTCAAGTACCCCAATGCAAGTTTTTTGGAGAAGATTCCCGCACTATCACAAAGAGACTTCGCGGATCTGGGATAACTTGGTGGAGTAAGTCCAAAATCCCCAGGATTTTTCTTATGCTCTGGGTTTCCTCCGTACTGAACTCGCAAAGCAAGTTCTGCAGCCTTTTTTAGGACTACATCGTCAGAATCTTTTAGCTTCCTTTTCGGATTAAAACGGTTTTCGCGTCGCTGCATAATTCAAATATTACAACTATTTCTAAGTTTTCACTCTGGACTAGGTAGTGTAACAGGCACGAACCACCCGTACGCTCGAACTTGCTTCAGGGAAAGCGTCTCGAATTTCAAGTTTCTATTTCACCGAAGCTACGAAGCTTGCAAGCTTGGGATTTTTAGACAATCCGAGGGGGAAGATGGATATAACGTGACCTATTACATAAGACAGGTTCTTGTAGTTTTGAAAATGGAATCTCGCAATCTTTCCGTCGATATCGTTCGGCACCTTATCAGAAATTTGCTTTACCCTATGTGCCTTCAAAGAGTGTCCACATTGCAAATTTATTAATAATTATAACAGTACAATTCCTGCGTTCGTATCCTACGTCGGTAGCAGTGGAATTGCGGTTGTAAGTTTTGTTTCTTCAAGCGCGATGCCGGTTTGAATCAGTAACGATTCGGCTGTATCAATTAGGATGCATAAACACACGCAGTTGATTATGGCGTGTACAGGCATAGCTGCTTGCAGGTCAGCAGCGCGGCTCAAGGGAAAGCAGCGGAGTCATCAAATTGACACCCAATAAAGCCTCAGCCGAGCACATCGGCACGCAAAGCACCTCACTTGTGCAGGAACCCGCCATTAGCAGCCAAACGACAGACTTGCGCATTGGCCGACAGGGAAGCGCAGGGTACTGATAATGAACTGAGTCCTGTACCGGAGGGACGCGTCATCGGCAAAAGCAGTTGCATTTCCATGCCGCGCCTAGGGCTGGCTCTCGAAGCCCAACCAATTCATTATTCTCAATGACGTAGTGGTTGCGCACAGCCGCCAATATGACTTCCGCTCCTAACAATCTTCGACTCCATGATGCTATCCGCGTTGTTGACATTACAAAGACCAAACGCGCATCCGTATCTGGGCCGGCATGGCTACAAAAAGTAACAGCACGTCCACACTGCTCTTATGACCTTAGCCTAATCTCGCGACTAGGCAACCAAGCGGACGAGCCCCACCTACATAAGAAATGTATCGTGTAGCGCTACACAATACAATATGATTGCACCGATTGTTTTGATCCGGCAACATCAACCTGAGACGATAAAATGACCACTAATGACCCTATTCACCCAGGCGTACGCATCAAAGCGGAAGTTTTTCCAGCTAAGATGTCCGTCACGAAAGCCGCTGAACTGATAGGGGTCGGACGTCCAGCTCTTTCCAACCTACTTAACGGAAACGCGTCCCTTTCAACGGACATGGCAACTCGCATTGAGAAGGCTTTCGGCGTTTCCCGCCAGGATTTGCTTGAGATGCAGGCTCAGTATGACGCTTTCAAGGCCAAGCACAAAAGCACACCGGTAAACACGAAGATGTACGTCCCACCGTTTCTCTCGTTCAAGGCCAACGATATTGAGAACTGGGCTGCGCACAACATCGTGGCGCGGAGCAGATTCGCAGTCTTTCTGAGAACCCTTGTCCACTCGACAGGTATTGGACTTACGGAAGTGGACTTCCCAGGAAACGATGATGCAGAGCGCGCTGGCTGGGATGGCAAGGTACAAGCCAGCGATGGAACCCCCTGGATTCCAGCTAACCGCTCTGGGTGGGAGTTCGGCACTAACGAGGATGCTAAAGCCAAGGCTGAGAGTGACTACCAAAAGAGTCTGAAAGCAGTTTCAGCACAAGAGCAAGCGGAGATGGAATTCGTCTTCGTAACCCCTCGTAGATGGCCTGGCAAAAACAATTGGATTAAAGAGAAGAAGTCGCAAGGTGCATGGAAGGATGTCCGAGCCTATGACTCCAGTGACCTTGAGCAGTGGTTAGAACAGTCGCTTCCAGCCCAGGCATGGTTTGCGAACGAAACAAAGGCCCCATCCAATGAGGTGCGGTCTCTCGACAAGTGCTGGGCGGACTGGGCAAACGTTGCAAAACCGCCACTGCCAGGTTCGCTTTTCAGTTCAGCCATCGAAGAAGCAAAGCGTAAGCTTGGCTCCCGTCTTACTAAGCCTTCCGTAGGGCCGATTGTTATCGCGGCAGATTCTACGGACGAGGCGCTGGCTTTCGTCGCCCAGTGTTTAGGCCCTGATGGTGGGGAGGAACTGGCTCCCTTCCGGTACCGGGTCCTTGTGTTTGACAAGGTTGGGGTCTTGCCACGTCTGGCTGAAGGAGCAAAGTCCTTCATTCCAGTGATCCATTCACGTGATGTCGAGGTGGAATTCGCTCCCTATGCCGACCAGATGCACGCTATCGTTGTGTACCCAAGAAACTCTGTCAACGCTGAGCCCGACATCGTTCTTGAGCCGGTCGGTTTCGAAACGTTCGAGTCCGCGCTAAAAAGCGTTGGTAAAAACCGCGACGAAATCAAGAATCTTGCGAACGAATCAGGACGGTCTTTGACTGTACTGCGTCGCCGACTCGCTGTCGTCCAGGCGGTGAGGATGCCGCTTTGGGCAACACAGCAGCACACATCGGAGAACCTCATTGCGTTTATGCTGGTAGGAGCATGGCATGTGCTCAATGAGACGGACAAGGCCGGCCTGTCACTGATGGCCGGTGACCGCAACTTCGAAGAACTGGAAAAGGACTGCCAGCGTCTAGTCCAACTGAACGACTCGCCTGTGTGGTCCATTGGAACGTATCGCGGCGTGGTCTCGAAGATCGACCTGCTTTACGCCATCGCTCGTAACGTCACCCGAGAAGACCTAAAGCGCTACTTCGACGTTGCTCGAATGGTGCTGGGTGAGGATGATCCATCCCTTGATTTGGATGAAGACCAACGCTGGGCCGCCTCCATCCACGGTAAGACGAGGGAATTCTCCTCAGCCTTCCGTCAAGGGATTTCAGAAACGCTCGTGCTCTTAGCCGTTCACGGTGGCAGCCTCTTCAAAGGGCGCCTAGGTATAGATACAGAGATCGAAGCAACCATGGTGGTGCGCGAACTGCTTCCAACACCACTAACCACACGTATCCTCGAGGCCAACGACCGAGACCTTCCGCTCTATGCAGAAGCCGCCCCGTCTGAGTTCCTCTCGATCATTGAGCGTGACTTGAGGACAGAGAGTCCGGCTGTCTTTGGCCTCCTACGCCCTGTCGGGTCTAGCATGTTCGGTAGCCCGAGTCGCACAGGCCTACTGTGGGCAATGGAGGGCTTGGCATGGAATGTGGAAACACTCCCTCGCACCGTATTAATTCTTGCGAGGCTCGCTCAGATTGAGATCAATGACAATTGGGTGAATAAGCCTGAGAACTCTTTGGCAGCCATATTTCGGGCTTGGATGCCTCAAACGGCGGCGAGCAACGAAGAACGGCTAGCGTTGATGAAAACGCTTTTCGCAAAATTTCCGAATGTCGCCTGGAAGCTTTGCGTAGCGCAGTTCGGCAATAATCATCAAATCGGGCATCACAGCCATAAGCCAATGTGGCGGCCTGACGGCTACGGGCACGGCGAACCGTTTCCGACTTGGGGGCCTATCTTAGAGTTCGTAGCCGAAATGGTCAAATTGGCACTGACTCAGCCCGACTACTCAGTCTCCATGCTGTGCGATCTTATCGACCGGCTTCACGACCTCGCGGAGGTAGACCAAGCCCGCGTTTGGGAAATTGTTGAGACTTGGGCAAAGACAGCCTGCGACAGCGACAAGGTAATCTTACGCGAAAAAATCCGCACCTCTACACTGTCCCGACGTGCGGCGTTACGCACCAAGAAGAATGGGAAGCCGCCCCAGCTTACAACCATCGCGAAGGGCATATATGCGGCACTCGAGCCGATAAGCCTGATTGACAAGCACGCATGGCTTTTCAAGAATTCGTGGATTGAGGAATCGGCCGACGAACTCGAAGACATCGAGAACATAGACTTCGCAGCACGTGAGAAGCGCATCCGCGACCAGCGAATTCGTGCTATGCAAGAAATTAACGCGAAGCAAGGCGTTGGCAGCCTGCTCGATTTGGCAATCCATAGCGGGTCACCAGGAGTTATCGGTGCACTCTCCGCTGACCAAGTACTGACTGAAGAGAATCTGCTTGCACTGGTGGAACTTGCTTTCCACAAAATGGCCGAAACCGGTTCCGCTGTCCGTGCATCGGAATGGCTGATACAAGGCATTCTCAGGGCAATACCTGACGACACGGAGCGCGGTGTTTTCATTAAGTCCGCCATTGGCAAAATAGGTCACGAGAACGCGCTCCCCCTTCTGATGCTTGCACCGTTCGGTGAGGCCACTTGGGTATTAGTCAGTTCACTTGGAGAGGCCGCTGAGTCTCTATACTGGAGAGAAATCATACCGGGCTGGCTTCACGAGTCCCCCATGGAATTAGCTAAGGCAATCGATATGCTGATGGACGCGCGGCGACCACGGGCAGCGTTTGCTCTCGCTAAGGACTCTCCCGAAAAGTTGCCGATCCGCACGCTAGTCCAACTGCTCACGGCCATGTCACAGGGAGGTGACGATAAGCCTGGCGAATACATGCTTGAGCACTACTACGTAGAAAAGGCGTTTGAATGTATCGTAAGCGATCAATAAACACGCCCCTCTATATACAGGGGTGACGCTTGAGGATCAGCGGAGATCTGTTGGCATGTTCCAAGGCAGGAGCGCGTCGTAGTCGTCGACGTTATTGGCCTGGGGTAGTTTT
>NZ_JACYXF010000012.1 GCF_015352985.1 Noviherbaspirillum malthae | reverse complement strand
TTCAAGGGACAGGAAATCACAGGCTTGAAAGCCTTCGAGATCGCGCACAAGGGGCTCGGCTACGTGCCGGAGAACCGGGACGTGTTTCCGACGCTTTCCGTGGAACAGAATCTGGTGCTGGGCGAGAAGAAGGGCAAGAAGTCGCGCTGGAGCCTCAATGACATGTACAAGATGTTTCCGCGGCTGAAGGAGCGCCAGCATACGCCTGCCGGGGTCCTGTCGGGCGGCGAGCAGCAGATGCTGACCTTGTGTCGGACCTTGATGGGCGACCCTGACCTGATCATGATCGACGAGCCGACCGAGGGCCTGGCGCCGAAGATCGTGGAGCTGGTGGGGGAGTACCTGATGGAGCTGAAGAACCGGGGCATCTCGGTGCTGCTGGTGGAGCAGAAGCTGGCCATTGCGATGGAGATCTCGCAGCGGGTGTATGTGATGGGGCACGGCGCGATCGTGTTCGAGGGCACGCCGGCCGATCTGCGCGCGAATGCGGCCATTCGCAAGGAGTGGCTGGAAGTGTAAGCCGGCATGTGCGCGGCGCCGAGTTCGCCGCGCATTTTTCCTGTCAGTGTGATCTTTGCCTGGCCTCCCACCTTGCTGGCCGTCCTTGAAAGAGGAGGAACCTTTCTTATTGGCATGATGCGGCGTTTCGGATGGCAGGGCGTCTTGAAAGCTGTTGGAAACTTTTGAGTTAAGGAAAAGCGCTCAACCCAAGGCCAGCATGTCTCTCCGAACGCGCTCCAGATGCTGCCGGACATAGAAGCCTGCCGCCTCCTGATTGCCGGTGGCGATCGCCTCGTAAATCAGGCGGTGCTCGTACACATACAGCCGGGCACGTGCCGGGTCATGGATGCCGGTATCGCGCAGCTGGCGCCACAAGGGTTCGTCCACGGCGGTTGCGATCACGCCGGCTATGCCAATCATCAGGGGATTGGCTGTCATCAGCGCAAGGCGTTCATGAAAGCGCCGGTCATGTTCATTCCATTCCTGCCGCTGCTTCGGATCGGTTAGGTCGCTGACCGATTCCATCAAGTCCAGCAGGCGCTCCAGTTCCGCATCACGCTTGCCCACCGCCGCTGCGAATTGAGCAATCACCGGCTCGATCGCCAGCCTGGCAGCCAGGGTCGACAGCGGGCTGGTGTCGGGGCTGGCGACAGCCTTCGCCTCGCGTATCACTTCCATCGCCTGCGGCAGGACATAGGTTCCCGAATTGCGCCTGGTCTGGACGACGCCCTGGTTGACCAGCTCCGCAATCGCTTCGCGCACCGAGGCGCGGCCCACGCCCAATGTGGCCGCCAAGTGGCGTTCCGCCGGCAAGCGCGATCCCGGCGGATGAGTTCCGTCGAGAATCAGGTTTTTCAGACGGTCCGCCACCAGTTCATACAGCTGAGGCGCCTTCAGGGAAGCGGAAAGTTTGTGGGTGCTGTCGAAAAACATACAATGTTTGGCTCAAAGTTAATACCAATCTGGTTATACTAAAACCAGTTGTGGCAGTGCGTAAATCCTTTTATGCGTTCAATTGCGTATTCAAGGGAATCCGCCTGCGATGCATGATGACAGGACGCCGGTTTCCGATTTCTCTGCGGATAAGCCGGCCAAACAAGCGAAGTGAACAATGCTCAATTTCCAACGCACGATCCAGACCATTGATGCGCATACCGGCGGCGAGCCGCTGCGCATCCTCGTTTCCGGCATGCCGCCGGTGCCGGGCAAGACCATTCTTGAAAAGCGCGCCTGGCTCAAGGAGAACCGCGACGACCTGCGCTGCTTCCTGATGAACGAACCGCGCGGCCATGCCGACATGTACGGCGCCTACCTGCTGCCGCCCACCACGCCCGAGGCGGACTTCGGCGTGATCTTCATCCACAACGAAGGCTACAGCGACATGTGCGGCCACGGCATCATCGCGCTGGGCAAGGTGCTGGTGGAGATGGGCTATGTCGAAAGACAAAGTCCGACGACCCGCATCGGTTTCGACTCGCCGGCGGGTTTCATCGAAGCCCATGTCGAATGGGATGGCGTGCGCGCCGGCGCAGTCACCTTCAGGAACGTCCCCGCATTCATCTTCATGCGGGATGTGGAAGTGGACACGCCGTCCTTCGGCCGCATCACCGGCGATATCGTCTTCGGCGGGGCGTTCTACTATTACATCAACGGCAAGCAGGCCGGCTTGGAAATCCGCCCCGAACTGGTTCGGTCGCTGATCCAGCTCGGCGCAGAAACCAAGGCTGCCGTGAAAGCCAAGGTCCAGATCCGGCATCCGCTGGAGCCGGGCCTGAACGAACTGTATGGAACCATCATCGACGGCGCACCCAACCGGGACGGTGTCGATCAGTCGAATGTCTGCATTTTCGCGGACCGGGAGGTGGACCGTTCTCCGACCGGAACCGGCACGTCGGGCCGCGCCGCGCAGCTCTATCTGCGCGGGACGCTTCCGCTGAATCAGGATTACGTAAACGGCAGTATCGTCGGCAGCAGCTTTACCGTACGCGTTACGGAATCGGCAAAGGTGGGAGATCTCGATGCAGCCGTCACGGAAGTGAAGGGCACCGCGCACATCAGCGGTTTCAACCAGTGGGTGCTGGAGGATTCCGACCCGTTCCCCACAGGCTTCTTCTTCAGGTAATCAGGTAACCAAGCTCATGCAAATTTTTGACCGGGACCAGACGGCCCAGGCACTTCCTTATTCCAGGCTCGTTCCCGCCGTTGCCGAAGCTGCCAAAGAGCTGGCAGCCGGGACCATCGTCGCGCCGGAGCGCCAAGTGGTCACCATCGACGCGGCCAGCGTATTGCTCAGCATGCCGGCAATCGGGCGTGACATCAGCGCCACCAAGCTGATCACCGTTCATGGCGGCAATGCGCGGCACAAGCTGCCGGCCATTCAGGGCGAAGTCATCGTCTTCGAGACGGCGACCGGCCGCAGGCTCGCCCTGCTGGACGGGCCCACCGTCACCGCGCGCAGGACCGCTGCGATGACGCTGCTGGGTATAGACACACTGGCTCGGCGAAAGCCGGCTTCGGCGCTGATCATCGGCACCGGCACGCAGGCCGCAGCCCATGCCGATGCGCTTGTCGAGTATTTCGGTGTGTCGACATTCATCATCGCCGGCTCGACCCGCGAGAATGCCCAATCTTTCGCGTCGTCGCTGTCGGCGCGGCATGGCCAGCTTGATGCGCAGGTATTGACCGCCGAATCGCTCAAGCAAGAGGTTCCCGACACCGACGTGATCATCGCGCTGACCACCGCGACCGTTCCGGTGATCCCGTCGAAGATATCGCCCGATACGCTGGCCGTCGGTGTCGGTGCATTCAAGCCCAACATGGCGGAATTCCCGCCGGAGCTGCTGCATGCCCGGCAGATCATTGTCGATGACTTGAATGGCGCAAGGCACGAGGCCGGCGACCTGCTTCAGGCAAAAGTCGATTGGAGCGGCGTCTCAGCGATCGGCGACCTGCTGTCCGGCAGAGTGCCGCATCCCACAGCGGTTCCCGTTTTCAAGACGGTAGGCCAGGCGGCATGGGACTTGGCCGCAGCCAGAGTGGCGATCGGGCAATGAGCCGGGACAGCGCTTCAGGAAGCGCTGTCCAGCAGGCTTGCGCTCCAGCGCCATTCCTCCACCGCCGTGCGCATCAGGCGGTGCACGATCGCATGAACATGCTCGGCGGCGCGCGAGGCGGTGAACAGCCGTGACGTGCAGATGGAAACCGTCCTGCGCAGGCTGCCGTCCTCGAGTTCGATGGCATCAACCTCTCCTCGCCGTATCGGTTCTTCCAGGCCGCAAGCCGGCAGTATCGAATAGCCGAGTTCCGCCCTGACCGCATCGATGAGAAGTGCGGGCGCATTGATCTGCGCGGCAATGTTGGGCTTGCACCCGACGGCGGCGAATCGCTGTTCTATCATCTCCCGGATACCGTTCGGCCGGCTCATCAGCAGCAGCGGAAATCCTGCCGTCTCCTCCAGCGTCATGCTTGACTTGCCCGCAAGGCTGCCGGGCGGTCCGACGAACAGCAGCGGCTCGCTGAGCACCGGCCTGACGATCAGCCCGCTGGTGGCTGCGCTGTCGAACAGTACCGCCAGCTCGATCTTGCCTTCGGCCAGCAGCAACCCCAATACCGAACTCGGCCCCTCCACGATTTCAAGGCGCACCGCTTTCAATGTGGCGCGGACTTCGCGCAGCAGCGGCAGGCCCAGCAGCGACGCCACCGTCCATGGCAGGCCGATGGAGACCGTGCCGGCAGGGCCGGCGTCGGCCTCGGCGGCGATCAGGCGGGTCGCTTCCACCTGCTTGAGGATCAGCTGCGCCTGCCGATAGACGGCCAGACCGGCATCGGTAGGCGTGACGCCGCGCACCGACCGGTGCAGCAGCTGAACACCCAGTTCCTCCTCCAGCTGATTGATCTGCTGGCTCAGCGCCGGCTGCGCCACGTGCAGCACCTGGGAAGCGCGCGAGACACTGCCCATCTCGATGATGCGCACCAAATAGGCCAGCTGTCGCAGTTGCATCGCGTTTCCAAAGAATTGAGGGTGGGAAAGTGTAACCGACCCGGTCCGACGGCGTTCGCGGGGGGTGAAGCTTTTGCTTATGGCGGCAGTTTAAATCCGTATTTCCCCCTTGGCCAGACTCGCTTCTACACTGCATCCATTCATGAGAAATACAGGAGCGAACATTCATGGCTGGAGACATTACGATCACCCGCGAGCAGCATGTCGCGACAGTGACCATCAACAACGCTTCGAAACGCAATGCCATGAGCCAGGCAATGTGGATCCGGATGGGCGACGTCATCCAGGAGCTGTCTGGCGACCAGCGGCTGCGCTGCATCGTACTGCGCGGGGAAGGCGGCAAGGCCTTCGGCAGCGGTGCAGACATCGACGAGTTTGAACAGATACGTGCAAGCAAGGAGCAGGCGATCGCTTTTGCCCGCCATGGCCACCGGGCGATGCATGCGGTGCGCGACTGCAGGGTACCGACGCTGGCTGCGATCCAGGGCGCCTGCGTGGGCGGCGGCCTGGAACTGGCCGCCTTCTGCGACATGCGCATCTGCAGCGAAGACAGCCGCTTCGGCATTCCGATCGCCCGCCTGGGGGCGACGCTTGCCTACGCCGAACTGGAGGGTCTGGTGCGGCTTGCCGGCCCCAACGTGGCGCTGGAACTGCTGCTCGAAGGGCGCGTGCTCGATGCCCAGGAAGCGCAGCGGAAAGGCCTGGTGAACCGTCTCGTCGCCAATGCCGACTTCGAGCAGGAAGTCGCCGCCACGGTCGCACGCATCTGCGCCGGCGCGCCGCTCTCGGCCAAATGGCACAAAAAGTTTGTCGAGCGCCTGCGCCAGGGCACTCCGCTCGGCGAGGAAGACATCGCGGAAGGCTATGCCTGCTTCGATACCGAAGACTACCGAATCGGCTACCAGGCTTTCCTCAACAAGGAAACGCCCCAATTCAAGGGAAAATGACATGATGAACAGACCTTCAAAAGGGCCGCTGTCCGGTGTGCGCGTCGTCGAACTGGCGCATGTGATGGCCGGTCCGGTCGGCGGACTCCTCATGGCCGACATGGGCGCCGACGTGATCAAGGTGGAAAAGCTGCCGGGAGGAGACGATACCCGCCGCACCACGCCGCCGGAAATCAACGGCGAGTCAGCATCGTTCATGATCCTGAACCGCAACAAGCGCGGCATCGCCGTCAACCTGAAGACGCCGGAAGGCGTGGAAGTGGTCAAGCGGCTGGTCGGCCAGGCCGATGTGGTGATCGAGAACTACCGTCCCGGCACCATGGAAAAGATGGGTCTTGGCTATGCCGCGCTGAACCAGATCAATCCCGGCCTGGTGTACTGCAAGATCACCGGCTTCGGCACCAGCGGCCCCTATGCCGGCCGCGCAGGCTATGACCTGATTTCGCAGGGCATGTCGGGCCTAATGGGGCTGACCGGCGAAGGCCCGGGACGGCCGCCGGTCAAGGTCGGCGTGCCGGTCGGCGACGTCACCGCCGGCATCCTCGCGGCGACCGGCGTGCTGGCCGCCTATATCGAGCGCCTGCGCACCGGCCGCGGCCAGTTCGTCGATACCTCGCTGCTCGAAGCCTCGCTGGTGCATACCTACTGGCCCGCGGCAATGGCCTTTGCCACCGGCAGATCGGCCGAACCGATGGGCTCGGCCCACCCCGTGGCCGCGCCTTACCAGGCCTTCCCGACGCAGGATGGATGGATCAACATCGGCGCGATCAGCCAGGCCAACTGGGAAAGGATCGCCATCGTGCTGGAGATGCCTTCGCTGCTGGAAGACAGCCGCTTCGCCAGCAACGGCGCGCGCATGTCCCACCGGGACCAGCTCGTGGAAATAATGTCCTCGGTGCTGAAGCAGCGTGCCACCGAAGCCTGGGTGGAAGCCTTCGAGCGCGCCGGCGTGCCGGCCGGACCGGTCAAGACCATGACCCAGGTACTGGCCGACCCGCAGGTGAAGGCGCGCGACATGATCGTGCAGGTCGAGCATCCGGTGGCGGGCAATGTGTCGGCGCTCGGCTGCCCGATCAAGTTTTCCGGCGGCAGCGGCGTCACGTCGCGCGGCGCTCCGCTTTACGGCCAGCACACCCACGAAGTTCTTGCCGAACTCGGCTATGCCGAGCCGGACATCGAACGGCTTGCGGAACTGCAGGCCGTGTACGCTGCGACCGTTGCCGCATAAGTGCCGGGCAAAAATTCCATCGCCGCTGCACCGAACCTTACAAGAGAAGAGACAGGAGACCCTCATGAGCAAGCCGATCACATTCGCACTGCATGCCGTCGCGGCCATCGTCGCCTTTTCGGCGGCGGTCCATGCCCGCGCCGAGTATCCCGAAAAGCCGATCCGCATCGTCGTGCCGTCATCGCCGGGCGGCAGCGCCGACGCCATCGCCCGCATGGTGGGCGAGCGGCTCATCCGTGCGCTCGGACAGACAGTGATCATCGAGAACAAGGGCGGCGGCGGAGGCAATATCGCCACCGAGGCGGTTGCCCGCTCGGCGCCCGACGGTTATACCGTTCTGCTGACCGGCAATAACCATACGCTCAATGTTTCCCTTTATGCCAAGCCGCCCTATAAGCTAGACGACTTCCAGCCCGTCATCGAGCTGACGCGCGGTCCGTCGGTGTTCGTCGCGGCGCAGAATGCGCCGTTCAAGAGCCTGAAGGAAATGACCGCAGCCGCAAAGGCAAAGCCCGACAGCGTGGCCTTCGGCAGTCCGGGCGTCGGCCTGCCCAGCCATATCGCAATGGAAACCTTCACCCGCACCGCGCAGCTCAAGCTGGTGCATGTGCCGTACAAGGGGTCGGGCCCGTCGCTGTCGGACGTGATAGGCGGACAGATTCCCCTGGTCAGCTCGACGCTCGCAGCCGCGATGCCGCACATCAAGGCGGACAAGATCAAGGCGCTGGCGGTCACCTCGCCGAACCGCTGGCCCAGCCTGCCCGATGTGCCGACCGTTGCGGAGAGCGGCTATCCCGGCTACAGCCACATGACCTGGCTCGGTCTGCTGGTGCCGAAGGGCACGCCGGAGGCGATCGTTGCCCGCCTGAATGCGGAGACGGACAAGGTCTTGGCCGACCCGGCGATCAGGGCCAAGCTGGAGCAGCAGGGCACATCGCCGGTGGGCGGTTCGCCGGCGGCGTTCCAGAAAATGATGGCGGAAGAATATGCCGCTTCCCGGACCCTGGTGCAGACCACCGGCCTGCGGCCGGAGTAAGGCTCGGGGAAAGGGAACGGCCATGTTTACAAAGCCATTGCGCGAAGCGGCCAGCATCGCCGACCTGAGGAACATCGCGGCACGCAAGCTGCCGAGGATGGTGTTCGACTATATCGACGGCGCTTCCGGAGCGGAAGCGACCGCGCAACGCAATCGCGACGGCTTCGACCGCTTTCTGCTGCAGCCTGAAATCTTGGTCGATGTCTCGAAGGTGGAGTTGAAGACGCGGCTGTTCGGCAGCGAGATCGCAATGCCCTTCATCATCGGCCCGACCGGGCTGAACGGGGCTTACTGGCCGCACGGCGATCTTTGCCTTGCACGCGCGGCAAAAGCGGAGAACATCCCCTTCGTGATGAGCACAGCGGCCACCGAAAAGCTTGAAGATGTGCGAGATGCCGCAGGAAACCTGCGCTGGTTCCAGCTCTACCTGTTCAAGGACCGCAGCCTCGTGCGGCGCCTGCTCGACAGCGTGCGCGCCGCCGGTTTCACCGTGCTGCAGGTGACTGTCGATACGCCCATTGCCGGAAGGCGCGCGCGCGACATCCGCAACGGCTTCTCCCTGCCTTTTCGCTGGACGCTGAAAAACTTCATCGACACCGCCATGCATCCGGCATGGGCATGCCGGATGCTGCGAACCGGCGCGCCGACGCTGAGGCTGTTCGCCGATTTTGTTGGCAACGTTGCGCGCGGCGCCACGATCGCCGAAGTGATGCAGCAGCAGATCAGCATGTCGGTGAGCTGGGATGATGTCGCATGGCTGCGCAGCGAATGGCAAGGGCCGCTGGTGCTCAAGGGCGTGTCGTCGGTGCAGCATATGCGCCGCGCGCATGCCTGCGGAGTCGACGGCGTCGTGGTATCAAACCATGGCGGACGCCAGCTCGATGGATCGCATTCCACCATCGAAGTGCTGCCGCGCCTGGTCGATGCCATCCCGGGCAAGCCGCTGACCATGCTGATCGACAGCGGCTTCCGGCATGGAGCCGATGCGGCCAAGGCGCTCGCGCTCGGCGCCGACGCGGTGCAGCTCGGCCGGCCTACGCTCTATGGTCTTGCGGCAGGGGGAGAGAAGGGCGCGCGGCATGCGCTGCGCATTCTGGCGGAAGACCTGAGCCGCGCGATGGCACTGACCGGATCGCCGACAGTAGGCCAGCTCGCAGGAAAAGCCTGGGACGATCACAATCTTCACAACGACGTTTATCGAAGCGCTGCTGTGCCGGAAAGGCAAATGTCGGCTGCCTGATTTCTGCTGTTGCCGGAATCAAGCGACCTGCGGACCGCCGCGAAACTGCAAACCGGCAATGATGGCCGACGCGAAGTCTTTCATCAGCCTTCGCGCCGATCAGCAACTACGCTGCTTGCAACAGAACACTCTCAACGCAGGTGATGCACCTCGCCCTGACCGTACACCGGCGTCTCGATGCCTTCCATGCGCGCCTTCAGCTGCAGCGAGAGGTAGCGCGAGTAGTGGCGTGACTGGTGCAGGTTGCCGCCGTGGAACCACATCTGTTCCTGCGCGGTCGGCTTCCACATGTTGCGCAGTTCGCCTTCCCACGGGCCCGGGTCCTTGGTGGTGTCCGACCCGAGTCCCCAGCATTTGCCGACCTTGTCCGCGACTTCCGGCGACACCAGTTTGGCGACCCAGCCGTTCATCGAACCGTAACCGGTCGCATACACCAGCAGGTCGGCGGGCAGCTCGGTGCCGTCGGTCAGCTCCACCGAATGCTCCTTGATGCGCTTGATGTTGACCCGGCTCTTGAGCTTGATGCTGCCGTTGGCGATCAGCTCCGATGCGCCCACATCGATGTAATAGCCGGAGCCGCGCCGCAGGTATTTCATGAACAGGCCGGAGCCGTCGTCGCCGAAGTCGAGCATGAAGCCGGCTTCTTCCAGCCGCCGGTAAAGATCGGCGTCGCGCTTCTTCATTTCCTCGTATACGGGAATATGGAAGGAATGCATGATGCGGTAGGGCACGGATGCGAAGATCAGGTCCGCCTTGTCGGTGGTGATGCCTTTCGCCAGCGCCTCTTCGGAATACAGCCCGCCCAGCGCCAGTTCCATCAGCGAATCCGAAGGCGCGATATGCGTCGAGGAGCGCTGGATCATCGTGACGTCGGCACCGTTCTCCCACAGGTCGGCGCAGATGTCATGCGCGGAATTGTTTGAACCGAGCACCACGGCTTTCTTGCCCTTGAAGGCTTCCCCGCCCGGATGCTTGCTCGAATGATGCTGCATGCCCTTGAAGTTTTCCGCCCCTTCCACTTTCGGCACATTCGGAAAGCCCGAGACACCCAGCGCGAAGACCAGCTGCTTGGGACGCAGCACGACCTGTTCGCCGTCGCGGTTCACGGTGACTTCCCATTCCTTTCTGTCCTCGTCGAAGCGTGCGTTCAGGGCTTCGGTCTTGCTCCAGTAATTCAGTTCCATGACCTTGGTGTACATCTCCAGCCAGTCGCCGACCTTGTCTTTCGGCGTAAAGACCGGCCAGTCGTCGGGGAAGGGCAGGTAAGGCATGTGGTCATACCAGACCGGATCGTGCAGGCACAGCGACTTGTAGCGGTTGCGCCAGGAATCGCCGGCGCGCTCGTTGCGTTCGATGATCAGCGTCGGCACGCCCAGGCGCTTGAGGCGGGCACCCAGACCGATGCCGCCCTGGCCGCCGCCAATGATCACGCAGTAGGGCTGCCTGGTGTACCCCAGTTCGGCTTCTTCCTGCCTGCGCTTTTCCAGCCAGCTCTGGCGGTTCCTGTGCACGCCATGCTCCGCGCCCTTGATGCGGTTCGGTCCCTTCTTCTCTTCATGACCCTTGAGTTCGGCCATGGTCGTCAGTAGCGTCCATGCCTTGCCGTTCTTCAGACGGAGATGTCCGCGCCCGCGCGCGACTTCCGTCTCGAAGGTCAGCCAGGCTTCGACCACGCCGTCCGCTTCGCTTGCCTGCTCCTCCAGTTTCCAGTTCGACGGCGCGGTCTTCGCCAAGGTGGCATGCAGCATGGCGCGGATGTCGTCCTTGCCTTCCAGCGTCTTGATGTTCCAGGTGAACGTGACGAGGTCGCGCCAGTAGCAGTCGTCCTGGAACAGCGCGAGGGCGGCATCGATGTCCTGCTGCTTCAGCGCGGCATCGAAGTGCTCCAGCCATCCGGCTGCCTGCATCGAGGGGGTGTTTTCCATTTTGTCTCTCTCCAATCAAGGTAGTGATGTCCGGTCTTGCCGGTGTACATGCTTTCGCAAGCGGCGTGCCAGAGCCTTTTGGGAGAGACGGAAAGATGCAAGTCTTTGAAAAGACTGGAGAATATTCCAGGTTGCCGTTAAAACGGACGTGAACGTCGGTACACGGGGGTGACAGGTGTCACGGCCTGGGTGTTACGCCTGTAACAGGGAAGCCTGTCGGGCGTGTCAGGGAGAGTTACACCTTGTCGACGTGATTGGGCGTGACGATACCGAGGCGCTTCATGCGCCGGTACAGGGTCATTCTTGCGATACCCATTTCCTCGGCCGCAGCCGTGATGTTCCAGCGGCAGCCGCGCAAGATCCGGATCAGCGCTTCGGCTTCAGGGCCCGACTTCGCCGTGCGCGGTGCCGCAGCGGCAGGTATCGGAGTCATGCCCGACTGCGGCTCCCGGCATAGGCTGTCGATGAAGCTGTCAGGGAGATCCTCGGGCTGGATCACCCCATGGGCGCAGACCGTGGCCGCATACTGGATTACGTTGTGCAGTTCGCGCAGGTTGCCGGGCCAGCCGTGCTGCAGCATCAGCGACTCGGCTTCGGGAGTCAGCGCCGGCGAAGTGCGCACGCCATGCTGTTTTGCGTGCTGCCGCAGCATCTGCTCCATCATGTGTCTCAGGTCCTGCCGCTCGCGCAGCGGCGGCAGGGTGATGTGCGCTCCGTTCAGCCGGTAATACAAGTCGTCTCGGAAGCGCCCCTCCTGGACCAGGGTTTTCAAGTCGCAGTGCGTGGCCGCGATGACGCGGATATTGACTTCGACCGGACGCGCCGCGCCGATCGGCAGCACTTCCTTTTCCGCCAGCACCCGCAGCAGGCGCGCCTGCAGGGGCCGCGGCATGTCGCCGATCTCGTCCAGGAACAGTGTGCCGCCGTCGGCTTCCGCGATCAGGCCGCGCTTGCCCTTCGCGGCGGCTCCGGAAAAACTGCCCGGCAGATAGCCGAACAATTCGCTTTCGATCAGGCTTTCCGGAATCGCGGCGCAGTTGACGGCGATGAAGGGACCACCGCGCCGTTCGCTGCTCCGGTGAATGGCCTTGGCGAAAAATTCCTTGCCGGTGCCGGTTTCCCCGGTGACGAGCAGGCTTACCGGAGAATTGACCAGCCGCGATACCCGTTCGATCTGCCGGTCGAGCTGGGGATCGCCGCCGGAGAGCGCCGCGAGCGGGGCCGGTAACGCCGCTGCAGTGCGCAGCGTGCCAGATACGCCGGACGCGCCGGACGCCGGCCAGCGTACGGGCGGAGGAGCAGCCTGCAGGAACAGAACGTGTTTATTGCCGGCAACGGTGACCGCACGCTGATCGGGCGCCTGCGCGCTGACGAAGCGTCCGAGTTCGCTGAAGGAGACATTGAACAGGCTGTCGAACATGCATCCCGTCAATGGCCGGGCGCGGGCCTGGAACAGCAGCTCGGCGCGCCGGTTGTGCCCGATGATCCTGCCGCCGGCATCCACCGCCAGCAGGTATTCCGGGTTCACGTCGAGAAACTGGGGTGCAGTCGAGAGGCGCAGTATCCATTCGCGCCGGTAACGGTGAAGGAAATGCGCATTCTCGATCTGGTGTGCGACCATCTTCACCAGCTGCAGCGCAAGATGCTGGCTTTGCTTGGGCTGCGGCGAACTCAGCGCGGAAATGTCCAGCACCGCATTCAGCTCCCCATGCGCGCCATAGATGGGCGCGCTGGTGCAGGTGAGCGGAATGTGCGTGGCATCGAAATGATCGTCCTGATGCACGGTGAGGGCTTGACCTGTGCTGATGCAGGTACCCACGCCGCAGGTGCCCGCATGCTGCTCGCTCCAGTCCGCGCCGAGATAGAGCCCGGCGCGGCGCAGGCTGTGGTCGAGCTGGAGGTCGCCCAGGAAGTCCACCGTCACGCCGCGCGCATCGGTCAGCAGCACCACATAGCCCATTCCAGCCACCTGCTGGTACAGCGTTTCCAGCCCATGGCGGGCGATATGCAGGAAATCATCCATCTGCTCCTGGTGCTCGCGTATGAGCTCGCTCGGCAGGATCACCGCCTCCTGCATGCGCGCCGGATCGAGCCGGTGTTCATTGACGCAACGCAGCCATGAGCTGCGGATGATTTCATCATGATGCCGTGCAGACGGCGACGCCGCGCCCTGGTCGGCGACCTGCATCACGGTGGCAATATGTTCCCGCTGGTGATGCTGCATGCTTGTCTCCTGGCAGCTTCCGCATGGCCGCCGTGCTTTATTGACAGGTGTACAACATGAGTCTGGAAATAGGATACCCGATCACGGGGCTGCATCATAGGCCTGCGCGTATGGCGCGTATGGCTTGATGACTGCGCGCAATTCGCAGAATGGTATCGATGCTGCGCTCCACATCCGAATCGGTGGTGGCCCACGACACCACGCTGATCCGCATCGCGGTATGTCCCTGCCATACCGTTCCGCCGCACCAGCATGTTCCGTCTTTCTGAATGTCGTCGATGATGCGCATCGTGGTTTCCGCATTGCCGAACGATACCAACACCTGGTTGAGCACCACCTCGTTCAGAATCTTGCAGCCGGCCGCCCGCAACGCGTCGGCGAACCGACGCGCATGGCGGCAGGTGCGCTCGATCATGTCGGCCAGGCCGGTGCGGCCAAGGGAATGCAATGCCGCCCACACCTCGACGCCGCGCGCCCGCCTGGAAAGCTCGGGCGTGAAGTCGGCCGGATTGCGGTGTGCGCTGGCGGTGGGCAGATATTCTGCGGTGATGGCCATGGCCGCCCGTAACGCGTGCTGGTCGCGCACGAAGGCGACGCCGCAGTCGTAAGGCACGTTGAGCCACTTGTGGCAATCGGTTGCCCAGGAATCGGCAAGTTCGATTCCCCGCGCTAGCTGCGCGAGGGAGGGCGCGGCGGAGGCCCACAGGCCGAATGCGCCGTCGACATGCACCCACGCCTCAGCGTCCCGTGCGCGCTCGCAGACCGCTCCGGCCGGGTCGAAGGCACCGGTATTGACGTTGCCCGCCTGCACGCAGACGATGGACCGCGACGTCAGCGGAGGCAGGCGATCGAGCCGCACGGCCCCGTTGCCGTCGACCGGAATTTTCACGACGCGGTTGCGGCCCAGGCCCAGCATGGCCAGCGCCTTCAGCAGCGTGGGATGCGCTTCTTCGCTCACGATCACTTCCAGCGGAGGCGCGCCGAACAAACCGTCCGCCTCCACGTTCCAGCCCTCTTTGGCCAGCAGCGCATGCCGTGCCGCCGACAGCGCGCTGAAATGCGCGACGGTGGTTCCCGTGACGAATGCTCCGCCGCTATCGGCCGGCAGCCTGAGCACGTCGAGCAGCCAGCGCAAGGCAACTTGCTCGATGGCCGCGGTCGCAGGCGTGACGTTGTACAGTGCACTGTTCTGGTCCCATGCAGTGGCAAGCCAGCTAGCCGCGAGCGCGGCGGGAAGCGTTCCGCCGATGACGAAACCGAAAAATCGCGGCCCCGCCATGGCCATGGTTGCCGGCGAGCCGGCTTCGTCCAGTTGCCGCAGCGTCAGCTCCGGGCTGACGGGGTGCTCGGGAAAGGGGATGTCAAACTCGGCCAGCCTCTGTACCGCTGCTTCGGACGGCGCCACGGCACGGTTTTCAAGTTGTTCGAGATAGGAGATGGCGCGCTCTGAAGTTGCCGCCAGTAGTTGCCTCATGCAAACCTCCCGGATGAGTCGTTCCCGGTCAAGGGCCACGCGCAGGCTGGATTGCCGGCAGTAGAAGTCGGCTAACGATGGCAGCGCTGAATGAGAAGGACTGAAGCGTCGACCGTCTCCCGGTTTACTCCTACGGTGTGATTCTAATGCGGCCGTACGCCGGTGGAAGACCTGCCTCCACCGGCGCATGCGATTACGACATGAAGTTGATGGTGTTCTTGCCGGTCTGGGTCGGATTGACATTCGACTTGATGCCGGAGGCGAACGCGACGTTGTTGCCGTTGTTGACTTCCGTGTTCTGGCTTTGTCCCAGCGACTGGGATGCGTCGAAATTGATCTCGCTCTTGGCCACGCTGAACAGCGGGCTGGCGAACAGGGCAGGCATCCGGTGGAAACCGTGGCCGCCGCGCACGGCGCTCATGTCTTTGGCGCCGAGGTCTTTGGAAACGGACAGGTCTTTGATGGTCAGTGCTTTCATGGTGATTCTCCTAAAAGGTGATGGCTTGGTTGGGTGATGGGCGCTTCATCGCGCTTGAAGGAGATATAGCAGGGGGTATGCCAGCATCCTGCAATCGTGAAGAAATCGTACCAAGTCCTTGATGTATAAGGGCATCTCGTGATTTGCAGGGGAAGACATGCAGGCAATGGTGAACATGACCGCAAGGGTAATGTCGGCTCCCGACCGACATTGGCATGGTTGGATGGCGGCTGGATGTCGGATCAAAGGCGACTGCCTGAGCCAACATGACGCGGATGCTAGCCAAGGCACGCGTAAACTTGGCAGGAAGTTTTGAAGTAGCCCAAGACGCCGCTGGCCGACGTGCTACATTGAAGAAGGGTACGTTGCGGCCGGAGCCGCCGTTTGCGAGTGCCCTGCAATCTGCTCTAACCGTCTTGAAGAGCAGGAAGAAGGAGGCGTTTATGGAAGCGCATCAGCTTGAGTACAGGGGCTATGTCATCCATCCGCTGCTGGTCTCCGAAACCGAAGGCCGGTACGAAAGCGGATACGAGATTTCGAAGCACGGCAAAGTGGTGCGGACTCGTGCGAATGTCTTTCCCGGGTCCTTCTATCGCAGCGCTGCATTGACGAACAGCATCGAACACGCCAAGCTGGAAATCGATAGTCTGGTGACTGCGTACGGCGACCTGGAATAGTGTGAACGCAGTCTGGCTACGCGGCATATCCTGCAGGCAGGTTATGCCGCGTGCGGTATTGTCAAAAATAAATCAGGCCGCCATCCGCTGCACCGACTGGATCCAGGCATGGAAACTGCGCATCTGGTCGCCGACAAACTTGCGGGTCGCCTCATCGGTGCACTGTCCGTCGGCATTGAACTTGGTATTGGCCATGCCGATGAAGACTTCCGGCTTCACCAGCGTCATGGCATTCAGGAACATCATCGTGCGCCGCACATCGTACTGGACGCGCGCGCCGCCCAGCGGCCCTGTCGTCGCCGACAGAATGGCGACCGGCTTGCCTGCAAACGGCTGATTCTCAAGGCGGCTGACCCAGTCGATCATGTTCTTGAACATGCCCGGCATGGAGAAGTTGTATTCCGGTGTCGCGATCACGACGCCATCGGCTTGCCGGAGTCGGGCTGCCAGGCTGCTGACCGACTCGGGCACGCCCTTGGCGAGCACATCGCTGTCGAATGCCGGCACATCGCGCCAGTCCAGTACTTCGAAGCCTGCGCCTTCAGGCAGGGAGGCGCCTGCCAGATTCAATGCCATGCGATTCAGGGAGCCGGCACGCAGGCTGCCGCAAAGACCAACGATATTCAGTGAACTCATGCGCTTGTTTCCAATGGGTGAAAAAGCCACCATTGTAAGGAAAATCCCGTTTCCTGCATTTCTGTCGGCCTGCGAAAACAGCGCCTTTATCGCATTCATGTCCGAATAGTGAACAGCGCTGCGGCGCGCTGCGGCTGTTCCTCTACCATTTCTCCATGCCGCGCATCCGCGCATCGATTTGCCATACTGGAGACAGGAAACATCATGAAGCTTGCATCGTTGAAGTCCGGCAGGGACGGGGAACTGCTTGTCGTAAGCAGGGATCTGCGTACCGCAGTGAAGGCCGGCGCCGCCGCGCCGACCATGCAATATGCGCTTGATAACTGGGATGCGGTACGTCCTCGCCTGGAAGCCCTTTACCGTGCGCTCAATGGCGGCGATGCCGACGGCGCATTTGCGCTCGATATGGATGCGCTTGCCGCACCATTGCCGCGTTCCTACCAATATCTGGACGGCGCTGCCTATGCTAGCCATATCCAGCGCAACCGGGCCGCGCGCGGCGAGACGGTACCCGAGGATTTCTACGAGAAGCCGCTGGTGTACCAGGGCATTTCACATGGCTTCATGGCGTGGAATGAAGATGTCAAGCTGCCCAGCGATGAACTGGGAATCGATTTCGAAGCGGAGATCGCAGCCATTACCGATGACGTGCCGATGGGTGTCTCGGCAAATGAAGCATGCCGGCACATTCGCCTGTTCGTCCTGCTGAACGACATCTCGCTGCGCAGCCTGATACCGGCGGAGCTGAAGCGTACCTTCGGCTTCCTGACCGGAAAGCCCGCGTCCAGCATGGGACCCATCGCGATCACACCCGACGAGCTCGGCGAACTGTGGAATGGCCGGCTGGTGTCCGGCACCATGCAATGCTGGGTGCGCGGCGAGCAGGTCGGAAAGATCGAGACCGGCATCGATACGCCTTTCCACTACGGCGACCTGATCGCCCATGTCGCGCAAACCCGTAACTTCGAACCCGGCACGCTGGTCGGCCTGGGCACGGTATCGAACGAGGATGAATCGGTCGGATGCGGCTGCATCGGTGAAATCCGGGCGCTTGAAATCCTGCGCAGCGGGAAGGCAGTCACGCCTTTGTTCAGATTCGGAGACAGGGTAAGAATTGAACATTTCGATCGCGCCGGCAATTCCGTTTTCGGCTGTATCGATCAGGCCTTCGTTCCTGCTGCGGAGTAGTTGTTCCGAGGCCGCAGATACACATATCCATTGGCGAAAAGCCGTGACAGACCGACAAGACCCAAGGAGATTACATGCTTTGCAAGAGCCTGCATCATGCCGCGTTCCGCTGCAGGGACGCGCGCGAAACCGTTGATTTCTATACCGGCGTGCTGGGCCTGAAATTCATCCATGCCATGGGTGAGGATCATGTGCCCTCGACCGGCAAATACAGCCCGCACATTCACATTTTTTTCGAAATGGAAGACGGCAGCTGCATTGCCTTCTTCGAACTTCCGAAGGACCAGGGACAGCCGTCCGGGCGCGATCCGGAGACGCCGGACTGGGTGCAGCACTTCGCATTTCGCGTTGCTGATCAGGCCACGCTGCTCAAGGTCAAGGCAGACCTCGAAGCCAAGGGTATCAAGGTGGTCGGTCCGACCAACCATGACGACTTCCTGCTGTCGATCTATTTCTTCGACCCTTCGGGGCACCGTCTTGAACTGAGCGTCCACACCGCGACGCCGGAGCAGGACAGACAGTTCAGGGAAGAGGCAAACGATGTACTGAACTTGTGGGACAAGACGCACGACTGGTCGCAGCGGGAGAAACTGTTTGGAGGGGCGACCGGCTACCGGCGGGAGACTTGATGGCAAACCGATAGCCTGTTTGAAAACAGGCTATCAACGCTCAACGAAAACAGGATTGATCTGCCGGATCGACTTTTCGATCTCGGCCACCTGCTCCCTCAGCAGCTGAGCGATATCCCTGCCTCGCTGCCCGCGCATGCGGGTATCGATCGCACCCACGCTGATTGCGCCGATCGGGCGGCGCATCGAGTCATGAAACGGTATGCCTATCGCGGTCACGCCGAGCGTCACGCGGTTTTTAACCAGTGCATAACCGGCCTTGCGGGCACCCGCGACAGCCTCGCGCTGCTGTTCGACATCCAGCTTGCCGAAATCCGGAAGGCGAGACGCGGTTGCCTGCAATATCCGTTCACATTCCTCATCGCTGCATGCGGCCAGTATGGCGAGGCCGCCGGCGCCGACGCCGAGGGGACGGCGGCTGCCGATCTCAAGCGTGATGGTTCGGATCGGAAACGATCCCTCTATGCGGTCGATGCACACGGCATCGAATCCGCTGCGCATGACGAAGTAGGACGTATCCTCGGTCTCGCGGCTGATCTTTTCCAGGATGGGCCGGCAGACGTGGCGCAGGTCGAAGATCTCGGCCGCAGCCAGGCCCAGTTCATAGGCAACCGGCCCGAGCAGATAGCGGCGGGATTCCTCGTGCTGGAAGATCAGGCCTTCATTGTTCAATTGCTTGAGCAGGCGATGCACCGTCGGATGCGGAAGCGCGCTGCGCGTCGAGATCTCGGTCAGCGCCAGCCCGCGCTTGCCGGCGGTGGCCAGAAGACGCAGCAGCAGGTTGGCACGGCGTATGGTGCCGATGTCGTCGCGGTTGGATGGCATGAAAAGCGGCCTCATCGTCTGAGAGGACGGGGTGGGAGCCGGAATAAAGTGTTGTCCATTATACGGAAAAACATCGCCAAACCCGCCGCCGCCTTCCTATAGTGATGCTAAAAAACGTATCCATTCAAGGAGAAGACATGAAAGGCAAATGGAAGCATCTGGCCGCTGCAGCTGCATCAGTCATCGCGTGCGCAGCCGTACACGCAAACGACTATCCGAATCGTCCGATCACGCTGATGCACGGCTTCGGCGCCGGCGGCAACGCCGATGTGGTGGCGAGGATCGTCGCCAGCAAGATGCAGGACGGGCTCAAGACTCCCGTCGTGGTCGAATCCAAGACCGGTGCGGGCGGCACCATTGCAAGTGCGGCAGTCGCCAAGGCGCAGCCCGACGGATACACCCTGATCATGCTGACGGGCGGTCATGCGGTGTCCGCCGCCTACCAGAAGAGCCTGCCGTATCAGCCGGTCAAGGATTTCCAGATGATTTCGCTGGTATCGACCTTTCCGTTCGTGATTGCGGTGCGCGCCGATCATCCCGCAAAGACCCTGGCCGATCTGATCGCCATGGCCAGGCGCGAACCCGGCAAGCTTACCTTCAGCTCGGTGGGCATAGGCTCGACCCAGCATCTGGTAGGAGAGCTGCTGGGTTCGACCAGCGGCACGAAATTGATGCATATCCCCTATCGAGGCGGAGCGGCGCCGGTGCAGGCAGTGCTCAGCGGCGACGTCGACATGCTGGTCGACTCGGTGACCGTTGCCACCGGCCACGTCAAGTCGGGCAAGCTGCGGGCGCTGGCCGTCACCAGTGCAACGCCATGGCCCGCCTTGCCCGGCGTTCCGCCGGTGGCGGATACGCTGAAGGGCTTCGAGGTACGCTCCTGGCTGGGCATTGCAGCACCAAAGGGTACGCCGGCGGATGTGGTGGAAAAACTGAACAAGGAGATCGGGCGCGCGGTGGTGCTGCCCGACGCGCGGCGCGCGCTGGAAGGCGTGGGCAGCGAGCCGGCGCCGAGCACGCCGGCAAAGATGGAGACACTGGTGGATAGCGAGATAAGACGCTGGAAGCAGGTCATTACCGATGCCGGGATCACGCCTGAATAAATCCTGGCCTTTGCTGGCGTGTCATCGGTATTCTCACGGAATAGAAGGCTTGCCAACACAATGGCAAGCCTTCTATTCCGTGCTTCACCGATCTGCATGTCCCTGTCTCCTGCAAGTTCGTCAATTGCCATTCCGCCAGCCTCGGTCAATACGCCATCGGCTGTGCCGGTGACAAAACAACATTCTCCCGCTCGCCTGCCTGACGCATCGGCAATCCGGATGTGGTCATTCTGGAAAGGCAACGAGCCTTTCCGTTGTTTCTTGATTCGCGCCGTGTAGAAGATGGCCGGCGACAGCGCCGCATGGTGGATCTATGAGTACAATGATTTCTAACAAGAAATCGAATAACTCATGTTAGCCTCCATTCACACGCCTACCCTGGGCCTTGCGACGGCGGTGGTGCAGCTTACGCTCGCTGCCATCATGCTGTTTTTCCTCCATACCCGGAAAACTCATCCAGGCTTCGGCAAATGGTCGGCGAGCCAGGCGCTGTGGTCGGTCGGCTTCGTGCTGCTGATCCTGCGCGGCTTAGTCCCTGACTTCGTCAGCGTCGTCATCGGCAACTACCTGATCATCAGCGGCATGGCCTTGTTCTATGACGGACTCGCCACATTCAGGGAGCAGCGCTGGCGGATGCAGCTCAATGGTGTCGTTCACCTGCTCGGGGTGATCTGCATTGCCTGCATGGCCTGGCATACCTATGTGACGCCGAGCGTCAACATGCGTGTTGCGGCGATTAACCTTTACCGCATCTACCTTTCCATCCTGTGTGCGTCCATGGTGTGGCTGAATCGGGAAGCAATCGGTTTCCGCAAGGTGTACCGCCTGCTGACATTCGTGTTCCTGATTTCCTTCGCCACTTCGAGCGCGCGGGTCTACTGGGCACTGACCTCGGCGCCCATTGCACACCTGATGACCGACGACTTCGCGTTTCGCGTCTACATGCTGTTCGATCTGTTTTTCTTCATCGCGGTCGCGTTCTCGGTGCTGGTGCTGACCAGCGCGCGCATCGAGGAAGAGCTTGATCATGCGCTGCGCAAGGCGGACGCGGCCTCTCGCACCGACGCGCTGACCGGCGTATGGAACCGCCTGCATTTCGAGTCTGCAGGACCGTGCGAGGCTGAGCGTGCCCGCCGCTATGGCTCACCCTTGTCTGTGCTGATCTTCGATATCGACCACTTCAAGCTCATCAATGACCGCCATGGCCATGCGGTCGGCGACCAGGTCATACGAAAGGTCGCAGCACAAGCGGTCGCCACGCTGCGTTCGAGCGACCAGCTGTTCCGATGGGGCGGCGAAGAATTCGTGGTGCTGCTGCCGGTCAATGCGCGTGCAGCGGTGGAAGCGGCCGGGAAATTGCGCCAGCGTATCGCCTCCACCGACTTCGACGCCGCCGGGACGGTCACCATCAGCGTCGGCGTGGCGCAGCTGGCGGAAACCGAATCCATGGAGAGTGCGCTGCAGCGCGCCGATGCAATGCTGTATTGCGCCAAGGACAGCGGGCGCAATTGCGTGATGGCAGATGTTCGACAGGAGCAGTCGGCAGCGGAAACGGTCTACTAGGAATCCGGAGGAAAAGCACGGCCTTCAGGCGGAACCAAGCGTAATACATCCGGTCAGCAGCTTTAAGCTTGGTCATATCGCAATGTCTTGCAAGGCAGGGAACAACATGCCTGCCGGGCAAGTCCTTGCGCCACCGTCAGGAGATCCGAATTGCGCATCCATCATCTCAATTGCATTTCTTCCTGTCCGCTCGGCGGAAAACTGATGGACGGGCGCACGCCGACGATCCTTCAGCGGGGCGAGTTGTGCTGCCACTGCCTGCTGATCGAAACCGAACAGGGCCTGGTGCTTGTCGACACGGGATTCGGCCTGGAAGACGTGCATCATCCCCGCACCCGCTTGAGCCACTTCTTTCTTGCCCTTCTCAGTCCCGACTTTCGCGAAGAGATGACCGCCTTGCGCCAGATCCAGCGCCTGGGGTTCAAGGCCGCCGATGTCCGGCATATCGTGCTGACCCATCTCGATTTCGATCATGCCGGAGGCCTGGATGACTTCCCCCACGCGATCGTGCACATGATGCAGCAGGAACGCGACGACGCCATGGCGCAGACGACATGGCTGGACCGGCAGCGTTTCCGGCCGCAACAGTGGAGCAGCTGGAACCGATGGCGGGTCTATCGCGCCGGCAGCACGGACAGATGGTTCGGCTTTGAATGCGTGCGCGAGCTGACCGGCTTGCCGCCGGAAATCCTGCTCGTTCCGCTTCCCGGGCACACCTTCGGCCACGCAGGGGTGGCGGTCCGTACGTCGGACCGCTGGCTTCTGCAAGCTGGGGATGCCTACTTTTATCACCGGGAAATGAGTGCGACCGATCCCTGGTGCACGCCCGGACTGCGCCTCTATCAGACTCTGATGGAAAAGGACCGCGGTGCCCGCCTGGCGAACCAGGAGCGTCTGCGCCGCCTGCGCCATGTGCACGGGGGCGAGCTGGAACTGGTCTGTTCGCATGATCCGATCGAATTCGAGCGGATGACAGGCCAGTCGATACGCGTTCCGTTTGCCGCGGATGTGCCCGCACGGCACCATCATGCAGGTGTCGGCGCAGGAGCACATGCGCATTGATTGCCCACGGCGGCTCGGCTTGCCAGCATAACGCCGCGAGCAGTGCAGCACATAAGGCGACCATGATGAAGGCCGGCCTCGGCACCCCATCATCCTGACAGCCGATCGGGGCTACACCGATGTGCGATACATTTTTTGTATCGTATCAGCCAAATTTGCGATTTGACATGGATTGAAGCCCGGACAATGATGTCTCCACCGCCATATCGAGCGGCATAACAAGCGAGGAGACATCGATGAAGCTGCTATCCCTGGTTGCGGGAACCCTTGGGCTGCTGTTTGCCGCCGGTTCCGCTGTTGCGCAGAACTATCCCACCGGACCCGTGACGCTGGTCGTTCCGTTCGCCGCCGGCAGCGGAACGGACGGCGTTGCGCGCGTGGTGGCGCAGAAGCTCGGCGAACGCCTGCGCCAGCCGGTCGTGGTGGACAACAAGCCGGGCGCCAGCGCGCAGATTGCCGCAGTGCACGTCGCAGGCGCAAAGCCGGACGGCTATACGCTGATGATGACGACAAATACCTCGCATTCGGCCAATCCCAGCTTGTTCAAAACATTGCGCTACGATCCGGTGAAGGATTTCACACCGATTACCCTAGTCGGCGAATTGCCGTTTGCGATCGTCGTCAATCCGAAGCTGCCCGTCAAGACGCTCAAGGAATTCATCGATTATGCGAAGGCCAACCCCGGCAAATTGTCCTACGGCACACCCAACAGCACCTCGCTCGTAGCCAGCGAAACGATCAAGCGGCTGGCCGGTATCAACCTGCTGCAAGTCCCGTACAAATCCAGCCCGCAAGCCATGACCGATCTGATCAGCGGGCAGATCGATTTTTATGTCGTCGATTTCGGCTCCGGCATGTCCATGCTCAAGACGGACAAGGTCAAGACGCTGGCAGTGACCACCGCGGCCCCGTCGAAGCTGCTGCCGAACATACCGCCGGTGGCGCAGACCGTGCCTGGCTTCGACCTGACTTCATGGAACGGCATCCTCGGCCCGGCCGGATTGCCCAAGCCGATTGTCGAGCGCCTCAACACCGAAATTCTCGCAGTGCTGGCCGACAAGGAAGTGCAGGACAAGCTGGCGGCGCAGGGCTTTCAGGTCGGGCCTTCCGCTTCGCCCCAGGACTTCGCCAAGTATGTCGTGACCCAGCGCGATCATTGGAGCGCTCTGATCAAGCAGGCAGGCATCCAGCCCGAATAAGCGCATAACGTCACCACACCATGACCAAGCAATCAGGCCCGCTCGCGGGCGTAAGAATTCTCGACATGACTTCCGTCATCATGGGGCCTTTTGCGACGCAGATCCTTGCTTCGCTCGGGGCCGACGTGATCAAGATCGAGAATCCCGAAGGCGACAACATGCGGCATGTCGGACCGATGCGCAATGCCGGCATGGGGCATATCTTCCTGCACGCGAACCAGGGCAAGCGCAGCATCGTCCTCGACCTGAAGCAGCCGCACGGGCGCGAAGCGGTACTGCGGCTGGCGGAGCAGGCCGACGTGCTGATCACCAATGTGCGGCCCCAGGCCGTTGCACGGCTCGGACTGGACTATGAATCGGTGAAGCAGCGCAATGCCCGCATCATCCATGTCAGCTGCTGCGGCTTCGGCCAGGACGGACCCTATGCAGGGAAGGCGGCCTATGACGATCTGATCCAGGGAGCGACGGGCCTGCCCTGGCTGATGCAGCAATATGGTTCGGAAACACCCTGCTATGCGCCCGTCACCATGGGCGATCGCGTCACCGGCCTGCATGCGGTGTATGCCGTGACGACAGCGCTGTACGCACGCGAGAAGACAGGCGTGGGGCAGGCCGTCATCGTGCCGATGTTCGAAGCGATGACGCAGTTCGTGCTTGGCGATCACCTCGCGGGCCTGTCGTTCGAGCCGCCGCAAGGCGAACCCGGCTATGCACGGCTGCTGACCGCGCACCGGCGTCCGTACCGCACCCGCGACGGCCATCTGTGCGTGCTGATCTACAACGACAAGCACTGGCGCAATTTCTTCGCCGCGATCGGCACGCCGGAGCGCTTCATGGAGGATGAGCGTTTTACGACGCACGGCATGCGCGCCGCCCATATCGATGCGGTCTATGCGGAAGTGGGTGCATTGATGCGCGAACGGACCACGGCCGAGTGGCAGTCGATACTGGATGGCGCCGATATTCCCAACATGCCGATGAACTCTCCGGCAGATCTGCTCGACGATGAACACCTGCGGCAGACAGGTTTCATCCGCAGCGTCGAGCATCCGACGGAAGGGATGCTGAATACCACCCGCAATCCGGTGACATGGACGCACACCGCGCCGAATCCGGATGTCATGCCGGCGCCGCTGCTCGGCGAGCATTCGACCGAGATCTTGGCGGAGGCAGGCTATTCGCAATACGAAATCGAGCAAATGATGGCAGCCGGCGTGAGCGCCGGCGGTCCAACCCAAAAGGAGAAAAGAGAATGAGCCACCGATATCTCGTGCGAGCCGGCGACGTGCCCGGCTACTCGCCCGCCAATCACACCGGCACGCTCAACCGCCGCCTGATCGGTGCGGAAAACGTTGGCGCTAAGCATGTGGAGGTGGTGCTCGGCGTCATCGAGCGCAATGGCGGCGCCTTGCCGCATGCCCATCCCGGCATCGAGCAGGTGTGCTATCTGCTGGAGGGGAGCGCGCGCGCCGAAGTCGGCGGCGAGACGTTCGACATGCAGCCGGGCGATACCTGCTTTTTTCCCGCCGATGCGATGCACGTCTTTACGGTGACCAGCGAACAGCCCGCGCGCGTGCTTGTCATCTACAGCCCGCCCTATGCGGAATCCAACGCGCGGACCGCGGCCGGAAAGCAGGAGTAAGCGATGGATTTCCTGCTGAGCGAAGACCAGGAACAGATCCGGAGCGCCATCGAAAAGCTGTGCTCCCCGTTCGATGACGAATACTGGGCCGCGAGGGACCGCGACGGTGCGTTTCCGGATGACTTTCACCGCGCGCTCGGAGAAGCCGGCTGGCTGGGCATCGCCATGCCGGAAGCCTACGGCGGCGCCGGACTGGGCATCACCGAAGCGGCATTGATGATGCAAACCATCGCCGCCACGGGCGCGGGACTGTCGGGCGCATCCGCCGTGCACATGAACATCTTCGGGCTGCATCCGGTCGTGGTGTTCGGCACCGACGAGCAGAAGCAGCGCTGGCTGCCGCCGCTCATCCAGGGCCGGCAGAAAGCCTGCTTCGCAGTGACCGAACCGAATACCGGCTTGAACACGCTCAAGCTCAAGACGCGCGCGGTGCGCGAAGGCGATCATTACGTCGTGACCGGACAGAAGGTCTGGATTTCCACCGCCCAGGTGGCCGACAAGATGCTGCTGCTTGCCCGCACCACGCCGGTCGAGGAGGCGCAGGGCACCGACGGATTGTCGCTGTTCTATACCGACCTCGACCGCAGGTACGTGGAAGTGCGCGAGATCGAAAAGATGGGCCGCAAGGCGGTCGATTCCAACCAGGTCTTCATCGACGGCTTGCGCATTCCGGTAGAAGACCGGATCGGGGAGGAGGGCAAGGGTTTCAGCTACATCCTGCACGGCCTCAATCCGGAGCGCATCCTGATCGCCTCCGAAGCGGTCGGCCTGGGCAAGGCGGCGCTGCGCCGCGCCGCGCAGTATGCGAAGGAGCGCATCGTGTTCGACCGGCCGATCGGACAGAACCAGGGCATACAGCATCCGCTGGCCAAATCCTGGATGGAACTCGAAGCCGCCAACCTGATGGTATTCAAGGCCGCATCCTTCTACGACGGCGGCAGGTCCTGCGCGGCCGAAGCCAACGCCGCCAAGTATCTTGCAGCCGAAGCCTGTTTCCATGCCTGCGAAAATGCGATCTTCACCCATGGCGGCATGGGCTATGCGAAGGAATACCACGTCGAGCGTTATCTGCGAGAATCATGGATACCAAGACTGGCGCCGGTCAGTCCGCAGCTCATCCTGTGCTTCATTGCGGAAAAGGTGCTCGGTCTGGCCAAGTCCTATTGATCGCTGCCATCGTCGGCAAGGAGCGGCTGCGGTCCGGTGCGACGGGCGGCAACCTTCAATCATCGGAGACACATGGAGCTCAGGCATCTGCGCTATTTCGTCGCTCTCGCCGAGGAACTGCACTTCGGCCGGGCAGCGCTGCGTCTGGCGATCACCCAGCCGCCGCTCAGCTTTGCCATCCAGTCGCTGGAAAAGGAACTCGGCATCCGGTTGTTCGAACGCGACAACAAGCGCGTCGAACTGACGCCGGCCGGTGCGGCTTATTATGTCGAGGCGCAGGCAATCCTCGAAAGGATCAAGCTCGCCAACGACACCGCTCGTTCGGTGGCCTCCGGCAACCTGGGACGGCTCGACATCGGCTTTACCGGGTCCATGGTCTACCGGCATGTGCCGGGCATCGTATCGGACTTCATCGAACGCCATCCGGGCATCGAGGTCACGCTGCGCGAGCAGTCATCGATGGAGCAGATCGAAGGCCTGCTGCACGGCCGGCTGCATGCCGGCTTCATCAATACGCCGCATGTTCCGGAAGGATTGGCAGGGCAGCCCTTGCCGGACGATCCCTTCGTGTGCTGCCTGCCGGACAGCCATGCCCTTGCAGGCAGACAGAAAATCGCATTGAAGGAACTGGCCGACTGTCCGTTCATCATGTTTGCTCGCGAAGTGTCCCCGGCGAATTACGACAACGTGATCGCCATCTGCCGCCAGGCCGGTTTCGAGCCGCAGACACGCTTCGCGGCCCGCCAGTGGCTGACCATTACCGCGCTGGTGGCCAATGGACTGGGCGTGTCGATCGTGCCGCAGTCACTGACGCGCTCGGCCATCGCCGGCGCAAGATTCGTACCGATCCTGGATGCGCATGCAGTGTCGTCCGCCTATCTCATCTGGCATCCTGAAAGCAAGACGCCGGCGCTGCAGTTTTTTCTCAGCGAAGCGAGCAGCAGTTTGACGAATCACACCCTGTCACAGGCGCAACACGAACAAGTCTTATCCTGATCGTGGTTGCGCGATCCATTCAAACGGTATCGTAGCCAGTGTTGCGGCGGCCGGATACCTTCAAGCCGCGTTTATCTATTTGAACCAGGCGGTTGCCTTTTCATCCTTGCGGCCCGAATGAGATTTCCCGTGAACGGCCACTGAACTGCCTGCAATCCGATTCGCTTTGGAGATATGTCATGACGTTTTCTATCGTCGCACGTTGCGTGCGCACAGGACAGGTTGGCGTGGCAGCGGCAACAGCGGTCCAGGCGGTCGGCAAGCTGGCCTGCCATGCAATTGCCAACGCCGGCGCGGTCGCTTCGCAAGCGTTAACCAACCCTTATCTTGCCTATGATGGCCTGCGTCTCCTTGAGCAAGACGCATCGGCCGAGGATGCGCTGAGACGCGTATTGGCAACCGATATGAATGCAGCCAAGCGGCAAGTCGGGATTGTGGACAAGCAAGGCCGCACGGCGGCATGGACTGGCCCGGATACGATCAAGTGGTCGGGACATATCCCGGGGCACAATTGCAGCGTCCAGGGAAACCGCTTGCCCGGACCGCAAGTGCTTGAAAGAGCATTGGAATCGATGCATGCCACGGAACATCTTGATCTGGCAGAACGTCTTACGCTGGCCTTGCTGGCGGGCGATGAGGCCGGCGGCGACCTCAAGGGCGAACGCTCCGTGAACGTACTGGTATTTGCGGCCGAAGAATACGCACTGTGCGACATTCGGGTCGACGATCATGATGCGCCCATGCAAGAACTTAGACGATTGTTCAAGGTGTATCAGGAAAAGATCCTGCCGAACGTCCTCGGTCTTCCCAAGCGCGCAGACATTCCCCGGCCCGGCTGAAAGGCGCAGGCCATCGTGCAGGATGTTTGGAGCGGGACCGCCGGCTTGCCGCCCGCCGGAATGATGCCTGCCGCGGATCAGGCGCCGGGAACGGCGAAACGGTCGCCAGGCTCTGCACTTTCATATGCGCCCGGTGTCCCACGGCGGTCGGAGGCTGCATCTGCATCCCGACTTGTACTGGAGAAAAGTTATGCAACGAACCGCTTTAGTGGTAGGCGCCAGCGGCATCGGCGGACGTTATGTCGCGCGTGAGCTCGTGTCAAACGGTTGGACCGTCTACGGGCTGGCACGCCGGCCGATACATGACGTCAGCAGCGTAAAACCGGTCGCCGCGGATTTGCTCGAACCGAAAAGCCTGGAGACGGCACTGGCTCAAGTCGAACCTACCCATGTATTTATCACGACCTGGATGCGCAACGATACGGAGGCCGAGAATATCCGGGTCAACGCTGCCATGGTTCGGAACCTGCTCGCGGCGCTCGCCGGGAAACGAACGCTGCGCCACGTGGCGCTGGTCACCGGCTTGAAGCACTATCTCGGCCCGTTCGAGGCCTATGCGCAATCGGGTACGCTGCCTGAGACGCCGTTGCGGGAAACGCAGCCGCGCCTTCCCATCGAGAATTTCTACTATGCCCAGGAAGACGAAGTCTATGCGGCCGTTGAGCGCGACAGGTTCACGTGGAGCATTCATCGACCCCATACGGTGATCGGCATGGCCGTCGGCAATGCGATGAATCTCGGCACGACGCTGGCGGTATATGCCTCGATATGCAAGGAGACCGGGCGCGTGTTCCAGTTCCCCGGCTCCGAAGCGCAATGGAAAGGCCTGTCCGATGTGACCGATGCCCGTATGCTGGCCAGGCAGCTGGTCTGGGCAGCCGATACTGACGCAGCGCGCAATGAAGCGTTCAATATCGTGAACGGCGATGTATTTCGCTGGAGCTGGTTGTGGGGAAGGCTGGCCGACTGGTTCGGTGTACAGGCGGCTGGTTTCAGCGGCAGCACGCAGCCGCTCGAAACCGCGATGGCAAACGATCATGCATTGTGGCGCGACATCGCTCGGCGCCACGGGCTTGCCGAACCGGATCTGGATCGTCTGGCGTCGCCCTGGCATACCGACCTTGATCTGGGCCGGCCTATCGAAGTGATGACCGATATGGCGAAAAGCCGCAAGCTCGGCTTTTCTCCCTTCCAGGCAACCGATGAATCGTTTTTCGATTTGTTTTCACTGTTGCGAAGCTCGCGGCTCATCCCCTGATGACAATGAACTGCATGACCAATGAGACCCAATGGATCGCATTTGACGGTCCCAAACGTATCGCTCAAGGAGCGCCGCGCGAAATGGCCTGTCAGGCAAAGGAATATTTCGAGAGTCACCCGGATGCCTGCATTCTGTTCTTCGATGCCGCCACCAGTCACCAGATCCATATCGACCTGCGCATCGATACCGAGCATCTGGTACGGGTGGTGGACTACCTGAACAAGCCTGCTCTCGCACATGCGTCAACTGGCCAAAAGCCATTCCTCGTTCCGCAGGAAGTCACCCTGCTGCCCCGTCATTGGGAGTGGCTGGCGACACAGCCCGGCGGTGAATCGGTGGCACTGCGCAAACTGGTGGAGCAAGCAATGCGCGCCAGCGGGCCGACCGATGCCAGGCGTGCCGCGCAAGAGGCAGTCTATCGTTTCATGACAGCAATGGCAGGCGATGAACGTGATTATGAAGAAGCGATCCGCGCCTTGTACAAAGGCGACCGAGCCAGGATCGAATCCTGCATCGCTTCCTGGCCCGAGGATATCCGCGCTCATGTCGGCACCCTGCTTGGGCCGGCGTTCGCGGCTAGCTGAACTGCAGCAGAAGAGGGACGGCCGGCTCACGCCGGCCTGATCCCGTTCGCCTGGCATCATTGCTGCACTCCGGAAAGACATTATGCCCGCAAGGCCGACCTTGCCTGTCGGCCTTTTCTCTTTCACGCTGATCTCGCCAGCCCTGCAGCAGCAAAGCCTGTTTTTCTGATTCCCCTATAATGATGGCCTGCCGAGACAACCGGCAACGGCGGTCGCGGCAGAGCGTAACCACTCTGTGTCCTGTGCAAGCAGGACCTTCAAAAGAAAAGATGTCTGGAAGCATGAAAATCAACTCCCTTTGCAGCAAACTCTTCACTGGTGCCGTTGTCGCGCTCAGTTTTACCACCGGCGCTCTCGCCGCATCCTGGCCGGATTCGACGGTCACCGTGATGGTGCCGTGGCCTGCCGGCGGTCCCTCCGATATCGCAGCGCGCCCGATTGCCAAGAACCTGTCGGAACAGCTTGGCCAGCCTTTTGTGGTCGACAACCGCGGCGGCGGCGGCGGCAACATCGGCAGCGCGGCCGTTGCCCGCTCCAAGCCTGATGGCCAGACCATGCTGGTCACATCGAGCGCGCCTATCGTCATCAATCCCAGCCTGTACAAGAAGATGGGCTTCGATCCGGCCAAGGACCTGGCACCGGTAACAAACCTGCTGCGCGTGCCGCTTCTGCTGGTTGCGCATCCGTCCGTGCCGGCAAACAACTTGAAGGAACTCGTTGCCTACATCAAGTCGCAGGGCGGCAAGTTTTCCTATGCGTCGGCCGGCTCCGGCACGCCGCAGCACCTCACCGGCGAGCTGTTCCGCACGACGATCGGCCAGGACATGAACCATGTTCCCTACAAGGGTTCGGCACCGGCGATTTCGGACCTGATCGGCGGTCACGTGCCGGTGATGTTCGACAGCATGATCGCCATCATGCCGCATGTGAAATCCGGCAAGGTCAAGGTCATCGCCATTTCCGGCGACAAGCGTTCGCCTCTGCTCCCGAACGTGCCGACCTTCGCGGAATCCGGCTATCCGAGCATCGTGTCCTATGCCTGGTACGGCATGTTCGTGCCTGCAAAGACGCCGAAGGATGTGATTGCGAAGATCAATCAGGAAACGCTGAAGGCAATGAAGGATCCGGTTTTCCAGAAGGTGCTCGCTGACACCGGTTCCGATTTTGTCGGCGACACGCCCGAGAATTTCGGCAAGTTCGTTCAGGCCGAAGCCGTGAAATGGTCGAAGGTGGTCAAGGAAAGCGGCGCAACGGTCGACTGATCCGGGCTGCAGGATGTAAATGAAACGGGCCGGCGCAAGGCCGGCCCGTGTAGATGCAGCAAGCGGGCAGGGAATCTCTTTTCCTGCCCGCCGGAATGTGCGCTCGAGGATTCAGTTTTCTGCTGCGCCTCTCCGCACCGCGCCGATGCGGCGCCGCAAGCGGTTTAAAACTCCTCCCATTCCTCCTGCGCAGAACGTGACTTCGCATTGTTCATCAGCGCCGCGCGCGGCTTGATGGCCGGTACTGCTGCAGAAACGGCCATTGCGACCGCCGCGAACGGCTGCGAAGCGTTTCTCGCATCGACCTTGAACACGCTCACCACCTGAGCCAGCGTCGCAGCCTGATCCTGAAGCTGCTGGGCTGCTGCTGCCGCTTCTTCCACCAGCGCGGCATTCTGCTGCGTGACCTGGTCCATCTGTCCGATGGCCTGATTCACCTGTTCGATACCGGAAGTCTGCTCCTGGCCGGCAGCGGTGATCTCGGCCATGATGTCGGTCACGCGCTTCACGCTGTCGACGATTTCATTCATCGTTGCGCCGGCTTCGTTCACGAGCATGCTGCCGTTCTCGACTTTGGCAACGGAAGTATCGATCAGTGCCTTGATTTCCTTCGCGGCGCTGGCAGAGCGCTGCGCCAGGCTGCGCACTTCGCTGGCCACGACCGCAAATCCTCTTCCCTGTTCGCCTGCGCGCGCCGCTTCGACGGCTGCATTCAGTGCAAGGATGTTGGTCTGGAAGGCGATGCCGTCGATGACGCTGATGATATCGACGATCCGCTTTGCGGAATCATTGATGTCGCCCATGGTGGTCACGACCTGGGCGATCACTGCGCCGCCCTTGCCGGCAACTTCAGAAGCGCTCTCTGCGAGTACATTGGCCTGACGGGCGTTGTCGGAATTCTGGCGAACGGTGCTCGTCAATTCCTCCATCGAGGATGCGGTTTCTTCCAGCGATCCTGCCTGCTGTTCGGTGCGCGCCGACAGATCCTGGTTGCCGCTGGCGATTTCAGTGGAAGCCGTGGCAATGGTCTCGATGCCGCTGCGGACTTCCGAGATCATTGTCACGAGTTCGGCGTTCATGTCCTTGAGCGCCTGCAGTAGCTGGCCGGTTTCGTCCTTCGACGTGACGGCGATGTGGCTGGTGAGATTGCCGCTCGCAACCGTTTGAGCCACTTCCACCGCACGCGCGAGCGGCCGGGTGATGCCCCGCGTGAGCCAGTAGGACAGCACGGCGCCGATGGCGAGCACGAACAGGCAGAGGGTGATGATGAGCGTCTGGCTGGCGGTGTAGGTGGCCTGGATGTCGGCGGCATGTTCATTGATCGCCTCGCGCTGCATGGTCACGAGCTGCTGGATCAGGTTCATGTACTTGTCGGCTGCCGGAATGAATCCCTGCTCGAGCAGGCGAGTCGCTTCTTCGATATTGTCCTCGGCCTTGGCCTTGGTAGCAGCGTCGCGCGTGCTCAGATACACTTTGCGCTGCGCCATGATGTCCTGCCACAGAAGCTTCTCCTTCTCGCCCGTAATCAGGGGCTCGATCTGCTTCTGCAGGTCGGCGGAAGCCTGGGTGGAGGTAGTGGTTTCCGCAGCGAAGAACTGTCCCAGGGAAGGATCGGTACTCTTGACGATCGCGGTCGTGCGGCGAACCGCGCTGTAGACGTAGCGGTACCAGTCACTGATCATCCGCTCCTTCGACAGGGGTACACCCGCCATGTGCGCCGTGGCGTCGGCTACGACGTTCAGCCGCCACAGCCCGATTGCCGACATGACGATGGCGAGCGTCAATACCAGTGCAAATCCCGTCGAAAGGCGGGAGCCAATTTTCCAGTTTTTCATTTGTTGTTTCGGATTGTCGATCAGATAAGGTGCAATTCATTTGCGCTGCGGCCGATGGCTGGCAGGCGGAATAAATCGCGAGGGCGCAATGCTAGCTTAGTTTCCTCAAAGAAACTAGTCGCCGTAGCAGAAACGAAACAGATTCTTGCCGGTACTGGAGCCAACTATAGATTCCGCTCGAAAATATGTTGGGCCCGATCCCTTCACCCCAGCCTTCTCCCAGAGGGAGAGGGTGAGACCAGCGGCCCGGAAAAATGAAACATTTTCCGGGCCGAATCAATAAGATCTACACTTCCTACTTCTGGAAGATTTGCAGAATTGATTGGAATGCAAGACATCGACGAGCCGCGCATCGCCCATTTGGATATGGACTCGTATTTCGTTTCAACCGAAATCCTTCGCTATCCGGACCTCAAGGGGGTGGCCGCGGTAGTAGGAGGCGGCAGCGCGCACCAGCCCAGGCTGATGCCGGACGGGAGCAGGCAATATGCAAGGCTGAAAGACTATGTCGGCCGAGGAGTCGTCACGACGTCCACTTACGAAGCAAGGAAATTCGGCGTCTTCTCCGGCATGGGGCTGATGAAGTCGGCCAAGCTCGCTCCCGACGCGGTGCTGCTGCCGACCGACTTCCAGCGGTACAGGCACTATTCGACGCTCTTCAAGAACGCTGTCAGAAGCATTGCGCCGACCATCCAGGAAATCGGCATCGATGAAATCTACATCGACTTGCGTGGCATGCCCGGCGATCTCGCCGATATCGCGCAAAGCATCAAGGATGCGGTCAGGACCGCAACGGACGGCCTGACCTGTTCGATCGGGATTGCGCACTCGAAGCTGATCGCCAAGATCGCCAGCGATCTGAACAAGCCGGACGGCCTGACGATCGTGCCCGCGGCCGCGCTCCCTGAAATTATCTGGCCGCTGGCGGTGAGCAAGGTCAACGGCATCGGTCCCAAGGCTTCCGTCAAGCTCAACGAGATGGGAATCATGACCATCGGGGAACTGGCCAAGGCCGATCCCGTGGTGTTGCAGGAAGCGTTTGGCCGCACCTACAGCGAATGGCTGCTGCGCGCAGCCCACGGTATTGACCGCAGGCCGGTCACGACCGAGCGCGAGAGCAAGAGCATGAGCCGCGAAACCACCTTTGAGCGGGATCTGCATCCGAAGGGCGACCGCGAACAACTCGGCCAGATTTTCACCGACCTTTGCGTACGGGTGTCGGAGGATTTGAAGCGCAAGGCTTATGTGGGCCGCACCGTCGGCATCAAGCTGAGATTCCAGGATTTCCAGACCGTCACCCGCGACTACACGCTTCCGGACGTGACCGACGATCCGGCGGTGATCAGGCGCGCGGCGACCGAATGCCTGAAGCGGGTGAAACTGAACCAGAGAATCAGGCTGCTGGGCGTCAGGGTTTCAACGTTGGAGGCAAAGGATCCCGCAAGGCGAGCCGTGCCTCGTCAGGCAGATCTGTTCGAGCAGGGTTGATGCCATCATTGGCGAAGGCTGCAAGGAAACCGCCATGCGGCAACGTTGAACATCGGCAATCGCAACGCCTGCCAAAGGCATGGCATCGGAGAACTGCAGCCATGGGAAAAATCAGGCTTCCTGCAATGACCGGAACTCCGCCTGGAAATTTCAATCCTCTGAACATCATGCGTTCACTACTGATGATTCTGGTCGGCGCCGCGGTCTTCGTTTCCCATGCAGGCGCAAATGAGAAAGGCGAGGTATCGCAACCAAGCCAGTTCACTTTCGCCTGGCCGCTCGGCGACGGACCTGCCAAGCCCCGCGGCGCGACGACCCGTGGCGTACCTGTGCAGCCGGACGCGGCACCGAGCGCGGAATGGAAGTCCCTGCGCACGGCCGAAAAGCTGAGCGCCTTCGAGCGCGACCGGCGCGCCATTCTGGCCATGGCTGGACCGTACCGCGTCAGCTTCGATTTCCTGGAAGTGGTGCGCTTCGACCCGGCGGCAAAGCCGGACGTGCCCTACCAGAGCTGGGGCACCGAATTTGTTTTCGTTGCCGAGGATCACGGCGATTTCATCGCGCTGCAGCACATCCTGGTCATGCGCGTCTTGCAGACTGACGGCAAGAGCAGCGAACCCATCGTGATGCGCCACTGGCGCCAGGAGTGGCGCCATGAACCGGAGCGCATGCTGGCCTATGAAGGCGGCAATACCTGGGCACTGCAGGCACTTGCGCCGGACCGGCGGCGCGGCGCCTGGACGCAGACCGTGCTGCAGGTCGATGATTCCGCGCGCTATGCCGCGGCCGGGCGCTGGCAGCATGCCGACGGCTCCTCCACCTGGATCAGCGATGAGACGCGGCGGCCATTGCCGCGCCGCGAGTTCAGCGTGCGCAAGGATTACGATGTGCTGGAAGGCACCAATCGGCACACCATCGTCCCGAACGGCTGGGTGCAGGAGGAAAACAACCTGAAGCTTGCGCTGGACGGAAATCGCAAGCCGCGCATCGAACTTCCTTACCTGGCGCGCGAATACGGCGTGGCGCGCTACGAGCGCATCCGGGATTATGACTTCGCTCCCGGCCGGCGCTACTTCGAACGTACCGAACCGTTCTGGACCGAGGTGCGCGCGGCGTGGGCAAGAGTCGTGGAGAAGCAGGGACGCTATACGCTCAAGTCTCAGGTGGACCAAGGCTCCCTGTTCATGCCTTTCTTTGAATACGCGGCGCGGCTTGATGATGGCGCCGCCTTCGACCGTGAAGAGGCTCGCGCTTTCATCGAGCGCATATTGCGCGAGCGCTACTTGGCAAACGGCTAGAGCAGCCTAGCCATGCGAGATTGCATAAGCTTTCCGGCTGAACGGCCGGTTGCGGCAAGTGCGCAAAGCGGTCTTAACTCCGATAGCAAGATGACGCGCCCGACGTCGGCCATTGCTCTTCGGCCACCAGCTTGCGTGCAAGCTGTGAAATCAATTCTGACACCACCGTGGTCGCGATGGTCTGCGGCGCCGTCGCCGACTGGCACAGGTAAACCGAACGGTGAAGTTTCGGCTCGTCGATGGCAAGCACTGCCAGCTTGTCGCCATGCGGCGAGCCGACCGCCGACGCGCAAGACAGAATCGTCGAGCCTATCCCGGCTGCGGCCAGCTCGATCAATTGCGGGATCACGTCAACTTCCGCTACCAGTTCGAGTGCGACATTGTGCAAGGCAAAGGTGGCCTCCAGGCGCTTGCGCAGGCTATGTGCGCTTCCCGGCAATATCATCGGCAGCTTCGAGAGTTCGCGCAGCATCACGCTGCTGCGCGGCGTGTGCTGGTCGCCGAACGCAGCATGCAATTGCTCTGGCGAGGTAATCAGCACCAGTTCCTCGTCGCACAAGTGCTCGAACCGCATGCCGGCGCCTTCCAGAATCGCGAAGGTGATGCCCAGATCGACCTGCCCGCCGGCCACGTATTCTGGAATGTATCCGGTGCTCAGCTCCACCATATGCAGGCTGATCTTCGGCCAGCGTCGGACCACCTCGCTGACCACCGGTACCGCCAGCACCTTGGCAATGGATTGCGGCATGGCCACCGTGACGGCTCCCGCAGGCTGCGCTACCGCATCGCGTACGTCATGGTAGGCATTGTCCACGCGCTTGAGAATGTCTTGCGCATGCCCGACGAAACGCATGCCGGCCGGGGTCGGGATGACACCGCGGGCCGAACGCTCAAACAGCTGGACCCCAAGTTCTTCCTCGATTGAGCGCAAATGAAGGCTCAGAGCAGGCTGCGCAATATGCAAGCGCTGTGCGGCGCGGGAGATTGATTGCGCATCGGCCACTGCGACCACAATACGCATCCCGCGAATATCAATTCCCATGACTCCTCCAATGCGTCGTCCGTACCGGTAAGGCCGGAAGCGGCACACGCCCGAAAAACTGTAAAAGACATATTGCAAAACCGGCCATAATAAAAATGTTATGGCCTCCATCATAAATCTGTCTTGGACGTATAGCCAGCGATCGGCGATATTGCTGCTTGACCGTGGCAGCCGCACGGACCTCATGACCAGAACAGCAAGGAGACACGATGACCATTACCAGACGCACTTTCTTGATGGGTGCCTGCGCCACGCTAGCCGCACCGTCGTTTGCCCAGTCGTTCGGCTCCAGGCCGCTCAGCATTGTCGTGCCGTTCTCGGCGGGAGGGCCGACCGACTTCATTGCGCGGGTGTTTGCGCAGTACTTCAGCCAGGAGATCGGCGGACCGGTCATCGTCGAAAACAAGCCGGGTGCCAGCGGCAACATCGGCATGCAAAATGTGGTTGACGCCGCGCCGGACGGCATGACCATCGTGCACAGCACCGCGGCGATGCAGGCGGTCAATCCGCTGATGTACCCCGGTGCCAAGTTCCTGCCGTCGCGGGACCTCGTACCGGTCGGCATGACCGCGGCGCTGCCCAACGTGCTGGTCGTGCATCCCAATTCGGGCATCAAGACCATCGCCGACCTGGTCAGGAAAGGCAAGCAACCCGGCGCAGAGCTGACGTTTGCCACCTTCGGGCCGGGCAGTTCGCCTCACGTGTACGGCTCCGTGCTGCGCAAGGCAACCGGCATCCAGGCCGTCCCGGTTCCCTACAAAGGCAGCGGCAATGCGATCAATGACATGTTGGCCGGCAATATCGATTTCATCTTCGATTCCATGACCACCAGCGTGAGCCATGTCCGTTCAGGCAAGCTGATTGGGCTCGCGATCACGTCGCCCCAGCGATCGTCCTTGCTGCCCGACGTGCCCACGTTGAAGGAAACCGGCTATGGCGATGTCGACCTTAAATTCTGGTTCACGCTGCAAGTCCCCGTCAAAACGCCGGCCGATATCGTGGATAAGCTGCGCAAGGCCACGGCACGAGCCGTCCAGCAAAAGGGCTATATCGAAGGTCTGCTTGCCCGCGGCGCGGAACCGTTTTATGTAGAGCCGAGCGAAGTGGCTGCCTTTGTCAAGAAGGATACCGAGCATTGGCTAAGCGCAGCGCGCGCGATCGGCATCAAGCCGGATTGATCATCACGTTATAAAGATATGGATCAGGAATGCAACCACTCAAGGGAATCAAGGTAATCGATCTGACCAAGGTGCTCGCCGGACCGCTGTGCGGCCAATACCTTGGCGAACTGGGCGCTGACGTCATCAAGGTGGAAACCACCGGCGCCGGCGACGAGACGCGCAGCTGGCTGCCGCAGGATCAGGGCCAGTCGGCCATTTTCCTAGCGGTCAACCACAACAAGCGCAGCATTGCCGTCGACCTCAAGACCGACGCCGGCAGGCAGATTGTCCATGATCTGGTGCGCGATGCCGACGTGGTGCTGCAGGGTTTCGGCGGTGGCACTGCGGAGCGCCTGGGCGTCGACTACAAGACCTTGGCAGCACTGAACGAACGCCTCATTTACTGCGAGATCTCCGGCTACGGACGCACCGGGCCCATGGGTATGGAACCGGGCTATGACGTGATGCTGCAAGCCTTCAGCGGCATGATCAGCACCATGGGGGAGCCGGGCGGCGCGTACGCGCGGGCCAGTTTCTCACCGGTCGATGTCGGCACGGCAATGCACGGGCTGAGCGGCGTGCTGGCTGCCCTGATCGAACGCGGCCGCACCGGCAAGGGGGTGTACGTCGAACTGTCGCTGATGGACACGGCACTTGGATTCATGGGATACATGGCGCAAAGTTACTGGCGCACCGGCAGCAATCCTCGGCCTATGGGTACTGCGCATCCCTCCATGTCCCCGTACCAGGCATTCCAGGCCAAGGACGGCTGGATGATGCTGGGGGCCGGCAACGATGCGCAATGGCGGCGCTTCTGTGCGGTAGCAGGGCTGGATGATGTTGTCGAGCATCCTGATCTCGCGACCAACGCGCTTCGCGTCAAGAACATGGCTTTCACCGTTTCGGTCGTGCAGGAAAAGATGTCAACCAGGACGGTCGGGGAGTGGATCGAATTGCTGAGCGCCGCCAACGTGCCCTGTTCACCGATTCATACCCTCGGCCAGGCACTTGATCATCCGCAGGTGGCTTCGCGGGGACTGGTGGTGAAGAGCGAGCATCCGGTGCTCGGCACCATCCGCAACATCGGACTGCCGGTACGCTTCCAGAATGAAGACCGCGCCGCAGTTTGCCCGCCTCCGCTGCTCGGTGAACATAGCGCCGAAGTGTTGCGCAACCTGGGCTACAGCGACGCGCGCATTGCCGATCTGCTGGCCGAAGGCGTGATCGCCGCACGTCAGCCCTGAGGACAACCTACATCCACTATTTCAAGAGACACATCATGTCAGCACTCAGTTCTGCACTCAGTTATACAGTCAGCAACGGCATCGCCGAGATCCTGTTCAATAATCCGCCGGTCAATGCGCTGAGCGAAACCATGCTCGACGACTATCTCGCCGCATTGCGGCGGGCAGCGGCCGACGACAGCGTGCGTGCGGTGATCGTCGCCAGCGCGATTCCCGGCCGATTCTGCGCAGGCCTCAATCTGCAGGCGATCCATGAGGGCGATGACACCAAGGTGCGCAGCCTGCTGCAACGCCTGTATGTCCAGATGACCGATACCCAATTCAGCATGGGCAAGCCGACCATTGCCGCCATTGACGGCACGGCCCGCGGCGGCGGCATGACGCTGGCAATCTCCTGCGACATGATTGTCGCGGGCAAGGGGGCGAGCTTCGGCTATCCGGAAATTGATGCCGGTGTCCTGCCTTCGATTCATTTCACCCACCTGCCGCGCATTATCGGGCGGCACAGGGCGTTTGAATTGCTGTTCACCGGACGTACCTTCGGTATTGACGAGGCCGTCAGCCTGGGACTGGTATCCCGGACCGCGTCCGAAGGCCAGGCACTGGAAGAGGCGCGCCGACTCGCGCGGACGATTGCGGAGAAGCCGGCCCAGGTGGTGCAGGTAGGGCGCGCAGCCTTCATGCATGCCAACGATAACGGTTACCGCGCGGCGGTATCGGCGGCCGCCGACAGCTTCTGTACGGTCGCCGCAATGCCCGATGCCAGGGAAGGAATTGCCGCATTTGTGGAAAAGCGAAAGCCTGCATGGCGTTTCAAATGATGTTCAAGCTCAACTTCAGCGCTGAATGCAGAATGCCGCTGGCTGGTGGACAATGCATTCTGAATTCAAGCGGAGTTTCTCGGCAAGGACGAAATCCGCTTTGACAGATTGAAGGCAAGTTCGATACGCGCAATTGCGTCCTGAAATAAACTTCGATCGGTTCGGGTTAGATCGCAGTAAGGCCTTGGCGGCAGGACTACCGGAAAATCTCCGACATGCGGCATGGAGGTCGGAAGATGAGGTTGCCCGCCGCTTGTTTCTTGTTAATGCCAGTGACATTGCTGGACATGAACGCTCGTTGCAATAAGCGTTAACGCGCTGCACCACTTGATAGAACTCCCGCATCATGGCAATGCAGCCATGTGACTTCCCTTCCTAGGTTACACCACACCAGCTGACGCATTACCGGTTCAGGGCAAATTGCTTTGAAACTTGTCCTGACAGCGAAAGCACTTCCCATGCTCGGCAAAACCGTTTCAGTATCGAGCGTCGGTTCCTGACGATGGGATAAGTCGCCATTTTCCCAATGGCCTCGCCAAGCCAATATATACTTGCGTATTTAATAAACGCGTTCCCCGGCCAGACTCCTCGTGCAAAATTTTAAGCAAAAATAATCGATGCCTATGCGTGTGCTGGCAAGTTGAGCAGTAAATACAGCGCTTGATGTTTTCAAAAAGACATCATGCATATGTTCGAGATGATGAAAAAATATTAATAAAGGCCGCGAATGAAACCGGAAAGTCATCGTCTTCGACTTGGAGCATTGGAGAGGAGGCTATTTCTCATCGTGCTCGTCGGTTTGCTGCCGCTTGTCATGCTGTCTGCTTCACTCCTGATCGAGAGCGGCCAGCGTCAGCGTTCCGATCTGATCGATGCCGTTCAGAACACGATGGATGCGCTTGGAACAGCCATTGACGCGGAATTCGAAGTTTCAATCTCTGCGCTGGACACCCTTGGCGCGAGCATGCATCTTCAGGATGACGACCTGCTCGGGTTTTACTCGGAAGCGATCGGATTGCTGAAGCGCCGTCCGGGATGGGCGAATATTGTCCTCTCCGATCCGGCGGGGCAGCAGATCATCAACGCGAATCTGCCGTACGGTACTTCATTGCCTCGCCGCGTGGATTCGGCCTCCTCGCAGAGAACGGCAAGCCTGGCCAAACCGACGGTCGGAAATCTGATCATGAGCGCAGTGCTGAAAACGCAAGTTTTCGCCATCCAGGTTCCGATCAAGCAAGGCGACAAGGTCAAATATGTGCTGGCTGCCGCGGCACGTCCCGCATTGCTTCAGAACCTGATATCGCAGCAGCATTTTCCCCAGTCTTCGGTGATCGCCATTCTTGACCCGGAAAGCAGAATCGTGGCGCGCTCGCACAATCTGGACAGCAATTTGGGAAAATCGGCGTCACCCAGCCTGGTCGAAGTACTCAAAGCAGGAAAGCCATCGGGATGGACAACGACAACAACGCTGGAAGGCGTCCCCGTGTACACCGTCTTCACGCGCTCTGCAAAAACGGGCTGGACTGCGGTGATCGGAATACCGCGTCACGTGATCGATGGACCGGTGCACTGGTCGTATGCCATCCTCGCCGGAGCCATCGTGCTGTCCGTTCTCCTGGGCCTGGGAGCTGCCTTCGTCATAGGACGGTCCATCATTAGTCCCGTGAAGCAGCTGGAGCGTGCGGCGGTCTCCATGGGGCAGGGCGTGAAACCCGCCCCGCCGGAGACGGATATCTCTGAAATCCGCGAAGTCGGCCTGGCATTGGCCATGGTCCATGTCGAACGTGAGGCCTTGCTCGGCAAGGAACGTATCGCCCGCTCGGAAGAGCGGCAAGCCAGGCTCGCCGCCGAAAGCGCCAATCGTGCGAAGGATGAATTTCTTGCCATGCTCGGCCATGAGTTGCGTAATCCGCTCGCGCCCATTTACAACGCGGCGCAGTTGCTGAAACTGCCAGACCTGGATCGAGACCGCATTCAACGGCTGAGCGCAATCATCGAACGTCAGACCGACCACTTGACCCATCTGGTGGATGACCTGCTGGATGTGGCGCGGGTGATCAGCAAACGTATCGTTCTTCAAAAAGAAGTCGTCAACATCAACGACATCGTGCCTGAAGCCATTGAGCAGGTTCAGCAACTGATCAATGAGCGCCATCATCGTCTTGTCGTGGCGTTGAGTCGAGATCCGCTATGGATCTCTGCAGACAAGACGAGGCTTGTTCAGGTCATCGTCAATCTGCTGCATAACGCAGCCAAATATACTCCCGAAGGCGGCGTCATCGAGTTGACGACCCGAGGTGCCGGGGGCATGAACGAGATCCTGGTAAAGGACAATGGGGTAGGCATATCCCGGGAGTTGTTGCCTCGGATTTTCGACCTGTTCGTGCAATCGGAAAGAACCCTGGAGCGCGCCCAGGGAGGCCTGGGTCTCGGGCTTTCGCTTGTAAAGGGCGTGATTGAGCTGCATGAAGGCGAAGTCCGCGCGGCAAGCCCGGGACCGGGGCTGGGCAGCGACTTTACCGTGCGATTGAAGCAACTGGAATTACCTTCGGAGACGGCCCGGCAAAGGATCCCGTCGCATGAGGCGCAAGCACCGGCCATGAATCAAAGCATCACGATCGTGGATGACAATGCCGATGCTGCCGAAACGCTGGCGATGTATCTGCGCGAGACGGGGCTCTTTACAGTAACTCGGCATCTGAATCCGCATGTCGCGCTGGAGGCTGCAGAGGCGGCCTTGTCGGACATTTACATCCTGGACATCGGCATGCCCGAGATGGACGGATTCGAGCTGGCAAGAAGACTGCGCTCCCTGCCGGGCAGCCGGAATACGGTCATCATTGCCTTGAGCGGGTACGGCCTTCAGGACGATAGAGAAAAGGCGCTCGAAGCCGGGTTCGACTACCATTTCACGAAGCCGGTCAACTTTGCGGAACTGCGTACGGCCTTGCGTGAAGTGCATCGTCGAAATGCAGAGCATCGGCATACCATCAGTTGAATCTTGAGGCCTCGGTCTTTTTAAAACGGGGATTAACGAGTCCTGGCAAGGTTTGGTCTGGTCGAGATACGGTTAGCGAGTCGTTCGAGACACCGACTCATTCCGTTTGATTTCGCACGGACCGCACGCGAGCGGAAGGCAGGCGCCGGTGGCGTTTGAAAAAGTCCCACATCAGGCTGCTTGCATCCGGACCTTCAGAGGCATTGAAGCGTAGCGAGGGATCGCCGCCGCTCCAGGCATGCCCGAGTCCCTCGATTTCGCAGACCCGCAATATCAGTTTGCGTCCCAGGTGATGATCGTGGATGCGATACGGGTTGGAGAGGGTTCGTCCTGCCCGCTGTTTCGCGGGCTTGAAGATGACGGGCTTCGCTGTGTCCGGATTCAGCTGATTAAGCATCTGAAACTGCGATGCGACCTGAGAAGCATTGACCGGCCGGACCACGGCATCCTGCTGCCCATGAATGACGATGGCGGGAAGGGAAGGAATGCCGGGTGTTCGTTCGAGCAGCGCGCTGACTGCGTGCCGGCCCTGGTGACCCGCACCCGCTTGCATGACTGCCAATCCGCCCAGACGGGAGTGTCCCGCGCCGAACGCCGGACCGGAATGCATGCCGACAGCCGCAATCAGCTCCGGATAATTGAGCGCAACGATGTTTGCCATGGATGCACCGGCCGACAGTCCTGCGATATAAATACGCGTGCGGTCCATGCGGTACTTGCGTACGACCTGCTCGATCACGCCGATGATCAATTTGACCTCGCCTCGGCCTTCCTGAACGTCTTTTTCATGCCAGTTCCAGCAGCGTGCCGAATGGCTGCGCAGGGACTGCTGCGGGTAGACGACTGCGAAACCTTTTTCCTCGGCGAGTTGATTGAAACGTGTTCCTTGCGAAAACTGCGCGGCGGTCTGGCTGCATCCGTGAAGCATGACGACCAGGGGCAAGGGCTCATCGGCAACGGACGACGGCAGATACAGCCAATACCCCATGCGCTGCACCGGCAGGACGCAATCCTCGGCGAACGACGAGTAGAAATAGGCCATCCATTTCCCGGGCGCCTTCCGGCTGACAGGTTCGATAGCCGGTGCCGGCATTGCGATGGAGGCCTTGGACGGTTTCCGCTTTGCGAAGGCGGTTTTGGCCATTCTGGCAGGCGCCTTGGGTTTAGGCAGCAGGCTTTTGACAAGTTTCGCAGTCTGGGTTTTCTGCGTCTTTGCAAGCTTCTTCATGCCGCGCAGCCACAGGCCTGTCAAATTTTTCACCATCGTTCACGATCCTCGAAATGAGGCCATTTGGCGAAAAATCGGTGCAAAGGTTCAACGCTGCATGCCTGCATCAGGCCTTGCTGCTGCATCGATGGGGCTTGCGCGCCGGATCTGCGTCAGATCTGCACCAGCAAGGGGATTTTTCATCGGATCGGCTGCGCGGTCCTGCCTGTTTATCAATCTGCAAACGCATCGAAAAGCAGGCCCCGCAGCCACTGATTACCCGGTTCCTTGTGGTACTTCGCATGCCAGAACACGTTGATGCTGATTTCCGGCATAGGCAAGGGATGCCCGACGTACTTGAGCCCGAACGGCTTCGCGCATTCCATCGCATAGCGTTCGGGCACGGTGGCAATCATGTCCGTGGTCGCAAGGATATGGCCGACCGCGACGAAGTGCGGAACGGTGAGCTTGATGTGGCGCTGCACGCCTTTGCGGGCAATGAATTCGTCAATCTTTGCATGACCGGTTCCTGCCGAAACAACGGTGACATGCTCTGCCGATTCGAAATCCTTCAGGCTCATCTTCGGTTTGTCCAATGGATGACCGGCGCGGAACATGCACACATAACGCTGCCTGAACAGCGCACGCTGGAAAAAGCCGGTATTAAGCTGCGGCAGCAAGCCAACCGCCATGTCGACATGACCTGCTTCCATCTCGTCGCGCAGATTGACCGAGGTGTTGCGTACCGTGCTCACCGAGACGCCGGGCGCGACGTCGGCGAGGATCTTCATCAGCCTGGGCATGAAGTAGATCTCGCCGATGTCCGTCATGCCCAGGGTGAATTTGCGGTTGCTTGATTCCGGCTCAAAACTGGAGCGCTGGTTCAGCGAACCATGAATGGTGGTGAGGGCGTATGCAATCGGTTCCGCCAACTGAAGCGCGTAAGGTGTCGGCTCCATGCCCCTGGCGGTGCGAAGGAACAGTTCATCGTCCAGCAGGCGCCGCAAGCGGTTCAGGGCATTGCTGACCGCCGGCTGGCTCAGCCCCAGTTTGTCGGCCACGGCATTGACTCGACGCTCCATCAGCAACTGGTGAAATACCACCAGCAGGTTGAGGTCGATATCCTTCAGCTCCATGGCTTGGCAATATTCATTTTAGTGATTTGATGAATTCACGGGATTCTATATCAAAATAAAGCGCCGTTTCCTATACTTTTGCCAATCATTTAACAGTTCAGCTGAACATAAATACAAGGCAAGGCGAAGCATGGAACTGGTCATACGCCCGCTAAACCGTACTCTCGCCGTGGAGACCGGCGCAAACCTGCTGGATGTTCTGCGCGAGCACAATATCCCGATTTCCTATAGCTGCACGGCCGGCCGATGCGGCACCTGCCGCTGCAAGGTGATCGAAGGCAATGTCCTTGATGCGGGCCGCGAAGCAAAGATCACCGATCCCGATGAGGAGCAATATGTTCTTGCGTGCAGCAGCGTGCTGACGCAGAACTGCGTGATCGAACTGCCCGAGCCGGATGAGGTGATCACCCACCCGGCTCGCATCATCAAGGCACGGGTGGCCGACATCATCGACGAGACGCATGACATCAAGCGTCTCGTGCTGCAGCCCTCCAAGCCGCTCGCCTTCTCCCCGGGGCAGTATGCGATGCTTCAGTTCACCGGCGAGCACATCCGGCCCTATTCGATGGCAGGTTTGCCCGACGACAATGAACTTCATTTCCATGTTCGCCTGGTGCCCGGCGGCCGGGTTACCGGCTATGTCGCCAGTACCCTGCGGGTGGGCGACCCGGTCCGCATCAGCGGGCCGCTGGGGACGGCCTACCTGCGCAGGAAGCATGAAGGTCCGATGTTGTGCGTTGCCGGCGGCACCGGCCTTGCCCCCGTCTTGTCCATCGTCCGCGGGGCGATGTCGGAAGGCATGCGCAATCCTGTCCACCTGTATTTCGGCGTACGCTCGCCGGCCGACATCTACGGCTTGGACTGGCTTGCAGCATTGGCCGAGGAGCATCGCAATCTGCATGTCCATACCGTGGTTGCCAGCGGAAACCAAAACCCATCACTGCGCAGCGGATTGGTGACCGATGCCGTCGCAGCGGATTGGGCCGACATGACCGGCTGGAGGGCCTATCTGTGCGGCGCCCCGCCGATGGTGGAGGCCGCCGCCATGCTCGTCAGGCAACGCGGCGTCCGGCCTGAGCATGTCCATGCCGACGCATTCTATGCAAGCAGTACCTGAGGAAGGAAGAACAGCATGCACGCGAAAACCATTCCCGAAGACCTTGCGAATGCACGTGCCGAGTTTTACCGGCGCATAGGCCAGCTCAGTCTCACCCCGCTCTGGGAAGTGCTGGGCGCACTGGTGCCGCCATCGCCTCGGCCGACTGCGGCTCCGGCCATCTGGCGCTACAAAGAGGTGCGCGAGCATGTGATGGAAGCCGGGCGCCTGATTACGGCGAAGGAAGCCGAGCGACGTGTTCTCATTCTGGAAAATCCGGCACTGCGCGGCAATTCTTCCATCACCCAGTCGCTGTATGCAGGACTGCAGCTCATCCTGCCCGGCGAAGTGGCTCCCGCGCACCGGCATGCGCAGTCCGCATTGCGGCTGGTGCTCGATGGCGAGGGGGCTTACACCGCGGTCGACGGCGAGCGCACCACGATGCGGCGCGGCGATTTCATCATCACGCCGTCCTGGACCTGGCATGACCATGGCAACCTCGGCGATGAGCCGGTGGTGTGGCTTGATGGCCTGGATATTCCGATAGTCCGCTTCTTCGATGCAGGTTTTGCCGAGCACGCAAGGCAGGACTCGCAGCAAGCCCTGCGCCCTGAGGGCGATGCGCTGCTTCGTTACGGCAACAACATGGTGCCGGTCGACTTCCATCAGACCTCGTCGGAACCGACCAAGGTCTTCGTCTACCCGTACGCGAAAACGCGGGAGTCGCTGCTCGGCATTTCCGAATCCGATGCCGATCCGCATTTCGGTCACAAGCTGCGCTATGTAAATCCGTCCACGGGCGCTTCACCGATGCCAACCATGGGCGCATTTGCCCAGATCCTGAAGAAAGGCTTCGAAACGCGCCCTTGCCGCAGCACCGATGGCACCGTGTATGTGTGCCTGGAAGGCGAGGGGAAGGCCGCCATCGGTGACCAGAGCTTCGATTTTGCGGAACGCGACGTCTTTGTCGTGCCATCGTGGCAGATGCTGCAATTGCGGGCTGCCAGCGACACCATCCTGTTCAGCTTTTCGGACCGTCCCGTGCAGCAGGCGCTTGGCTTGTGGCGCCAGGAAAAAACCTGATCAGACAGCGCAGCCGGATTCGGCGAGATTGCGGTTCGCATGGCTGGTTAAATAAAGTAATGCAAGAGGAGACAAACATGGGTGACATGCAGAAGGTTTTTCCGATCAATCCGGTATGGGAAGGCCAAGGCACCAGCCGCATCCCGTTCTGGGCCTATACCGACGAGTCGCTGTACAAGCGTGAGCTGGAGCGATTTTTTTATCAGGGGCACTGGTGCTATGTCGGGCTTGAGGCCGAGATTCCGAACCCCGGCGATTTCAAGCGTACCGTCATCGGCGAGCGCTCCGTCATCATGGTGCGGGATGCCGACGGCGGCATCAACGTGGTCGAAAACGTCTGTGCGCACCGCGGCATGCAGTTTTGCCGCGAACGGCATGGCAACCGCAAGGAGTTTGTCTGCCCCTATCACCAGTGGAACTACAAGCTCAACGGCGATTTGCAGGGCGTGCCGTTCCGGCGCGGCGTCAAGCAGGACGGCAAGGTCAACGGCGGCATGCCTAAGGAGTTCAAGACCGAAGACCATGGCTTGAACAAGCTTAAGGTGGCGATTCGCGGCGGAGTGGTGTTCGCCTCGTTCGACCACAATCTGCCGTCGCTCGAAGAATTTCTGGGGCCGACCATCCTTGCCTACTTCGACCGCCTGTTCAACGGCCGCAAGCTGCGCATCCTCGGTTACAATCGGCAGCGCATTCCCGGCAACTGGAAACTGATGCAGGAAAACATCAAGGACCCGTACCACCCGGGCCTGCTGCATACCTGGTTCATCACCTATGGCTTGTGGCGCGCCGATAACAAGTCGGAGCTGAAGATGGATGAACACTTCCGGCATGCGGCCATGATTTCGACACGGGGCAACGCGCAGGCCAGGAATGAAGTCACGGCGGGCGTCACCAGCTTCAAGGAAACCATGGAAATCAACGACAAGCGCCTGCTCGACATCGTTCCCGAGCCATGGTGGGGCGGTCCGACTGCCGTGATGATGACCCTGTTCCCGAGCGTGATCCTGCAGCAGCAGGTCAACAGCGTGTCGACCCGGCATATCCAGCCGAACGGCACCGGCTCCTTCGATTTTGTCTGGACCCATTTCGGCTTTGAGGACGATACGGAGGAAATGACCAACCGCCGCCTCATCCAGGCCAATCTCTTCGGACCGGCGGGCTTCGTGTCGGCCGATGACGGAGAGGTGATCGAGCTTTCGCAGCAGGGCTTCGAGCAGAAACCCTATCACCGCGCGCTTGCGGAACTGGGCGGCTATGAATGCGAGAATACCGACCACATGGTGACCGAGACTTTGATCAGGGGGATGTATGACTACTGGCGCAAGGTGATGGGAGTATGACCATGCTGAAAGATTTTCAGAGCTACTGCGATCTGGTAAGCCTGTATGCGAACTATGCGTCGACCGTGGACGCGGGCGACTGGGAGGGTTGGGTCGATTTCTTCACCGATGACTGCGAATACAAGCTGCAGCCGCGCGAAAACTTCGAGCGCGGCTTTCCCTTGGCGACGCTGTCATTGCTCAGCAAGGGCATGCTGCGCGACCGCGCCTATGGCATCAAGGAGACGCTGTTCCATGACCCTTACTACCAGCGCCACGTCGTCGGCCTGCCGCTGGTGCGGTCGGTTGAAGACGGCCTGATCGTGTCGGAGGCCAACTACAGCGTCTTCCGCACCAAGCTGAGCCAGGAGTCGACCGTGTTCAATGTGGGACGTTATATCGACCGGGTGAGATCGACGCCGCAAGGCATGAAATTCGAATCAAGGCTGTGCATCTACGACACCGAGATGATTCCCAATTCCATCATTTATCCGATCTGAGAAGAACAATGAGCCAACAATGGATTGCTAGCTGCAGCATCGACGAGATTCCGGTAGACGACGTCATCGGTGTGCAGGTGCAGGGCAGGGAGATTGCGTTCTACCGCGTCGGAGACGATGTGTTTGCGACCGACAACATCTGCACGCACGGCCATGCGCGCCTGTGCGACGGTTTCCTCGAAGGGCATGAGATCGAGTGTCCGCTGCATCAGGGGCGCTTCGATATACGCAACGGCAAGGCCATGTGCGAACCGCTGACAGAGGATATCCGGTCGTATCCGATCAGGATCGAAGAAGGGCGGGTGTATATCAAGCTGGGCTGAAATGCGCAGGCTGGCGGGAGTCGGACCCATGAAGTTGATGCGTCCGCAGCTTTGCTGCCCGCCATCATGAAGAAGCTCAACGAAAGCTTCAATGTCGTGCCGGCGATTCGCGACCTGCGTGCAAAGATTACCGACCACGCCAATGAAGTCGGAGTGCCATGCACGAGCGGTCTGTAGCATTGATCGCCAGCGAAAACAAGCGCGGAGGCAATTGGTCAAGTCGGCCGATATCAAACTGGAATGAATCATCAAGGCACCCCGACTGGCCTGCCTGCAGCGCAGGAGACGGGGCTGCGGACCGTCGGCTGGAGCGACGCGAAGGACTGCGAAGGGCTGTATAGTGACGCTTTTGCATTTTTCTTGTTCGGACCGAAGTCCGCGCCTTGCACGGGCGCCGGTCCTTTGCCCGGGGCGTTGCCCCTAATTCAATTTCATCAGGTCCTATGGAAGCAGTGGAAAAACAATCGATAGCCGTTGTTACCGGAGCCGGCTCCGGAATCGGAAAAGCAGTCGCTCTGGCATTGCTGGCAGACGGCTGGAAAGTAGCGCTCGCCGGGCGTCGGGTCGAGCCGCTGGAAGCCGTCGCTGCCGCCTCCGGCAGCCCCGACCGGGCACTGATCGTGTCGACCGACGTGAGCGATCCCGAATCGGTCCGCAATCTCTTCGAGAAGACGGTCGAGACCTGCGGCCGTGTCGATCTCCTGTTCAATAACGCCGGCGCCTTCAGCGCCAGCGTGCCTCTGGAAGACATGAGCTTCGAGCACTGGAAGAGCGTGGTCGATGTCAACCTGACCGGCATGTTCCTGTGCATACAGCAAGCCTTCCGCGTGATGAAGGCGCAGTCCCCCATGGGAGGCCGCATCATCAACAACGGCTCGATTTCCGCGCATGCACCGCGGCCGAATTCCATCGCTTATACATCGACCAAGCACGCGGTCACGGGACTGACCAAGGCAGCGTCTCTCGACGGGCGAAAATATGACATCGCCGTCGGTCAGATCGATATCGGCAATGCCGCAACCGACATGACCAATGCGATGACCAAAGGCGTTCCCCAGGCAAATGGAGATGTTGCCATCGAACCGGTCATCGACGTCGCCATCGTCGCGCAATCCGTGCGCTACATGGCAAGCCTGCCGCTGAGTGCGAACGTCCTGTTCCACACGGTAATGGCATCCAAGATGCCGTTCGTCGGCCGGGGATGAGCTGCTGAAGGAATAGGCGCGGCTGCAGGCACAGGACGCCTGGTGCGAGCTGCGGCCGCCGCTTGAACTCATGGTCGGGGCCGGCCTGAAAGCATTCTAGATTGACAGATGAGCTCGATGGTTATTTCGACTGCTAAGGCCGAGGTTGCAAATCAGGGATTTATAGCGGAGCTATGGATGACGAGCACAACGCCGGCCGGCGGAAAAAGACGCGATATCGATCTCATGGCATGTTATGACTCGGGATCGGCATTAGTCGAGGCCGAGGCGGAACAACGGTGTGTTTCAGCCAGAACCAACCGTTGTCCTTGCTCAGGAGAGCGTACGGAAATTCGTTCTGTCGGTTGAGGGCTGAAGTGCTGGAACTGCTCTCGCAATTGTCTTTCATCCGGGTCCTTTGCACATCCGAAAACGGAATGCTGCAGACCTCGGGGCGATCTCCTTCTCAGAACGAATGGTTGTACTGAACGCTAAGAATGTTCACGTTACTCTGGTAATCACCAACCAGCGTCCCTCCCAGCGGCGGCTCGGCGCGATTCAACGAAGCATCACGAATGAAGATATGCGCGTAGCCGAAATCCCAGGTGCTTTTATCTGACTGGCGCAGCTGTGCGCCGACGCCGAATGCGATCCGGCGGGAATCAGGTACGGTGGGCGTCCGGTTGGCATCGCGGACCGGAGAGTTCTCGTAGGAGACGCCGCTTCTGAATTTCCATGCATCGTTATGGCGGTAATGAACGGCAGCGCCGACGCGCACGGTATTGCGCCATTCTTCGCGTACCACGCTGTCCGGCGCACCGTTGTCGAACCGCACCCGCAATTCTTCAAAGCGGCTCCAGCCAGTCCAGTTGATGTCGCCCATCACGGACCATTTGGCGTCCAGGTTCCGGTAAGCACTCAGGTTCAGCGATTCCGGCAGAGTCAGGTCAGCCGAAGCGCCGGCATCGGTGAACGCCGCGGCGGCTCCCAATACGCCTGGCAGACCTGCCGGCCTGTCATAGCGGGCATCGCCGCGTATTTTCTGCTGCACCCTGGAGCGGTACGAGAGACCGAACCGCGTTGCCGGATCAAGCATGAACATCAGGCCTGCATTGAAACCGAATGCCCAGTCGTCACCCTTCAGCACTACCCTCCCATCCCTGGCCTGGGGCAGGAAACCAATCGGCCCGCAGGTCGCCAAGCCAAGCCTTGATGCGCAGACCGTGCCGAAGTCGATGGCACGGGTAAGCTCCACCTTGGCGTACTGTGCGCTCAGGCCTGCGCCGACAGCAAGGCGTTCATTGATTGCATAGGAGAGCGAGGGATTGATATCGATGGTCTTGAGATCGGATTTCAGCGCCTGGTACCGGCCCACCCAGTTCGCCTCGTATTCGGTTTTCAGGCCGAACGGCGATTGAATGCCGATGCCGAATCGCATTGAAGGAGTCAGGTCCATGGCGTAATACATTGCGGGCACAAGACTCCATCCGCCGGCATTGCCGCCGTCGCCGCCTGTTGCCGGGGGGCCGGCGGGCGAGCGAGATCCGGCATTCGAGAATTCTATGGATGGCCGGATGGCGGAGCCGGACAGCGTGAATTGCTGGCCGTGCAAGCGCGCGAGGCCGGCCGGATTGAAGAAAAGCGTGCTGGCATCTTCGGCTACGGCGGCATTGCCTGCGAACGCGTTGCCGACGGCACCGGCGCTCATTTCGTTAAGTGCGAATCCTGCCGCCATCGCAGTTCCGCAATAACTCGCCATGGAAATCCAGAGGAGAAAGCGAACGGACCTCGCATTAAAAGCAGGAAAGTCATTCATTTCCATTCTCCTTCTTCCTGCTGAGGTTGCGAGACTCGTTCCAATGATCTCCGGGTGAGGGCGTCAAGTTCCAATTCCGGCTTCGCGTCGAACGTTGCGAAAGCATGCATTCCGAGCTTCCACGTTACCTGGAGCGATAGGCCGATGCCGCTCCTGCCGACATCTCGCCGCACTGGTTCTGCCTGTATGGTTCGTAGCTTCGCATCACGTTGCAAAGGGTTTGATTGGCGCTTTGCGCCGAATCGAAATTCTGGGAACCCATGCCGGAGCAACCGGCCAGTAGTGTTGCTGCGAGCACAATCACGGAGCCCTTCATTTCATTCTCCTTTCATCCAAAGGAGCTGTTTCGGTTGGCGAGACATGGAATAGCCAAGCACCCCGGCGCGTCCGGCTAGCCACCATGATAGAGGTTGAGTCGTCCGGTACGCGGGTCGATGACAGGACTGTCAAAGCCGTTCCAGATATTCAGGTTTTGATTCTGTGTGGAGCTGTAAGAGGAACCCGTTTGGGAGCTTCCCGAGTACATTCCTCCCATGCTCGAGCAGGCTGTAGAGGAGATGACCAGCAGACTTATTAGCGCAATCGCTCTCATCGAAATCTCCTGTCGGTTAGGTAATGCCCTCGGTCGGATTGTCTGGTTTGCCTGAGTGCAGTGCACAAGAAAACCCACAGCTAAGCTCACCATAGGATGAAGGCTTTTGAATGCAAGTGTTCCTTTTCCTGTTTTTTCTTCCTTCCATGAGGTAGAACAGTTCTGCTTCAAAAAGGGTTGATGCCAATCTCAAGCTTGCAAAGCTTTCTCTTGCAGATTGATCCATTCCAAGCCAGGTCGTCTCTGCTGCCGAATGGTGGAGCCGCAGCATCTTGCCGGCTCGCGCGGGGTTCGCGCTGCGGACATGCACAGTCTCGCAATTCAGAATGAGGTCGATACGCTCAGTATCCAGGCGGAAGGCTTTGGCGTTCCATAGAACTGCGGCCCGTCGGCATACGGTCTTCCCGCAACCCACGCGACACGCATGGACCAATCCGCAAAGCCGGCGCTTAACCCGATACTGATATCGTGACGGCTGCGCGACTCCGGACCGCGGCCTGCCGCATCCGGGAAGATTTGCAAATGTCCGACATGACCGACGAGCTGGATTCTTTCCATCAGCGGATACGAACCATTGAGCTCCGCATAAATCGTTCGGATGCGGGCGCCGAAATAATCCGGCGAGAAATACAGCCTGGCGCTCAAATTGTCGGCAAGAATGCCGGCAAACCCTTCGAGGTAGTTATAGGCGGCGGCATTCAGGAAAGCGGACTTGATTAGCCCGGCTTCCCATCGGATATCGCCTGGCAGGTGACCGAGATATCCGGCGTAGGTCATCAGTTGTACCTGGCTGCCGGTCCTCGGCCCGAGGTCCACACCCGAAGCGAAGCCGCCCGCATACCAGCCGTCCTTGCCGTCGTATCCGAGATGAAGCTGAGGTTGCGGATGTGCATTGCTCAGCATGGCGCCACGGTACCAGTAACCGGAAACCAGGGAAACATTGCCGCTGATCTGTGCGCATGCCTGGGAACCGGCAATCGCCATGACGCCTGCCATGATGAACGGACGCAATAACGATGAACCGGCCCCCATCGCCTCATGAACCGCTATCTGCGGCTGCCTGCGGCGCGACGCATGCGCAGGAACAGAACCGCGTCACCCGCGACAAAGCCATGCAGGCATCAACATAGCCTGTCGCACCAATGCCGTTCGGCTCGTCAGCGAGCGCCTGTTGTATCAGGTCCGCAGACAGCGTCGGTTGCAATTCGGTGATCAGCGCAACGAGTCCGGAAATATGGGAGGCTGCGAAGGAAGGCCCGGAAACGAAGCCCCAGCGTCCGGCAGGGACCGTGGCCGGAATATCGCGTCCGGGGGCGCTGAGGATGCGCGCTTCCCTTGTCATGCCGGCGGGCGTTGATCCATCCGTCACGGCGAGTACGCCACCGTGGGAAGCCGGAAAGCCGCCGTCCTTGCTTTTCGGATCCGCCGCAGCGACCAGCTTGATACCGCGCGCCTGCGCTTCGTCCAGCAAACCGCGCATCAGCCTGTCCGGGGCGCCGGACAGGCTCAGGTTAATGATCTGGGCGCCGTGAAGGATGGCGGAATGAAGCGCTTTGGCCAATGTGAAACTATTGCATCTGGCTGGCTTCATGGCATTTTCCCAGCATGCCCGCAGGGCAAGCAGGCGTGCTCCCGGAGCGACTCCCGCTATGCCGATGCCGTTTCCCGCCCGGGCAGCAATGATTCCGGCAACCGCAGTGCCATGGGCTTCGGCGGCATAGGCAGTCCCTTCAACGAAATTTTCCTTCAGTACGACTTGCCCGGTGAGATCCGGATGGTCCGCGTCGACTCCGCTATCCACCACCGCGATACGCACGCTGCGGCCGGTGGCGGTCTTGTGAATTTCCGCCAGGTGCCAGAGCCGCGCGGACGGTTGAAGCGTGTACAGCGGATCGCCATTCCCCATGGCGTGAAACAGCTGAACCGGTTGCGCCCATTTCACCCGATGGTCGCGCGCTACGAGTTCCGCTGCGGCAGCAGGCGAAGCCTGTTCCGGTACCTCCATCACGAAGCAATGAAGCCCCAATACCGGCATCGGCCAATCGCTTACCGTTTTCAAGCCATGTTCGCGCGCAAGGCTTGCCGCAATGCGCCGCCGGGCAGCCTGACCCGATACATCCATGTACCCGCCGCCATAGTCGGCCAGGGGACGGAAATGCTGCGGCGGCAAGTGCAGCATGACAAGGATCCGGTGCTCCGAGGATTGCGCATCCCCTAGGGCATCGCCGATGCTGCTCCCGGTTGCCGCGCAGCCGGAAATCGCCAGTACGAGAACGAGAGCAAGACATAAGCCTATTGCCTTCACCGGCCGCCTCCCGAAGTCAGTGGCTCGGCCAGGGCGACAGCGGTTCTGGACCGCAGCACGCCGAGCGCATGTTGTTGCCCGGCATTGTCGACACTGAGCAAATAGGCATCGGCAGCGGTCGGACCATCCGTCATCCGCGCTCCGGCTTCCCGCAGAATCTGCCGCAAATCCTGCTCGCTCGTATCGGGCTTGAAGATCACGACGATGTTGGCCTCTGCCTTCACGGACTGGCCCAATCCGTAATAAGCGGGCAGGAGACCGGAAGCCGGCAAGAGGAGGACGGCAAGCATGGCAATGACCGCCGCCTGCGCAGCCAGCGCCCAGCGCAGCCAGCGGGCGCCTGCACCGGCTGCCTGGCGGAGAGGGCGGGGCAGTGCGGCCGGCGCAGGCGGGCCCTGCGGAGCCTCGATACGACCGAGGAGCCGGCGGAACGACTGATCGACATCCATCTCGGCGGTGGTTGGCGGCTCGATCGCGCATATCCTTTTCTGGCGTTCCATGTCTGCGCGACACTGCGCGCAGCTACGCAGATGCTCCCGAACCAGTGCCGTCTCATCGGCGTTCAAGGTATGGTTCACGAACCATGGCAGCAGCTCCTGAACGGCATCATGCGTCGCGCTGCCTGGAGGAACGACACGGCCGTTCACTTCATCTCCTCCATGCGGTCAACCAGCAGAGATTCCAGGCGGTACCTGGCTCTGAACATGCGTGTCTTTACGGTATTGACCGAGCACTCCATGACGTGGGCGATTTCACTGTAGCCCAAGCCGTGAAAGTAGGTCAGACAGACCACGGCGCGCTGTTCGACGGACAGGGCATCGAGGGCCTTGAGCAACTGCTCGCGCAATTCATGGTACTGGGCTTCGCTTTCCGGGCCATGCGCGCGCTCGTCCGCCGTGCTCTCGAAGTCGAACTCGACGGGGTCGTCCAGTCTCCCGACTGCCTTGAGTCCCTTGTGATAGGCGATGCCGAAGATCCAGGTCGATGGTTTGCAGCTGCCGTCAAAACTGTCTGCCCTTTTCCAGACCACCAGCATGGTGTCGTTGACGACTTCCTCGATCAGGTCCGGCCTGCGGGTCATGCGGGCCAGAAACCGCGTGAGCTTGGGAAAGTAACTGCGGTAAAGCAATTCAAACGCATGAGGATCGCCAGCAGCGACAAGATGAATCAGTCGAGCGTCATCCTCATTGACCATGCCGGTTGCCGCATGGGGCGTGTCGGCTGCATCCGGCATGCGAGCATTTCCGCCATCGACCATTGGCGCTCCGTCAACATTGTCTTTCGGTGCCGCGACCGGCGGTAAAGGCCGGTCTTGCGCTGCATGTTGATCCGGCCGGCTCGCGGCCCAATGGGGTGCACCACAACAGTTAGCTTGGCTCATGGTATTCGTTTCCACTGCACCGCCGAGGTCAGGCCGGCATCATGCTAAGCACCGCACGTCCGTCTTCGCATTATGGACAGGCATGCCCGGTTATGAATGAGATATGTCAAGCGCAATCCGGCGCAGGGAAACATACCGGCATGTATCGCGTCCGCTGCATGGCATGCAAGCTTCATTCTCGCGCTCTCCCGCCGGATGCCGGGCCGACACGTCGTCAGACCGCTTGAAGGCACCGGCACAATCAGCGGCCTTCACCCATTTTTTCCCGGAGCAGCCTTGCCGCTTCTGCATGCCGATTTTCCTCGGCCATCTGCAATGCAGTCTTGTCCCGATTGTCGCGCAGCCTGGGATCGGCGCCGTTATCGAGAAGTAACTTGACAGTATCGGAATGTCCGCTGCCGGCAGCCCACATCAATGCAGTCAAGTCATTCGCGTAACGCTCGTCGGGCTTTACTCCCTTCGATAACAGCATATCGACGACGGCGGTCTTGCCGGTACCGGCGGCGTAAACCATTGCCGTCTTGTGCAGGCGATCGCTTGCATGGAGGTCGGCCTGATGGTTCAGCAAGGCTGCAGCCATATCCTGTCGGCCGGAAAATGCGGCGCTCATCAGCGGCGTCACCTTCGCCAGGTTCGCCTGGTTCACGTCGGCACCGTTGCGGATCAGAAAATCCATCATGTCCAGGCGCTGCTCCTTGATGGACAGCATCAGCAAGGTATCCCCGTTGCGGTTGCGTGTATTGACCGCTGCACCCTGTCTGATCAACTGCCTGAGCATGTCCAGGTTGCCGGTCCGCACGGCCGCCAGCGACTGCCTGTTAAGTTCGCCGGTCTCGTGCGATGCGTGATCCTGCGCCGCTGCCGGCAGGCAAAGCAGGGCGGCGACAAATATTTCCATTAGCTTGAGCTTCGTCATATGTCCTCCTCTTTTCCTTAAAAAGCCGTGATCCGATTCACGTCGGGAGGGGATTAACCTTAACGTCATCGTTGGTGAATGACCGCGTTAAGTCAAGGTTCAAGAGCTATCGAAATTTGATCAATTCGGGGTTTTTATTCATGTATTGGCGGTGTTTATACCGGAGAAATCCGGGCGGATATTCGCGTCTACGGCGGATACGGAATAAATACGAAAGCAGGCATTGGTTAAGGAGGCAATATGGGAACGGGCAAGTCATTAGTGCTTGGCGCGGTGATGGGCACCTCGGTGCTGCTGGCTTCATTCTTCGGCACCGCACAGGCGGAGCGCAGCGGCAAAGGCCACCACCACCATCACGCTTCCGTCGTTCGTACGCTGGCTCCTGTCACGCAGCAAATGCTGGATGCCGCCGCGAAGGATGAAACCAACTGGCTCCACTCGAACGGCAGCTATGATCAAACCCGCTTCTATCCCGCGCGGCAAATCCACAAGGGGAACGTGGCCGGACTCAAGCCGGTTTTCGCGTTCCATACGGGTGTGGTCGAGTCGATGGAGACGGCGCCGATCGTTGTCGACGGTGTCATGTTCATCACCACCTCGTTCAATCATGTCTTTGCCATCGACGCGGTGACCGGCAAGGAATACTGGCATTACCAGCACAAGCTGGGGCCGATCACTACCTTCTGCTGCGGTCCCAACAACAGGGGCGTCGCCATCGCCGGCGACAAGGTTTTCATGGGGACGCTGGATTCGAAACTGATTGCCCTGGACGCGAAGACCGGCAAGCTGTTATGGGAGACCCAGATCGCCGACCCGGAGAAAGGCTATAGCGAAACCATGGCGCCGGTCGCCGTCGATGGCAAGGTACTCATCGGAACGAACGGCGGCGAGTATGGCGTACGCGGATTTCTCAAGGCATTCGATGCCGACACCGGCAAACTGGTGTGGACTTTCTTTACGATTCCGGAATCGGGCCATGAAGGCGTTTGGAAAACGACCGATGCCACAGGCCGTGATCTGCACCGCGATATCGCAGCGGAGCAGGCGCAGTTCGCAAGGAACAGCAGTTTCTTCGAGACCCTCGGCGGCGGCGTCTGGATGCCGCCGGCATTCGACCGAGCCACCAGGACGCTGTTCTTCGCGGTCGGAAATCCGTCTCCTGACCTGTACGGCGCGGAACGGCCCGGCGACAATCTGTACACCAACTCACTGGTGGCCATTGATTTCGAGACCGGCCAGTACAAATGGCATTTCCAATATATCCCGCACGACGTCTGGGATCTGGATGCGGTCAGTCCGGCGGTCCTTGTCGATGTCATGGATACGGATGGAAAAATGATTCCCGGAGTGATCCATGGCGGAAAAATCGGCCATGTTTATGTCCATGACCGCCGCGACGGTCGTTTGATCCGCTTCTCGGAGGCCATGGTTCCGCAGGAGAATCTGTGGGCGCTGCCCACGCCGGAAGGAACGCGCATGCTGCCCGGTGCGAACGGAGGCGTGGAATGGTCGCCGATTGCGTTCAATCCGGATACCCGGCTTGCCTACGTCGCGCTGCTGCATCAGCCGATGACGTATCACGCGGAGACCGCGCCTTACCCCGGCGGCAAGCTGTGGCTGGGCGGCTTGTTCAAGAGCGTTCCCGGCGAACAGCAATATGGAAACGTCAGCGCGGTGAACATCGATACCGGCAAGATCGCATGGCAGGCCAGGACCGAACAGCCGATGATCGGCGGGGTGCTTGCCACGGGCGGCGAGCTGGTATTCGCCGGCGAAGGAAACGGCTTGTTCAAGGCCTATGACGCGCTCACCGGAAAAGCGCTCTGGAGTTTCCAGTGCAATGCCGGAGTCAATGCGCCGGCGGTTTCCTATATGGTGAACGGCAAGCAGTACATCGCCGTTGCAGCAGGCGGAAACGCGCAATTGAACTACAAGCGCGGAGACAGCGTATTTGTCTTCAGCCTGTAGCCGGGGGTATCAGCCACTCATAGGAGGATGTCATCCTGGATGACATCCGTCCTCATCAACCACGGGACGATGAATCATGAGACACAGCAGAGCCATCGCTTTGGCACCTTATCTGTTCGGCGCACTTCTGGTTTGCGTTAGCGGCGCGCTTGCCAACGATGCGGATATCGAGGCCGGCAGGGCCAAGTCCGCGGCTTGCATCCAGTGCCATGGCGTGAATGGAAACTCGACCAATGGGAGATTTCCTGTCCTGGCCGGACAGACGGCCACGTACATCTATTTCCAGCTCCACGACTTCAAGGAGGGGCGGCGTATCAATCCCACCATGTCGGCCATTGCAGCCGGCCTGAGCGATGAAGACATCATCAATCTGGCTGTTTTCTTTTCATCCCAGACTCCGGTCCCCATCACCGACGCCCTCGATCCGCAGCGAGTGGCGCGCGGTGCGCAACTGGGCCGGGAATCGTCCTGCGCGGGGTGTCATGCGGCAGGATTGAAAGGGCATAATGAAATCCCGAAGCTGGCAGGACAACATCCCGATTATGTGGCAAGACAGCTGATGAATTTCAAGGAGAAGTTGCGGATCTATGACGGAGGCACCATGCAGAATATCACGCGCACGCTGAGCGGCGAAGACATGCTCGACCTCGCGCACTTCATCGGCAGCCTGCCGCCCGTCGTGGAAAGCCCGGCCCCTTTGCCAAGCGGGCCTGAAAAATTCTCCGGGCCATGATGTGACCGGAGAGGCGCAGGCACCCCATGGTTGCCGCTGCGGGCATTCGCAGCGAGCCTGCTCGAAGTATAAAAATCCGCATGGGAAAAGCGACTGTTATCGTGGGGCTCTTCAGCCTGCTGCCGGCCCGCTTTTTTTGTCTTGCCGCCGGCGGGACGACCAATCCGCGCAGGTTTTTCACCGTAGCGTGGATGGCCGTTGTGCCCGTCTGACAACATTAAGCCTGTTCATTGGCATGCAACCTGCTCAGGAGTCTTTGCGGCAGCAATCCAATGTTGAAGGGAGGGAACTGCAATGACTATTGCCCAAGGACTTATCCTGCTGGCGGCCATGGCGCCACTGACCGCCCATGCCAACGATTTTCCGACAACCGACCGTGTCGAATATGTGCTTGAATGCATGAAAAATCATCAAGGCAAGCAGGAGTACCTCTATAAGTGTTCCTGTGCTATCGATCAGATCGCCGGGAAGCTCAAGTACAAGGACTATATCGAGGCATCGACCGCGCAGCGTTACCAAAATCTGGGCGGCGAACGGGGAGCGGTGTTCCGTGATCCGCAGAATGTGAAGAAGGCAGCGAAGAATTACAAGGCCATCGAGGATGCTGCGCAAACAGCCTGTTTCTCCGGGTGACCTGTGAACCCGAGTCGGAATCGCCTTGGTCGACAATCATGGCTGAAGCGGCTGATATTGGTTCTTGCAAGCGGATGCGCTTTCCCCGTGTGGGCGGCCGACCCGCCGCTGAAGACCCTGCTCATGCTCGACTTCGAGATCATCGACCATACGGGCGACGAAGCCTCCGTGCGGGCTCAGATTGCGCGTCTGGACCTGATCAGCAAGCAACTGCGCAAGGAGTTCCAGGAGAGGCAATTCTATGCGTTGGTCGACAGGGCGCCCATACAGCCATTGATCGACCAGCAGCGCAGTCGCTTCGATCTTCATGAATGCAATGGCTGCGAGCTGGATCTCGCCAAGGCCGCACACGCCGACCGCGTCCTCACGGCCTGGGTGCAAAAAGTCAGCAATCTCATCTTGAACCTCAACATCGAAATCAAGGATGCGGGCACCGGCGAGACGGTTTTGCTGAAGTCGGTGGATATCCGAGGGAACACCGACCAGACCTGGACGCGCGGCATCAGCTACATGGTCCGCGGCATGGCGGACAAGCAGCAAGGCAACCGTTGACGGTTAAATGTCGGGCCTGTCATTTGATTCCACCGCGCTTTCAGCAGGCATTTATCGACATGGTACGAATTCGTGACACGCCACGGCGCAGCATGTTCATTAAGCAGTACATGGTGCCCTGCAACACGACATTGCGTCACAGGAATAATCTCATCTTTAATGAAGACTGCAAGGGCAGCAAATTTGAATGTCGATCATATCGGGGCCATTGGCATGCTAACTGCTACTTTGTACCCGGGGTAATGCCGGTGCGCAGGCCGTATAGTTCGCGTATCGTCCGGCTCTGGCCAAAGCCCGGCTAAACAAGCCGGCACCTTGCTGACAATACGTTATTCAAGGAGATCTGAGATGTCATCCACCAAAAGCTGGATAGGCCTTTGGCCGTGCGCGCTCTTGATCAGCGTGCCGACTGTAGCGCAGGCCAATGCCGATGTCGCTAAACTCACCAAGGACCCGAAAAACTGGGCAATGCAGGCGGGCGACTTCGCCAACAGACGCTACAGCGAACTCAAGCAGATCAACAAGAGCAACGTCAAGGATCTGCAGGTTGCATGGACCTTTTCCACCGGCGTACTGCGCGGTCATGAAGGCGGGCCACTGGTGATCGGCGATACGATGTATCTGCACAGCCCGTTCCCGAACAAGGTTTTCTCGATCAAGCTCTCCGACCAGAGCCTCAACTGGAAATACGAGCCGAAACAGGACGCCGCCGTCATTCCGGTGATGTGCTGCGATACCGTCAATCGCGGCCTGGCCTACGCCGAAGGCAAGATCTTCCTGCAGCAGGCCGACACCAATCTCGTTGCGCTCGATGCAAAAACGGGCAAGGAGATCTGGAAGGTCAAGAACGGCGATCCGAAGATCGGAGAAACCAATACCAATACGCCGCATGTGTTCAAGGACAAGGTCATCACCGGAATCAGCGGCGGCGAATTCGGCGTGCGCGGGCATGTGACGGCCTATGACATCAATACCGGAAAGCAGGTATGGAAAGCGTACAGCGTCGGCCCCGACGAGGAGATGCTGATCGATCCGGAAAAGACCATGACCTGGACCGACGGCAAGATGGCGCCGGTCGGCAAGGACTCGTCGATCAAGACATGGAAGGGCGACCAGTGGAAGGTCGGCGGCGGCACCACCTGGGGTTGGTACAGCTATGATCCGGCGCTGAACCTGATGTACTACGGGACGGGCAACCCGAGCACATGGAACCCGAGCCAGCGGCCGGGGGACAACAAGTGGTCGATGACGATCTTCGCGCGCGACGTCGATACCGGCAAGGCGAAATGGGCCTATCAGATGACGCCTCACGACGAGTGGGACTATGACGGTGTCAACGAAAACATCCTGGCCGATCTCAAGATCAAGGACAAGCCGGTCAAGGCACTGGTGCATTTCGACCGCAACGGCTTTGCCTACACGCTCAATCGCGAGACGGGCGAACTTCTCGTGGCGGAAAAATACGACCCAAAGGTCAATTGGGCGACTCACGTCGACATGAAGACCGGCCGTCCGCAGGTGGTCGCGAAATACAGCACCCAGCAGAATGGGCCTGATGTCAATTCGAAGGGCATCTGCCCGGCGGCGCTCGGAACCAAGGATCAGCAGCCTTCATCGTACTCGCCGAAGACCGGGCTGTTCTATGTGCCGACCAACCATGTCTGCATGGACTATGAACCGTTCCAGGTCGACTATACGGCCGGTCAGCCGTATGTAGGTGCGACGCTTTCGATGTACCCGGCAATGGACAGCCACGGCGGCATGGGCAACTTCATCGCCTATAACGCGACCACCGGCAAGATCGTCTGGTCTCGGCCGGAGAAATTCTCGGTGTGGAGCGGTGCGCTGTCGACGGCGGGAGATGTCGTGTTCTATGGCACGCTCGAAGGCCATATCAAGGCGGTCGATAACAGCGGCAAGGAACTCTGGAGATTCAAGACTCCGTCCGGCATCATCGGCAATGTCACGACATGGGAGTACAACGGCAAGCAGTATGTCGGCGTGCTTTCCGGCATAGGCGGCTGGGCAGGTATCGGCATGGCTGCGGGGCTGGAAAAGGATACGGATGGTCTCGGCGCGGTGGGCGGATACAAGGAACTGTCGAAGTACACGGAACTTGGCGGTGTCCTGACAGTTTTCGCGCTGCCGAACAGATCAACGTCGTCGTCAGGCAATTGAGCCTGGTCTCCTATCGTGACAGTGGTTCGTCACGTTTGTTTGCCGACATTCCGGCTTCGGCCGGAATGTCGGACTTTCTTTAATCGCTATTGACAGGAAGGCTTGAGATGAGACGCTTGGCGAAAGGCATCCTGGTCTTGCTCATATTGTCCGGCACATTATCCGGTATTGCCCGGACGGACGATGCGCCGCTTTACAAGGTCGTCGACGGAACCAAGGTCGATGCCAATACCCTCAAGGGCTGGAGAACCTGGCGGGCCGCCGCCTGTGAGCGCTGCCATGGCGCGAAGCAGGAAGGACTGGTCGGTCCCTCGCTGGTGGAAAGCCTGAAGGTACTGTCGAAGGAAGACTTCAAAAAGACCGTGCTGGAAGGCAGGCCGGACAAAGGCATGCCGAACTTTAACGGCAGCGAACAGGTGCGGAACAATATCGATTTTCTGTACGCGTATCTGAAAGGGCGGTCGGACGGCAAGATTGAACCAGGGCGCGTCTCCGCCATCGACCAATGATGACCATCTCCTCCTTTATCCGCGGGCTGGCTCGGGCGGCATGCGAACGGCGAGCCGTCGTGGGCGGCATGCTGAGCGCAATCCTCGCAGGCACGCTGCTGCCGCCGGCAGGCGCCGGCGAGCAGGACAAGACCCTGAGGGTATGCCAGGATCCCAACAACCTGCCTTTCTCGAATCGCAACCTGATGGGCTTCGAGAACAAGATTGCCCAGCTGCTGGGGCAGGAACTCGGCTGGAAGGTTGAGTACACCTGGTATCCGCAGCGCATGGGATTCGTGCGCAATACGCTGCGCGCCAAATTGCCGGATTCGAACCAGTACAAGTGCGACCTGATCGTCGGCGTACCCAAGGAGTTCGAACTCGGTGCGACGACGCGTCCCTACTATCGTTCCACCTATGAGATGGCCTATGTGAAGGGAAGGGGTTTCGATTCCATCAAGACTCCGGAAGACCTGCTGGCGCTCGATCCGGAGAAACGCAAGACCTTGCGGCTTGGTGTCTTCGCGCGCTCGCCCGCGGTCGACTGGCTGCTGAACAATGGCTTGATCGGCCAGATCGTTCCCTATCAGCCGCAAACCGGTGACGAGAACCAGTATCCGGGTGAAATCATCGAAAAGGATCTGGCGCAGGGCAAAATCGACTTCGCTTTCGCGTGGGGTCCGATCGTTTCCTACTTCGCCAGGAATTCCGCGAATACCCCCATCATGGCGATACCGTTCAGATCGCAGCCCGACATGAAATTCGATTTCAGCATCGCGATGGCGGTACGCCATGGCGACAAGGAATTCAGGGACCGCATCGACCAGCTGATCGAGAAAAATCAGGACAAGATCAACGGCATCCTCAGCGCGTATGGAGTGCCGCGGGTTGATGAACGCGGCGAATTGCTCGTGCCGACGGCGGGGAGGTAGGCCGCCGTGCGTGCATTGAAAGCGAGATTGGTCAAATCGATATGCGTTCTTTTCCTGTTCCCGTGGATCGCCATGGCATCGGCGCAGGGTATCTCTGCCGCCGAGCGCCTGCTGTTCGATACCAACCATATGCAAGGCATCCAGGCGCCGACGATCCTGACGTATTCCTATCAGAAGGAAGCAGCCGGCGAAGACGGCTTCAAGGACGAGGTCAAGGTTGACATTACCAGGATTAACCCGGATGCCACTGTCGCCGTCACCACTCAGTTCCTGTCCGGCGACAGGAACGTGCCGCTTCCCGCGATAGAAGGGGCGCACGGCAATCCGGCCGTGCTGGGCTTCCTGGAGCGGGATATCGTGGAGATGAAGCGCCTGACCGGCGGCTCGACCGGCTATTTCCGCAAGCGAATCCGCATGGCGCTGGCTAACACCCAGGAGATAAAGCCCATCCGTGTCAGCTACGCCGGGAAGGACTTCGAAGGAAAGGAAGTGCGCATACAGCCCTATCTGAACGACCCGATGCGCGAGCGTTTCCCGAAATTCGAGAACAAGGCCTATGTCTTCATCTTCTGCCAGGATCTGCCCGGCAGCCTGTATCGAATCAGAAGTTCATCCATGCAGGACCAGTCAGGCGTTGTTGAAACACTGACGCTCATGTCGGCGGATCGAAAGCCAAGACAATAAGCATGAACAGCGGGCCTGAGCCAGGCGTCCGCTACCTGCCTATTCCAATGCAAAGACCTGCGCATCGACATTCACGACAACTTTGTTGAACGGAAAAGACTTGACGTCGACGTTCTCTTTCAAGAGTCCAAGCACGAGTTCGGCGGGATTGCAGCCGAGCGAAGCACGCAAGCCCGCATAGGATGCCGTCAATCGCGGATAGATGCCAAGCACGACCGGGCCTGAGCCGGTCAGGATGAAATCAACCGACACATAACCCCATAAGCCTGGAATGGCTCGGGCGATCCTGCTGGCAAGGCGATCGCATTGCGCCGCTGTGTCATTGATGCCGTTGACTGACGTGCCGAGATAATGAAACTGGTTGTTCCTGACGGCGAAACGCTGTTCGTCGCAGCTCAGCACATGCGCCCTGCCGTCACAGCAAAGCAGCGAAAGACTGCATGGCTTGCCTTGCAGGAAAGGCTGGAGAACATAATTTCTTACGCCGCTTTCGGCAATCCAGTCCAGGGCATCGCTTGCACCATGGAATATCTGAGTGGCATTGAATCCAACCCCATCATCCGGCTTGGCCACCCATGCATGGACGTCCCTCGGCAAGTCGTCCGATGGAAGATAGGTATCGACGACCATGATACCGGCTCGCGCGAGGCGGCGCGCGGTGAGCAGGCGGCTGGCGGCCACGCGAATGGCGCTGGCCCGGCTGCCGAGCAGGATGCGCCTGCTCCTGACGACCTTCAGCGACAGCCTTTCCAGAATGCCGGCGCATTCCGGCGCGACGGGCCAGACCGCGTCCGCCGCTCGGAGGCAAACCTTGAATCCCTCATCCGATTGTGCATCGCAGGAGACGACCTGTACCGAAGCCGGCAAGTCCAGCGCCGGCAAGCGCATGTCGCGCGTCGTCAGAACCTCGATGCCGTAAAGGTCTGCCAGATCGCAGACCAGAGCGCGCAGCATGAAATCGCCCTGATACACCAAGGGGGGCCTCATCGTCAGGTCGAACATGCCACCGCCTGATCCATACTCATAGGCAAATATCTTCACGGCTGCCGTCGCATAGGGAAGTATTGCGATGTACGCAACTAATATGCCATCGTCAAGCCGTCGCGTTACAAAACGATGATCGGCGAGGGTATAGTGAAAACTACAGAATCGCGGCGAGTGTCTAAGCAGCTGCACGGCATGACGCCTCCTGACGTGTCAAGTCAATCGGCTCCCTCATGCCCAGCCCCATCCGGTATCGACGGTTCCTGTTTCATGCCTTTACCCTTGCCGCTGCTCGGCCGCCTGCTGGCCGCAGCCATCCAGTTTTCGGGCTTGCCGCCTATCGAGGCCAGCGATCTGCCGCCGATCGATGTGGTCAGCACGGAAGTGTTTCTCAATACGGTGTGTCCATTCAAGCCGGCACGCTGCGGCCCCGTCATGGCGGCATTCGATACCCAGCGTTACCGGATCGTGATCCGGGATACACTGGACATGGACGAGCCTGGCGACAACTCCTTCCTTGTTCATGAAATGGTGCACGTATTGCAGTACAAGAAGGACGGCAGCACGCGCTTCATGAGCTGCGAGGCCGTGATCGAGAGCGAGCGCGAGGCCTTCGATACGCAAAACCGCTACATGGAATCCCTGGGCCTGCGGCAGCGGGAAGGCACCATGTTGCGCCATATGAAGTGCCCGCCCGCCAAAAAGCCGGATGGCGACGGCAATGCAGTACCCCCGTAGATGAACGGCGCGACGGTCAGGACAGGGCTGCAATGCGTCTTTCAACGCATCGCAGGCGTCATCCGATCTCGTCCTTTCGTCGTTGAACCCGCTCTAATGCCTGGCCGTCTTGTCCGAATCCTTGATGTTCAAACGCTGCAGCTTGCGATACAAGGTGTTGCGGCTCATCTTGAGGCCTTTCGCCAGGTTCGAAATATTCCAGTGATGATGAGCCAGTTCCTGGAGCAGGGCATCGCGCTCGGCGTTTTCCAGCGGATTCAAGCTGCCCGGCTCTCCGGATGCTCCGCCGTGTTCTCCGGCCAATCCGATGTTTCTTCCGGGGAAGTCCCTCGGCAAGTCGCTGATCGTCAGCGTACTGGAGCCTGACAGCGCGATCATGGTGCGCAAGGTGTTGCGAAGCTCGCGCAGGTTGCCTGGCCAATCGTAATGCATCAGTGCATCGAGCAATTGCTCGTCCATGCCGAAGTCGCCGTCACCCTCCCTCTCCAGGACATGCATGATCAGCGCACGCTTGTCGCCCCGCTCGCGCAGGGGCGGAAGCGTGATGGTCAAGCCGTGCAGCCGGTAATAGAGATCCTCGCGGAATTCCTTGGCTTCGATTTTTTGCATCAGGTCGCAGTGCGTTGCACTGATCACGAAAATATCGACCTTGACCGGCGTTTCACTGCCCAGCGGAAGAACTTCGCGCTCCTCCAGCACGCGCAGCAGGCGCGCCTGCAGCAGGATAGGCATGTCTCCTATTTCATCCAGGAAAAGCGTTCCCCCGTTGGCCTGGAACAGCTTGCCGCGCTGGCCCTCCCGGCTGGCCCCGGTAAAGGCGCCGGATTTGTAGCCGAACAGTTCGCTCTCGATCAGGGACTCGGGTATGGATGCACAGTTGATCGCAACGAACGGCTTGCCGGACCTGCCGCCGGACTGATGCATGGCTTTGGCGAACCACTCCTTGCCGGAGCCGGTTTCGCCGTAGAGCAGAACCGCGACATCGCGTTCAAGGACACGCTTTGCGGACCTGATATTGGCTTCCATCGCGGCATCGCCGAAATGCAGGCCGTCCAGTGGCGTGCGGTCGGCCTCGGGCATCCTGATGTCGGGCTTGTGCCTGCCGCGCGATGCGCTCACCTGGCGTACGGCGCGCGTAGCCGGTTCCGGCGGATAGGCAACGGCATAGAAACGGCCGCCTCGCCGCACATCGAAGATGGGAATGGGGCGCAGTCCCTTGCTCAGGCTGTTTGCCACCAGCACGGGCAACGAGGCATTGAACAGTTGCCCGATCTGCAAGCCTTCTATGTCGGCGGGTGCCGCGATATCGAGCTGGAACAATGCGGTCCGCGTAGCCCCAAGCACCATGCCGTCGGGGCTGAACGCAATCAGGCCTTCATTGAGCGTGCCGACGAACTCCGGTCGGCCGTGGAAATGCACGATGTAGTCATTGTGGAACTGGCGCTGGAATACCCGGTTCTCGATCATGTGTACCGACATGTTGACCAGCACGAGGGTATGCTGCTGGGCGAGCCGCGATTCGCCGGAAGCATCGAGGGCAGCCACGATGTCTCCCCGATGGTTATAGATCGGCGCCGCCGCGCAGGTGATGCCGGTATTCTTCGACAGGTAGTGCTCGTCCTTGTGGATGATCAGCGGGCGCTTTTCGTAGAGGCATGTTCCCATCCCGTTGGTGCCTTGGGCGGCTTCGCTCCAGAGCGCGCCCTGCATCAGCCCCGATTTCGATGCGGCATGCGTAAAGCTCGGGTCGCCGAAGTAGTTCAGCACGACACCTTCGCGGTCCGTCAGCATGATTGCATAGCCGGAGCCGGACAACTGCTGATACAGGTTCGCCATCTCGATGCTGGCGACTTCAAGCACATCCGATATCTTCTCCTGGCGCTCCTGCAGTTCCGGGCGCGGGATAACGACAATTTCGTGGCTGTGTTCGGGGTCGAGATGGTATTGCCTGAAACATCGGATCCATGATTCCGTAATCTCGCTCTTGACGTTGGTGCCGCCATTGCAACGCGTTTCATCCCGGACTGCCGAGTGTACGCGCCGGACATGATTAACATCAATCCCGGACATGGGTGTCTCCTGTGCGCATGCCATCCAGAACTTCTTGATGTCTCTTCAAGATGGCCTGCTTTCTTACTCCACTTGAATTTTCTTCGTCATGGAACAGCGGTGAGCCTTGATTCCAATGGTCTGCTTTTTGCTCTTGGTCTCTTTATAAGAATAGTCGGAAATTGCTGCCTTTGCATCTTGTATGGTACGCGCTTCTGTCAGAAAGGGAACCCATTCTGCAGCATGGATAAATCCGCAAGCGAGCACCGCAGAGTGCCGCTGCAACTGTGCAGTGCGCTGAACACTGACCATGAGGACTGTTACGAATCCGAACATCGAAGCATGGATGGAGAGAATGAATCCGGCGGGTTGCCTTCGGCATGTCCGGCCCGGGAGAGCGGCCTTGAGTGGTCATTGAGCGGCCGTTGAGCCGCCTTTGCTGCTTGCTTCCGGCAAACATGCGCAGACACATCGTCGCTTACTTATCAAGGAGCAGGACATGGACGTACGCGCGGCAGTAGCACACAAGGCAGGAAAGCCACTGACAATCGAGACCGTACAGCTGCAGGGCCCAAGGTCCGGCGAAGTGCTGGTCGAAATCAAGGCGACCGGCATCTGTCATACCGACGCCTTCACCTTGTCCGGCGAAGACCCCGAAGGGCTGTTCCCTACCATTCTGGGGCACGAGGGGGCCGGCATCGTCGTCGAAGTCGGTGCCGGCGTCAACAGCCTCAAGCCCGGAGATCATGTCATTCCGCTGTATACGCCGGAATGCCGCCAGTGCGAATATTGCCTGTCGCGCAAGACCAATCTCTGCCAGGCAATCCGGGCCACGCAAGGGCAGGGAAAGATGCCGGACGGATCAAGCCGGTTCAGCCTGAACGGCAAGGATCTGTTTCATTACATGGGCACCTCCACATTCGCCAATTACACCGTGGTGCCGGAGATCGCACTGGCCAAGATCCGGGAGGATGCTCCCTTCGACAAGGTCTGCTATATCGGCTGCGGCGTGACGACGGGAATCGGGGCCGTGCTGTTCACGGCAAAGGTGGAAGAGGGGGCAAAGGTCGTGGTCTTCGGCCTTGGAGGAATCGGGCTGAACGTGATCCAGGGAGCGCGCCTGGCCGGCGCCGACATGATCGTGGGTGTCGATATCAACCCCGGCCGCAAGGAATTGGCGGAGAAGTTCGGCATGACCCATTTCGTCAATCCCAAGGAAGTCGAAGGCGACATCGTCCCGCACCTGGTGAGCCTGACCAAGGGCGGCGCTGACTACAGCTTCGAATGCGTCGGCAATGTCAATCTGATGCGGCAGGCGCTCGAATGCTGCCACAAGGGCTGGGGGGTGAGCACGATCATCGGCGTTGCCGGCTCGGGGCAGGAAATCTCGACCAGGCCATTCCAGCTGGTCACCGGCCGGGTATGGAAGGGCACTGCGTTCGGAGGTGCGCGCGGACGCACCGATGTGCCGAGGATCGTCGACTGGTATATGGACGGCAAGATCAACATCGATGATCTGATCACGCATGTCATGCCGCTGGAAAAAATCAATGAGGCATTCGATCTGATGCACGAAGGAAAATCGATTCGTTCCGTGGTGACGTTCTGACGCAGGCCGAAGCCGGTCGAGCCGACAGGGCGCGCCATTCATCTGTTGTAGCCGCTGTGCTGTTGTTTAAGGAAACCCAACGAAGGAGGCAACATGATCAAGCTATATGACTTCGAATTGTCCGGAAGCTGCTACAAGATCCGGATGATGATGAATATCCTCGACTTGCAATACGAAACGGTGACGGTCGACTTCGTCAACAAGGAACACAAGACGGATAAATACACGGCGCTCAATGCATTCGGGGAAATCCCGATTCTCGATGACGGCGATCTGCGCCTGCGCGATGCCCAGGCGATCCTGGTTTATCTTGCGAAGAAGTATGACAAGAGCAATCAGTGGTATCCAGACGATGCCAGGTCGATGGGACAGATCCAGCAATGGCTGTCGACCGGCGGCGGCGAAATCATGAATTCCGCCGGAGCACGGCTCGTCAAGATCCTGAATTATCCGCTGGATCTGGAAAAGCTCCAGACCGGGGCCAAGCGTGTCTTCAAGATCATGGACGACCATCTGGCGACCCGCGACTTCCTCGAGCTGGGCCGTCCGACCATTGCCGACATTGCCTGCTTCCCATACACCGCGATGGCAGGCGAAGGCGGTATTGATCTTGCGCCGTATCCGAATATCCTGAAATGGATCAACAACATGAAGCGCATTCCCGGCTTCATTACGATGCCGGGCATACCGGCAGCTGCATGAGCGCAGCAGACTGACATGGCCGCGCCAGGGTTCGCCCGGATGCCGGCCATGCCTTTGCGCACGCTGCTGCACATGCTGCTTTCGGGTTCATCCCGTTCTTTCGAAGGAGTTCAGCCATCCTGCCCGCCGCCAATGCCATCCCTGTAATGACGGAAATCGGAAGCGAACACAGCAAGGCCCGCTCGTTGCTGCTTCCGCTTGATGTGCGCGGGCTGAGCAAATCGTTCGGCAGCCGGAAGGCGGTCGACAACATCAGCCTGACCGTTGCCGAAACCGAGTTTGTGGTCTTGCTTGGGCCCAACGGCGCCGGCAAGACCACCTTGTTCCAGATGCTTTCCGGCCTGTTTACGGCCGACGCCGGCAGTGCAGCGATTTTCGGCGCCGAGATAGCGACTGCTCCCTTGCCCGCACTGGCCAAGCTCGGCATCGTGTTTCAGCAGCCGGCCATTGACCTTGATCTGTCCGTCAGGGCAAATCTGCAGTTCCAGTCCGATCTCCACGGTATTCCTCGCGCCGAAGCTCGCCGTCGTATCGTGCACTGGCTGGCGCGTTTCGGCCTCGCGGATCGCGCCGACGATCCGGTACGCACCTTATCGGGAGGAAATCGCCGCAGGGTTGAACTGGCCCGTGCCCTGCTATCCGGTCCGCGTCTTCTGCTGATGGATGAAGCTACGGTCGGTATCGATCCGGCATCGCGCATTCAGATCATTGCGGATGTCAAGGCTTTGTGCCGGGAACAGCGCCTTGGCGTGCTGTGGGCGACGCACCTGGTCGACGAAGCCGAGGCCGCCGACCGCATCGTGGTGCTGGCGAAGGGGCAGGTGAAATTCGATGGCACGGTCATGGAACTGAAGGCCGGTCACGGGCACGGCTCCGTGACCGATGCCTTCCTTCATCTGACGCGCTGACATCGCCGATTGCAGAATGCCGGTGCCGGGAAGTTCGGGCGCTGTGCAAAGGAGACGAAAAGATGGATAAGAAGACGAGGAAATATCGGCATCTGACTGCAATGGCCGCCATTCCTGCCGGCGCCCTCGCCGGTCTCCTCCTGCTCGCGCCGCATGTGCCGGAATGGTCGGCGACCGGCGCCGTCTTTGTGTCCAGCGAAAAGGACAACACGATCACCGTGCTGGACGGCAAGACGCAGCAGCAGATCGGTCTCATCAAGACATGCAAGCGCCCGCGCCACATGCAGTTCACACCCGACCGCAAGCGGCTCATCGCCGCCTGCGGGGATGACGGTGCCGCCGTGGTGGTCGACGTCGCCGCCAGAAAAGTCGTTGATAAAATCGCACTGGAAGAGGGGGCCGAGATTTTCGATCTGTCCCATGACGGCAAGACACTGTATTTTTCGAACGAAGACGAAGCTGCCGTGGTGGCCGTCGACCTCGCCACCAAGAAAACAACCGGCCAGATCAAGGTCGGACAGGAGCCGGAAGGCGTGCTGATCGCTCCCGATGGAAAAAACCTGTACGTTACCTCCGAGGTCGCCAGTCTGGTCCATGTGATTGACCTGGGCAGCGGCAAGGTGGTCAAGAACGTCGCGGTGGGCAAGCGCCCGCGACGGTTTGCGCTTACACCGGATGGAAAGGAACTGTGGGTGACGAATGAACTCGGTTCCTCGGTCAGCGTGATCCGCACGTCAGACTATACAGTCAGCCATACCATCAATTTCGAACCCAAGGGCATTCGTTCCGATCAGGTCACGCCGGTCGGCATGGTCATGTCGGGCGACGGCAAGACGGCGTTCGTCACGCTGGGCCGCGCCAATCATGTGGCGTTCGTCGACGTGGAAAGCAAGTCGGTCAGGAACATGGTGCTGGTGGGCAAGCGCGCCTGGGGCGTCGCACTGACGCGGGACAACAAATTGCTGTACGTTGCCAATGGCCTGTCGGACGATGTGTCCGTCGTCGATGTCGCGGCCGGCCGAGCGATCAAGTCCGTCAAGGTCGGGCGGGTGCCGCATAGCGTGGCGATCGATGACTGAAGATCTCTTTCAGCGTCGTCTGCGCGGAATGGCTCTGGCCGGCACGCTGGCCTGCATCAGCATGGCCCTGCCGGCGCGGGAGCTGCAGATCGGCGTAGTGTTCGATCCGGCCGATTCGCGCTATGACCGCACGCGGCTGGAAAAGAATTATCCCGGCCAGCCGCTGGGCCGGCCGAAGGCGGGCGCCGCGCTGGCCATCGCCGAATCCGAGTTCAGCCTGGCGCAGGCGGACCTGAAGGTCAGCCTGATCGACGTGGCGGCCGACAATATCGAAGACGCGCATGCGAAGATCGAGGCGCTCGCGAAGAAAGGGGTCATGCATTTCCTGCTCGATCTGCCCGGCTCCGCCGTGGAGCAGTTGAGCAAGGCGGCGCAGCCTGGCTCCGCGCTGCTGTTCAATGTCTCCGCCTCCGATCCCGCCTTGCGAAGAGCGGCATGCCACGCCCAGCTGTTCCATACCTTGCCCGACGAATCCATGCGCGCGGATGCGATCGCACAGTTTCTTGTCACGCGCAAATGGAGCAAGGTTCTGCTCCTTGCCGGCACCTCGCCGGCCGACCAGGTCATGCTGGCGGCGGCGCAGGGGGCGATCAAGCGCTACGGACTCAAGCCGGTGGCGAGCAAGAGCTTCAAGCTGTCCAATGATCCGCGTGAGCGCGACATGGCAAACGTCGCATTGCTCACCGCCGGCATCGACAGCGATGTAGTGTGGGTAGTCGACAGCGACGGCGAGTTCGCGCGCGACGTGCCTTACCGTACCGTGCTGCCGCGTCCGGTCGTCGGGAGCGCCGGCCTGGTGGCTGAAGGCTGGCATTCCTCCTGGGAGCGCAACGGCGCGCCGCAGCTGAACCGGCGCTTCAGGAAGGCGGAGAACCGGGTCATGGCAGCCGAGGATTGGGCGGCATGGATGGCAACCAAGGCCATCATTGAAGTAGCGCTCAAGCTGCCGGACGCAAGCCGGCATCGTGCCGCACTGCGCAGCCAGGAACTGGTGCTGGACGGCTTCAAGGGCGCACGGCTGTCGTTCCGGCCCTGGGACCAGCAATTGCGGCAGCCGGTGTTTCTGGCGCATGGAGGCATCGGCGGGGGCATTGCGGGGATTGCACCTTTCGACGGATTCCTGCATCCGAAGAACAACCTGGACACGCTGGGCGCCGATGAAAAGGAATCGTCCTGCAGGCTGGGGGATGCACCCGGCGCGACCGGACAGACCCAAACGGGAGCGAAAAAATGAGAACCGGTCATGCACTGCTTGCGCTGCGCGCCATTGCCGGCCGCGAGGTGCACAAGTTCCTGCGCCAGCCGGGCCGCCTGGTATCGTCGATGGTGCGGCCGGCGCTCTGGCTGGTGGTGTTTGCCGCCGGCTTCCAGAACGTGTTCGGCGTCGCGATCATTCCGCCCTACGACACCTATATCGAATACCGCGTCTACCTGCTGCCGGGGCTGGTGATGATGGTGTGCCTGTTCAACGGCATGCAATCTTCGCTGGCCATGGTGTACGACCGCGAGATGGGCGTCATGCGCCTGCTTCTGACGGCGCCTCTGCCGCGAACCTACCTGCTGGCCTGCAAGCTCGCGGGCGGCACCTTCCTGTCGGTCCTGCAAGCCATCGCCTTCATTGTCCTGGCGTTGCTGTTCGGCGTGGATCTCGGCCCACTCCAGATTTTGACGGGGCTGCCGGTCATCGTGCTTGGCGCGCTGATGCTGTCCGCTTTCGGCCTGATGCTGTCGGTCTATATCAGGCAGCTGGAAAACTTCGCAGGCACGATGAATTTCGTGATCTTTCCGATGTTCTTCCTGTCTTCCGCGCTGTACCCGCTGTGGAAGGTCCGCGAGTCCGGGGCGGAATGGATTTACCGGATCGCCAGCCTGAATCCGTTTACGCACGCGGTCGAAGCCCTGCGTTTCGCGCTGTATCTCCAGGTTGAGGCGACGTCGCTGACGGTCCTCGTGCTGTGCACGGCGGTGTTCTATTTCGTGGCGCTCATCGGCTACAACCCGCAGGGCAGCCTGATCCGCGCGGTGCGTCCGGCTTGAACGTGACGCTGGCTATTTGCCTGATTCAGCGGTCCCAGCAACTCCAGCAGCGAAGCGCTTCGAATTGGCGTCGCTGCGGAACAGGATGGGCTGTTCGTTCCGGGATCCCGCCGCCTGCTGCTGCTCCCTTTGCCTGCGTTCGGCCTGCAGGACGATGGCCTGCAAGTCCCCATGCAACGGCGATTTGCTGCAGACAGGGTCGGCGTTTTCGGCGGCGCCCGTCAAGGCATAGGCCTGGCAACGGCATCCGCCGAAATCTCTGGTCTTTTCCGGGCATGACCGGCACGGCTCCCGCATCCATCCGTCTCCGCGATAGCGGTTGAAGGCGGCGCTGCGGTACCAGATGTCATGCAGACTGCATTCACTGACATTGGGGAACTCCAAACCCGGCAGCGTCCGCGCGGCATGGCAGGGAAGGGCAATGCCGTCGGGCGAGATGGCAAGGAAAACCGAGCCCCATCCGTTCATGCAGGCCTTCGGCCGGCTTTCGAAATAATCCGGCACGACGAACAGGATGCGTATCCGATTGCCGTGGCGGGCCCGATAGTGGCTCACGACCGCTTCCGCCCGCTCCAGCTGTTCCCGGCTGGGCAGCAGGACGTCGCGGTTTGCCAGCCCCCAGCCGTAGTACTGCGTATTGGCCAGCTCCAGGTAATCCGCTCCCATCTCCAGCGCCATGTCGATGATGCGGTCCACATGATCCAGGTTATAGCGGTGCAGCACCACGTTCAGCACCATCGGATATTCATGCTGCTTGATCAATCGCGCGATCCGCGACTTCAGTTCGAAGGTTCTGGTATTCGACAGGAAATCGTTCATTTCCTTGCCGGAGTCCTGGAACGACAGCTGAATATGGTCCAGCCCTTCCTGCCGCATGCGCGCGATGCGTGCCTCGTTCATGCCGACGCCGGAAGTGATGAGGTTGGTGTAGTAGCCAAGGCGGTGGGCTTCGCCGATCAGGTCTTCCAGGTCGTCGCGCGCGAGCGGTTCGCCGCCCGAAAAGCCGATCTGCGCCGCCCCGAGACGGCGCGCCTGGCGCATGACATCGATCCACTGTGCGGTGCTCAGTTCCGGCCCGCTCGCCGCGTAATCGAGAGGATTGGAGCAGTACAGGCAGTGCATGGGGCAGCGATAGGTCAGTTCCGCCAGCAGCCAGAGCGGAGGAGCGATACCGGGGGCCGCGGCGCCTTGGGCGGCTTCGCCATGGAACTCAGACAAGCCAGCCTCGTTCGGTTGCGGTGCTCAGGAAACTCTTGACATCGTCTTCGAGGCCCGAGGTGGAAAAAGACTGCTCCAGTTCGCGCACAAGCTGGCCGACATCATGCTCGCCGTCGCATCGCTTCAGGATCTCCGCCGCGCTCTGGTTCAGCCTCACCATGCCTTCCGGGTAGAGCAGGACGTAATTGCCTTGCGTTTCCTCCCATTGAAAACGAAACAGGCGGGAGAGTTTCGGCTTGTCGGGAACAGTTGTCATCGTCATCTCCCCCTCCATGTCAAGGATAGGCTTTTTCCACCGCATCGAGCATGGCCCACAGGATATCGAGCTTGAATTGCAGGATCTCCAGCGCGCGCTCCTGTTGCGCGCGGCTGGTGAAATGATCCAGCGTTACCTGCAAGCCATGGCCGACATCACGTTCGGCCAGCGTGATGCGTTCGCGGAAGTAGCGCAAGCCGTCGGGGTCGATCCAGGGGTAATGCTGCGGCCAGCCGGCAAGGCGATCCTTGTGGATGCGCGGCGCGAACATTTCCGTCAGCGAGGAGCAGACCGCCTCATGCCACGGGGCGGTCCTGGCGAAATTGACATAGGCATCCACCGCGAAGCGCACGCCCGGCACCACCAGCCCGAGCGACCATAACTCATCGCGCGGAATGCCGACCGCCACGCCGAGCCGGGACCATGCCTCGATGCCGCCTTCATGGCTGTCGTCGCCGTCGTGATCGAGAATGCGCCGCACCCACTTGCGCCGCGTGTCACGGTCCGGACAGTTGGCGATGATTGCCGCGTCCTTCTGCGGAATCCTGATCTGGTAATAAAAGCGATTGGCCACCCAGCCGCGAATCTGCTCCGGAGAGAGCAGGCCGCTGTTCATCCTGATATTGAACGGATGATGAATGTGATATCCCGCTCCCTTCGCCCGCAGCTGCTGCTCGAATTCTTCACGGCTCCATGGCGGCAGAAGCTTGCGGTCGGTGACCGTGTTCATAGCAGGATCTCCATGCCGTCATGCGCGACTTCGATGCCGTGCCGCGAGAGCAGCGCCCGCTCGGCGGAATCTTCATCGAGTATCGGGTTCGTATTGTTGATATGAACAAGGATCTTGCGCCGCGGCCCGAGCGTATCCAGGAGTTCGATCATGCCGCCGGTGCCGTACAAGTGCAGATGCCCCATGTCGGATGCCGTCTTGGCCGACAATCCCATGCGTATCATCTCGTCTCCGGTCCACAGGGTGCCGTCGACGAGCACGCAGTCGGCGCTGCGCATGGCGGTCTCGACACGGGGATCGATTTCCCCGAGTCCCGGCGCATAAAACAACACTTTGCCGCTTGCCGTATTTTCAACTAGCAGGCCGCAGTTGTCGTCCGCCCGTGGCTGCTGCCGGTGAGGGGAATAAGGCGGCGCCTTGCTTTTCAAGGCCACCGGGATGAAGCGGATACCGGCAATGCCTGGTATGGCGACCGGCGAAAGATCGTCCGCGGCGCCTGCGATGGGATGCCAGCGCATGCCGCAGTAATGCCCCAGCACGGAAGCCAGCGGCAGGCCGTGGTTCAGATCGTCCCACACCGATGGCGTGCAGTACAACTCCAGGGGCTTGCCCTCGCGCAGCATCAGCAAGCCGGCAACATGGTCTATCTGCGCATCCATCAGCATCACCGCCGCGATCCCGGTATCGCGGTCGGCGCGGCCAGGCTGCAATGCCGGGGTCGCCTGTATCTGGGCCAGTATGTCGGGCGAGGCATTGATCAGCACCCAGTTCACGCCGTCTGCGGAAACGGCGATCGAGGATTGCGTGCGGGCGCGGGCCCGTATCGTTCCCTTGCGGATGCCGTCGCAGTTGCGGCAGTTGCAATTCCATTGCGGAAAACCGCCGCCCGCCGAGGAGCCCAGGATGATGATCTTCATTGCAGGGCAGGGACGCAGGAAGGAGCACGGCGAAACGCTTCCGCGTTCGCCGCGCCCCATTCACCGGCCGCGTCAGATTCGCTTCAGCGGCTGGCGATATACATGGTGATTTCGAATCCGAAGCGCAGATCGGAAAATTCGGGTTTGGTCCATTTCATGGCAGTCTCCTTGCATGGCAAATATGAATGGGTTGAAAGATCCCTGGCAATTACCCTTATCCTGCACGTCTCCCAACGTCCTTATTGGGCCAAGCCGGTGCATTGAATTGAACAGGCAATCTTTATGCCGAAGCCTGCATCGCTACCGTTTCATGATGGATATCTTCCGGTGGGCGGCGGACATGAACTGTATGTCGCCCAGTACGGCCGCGCGGATGCGAGCGCCTCCCTGGTATTACACGGCGGACCCGGCAGCGGGTGCAAGCTCAATATGCTCGACTGGTTTGATCTGGCTCAAGACCGGGTGGTCTTGCTCGATCAGCGCGGCGCGGGAAGAAGCCGTCCCGGCGGAGAAACCGGGAATAACCGCACCGCAGACCTGGTGGAGGACATAGAGCGCGTTCGTACGCATCTCGGCCTTGGCCGCGTGCTGCTGGTCGGAGGCTCCTGGGGCGGCACGCTGGCGCTGTGTTATGCCGGGCACTATCCGGATGCCGTTCGCGGCCTGGTGCTGAGAGGCGTGTTCCTTGCAAGCAGAAGGGAAGCCGAGTGGTTCTTCCAGGACTTGAGAGCGATGGTGCCGGTTGGATGGCAGGAATTGACCGTCGGCTGGACGGCATTGCAGAAGCGGAATGTGCTCCAAACCTTGATAGCGCAGTTACAGAATGTTCCGAAGCAGGAACAGCGCGAGGCGGCACACCGGTGGGGAAAATATGAGGAAGCGGTAATGCAGGCGATGAGCGGCCGGCCTGCTGCAGCCGTCGAGTTCGATCCTGCCTGGCTCGCCAAATACCGGATACAGGCCCATTACCTCGGCAATGCCTGCTTCACAAGTCCGCGCCGGCTGTTTCGTTGCGCGCAGCGTGCCGCCGGAATACCCGCAATTTTGCTGCACGGCACCCGCGACTGGATTTGCCCTCCTGAAAACGCCTTGCGGCTGGCCCGCTTCATGCCGCATGCGCAATTGCGCTGGGTTGCAAATGGAACGCACGCGCCGTCCGATCCGGCGATTCTTGAAGCTTTGCGGCAGGCGATCCGGGACTTGCAGGACCCGGCGCCAGCACGCATCGCGCATGACCCGCCGACGGCGGGTTCCAATAATGATGAACCGTTCAATTCAAGAAGGAGGTTGCCATGAAGATCGTTATTCAGCTGGTGGCAGCATCGTTGCTGAGCATGGGGGTCGCAGGCGGGCCATTTTATGCTCAGGCCCAGGACAAGCCTGCCGCTCCGGAAAAGGATGAGGCGAAGATGGACCCGAAAGGCGTGCCGGGCAGTCCTTCCACACAGGGCGGCAAGGCGCCGGCCGAGGCATCCGGATCTTCTACCGGCTCGTCTTCCGGCTCAGCCTCCGACAACGCATCCGGTGCATCCGGACCGAGTACGGACAGGGCGGCGAAATCCGGGGAAGAGGTGACGATGTCCAGGGATGAATCGAAGTCGGATGCGAAGGGCATACCGGGCAGCCCGACGACACAGAGCGGACAACAGCCCAAATCCAGCCAGTAGGCGTGGTTTTCCGTCGGCCCCGCTTATCGGGAAGCGCCCGCGCCTGTATCCATGCTCTCCGAAGGAGTCATGGTGATTCGCTGGATAAGCGTCATGTTCTTGCCGCCAAGCTTGACTTCCAGCGTGCCCATGATCCGGCTGTTCCAGCGTTCCCAGCGGGCTGATCCGGTGGTGCCGCTTCCTTCGCCGCATAGCAGCAAATAGGAAGCGGTTTCTGCGGCCTGCCGCTCATCGCCCAGCCGGCAGCCTTGCAGCGCGGGATGGCCGAGGAGCGGGAAGGTCGCCGGGACATTCCCCGGCATCAGGCAACGCAGCTCCCGGACCGCAGCCTGGCGGAGGTTTTCTTCCAGATGCGGCATTACGGTTTCAACTAGAACATCGTACATTCTGCAGGCGGCCTGCTCCGCCTTTGCGGGCGAGGGAACCGATACCATGCCGAGCACGGATGCGAACAAGCCAACCCTGAACTTTCCGGAGACCCCTGATGGTCCGCAGGGAGGCAGCGAAACGGGTACACGGAATAAATGCATGATCGGATGCGGCATGGCGATGACGGTCTCTTCAGCCTGCACCGGCATGGCAAGCGCCGGTCTTTACGGCCGGCTGCACCAGCCCCTCCAGCAGCTGCGGATGACGCGCAAGGAGATGATGCTGTACCTGCAGCACCGAAGCGCTTGCCGGCGCGCGAGGGCGAGGCAGTGGAACGGCATAGTCCAGGATGACGCGGGCCGGGCGGGCGGAAAGAAACAGGATGCGATCGGCAAGGCTCACCGCTTCAGCCAGATTGTGCGTGACGAACAGCACCGTAGGCGAGGTACGCCGCCACAGGTCGGCCAGCATGCTGCGCAGCTGCTCGGCGGTCGGCGCATCCAGCGATTCGAAAGGCTCGTCCATCAATAGCAGGGCCGGTTCGATGATGAATGCGCGCAGCAAGGCGACGCGCCGGCGCATGCCTGCCGATAACTGGCCCGGAAACATCATGGCGAAATCCTTCAATCCCACCATGTCAAGCATCTCCCTGACACGTGCATCGTCCTGCAGCGCATTGCGCGTACCGGCGTACGGCCTCAATACCAGGTCGATGTTCTGGCGCACGGTCAGCCATGGCATCAGGCGCGGTTCCTGGAACATGAATCCTATCCTTGGCGAATCCTGGGACGCGCCGCGGGCCTCCATGCGGATGCAGCCGTCCATGTCGGCATCGAGCCCCGCGACCAGGCCGAGCAGCGTGGTTTTTCCCGCTCCGGACGGACCGACGATGGCCACGAACTCGCCGCGTTGAGCATTGAACGCCAGGTCCCTGATCGCACAGACACCGTTGGGAAACATCTTGCTGCGGACCTGGACGGCGAGCGAAGTCATGTTCTCCACCGGGTCAAACGGGAGGCGAGCGGACGAAACAGCAGGGTTTCAATGATGAAAATGACGAGGATGAACGCGAGCGTGTAGGCAAGAATATTTGCAATGTCGAAAAAGTGGAAGAAGCTTGCAAGCCGGAATCCGATGCCGTCGCTGCGCCCGAGCAGTTCCACGACCAGGACGATTTTCCAGATCAGCGACAAGCCGTTGCGGGCGGACGCGAAGAGGTAGGGGTAGAGCTGCGGCAGATAGACCGCGAAAAACGTATCGCGCCGCGAAAGACGATAGACGCTGGCCACCTGCAGCAGCTGCCGGTCGATCGTGCGCGCGCCTTCACGGATGGTCACGGCGACCATCGGAATCTTGTTGAGCGTCACGGCAATGATGGCGGCGGTTTCGGTGAGGCCGAGCCAGACATAGCAGAGAATGATCGTGACCAGCGCCGGAATGTTCATGCCGAGGACGACAAGGATGTCCAGCCGGCTGTCCCAGCGCCGGAAGCTGCCCATGACAATCCCGAGCGCGACGCCGATCAGCATGGCAAGCAGGAAGCTGACTGCCACCCTGAAGAGCGTTTTGGCAAGGTGAAACAGCAATTCGCCCGCATAGAGCTCTTCCCATAAGGCACGCAGCACGTCCAGCGGCGAAGGCAGGCTTTTGCTTTGCAGTCCGAGCGCCGCCAGTTCCCAGATGCACAGCAGAACAAGCACCGACGCAAGCCGCTGCCCGACATCAGGCCAGGAAGCACGGCCGGACTTCGCGGGCCTTAGCACGCCGGTAGTTGAAAGCTCGGCCAAAATGTCCCCGGTGCAAGAGTGGTGGTGTCGCCGACGAGCTGTCTGCCGCCGACCTCGGCCAGAATTCCGTAGGTCTTCTCGACGGCAGCCATGGTTGCCTGCCCCGAACAGGTAGGTATGCCTTCCCGAAAACCCTTGATCAGGGCCTTGAAGATCACCTCCGATTCGGCGCGCATCCTTGGCCTCAGCCTTTCCCATTCGGCGTCCGAATGTGCAAGGAGCGCCTTTGCTTCGTAGGAAGCCTTCAGAAAGCCTTTCACGGCGTCCTGGTTTCCGGCCGCCCAGTCATCGCGAAAAACCCAGCCGAGCAGGGGAATCGGTTTGTCGATGCCGAGTCCGCGAAGGATTTCCGGCATCGTGACCAGGGCATGCATGCCGTTGGCTTCAAGCCGTGCGGCGTAATGCCAGTAGTTGAGCGCGCCGTCGACCTGGCCGCGCATAGCCAGTTCGTTGAGCAGGGGAGGAGCGGCAAAGCTCGGTTTCAGGAAGCGCGTCAGATCGGCGTCCAGATGTCTTTGAGCATAGGCACGCAGCAAGAGCCAGGTCTTGTCGTTGGGGCCGCCCGCAACGCCGAGCTTGCGGTCCTTCAGGTCGGCCAGCTTGCGATAGGGGCTGTCATTCTTCACCATCAGCGATCCGACCGCATTGGAGAACGGAACGAATGCATAGAGATTCGACCGCGCGCGCTGGCGCGACACCCAGATCCAGTCGGACACGATCACATCCACGGCACCGCCTTGCAGCGCGACGGTGGAAGCATCGCCGGAAGCCAGCTTCACCTCGACCAGTTCGATACCCTGCTTGCGGGCGAGTCCATGCGCTTGCATGACATCAACTTCCCAGTTGACCGAACCGAATTCGAGCACGCCGACACGCACCTTGGCAGGCGCCTTGTCGCTGGCATGAGCGGAACAGGCCAGCGTGGCGGCGACGGCCACAGCCATCCACACCAGGCGCAGCCGATAAGGCTGACGAGCATTCTTGCTGAACATGTCGATCGCTGTTCCGTTTGCCGAGGAATCGTCAGAGGCTTGAAGCAATATCCATTCCGTGGATCAGGAGAACACCATTGGCATGAACCCTGCTGTATCCGCGTGTGCCATGCGCGGTATTGCTCAGGTTGGCCCGTATTGCCTCGCTGCGTCTTGCCATCCCGGACGCGGGCGATTCGAACGCATTGACACTCGTACCGGAACAGCTGTCCCGGAACCGGAACAACAACCTTCATGAATGTCAGAGTCATTTCCATTGCTGCGGCGCCGAGCAGGGGGGAAAGCGCCGGGCGCCAGCCGCGCGACGGCGCAGGGCAGGGTGCGCTCACATGACATGGAACCGTATGAGGATCGGCCCGTTTGCATTACTGCTGGCGCTGCCGATATTGATAATGCGCCCCGCCGCAACGGCTGATTGGTCCGGGTATGAAAAGCTCGAACGGGACAGGATCATCGAGATGCTGGACAAGGCAAGCTCCTCGACCCCGGTCAGTTTTTATGCAAAGAACCTGTCCGGGCTCGATTTGTCGGGAGTCGACTTCAAGCGGGCCAATCTCGCCGCCGCCGTCCTGAACGGCAGCAAGCTTGCGGGCGCCAATCTTTCCGGCTGCAACCTGACCGTCAGTTTCGCCGAAGGCGCGAATCTGTCCGGCGCCAATCTGCAAGGCGCAATGATGTTTTCCATGCAGCTCCAGGGTGCCAACCTGTCCGGCGCCAATCTTTCCGGAGCGCGTTTCGTCGGTGACCTGCGCAGGGCGAATCTGGAAAAGGCAGTGCTTACCAACATGGATGGTGCAGCGGACATGAAGAACCAGTCGATGGGGCTGATGCGCGCGAACATGGCCTCGGCCAACCTGAAGAATGCCAATCTGTCCGGCGCGAATTTATCGCGCGCGGATTTCAGCTTTGCAAACCTGTCCGGCGCCGACCTCACGGGCAGCCGGCTGCAGGGCGCCGAGTTCAGCGGCACCGATCTGCGTCATGCAAGGCTGGTGGATGCCGACCTGAGCGGTTCGAAATTCATCGATACCGACTTCACGGGCGCTGATTTAACGAACGCCAATTTCACCGGCGCCACATTTCGCAGCGTCATCGGACTCGACAAGGCGAATACCCAAGGTGCCCGCGGCCTTGAAGCCGGGTTGAAGTAAGCGGGCGCACATCGAAAGTTGCCCTTGTTTCAGCACCTGCCGCTTCATGACGGGTTATGTTGTTGCCGGGTGCCGGCCGGGCGGAACAGTTCATCCGCCTCGCGCGAGAATGCATGGGCGAGCGACAAATGCGCTGTGTGCCTTGCCATGACGAGGCCGATGCGCCGGACCGGCGCGCGGTTCGGCAAGGGAATGCGGGCCAGCGACAGGCCGCTCGACCAGATCGATGGCCAGTCAGGCAGCAGTGCCACCCCCAAACCCTTGTCGACCAGCGCCGCGATGGCCAGCAATCCGTCGATCTCGAGCCGCTGGCGAGGCCGGATGCCGTGGTCGCGCAAATACCGGTCGGCCAATTGCCCGCCCAGTACCGAACGGTCATAGCGGATGAACGGCTCCTCCTTCAGCAAGGCATGCGCATCCCGTCCCGCGAAATGCCGCGGCGCGACCACCACGAGCGGTTCTTCCGTCAGCACCTGCCATTCGCAGGTCTTGGGAAGCGCAGACTGCGGCTCGACGACGATCGCAATGTCGAGTTCGCCAGCGCCGACCTTGCGGCACAGATCAACCGACTTGCCGGGTTCGACGAAGATCTTCACATCCGGATGACGCGCATACAGCCGCTCCAGTACCGCTGGCAGCACGCTTGTCATTGCCGAATGGAAGGTGCCCAGGCGCAGTTCCCCGGCCAGGGTGTCGCCGTCCTGCGCCACTGCCCGCATGTCGCGGACCGCCCGCAGCACCGATTGCGCACTGTCCATGATCTTGACGCCTTCCGCAGTCGGCCGCACGTAGCGGCCCGAGCGCTGGATCAGCGACGCGCCCAGGTCTTCTTCCAGCGCCCGGATGCGGGCCGCCACGGCAGCCGGCGTCAGATCGAGGCGCCGCGCCGCCTCGGCGATCGATCCGCACTGCAGCACTTCCACGAAGCTCTGTATGTAACGCATGTCCATGGTTGATCCATCGCCCGAGGAGGGTTAAAAAGATAATTATTTTATGGTTTGAAGATGAAAGAAGCTACTTTGATTTTCGTGTTGGAAGATTGATACTGCCTCAACCAAAAGTGGTTCAAAGACATCTCAAAGGTATTTCAAAGGCATTTTCCGGCGTCGGGCTGGTTCGTCATTGAAGCAGCTCGATCGCCGGCATGCGCAATTTGATGATTCACACGCTTATCGAGGACTGGATGGATGATTCGAACAAGAAGGACGACAAACCGGCAGAGGGATTGCGCAAGGGCTTGACCAGCTATGGGGACAGCGGCTTTTCGCTGTTCCTGCGCAAGGCATTCATCAAGGGCGCCGGCTATACCGACAATGCCTTGGACCGGCCGGTGATCGGCATTGCCAATACCGGCAGCGCCTACAACCCCTGCCACGGCAACATGCCGCAGCTGATCGAAGCGGTCAAGCGCGGCGTCATGCTGGCCGGCGGCCTGCCGATGGACTTCCCCACGATATCCATCCATGAGAGCTTCGCCTCGCCGACCTCCATGTATCTGCGCAACCTGATGTCCATCGACACCGAGGAAATGATCCGCGCCCAGCCGATGGATGCGGTGGTGCTCATCGGCGGCTGCGACAAGACCGTGCCCGCTCAGCTGATGGGTGCAGCTTCGGCCGGCATCCCTGCAATCCAGCTGGTGACGGGCTCCATGCTGACCGGATCGCACCGCGCCGAACGCGTGGGCGCCTGCACCGACTGCCGCCGCTACTGGGGCAAGTACCGCGCCGAGGAAATCGACGGCGAGGAGATCGCCGACGTTAACAACCAGCTCGTTGCCAGCGTCGGCACCTGCTCCGTCATGGGCACCGCGAGCACCATGGCCTGCGTGACCGAAGCGCTGGGCATGATGGTGCCGGGAGGCGCTTCGCCGCCGGCGGTCACCGCCGACCGCATCCGCGTCGCCGAGCGTACCGGCGCGACCGCCGTGGCTATGGCAAAGCAAGGCCTGACGCCCGACAAGATCATGACCGGCAAGGCCTTCGAGAATGCCCTGCGCGTGCTGCTGGCCATCGGCGGCTCCACCAACGGCATCATTCACCTGACCGCGATGGCCGGCCGCCTCGGCTTTGACATCGACCTCGAGCGGCTCGACGCGATGGGGCGCGAAACGCCGGTGCTGATCGACTTGAAGCCGTCCGGCCAGTACTACATGGAAGACCTGCATAAAGCCGGCGGCGTGCATGCGCTGCTGCGCGAACTCAAGCCGCTGCTGCATCTCGATACGCTGACGGTCACCGGCCGCACACTCGGCGAGGAACTGGAAAGCGCCGGCCCCGGCTTTCCGCAGAACGTGGTGCGCCCGTTCTCCCAGCCGATCTATCCCCAGGGCGGCATTGCCGTACTGCGCGGCAATCTCGCCCCCGGCGGCGCCATCATCAAGCAGTCGGCTGCCAACCCGGAACTGATGGAGCATGAAGGCCGCGCCGTGGTATTCGAAAACCTCGAAGACCTGGTGACGCGCATCGACGATGAAGACCTCGATGTGAAAGCCGATGACGTGCTGGTGCTCAAGCATATCGGCCCGACCGGCGCCAGCATGCCGGAAGCCGGGTACATGCCGATTCCGAAGAAGCTGGCGCGTGCCGGCGTGAAAGACATGGTGCGCATTTCCGACGGCCGCATGAGCGGCACGGCGGCAGGCACCATCGTGCTGCATGTCACGCCGGAGTCGGCCGTCGGCGGTCCGCTTGCCTATGTGAAGAGCGGAGACCGCATCCGCCTGAGCGTGAAGAACCGCGAGATCAGCATGCTGGTATCCGAGGCTGAAATGGAAACCCGGCGCAAGGACAATCCGGTCACGCCCCCGACTGCGGAGCGCGGCTATCGCCAGCTGTTCCTGAAATGCGTGACGCAGGCGGACAAGGGCGTGGACTTCGACTTCCTGCGCGCCGGCGAAACGACGGAGCGCATTCCGCGCGACCGCGGCTGAAGACCGCGGCGAGACGAGATAGATGCTCGTCGCATGCAGGGAAAGAGCAGGGCGCTTCATGGAGCTTCATGGAGAGAAGACGGACAACGAACCTGCGCGCCTGCATGGCATGGATTCCGGCTGACGGAACGGATCCGCATTACCACCTATAAAGGAGGAGACACCCATGAAATTTCCAACCACGTGCAAGACCATCGTCCGCATGCTCGGCCTGCTGGGCGCGGCCGCAGGCCTCACCCTTGCAGCCGCCGGCCCGGCGCAGGCTGCCTATCCCGACAAGCCGATCAAGCTGGTGGTGCCTTATCCGCCCGGCGGCGCCACCGACATCATCGGCCGCGTGGTCGCACAGAAGCTCGGAGGCGCGCTCGGCCAGCAGGTGGTGGTCGACAATCGCGGCGGCGCGGGCGGCAATATCGGCGCGGCCGCGGTGGCCAAGGCGGAGCCCGACGGCTACACGCTCCTGATGGGCGCGCTGACCTCGCATTCCATCATGCAGACGCTGGAGCGCAAGTCGCTGGGCTACAACCTGGAAAAGGATTTTGCGCCCATCACCATGGTGGGCTCGGTGCCCCTGGTGTTCGTCGTGCACCCGTCGGTGCCCGCCAAGAACCTGAAGGAACTGATCGCCTATGCCAAGTCCAAGCCCGGCTACCTGACTTACGCCTCATCGGGCGCCGGCGCGCCGCAGCGCATGGCGGCCGAACTGTTCAAGCGCACCGCAGGCGTGGACATGATGCATGTGCCCTACAAGGGTAGCGGCCCCGCGATGAACGATCTGGTCGGCGGCCAGGTATTGACGATGGTCGAGACGGTGCCTGCGGCGCAGGGCTTCATCAAGGCCGGCAAGCTGCGCGCCCTCGCGGTCACCACGCCGCAGCGCATTTCCATGCTGCCGGACGTGCCCACCGCCAGCGAGGAAGGCCTCACCGGCTTTTCGGTCAGTTCGATGTTCGGCGTGCTGGCGCCGGCGAATACGCCGAAACCCATCGTCGACCGGCTGAATGCGGAACTGGTCAAGATTCTTCAGATGCCCGAAGTCAAGGAGCAATTGCTCCAGCAGGGCGCCTACGCGATGTCGACTTCGCCTGACCAGACCAGCGAGCGGATCAGGCAGGAAATTTCCATGTGGGCCAAGGTGATCGAGGAGGCCAAGATCACCAACGATTGATCGGGGCGGCACCGACGCGACACCGACGCGACACCGACGCGACACCGACGCGACACCGACGCGGCATCGAGGCGGCATCACGGAGCCTTGGCGGCCGCCTGCGCCGTCGGGTCGATTCCCTGCCTGCGCCTTGCTTCTTCACGCAGGCTGTCGATCAGCAGGACGGTCGTCTGCCGCTTCAGCGTCGATACCCGGACCAGCACGCCGATTTCCCGGCTCAGAGGACGTCCCGGCAGGGGCAATACCGCAATGCCCCTGGTGGTATGCAGGGGCACGAGGCCGCCGGGGATGATCGACCAGCCGAGGCCTTCACTGACCATTTCGAGGATGACGGACGGCTCGTCGAGCTCCATGCCGTCCTGCACCCAGAGATGATGCTGCTTCAGGTAGCGGTCGACGATATGGCCGCCGTAGGAATTGCGGTTGTAGCGGATGAAGGGCAGGGTGGCCGAGAGCTGGGCCATGTCCTGCGGCCAGCCGGCGGGCAGCACCACGACATAGTGCTCCTCCACCAGCAGTATCCATTTCAGGTCGGGAGGAATGCCCAGGCGCGGCTTGATGATCACGGCAATGTCTAGCTCCTTGGCATCGATCTGCGTGAGGAGCTGGGTCGACATGCCGGGAATGATGTTGATATGGACATTGGGAAAGTGCGAGCGGAAGCGATGCAGGGCCTTGGGCAGAAGGGCGGTCTGCACCGTGGATATCGCGCCTAGGTCGATGGGACGGCTGTCCGACGAACCCTGGCTGGCGCCCTTCATGCGGTCGTACAGTTCGATCATGTGGATGGCGTCCGGCAACAAGGCCTGGCCGGCATCGCTGAGCGAGACCGACTTGCCGGTACGTTCGAACAGCACGGCGCCGAATTCCTCTTCCAGCTTGCGGATCTGGATGCTCACCGCCGACTGGGTGAGCCCGAGCTTCATGCCGGCGGCGGAAAAGGAAGAGGTCTGGGCGGCGACGATGAAGGTGCGCAGATATCGGATCATGTATGAAAATCTTTTATGCCAAGGCTAAAAATCTTTCGTTTCATATTAAAGATTCGTCTCACTATAATCAATTGGCAATGCGCCGCGGCCTTAGCCGGCACGGTTTTCAAGCTCGCCCGCCAAAGGTAAAGGTATTACCCAGCATTCAGAAAGGAGCCCCATGTCGGCCAACCCGCTGTTTCACCTCGCGTTTCCCGTCAACGATCTTGCCGAGGCGCGCCGTTTCTACGGCGGCCTGCTGCAATGCCCCGAAGGCCGCAGTTCCGATGAATGGGTGGATTTCAATTTCCACGGCCACCAGATCGTTGCCCATCTCGCACCGCAGGAAAGCAGTCAGGGCCCGACCAATGCGGTCGATGGCCATGATGTGCCGGTTCGCCATTTCGGCGCGATCCTGCCGATGGAGCAATGGGAAGCGCTGGCCGACAGGCTGCGCAGGGAAAACATCGCCTTCGTGATCGAGCCCCATGTCCGTTTCAAGGGGGAAATCGGCGAACAGGCCACGATGTTCTTTCTCGATCCGTCGGGCAATGCCCTTGAATTCAAGGCTTTCGGCGACCTTAGCCAGGTTTTCGCTAAGTAAGCCGTCCAATACAACGAAATCGACAGCAGGAAGCGAAGAGGGACAACATGGATCTCGGAATCAAGGGAAAGACCGCGCTGGTCTTCGGCGCCGGCGGCGGACTGGGCGGCGCGATCGCGCAGGCCCTGGCGGCGGAGGGGGCCAATATCGTGCTGGCCGACATCAGCGCCGAAGCGCTGTCCGCAACGGCGAAAAACATTCAGGGCACCGGCGCGCAGGCCATGTCGCTGACATGGGATCTGGCCGACCTGTCCCTGATCGACGCCCATATCGGCGCCATCGAGCAGCGCTTTGGCGGCGTCGATATCCTGATCAACAATACCGGCGGACCGCCGCCCACGCCGGCCGCGGGTCAGCCGCCGGAGGTGTGGGCCAAGCATTTCCAGGCCATGGTGATGTCGGTCATTGCGATCACCGACCGCGTGCTTCCCGGCATGCGTGCCAGGAGGTGGGGCAGGATCATCACCAGCACTTCTTCCGGCGTCGTGTCGCCGATTCCCAATCTCGGCATGTCGAATGCGCTGCGCATGTCGCTGGTCGGATGGTCGAAAACCCTGGCCCGTGAAGTCGGCGGCGACGGCATCACGGCCAACATTGTGCTGCCGGGCCGCGTCGCCACCTCGCGCATCACCTTCCTCGATGAACAGAAGGCCAAGCGCGAAGGGCGTCCGGTCGAGCAGGTGACCGCCGAAAGCACGGCCGCCATCCCGGTCGGGCGCTATGGCCGTCCGGAGGAATACGGTTCCGTCGTAGCCTTCCTTGCCAGCCAGCAGGCGGCTTACGTGACCGGCTCGACGGTGCGCGTCGATGGCGGCCTGATCGCCAGCGTCTGATCCAAGCCAACCATACAGAAAGGGAAACCCATGGGTACCGAATCCAAGCCGCTCGATCCCGCGATCCGTGAAGCACTGTCAGGCATCTCGACCGCCACGCTGACGACCGTTCTGCTCAAGAAAGGCCTGAGGAACGTCTGGATGCGCGGCACCGTGCCGATTGCGGAAGGCCAGCCGCGCATCGTCGGACGCGCGTTCACCCTGCGCTTCGTTCCTGCGCGTGAAGACCTTGCCACGCCGGAATCCTGGTCGTCGCCGATCTCGACGAGGGCGGCGATCGAAGCCATGCCCGAAGGCTGCGTAGCGGTGGTGGATGCCATGGGCGTCACCGATGCCGGCATCTTCGGCGACATCCTGTGCGCCCGCATGAAAAAGCGGGGCATCGCGGCGCTGGTGACCGACGGCGTGGTGCGAGATTTGGCAGGCGTGCTCGGCACCGGCCTGCCGGTCTGGTGCCGCGGCGCCGCAGCGCCGCCCTCGGTGGCGGGTCTCACCTTCGTCAACTGGCAGGAGCCCATCGGCTGCGGCGGCGTCGCTGTGTTTCCCAACGACGTGGTGGTGGTCGACCAGGACGGCGCAGTGCTGATTCCGGCCGCATTGCTGGACGAGGTGGTGGCGCTTTCTGCGGAGCAGGAGCGGCTGGAAGGCTGGATCATGGAACAGATCGAGCAGGGAACGCCGCTGCCGGGACTGTATCCGCCGAATGCGGAAAACAAGGCAAGGTACGAGGCATTCAAGGCAGGCAAGCAAGGGTAACGAATTAGTCGTGAGAGCCTGGTGATGCCACCGGGCGCGTTCACATCGCATGGCAACAAGGTGCAGCATCAAGGAACCAGCATGAAACCACTCGACACATCCGCCAGGGGCGTCTACCTGATCGCAGTCACGCCGTTCCGCGAGAACGGCGAACTGGACCTGGAAAGCACCGACCGCATGGTTGATTTTTATATTGACAAGGGCGCCACCGGCCTCACCATCCTCGGCATCATGGGTGAGGCGACCAAGCTGACCGCCGAGGAGTCCCGCATCTTCGTGAAGCGGGTGCTGGCGCGCGTGAACAACCGGGTGCCGGTCATCGTCGGCGCATCGGCGCCCGGGTTTGCGCCGATGCGGGAGCTGACGGTCAGCGTGATGGAAATGGGGGCGTCCGGCGTGATGGTGGCGCCGCCCTCGACGGTGCGCACCGATGACCAGATCGCCGCCTACTTCGACATGGTCAACGAAACCCTTGGACCCGACGTGCCCTGGTGCCTGCAGGATCATCCGGTATCGACCGGCGTGCAGATGTCGATTAGCGTGATCCTCCGCATCCTCAAGAATTCCCCGAGCTGCGTGATGCTCAAGCATGAGGACATGCCGGGCCTTGCCAAGCTGTCGGCGATACGGGCGGCAAGCGAGCGCGGCGACATCAGGCGCATCTCCATTCTTACGGGCAATGGCGGCGGCCTCTTCCTGCCGGAAGAAATGACGCGCGGCGCCGATGGCGCGATGACGGGCTTTGCCTATCCGGAAATGATGGTGGGCGTGGTCAATGCGCATGCCGCCGGCGACATCGAGCGGGCCCATGACATCTTCGATGCCTATCTGCCGCTGGCGCGCTACGAGCAGCAGCCCAATATCGGTCTCGCGGTGCGCAAGCACATCATGGCCGAACGCGGCGTGATCGCTTCTGCTGCGGTACGCAAGCCCGGACCGAAGCTGACGCCGGCCGACATTGCAGATATCGAGCGCCTGACGCGGCGGCAGGAAAGGCGGCTGCGCGAGATCCAGTGAAGCGCTGACGTGCCGCTGCCGGCCGGGCGGCGATGGCGTTTCATAGAGATGGCATTTCCCTAAAACATCGACCCTTAGCTGCCATGACCGCTGTGATTGCATCCCGGGAAACATCTTCCACCTCGCATCCCGCTCCGGCATCAACCGCTGTTCCGCCGCGATTGCGATCGCTTCGCTGCCTTGACGATTTCGAGCAGGCGGCGCGATTGCGCCTGCCGCGGCCGATATTCGGCTACCTCTCTGAAGCGGCGGAGACAAAGCGGTCGTTGCGCGGCAACCGGGAAAGCTTCGACGACTTCGGTTTCGTGCCGAGGGTCATGATCGATGTGTCCAAGCGTTCGACGGCAACCACCCTGCTCGGACAGGAGTACGCGGCGCCGTTCGGCATGGCGCCCATGGGCATCAGCGCCCTGTATGCCTATCGTGGCGACCTGGTGCTCGCGCGCGCTGCGGCACAGGCCAACATCCCGATGATCATGAGCAGTTCCTCGCTGATCAGGATGGAAGACGTTGCTAGCGAAAAGCTGGGCGCATGGTTCCAGGCTTATCTGCCCGGCGATGCGGACAGCGTTGCCGCGCTTGCCGAGCGTATTGCCAGGGCCGGATTCACGACCCTGGTCATCACCGTCGACACGCCGGTCACGCCCAATCCGGAAAACTTCGCCCGCAACGGCTTTACCTCTCCACTGCGTCCCAGCCTGCGGCTGTTCTGGGAAGGCGTCACCCATCCAGGATGGCTGTTCGGCACGTTTCTCAAGACATTTGCACGTCACGGCGTGCCGCACTTCGAGAACAACTACGCAAGGCGTGGCGCCCCGATCCTGTCGTCGTCGGTCACGCGGGATTTCTCGGACCGCGGGCATCTGAACTGGGAGCATTTCGCACTGCTTCGCGGCATGTGGCGCGGCAAGATCATCGTCAAGGGCATCCTGCATGAACACGATGCCCGCATCGCGCGCGACATGGGAGCGGACGGCATCATCGTATCGAACCACGGCGGCCGCCAGCTCGACGGTGCGGTTGCGCCGCTTCGCGTATTGCCTGATATCGTCAAGGCCTGCCCGGACATTCCGGTGATGCTGGATGGCGGCATTCGGCGCGGCACCGACGTGATCAAGGCGCTGGCCTTGGGGGCGAAATTCGTCTTCGTCGGCAGGCCCTTCGGTTTCGCGCTCGCGGTCGGCGGCGCGCAGGGCGTGACCCATGCGATCAACCTGCTGACGCAGGAAGTCTCACGCAACATGGCGATGCTGGGCATCACCAGGCTTGATGAACTCGATGCCGACATGCATCTGTTTCGAAACCGCTAGGGTAGCCGCCCAGAAGAAGAGGAGACAAGGATGACAAACACAGCCGTTCAAGGCGATGCCGATGCACGTATCGTGTCGGTGGAAGCGCGCAGCGTCAGCATTCCGCTGGATAATGCGACCTCGTTCTCCACGCGCAAGGTTACTGCGCGCAATTACACGCTGGTGCGGGTGCGCACGGCGGATGGCGCCGAGGGCATCGGATTCTGTTATGCCGGCAGCCGGGCCGGCGGGCTGGTGACCCTCGCGGTGCGCGAATTGTTCAAGGAGCAATTGATCGGCCAGAACGCTCTGCGCGTCGAAGGACTATGGCAGGAGATGTACCAGGAATCGCTCCTGCACGGCCGCGCCGGATCGGTGATGCGCGCGCTCTCCATTCTCGACATCGCGCTCTGGGACCGCAATTCCCGTGCGGCCGGCCTGCCGCTGTCGCGCTATCTCGGCGGCATGGCGAAGGAGCGTGTACCGGCCTATGCCAGCGGCGGCTATTATCTCGAGTGCAAGACCCCGGACAAGCTCGCCGAGGAAATGGCCGGCTATGTCGCGCTCGGCTTCAAGGCGGTCAAGATGAAAGTGGGCATGCTGTCGCCGCGTGAGGAGGAGCTGCGCATCGCGGCCGCGCGTGAAGCGATCGGCGACGATATCCTGCTGACGCTGGACGCCAACAATGCCTGGCACGACCTGCCTACCGCGCTGGAGTACATGAAGCGCTACGAACCCTATGACCCGTACTGGATCGAGGAGCCGTTCAGCCCCGACGATATCGAGAACCATGCGCAGCTTGCGCGCCGCACCTCGGTGGCGGTGGCGACCGGCGAGATCGAGGCGGGCCGCTGGCGCCACCAGGAACTTCTGGAAAAGCGGGCTGCGATGATCCTGCAGACCGATGCCGCGGTATGCGGCGGCATCACGGAATTCCGGCGCATCGCCGCGATGGCGGCCGGCTTCGGCGTCACGCTATGCCCGCACTGGTTCCATGATCTGCATGTGCATCTGGTGGCATCGACACCCAATGCCCGCCTGGTCGAGTTCTTCCCCGATGACCAGGTACTCAATTTCCGCAGGCTGGTGGATACGCAGCTGGAGTTTTCGGACGGAGACCTGATCGTTCCCGACCGGCCGGGCCTGGGCTTCGGGTTTGATGAAAAAGCGGTGGAGCGCCATGCGCTCGATGGATGGGCTTGAAAAGCACGATGTGCCATGCGCTGTGCTGCAGTGCGGTACTTTGCGGGCCGGCATGTTGATAGAGTAGATGGCATTGCACGGTCTGCAGCGGACGCCATGCAATACAACTGGAGACAAGAACGACCGCCCATGCGTCGTTCCCTGATGCATTAAAACAAAAGGAGATGAAATGTTCCGTCAAATCTTACGTGCCTCTTTTGCAGTCGCCGCCTTCTGTCTGGCAGCCGCATCCTCGGCCCAGAATATCTCGGTCGCCACCGGGGGCACCGGCGGCGTCTATTATCCGATGGGCGGCGGTCTGGCTTCGGTCTTGTCGAAGTATGTCCCCGGCATGCAGGCCACTGCGGAAGTGACCGGCGGCTCGGTCGACAACCTCAAGCTGGTCGGCAGCGGCAAGCCGTATGTCGGTTTTTCCATGTCGGACGCAGCGCAGGACGCCTTCAAGGGCGAAGACAAGTTCAAGTCCGGCAAGGTGGCCGTGCGCACGCTCGCCGTGCTGTATCCGAACCGCATGCACCTGGTGACGGTCGAGGGACGCGGCGTCAATAAATTATCCGACCTCAAGGGCAAGCACATCTCCACCGGCTCGCCGGGAAGCGCAACCGAAGTCATGGCCTTCCGCATCCTCGAAGCCGCCGGCCTCGACAAGGACAAGGACGTCAAACGCGAACGCCTCTCGGTAGCGGAATCGGTCAATGCGATCAAGGACAACAAGATCGATGCATTCTTCTGGGTCGGCGGCCTGCCGACCGCGGCCGTGACCGACCTTGCCAACACGCCCGGCACCAAGATGAAGATGATTGACCATTCCGAGGTGGTCAATGCGATGAACAAGAAATACGGCAACCTCTACATCGAGGACACCATTCCGAAGTCTGCGTACAAGGGCATGGAAGCCGACAACAAGCAGGCCACGGTAATGAACATCCTGGTCGCCAATGCCAGCATGGACGACAAGACCGCCTACAACATCGTCAAGACCATCTTCGAGAAGCGCGACGAACTGATCGCAGTGCACAAGGAAGCGGAAAACTTCAAGCTCGACAACCAGAAGACCGCCAATTCACCGGTGCCGTTCCACCCCGGCGCGGTGAAGTATTTCAATGAAAAGGGCATCAAGCTCAACTAGGCCATCACAAAGCGATTGTGTCTTGAAGCCCCGCCTGCACGCGGGGCTGTTCCATTTGTAACGGTTTCACCGAAAGAGCGATAAGCATCGCATGCGCAGTAACGCGCTGCGCCATGCCGCATAAAAAACGTGGGGACAAGGAAATGAGCGCACCAAATGAATCGATTCCGCAGACCGAGCCGGTCATCAGCGAAGAGGCCTTGCGAAAAGCAGAACAATACATCGAGGAAGAAGAAGGCGCGGCGAATCGCATGAGCGGATGGATCGGCGGCTTCCTGGTGCTGGTCGCAGTCGTCATGTCGCTGTTTCACCTGTATGCGGCCTATGCCATCGTGCCGACGCAGATACTGAGGTTCGTGCATGTCGCGTTCGTGCTCTTCCTGTCCTTCCTGATGTTTCCCGTGGCCAGGCGCTTTCGCCATCGCATCATGTGGTGGGACTGGATTGCGGCATTCCTGACGATTGCCATCGTGGTGTATGCCATCATGGGCGGCGACGATTTCACCGACCGCAATACCATGCCCGAGCCGCTGGATATCTTTTTCGGCGTGGCGCTGATCGTGCTGGTGCTCGAAGCGATGCGCCGCACCACCGGCTGGATCATGCCGATCGTGACGATCTGTTTTCTGATGTATGCGCTGTTCGGCGCCTACCTGCCGCAGCCATGGACGCACAAGGGTTATGAGGTCGGCCGCCTCGTCGGCCAGATGTACATGACGCTGGAAGGCATTTTCGGCGTGGCGGTCGACGTGTCGTCGTCGCTCATCATCCTGTTCACGATCTTCGGCGCGTTCCTGCAATTCTCCAACGCCGGCAAGTTCTATATCGACTTTTCGTTTTCCGCGATGGGCGGCAAGCCCACCGGCGCCGGACGTACCGTGGTGCTCGCCTCCTTCCTCCTCGGCGGTCCGTCCGGTTCCGGAGTGGCAACCACCGTTACCCTGGGCTCGGTGGCCTGGCCGATGCTGGCCAAGGTGGGCTACGAGCGCAATGCGGCCGGGGGGCTGCTCGCGGCCGGCGGCCTCGGAGCAATCATTTCGCCGCCGGTGCTGGGCGCTGCAGCGTTCCTGATCGCAGAGTTCCTCAAGATTTCCTATCTCGACGTATTGATGATGGCGGCCATCCCGACCATCCTGTTTTATCTTGCGCTGTTCCTGATGGTCGAAATCGATGCGCGCAAATACGGCATGGGCGACACGACCTTCGAGAAGGTCGACACCGTATGGAACCTGACGAAGCGCTACTGGTTTCACTTCCTGTCGCTGATTTCCATCGTCGTCTTCATGATGCTCGGCTATTCGCCGGTGCTGTCGGTATTCTGGGCCACCGTCGTCACCTTCCTGGTCAGCTTCCTGCGCTCCGATACCACGCTGCTCTCCTATGACCTGTTCCGCGGCAAGGGATCTTTCAAGGAACACGTCCTCAATTCCAAGCTGGTGAAGGCGCTCGAAGCCGGCTCCGTCGGCATGCTCAATGTCGCAGCGACATGCGCTGGCGCGGGGCTGATCGTCGGCGTCGTCACGTTGACCGGGCTGGGACTGAAATTCAGCTCCATCGTCATCGACTATGCGGGCGGCTCGCTGCTCCTTACCACGGTCTATACCGCGCTGGTCGTGTGGATTGTCGGACTGGCAGTGCCGGTGACGGCCAGTTACATCATCTGCGCCGTCATTGCCGCACCGGCGCTGACCAAGCTCGGCGTGCCGGACTTCGCCGCCCACATGTTCATCTTCTATTACGCGGTGCTGTCCGAAGTGTCGCCTCCGACCGCCTTGTCGCCGTTTGCAGCCTCGGCCATCACCGGCGGCGACCCCTACAAGACCACGATGCAGTGCTGGAAGTACACGGTGCCCGCCTTCCTGCTGCCGTTCATGTTCGTTCTTGACCCGAGCGGCCAGGGACTGCTGCTGATGGGTTCCACCAAGGCGCTGGCCGCTGCCAACTGGTGGTCGATCGCCGAGGTGACGATTACCGCCGCCATCGGCATTGCCGCGATTGCGGCCGGCTTCCAGGGATGGATGTTCGTGCGCACCACGCTGCCGGAAAGAATCATGCTGATCGTCGCCGGCTTCGCGCTTGTCTATCCCGGCATGATCGCAGACGTGCTCGGCTTCGGCCTAGTGCTGGTGGCGCTCGTCTCGCAGTATCTGCGCAGCCGGCGCGTGGCGCTCAGGGCGTGAGCGTCGTCAAGGCTTGATAGGAGCGAGCTTCAAGGGCCTGCTTATCATTGAACACAGGATTCTCATGACAAAACCCCGTTTGCTGCAACATGGCCGCCTGATGCCGGCGCTTGAATCGCAACTGCAGGCCGATTTCGACATCCTTCCCCTCTGGAAGGAAGCCGATCCTTCCGGCTTCCTTGCCGCGCGTGGCGGCGAGTTCATCGGCCTGGTGACTTCTGCGCGGACAGGAGCGGATGCCAGGATCATCGCCTCGCTGCCCAACCTCAAGGTCATCTCCAGTTTCGGCGTCGGCTACGAAACGATTGATGTCGATGCCGCGCGCCGGCAGGGCGTAACAGTCAGCAATACGCCCGACGTCCTCAATGACTGCGTGGCCGATCTTGCATTCGGCCTGCTGATCGATGTGGCACGCGGCATTTCGTTCGGTGACCGCTTTGTACGCCGTGGCGACTGGATGCGCAATGCGGCCATTCCACTTGCGACCCAGGTTACCGGCAAGCGGCTTGGAATACTCGGCCTGGGCCGCATTGGAAAGGCAATCGCCCAGCGCTCCTTCGGGTTCAGCATGGATATCCGCTACCATTCACGGCATCCCGTTGCCGACGTGTCGTGGCAGTACTCGGCCTCGGCTGCGGAGCTTGCGGAATGGGCTGATTTCCTGGTGGTTGCCTGTGCAGGCGGTCCGGCGACAAGGCACCTCGTATCTGCAACGGTGCTCGAGGCCCTTGGACCCAAGGGCTATCTCATCAACATCTCGCGCGGCAGCGTGGTCGATGAAAACGCATTGGTCGCCGCCCTGGCCGGCAAGCGCATTGCCGGTGCCGCGCTCGATGTATTCGAGAACGAGCCGCAGGTGCCGGAGGAATTGCTGTCGATGGAAAACGTCGTGGTGCTGCCTCATGTCGGCAGCGGCACCCATGAGACACGGGCGGCGATGGGCAATCTCGTGCTGTCGAACCTGAAGAGTTTTTTCGAGACCGGCCGTTTGCTTACGCCGGTGGCGGCATAGTGCAGCAAGCCGTCGGCTCACACCGCAAGCATGATGCCCGCGCCTCCCGCAGCGACCAGGCTCGCAGCCCAGACCTTGTCAAGATTGAACCAGGCCCGCCGAACAAAATTCAATCCAAGATAGCGGTAGGTGAGCCATGCCATGCCCATTCCGGCGAGCAGCATGGCCAGCGTGTGGACGGCCGCCACGAGAACGGCAGCAAGGACGCCGGAACGCATGAGCGAAGTCATGACCGCGGCATGTCCTTCCGTTACCTCGCTTGCCGTTCCCGAGCCGCACAGGCCGAGCATGGCCGGCACCAGCATCAGGCCGGCACCGTGGGCGGTGGCCATCAGAAATGACCACCACGCAAGCCGTGTGGGTTTGACGCGTGCAAGAAAGCGCGGATGGCCCCGTGCGACGAGCTGGCGCACACCGAACGCGACCACCAGCACGCCGGCGCTGATGCGGATTTCACGGCTCCATTCCATAAACCATCCCAGCCACGCGAACGGCACCAGCACGACCATCATGGCCATCAAATGACCGGCCCCCAGCGGCAGCAGCGTGGAGAACACCGCACCGGCCCGGCGCGCGGTCATGCCGTTAGCCACGGCCAGCGGCCACCCCATCGCGGGATTGATGCCGTGATACAGGCCGAGCGCAGCGATCATCGGCCACAATGAGGTGCTTGCGTTCAAGCCGAGGGGTAGCAGAACGAGTCGGTGGAGCAGTCGCCTCCCTGCAAGCGGATCTGGTGGGCGCCGTACTCCGCCCCGAAGTCGACATAGAAATCCGGATCCAGAGTAATGCCGCCGTCCGGGTTCACCTTGCACATCACCTGTACGCCGCGCACGCCCTTCGGATAGAACTGCTTGTCCCAGCTGCTGTACAGCGAATTGGTGAAATAGACGCGCTTGCCGTCACGGCTGATTTCGGTCATCTGTGGGCCGCCGTCGAATGCGCGGCCGGATGGATGCGGCACGCCGTCCGCGATGCCGCCGACCCGCACGCTTCCGGCCAGCCGCGGCTTCATCGGATCGGTCACGTCGTATTGCCGCAGTTCGCCCGTGCCCCAGCAGGCGACGTAAAGATAGCGGTCGTCGAGCGAGAGATCGATGTCGCTGATCAGCGGAGGTACCGCGCCGAAACCCTTGAGCAGCGGCGGAAGCTTGTCGGGATCATTCGGCTCGGCAGGAATGGTCGCCGTCTTCTTCGCATGAAACTCGCCGTTCTCGCGGTACCAGGTCCAGATCGACGCTTCCAGGTTGGTGGTATCCACGACCACGCCGACGAAACCGTACTCCCGGGTCGGATCATGTGCTGGACGAACTTCGAGCGGCATCTGGTGCTGCTCGCCGAGATCGATGGTCTGCAGATGACGCCGATCGCGCAAGTCCCAGGAGTGCAGGGCATGGCCGTATTTGTTGCCGAGCAGGTCTTCGGGAACGATGCCGTTTTCAAATTGCGGCGGCAGTCCCCATTCGCTGGAGACCATGTAGTCGCGCGGCAGATTCCACCAGAAATCGTAATGCAGTTTTTGCGGACCGCGATCGATTTCCCAGCGGCCCAGGATGTCGAAGCTCTGGCAATCCAAAATGAAAATGCCCGGCGGCCCCTCCGTACCGCTTTCGCCGGCGCCGCCCAGGGTGCTGAGATAAACGCCTTCAGGACCGCAGTGCACGGTATGCGGGCGGGAATAACCGGTCTTGCGCATGACCTCTTCCGGCTCTATCGTCTTCACCAGTTTCGGCGCAGCCGGATCCGGATGGGTATCGACGATGTAGATGCGGGACGAGCGGATGCCGGGGATGATCAGATACCGTCTTCTCAGCTCCCCGTGAGCCGACAGCGGCGACAGCGCGGAACTGCATGCATTCCAGCCGAAGTGGTGAAACTCGTCGCCTGCATGCGGCATGTCCAGCCGGTACAGCACCGAACCATAGGTTTTCGAGGCAGGATCGACATCAACCACTGCAAGGGCATCGGGCCGGGAGCGGTCCGGAGATAGCAGGGCAGTGTAAGAGAGATGCTCCGCTTCCGCTTCCATTGCCAGCTTCGGCGATGGATAGAAGCTGGGGTCGGGACGCAATGTTTCCAGCATGGCAGTCCTCCTTCCTGGCATAAGGATGGCTAGCGAGAATGTCGACTCACGTGACCATTCGGCCTCGGTTCGCACCGGGTTTTCTCACCAGTTTTCATGCTGTACGCTGAACTATCCGATGTCAAGAAAGGAGTGTCGCGTTCTTCCGCCAGGGAAAAATATTGTGCGTGCTTCCTGCCCCGATCCGAAAGAGTCTTGATCTAGTTCTAGTTGTCGATCCACCCCCGGCAGGCGTGTACTGTCAGAATCGAATGCATTACCGACAGCCGGTATCGTGACTGAAAGGGGCGGCTCATGAACGAGGAAACATTCAATTTAAGCCTGCGCAAGTTTTTGAAGATGGTTGGCGTAAGTTCTCAAGGGGAAATTGAAAAAGCGGTAGCGCAGGCATTGTCGGAAAAGACAATCAACGGCAATGAGACCCTGCCTGCGACGATGACTCTGGATATTCCAGGCATCCGCTTGAACGTAAAGTTCGACGGGAAAATCACACTTGAATAAACTGCGATGCAGAAGCCGGGCAAACCTCGATGAGCGACCAATCTGCTAGGGCCGCCGGCTTGAGATGCACTATAGTGAAAGCCGGATCGACTTCACCTGAAGCGGGGTTGCCATGAAAGCCATTATCTGTCGTGCTGCATCGGTGAGTGCCGTGATGGCCTTCCTGCTGCCCGTTACCGCCGCACATGCGCAGCTTGGGGACTTGCTCAAGCGGGGCGAGAACGCCGGATCGTCCAGCGGCCTGGGAAGTCTGGGCGGTGCCTTGTCCGGCCAGTCCGTCACATCAGGCAGTACCGGCAATGTCGCGGGCATCCTGGAATTTTGCATCAAGAACAATTACCTCGGCGGTGACGGCGCCTCTTCGGTCAAGGACAAGCTGCTCGGCAAGCTCTCCGGCGGCAAAACTTCATCCGACGCGGGATATAGCGACGGTGCAAAAGGCCTGCTGAATGGGAGCGATGGCAAGCAGCTCAATTTGAGCGGCGGTGGCCTGAAGGGAGAAGTCACCAGGCAAGTCTGTGACAAGATTCTTGCTCAGGGAAAATCCATGCTGTGACAATAGCTGCACTGTGTCCGCGCCTGCCTTGCCGTCCGTTCATGCCAGCCAATTTCGCACCGGACAGATTAACGCGCAAGAGGTTCTGATCTGTCGACGTGTGGCCGCTGTGCGATCATTCGATGATCGTATGGCATCGGTACCGCAGCGCAAGGACCTTTCGCAGAATGTCTTCAACGGATGAAGAGGGTGTCGGCACGAGTTATCATGTTCAGGCGAACTCATGCAGGCATGCATAGAATGCCGTGGACAGCGAGTGTTCGACCCGGTTCTGAGGGCGCAGCAAATAGCTTTCAAAAGTGATGGCGGGTTCAAACGGAATAGCCTTCAGCGAAGGAATGTGCAGATAACGGACCACAAGCGGATTGACGATGCTTACGCCGAGTCCCGCCGCAACCATCGTGCAGATCGCCGGCGCAAACGTCGCCTCCAATATGTGGTTGCGGCTATCAGGTTGAAACGCCGCATCAATCACCGTGCGCGTAGCATCCCCTTTGGGCAGCGAAATGAAAGGCTGGCCATGCAGGTCGGACTTGCGGATACGCTTTTTTACTGCCAGCGGGTGCGTGTCCGGGACGACGCACATCCCTTTCTCCCGATGGAAGATGCTCGCCGCGGTGCCGGGCGTATCGACGATATATGCCACAAGTCCGAAGTCGACGTAGCCTGTTGCCGTCCACTTGCTGACGGTTGGCGAATCGCTTATCTGCACCGATACCGGAACGTCGGGATAGCGGTCGCGGAAGGTCTTGATGACCTGGGGAAGCAGCCCGATCGCGATGGATGAAACGGATCCTATGCGCAGTTCGCCGACACCGATCCGCCGGATCGATGCTGCCGCTTCATCCAGCGTCTGCAGGCTGATGAATGAGCGCTCGACTTCCCTGAACAGTGCTTCGGCTTCCGGAGTCGGCAGTATTTTTCCCGCCTTGCGCTCGAAGAGCCGCAGGCCGGTGTCTTTTTCCAGCTGGCTCATCAGCCTGCTGATGTTGGGCTGCGACGTAAAAAGCTTTTGCGCCGCGATTGTCATCGATCCGGTGAGCATGACGGTACGGAAGGCTTCAACCTGCTTGTAGTTCATCGATTTTTTTCCGCCTGCTTGTAAGAGAACGTTGATGCGGCATGGTTGGCCTTCCATGGGGCGCCGCGCCTGCTCGAAACGCATTGTCCGATGCACCCGGCCAAGCCGCACCGGAAGGGAGCGTCATTCAATGATGACGCCTCATGTCGCACTCGCCGGGTGCAAGGCCGGGGCTGGAATCGGCACATATCGGTGCGCAATGCCTATGCCAGGACAAAGCAAACATGCCCAATTCTAGCCCATATCATTTTCGTATGGATGCGCTGGAAATTGGTATTTGACGCCATGTCTCCCCGCCTTGCACACTGCATGCACCTTCATTCATCCGAGGGTGTACTATTTTCCCGACAGGAGTGCTTATGATGCTTTTCCGCAAAACAGCTGCTGCGCTGCTTCTCCTTGCTTCCTCTTCCTTGGCCATGGCACAGGATTACCCGACACAGCAAGCGCGCATGCTGGTCGGCTGGGCGCCTGGAGGCGCAAACGATGCCATCGGACGCATCGTCGCGCAGGGCTTGCAGGTCCAGTCCGGCAAACCGGTCCTGGTGTTCAACAAGCCAGGCGCAGGCAGCACGCTGGCCGCCGACGAACTCGCGAAGGCAAAGCCGGATGGGCACACGCTGCTGATGGGTTCGACCGGCGGCCAGGCCATCGCGCCGTTGCTGTTCACGAAACTGACGTTCGACCCGTTCAAGGATATTGTTCCGGTGACGCTGGTCGCCAGAACAGCGACCGCCCTGGTCGTTCACAGCGCGGTGCCGGCGAAGGATATGCGCGAGCTCGTGACTTACCTTAAGGCCAATCCGGGAAAGACCATGTACGCCTCCGGCGGCAATGGGACCGGTGCGCACCTCACCGCTGAATTGTTCAAAAGCATGGCAGGCGTCGATATCGCCCATGTTCCCTACAAGGGCGACGCCCCCGCGGTCACCGACGTAATGGCGGGTAACGTGCAGATGGCTTTCACAACCCTTCCGGCGGCACTTGCCGGCGTCAAGACCGGCAAGATACGCATGCTTGCCGTCAGCACGGCAAGCCGTGTGAAGAGCTTGCCGGATATTCCTACGGTCGCGGAATCCGGCGTGCCGGGCTTCGATGTCTCGACCTGGTACGGAATCTTCACGACGGCCAGGACGCCGCAGGTCGTTATCGATGCCATCGCCAGAGATGTCGCCAAGGTCGTCGCCACGCCGGATGCGCAGGCTGCGCTCATCAAGCAAGGCGTCGAGCCCGTCACCAACACGCCGGCCGAGTTCGCGAAATACTTCGCAAGCGAGGCCGAACGCTGGGCCAAGGTTGCCCGCTCTGTCGGCCTCCAGGCACAGTAAAGCCGTCTCGATACTTCTCTCTTTTCTCATGCCGCAGCCTGTTCGTGCCGTCCATGACGTTGACCGGACGAACTGGCAGGCGTCGGTATGTCGTCGTCACGTATAACAGGATCACTCCATATGGAATCAAAAGTCAGTCGCCGGCTCAAGGAAGCAACGGCACAGGAAGTCTGCGATTACATCTATGCCCCCCGTCTCCAGCGCGATTTCGGTCCTGGTTTCCGGTTTTTGAATGACATCAATCAGGCGCATCTCGTCATGCTTGAGGGCGCTGGTCTGCTCGACCGCACCACTGCATCCACGATTGCCAGAGCCATGGTGGAGATGGAAGAGGCCGGGCCTGACGAGGTGGAACTCGATCCTGCCCGCGAGGATGCCTATTTCAACTATGAAGCCCATTTGATGAGACTGGCGGGTCCGGAAGCGGGCGGACGCCTGCATCTGGCAAGGAGCCGCAACGACATTTTGGCCACCCAGGACCGCCTGCGAGCACGCGAACTGGTGCTCTCGTTGATCGAAGCGCTCTGCACGCTGCAGAAGACGCTGCTAAGGCAGGCAAAGACGTATGCAGACACAGTCATGCCCGGATACACGCACCTGCAGCCCGCGCAGCCAGTGACCTACGGGTTTTACCTCGCTGCAGTGGCAGAAGCGGTTGCACGCGACATCCAGCGCATCGAACAGGTACATGCACGGCTGGAATTGTGTCCGCTCGGTGCGGGAGCGCTCGCCGGCACCGCCTTTCCCATCCAGCGGGAAGAAAGCGCCCGGCTGCTGGGCTTCAAGGGTATCGTTCCCAATGCGCTGGACGCGGTGGCTTCCCGCGACTTCGCGCTTGAACTGCTATCGGCAATGGCGATCGGCGGCGTGACCTGGAGCCGCGTGGCGCAGGACTATTTCGTCTGGTGCACGCATGAATTCGGCCTGATCGATTTTCCGGACAGCGTGGCCGGCACCTCGAGCATCATGCCCCAGAAGAAGAATCCGGTCGTGCTTGAGCACTTGAAGGGGAAGGCCGGGCACTTGGTGGGCTTGCTGATGGCCGCGATGACGACGGTCAAGGGCGTTAATTTCACGCACACGGGCGACGGCAATCGCGAAAGCGTGCGCAGTCTGTGGGAGGCGGGTGACGAGTGTCTGCGCATAGTGAAACTGCTCGAGCTCGTCGTCCGTACCGCCCGTCCGATGGAGACGACGATGTTGCGCCGGGTGTCTGAGGACTTCAGTTCCGCGACGGACCTCGCCGACGCGCTGGTCCGCGACGCGAGCCTGTCGTTTCGGGAAGCCCACCATGTGGTAGGCGCGGTTGTCAGGAGTGCGATGGACGCCGGCATTCCTGCACACTCGATTACCAGCACCATGGTCGATACCGCTGCTGAAGCACACATCGGACGCAAGGTGCATCTGGCCGAAGAGACGGTGCGCCGCTGCGTCGACCCTACGGCAGGCGTGCAGTCACGCACCGTCGCCGGAGGTCCTGCGCCGGTGCGGGTGCGGGAACATATCGAAATTGCCATGGCATCGTGCATGGACACGATTGCAAACAATGATCGGCGCAGGATGCATTCGACAGAGGCGCGTGCAGGGCTGAAGAATGCAGTCACGGCACTTGCTGCGGAGGTTCTGGAAGACGCACACGCCTCCATGCAATAGCAGTCTTGGCGTGATGACATCAGACGTCCGGGCTGCCTTGCAGCCTGACGAAGAAGGGTCAGGGCTTGGTCATCACCTGCGCCCCGCATCGGGATCCGGCTCACTGACTTGTTGAAACTTGGGAGACAAGCTTTCCATTCATGCAAGCATGCATCCGCGCAGTTTAGTGGCCCCTTCAGTTGGTCATCTGCGGTGCTGTGGACTGACCAATTGCCGCGCGACGGAAAGTGGAAGGGGAAACGCCGATATGTTCCTTGAAGAAGCGCGAAAAATTGCTGGGCGCGGAAAATCCGAGATCGAAGGCGACGTCGGTCAGCGTCGCCTTCGGTGAAATCAGCCGCCGCATTGCTTCCTCCACGCGCAGCGCGCTCCAGAATACCTGAGGCGTGGTGTTGAGCTGCTCCTTGAAGAGCATGAAGAAATGCGCGCGCGACATGCCCACCTTCTCAGCGATTTCCTCTACGCCGATACTGCCTCCGACATGTTCCCGCATCAGGGAAATGGCGGCGCGCAGCCGATGGTCGAGCAGCGGCGGCAACATGCGCACGGCAGCCGCTTCCTTGGAGCCGGTCGCCGCTGCAACCGAGGCGCCGATCAGGCTTTCGGCTTCGGCATCGATCAAGGCCCGGTTGCCGCTGTTCGTCATGAGAAGATTCAGCAGCCGCCAGCAGGCCTTGCGCAGGGTGTCGTCGATCGGAATGCGGGGACAGGGAAAGAGAAAAGGGCGGCCGGTGGTCCTGCGCTGCTCATTGAGCCAATCCCGGGAAATCATCAGAAGCAGGAACACCGCAGTGCCGTTCTGCTCCAGCAATGTCATGTCGTGCAGTTGATAGGCATTGGTCGCCACCCCCACATCCTCGGCGTAATGCACCACGTCCTTGCCTACCTGGGCCTTGGCACGCGCGCCGCCGAGCCAGAACGCGACCTGAGACTCGGTGTGCGAGTGCGCCACCAGATTGGTGCGGGATTCCAGCACAATGGCCTGACCGAAGGGGCCTTCATGAAAAGCGTATGCCTCTGACATGCTTGTCTCCTCCCGCCGTTATGCGGCGTGTTGACCGATTGTAACCACACTTTTTTGTGATATCACGTATTCACGTAAAAGATATCAGACTCAGCGATAAGCCTGAAGACGGCCGGATAAGTCAAGCGACGGGCCGATAAGCGGCTTTTGCAATCCCTTCCTACACTCGAATCCACTTGAACAGCGCCTTGGCAACCTGCCTTGGTGGCAACAATATCCTGGAAGGATGTAGGAATGCGGATTGCAAGTTATCGAGTGGACGGCCGGCGTTTTGTCGGCCTGGTGTCGGAAGACCGGACCAAGGTAATACCACTGGCCTTGTCAAAGGAACAGGCCGAGCGCGGCGCATTGGCCATTATCGAGATGGCGGCAGCCGGGCAGGCATTGCCGCCGGCGGAGGGGCCGGCGCTGGAGATATCGTCCGTCAGGCTGGAGGCGCCGATTCCGGTGCCGCGCCGCAACATCTGGTGCGTTGGACGTAATTACCATGCGCATGCAAAGGAATTGCAGGCATCTGTCTTCAAGGGCAATGATGCCAATCCGGAGTCCTGGCCGATTGTCTTTACCAAGGTGCCGGAATGCGTGGTGGGTCCTTATGACGACGTCAGCCTGCCGGGCGCCGCGGTTTCCGAGCCGATCGACTACGAGGCCGAACTGGCGGTGGTGATCGGCCGCGGCGGCAAGAACATCCGGCGCACTGACGCAATGCAGCATGTCTTCGGCTATACCGCCGTCAACGACGTGACTGCCCGCGACGTGCAGATGCGGCACCAGCAATGGGACATGGGCAAGTCCTTCGACAATTTCTGCCCGATGGGTCCCTGGCTTGTGACGGCCGATGAACTCGACGGCACCCGGACCCGCGTGCGCTGCTGGGTCAATGGCGAACTGCGCCAGGACGGTCCGACCGAGAATCTGATCTTCGACATCCCGACCCTGATCGAGACCGTCTCGCGCGGCATCACCCTGTATCCGGGCGACGTCATTGCCACCGGCACGCCTGCCGGGGTCGGGATGGGCTTGCAGCCGCCCCGGTTTCTCAAGTCCGGCGATGTGGTGCGCATCGAGATCGACGGTCTCGGCGCCATTGAAAACCGCTTTGTCTGATTCCGCACTCCAGCAGAGGAAAACCATGGCGACGCAAATCATCACCAACCTCGCAGTCGAGATAGAAGGCGAAGGGGCCGCCATTGTCTGCGTGCACGGCCTGGGCGGCAGCAGCAATACCTGGACGCCCCTGCTGCCGGTGATGCAGGGCTATCGCGTGGTGCGCATCGACCTTCCGGGGAGCGGCCGCTCAGCCAATGCCGACACTGCCTTGAGCATTGCGCAGATGGTGGAGGCGGTAGCGGCGGTATGCCGGCACCTGGGCATTTCCAGCGCCCACTTCATCGGACATTCGATGGGCACGATCGTCTGCCAGCACCTCGCGATCCGGTATCCGCAGCTGGTGCTGAGCCTGGCGCTGTTCGGCCCTCTGACCTGCCCGCCGGACGCGGCACGGCCCAACATCATTGCCCGCGCGGCCAAGGCCGGCAGCGGTGGCCTGCCAGCCATGCAGGAAATTGCCGACGCCATCGTCGCCGCGGCCACCAGCCAGGAAACCCGGGCCGAGCAGCCGGCTGCAGTTGCACTAGTCAGGGAAAGCGTCATGCGCCAGTCGCCGCAGGGGTATGCGCAAAGTTGCCTGGCGCTGGCAAGCGCCCAGCCTGCAGCCATTGAGCGCATCGGAGTGCCGACCCTGCTGGTCACCGGCGATCAGGACGGCGTGGCTCCCGTGGCGGCCGTAAAGGAAATGGCGGCGCGCATCCGATCCAGTCGCGTGGTGGTGCTGGCGGGATGCGGTCACTGGCCGACCTTCGAAAAGCCGGTCCATTGCGGAGCCGAACTCAACAGCTTCCTGCGCATGGCCGCATGAATATCCGATGCCGAAAAACTTCTCATTGAAAGAGCAAGCCGATGACGACGACATTCTTTGACCGCATCGCCGTGGAAGTCGAAGGCGAAGGCGAGCCGGTGGTGTGCATCCACGGCTTGGGCGGCTCATCCAACAACTGGACGCCGGTCGAGCAGGCTCTGGCAGGGATGCGCCGGGTCCGCATCGACATGCCGGGCAGTGCGCGTTCCGCCCGGGTGGAGGGGCCCTTGTCGATCGAGCGCCTGGCCGAGAGCGTGATCGAGGTCTGCCGGCGTCTTGACATCACCGGCGCCCGTTTCCTTGGCCATTCGCTGGGCAGCATCGTCTGCTTTCAGGCGGCCGTCATGGAGCCGCGCCTGGTACGCAGCTTGGCGCTGTTCGGTCCGATGCTGTGTCCGCCGGACGGCGCGCGCCCGAACATCCGCGCCCGTGCCGCCAAGGCACGCGAAGGCGGAGCTGCGGCGATGCAGGAGATCGCGGATGCCATTGTCGGGGCCGCATTGTCAGCCCGCACCAGGCGCGAGCAGCCGGTCACGGTGGCCATGGTGCGCGAAAGCGTGATGCGCCAGGACCCCGAGGGCTATGCACGCAGCTGCGAAGCCTTGGCAGAGGCCGTTGCGCCGCCGGTAGAGCAGATCGACTGTCCGACACTGCTGATTACCGGCGACGAAGACGCGGTCGCGCCGCCGCAGTCGGTGCGTGCCATTGGCGAACGCATCGCCGGCAGCCGTACCGTTATCTATCCGCAATGCGGGCACTGGACCACCTTTGAGCGGCCGGAGGAGTGCCTGCGCGACCTGAGGGACTTCCACGCCGGGCGTTTCTGAGTATTTCCGGGCAGCAGCCGCAGGCAGCATAAAACACCGACAAGGAGACAAGCATGGCCAATGTACTGTTCACGAATGTGCGCATCTTCGACGGCAGCGGCACCCAGCCCTACAGCGGCGAAGTGCTGGTCGAGGGAAAGCGCATCACCCGCATCGCTCGCAGCGCGCGGACGTTCCATCCCGGCGACGTTACCGTGATCGACGGCGCCGGCGCCTTCCTGATGCCGGGCATGACCGAGGCCCACACTCATTTCGCCTGGAACGACCAGCCTTCGCTGTCGGCGATCCAGATGATGCCGCCGGAAGAACACATTCTCTGGTGCGTGCGCGTGGCCAAACGTTACCTGGACATGGGCTGGACCTCCTGCGTCGGCGCGGCGACCGCCAAGGCACGGCTGGACGTAGTGCTGCGCAATGCGATCGAAGCCGGCGAATTCCCCGGGCCCCGCTATCTGGCCGCCAGCCAGGAGATCACCACCATCGGCGGCCTCGGCGATGAAACCCGCCCGCACTTGCCGTATCCGGAGCTGAGCTTCGGCTGCGTGGCAACCGGCGCCGACGAAATGCGCAAGGTCGCACGTACCTTCATCAAGCATGGCGTCGATTCGCTCAAGATCAATCTTTCCGGCGAATACATCGCCGGAAGCTCGGCCGAATCCAGCCCGTTCACCGACCCCGAGATCGCAGCGCTGGTCGAAGAGGCGCGCAGGCACGGCAAGCGCGTCGCAGCGCATGCCCGTTCCTGCGAATCGATCAAGCAGTGCATCCGTCACGGCATCGAAGTGATCTACCACGCCAGCTTTACGGATGAAGAGGCGCTGGACATGTTGGAAGCCAACAAGCACCGCGTGTTCGTGGCGCCCGGTCTGGCTTGGCTGATCAATACCAGCTACAACGCCAGCGAGTACGGCATCACCCCGGAGGCCGCCAAGGAAATGGGCTACCACCGCGAGCTGGAACATGCCATCGAGTCGATGAAAAAAATCCACAAGCGCGGCGTGCGCATCCTGCCGGGGGGCGATTATGGCTTTGCCTGGATCAAGCATGGCACCAATGCACGCGACCTGGAGTACTTCGTCAAATACCTCGGCTTTTCCACGATGGAAGCGCTGCTCTCGGCGACCAAGTTCGGCGGCGAGATGATGATGCGGCCGAACGAACTGGGACAGGTCAAGGAGGGCTACCTGGCCGACATGCTTCTCATCGACGGCGACCCGCTGGCGGATATCCGCATATTGCAGGATCCGGAGCGCATCCTGGCGGTGATGAAGGATGGCGAGTTCCACAAGGCGCCGGCAATCCGCAGTGCCCGCAGCACGTCCACCTCGCGCTGGGCGGCTTACGCATGAGGCTCGCCCAAGCCTCGATGCCGCGTACGTCGACGCTGGCGGCAGCGGCAGTGATCGGTATCCCGCTGCTGGCACTGTCCATCCTGGCGCTATCCACCCAGCCCAAGCTGTTCATCCTTTCGCTGCTCAATGGCCTGACGCTGGCTGCGCTCTACTTCCTGGTGGCGAGCGGCTTTACGCTGGTGTTCGGCCTGATGCGCAATGTCAATCTCGCGCACGGCTCGCTCTACCTGATGGGCGCCTATGTCGGTTACAGCGTCGGCGACGCCTCGGGATCATGGTTATTGGCGGTCGCCGCCGGATTTCTGTTCGCGGCGCTGGCAGGCCTGCTCCTGCAGGTTCTCGTCCTGCGCCACATGGATGGACAAGACCTGCGCCAGACCATGGTCACCATCGGCATTTCGATCGTGCTGGCCGACATCTACCTGTGGATCTGGGGCGGCGACACCTACCAGTTCGACCCGCCGGAGTGGACGCAGTTTCCGGTACCTCTGCCGATCATCAATGCCTATCCGGGCTACCGCCTGCTGGTGCTGCTGGCGGCGGTCGCGGTGGGATTGGTGCTGTGGCTGTTTCTCAACCGCACCCACATCGGCATGATGATACGCGCCGGTGTCGACGACAAGCGAATGCTCTCGGCCAGCGGCGTCAACGTGCAGCGGATTTTTGCGCTGACGTTTGCCATCGGGGCCGGGCTGGCGGGGGCGGCCGGCGTCATCGGCGGCACCGCGCTGTCGATCGCGCCCGGCGAAGACACCCGCTATCTGCTGGCTTCGCTGATCGTGGTCATCGTCGGCGGCATGGGCAGCATCAGCGGCGCGGCGGTCGGCGCGCTGCTGATCGGCATCGCCGAAACCATGGGCATGGCCTACGCACCCACCTACGGCGTGGTGTTCACCTTCATCATCATGGTGGTGGTGCTGGCCTTCCGTCCGCAGGGACTGATGGGGAAAAAAGCATGAGCGCAAACAAATGGCGGCACGCCACCAGCACGGTCCCGGCGACGCGGCATGAGCAATCCGCAGCATCAAGAACCGCGGCCCGGCCGCACCTGAAGCTCGCTGCCGCCACGCCGGCATCCGCAGTGGCATCCCCGGCAGGACCGCGGCGATCAATGCAGGCGTTGCGCTATGCCGTGGTACTGGTCGCGCTTGCGGTATATCCCTGGGTGGCTTCCTCTTTCTTCACCTTCCAGGTTGCAGGTCAGGCACTGGTGCTGGGCATCATCGGCCTGTCTCTCGCTTTTCTGGCAGGCTACGGCGGCATGGTCAGCCTGTCGCAGATGACCGTGGCCGGCATCGCCGGCTATGCCGTGGCCATCTTCGGGCAGTCGGCGGTAAGTCACATCAGCTTGGGCTGGCCGTGGTGGCTCGCAGCGCTGACGGGCGTGGTGCTGGCCGTCATTGTCGCCACCCTGATCGGCATGATCTCGGTGCGCACCGACGGTATCTACACCATCATGATCACGCTGGCCATCGGCGTCGCCATGTTTTACCTGGCACAGCAGAACCATACCGTGTTCAACGGTTTCCAGGGATTTTCGCGCGTCACCGCCCCGATGATTGGCGGCATCAGCCTGCGTGATCCCATTCCATTCTTTTATCTTTCTCTGGCGCTGGCACTGGGCGCATATGCGGCGGTCAAGTATCTCGTTCGGGCACCGTTCGGAATGGCGCTGCAGGGCGTGCGCGACAATGCCCGCCGCATGCGGGCGCTGGGGTTCGACGTGACGGCGCACCGTGTAGCGGCACATGCCTTCGCCGGCCTGCTCGCCGGTATCGGCGGCGTGCTGCTGGTCTGGTACAACGCCGCCATTTCTCCAGGCACCATCGGTGCCGACGCCCTGATCAACATTTTGATCGTCGCCGTGCTGGGAGGCATGCGTCATCCGATCGGACCCTTCATTGGCGCACTGGTGTTCGTGCTGCTTCAGAACTTTGCGATCGACCTGATCGACCGCGAGCGCTTCAACCTCGTGATCGGCGGCGCCTTCCTGCTGATTGTGCTGTTTTCCCCTGATGGCCTGCTTGGATTGTGGCATCGGGCGCGTGGCTACCTTCACCCGGCCACCAAGCGATAGGGTGAGCTTTCCATAACCAAAACCAGGAGACGAAAGATGAATCTGCAAATTGAAACATTGCGCGCCACGGTCCTTGCCCTGTCGCTGGCCGGCATCGGCATGTCGGTTCAGGCCCAGGAGGTGATCAAGGTTGGCGTACTCGCCACTCTCGAAGGCGCTCTCGCGGTATCGGGCCAGGATGGCATGCGCGGCATGGAGCTGGCGATGAAGGAACATAATTTCAGCGCCGGCGGCAAGAAGATCGAGGTGGTCCGTGCGTCTTCCAACGGCAAGCCTGACGTGGCCGTCAACGCCGCCCGCAAGCTGGTCGAGCAGGACAAGGTGCAGATACTGATCGGACCGCTGTCGGGCTCCGAGGGCATCGCCATCAAGGACTATGCCAAGACCCAGCCCAACGTGATTTTCGTCAATGGCTCCTCGGCGGCCCAGCAGACAACGCTGTCCGATCCTTCACCCAACTTCTTCCGTTTCACGACCGACGGCGCCCAGTGGTCCTACGGTCTTGGTTCCTACTCCTACCAGAAGGGCTACAAGAAGGTGGCGGTCGTGGCCGAAGACTATGCCTTCCCGTATTCCCAAGTGCAGGGCTTCATGGCCGAGTTCTGCAAGGTGGGCGGAAAGGTGGTGGACAAGCAGTGGGTGCCGCTCGGCACCAAGGACTACTCCTCGGTCATTGCCAAGCTGCCGAACGATATCGATGCCATCTATGTCGTGCTGGGCGGCTCGGATGCGGTCAACTTCTTCTCGCAGTACGAGCAGGCCGGCGGCAACAAGCCGTTCATCGCCGGCTCCATCACCGTCGACCAGACCGTACTCGGCTACAAAGGCAAGCGCCGGGATGGCCTCGTCGGCACGCCGGCCGCCGGGCCGATCGCCGACAACTGGGACAATGCCGACTGGAAGAAATTCGTGGCTTCCTACCAGAAAGCCAGCTTCAAGGATGCCTATCCGACCCCGGGTCTGTTTGCCCATGCCTACTATGTCAACACCAAGGCGGTGCTCAACGGCCTCGAGGCCACCAAGGGCGACGTCTCGCAGCTCGGCAAGCAGCTTGCCTCCATGACGCTGAAAACGCCCACCGGCGATGTCAAGCTAGATGAAAACCGCAATGGCGTGGCCAGCATCTTCCTGACTGAAGTCGCCAAGGGACCGGATGGAAATCTGTACAACAAGGTGGTGAAGGTCACTCCCAACGTTGGCCAGACGCTGGGCATGAGCCGCGACGACTTCCAGAAGATGGGCATCGGCTCCCGCAGCAACCCCGAGTGCAAGTAAGCAGCGAACCAACCAGAACCATCGGCGCCGCTGCCCGCCGTGTCTCGGCGGGTAGCGGATTGCCGGTGCCAAGCGATCAGGACCCATTCGGAACCATAATCGATGAATGCAACCAGCATTGCAACCCGAGCGGCAACCGGATTCAATTCCGGCAATGCCCTCGAACTGCACGGCGTCTCGCGCAGCTTCGGTGCGCTCAAGGCCATCGATGACGTCTCATTCAACGTCGCCGCCGGCGAGCGCTATGCGGTACTGGGCTCGAACGGTGCCGGCAAGACCTCGCTGTTTAACACCATCACAGGCGACTTCCTGCCGACCGCAGGACGAGTGCTGCTGTTCGGCGAGGATGTGACCGTGCTGCCGCCGCAGGAGCGTATCCGGCGCGGGCTCCGCCGGACCTATCAGTCGTCGCTGCTGTTTCGCGATCTGACGGTACGAGACAATCTGTTTCTGGCCGTTCGCGGCATCAACCGCGGTCGCTTCAGTTTTATCCGTCCGAGGATGGACGACGCCAGCGCGGTGTCGGCAAGGGACCTGCTCGAGCATGCGCGCCTCGCGCATCTGGCCGATGCGCCAGTGTCGGAACTGTCGCATGGCCAGCAGCGCCAGCTTGAGATCGGCATGGCGTTGGCCGGAGCGCCGCGCCTGATCCTGTTCGACGAACCGGCCGCGGGACTGTCGCCGGCCGAGCGCAAGGAACTGGTCGCGCTGTTGAAGGGCCTGCCGCAGCACATCGGTTTCGTCATCATCGAACACGACCTGGAGATTGCGCTCAACGTGGTCGAGCGCGTCACGGTCATGCATAACGGGCGCGTGCTGTGCCACGGAACGCCGCAAGAGATCGAAGACAACCCGCAGGTGCAGGCAATCTACATGGGAGAGCATGGCCATGGTCAGCATTAAGGGGATGTTGCGCGGCCAGACCGGCGGTAGGGCCGGTGCGGCCGATACGCCGATTCTCGCGATCCGCGATCTAGACGTCTACTACGGGCAAGCGCATGCGCTGCAGGGCATATCGCTGACGCTCGACAAGGGCGTGCTGGCTGTGGTCGGCAAGAACGGCATGGGCAAGACCTCGCTGTGCAACGCCGTCACGGGCCTGGTACCCGCGCGCGGCAGCGTAAGCTTTCAGGGAACTGAAATGCTTGGCATGTCGGCACACCGGATTACCCATGCCGGCATCGGATACGTGCCGCAAGGGCGGCGGGTATGGCCGTCGCTCAGCGTGGACGAACATCTTCGGCTGGCCTCCCGAACGGCGCGGCGCGGTGAGTGGACAGTGGAAAGGATCTACGAGCTGTTCCCGCGGCTGGGCGAACGCAAGGATAATGGCGGCGCCCAGTTGTCGGGCGGCGAGCAGCAGATGCTGGCGATCGGCCGGGCCCTGCTGTTCAACCCGAAGCTGCTGGTCATGGACGAGCCGACCGAAGGGCTGGCGCCCGTGATCGTTGAACACGTGGCGGACATGATCCGCAGGCTGGCGCGGGAAGCAGGCGTGTCGGTATTGCTGATCGAGCAGAATCTCGGCGTCGCCATCGATGTCTCGGATACGGTTGCGGTCATGGTCAACGGCCGTGTGGCGCGGGTGCTGCCGGCTGCCGAACTCGGTGCCGACCGGGACATGCAGCAAAGGCTGCTGGGCGTGCGCGGCGGCGAAGAAGAGAATGAAGAATCCGTACCGCGCATTGCGCCGGCGCACGCAGGTGAACAAAACGACGCCGCAGGCGAACCGAGCGGCTCTGTCGTCAACGTGCTCACGGTGCGTCGCGGCGGCGACCTCTCAGGCATGGACGGCGATGCCGATGCCAGCCTGGAGCGGGTGACGCGCTGGGAGCGAACGCCGCATTCCACCGCATCGGCACAGCCTTCGTTGCCGGCGCAGCTTCCAGCTCCGCCTGCGCCGGCGACTGCCAAAGCGGCGGGCGAAGCCCGCGTCTACGACTTCCCGGTCGCAGCAACCATGGAACGCGCAGCCTATATCGTCGGCACCTTCGACACCAAGGGCCGCGAACTGCTCTACCTGCGCAGCTGCATCGACCGCATGGGCATCCGCACGGTCACAGTGGATTTGTCTACCAGCGGCGCGCCGTCTCCCGCCAGCGTGCACCCGCGCGAAGTGGCGCGCTTTCATCCCGGAGGCGAGCAGGCAGTGTTCTGCGGCGACCGCGGTGCCGCGGTCAGCGCAATGGCGGAAGCGTTCAAGGCCTTTCTGCCTACCCGGCGCGACCTTGGCGGCATCATCTCCGCGGGCGGCTCCGGCGGCACCGCGCTGGCCACGCCTGCGATGCGTGCATTACAGGTGGGCGTGCCGAAAGTAATGGTGTCGACCGTTGCATCCGGCGACATCAAACCGTATGTGGAGCAGACCGATATTTGCATGATCTACTCGGTCACCGATGTCTCCGGTTTGAACCGCATCAGCGAACAGGTGCTCGGCAACGCCGCGCATGCGCTGGCCGGCATGATCGCCCACCCGGTGCAGCTCGCATCCGATGCCAAACCGGCGGTTGGGCTGACCATGTTCGGCGTCACCACGCCATGCGTGCAGGCGGTGACGAGGGCGCTGGAGGAGCGCTTCGACTGCCTGGTGTTCCATGCCACCGGCGCCGGCGGCCAGTCGATGGAAAAGCTGGCGGAATCCGGATTGCTCGACGGAGTCATCGACATCACCACGACCGAGATCGCCGACCACTTCGTAGGCGGAGTGTTCTCGGCCGGCGAGCAGCGCATGGACGCCATCATACGGAGCCGCTTGCCCTATGTCGGCTCCTGCGGGGCGCTCGACATGGTGAACTTTCACGGCATCGATACCGTGCCGGCCCGGTTCCGCGGCCGCACCCTGGTCAGGCATAACGACAACGTGACGCTGATGCGCACACTGCCTGAAGAAAACCGCCGCTTCGGTGAATTCATCGCGGCCAAACTGAATCGCATGGAAGGGCCGGTGCGCTTCCTGATTCCGGAAGGCGGCGTTTCGATGCTGGATGCGCCGGGCCAGCCTTTCCATGACCCGTCGGCAGACCGGGCGCTGTTTGCGGCGATCGAGAAGAACTTCCGTCCCGGCCCGCAGCGCAAGTTGCTCAAACTGCCCTGCAACATCAACGATGCGCAATTCGCGCAGGCTCTGGTCGAAGCGTGGCTGGAGATTGCGGGCAACCACGGCGCACCGCTGCGCCAGGCACGCTAGGAGAGGATATGGCAAGAATCGAACGGCAACGGATCCTGGCCAGGTTTCGTGCAATGATCGAACGCGGCGAACCGATTGTCGGCGGCGGCGCCGGCACCGGACTGTCGGCAAGATGCGAGGAAGCCGGCGGCATCGACCTGATCGTGATCTATAACTCCGGGCGCTACCGCATGGCCGGTCGCGGCTCGCTGGCCGGACTTCTGGCCTACGGCAATGCCAATGAGATCGTGGTGGAAATGGCGCATGAAGTCTTGCCGGTGGTCAGGCACACGCCGGTACTGGCCGGTGTCAACGGCACGGACCCGTTCATGATTCCGGAGCCATTCCTGCGCAGCCTGATCGATCTCGGATTTTCCGGCATCCAGAACTTTCCGACCGTCGGGCTCATCGACGGCAGCTTCCGGGCAAATCTTGAGGAAACCGGCATGGGTTACGGCTTGGAAGTCGATCTGGTGCGCAAGGCCCGGGAACTCGACCTGCTGACCACGCCTTACGTATTCAGCGAGGGCAATGCAGCCGACATGGCCCGCGCCGGTGCCGACATCGTGGTCTGCCATCTCGGCCTCACCACCGGCGGTGCGATCGGTGCGGAAACGGCGCTAGGCCTGGCCGAGTGCGTTCCCCGAATACAGGCGTGGGCTGCCGCGGCGCGGCGCGTCAATCCTGACGTGATCGTGCTGTGCCATGGCGGGCCGATCGCGACGCCGGCCGATGCGCAATTCATCCTTGGCGAATGCCGCGAATGCAACGGGTTCTACGGCGCTTCCAGCATGGAGCGCCTGCCGGTCGAGATTGCGTTGACTGAACGTACGCGCGAATTCAAGAACATCAAGTATTAAGAGGAGTATGACCATGAGCGGTGCTGATTTCGGAGTATTCATGCTGGGCCTCGTCACGGCGGCCATTGTTGTTGCGGTGGCATTCTGGCTGCTTCACTGGCTGTACCTGCGCTCGTCCAAGGAGCGCGCCTTCGTGCGCACCGGATTGGGCGGCGAGAAAGTGGTGCTCAACGGCGGTGCGTTCGTGCTGCCGATCGTGCATGATGTCATTCCGGTCAACATGAACACCCTGCGGCTGGAAGTTCAGCGCGGCCGCGACAAGGCGCTGATCACCAAGGACCGCATGCGGGTGGATGTCATCGCCGAGTTCTATGTCCGCGTGGCTGCGAATGCATCGGCGGTGGCCATCGCTGCCCAAACGCTCGGCCAGCGCAGCATGGAGCCGGAGCAGCTCAAGGAACTGGTCGAAGGCAAGTTCGTGGATGCGCTTCGCACCGCCGCCGCCGAAATGACCATCGAGGAGATGCATGAGAAGCGCGGCGAGTACGTCAAACGCGTGCGCGCCATCGTTGCCGACGACCTGACGAAGAATGGACTGGAACTGGAAGCGGCATCCCTGACGCAGCTCGACCAGACCTCGATGGAGTATTTCAATCCCTCCAACCAGTTCGACGCCGAAGGCCTGACAAGGCTGACCGAGCAGATCGAGCGCCGCAAGAAGCAGCGCAACGACATCGAGCAGGACACACTGATCTCCATTCGCACCAAGAACCTGGAAGCCGAGAAGCTGTCGCTGTCGATCGACCGGGAGGCCGAGTATGCGCGCCTGTCTCAGGAACGGGAGGTCGAGATTGCCCGCGCCCAGCAGCGTGCCGAACTGGCGCGGGAACGTGCGGAGACCGATCATCAGGCCGAGCGTGCCCAGATTGCTTCGCGAGAGGCGATCGAGCAGGCGCGCGTGCGTTCCGAGAAGCTGATCGAGGCCGAACGCATCATGAAGGAGCGCGAGATCCAGGCTGCCAACATCGAGCGCCGCCAGGCGCTGGAGCTGGCCGAGCAGCAGCGCGCCATCGCCGTGGCCCAGCAGTCGAAGGCGCAGTCCGAGGCACAGGCCGCAGCCGATGCTGCCCGGGCAGAGGCAGTATCTGCGGAGGAAAGGGTATTCTCGGCGCGTGAAGTGGAAATTGCCGAGCGCCGAAAACAGATCGAGCTGATCGCCGCCAGCCAGGCCGCTGAACGTGAAGCCCTCGGCAAGCGTTTGGCAGCCGAGGCGGAAAAGCTTGCTTCCGCCGACCGTGGCGAAGCGATTCGTGCCCATGCCGAGGCTGAGGCCGAGGCTGAGAAAATCCGTGCCATGGCAACCCGTATTCGGCAGGAAATCGAAGCGGAAGGCCTGCGTCAGATGAACGAGGCCTCCAACGTGCTGTCGGCAGACGCCCGTACCTCGGCGCTGCGCATGAAAGTCGTCGAGAGAATGGATGCCATCATCCGAGAATCGGTCAAGCCGATGGAGCGCATTGAAAGCATCAAGATCCTGCAGCTCGACGGTTTCGGCGGCGCTGGTGGCAATGGCAGCGGTGGCGGCGGAGGCGATCACGGACAGGGCGCTGGACTGGCGGACGGCGTGGTGAGCTCCGCATTGCGTTACCGCGCGCAGGCCCCCATCGTTGATCAGCTGCTGCGTGAAATCGGACTGGATGCCAAGGACCTGACCCGCGCTGCCGCAGCGGCATTGCCTGCGGCGGTGCCAGCCGCCACGACATCGGCTGCAACTACCGCGGCGGAGCGTAAAGATGGCACGTCGTCGGAGTAGAGCCTCATGATACGTGTATATACCAGCAGCGTTATCGATGCTCCGGCCGATCAGGTATGGGGAAAACTGCGTGACTTCAATGGCCTGCCGCAGTGGACACCGTTTGTTGCCGAGAGCCGGATCGAGGGCAATCTTCCCTCCGACAGGATCGGCTGCGTCCGCAACTTCCGGCTTCGATCGGGCGGTACGATACGCGAACAGTTGCTCTCTCTATCGGATTACGAGTTCACCTGCGTCTATTCGATACTTGAGAGCCCGATGGGCGTCGACAATTATGTGGCGACGCTGAAGCTGACTCCTGTCACCGACGGCAATCGCACCTTCGCTGAATGGTCGGCGGAATTCGACTGCGCCAGGGAGCGTGAGAAGGAACTTGCCGAGTCGATCGGGAAGGGCGTGTTTCAGGCTGCGTTCGATTCGCTCAAGAATATGGTTGTCGGGCGCTGATGCTCCCTTGGAGCGGGTTGCAAGCCAGTGTTACTCCTGTAGCCGTTCCGCTACGAACTGGCGGAACAGTGTCATCACCGGGGCCTCGGAACGACCAACCAAAGTGACGTAGGCATAGCGAGCAGTCGCTTCCAGCTTCGGCGTCATGCGCAACTCAACCAGCCGTCCCGCTTGCAAACCGTCACGCGCCGCTGCAGCCACGCCGAGAAACACTGCCTTGGAATGCTCGACGGTGTCGATCAGACTTCCCACGTCTTCACACTGCAATGTGGTCATTTGAGCCGGGTCAGCTTCGGCCCCATAGTGATTCACCATGATGCGGGCAACCTCGTCCGACAAAGGCGTGGATGCCACTGGATAATTCAATACTTGTGAGATTGTTACCGACGGAGACTTGGCCAACGGATGATCGGCTCGGCATATGAAGCATGCCCGCAATTCCGCTACCTGTTCGATCAACAGGTCAGGAGCCGGTATGACCCGGCGAGCATCAACCACTAATGCTTCGAGCTGACGCGCCCGTAGTTGTCCCAGCTGAAGTTCGGTCGTCCCGCGCGTAATGCTGACGCGTACCTCAGGATGGTGCTCGGCAATATGATGCAGCAGGGGAGTCATCAGCAGGGCGCCCGGTCCTGAACCCAATCCAACGCGAATTTCACCACCGCTGCCTTGCTGGAATAATTGAACGCTGCGCCGCAATTCACAAGCGTCCTGCACAATCTGGCGGGCGCGTATGACCACGTCCTGTCCCAATGGAGTGAGTTCATTGCGCTTGCCGATGCGGTCGAACAGGCGGCTACCGAGTTCGTCCTCCAACGCCTGGATGCTTCGGCTCAATGCCGATTGTGTGATGAAAAGGCTCTCCGCCGCGCGACTGAAGGATTTCGTGTCCGCCACCGCCAACAAGTGTTCAAGGTGCTTGATGTTCATGATCCATTCGGAAAACGAATGATAATAAGAAAAATAATACATTGGACACATTGAAAACAGTAGTCGTAGCATAGTTTCACTGGCGGTTTTCCACAATAAAAGGACGGAGACATGATCATGCTGAAACATTTGTTGCAACGCACCTTGATTGCTATGACGGCGAGCCTGGCTTTGACTGGTGCAGCTTTAGCTCAACAGTATCCAAGCAAGCCGGTGACGCTACTGGTGCCTTATCCTGCCGGAGGCCTGTCAGACTTGATCGCCCGCACGGTTAACCCAGTACTTGCCAAGCAGCTTGGGCAACCGGTGATTGTGGAAAATCTCGGGGGCGGCAGCGGATCCGTGGCGGCGCAGCGAGCGCTGAACGCTCCGGCTGACGGCCATATCATTTTTCAAGGGTCGCCCAACGAACTGATCCTTGCACCGCTTGCCAACTCGGCCATCAAGTTCAAGAGCGAAGAATTCCGTCTGGTGCAAATGATCGCGACAGCGCAAATTGCGTTTCTCGCGCGGAAAGATCTTCCCGTCAACGACGTGGACGGGTTTCTCGAATATGCGCAAAAAATGGCCAAGGAAGGCAAGCCGATCACTTTTGCCAGCGTAGGCCCTGGTTCGTTCTACCACCTGCTGGGAGAGCACATGTCCAAGCTTACCCATATCCCGATGCTGCATGTCCCTTACAAGGGCGCCGCGCCGGCGGAGCAGGATTTGATGGGCAGCCAGGTAGATATATTCCTGGCTCCCTATGGCAAGAAGTACGACAGCATGCATAAACAAGGCAAGCTGAAGATACTGGCCATGCTAAACAGCGAGCGTCTTGACGGGGTGAAGGACTATCCGGCGATCAGCGAGAGCAAGGGCCTGAAGAACTTTACCTTCAACATCTGGACCGGCTATTTCGTCAAGAAAGATACCCCCGAACCGATCGTGAATGCCTTGCATAAGGCAATCACCGAGACGCTGACCGATCCGGCCGTACGCGGGAAACTGGAAGATAACAGCCAGCTGCTGCCCAAGCCGCTTCCCCTGGCCGCTGTGGGAAAAGCCTATGCGGATGGGATAGGGCAATTCCGCGCCATCGCAAAGTCCATTAACCTCCAGCCCGAGTAAGCATCATGACGGAGTTGCAGAATCGACTCCTGGAACAGTCCAGGGAATTTGTGGCGCTGCGTCGCGACATCCATCGTCATCCGGAGCTTGGCTTCGAGGAAACGCGCACCAGCGAACTGGTTGCGCAACGCTTGCGCGAATGGGGATATGAGGTGACTTGCGGTTTGGGCGGCACGGGTGTCGTCGGGCAATTAAGGCGTGGCAGCGGCAGCAAATCCCTCGGCTTGCGCGCCGATATGGATGCGTTGCCGATTCATGAAACGACCGGATTGCCGCACGCCAGTTGCCATGCCGGCGTCATGCATGCATGCGGACATGACGGCCATACAGCCATCCTGCTTGCAGCTGCAAAATATCTGGCTAAGCACGGCCGTTTCAACGGCACTCTGAACCTGATCTTTCAGCCTGCGGAAGAAGGGTTGGGCGGTGCCAAGAAAATGATGGACGACGGGCTGTTCGAGCGCTTTCCCTGCGATGCGATCTTCGCGCTGCACAACATGCCGGGTTTTCCGGTCGGGCAGATCCTGTTGCGCGACGGTGCCACAATGGCGTCGAGTGAAAACATTACCATTACGCTGGAAGGCGTCGGCGGCCATGGTGCGATGCCTCATCATGCAGCAGACCCGGTAGTCGCCAGCGCAGCCATCGTGCTCGGGCTGCAAACCATCGTCTCGCGCAATGTACCGCCCTTGCAAATGGCCGTCATTACTGTGGGAGCCTTGCACGCCGGGCAAGCCAATAATGTAATTCCGCAGACGGCGACCTTGCGCTTGAGCGTGCGTACGCTTGATCGTGATGTAAACCAAATGGTAAAACGCCGTATTGAGGAGCTGGTGAACGCCCAGGCAACCAGCTACGGCGTACAAGCCCGTATTGACTTCCACGGCGGCTATCCGGTGCTTGTCAATTCCCTGGCCGAGACCGAAATTGCGCGCGCCGTCGCACGCGAACTGTTTGGAGAACAACAGGTGGTTTCCCAGACTGAGCCATTAACTGGCAGCGAAGACTTCGCCTTCATGCTGGAAAAGGTGCCTGGAAGTTACCTGCTTATCGGGAATGGAGATCGGACAACCGGTGGTCATGGTGCTTGCATGGTGCACAACCCGAATTATGACTTTAACGACGACAATATCGCGATAGGCAGTGCTTACTGGAGTTCGTTAGCTGAACGTTTCTTGCAGTAAGAGCAAATAATGTCTTCGTTCGAGAAGACATCATATCCAGTGATCCAGTGAACGCATGAAAAACGAGCGTTACGCATGCCGCCATGCATATCGGTTGCATGTGCGGCGGTGTTCCCGACTAGTTGCCGCAGGGCGTCGGCTCCGCGGCAGCTTGCTCAGGACGCTAAAGCGATATCGAGCGTTGTCGTACGCGTGAGTTCGCGGCGATGCTTGGCATCGTCGAACGGACGGCCGCGATGCATGGTGGCGCGATTGTCCCAGATGACCAGATCGCCGGTCCGCCACTCGTGCTGGTAGACAAATTCCGGCTGGGTCGCGTGCTCGGTCAAGTCGCGCAGCAACGCCCTTCCTTCCGGCACCGGCCACTCGACCACGCGCGAAGCATGCGAAGCGAGATACAGCGCCCGCCGCTTCGATCCGGGGATGGTACGCACGAGCGGATGCACGGCTCCCTTGAGCTTGTCCTGCTCTTCCTGGGTGAATTCGAAGCCAAGCACCTGGCGCGAGTACACGATGGAATGGTGCACATGCAAATCTTCAATGGTGGCCTTGAGTTCGTCGTCAAGCGCGTCGTAGGCGGCCCGCATGTCGGCGAACTCGGTGTCTGCGCGTACCGGCGGTATCACTTTGCCGAGCAGGAGGGAATAACGGCCGGCCGGATCCACGAATGAAGCATCGGTATGCCAGAGACGGTTGCCAAGATTATTCATGCGCCGGCGATCATCCTTGGCCATGAGTTCGCCCTTTTCATTGACGTTGGCGATATCTGAGAGCGCTTCATTGCCGTGGCGGTTCTTGGTCAGCACTGACAGCGAGGTTTGCGTATGCAGTTTGCCGTCGAAGCGCTGCGAGAATTCCAGCTGTTCCTCGTTCGTGAGCTGCTGGTTGCGAAATACCAGAACGGCATACTTGTCCATGCCTGCGCGTATTTCGTCAAGAACCGATTGATCGCGCGCCTCCTTGAGATCGATCTCGCTTACCTCTGCGACGAATTTAGGGTGGAGCTGCCGGAATGATAAGTTCATGTCTCATTTTCCTTCTAATTGGTACTACCAGATTGGTGGGGCCAATATAGCATCGCCACTCCCTGGCGTCAATTCGCTGCGGGCCGGTTCGACGGCCCGAGGAACCGGTTTTGTGCGACATCAATCTTCTGCTCGCGGCGCTCTATCCTTCGTTCAAGGAAATAGAGGGTAATTCGATATAATCGCGCTGGCTTCCGGCACTGGTCTGGGCGCTTATCGCGACAAGAGGCATGAAGACACCCATGAAAGAACAGGCAGGGGAAACCCAGAAAACCGACAATATCGATTTCGCTGTTTCCGGCATTCTTTCGCTGATCCGGGAAAACCGTCTGGAAGCGGGTGACCGTCTGCCTTCCGAGCGCGATCTGTCGGAGCGCTTCAGCGTGACCCGCAACACGATCCGCGAAGCGCTTTCCGTGCTGGATTCGATGCGCGTCATCGAGCGCCGTCCCAATTCCGGTGTCTACGTGAAGGATATCCGCACTGAAAGCAGCGTGGACCTGCTTGTGCTGCAGGCCGACTTGGGGCTCCCGGGAAATGTCGATGACATCTTTCAGGCCATGGAAGTGCGCTCCATACTTGAACTGCAGGCCATACGCCTGGCCTGCCGGCGTCGAACCGATGCGGACCTTGAAAAGCTGCAGCAGATACTGAAGCAGGCCGAGCAACGGAGCGCGGAGGGCTTGTCGATCAACGAGCAGGACGAGGCTTTTCACATGGCCATCGCCGCGGCGACCAAGAATTCGGTGCTCAGTCGCATGCTCAAGGTTTTTTACCTCATGTCGCGTTCGCGCCGGATGGTCTACTTCTCCGACGGCGAACGCAGCCAGCGCTCGCACCTGCATCATCGCAGGATGTACGAGGCGATCGAGGCAAAAGACGCCGCGGAAGCCGTTGCAGTAATGAAGCAGCACCTCAAGGAGGGCGCGAAGGTATGGGAGAAAATCTTCAGCGCGAAGGCGGCGCAGCCCGGCAATGCCTCAGGGCGCGGCAAGCCGGACGAATGAGCGGCTAAATCTTTTGCTTCCGCATGCAGTGAACGGCCGGGCCCAGAATTGCCGCGCTGCCGATTCACTGCCTGCCTTGTTACGTGACGATATCAGTCGATCTTGATATTGCCGTCCTTGATCACCTTGCCCCATTTCTTGATTTCGGACTCGGTGAATGCGGCAAGCTCCTCGGATGTTCCGCCACCGGGCTCCGCCCCTTGTGCGGCCAGCTTGCTGGTGATGTCCGGCATTTTCAGTATCTTGGCGACTTCGTTCTGCAAGCGGTCGATGACCGGCTTGGGCGTGCCCGCGGGGGCCAGCAGCGCTGTCCAGGAGTACGCTTCATAATTGGGCAGCCCCGATTCGGCCAGCGTCGGGGCGTTCGGCCAGGACTTGAGCCGCTCTTTCGTTGCAACCCCAAGCAGCTTCAATTTCCCCGATTTGACCTGCGGTCCTGAAGACAAAGCGCTGTCGAACATGACGTTGCATGTGCCTGCCGCAACATCCATGAGCGCCGGAGCGCTGCCTTTGTATGGAATGTGCGTCAGATCCACTTTGGCCATGGTCTTGAACAGTTCGCCGGCAAGATGCGAGGGTGTGGCCGGGCCGATGGAGCAGTAATTTCCCTTGTCCTTGTTGTCTTGCGCCCATTTGATGAACTCCTTGATATCGCCGGGCTGGGAAGCCGGCACCACCATGAGCAGGGGCAGGATCGAAGTCAGGATGACCGGCGCGAAATCCTTGGTCGGATGATAGGGAAGCTTCGGAAACAGGCTCACGTTGATGGTGTGAGGACCGCTTCCGGTCATCAGCAGCGTGTAGCCGTCGGGGGCGCTTTTTGCCACCACCTCGCTGCCGATAATGCCAGATGCGCCGCCGCGGTTTTCCACGATCACCGGTTGTTTCAGCTGGTCTTGCAGCTTTTGGCCAATGATCCTGGTCATGACATCGGTCGAGCCGCCGGGCGGATACGGAACGATGATCTTGATTGGCTTATCCGGATATTCCGCATGAGCCGCAGTTGCGAACACCAAGGCTAGAGCAAGGACTGAAGCGCGCGATAGCATACATGTCTCCTGATTTGATTATGCGTCGGTCTTTTGCATATTCAGCCGATATTCTGGCGAGTAATGCGTTTGAATATGTAAGATAAGTGGTAGGACCAGTATTTTGAGTGGATTCTAGGGACTGGAGACGCCAAATGTCAAGGAAATAAGAGACGTGTTTGCGCCAGGATAAAGGCTGAACCGCATGGCCCGACTGCCGATATCAGCGACGATACGCCGGTTCGCAGAATTCGGCAGAGAAGGTGTCGCCCCAGGCAGAGGCTCGACGTAGAAGTAGCTTGCATTTAAGAAATTAAAGATTTTCCAATCAGGTTGGCATGAATACGTATTCATGCTTTAATCGTCTCGTCAAGTGAACGCATGTTGGAGACAAGCTTGCATACGTATTCGAAAGGCAGCCCTGTCACGAGCCACGATATCGCGCGCCGTGCACGGGTGTCGCAATCCACGGTATCGCGTGTCCTCACGGGAAACACAAAGGTTGGCAAGGAAGCCCGTGAAAGGGTGATTGCCGCCGTGCGAGAACTTGGGTACCGCCCGAATGCAATGGCGCGCGCGATGCGCACCAGCCAGACCGGGAACATCGGCGTGGTCGTCTCCCGGCTCGCGAACCCGCTGTATCCCGAACTGCTGCAGATTCTCGGAAAAAGCCTGAACGAGGCCGGTTTCAGGATGGTGGTCTGGAATTCCGACGAACTCGATGAGAAGGCGGCAATGGATGCGATTCACGAAAGCCGCGTGGATGGCGTCATCATGACCACCGCAACCGCCGATTCAACCCCCTTGTACGAAGCGCTGCGGCTGAACGCGCCGGTTGTGCTGATCAACCGGGTGGTCGATGGATGGCCATGCGATCAGGTTTCCAGCGACAACCTTGGCGGCGGCCGCAAAGTCGCGGAATATCTCTTCAGATCCGGACGGCGACGCATCGGCCTGATCACCGGCCCGGACGATGCCAGCACCATACGCGATCGGGAAGTCGGGTTCCGCCGGAGGCTGGAAGCGCTCGGCAACCCGATCGACAGCATGCACTGCGTCGCAGTCGATGTTTTTTCGTACAAGACCGGATTCGATGCCGCATCGCGCCTGCTCGATCTCGCCGACTATCCGGACGCAATCTTTTGCGTGAATGATGTAATCGCCCTGGGTGCCAGGGATGCCGCACGCGCCAGGGGCATCGAGGTGCCGGCCGATCTCTGGATCGTCGGCTACGACGATATCGAAATGGCGTCCTGGCACAGCTTCGAGTTGACCACGATTCGCCAGCCGCTCGCATTGATGGCGGAGACAGCGATCAAACTGCTGCTGCAGCGGATGCGTGGCATCGGCGACGGCTGGCAGCACGTCTGCCTTCCGAACGACCTCGTGATCCGCAGTTCGACCGCGCGGTACGCAGCCAGCGGCTGAGCCAGGCAAACGCAGGAAGAAAAGAACTAGTTTACGCGACGCAGACCGCCGCTGATAGCCGGCGCAACGGGGTCGCTTTGCCCAAAAAATTGCAAACGAGGCAGGAGTCATCCATGGCATTAACAACGAAAGACATTGAAGCCGGCAACCTGGAAGAGCCGTCACGGAAAGTGCCGATTCGGCATGTCGTCGAAGTCCTTGTTGTCGGCGGCGGCTCTGCAGGCATTGCGGCAGCGACCGCAGCAGCCAGGTTGGGCAGAAAGGTGTTGATGGTCGAGCGCAACGGTTTTCTCGGCGGGACCATCACCATGGTCACGCTGGGCAGCATTTGCGGAATGTATACCGTCGACGGCGAGCAGGTGACGCCGGTGGTCGGCGGTTTTGCGCAGGAGCTGATCGACCGGCTGGAGCAGATGGGCGGGCCGAGCGAGCCGATGCGCTGGCTGAAGACGGCCTCCATGCCCTATGACCCGTCGGCGATGAAGATAGCGTGCGATGAAATCGTGACGGAAGCCGGGGTGCAGCTTGCATTCCATTGCACTGCAGTTGCGGTACACAAGCAGGACGACCGTGTGCGCGGCGTGATCTTCGAGGGGCGTGACGGACGCTGGGCCTGTATGGCTGACGTTGTCATCGACTGCACCGGCGACGCAGATATTGCGGCGCTTGCCGGAGTACCGTTCGAGCATGACCCCGCGGTGATCCAGGCGCCGACCACCATGTTCCGTTTCGGCGGCGTCGATGTGGCGCGGGCAACCCGGATTTCGCGGGACGAACTGCGCAGCCATCTGGAAAAGGCGGTTGCCAGCGGGCTCAATCTGCCCCGCACTGCAGGCGGCGCCTTCAGCACGCAGCCGAATTCGATGCACATGAACATCACTCGCGTCGTCAAGGACGATCGCGCCCCCGATCCGCTCGATACCGCAGAACTGACCGAGGCGGAACTGGAAGGCCGCAGGCAGCTGAAGATGTATCTGCAAGCTTTCCGCAACTTTGTTCCCGGTTATGAAAACTGCTACATCGCCGACATCGGCGCCTTCATCGGAGTGCGTGAGAGCCGTCGCATACAGGGCCGGTACTCTCTGTCGCTGCAGGATGTGCTCGGCCAGGCGCGCTTCGCCGATGCAGTCGCCTGCAGCGCCTGGCCTGTCGAGGAGCACGGCGCCGGGCGCGCTACGAAATGGGTATTTCTGGAACCCGGTGCCTATTACCAGCTGCCATACCGGATGATGCTGCCGGCAGGCGCGAGCGGACTGCTGGTTGCCGGCCGCTGCTCATCGGCATCACACGATGCGCATGCATCGATGCGGGTCGCGGCCGTATGCATGGCGCTCGGCGAAGCCGCCGGAACGGCCGCCGCGCTCGCCTGTGATTCCGGGGTGGCACTCGATGCAATAGACATCGCCTTGCTGCAATCGCAATTGCTGAAGCAGGGCGCAATTCTCTCCCCGGCGGCTGGCAAGGCCGCTGCCGAACAACTGCAAACAGAAAGCACGTCATGACGAAAAAATACCGTTCCAATTTCGAACCTGGCACTACCCGCTGGGCACTGCGCAAGGCGCAATGGCATGCACTCGGCATTCCGGAAGCGGACATGGAAAAGCCGAAGATCGCGGTGATCAATACGTCTTCGGAACTGTCGATCTGTTTCAGCCATCTCGACGAGGTGGCGAACATCGTCAAGCAGGCGATCCGGGATGCCGGCGGCGTGCCGTTCGAAATCAAGACCACCGCACCCAGCGACTTCATCACCGGCGCCGGCCGCAGCGGCCGCTACCTGATGCCGGCGCGCGACCTGATGGTCAACGATATCGAAGTCTCGGTCGAAGGCGCGGTACTGGACGGCATGGTTTGCCTGAGCAGCTGCGACAAGACCGCTCCGGCGCACATGATGGCGGCGGCACGGCTTGATATTCCCTCGATCCTGGTCATAGGCGGTTACCAGGGATGCGGCCGGCACGAAGGCAAGCCGGTTGATATCGAGGATGTATTCGAGTCGGTAGGCGAACTGGCGTCGAAGAAGATCTCGATCAAGGATATCTCCGACATGTGCAACGTCGCGGTACAGGGGCCGGGCGTCTGTGCTGGGATGGGTACTGCGAACACGATGCATATTATGGCGGAGGCAATTGGGATGACCTTGCCCGGCAGCGCGCCGGTCGCGGCCCGTAGCGAAAAGATGAAGGAGTACGCGCGCGCTGCGGGGCGCCGCATTGTCGAGATGGTGAATGAAGATTTGCGGCCGCATCAGATCATGACGCCGGCTGCGTTCAAAAATGCCATTACGGTCGGGTTGGCCGTCAGCGGTTCGATCAACATGTTGCGTCATCTGCAAGGCGTGGCGGCGGAGGGCGAGATCCCGGTCGATGTTTACAAGCTAGTGGAGGAACTGGACGGCAAGGTGCCCCTGCTGTCCGCGATCAAGCCCAACGGCCCGGGCCGGATTGAGGAACTCGATGCTGCGGGCGGCGCGCATGCGGTGATGAAGCGGCTCGAGCCGCTGCTCGCAACCGGTGTGCTGACCGCAACCGGGAAGACGCTGAAAGACAATCTGCAGCATGCGAAAGTACTCGATGAAGCCGTGATTACATCACTGGAAAAGCCGGTCAGCCCCGGGCCTTCGGTAGTGATCCTGCACGGCTCGCTGGCGCCCGAAGGGGCGATCATGAAGCTCGGAATCGGCGACAAGGCATCTTCCTTCCGTGGCAAGTGCCGGGTCTTCGAGACACAGGAGGCCGCGATGGGCGCACTCTCGAACGGTGAGATCCGCGGCGGCGAAGTGATCGTGCTGCGTGGTCTCGGCGCACGCGGCGGCCCTGGTGTCGCTTCAGCATCCTGGTTTGTAGCCGCCGTCAACGGCTCCGACCTTGGCAAGGAAATCGCGGTGATCACCGACGGCCAGTTGTCAGGACTGAACCGTGGTTTCACGATCGGCCAGGTGATGCCGGAAGCCGCCGACGGCGGACCGATCGCTCTCCTGCGCGACGGTGACGAAGTGCTGATCGATGTCGAGAGCCGCAAGGTCGAGATCGAACTGCCGGCTCTGGAAATTGACAGCCGGCGCGCTGCTTTGAAACCGTTCCTGCCGTCCGAGCCGAAAGGCTGGCTGCGCATCTATCAGCACATGGTCCGTCCGCTTTCCGAAGGAGGCACGCTGAAACCAAAGACATGATTCGCACCAGTGGTGCCAAGTACTTGTTCGAAGTCCATATATAAAGAGTTGAAAGGAGCATCTGATGAAGACCATCACCAGAATTTTTAGCGTACTGTGCTGTACTGTGGCTGTCGCTGGATTCGGAACCTCGGCATTGGCGCAGAGTGCTGCCAATTTTCCTGATAAGCCTATCCGTTTCATCGTGCCTTATCCTCCGGGCGGCGCGTCCGACGTAACGGCGCGCGTGCTGGGTCAGAAAATGACGGAGATCTGGGGGCAGCCGGTGGTGGTGGAAAACCGACCCGGCGCCAACGGCAACATTGCCTCGGAATTCGTGGCTCGGGCTCCCGCTGACGGCTACACCATCCTGATGGGAAATGTCGGTCCGAATGCAATTAGCGCCAGCATGTACAAGCTTTCCTACGATGTAGTCAAGAGCTTTGCGCCGGTGACCCAGACCACAACCGTTCCTATCGTATTGGTGGTCAACAACTCGCTGCCAGTAAAGAATGTGAAGGAGCTCATCTCTTATGCGAAGACTAACAAGCTCACGTTTGCTTCGGCCGGGAACGGTTCCTCAAACCACTTGACCGGCGAACTGCTCAAATCGATGGGGGGCATCGACATCATGCATGTGCCGTACAAGGGAGACGGCCCGGCGATGAATGATGTGATCGGCGGTCAGGTATCAATGATGTTCGCCACCTTGCCAGCCGCGCTGCCGCATATCAAGTCTGGAAAGGTGCGCCCAATAGGAATGGCAACCGCAAAGCCATCCGCAGTACTGCCCGGTGTTACGCCGATCGCGGATTCAGGCGTTCCCGGCTTCGACTCCAGTTCCTGGGGCGGCATCTTGGCGCCGGCCGGCACGCCGAAGGAAATCATCGCTAAGCTGCATGAAGGCACTGTGAAGATTCTGAAGATGCCGGATGTCGAGCAGAAGATGCAAGCGCTCGGATCTGACGTGGTTGCCAGTACGCCGGAGCAGTTCGGCGAATACATCAAGTCCGAGACTAGCAAGTGGGCGAAAGTCGTCAAGGAATCCGGCGCGACGGTCAACTGAAGATATGGAGAAGGCAGCCGGGCGATTATGATGGAAAAGGCCGGTCTGCCTGAAAAACTGTTTCTTGCGCCAATCGGCTTACCTGGGGCGACCGTGCCGTATGGCGGGCAACCAATCGGTGGACTGTCGGGCTTTCATGTCCGAAAGCGAGGTCACCTCCGTGTGGTCTACTTGGGCAAATCCGGCACTTTTGAACCGCCTGGTGTTGCAAATGGCCGGCACGGTACTAGATGCTGATCAGCGACTTGCGGGCGAAAGATGTCGAAATCGATGCCCACGGAAGGACCGCCAATGCTTCAGTAACGACGCCTTAGCACTGTCAACAGCGAATTTGCATGCCTCGACACAACCCGATGGCCCGCTATACGGATTGAATAATTCGAATCCATTCAGTCCCCATTTCTTACCTCAGGATACTGGCATTGGAAACGTGGCAGGAGGTGCCGCCTCTGCAGCGAGCCGGCTCATCTTTGCCACCGGAAGATGGCTGGATCACTGCACGGTCGCTGGCGGTCGACATGATCCGCGCCATCCGGGTGATCGACAACGCGGATGGCAATGCAGGGTACAAGGGCCTGGCATCGAATAATAGCGGACGGCTTAAGCAACATCGTCCTGAGCGCATCGATGTAGCGGCACTATTGATTGATACTCGCTCCCTCCACGATCCATTGATTAAATGTGGCACGTTCGGCGTCTGTCATATTCGTCGCATTGCCTAACGGCATGCGGCGCGCCTGGATTGCAGCGTTCATCAACGGCGCTGCCGCACCGATCTGCGCCGGCGAGTCAAAGGCCAGTCCAGATTGGTTGAAACCGATTCTGGTACCACTGGTTGCCGAGTGGCACAGCAAGCAGCGTGCAGCCACGATCTCCCTAATCTGGCTGAATGCCACGCTCGGCGTCGGCGCCATCGGGGAGGCTGGCGAGGCAGGGGCTGGTGTAGGTGTAGGTGTAGGTGTAGGTGTAGGTGTAGGTGTAGGTGTAGGTGTAGGTGCTGCTGCCGCAGGCGGGACAGGTGCAGGTGGCGCAGGCGGCACTTCCGGCGCAGAAGTAGTCGGCGTGGCAGGTGTGGGTGTAGGTGTCCCGGCGGTCGGTGTCGACGCTGGCTCCGCCGTCTGTGCCGGTGCCGTATCGTCTCCTCCTCCGCCGCCACATCCAGCCAGCAGGGCGAGCAGGATGATCACTGGTGATATCGCCATCTTGTTATGGGTCGTCTTCATGGGCTTGCTCCACATCGTCGAAATCAGAGATACATGTCGGTTCAGACAGCGCCGCACCGCCGTTGCACTTGCATGCCATGCGGTCATGACGGTATATGCCACGCCAAGGCGAAACGGTTCATCCAAAGTGATGGAAAAATTCAAGCGATGCGCGGCGGAGCAGAGACGTCTAGCTACGAATGTGCTTGCGGACAAGAAACCCGCTTGTTCCCTATCAGGCAGACGTTTTCGATTTCAAGCCGAGCCCGTCGAAGAAGACAATGTCCAGCGGTCCTGAGAGTTAGAAGCGCATGGGTTACGGTCGCCTCCCTCCACGAGGTGCACCCTTGCGCTTGCCTTTGAAACTGCTGGCGATCCCATGGGATCGCCGCTCAATATATTCAACAGGGGGGCAATGACGGTTTTATCAGCCGCGTCCTGCAGCATCAGTAGTTAGATATTGAAGGTGAAATCATTTTGTAGAGGGAGCGAAATGGCGGTCAGGGCCCGCTGTCTTTGCCGAGCCCCAAGGCATGAAATCTCCTGCTCCCTTGCAATGGCAGGTGACTGAGACCAGCAGGTATGCTGGCACGCTAGGAAAGGTTCTCCACCTGCAAGGTTTGCATGAAATTATTTCGGGAAGGTAGCCCCTGGGAACGGATGCGTGCCTTGCTTAAAGGCGTTACTGGAAACAAGCTTGATGACGTAAATTCGAAGGACTATCCTGACAGTAGCTAACTCATACTGCGCACACTTGGGTGCAAATCAAAATGAACCAGATGTGCCACCGAATGTGGAAAGTGCTTGCCATACGTGTAGCAGGTGCAGCATTGACAATTCCGGCCAGTGCACTGGCAGGTGGAGATGTCGGGGGCGACGTGGAGGCCAAGTTCTTAATGGTCATCAATGAACCGGGAACCTACCGACTCAGCGAGGACTTGGTCGTGACTGACGCACACACGACCGCCATCGAGATCAACGCCGATGATGTGACAATCGACCTGAACGGCTTTTCGATTTACGGTACCGGCTCCTGCACACAGCCGCCTGTATCCTGTTCCTTGGTCGGAACGGGCAATGGAATACACGCCTTGGGACGGGAGAGAGTTGTCATTAAAAACGGCGGCATCTACGGAATGGGAAACGTCGGGATATATCTGAAATCCAATTCGAGCCAATTGGAAAGCGTACACGTGTCCGGTAACGGAAGCGGCGGCATCGTCATGTTTGGCGGTCTCATCCGCAACAGCGTCATTGAACACAACGGTGGAGATGGTATTGCCGGCGTCGACATCCTCTTGAAGGAAAGCGTCATCAGCGAGAATCGGCAATATGGTTTCAAGGCGTATGGCGATTCATCCTATGCCGATAGTACTTTCGGTGGAAACAATAACAATGGCATACAGGTCGATGCCCATGCAACTTCACACAGCGGCAACTTGTGTAACGCAATGGCTTGCAGTAATAACCTATTTCGGTAGGGCTGAGTACGAAGCAGTGAGACCGCGTGTGAAATACAGTATGGTTACCAAAATCACTGTCTCTGCCCTATGCCAAGCGGTGCGGTAGGATGGAGCCCCAACTCGCTCCTTCAGCATTGCCTCTTGCGTGGACGTGATCATCATACGAGGTGGCGACAGGGTGATTCCAGACATTCGAGCGATGATGTCAAAAGTCGCCCAGGACGATATTAGCTAGTCGTGCCTGAAGTACTGATGCGAGCCAGTACTGGTGCGGGTTGGCGGGGAACTTTGGGGTTTTGGATTCACCAGAAATAGGGTACGCCGCTACGATTTTTTGGTGAATTCATGGCCCCCAAAGAGATTCCTCCCGCGCAAGATCCAGCCCTTGCGCCCCGTGAGCTGGCCAACATGGTTGACCCTCGGCATGCATTGGTTACCTTGGCTGGCAAGATGGATTGGCAGGCGGCAAGCGCCCAGTTCGGTCCTTTGTATGTCCCGGGCCGTGGTCGACCTGCCATTTCAATTCGCCTCATGGTGGGCCTGCATTATCTTAAGCATGCCTTCAATCTCTCAGATGAACAAGTCGTCATGCATTGGGCCGAGAACCCATACTGGCAGTACTTTTGCGGAGAACAGTATTTCCAGTATCGCTTACCTATCGATCCCAGCCAGATGTCACGCTTTCGCAAACGTATCGGCGCAAGCGGCTGTGAGTTCTTGCTTAAGCTA
>NZ_JACYXF010000134.1 GCF_015352985.1 Noviherbaspirillum malthae | reverse complement strand
AGCTTGGTGACGGAGCCGGGTGCGGGGCCGCCGCTTTCGCGCACGATGCCCATGTCGAGGAGGCCGTAGACGGTGACGTTGGTCTGAGCGGCGACCGAGCCAGAGAGTGCGCCCAGGACGGCAAGCGTGAGTAGCGATTTCTTCATGTTGGTTTTCTCCTATAGGTGCTTCGTTCAAGTGTTCTCCGGCGACCGGCCTGCGTGCCCTTCGCCGAACATCTAGGTCCTTCTGGCGATGAAACTAACTGCCTTCTTCTTCCAAAGTTCGCCTAGTTTCCATTGGCAATCTCTTGCCGATGACTCTTTCGGGATCGCGTCGCTTGAAGGCGATCCGCCTGTTTTCTACGCCGCCTGTCCGGCGCGCCGGCCGGCGTCCGCGTTGCGGCGATCGATATGGCTCTGCAGATTGTTCTGCTTGAAATTGAGCGCCGCATCCAGCTCCTGGACTTCGAGCGACAGACCCAGCGGCATGCTTGCGTACTGCCTTTCCAGCAAGCGGCACAGCTCGGCGAACATCGCCTCGCCGATCTGCGTCTTCGTCTGCAAGTTGCGTCCCGCCGCAATGCGAATGACGACATGGACAAAGGCATTGTCGGGATGGCCGTCGCCGATGCGGTATTGGTCCACCGATTGCAGCCGCGTGCGGATCGCTCCCTCGGCAAACATGCCGGTGTTGACCGCGGCGCAATGGACGCCGGTCAGCAGCAAGGGAAGATCGAGCTTGCCTTCCAGATTCGAAGAGTGTTCAACCCAAATGTGCGGCATGGTCTGTCTCCTGGTACAGGCAGGACCGCCTGTTCTGCTCGCCGTCTTCCTCCTCTGCTCTTTGCGGGCGGAGCGATTACATGGAAGTCACGCAGCGAACCGTGTTCGTTTATTTTTAATGTCACACATCATACAAATTTATTTTTATGAACACAACAGAAGTTTTCCGAGTTGATTCTTTTTTGCATCATTTTTGTCGGGATTCGGCCTGATACCTCAGGCGGTACCAGTAATAAAAGTTTGCCTATTCACGCCTTTTGGCTGGAAATCTCTTGAAAAATAGGCTTTTCTTCTTGAGCGAAGCTGGCTTGGCGCGTCAGTATGCCCCAAATGTCGCCAATTCCTGGCAATTGGACCATTGCGCTTTTGGTTTCATGAATAATTACGCTGAAGCCGGCCGACGAAAGTTTTTGTGTGTTTTTGACCGAATCAAAGTAAAGTTAGAGTCGGACGTCTTACAAAAAAAGATCTTTGCAAACATCTGGGGAGTTTCAGTGTCAAGAATTCGAATCGCAGTCATTGGTGCAGGCATGGCATTCGCGCCTCATGCGAAAAGCCTGCAGGAGCTGGCTTCCGAATTGGAAGTCGCTTGCGTGGTGGCCAGGTCTGCTGCGGCCCGGGAGAGTGTGCGTGCCACTTATGGTTTCCCGGTTGCGGAATCCGTGGAGCAGGTCTGGAATGATCGATCCATCGAGGCCGTCATGATCCTGACGCCGCCCAACACGCATCTTGAGCTGGTGCGTGCCGCGGCGGAAGCTGGAAAGCATGTGCTGCTCGAAAAGCCTCTGGACGTTTCGATCGACAGGGCGCGCGCTCTTGTAGCGGCCTGCGAGCAGAACAAGGTCATGCTCGGCGTCGTGCTGCAGCACCGGTTCCGCGAGTCCGCGCTTGCATTGCGCAGCGCGCTGCAGCAGGGTGAGCTTGGGGAGATCGTGTCGATCTCGATACAGATTCCCTGGTGGCGTCCGCAAAGCTATTACGATGTTCCCGGACGCGGCAGCAAGGCTCGAGACGGGGGAGGGGTGCTGCTGACGCAGGCGATCCATACCATCGATCTTGCGCTCAGCCTCGCCGGTGACGTGAACAGCGTCTATGCGCATGCGGTGACCTCGGCGGTCCACCGCATGGAAACGGAAGATCTGGTTGCAGCGGTGCTGCATTTCAGCAGTGGAGCCGTCGGCAGCCTGCACGCGACTACGGCATGCTATCCGGGCTTTCCGGAGCAGATCCGGATCATCGGTTCCAAAGGATCGGCCTGTCTCGAAGGCGATGCGCTCCAGATCCGGCTGATGGACGGCACCCAGCGTGATTCGGGCGCGCCTTCGGTGCTCGGTGGCGGAGCCGACCCCATGGCATTCTCGAACGCGACCCATCGCGAACTGATTCGCAGCTTTGTTGCGTCCGTGCGCTCCGGCGCTGCCCCGTCGCCTGACGGAAGGGATGCGCTTCGTGTTCAATGCCTGATCGAATCCATTCTGGAGTCGTCGGCCGCCGGCGCGCCGGTGGCCGTTCCTGTGCACTGATCAATTTGCGGCGCCTGCGGATTTGCAGGCAGGCGCCGTCTCCTCTTGTGCCGCTACGGCACCCGCGCACTCTTGTCCGCCATCTTTCACGGCGCGGATGGGGCTTGATGCGTCCACCTCAACCTGTATGACGTTGCAAGCGGGTAATCTTGTTATCTGCGGCCATATCCATTTCGAGTGATGTACGTGAATTTGTAAGCATATGAAATAAAAGAAAAAATTGTTTCAAATGGGGAGAATCCTGCGGCTTTCATCAAACATCGTGCGAGAAATGATTGAACGTCATACATTTATTTCGTAAGATGTAAGACAAGATGGCTGCCATAGGTGTCAGATGGCTGGCGCAGCCATCCCATCCCATTCCAAGGACATGTGCCGTCGGTCTTGCGCCGGGCCCAAGAGCCAATGCTTATGGCCGTCCAAGACCAGAATCTATGAGGAGACGAGTGTGAAACGACGCAGTTTTGTAATTTCCATGCTTTCGCCGTTGGCGCTGGCAGCTTGCGGTGGCAGCAACGGCGATGCGGAGGCCCTGGCCACCACGCCTGTAACACCCAATCCCACACCCCCGAATACAACCAAGACCGCAGCAGCGTCCGCGCTCAAGCGTGCCGCCGCCTACATGGACGAGAAAGTGTCCTACCGTGGCGGCTATGTCTGGTCCTATTCGCCCGACCTGACGCAGACCTTTGGCGAGATGGAGGCCAAGCGCACGATGTGCTGGATACAGCCTCCCGGCACGCCTTCCGTCGGCCACGTCTATCTCGATGCCTACCACGCCACAGGCGACGAGCGTTTCTACGACGCCGCCGTTCGCACCGCGCTGGCCGTCGTTCAGGCCCAGCATCCTTCGGGCGGCTGGAATTATATCTACGACTTCGCGGGCGAGGAGTCGCTCAAGCACTGGTACGACACCATCGGCAAGAACGGCTGGCGCCTGGAGGAATTCCAGCACTACTACGGCAATGCCACCTTCGACGATGCCGGCACCGCCGTCGCATCGCAGCTGATGCTGCGCATGTACCTGGAGAAGAAGGACGAGCGCTTCCTGGCGCCCTTGCAGAAAGCCATTGCCTTCATGGTGAACGCGCAGTTCGGCCCGGAGTACGGCGTTGCCGACGGCGGATGGCCGCAGCGCTTCCCGCATTTCCCCGGTTCCGTCAGCCAGATGCCTCGCCCGAATTCCGAGCAGCTGCCGGCCGGTTCGAAGTCAGGAATGGATGACGGCGACTATACCCTGCATGTCACTTTCAATGATGACGTCATGGGCGAGAACATCAAGTTCCTGACCATGTGCGTGGTTGCGCTGGGCCGCACCGACCTGATTCCGAACATCCGCCGCGCGATGGACTGCATGCAGCGCATGCAGTGGACGTCGGCCAACGGCCTGCAGTCGGGCTGGAGCCTGCAGCATCTGTCGCGCGAAACCGATGGACGTCCGGCCGGTTCCCCGGCGGGCGCGCGCAGCTACGAGCCGCGTTCGCTGGCGACCCATACCACGCAAACCAACATCCAGCAGCTGTTCAACTACTTCCAGCTGACCGGCGACCGGAAATACCTGGCCAACATTCCCAAGGCCATCGCCTGGCTGAAGACCTGCACCCTGCCGTCGAATGCTGTACAGCTGAACCCCTTGCTGAGCGGCCGCACGCATCCGACCTTCGTCGAACTGGAAACCAACGATGCGCTCTACGTCCATCGCTACGGCTCCAACATCCACAACGGCGCCTATTACTACAACAAGGACATCACCAATACGCCCAGCCACTATTCGGCCGGACGTGCGGTCGACATCGCGGCGCTGGAAAAGAAGTATAACGAGCTCAATTCCATGAGCAGCACGGCGGTAGCCGACCTGGTCGCCAGATCCCCGCTCAGCGTGAAGACGACGGCGGCGCTGCCGAAGTACTTCTCGATCCGCGAAGTGGATTTCCCGGATCTCTTCACTGGCGCCAAGATGGCCACGCCGACGGTACCGGAAACCGAAGTCAACCAGCTGATTTCCGATCTGGGCACCAAGGACTACTGGACTTCGCCGGTTGCGGAGATCGTCAATCCGTATCGCGGCGACGGTCCGGCGGCGCCGTACACCGGCACTGCCTATCAGAGCAAGCACGTGGGCGACATCTACGACACCTCGCCTTATCCCGCTGACAATCCTCCCGAGATCGTTCCTTACGTCAAGCGCGACAAGCCGCAGTTCATCGTCACCTCCGAGTTCATCAGGAGAATGGGCAGGCTGATTGCATTTGTTTCGCCTGTTGCTTAAGCATTCCACTGAGGTCCGGGGTCCGTTTCGGCGGAGCCCGGACCTGTGTTCAGATTGCTTTCATGCTGTTGTATCCCATTCTTACCCCTGCCCGAGGTCATCATACAGATTGACCTTATTTCTTTGAAGAAATATGATGTCTCCGTCAGCAGGGCCGCCGCGGAGTTTTCCGGCACTTTCCCTGACAAAGAAGCGGCGCATGGTTCGCATGCTGAATACGCCGTCATAACAATGAGGAAGACAATGCGCACCCAACATCGATACGCGGGAACAGGATCGCGCCTGACAAGGATTTTTCTGTCCCGATTTCAAAGCCTGAAAATTTTCCCCAAGCTGCTGCTGTCCTTCCTGGTCGTGCTTGCATTGACGGTGTTTCTCAGCCTCTTCTCAATGACTCAGCTGCACAAGGTCAACCAGACCGCCATCGAGCTCGAATCCCGCTGGCTGCCCTCGGTGCGGACCCTGCTTGAAATCAAGGCCGGCATGGCGCAGCTTCGCGCCGAAGAAATGGAGCACATCCTGGCAAATGACGAGGTGAAAATGCGCACCCATCAGATGCGCATGGGCGACCTGATTCAAAAGCTTGCCGCCGCCCGCGCCGAATATGAAAAGCTGCCGATCACTGCGCAAGAGCGTGCCATTTATGAAGAGGTCGTCAAGCTCTGGGATGAGTTCAAGGCCGAGCATGACAATGTCATTTCGCTGTCCGCGCAAAACAAGAAGGATGAAGCCGTCATCTTCAATCGAGGGTCGCTGACCCGTCTCTATGGCGAGATGCGCGAGCATATCGATTCGATGGTGCAACTGGGCATGCGCAACAGCGTCGCCGCCAGCCGCGCCGGCAGCAAGGTGTATGAAGATTCGCAGGTATGGGTGGCCGCGATGCTGACCGGCACGGTGATCCTCGGCCTGCTGTTCGCATTCGCCATCGCCAGGCTGGTATCCCGTCCGCTGCAGCAGGCGGTCAGCGTTGCGCGCAAGGTGGCCGGCGGCGACCTGAGAACCGAAATCGTGCAGACCTCCGCCGATGAAACCGGCCAGCTCATGGCAGCCCTGAAGGACATGAACGATGCGCTCAAGCGGATTGTCAGCGAGGTGCGTGCCAGCAGCGATGCCATCGCCGCAAGCTCGAGCGAGATTGCCACGGGCAATGCCGACCTGTCGTCGAGAACCGAGCAGCAGGCCGGCTCTCTCGAAGAAACGGCGGCATCGATCGAGGAATTGACCGCCACCGTGAAGCAGAATGCGGAAAACGCAAACCAGGCCAACCAGCTTGCCTCGGCCGCTTCGTCCATCGCGGAGCAGGGCGGCAAGGTCGTGACGCAGGTGGTAGCCACCATGGGGGAAATCGATGCATCGGCGAAAAAGATCGTCGACATCATCGGCGTCATTGACGGCATTGCCTTCCAGACCAACATTCTTGCGCTGAATGCCGCGGTGGAAGCAGCGCGGGCCGGCGAGCAGGGAAGGGGATTCGCGGTGGTCGCGTCCGAAGTGCGCAGCCTTGCCCAGCGCTCGGCCACCGCCGCCCACGAGATCAAGGCCCTGATCGGCGATTCGGTCAACAAGGTTGCCGCCGGCTCGCGTCTCGTCAATCAGGCGGGTGCAACCATGACCGAGGTTGTCGCCAGCGTGCAGCGCGTGGGCACCATCGTCGCCGAAATCAGCACGGCCAGCCAGGAGCAAAGTCAGGGCATACAGCAAATCGGGCATTCGATGTCCGAAATGGATGAAATGACGCAGCAGAATGCAGCTCTCGTCGAAGAGGCGGGCGCCGCCGCCGAAGCCCTGGAATCGCAGACCAGAAAAATGGCCGACCTGGTGCGCATCTTCAAGCTGCAGGATCAGGCCGGCGAGGAACCCGCTGTCCATGACGCTGATACATCCGCCGTTTTGCATGTGCAGCATGTGCAGCCCGCAGCAAGGAGGCTGGGCCTGACAAGCTAGCGCCGGCTGCGGAAGGGCGTTCAGGACGGACGCCTTCCGGCCCCTGACACTCTGAGCCCAAATCACCACTCATCACTACCAAAGATCTTGTTTGCGGAAATGTTCACGCCGGCCCAGTGTGTCGGCTATCTCGCCTTTATTCTCGGTGTGGGGTCGTTCCTGCAGCGAAGCGACAAGGCATTCAAATTGATGATGGCGGGCGAGTGTATCACTTACGCGGTGCACTTCGCCCTGCTCGGCAACATGACGGCTGTCAGCAGCACGCTGGTTTCGACGCTGAGATCGGTTCTTTCCCTCTATACCCGGTCACGCTGGGTCGTCCTGTTGATCATCGTGCTCAATATCGGCCTGGGGCTGCGGTTTGCAACCGGATGGCTGGCCTGGCTGCCCTTGACCGCGTCATGTATCGGCACGATTGCGCTCTTCATGCTCAACGGCATCGCCATGCGTGCGCTCATGCTCGTCGGTTCCCTATTGTGGGTGGCCAATAACATCGCGAGCGGGTCAATCGGGGGCACGGCGCTCGAGCTTGTGATCATTGTCGTCAACCTGTTCACCATGTTAAGAATGCATGCCGAACAGGCCGCGCATGCTCGTAACGCGAAGTTGGAGAAGGGTAAAACATCTTACAAATAAGCAGTTATCAAGCTGCCTGCGGCGGACATGGTTTACCGATTTGGCAATTACGCAGCTAAACAGTCGAAAAAGCGCATCAAACGGGTAAGGCGATCAGATCTTTTCTTCGTTATATGCTACTGGCGGAGAACACATCATCGGAAATAAGAGCTTGTAATAAGCGAAAATAATTATTCCAACATCATACATCTTACATATATAATCCAACCTTCACGGGTTCAGCGTGCTTGTCGCAGCAAGACAGAGAACCCGACAGCGGCGCTATCACCAACTATCAAAAACATTCATGGAGACTCGAGCATGAGCATCGCATTCCAGACATTCAAACGCACCGCCCTGGCCGTGGCCCTGGCCGCAGCGGCCCTCACCGGCCACGCCAAGGACTTCCGTTCCGCCGACGTCCATCCCAACGACT
>NZ_JACYXF010000133.1 GCF_015352985.1 Noviherbaspirillum malthae | reverse complement strand
CTAAGAAGCGTCTGGAGGCTTGCCTGAACAATGACTACCTCGCTCAATTGCTCGGCCTCCCAGCATGACCTGTTTCTCTCGTTTCGTAACTTATTGAAATGCATTCACATTTGATGCGTTTGCCCTGCAGTATAGGGCAGTAAGAAAATTTACGCCGGGCAAGGATTTTTTATCAATGCGACTAAGTCGGCACTCTTGTTTTGGCTTGGTGCGCAATTTATGGTGTGAGGTGATATTTGTGAGAACACTTTACCATTGCATCCTATGCCAACGGCCGAAGCACACACTTCAGTAGTTGCTTGATAATCTTGCATCTGTAGACATTATGGCAATGAAGCGAATGCTACGCTAGTTTCGTCAGGCCCACCCGCCACATTCGACCCAAATCGGTAAAATCGTGGGATGAAAAAAGTACTTCTCGCGTTATCCCTCTTAGCTTCCTTCACCGCGTACGCAAAACAACCGACGCTCCTTGATGAACTGTCGCGCCTCCTTCAAATACCGGAATCAAAAACTTCTGTAGATGTATTCAGAGGGACTAACCAACCTACCGATTTTCAAGCCTGTTCGCAGTTCTTTGCCAACGGCACGCCGCCGGCCGTCCCCAATGCCCAGCAACTCAAAACGCGGGAACTCTGCTACGACGCATTCGCGGTGCTTCACTCAGGTTCTTCAAAGACACCCATGTTCGTTGCAGAGCGGCTGAGCCGAGCGCACCTCGAAAATGACAAGTCCGGTAAGCGCAGCGATAAATTTTTCGCTGATGCCAGGTTGCCCCGCGGTGAACGTGCGGAGCTCGACGATTACAAGCGCAGTGGATATTCACGTGGCCACCTCGCTCCGGCCGGCAATATGCCCACTCCCCAAGCCATGGCCCAAAGCTTCTCGCTCGCCAATATGGTTCCTCAAGCGCCGAATAACAATCAGAAGCCGTGGAACGGCATTGAGCAGGCGACCCGGAAATATGCCTTGCGCGCAAAAGGTGATGTGTACGTCATCACTGGCCCTGTTTTTGAACGCTCGCCCAAGACTATTGGTGACAATAGAGTATGGGTGCCGAAATACCTCTACAAATTAGTCTACGACGCCACAACGGGTCGGGCCTGGGCACACTGGATTGAAAACAATGATGAAGCACGTGCGGGCAAGCCAATCAGCTACGCCGAGCTGGTCCGGAGAACTGGCATCGACTTTCTGCCTAAGGCGAAGATAACTGGCCAAGCTGATGAATGAGTAAGGCGCATTTGACGCGGCTAAGCACGAAGGGGCAGATAACTGCATTGCTGGCAAAAAGAAACTACTCGCATAGCGCTATGGATGTCTCCTTTTACAACAGCTTGTTTGCGAGCTTGTTATTTACTATTTCCTAGACTTCGAACACTGCCATACCATATTGGCTTCGCGTAATATTCGATGTTCGTGGGAAGTTGTGCAGCAAAACTATATTCTCGTTGTTGGGTAACTGCTCGATCTTGCATCCTATATAACGAACGGATAAGCGCTTCCCAAGGTTGGATTGATGTAATAGTAATGAAAACATTCTTGTCTGTTCCGGCGGAAGACAGTGAACTGGCCAGGTCATTCGGAGCCCAGCTCGACACAAAGACCGGCCAGTTGTTTGTGCCTCAAGGCTTGGCACTGGCGCCGTTTTCTGCATGGCTGCCTGCGAGCCGGGATAGCCTTGCCATATCGATATTGCAAGGCCGCGGTGTTTCATTGAGCGACCTGCTCGGCCGAGTTGCCGGTGCCATCAAAACTGCATTTGAGGACCCGGTCTGGGTGCGTATTGAGATCAGTCAGCTGCAGATGCATAGCGGGCACCTGTACATCGCTGCGGTCGACAGGGATCAGGACGGTAAGGAAAAGGCAAAGGCACGCGCGCAGATCTGGGCAAGCCGTGTCCCGGAGATCGTTCGCAAGTTCACTGGCCAAACCGGCATTGAGCTCGCTTCAGGCATCAAGCTGCTGGTTTATGCCAGACCGGTCTTCAAGCCGGAATACGGCTTTTCGCTGGACATCGTCGATATCGATCCCAACTATACGCTGGGAGATATGGAAGCACGCCTAAAGCGAATTCGTGAACGATTGAAGTCCGAAGGACTGGCACAGCTCAACAAGCAACTGGCGACACCTGCCGATTTCGCCCATGTGGCCGTGATCAGTCCGCCCGGTGCGGCAGGCAAGGGCGACTTCCAGGTGGAAGCTAGCCGGCTGGAAGCGGCAGGCCTATGCCGCTTCACCTACTTCGACGCCTTCTTCCAGGGCGAACGAGCCAAGGAGTCGCTCAAGGAGGCATTCATGACTGCACTGGGCGTACACCGAAACTCCGCCTTTTGTGCATTGGTCCTGATCCGTGGCGGCGGCGCACTGGCTGATCTGCACTGGCTCAACGAGTATGTCCTCGCCGGTATGGTTTGCAAGTTTCCCTGCCCGGTACTGGTCGGCATCGGACATGAGCGGGACATGACCATCCTCGACGAGTATGCGCACCGTTCGTTCGGCACGCCATCGAAAGTGATTGCCCATATTCGGCAGCAGATCGCGACGCGCGCACTCCGGGGATTGGAAGACTGGCAGGTGATCGTCCATGCTGCACAGGCACGTCTGGCACTTGCAGAAAGCAGGGCGCTGCAAAAGAGAACCGAGGTCAGCACACTGACTGAGCGGCGTCTTGCACAGGCCGAAACCGCAACGCTCAGACAGCAGGAGTCGGTTAGCCGCCTGGGAACAGCCATGTTGGACCTTGCCGTCAAACAGGCAGACAGACTGCACGACGCGGTGCTCACGGCAGCCGGCGCTCAGGTCGACATCATGGCGGCCAAGGCCGAGCACTTATCGATGAGCGTCAAGGACCGCGCCCAAAGTACAGCAGAGCGCGTGGAGCGTGACGTCATGAGTGCATTCAATAGTATTACGCTGGCGGCGCGGCGCAGTATCGATGGTATTGACGAGCACCTGCAGGACCAGTGGCTCGGAGTAGCAGCCACTGCAGACCGGATGTTGGGCACGGCGACACATTACGTTGAACGTGACATGACCGATACACGGCACTTTGCATGCAAGGCACTCGACGATGCACAGGAACAGGCCAAGGATGTGATGGCCACGATTCTTGCGCATGGCATCGATCCGACGCTCAAGCGCGGATTCGCCGTAGTCAAAGATGGTGCAGGCATGCCGATATCGAGCAGCGAAGCGGCTCGACAACAGGAAACAATGGACATACAGTTCCGCGATGGAATAGTACGCGTAAAAAAGGACGCACATGAGTGACATCAACGGCTTTAACGCCGCCTACAAAATATTGCAAGCCAATGCAGAAAAGCTGCGGCGTCAGGACGATCTGGATATCGACAGCCTGGTACCGATTGTCGAAGAAAGCGCGAAAGCTTACCAGGTGTGCAAGGAACGAATTGCGGCAGTGCGGGCTGCTCTGCAAGAGCACCTGAAGGAAGAGAACCCGGACGCGCCACAAAAGTGATTCGTCAACAGGCCTGCCTTGTCGGGTGTCCCGTCATTTCTGACCAATCAGTAAGTCAGAGGGAAGCCGCCGCTAGCGGTCTGCTTCCGTGGACTGCAATGGCCGGTGATGACTCTTCATCTATAAATGCAGTTTCTGTTCCAAGCGGTTAGCCCTACATATTTTTCCAAATTCAATTTTCTAGTTGCATGCGTATTAGTTGGAATGTGAACGATCCGGCGCCAGTGCTGGTCGGTGATTTTGCTGAGTTTCAGATTTTTCTTGAAGGTCGCCGCCTCTTTCCTCGGCGCGCGCAAGAGCTTGTATGGGCAGACACCAAACGCTTCGCCGATGTCATCGGACCGGGCCATGACGCAGTGAACAAGACAGGCTGGCATTGCGCGGCGAGTTCTCCCTTTTGTTTCACGGCAACCTTGCATGGCCAGGTGGTTGCTGCAGCCTGGGCTAGACACATCCTTGCAAGCGATGGCAGGCAAGGGTGCAATCTGGCATATGCACTACTTGGCCAGGTCGAGGGTAGGGGAGTGGCCAAACTTCTTTCAGCCATGGCTGTTCAAGCCCTGTTCGACGAGGTTCCCATCCTCGATTTCGTCAACGTCCAGACACGTGTGCTTAATACGCGATCATCGGCCCTTGCGCACTCATTTGGCATGCAGGTCGAGACAGACCAGGAATTTGCAGCCCTTCGGCCGGGCAGTGATGTGATGATTCGATATTGCACCTACCGCCTCGGTATGCCAGCCTTCATGTCCAGCGCCAGAAAGGTAATTGCACAGCGTCTTCGCACGGTTAGCAATAAGCTTGCTGTCGTGGAGGCAGCAGAGAAACAGGCCACAATGAATTGGAACTGAGATCGCTTGGGGAAAACCAGATCGACATGCAGATGCGTAGTCGACAGACCTGCCGCTGCTGCATAAGAGAGAACCCACGACTCTAACAGCTGAGGATGATTTTTGCATTTTGATCAATGCAAATCGTAGTTACAGCCGGATGAGACGGCCGTACTTGAGGATTTCGAGCATATGGCAATTCTAGGTTGCAATGGTGGCGCAGCTGCAGTGTTAGTGCGGTATCGGTACCAGTCACTATGTATAGCAGCACGGCAGCTACTAGCCCGATAGTCTCAGTACGAATCACCACAGCATTTTGCAAAGTCGCGCTGGGCTACTGTGTGAGCTGACATCGACCAAATGGCGGTGGCTTCAGCTGGGTAACGGCGCAATGCCCGTCATATTCTGGTAGTGGTGATAACTCAATCGTCGACGGCATCGGTCGGTGCACTTTGAAAAGGACGGCAATCCAAGGGAATGTCCAAGGTAAAGGTGGTGCCGCGTTCAATGGCGCTGTCGCAAGCAATGCTTCCGCCATGGCTCTCAGCCACTCCTCGAACAAATGCGAGTCCGATCCCCCATCCTTTCATTTGCCCTTCCTTGGCACCTCGCGTTCGGTTATAGATGTGGAAAACGTATTCCTGCTCATCAATCGGAATGGGCGATCCAGCATTGTGCACCATTAGAATGAGTCTCTCATATGCGTTAGTAAAGCTAATACGCACTGGCTTATTCAGATCTCCATATTTAATGGCATTGCCGACCAGGTTTTCGATGGCGCGCTTTATGGCTTCGCGGTCCCACCAGCCCTGGACTGAACCTCCGAAAATCTGAAATTGAACTCCATGTGTCATAGCAGCTTGCGTATGCACCTCCTTGACGACATCGGCGATGTCAAAGTCTGACAGAGCTAGGTGTCTTATTCCGCCGGCTTGGTCGACCATCGAATCCAGTAGGGAGCGAATCATATTGTCCATACGGTTAAGATTGTCCATTGCCTTTACCGCATAAGATTTCATTTTTGCGGGTTCATTGCTCACTAAAAGTAATTCGAGCGCCGTATTCACAGAGGCCAGAGGTCCTCTGAGATCATGGGTTAGGGCCGCTACAAACTGATGGCGAAGCGCATTGTGTACTTGAGAAAATCCCGTGACTGCTTCCCGAATCCCGGCATCTAATGATGCGTTGATCGACAAAATTTCGTCGCTGCTTAGCGCTACATCGTTTGAATTTAAAACGTCGAAAAGGGTCCAGCGTAAAATCTGATATTCATTGACTACAGCTTGAGGATCATATTTTGTTAGTCTCGCCCGCTCGCCCCCATGTTCATTTGCAAGCGAATTGCCGTCAACAGCAAGGTGCCTCGGGTAGTTAGGAATAAGCGTTTCGGCAATATTGTCGTAGAATACTGGTAACGTGTCGATAAGCAATGGGCGCGACAGTTGATCAGATTCCTTCATTCTGGCACGTACACGCTTCTCCCATTCCTCAAATACGACATCGCGAAGCTCGATCATTCGCCTAACTTTCACAGGTAGGTTATCGTGATCAATATTCTGGTCGCTGGCAAGTGTCATCGTTTGAAGTCCTAAACGAGAAGAGATAGAGGCCGCGTAGCTGAGAGGAAATAAATCTATGTATTGCTTCTCTAAAATGGCGATGTTTTCCTTTCGATGTTAGGGGGAAATCTTTAATAAAAGTTCATTCTTTCGCGGAACTACTGTGAAGTTATTCTGCAATGACAAGAGCCTCGGTTTTAAAATATCTGAGATAACCCGTGGAACTGGGCATCTGCTGTTGTAACGCCCTTTTGCACGGTCTACGATCGTCCAGCAAGTGCGTCGGCAAATGCTGCCAGTGTCATTGTGGTCTCTAGCCACTACAGACAGGAACATAAGAACAAACCTCCGTCCACTGATGATGACGCGTCTGCGGCGTACCAATGGGTGGAGCAAAATATCGAGAAGGTTGGCACGACGGGTTGTACCCCGATCCCCAGTTGAGGTATCTTGTCACGCTCACATCGGTACTCATCCTCTTGTGAAAAGTCGGGTCATAGATTGACCGGGCATCAATGCGCAAATCTGTATTGGTTACGCGCCGATGAGACTTTTCACACAAGGACTATGCCAATTGCACCAAAATGAAGCGGATACACAAGAAGATTCTCAAACGATCAGGTTCTTCCAACATATTTCGCCTTCCCTGCTGGCATTACTGGGATTAGCCCTGCTTATGCCCTGGCTGCTGACAGGATGGTTCGGCTGGTACCATTACGGCTCAGTGACACGGGAGGCAGAACATACCGCACAACGTTCAGTCGTTGCGCTACAGGAGCATGCCGGCAGTGTATTGGAAACCCATGCACTCGTCCTTCATCAAATCGAGGCACTTACCGGGCAGCAGTCTTGGGGTGAAATTTCTTCTGATCCTCGGCTGGAAGGCACCTTGACTCAATTGGTCACTAGATTCCCTCAGCTATCAGCCGTTGGTTTGGTTGACGCGGTCGGGCAAGTAAGATTGTGCAACCACGGTCAGCACCGTGGGGTTTCGGTCGCTGACCGTCAATACTTTGGTGCTCACTCTAATGGCAATGTTCAGGGCGTCTTTTTCAGCGAGCCAGAATCCAGCCGAATACACGGCGAGCCTCAGTTCACGATGAGTATTGCCCGGCATAATGCGCAAGGCCAGTTTGACGGCATCATCTTCGCTAGTGTCCCTGTTCGTTACTTCACCGATTTCTGGAGACAGTTCGTACCCTCAGAAGGGTATCTTGTCCCAATGGTGCGAGGAGATGGAGTGCTACTGACTCGCTATCCAGCAGCTAACAATCCTCGCAATCTCGATATCAATGGTCCTTTTCTGAGCCATATTCGCGAAGCTTCACATGGTATCTATACTGCAGTGTCCCAAGTTGACCATATTGAACGTATCAATGCGTATAGTCAGGTAAAGGACTATCCTATTTATATTAGTTACAGTGTCGAACGAAATGTGGTTTGGCAAAGGTGGTGGGGTGACATGGCCCCTGGAATATTGATCACGATAGTTGTGACAATGGCCTTGATCGGACTTGCAGGGCTGGTCGTAAGGCGGGCTCAGTTGCAGCATATTGCGCTTACACGCTGGCGAAATACGGCCAGCACCCTCGAGTTGGAGATCAAGCGGCGTGAACACGCTGAGGCGGTGTTGCGTCAAGGGCAGAAGATGGAGGCACTTGGGCAGCTTGCCGGTGGCATAGCTCATGATTTCAATAATCTACTTGCTGGCGTCGTTGGCAATCTTGAAATGATGCGGATACATCTGGAACATGGCCGTCTTGAAGCGGTATCGCGTTCCATCAAAGCGGCAGAATCAGTCGCTGATACGGCGACTGCGATTACTAAACGGTTATTGATGTTCTCCCGGCGTGAAGTGCCGACTGTCAGAGCGTGCTCAGTATCTTTTTAACAGGAGAGCGAGGAACGCGAGTACAATGAACTGTTCGCTGGTATGCAACTTTCGCTCACAGTTCTTCCAGAGACGGCGGCATTTTTCAAGCCATGCGAAGGAC
>NZ_JACYXF010000132.1 GCF_015352985.1 Noviherbaspirillum malthae | reverse complement strand
GAGTCCGATTACGTTATCTTGCTTCAAGGCGTATTCTTTCCTTGTAAGAGGTTGATGATTCCGGAAGAACCATCAAGAATACGCCGCCTCACTCCCTCACGTCATACACAACTTCCGAGCATAACTCAGGTATTAGGTCACATCTCGGGAAAGATGCGCAAGAACTACATCAAAATTCTCCCTGGCGACAAGGTCAAGGTGGAAATGACTCCCTACGATCTCTCAAAGGCAAGAATCGTATTCCGCACCAAATAGTTCTGAGAAGTAACGCAGCACGGTGCTAGGCATGCGCGGTAGCATACGACAAGGGACTCTGCATTGAGATGGAAGATTTTACTGCCGGTACGTCTGCCCTGGGACTCCACTGCCCGTCAGTACTACCAGTGAACGACGCTACGTATGGACAGCGTATCGTATAGAGTGGACAACGCAATGCACTGCGACAATCCATCTATCAAATAGCAAATTAATGGAGATTATTGACTTGATGCGCGACGCCGAATCGTTCTGCCAAACTCGCAAGCCGCTTATCTAACGTCCAAAGCTTTGCCCCCGGTGTAATCAGTGTTGAAGCAAGCAGAGTGATATCCACCAGTCCGCAACCCAAACCATACAAGTTTTCCCGTTCGATGAACTCAAGCACTTCGTTCATGCTCGCCTGGTTGACTTGTTGAAGTAGTTTCAAATCACCCAACGATTTCGAACGTGGTGCAGGTGGCGTGCCGCAAGCGAGTTCGACAACGATCATCGGATGGATGGCAGTCAAATCGAGAGTCAGCAACTCGACCAAGGCCGCGTTGCGTTTCCGAAAATGCTCGACCCAGACAGAGGTATCAACAAGCACACTCATTGAGCCGCTTGCTCCCCACGGCGGCGTGGAATATCCGGCATATCCGGCGCTGCGCTGCCTAGCGCGGCAAGTCTCTTTGCTGCTTGCACACGAACGAAAGTTTTAAAAGCTTCACGCCAGATGTCCGACTTATCCATGGTTGGGTCAGCCATTTCCAACGCTTTTTCAAACAGCTCGTCGTCAATCGTTACGGTCGTTCTCATTTTATCTCCACAAGAGCCATTCTTTGGAACCTGCCATCGAAATTGATGCAAATTCACATCAATCATAGCATCATTTTAGCTTTATTTCATTTTTATTGTTGCAATGAAGCAAGAAGTGGCCGAGCTGAATGTGCGTCCCCCCATGCATCATGTCTCATTGTCTTCATGAGCCAAGCATGCAAAAGGAAGGGAAGTGTTGAATACCCAGTTTGTCTCCTGCCCTATTCTGATGCAGCACACCGCAAAGGCGCTCAATACCCTATGCCGTGTTCCAGAGTAAGAGGCAGGCCATCTCTAAGACTGCATTCAGACATGACTAGTTGACATAATTGGATTTCCCCCCACTCTCATGGAATGAACAAGGCTAGGAAATTAGGCTATGCATAGGCTTTGCTGGAGAGTTCCTTTGAACTCTCACCATGCCGTCCAGCGTGCTGACGATAAGCCAAAACACCGCCTCGTCAAACTATAGACGACTGCGATCCCATATGGCAGTTTTGACCAGATCACCGAATTAAATCATAGTCATTAATGATATGAATACAGAATGTTCAATACAAGCCCGAAGGAGTATTGAATTTCGTTCGGCGGCTGAAATTTAGACATTAACGCCAGAATGGCGAGGCCGGCTTCATGGTAGCTGACTGGAGAACATTAAGATGCGGCCCCCATCCTTGGCGACATCCCTCTTTCCTGCTTTTGATCCTCCTCTCCAAACAGTACTCATTTGCAGTCACATTCTACCTATTTTGACGGCGAGCCTCTCGGGTACAGACATCGTCGATATGTCGAAATGCAGACGCAATCTTCTCGATTTCTGATAACGGCACGTTGTAAGCTTCAAAGTATGTTCTCCACTGCCTTACGACACCATACACTCTATCGATAATTTCCCACGCCCGCTCCAGGTCCAATCCGAATCGAGCATACGACGTCAACGCATTGTCAATCGTAGCCGAGCGGCCAGAGTTACCTACTCCGAGATGGAGTCTACGTTCAGTACCGATCGAGGGACGTGGCACAACATCGTACAGCGGCGACAAACTCCAACCCTCGGGCCGCCAAAGGAATGCATGATTGCGCAAGTGATCGTCATCATTTGTCACCAGGATGTTGAAAATCATCCGGCCGTACATCTCTGCCTGGTCGGCGCGCACCTGTTTCGGTGCGCCATGTCGACGAATGGCATCGGCAATGTCACCGTAGGTCTTGTCGGGTGACTCCGATTCGTGGCAACCTAAAAGTGTTAGCGCACTGATCATATGCCGACGGTGCTCCTTATCATTGGCAGAGTATTCGCGGTCAAAACGACGAATCATCATGATTGTTTTGTCTTGAATGCACTCCGTGCGCACGTCAGGTACAGCAAGTCCGGCTTCTTTTGCCAATCTCAGCGTAGCTGTTTCCAATATAGGGATATTCAGCCTTTCATTTAGCGAAGGGAATTTCGCCAGCCATAGATGACCAGCCGCGTCAGTTACCGACGCTTTAGGGCGCATGCCGCCCATGCCACTGCCCGCCTCGAATATATCCTGGAGTCCTGTTGGCACTGGCAAACCTTCTTCAATACGTGCTGCTGCCTCTAGCAGATACTCCAGACGATGGACCCCTGCTGTCTTAAGTGGAGGAGATTGAATGTCAGGGCGGATGTCGAGAGCGCCTGCCCGATTATGTCCGGCCTCCATCAAATACGTCGATTCAGGCAATGAATTGGCAGGCTGGTTTAGCCTTGATTCAATAACTCGTCGGCCCCAAGCGTCCGGCGCAGCATCACGGATGCTCCCGAATAGTTTGGTGACTTCGTCCGCAATAAACTCCTTGTCCCGCATCATATCGGGATTTGGCTTCCACTCCCCAATCTCAGTGGGAACGATTGGAAGGGCGTCGGGCCGTCCAATATACCTGCGGCCATAGGCAAATTGCGAGCCCTGTATCTTGGAACCGTCTTCCAACATGGTCACTAGTCCAGCCGGTGCCCACTCTCCATTTAAATGGGCAAACACACCAAGTTCCCTCTTTCGCGACGCCATGCTGTTCCCTTAGAAATCCAGTTCTTTCTTGCGCCCTTCCGACAAGCTACGTGCCCGGACGCGGCGTTCGCTATGTTGAAGCAACGCTTCTGCAGGATCGTCATCGCGGTAGAGTTGATCGAATGACTTGCCGGGAGCAATTGCGTCGATATAACGTAACACCTGACCAATGGCCACCGAGGGATCACCACTCTCGATTCTTGAAGCAGTGCTGCGCGCTATTCCGGCACGGATCGCTGCTTCGTGCTGCACGAGGTGCCGAGCAAGACGAAATCGTCGGATACGTTCCCCTAAGCGGGTCAGCTCCGAGCTCAGTGGTTCTGTGAGAATAGCTTTTTGTGGCTTTTTCATGTCCGTCAAATCGGTCAATAAGTACGTAACGACCTATTTTACGAGCATTTTATGAGGAGTGAAAGCTGCCTTCGCAACAGGGGACAGTGCATTAGAAAAGGACATGGAATGTGATTTACATTCTTTTCGAAGATTAGTTGACAGTAAGCAATTCAAAAAGGGCAAGCTAGCAGAAAGTTTCGCAGAAAATGGAGCAAGAAAAAGTGACTTTATCGTAAAAATCATTGTTTCCTGAAGACGCCATACTCAAACGGCAACAAACGGAATGAACCATGGCCAAATAGAGCCGGTATTCCCGCTTCAGGTAGGCGCAACGCTGCCTTTCCTTGCACTCAGTATCTCGGCATTGTCGGCACAGAGTCGGCGATAGTCGTCGCTACTGATGCGATTATCAGCGGCAGCGTGCTGCCAGAATACGAGTGCGGCTCCTGCGGCAGCCTGCCAGTCATCTTCCTGTTCCGGCAGTGGCCGGCTCGGCTGGTATCGAACCGGTGGCAACTCCACGCCACGCGCGGGCGCATATTGCATCGGCAACATATCGGAGACGGGAGCGAGGGTCAGCGTTGGTCCGGCCCGAAATGCCAGATTTCCGTCGTGCATATCGTTGTTGGCAATTAGGCGCCCAAAATGCCAGATCAGCCGGATTGCTTTCGCATTCCAGGCAACCAGGAGACCATCCGCCAGCAGTCTATCGGCGGCTTCCAGCCAGTTTCCCGTCATGCCGTACAGCGCGCCATTGATCGCTTTCCTGGTACATACACCTGAGCGGCCACGCGCGCCATGTCGATCGAAGCGGATCGACTCATAGAAGGTACGGCCTCCAGCCTGCAGGATACGGCTTGTCGCCGCAGTCAATCCAAGCTCACGCAACAGGGTCTCGAGTGCCAGGTGCTCGCAAACCAGCAGGTTCGACCAGCGCCGCGTTCCCGGGGAGTCGTCGTCACCGGAAAACTTTAGCAATTCAACTGAAAGCCGTGCCAGCGTCGGTTCAAGTACGAGCAGCTCAGCGCCTCCTTGCGTCACTAGTACGTGCGGCTCGGTGAACGTGAAAGGGCATTGTCGAAAGGATGGTACCTACGTTCGTCCACACACACGAAGCCGTGGACGATGAGACCTGGCACCGGGGTTGAGTCGGCGCCTCCCGCCGTGTAAAGGCAATGTGACTTCACGCTTCAGCGGCGTCTTCCTTCAAGTGTTCCTGTAACGCCGCCCTTACCGCTGCAATCCTCTCCTTGCACACCTGGTAGGCTTTCGCACTTTCCTCTACGATCGGCACCAGGCTGTCGATGTCCAAATCATCCTGGCGCCTCAGCTTCTCCGCATTGGTCTGCAAAATCTTGTAGGCTGCGTTAAAGCCCTTCATGTCACTCATGTCGCTTCCTTTTGCACGCGTATCGTTCCGTCACGGAACTGTATTTCCATCACGCTCTGTCGTTTCGCAGCTTCACTGCTCGATATCGGCGTGCCCCCCGGCTCCTTGACCACTGCGAATCCGCGCTTGAGCGTCGGATCGATGCCATGGGCAAGAATCGTGGCCATCAAATCCTTCGACTGTTCCTGTGCATCACCCAAAAGCTTCTCCGCAAAGTGCTTGGTATCGGCCATGTCGCGCTCCATCTGATGTGCTGCCGTACCGATCATTCGGTCAGCAGTGCCGGCGATGCTCAGCCACTGGTCTTGCAGATGCTCGTCAATACCATCGATACTGCGGCGCGTAGCTAGCGTAATGCTGTCGAACATACCCTCGACTTCACGTTCCATGCGCTCCGCTACGCCCTGCGCACGCTCCTTGACGCTCATCGACAGGTGCTCGATCTTCTCTGCCGCGATCTCAACCTGTGAACTGGCTGCATTGAGCACCGTCTCATGCATCCGGTCCGCTTGCTTGGCGACGACGTCCAGCACCACCATACCCTGACGATTAATGGTTTCCCTATGTCTGGAGGCGGATGCTTCGGCCTGTATCAGGCGCCGCCCTGCCGAGGTGGCGATCTCGGTTTTCTTTTGGAGCACCCTGCTTTCTGCATGCGACAAGCGCGCTTCGGTGGCGTGAACAATCGCGTTCCAGTCCTCCAGCCCCTTGAGCGCCCGGGTGGCGATCTGCTGCCGGATATGGGCAATGACCTTCGACGGAGTGCCGAACGACCGGTGCGCATATTCATCGAGAATCGTCGTGTCCCTCTCATGGCCGATACCCACGAAGACCGGGCAAGGAAACTTACAGACCATGCCGGCGAGAACATATTCGTTGAGCCAGTGCAGATCGGTCAGTGCCCCGCCGCCGCGGATCAGGACCAGTGCACAAAAGGCCGATGTCCGGTGTGCAGCCAGCGCGGCCATGAATGCATCCTTGAGCGACTCCTTTGCTTTCTCACCCTGAAAGAATGCGTCAAAGTAGGTAAAACGGCACAAGTCAGCGGTCTCGAGCCGGCTGGCTTCTGTCTGGAAGTCGCCCTTGCCAGCGGCATCCGGCGGACTGATGACGGCGACGTGACCGAAGTCGGCCGGCGCCGTCAGCTGTCGGTTGCGCTGTGCCAGTCCCTCGGATTTAAGTCGTTCCCGAATCCGCTTGAGCCGCGCCTCCATGTCGCCCAAGGTGTAGTTGGGATCGATATCAATGATGTCCAGTGAAAAACCGTATTCCGCCTTGAACACTGGTCTTGCATAGACCAGAAGTTTGATCCCGGCTGCCAGCTCGATGCTGGTCTGCCCGGTGAACTTGCGAACGATCTGCGGAACCCGGCTTGCCCAGATCTGCGCGCGCGCCTTGGCCCGCTCCTTTCCATCCTGATCCCTTTCGACGGCCGCAATATACAGGTGGCCGCTGTGCATCTGCAGCTGGCTGATCTCGATACGGACCCAGAGCGGATCTTCGAATGCAACCTTGATCGCGCCGGCTACGCGGCCCAGCAGGTCGGTCAGCGAAACACCTCGGCCCTGCAGTATCGACATGGCCAAGGCATCCCGGCGGGAAGGCAGCCAGGCAGAAAATGGCGCCAGCTCCATCCCCGCCGGGACAAACAGTTGACCGGTATGCGGATCCGGCACTGCCCCAAACGACCGGGCCAGCTCGCTGTCTTCGTCAGGAACGGACAAAAAGGTGTTCATGTGATGAAGTCAATCTCGACTTGGCACGACACTCCATGGTAAGGCGGACCATGTTGCGCGCAATGTTGACAATAGCTGTCACTGCTTCCAGACACACATGAGAACTATCCTCGTGAAAACCGTCCAGACATGGTACTTGGAAAGTGATGCTGGCAAGAATACTGTATTTTTACACAGTATGCATCATCATGGGTCCCGTCATTGCAAAACAAACATATCAGCATAGCTCTACCAAAGCTGGCATTACTGCACCAGGTACGCCATCGTGGCTTGGCAGCCTTGGCGCCAGCCACGAAATCAGTCCGGCCGGCGCGTCTTCTTGCGATACTCCCATGGCGGCACTGGATCACGATCAGCCCACAGGCCGCGCCGATCCTCCCGCGCCTGGTCCTGCAGCGCCGGTAGCGACCGGTCCTTGTTGTACTTCGGATAAACCCACGCCATTCCGCGCTCCACTTGAGCACGGTTGACCTCCACGCCGCCGCAAGTCACCACAGCAACCGTGCGACCGTAGCGGTCCGTGTCCTGCGTCTCATACTGAGCATCCCGGTTCCAGCACAGGTCCGACAGCGACTGCTTGGACTTCTGCCCGAACGGCTGGGATTTCTCCGGTGCGTCCACGTTAGCCAGGCGCAGCTTCACCGGGCGATTGTCCTGCAAAATGGTGAGAGTATCGCCGTCCGCCACGCCAATGACTTTATAGGCATGACAGCTTATCGGCAGGAGGAAGGCAAGTGTGTCTAGCTATTTCATCCAGCCATTCTACCGACTGGCAAACCGCGGCGCTGGAAATCTGCGAGGATCCGGCAACCGCATCAGCTTTGGGATCGTCAATGGTGGCAACATAGCGTAACCCGCAAGTAAAGCTGTGCCGCCGCCACCGCTGGATCAATCGATCGCGCGCAGAATCAAACCGGATTCGGCATGATCGAGAGCATACTCGCGCAGAAGATAGAACAGGTGAATGCAATGCGCGTCGCGCGTCTTCCAGGATAGCTGGTTCAATGCCATCAATGTGGCAATGATGCCGGCCGCATCCGCACTGACCATCCCGTCGAAGCCGTTACCAGACATGGTGATGCGTAACGGCTGCACCTTCACGGGCGCCATGTAGAAGCCGCCATTCGACAGTTCGTAAAACGCCCACTATCCTCCACCGTATTCGCTGCACATCGAATCCAGCGTGGCATACACCATGACTTCTCCCAAAAACATCTGGCGTCCGAGATACCTTACAGCGATTTGCATGAAGGCATGTGGAATTAGTGCGGGCGTTAGTGTTCAAAGAGGTATTGTTGCTTTTACCGGAGGCAATCATGGCCTCGTCTTACTCACTGGATTTACGAGAGAAGATTCTGCA
>NZ_JACYXF010000131.1 GCF_015352985.1 Noviherbaspirillum malthae | reverse complement strand
TAACTCTATCGTCACCCATGGTGGCGGATTCCTTTCTGCTGAAATGTTTCGGTCTAGACAACCTTATTTCAGCAGCATCCGCCGCCTTCTTCAACTACCCCTCATCCACAACATTCCGTTATACCTCCAAATTTTTTTGGCGCGCAGCTCCAGCATCGCTTCGCCGTACGCCTCCTGCAACTCTTTGAGCTGCCGCTCGTACTGTTACTTGACATCCAGCGGCTTGGCACGCAGGGCGTTCTCCAAGCCCTTGCGTCCTTCGTCAACCCACTCCTCGATCTCTGAAGGCGGAATGTCGAATGCCAGGCTGGCCTCCGCAATGCTGGTTTTGCCTTGGATGATTTCAGTGACCAACGCCGCTTTGCGCTTGGCTGTCCACCGCTTGAATTCTTCTTCCATCGTCATGCTCATGTGATTCCTTTTCGTGATTATCACCTGAGCAGGTTTTCAGTGGGTCGTTACATGCGCACGCAACATCAGCCACAACGCATCAATGAGCGCTTGGGCTTCTTCCAGGGTGCACACCCGTGGCGCTGGCTGCGACAGGTCGATACTCATGAATGTAAGAATCGTCAAACCGCACGAGGTTGCGGGTGTAGCGCACCTCTTTAATGTTCATTGCCGCAACTCAGAGCGTGTTATGAACTCATGAAATAGCAAAAAGTCCATGGCGGCATGACTGCCAGAAAACCATACCCAAGCGACGTGCAAGACGAAGAATGGGACTTCGTTGCACCTTACCTATCGTTACTGCCGCTGGACGCCGCACAGCGTGAGCACTCGTTGCGCGAGGTGTTCAACGCCCTACGCTGGCTGGTAAGAAGCGGTGCGCCATGGCGCATGTTGCCGCATGACTTTCCGCCCTGGTACACCGTGTATCAGCAGACGCAGCGATGGATCAAAGCCGGTTGCTTCGAAGCTATCGTTCATGATCTGCGCTCCCTATTGCGCCTGGCGGCCGGACGTGAACCGGCTCCAACGGCCACCATTCTTGATAGCCGCACTATTCAGTCCACTCCAGAGAGCGGTGCGCGGGCCGGCTATGACGGCGCGAAACGTCGTAAAGGATCGAAGGTGCATGCGGCGGTTGATACCTTGGGTCATTTGCTAGCGCTGCATGTCACGCCGGCCAATGAACAGGATCGGGATCAGGTGGCACAGCTGGCCAAGAGCGTACAGGAAGCGACTAACCTCAACGTCGAGATCGCCTACGTAGATCAGGGCTATACCGGCGAAGCTGCAGCGGAGCAGGCACAGGACTTTTGCATGGAGCTGGTGGTGGTCAAGCATACTGAGGCCAAGCGAGGCTTTGTACTGTTGCCAAAACGATGGGTCGTTGAAAGAAGCTTCGCTTGGGCCGCACGCTTTCGAAGGTTGGCACGTGATTACGAGCGTACGGCGCAGACATTGGCAGGGCTTCACTATGTCGCCTTCGTCTGCCTCATGCTCAGTAAGACCATGGCAGTCTTCGATCTTAGTTCATAACACGCTCTCAGTGCTGCGCTGCGTTCAGCTTGACTTCCGGACGCTTCCGACAAGGTGAACAGTTACGGTTACTTCATTAGGACTTACGCAAACCGCATCTTGACGGAGGGATTTTTGAGCTGTTGACAGAGGTAGTTGTCGAGCAATCCGTGCTTGATGCGGTAGACGGTTTGTTGAGTTTGGCGAGCGAGGTCGGTCAGGCGCAGCCAGACCAGCATGGCGCAGGCGATGTGGTTGCGCTGGATACGCGCCTTGCGGCACTGGTTTTTCTCGATGCCGGTGGTTTGCTTGAGTTCGCGGTGAAACTGCTCGATCTTCCAGCGCATGCCGCACACCTCTTGTACGGCAGTGTCCGAATCCTGAGCCAGGTCGTTGGTGACAACCCAGTCCGTGCGGTGGGTAGCGACCGCGACCCGGAACAGTTTCACTTTGTAGTCTTTGGGGAAACCCTTGATCTTGACGACCTTGCCATGCGCCCATTCGTGATTGGTCCACGCCAGTTCATCGACGCGGCGATACGGTTCTTCGCCGCCGGAATCGTCGACCTGGCGGTTGTCCTTGAGCGGGCAGTAGTAAATCTTGTGGAGGGAATCGATGAACAGCATCAAGTCCTTGGTCGCATACCAGGTATCCATCAGGACGGCATGAAACGGCAGCTGCTTGTGCTGCACGATCTGCGTGAGCATGTCCTGCACATGATCGAGCTTGCTCTTGCCGTCGCGGTCAGGATCGTAGATGCGGTAATCGATCACCCAGTATTTCCCCGTCTCCGGATTGACGTACACACAGTTGACCAGGCCGATACCCTTGATCAGACCGTGCGCATTGCCGGAAAATTGCAACCGCACCAGTTCGATCTGGTGCGAGAAGTTCTTGTCCAGCACCGTGTCGTCGAAGATGACGTAGCCATGCGCAGAAGGTTCGATCTGCGTGCGCGCGTGCTCCCACACCAGCCGCGATGTCAGCCGGTCTTCGCGCAGGTAGCGATTGATCGCGTCGTGGCTCATCTGATTTTCGGTATGGTCCGCGTAGTTCGTGATGGTGTAGTTGATCTGGCTCACCAGCAGGTATTGGCAGTAATCCAGTCGCGTCGGGCGTGTCGTCTTCATGCCCGCTAATTTACAGATTCTTAACCCGCTTTGGGTTTACGTCATTTTCGAAATCAACAACTTTTTTGCGTAAGTCCTATTCATGATAGACCCCTTCTGGCTTACCCTAATGGGCCCAAAAATGGACAAAGTCGAGCTTACATTCAAAAAGCGACATCTTCGAACAACGGGAGGTGCCGTTATTTATACGCCGAGATATTCCTTGAGGCGTGCCGGATCGGCTTCCAACTCCTGACCACTGCCTTCAAACACGACCCGGCCTTTCACCATGATGATATTGCGGCTGCTTATTTCGGTGACCGCCTTGAAATTTTTGTCGACGATCACAGTAGCAATGCCAGCCTCACGAATCAGGCTGATGATCCGCCAGATTTCTTTTGAGACTAGCGGCGCCAGACCTTCTGTGGCCTCATCGAGAATGAGCAGGTCAGGGTTGGTCATCAGCGCGCGACCAATGGTAAGCATCTGTTGCTCACCACCGGAAAGCTGGTGGCCACCATGGTGCAATCTTTCTTTTAATCGAGGAAATGAATCTAGCACACGTTCGTAAGTCCAGTCGCGCCGTCCATCCACGCCAGAGCGCGCTGAGACTAGCAGGTTTTCCTGCACGTTAAGATTGGGGAAGATGCCCCGCCCTTCCGGTACGTAGGAAACTCCCATGCGCGCCACCTGAAATGGTGGCAGGCCAATGGTAGAACGGCCCCGGATTTGCACTTCTCCTTGACGAGGCCTCACTACGCCGACCAAACTTTTGATCAAGGTGGATTTTCCCATCCCGTTGCGCCCCATGAGCCCCACAGTTTCGCCGCGCCGTATGGAAAAATCCACGCCATGCAAAATATGGCTTTGCCCGTAAAAGGAATGCAATCCTTTCCCTTGTAGTAGCACTTCACTCACGGCAATTCCTTTCAGTGTCCAAAATAGGCGCGCTGCACCTCGGAGTTCGACCGTATTTCATCGGGAAAACCGGTTTGCAGTACGACGCCGTTTACCATGACGGTAATCACGTCAGCAATCGAGAACACCGCATCCATGTCATGCTCGACCAAAAGAATTGCATGTGATTGGACCAGCGTCTTGAGCAATGCAATCATGCGGGCGGACTCTTCCAACCCCATTCCGGCCAATGGCTCGTCGAGCAGCAGTACGTCCGGCTCGGTGCAAAGCACGATCGCGAGTTCCAACTGGCGCTGTTCACCATGGCTTAAGTCACTCGCACGTCGATAGGCATGACTAATCAAACCGGTGGAGTGCATCGCCTTCTCCGCGGCTTCGACATACCGCGGGTAAGTAGATGCATTCGACCATACAGCTGTCGACCGAGGATGGCGAGACTGAGCTGAGAGCCGACAGTTTTCGAAAACCGTGAATGACGGGAATATGCTGGTTTTTTGATAGCTGCGCCCAATACCCATGCGTGAACGGGAATCCGGAGAAAGATGAGTAATGTCCTGTCCTCGGTAAAGAATCGAGCCGCCGGAACATGCGAGGTCGCCAGACAACAAATTAATGAGTGTTGATTTCCCTGCCCCGTTCGGACCGAGCACCGCATGGACTTGGCCGCGTCGAATCTCAATTGATACATTATCGTTTGCCGCCAAACCGCCAAACATGCGCTTGACCCCAACCGTCTTAAGCAATACGTCCTTCGCCAAACTTGTCATGCTTTTCTCCCGGACAGCGACTTGGTGACTTTGGGCAGCAACGCGTGTGTTCGTTTTCCTAAAAGCAGCTTGATGCGGTCGAGCAGCGACACCAAGCCGTCTGGCAGGAAGAGGACAGTAAGCACGATGATCAGTCCAAGCCATAACTGCCAAAGTGTGGTTGTCGACATCAACAGTTCCTTGAGGAGAACGAATACAAATGCGCCAATTATGCCGCCCCAAACTTGACCAATGCCACCGAAGATCAGCATTAACAACACATCGGCCGACTGGTGCCAAGACAACAGTTCAGGGTTGACGCCATCGCTGAGCACGGCAAAGAGGTAGCCGGCCAAACCAGCAATAGCCCCGGCGAGAGTGAATGTAGCAAGCTTGTAGCGGAAAACCGGGTACCCTATTGACCTCATCCGGTGTTCGTTTTCGCGGATCCCTTGGATCGCCCGTCCGAATGGTGAACGCAGCAACACCGAGAGCCCGGTGATGACCAGAATCATGACGATCAGTATGAAGTAGTACAGCGTGGTAGGATTCTGCAGGTCCAGGACCGTGACATCGCCTAGGGTCGCTGTCGGTTTGCTGTACAGATTGATGCCGTCAGAGCTACCACCAATTGCCTGTACGTCGTGAAACAGAAAATAAAATACCTGCGCGAAGGCGAGCGTCACCATGATAAGAAAGATGCCCTTCGTGCGCAGCACGAACAACCCGACGATTGCAGCGAGAAATGCTGTCACCACCATCGCGGCCGGCAGTGTGACCCACAGGCTCGTGGAGAGCTTGTACTGCGTCGACAGCAGTGCAAAGGTATAACCGCCAAGTCCAAACCATGCAGCATGGCCCAAACTAACCAGACCAGTGTAACCCACTAGCAAATCGAGACTGACAGCAAAAATACTAAGGATAATAATCCTAGCGACCATTTCGTTGTAGAAATCCAGCCCCAGTAGCGGAAATGCAGCTAATGCGACAAAGAAAGCGATGGCTGCCGTCAAACGAGGTGTCGAATCGAAAAAAGTTTTCATTGCTTAAATAGGCCTTCAGGACGCCAAAGCAGGATGATGGCCATAAGGAGGTAAGTCGCCATTCCTGCATAATCGGGAAAGAATATCTTGCCGAATGTATCGGCAAAGCCGATGAGCACGGAAGCCAGAAGGGCGCCCCATACTGATCCGATACCGCCAATGATCACCACAACAAAGCTGATGATCAATACCTGCATGCCCATGCCCGGCGACACTGCTGAGGCAGGCGCGTTGATCATACCGGCAAATGCCGCAAGAGCCACACCAAGTGAAAACACGAGCCGATAGACCATATTAATGTTGATACCTAGAATCTGAGCCATGTCGCGGTTCGATGCGCCTGCACGAATCATAGCTCCTATTCTTGTACGTTGAATCAAGACATACATCCCAGCTGCAATTAAAAGGCATACCCCGGACATGAACAGACGGTACACTGGATAATCCATTGTAGGTCCTAAGGGGATCGAGAAATCCAGCCATTTTGGGATACTTACCGCGTGCACCTCGTCTCCAACGAATACGCTGCGTAGTTCTTCGAAAATCAGGATTAGCCCGTAGGTCAGCAGGACCTGTTGCAAATGGTCACGCTTGTAAAGATGGCTGAACAGTGCCCATTCCAGCAGGGCGCCAATGACTGCGCTAAGGATGGCGCCCAGAACCATCGCAATTAGCAGGTTACCTGTCATTGCCGTAATGGTGAACGCAAAGTACGCGCCCATCATGTAAAAGCTGCCGTGTGCAAGGTTGATGACTCCCATCACGCCGAAAATCAGTGTCAGGCCGCTGGCAATCAGGAAAAGCAGAAGGCCATACTGAATGGCGTTCAAGGTTTGTATGAGAAACGGTCCAAAGTCCATTTTCAGTCTCGTTGTGGGCGTGCGGCTAAGGTAAACACGGCTACGCTGTTCCTGTTGTACGCGATAAAGAGCAGCGTGAGGAAGTGTCACCACGCCGCCGTTACTCTGCTGGAGGGTCTTACTGCATCTTACATTCAGGCGAAGGATCCACCAGCTGCTTCACTGCCACGCCAACCATGACGTTCTGGTTGCCTCTTGCTTCGCGAATGTACATATCCTGGACCGGATTGTGCGACTTGGAAAAAGACAGAGGACCACGCGGACTGTCGAGCTTTGCGTTTTCCATCGCCTTGAGCATTTCTTTGCGCTTGCTGGTATCGCCCTCGACCGCTTCCAGCCCGACGAGGTAGAGCTGTGCCGCGTCATAGCCTTGGACTGCGAACACATCCGGCGTCGCGCCGCCGTAGGCCTTTTTGTAGGACTCGATGAATGACTTGTTGCGTGGAGTCTCCAGCCCGTCTGCATAATGCAGCACGGTAAGAAGCCCTTGCGCCGACTCGCCCTGCGCTTGCAGCGTGCCTTCGGTGATGAAAGCGCCGTATAGGGGAATCCTGGAGCGCAGGCCTGCGGCGTGATAGTCCTTGGCAAGTTTAACCTGCGCTGCGCCAGCGACGAAAGTATATGCTGCCTCTGGCTTGATCGAAGCAATCTCGGTAAGCAGCGGCTGGAATTCGGTATTCGGGAAAGGAAGGGTCAGGTGTTTCAACACCTTGCCGCCGCCCTTTTCGAAAGCTTCTTTGAACCCCGCGGTCTGTTCATCGCCAGCCGCATATTTCCAAGCGAGCGCCACTGCGGACTTATGTTTCTGGGCCATCAGTGCACCAACTCCATAGCCAGCCTGCCAATTTGAAAAAGAGGTGCGGAAGATGTTCGGCGCGCACAATGCGCCAGTCAGCTCGTCGGCACCTGCGTTTGGAATGATCATCGGAATGCCGGCGCTACGGGCAACACGCGCCATGGTGAGCGCAACCCCCGAGTGAACGGTTCCTACCAGCACATCCACCTTGTCGCGCTTGATCAGCTTGTTTGCGTTTTCATTGGCCTTGGCAGGATCGGACTCATCGTCAAGCGTGACGAATTCCACGTCCCGCCCTGCAATCTTACCGCCCTTCTCCGCAATCGCCAGCTTGAATCCATTGGTGATGTTCTTGCCCAAATCGGCAAACGTCCCCGAATACGGCAGCATCAAGCCGATCCTGACATTGTCTGCCGCCCTCGCAGTACCGGTCAATCCGGTAAAGGCTAAAACCGTGACGACGTGCGCCATGCCGATTTTGATCCTAAGGGGCGCTTCCTTTTGGTTACACATTATTTCGTCTCCTATATTTCCTAAGAACATGGAATGTTAATTTTATGGCTTTTCGCTTTTAACTTCGGCAATTCGTTTTGTCTGGACAGCGTGTCCCTGTTTCATAATATTGTAGTTCCGCACCTGTCTGCTGGGCATCATAAATAGCTGCTGGCAGGTTATGCAACCTACAAGGTTTCATAAAACTGCTGCTTTTTAACACTCTCCGAGTTATTGCCTTTTCAGTGTAAAGACCAAGACTCGACAACGTCAATCTTATTGAATGACTTGTTCGCACTCCGAACAGTCAGATTTCTTCGTTACTCTCCTTTTCGCTAGAGTTTCTAATTTAAAATAATTTCGGTTTATTTAGCTAACGGTAATGTCATGGACTCCCTCCACCCCTGAAGCTGGATACACTAAAGGCTGAACAAAGCGTGGCGTTTCCCAACGGATAGAAGGAGGCAGGCATGGCAATCGTAAGAATCGGGCTCGATATTGCAA
>NZ_JACYXF010000130.1 GCF_015352985.1 Noviherbaspirillum malthae | reverse complement strand
AAACTCTGTTGGACGGAAAGGAGGCATGGCGCGATAAAATCACCGCATTGAATAGCTGAACTTGACCTGACAATCGCCAGTATCAAACCGGGCAACTGTCAGATCAGATCGCGACTACTGCACCTAAACCTATGCAGCACCTCATGAAGCCAAAGTGCCTCTTTTGCAAGGTGGTCATGTCCTAGTGTCTTCACCCAACTAATTGCACGAATCAGCAGGAGTTGTAAGTCCTATGTAGATCTGCTTGTTTTTCCCTGGCATGCATAGTGGCGAAACATTCACCCGATATGATTAACATCCCACGGGCTATTCACGAACGCTTAACTGAAACGCCCAGTTACGGTTCTTGAGTGGACCAAGTCTAGTTCAAGGCACGTGGAAGTAGCCGCTCGCCAGATCATTGTCGAAGTCCGCCAGCCAGTTTTTGTCTTCACATGCCATGTAGTGCCGCTCCCTGCCCTGGTGCGTTACGGTGACAGTGCGATACCGATCATTGGCCTCATTGCTTATAACTTTGAATTCCTTCCGATTGAAACGCTGTCGCTCGCAGCAATCCTGAAATTCCTGCTGTTCGTTATAAGGTAATTCAACGAATGTCCTGTAGATACCCATGATCTCAATTTAGAAAAGAGCGAGGTTGGCGGACTGGCATGTATTAGAACACTGAGGTCCCGAAGCCCGCACGCCATTGTCGCCAATCACGCTATTGATGTGGCGCATTGATGGTCAATACCATACTTCGGCAGGTAGTTCATAGCGCATTTGCCTTGAGCTTTCCATCAAGGATGGCATTGCTCAATACCATTGCAAGAGAAGTGGCCGCATCTGCGCTGTCGGGCGAATCGCCGGTGAATGTCACTGCCTCCCCCTTTGACGTTAATTCATTCGTCCGATAGCCGAACCTTGATTTGGCCGTTGACACCGTTGACACCCATCAGGTGACTGACGATCTCTTCAGTCACCTGGCGCTCGTATTCCCAGGCCACATTACCTGATAGCGTAACCCAGCCGGAAGAGACCACTACCCTGATTGCATGATTGGCTCCTGGAACCGTCGATCCCAAGACATGTTCGCACTCACGCCTGATGTCTTCGTCGGTTCGGGTTCCCGGGTCCGATTGGACAGCCACGAGTTCGAGCACCACATCCGTAACGCCGGGAATTCTGCGAACAGCCGATTCGATCAGCCATTGGTCGCCAATACCATCAGTAATCCCTCGCAACGTCAACACGCCCCTGTCAATGCACACATCGATACTTGTAGCATCAATTGTCGGTTCAGACTGCAGTTCCGCAACGACATTCTTGCGAATCTCTTCATCTTCGTTGTCAGCATCAGTCGCTGTTGTTAGATTGACTTGCCTTTCTCGAGGAGCGACAAAGTGGCCCATCAGCATTACTTTAGCCTTTTGAAAAGGGAGATCGCGTTTTACATCAGTAATGGATTGATAATGGCGCATATCAGCGCTCCTTGGGAAATGAATAGGATGATCGAGATAAAACACTCTCCATATCGAGACGTGACCTGTGGATCGGGCTTGTGTGCTCTTCGTCTACATCGTCGACAGTGATACGACATGGCGCAGCCTTGCTGTATGCGATCCTGTCTCTTGCTAGTGCTTGCATATGAACACACCCTATCTCCAATGCGTCCATCAAATCACTAGTTATACGGCCAACAACCGATAGGGGCTCAGCTTCTGCGCCGAGTGCAGCACATGCTGAATGGCATTCGAAATAAGATAATGGGCACGTAAGACCAGTATTCGAAGGCGGATAAAGTCATAACGGCCCCGTAGAAGGAACCGACCGTCTGAACACGCACGCGGAATACCGATGCACAGACGGGCGGTTAGAGAGGCGTCGGACATCACCACATTGCGCCTTATGCGATGATATAGCAAGCGATATTTGCAAGGCCTGTCTACGCTAGGGATCACAGGCCTTTGTCAATTTTGAGACGTCACTTGCCTTCGTCTTTCTCAGTGCGGTTCTGCTGTTTGAGATAGCTGCGCAACTCTTCATTCAGAGCCTGCTGTGCCTCCATCCTGGCTTGAGTGGACGCCAGCGACAATTCTCGGTCCCGTACCTGCCGTGAGAATGCCTCCGCTTGCGCCGTCTCTCTAGCTAGCTGCTCGGTCAAGCGGTCCGACAACACGGTCTTTTCTGCCAGCTGCACCTCCAGCACCCACGCACGCTGTTCCGCGTCCTGCAGTGATTCCATACGCTGCGCAAGTTGTCGGCTATGCGCCTGTTCGTCATGCAGTGATTTGCGCGTGTGAGACAGGTCCGATACCATACGCACACCTTCCTGGTTCAATCGGCTCACTTCTTCCTGCCTGACCACGAGGGATTGCTGCAGCTGCCGCATTTCGGCCTGCAACTGCTGCACCTGCTGTTCATGCCGGCGCTGTTCCTGCTTCCGCTGTTCCTTCACCGAGCTGCGGTAATGCTCAAGCGATTGCCGCGCATGTTCGTGCTTCTGCTCCAAAGACTGGCGGTGCTGTTCGTTCTCGTACAGCCGCTCTTCCAGGCCCACGATACGTTGCTCGGCAGCGCGGTGTGTCACGGTCAGCTCCTGGAGAGCTTCGCGGGTGCCGGCGTGAGCACCCCGTTCCTGCGCCAAAGCTTGTTGGGCTTCAGTCAGGCGCTCTGTAATACCGCTCACCTCGACACGTAACTCGGCAATCAACTCAGCCTGCGCCCGAGCTAGTTCCAGATGCTTCGCGGTCGCTTGTTCAAGCTTTTCATTGGCTTCAGCCTGCAACTGCCCAGCCAGACGTTCGACTAGATCCTGCAGCACTTCGCTAATCGAGGATTTGCGGTCAACGCCTTCCTCGTCCTGCAGTTTGCGCAGATATTTGTGGATGGTCGTTTTGGAGCCGGCATTGCCGAGAGCAATACGTACTGCATCGACGGACGGATGCCTGCCTTGCGCGAGAAGGATCTCGCGTGCCTGTTTTACGTCCGATTTATAAAGCCCGGAGCGGCCCATCCACCTCCCTTGAAATATCGTAAGTTATTACATGTTACGTTATTATACCGGACGGATCGATAAACTTGCGAATGGCAGACCTCTATATATCTTGCTGGATAATGCGGGATTAACCAGCATTGACAGCATTTTCCGGTATGTTCTGGTGCTTTGATTCGTAAAACCCTTTCAGCCAGCTACATCATGACCAAGCTCGATCAGTACGTAAAAGCCGCCACCCGTGATAACACCCGAAACGCCTACTAGACCGGAAAGAAGACCTCTTTCAAATCGCATTGCCGCAGTAGCATTGCATTCTGCCGCGCCGGAACGATACTGATGGTCCCACACCACCGAGGAGCCGATCATGGATGAACAAGCCAATACCATGCTGGTGAAACAAGGCTATGACGCGTTCGCGCAAGGCGACATTCCGCGCCTGTTGAGCCTGTGCGACCAGAACCTCGATTGGGAAGTCGTTGATGTCCCTGGCGCACAGTTCACCGGCAAGCGCCATGGGCACAGCGAAGTCATGGACTTCTTCCGCGTCCTGAATCAGGAAGAAAACATCACGGAATTCACGCCACGGGAATTCATCGCCCAAGGCGGCCGTGTCATCGTGCTTGGCCACGCGACCGCTACAGTCAGGGCCACCAATGCCCGTTATGAAACCGACTGGATACATGTTTTCACGGTGCGTAACGGCAAGATCAGCAGCTTCTACGAGCTGCTGGACAGTTGTACAGCCGCGCAGGCCTACGGCCAGCTGACGCGCGCCATGCCGCCTGGTATGGCCGCGCAGCCGGATGCGGGAAAGCCGTCCGTTCACTGACTTCCGTGAGCATCCGTTAAGCGAGTACCGCTTCTGAAGTTCGTCCGCACCTGCGGCCTGAAGCGGGAAGAAATATGATGCCATTGGTGGCATGCAGGAGCGTATGTTCCTGTCCAGCAGTTTATTGCGAGAGACGCAAAGGTGTTCAGGGATCAAAGGTGATTCATCGAAATATTTCTCCTTGTTATATGCCTATAACCCACAGCGTCTATTCGCGGAACAGACGCTGTCTTCTACAGGATGTTGAACTGGAAAACGGGCACAAGGTACTGGCCACATCTCTGGCAAGATGCGCAGGAACTACATCAAAATCCTCCCAAGCGACAAGGTCAAGGTGGACATGACTCCCTACGATCTCACAAAGGCGCGTATCGTATTTCGCACTAAATAGCTAGAGCGCTTTCGACCTGACTGGACTCGGCGAGGCCATGGCAAGGAGGACTCGACATCCCCGCACAACGAAGTGCCGCTGGCACATCGCCCGCTATCGACAGTACAGTCAACCGGAAAGCGCTCTAGCATTAGCCGGCGTTTGCATCGCTTTCCGTAATGCTTCGCGTTGTCAATCTGTAATTGCCAGCCTGTCAATTACAGGGCCAGCAAGCGTCAAAACAAGGCATCCAGAGACTAGAGCCAGTACCAAAAAAGTGAGAAAAACCGTCACAAGCCAACCAGCTAACATAGCGGTGCCACTGGATTGAGAAGATAAATGCGCCAGCCTGAATGAAGGGTTGCTGCGGCGGCGAGCGACGAATTCGACCATTGCTCGGGTTCTGGCGCAACGTCCACACTAATGAATTAACCCCATGCCGCGGTCAGACCGGTAAAATCACACCATGTGAGGCGACTTGGTTGCTTCGAACTCATTAGTCACGGCGCACACCCATCGTGCGCCACAATCTTTCAAGGAATGCAATGGCAAAAGATGATGTTATACAGATGGAGGGGAAAGTCCTCGAAAACCTGCCTAATGCAACCTTCACTGTGGAACTGGAAAACGGGCATAAGGTACTGGGCCACATCTCTGGCAAGATGCGCAAGAACTACATCAAAATCCTGCCGGGCGACAAGGTCAAGGTGGAAATGACCCCATACGATCTCACAAAGGCACGTATCGTATTTCGCACCAAATAGTTATGAAAAAGTAATGCAGAACCGTTTCAAAGTTGCGCAGTAGCGTAGGGTAAAGTAAAGAGGACCTTCCGCTAGCCCTTCACTTTGCCTGCGAGTTGAATTGCAAAACGCAAATGCAGGTATGCGAGAGAAGCTTCCGTGCAGGTCTAGCAATATTTGGTCGTTTGGGTCCAACCGCCAAATGAATTCAACCTGCGCTGACGGCTTCCAAAAATGTTCAATGCCGGCTCGGGAGGTATCGAACTTTGTTCGCCTGCCGGTTTGCAGCCTCTTGGTCAAGAAATGACAATATTTCGCAGAGGCATTTCGTCCGTGGACAAGATACTTATCTTTCTTCTGTGGCGAACCATGCATTGTGGCTCTGCTCTCACTTCAGATGTAAATCTGAGGGAGATGCAATGCCGACAGTATCAATGGAGTGCTTAGCTTGCAATAGGGAATTTGAAATCGTCGAAGTCAGTTGTTCTTTTGTCGATGAAGACATGACCGACACTGTGGAATGCCCTTCGTGCGGTAAGGCCATGCAAGGACGCCCTGGCAAAATATACCTCAGTACCCCAGTGCAAGCTGGTATTGGGCTATTCACACAAAAACATCCAAATGGGTAGTAGCAGGACAATGAACATTTGTTATCTGGATTATGATGCCGTCCTGCACGATGGCAATGTATTTCGTAATCGCACCAAAGGCATGACCATCAAGACGCCTGGCCGCACGTTTTTCGAATGGATGCCGATTCTCGAAGACTTGCTGGCACCTTATCCCGACTTGCAGATTGTTCTGTCGACGACTTGGGTTCGCGAATTGGGCTTCAAGGAGGCAAAACTTGAACTTTCAGAAGCGCTGCAGGACCGCGTGATCGGCTCAACCTTTCTGCATCCTAAAATTGTCAAGGCAGAGTTCGACACCATGCCGCGTGGTATGCAAATCCTGGGGGACGTGGAACGGCGCAAGCCGACGCACTGGTTTGCGCTCGATGATGACGCATACGGCTGGCCTGCCCGATACAAGGAGAATCTGATCCAGACTAATGCTCTATTGGGCTTGAGCGATTCCGCGGTGCAGGAAGAGATTCGGGAGAAACTAGCACAGATTTATCATTTCGGCAACGCGCATTGAACGGTATTGGTAGCTTAGATTCGTCTGTTCTGAATCGATGAAGATCTTCTTCGGCTAGCTCAGGCACCCATTAATCGCGGTTACCCAACGCATACATTTGGGGAGTCAGGCATGGTGTTTTGCTACCTTCGACAGCACATGTCGAGGCGGGAATGCGAACTGCTGATCCCAGATCAGGGGAAGTGATTGTCTGCTCGCATGACGGTGTTACTGCCGCTGACCAATTGAACCGGTCGCCAGGCGGGACGAAGGCCGCGCGTAGCCGTGTCATAGCTGTCGATGGTTACGACAAAATCGATACGCGGCTTCAACCCACCTTCCGCCGCAATTTCGACCAGCTCTGCAACGCCCTGGCAATGGCTTCGTCGGACTCGGCATGCCGACCATAGCCAACGATGTTCTTTTCGCCCGAGATGATGTCGAGCGAGGTGATAAACAAGTTCAGTACCGCCGGCAAAACCCGGCAGAACGACGTGCCGCGAAAGCCGGGACTCTGCACGAGCAAGCCGAAACATCGCACCGACCGGATCAAACGCAAAGTCGGCGCCTTTGCCGGTGGTCAGTGCACGTACAGGTGCAGGGACTCTTGAGTGCAACAAACCTCCATGCGATCGCCGTGCCCGCGACCGAGGTTGGCTGACGCAGCGATTGCTAATGGCATTGATCTTCTTCGCGGACTGACCTCCTGGCGTACGGCACGGTGCGGATTCTTACCCAATATATAGTTCGACCAGGTTATAAAGCTTCTGCCTAGCTAGTCGTCCCTATATGGACGTCTCCTTATATGGACGTCTCCTTATATGGACGTCTCCTTATATGGACGTCTCCTTATATGGACGTCTCCTTATATGGACGTCTCCTGGAATGCAAGCTGCAGCATTATGAGATGTCAACGGAGGTTCGCAGCCTTATATACGGCCTGTTCGTGCAGGTATTGATCCTACTGGCCCGGATGGCATTCGCAGGCAAGGTTCCTATCTGAAAAGCGGGCTTGGTGCCCTGGACGACTAACGGATTGTCCTTGCCCCGTATGACCTGCTGACCCATCACTTTGCTGATGCCTGCTCTCCTTTACAACGCTGTCAACAACGTTAAGATGCTCAAGTGGAGCAGCGCCTCATGCGGCGACCAGTCCACCAGGATTCCACTTGGCCTGGTCAAAGGCCTTACCTTTGACCAGGACCGCCCAAGCGGTGCGGGCGAGCTTGTTGGCCAAGGCCGCGACGACTACGCAGTACGGCCTGCGCAACAAGAGTGATGTAACCCAAGTCGACCGGCTGCATCGGGCAATGATCGCTCTGGCACCGTGCATTAACAAAGTGCGCACATACGGGTCCCCACGCTTGGAAATGCCCAACTGCCGAATCTTCCCGCCAGTGCCCGTCTGCTTTGGCGTCAACCCGAGCCATGCAGCAAATTGCCGGCCACTACTGAAGCCATGGATGTCGGTTGCGGTAGCAGCCAAGGCAGTTGCAGTCAGCGGGCCAATGCCCGGTATGGTCTGCAAGGTCTGCATCTGCGTATTCTGCTTGCCTAAGGTGATTAGACGCTGATCGATGTGATCGATGTCTTCCTGAAGCTTGCTCACGCGAATGAGTTGCTCGAGCACGCTTTCGGTAATGACACCAGGTAATCGGTCGCTGGCCTTTGCCAGTTCCGGCTGAATCTTCTGTAGCAAAGCACAATGTCCTTCTGGCAGAACTACGCCAAACTCGTACAACAGTCCTCTCAATGCATTAGTTTGCATGATGCGCATCTTCATCAGTTGAGCGCGCATCCGATGCAGGGCTAGACAGGCTTGTTGCTGCTCGCTCTTGACAGGTACGTCCCGAATATGGGGTTGTTGCGCTGCCACCCATATCGCCTGCGCATCCCGGGCATCGGTCTTGTCGCGGATCACAAAGGGCTTTAC
>NZ_JACYXF010000129.1 GCF_015352985.1 Noviherbaspirillum malthae | reverse complement strand
GACACCATATTGAAAGGATCCTCAGCCACGAGGCTAGTCCACATAGCTGGGAGGGAGCGCAGATGACCCGTAGCGTCGTGAAACCAAGCCCGGTCTTCATGCCAGTTTTGCGCGTGAAGAACTAGCTCGAATTCCTGTGCGAAGAGGGGGTGATAGGGATGTGTTATCCGGAAACGCCGGATTTGATCCGGCTTAACAGGCGCAGTTGACTGCTTGTTCCAATGCGCCGGTGGAGAGCTTCTTCAAGACCCTCAAGGTTGAATACATCTACCAGACCCGTTATGAAACGCGAGCCCAGGCACGGCTGGATATCGTGGACTGGATCGAAGGGTATTACAATCGTCAGCGGATTCATTCCTCGACCGGATATCTCACTCCGATTCAGGCTGAGGAAACGCTTATGGCTGCATGACTTGCTGTACGTGGAAACGAGGCAGGGTCAGCTTGCCGTTGTTGGTTCGCCGCCGTACCACAGTCTGCTGGTGAGCCTGTGCTGGCCGGTAGCCCCGCTCGCCGCGGTTGCGCTGCAGCTCCCGGCTGATCGTCGACTTGTGCCGCTTCATGAGCATGGCAATGCTGCTGCAGTCATGTCCTGCCTTCTGCAGTATGTAGATCTGGTATCGTTCGTCTTGGGATAGGTGTGTGTCGCGCATTCCGGGCAACAGTGACTTGGCGGTCTTGGGGTTCGGATGCTACCGCATCTTCCCTCCTGCCTTAGTTCATCAAGTTGCACTTCCCAATTGAATCCGCCGATGGTATTCGGCCGGATGAAAACCCAATCAAGGTACCGGCTTGAGGATGCGCAAAAGCAGCGAAGCCTATGTTCTTTTAGCGATTCCAAAATTGGTATTTAAAGGCAATCATTTTCTGATTTCGCGTCCCTCTCAACGTCAAATTCATTAGGAATGCATTATTAGGGGTGTCGCTTCTGGCTTAGAGTCCGCAAAAACGCAGCATTCCGCCGATGTTTCCTAATTATTGATGTCGTCGTGGATTTGATGCCGAACTTCTGGTCACCGCTTCACAGTATGGTTGATGACTGCGTATCACGGCGGGATTCTCGTGGTGAACGATAGGTCAGTACACTATGGGGATGTCGTCCAGCCACAGATGGACAGGGTCCGCCTCGCCATTTGGGACAGAGGAGTTAAATGTGGCAGGCATGACGCGCCAGCCGAAAAAGAAAGAAGATGACAATACTGGTGAGGTGCTGCTGAATGGCACAGCGGCCAAGCCCTGGATTGGATCGTAGCCTCCTTGATGTTGGGCCCTCGAGGTGAGGCTGCTCGGTACTGAAACGGAAGAGGCCGGGTCCAAATTAAAGCAGGGCTTCACCCGTAAACTGAAACCAAACCAACGTTGTCGCCGATACGGCGCTCTCGTGCCCAAAGGCCGGATGAGCGAGGCCATAGTTGCACTTGTGGCTATCGCTACAGCCAAGACGAAAACACCGCCATGCCCTGACTTGCGTTGGATGAGGGAAGGCAAGTACTGAATTGGCGCGATCCAGGTGTGCCTCACACAAAACACGCCATCTATCGTTGCGCAAGCGCTTAGATTAAGCAGTTCATACAGGCGCTTGCTTCACAGAAGTCGCCCCGGTTTCTGACGGCAGCAGATTATGAAAGGCGTGCAGATTAGTATTGCGCTTAACAGAAGCGCCGTAAAGCCTCGCCATTCATGGCGGGGATATAAGGCGCCACTGGATCCGGAGTCTGTTGTTGCTCGATATACTGACGCAGGACTTCGATTGGCGCATCTGCGCATGAGGCAGCGAAATAGGACCTGCTCCACAGTCGACTATCGTTCCAGTCATGCCGAGTCATGTCCGGAAAGCCCCTCCGCAGCAATCGGCTCGACACGCCCTTGAGGCTGTTGACCAGCTTCGACAACTCAACATGAGGTGAATACTCGACCAACAAGTCGGCGTGGTCTGCATCGCCGTTGAACTCAACCAGACGTACATCGAAGTCGTGACAGACTTCGGTAAAGATATGGTTGAGATGCGCCGCCGATACTTCGGAGTAAACACCAAATGCGCATATCGAGGGAAATAGTCAGACATGCTTGTGCGGCGAGCCGGTACCAAAGACGCTGAAGGATCGCTGGCATTCGTGCCTGGCCTGCGGCATCGAGGGCGAGCGCGACTGGATCGCATCGACTATTGTTGAGCACCAGGCTTTCGGCACGGTGAATGAATCGCTGGAAAGGGCTAGCGTGTAGCAGGTCCTTGGGCGTACCTTGGCGTTGCTCAACACACGTGGAGGGCACGAAGTCTTGTGCGGGGAAACCCGCCCTGGCCGGAAATCGACATCCGTAGAGTCCCCTGTAAAGCGTGCACCTCAAGCAACCGGAAAATCGAGACAAACGCGGGTGGGGAACCTACCGTAGAAGGCAAGACCGGCCGGCATCGTGAAGGCAGAATACCGCCCAAGCGTTGCCGGTCGGCGCCGAGACCCTCGATCGCGACCTGGAGGTCTTTCTGGAAGCCTCCGCGTTCACGCGGAGGAGGATGTCACGGACTTTACGACAACTATCACCCGGCCCTCCCGTCACATCCATCAACATGGCTAAAGGAAGAGCGGTCCACAGACCGCCCCGACCTTGAAGGACGCCGCCAATCAATCACCGGTGGCTGTTTCTCTAACGCGGCGCGCCAAGTGACATCGTCCAGTATTGCTTGTACGTCGAATTGCTGGATGCGACACAAGAGACCGCCACCTCTGTGAAATTGGGATTCATGATGTTCGCACAGTGCCCTGGGCTGTCATTCCAGGATTTCATGACGTCTGCAATCGTCTTTTGTCCTGCGGCTATGTTTTCCCCGGTGGTACGCCAGTTATATCCCGCGGCAGTGACTCGCTGGCTTGGTGACCGACCATCAAGCCCGGTATGGGAAAAATAATTTTTCGTTGCCATGTCAGTTGAATGACCTGCTGCAGCCGCAAACAACTTGCTGTTCCACGCCAGGGCTTTGGCCGGTTGGTATAGCGTGCTGCCACAATAGCGCGATCCGGCACGCATTTCATTAATCATACGGAGCACCTCCGACTGAAAATTGGCTAGTCCGCATGTTGTTGCAGCCGGCAATGCTGATGGCGCGGGTGCTGGTGCTGGTGCTGGTGCTGGTGCAGGTGCAGGTGCAGGTGCAGGTGCCGGCGCAGGTGCCGGCGCAGGTGCAGGTGCAGGTGCAGGTGCTGGTGCTGGTGCTGGTGCTGGTGCTGGTGCTGGTGCTGGTGCTGGTGCTGGTGCTGGTGCTGGTGCTGGTGCTGGTGCTGGTGCTGGTGCTGGTGCCGGTGCTGGTGCTGGTGTGGATGGCCACCACGGCCAACGAGAACTAGACCACATCAATAATGGCGCGGATTCGCTGGTGTTAGCAACGGTATCACCGCCATCTTCGCTTGGCTCGGCGGCCGATTCGCTTTGCTCGATGTCCGCCCGTGCTTGCGCGACTTCGGATTCTGTCGTCACTACCGGTACCGGCTCCGTTGTCACAGCAGCCGAGGTCACCGCCTGATCAGTTTCGTTTCCAGCATCACCGCCACAAGCGGTGAGCAGCACTGCGGCACAGATGGCAGTTATCAACGGTGTCGTACCGTACAGCTTCGTTACTTCTTTCAAAACTATCTCCCTATAATATCCAGCGGCCCGTAAGCCGCCCCCTACCTCTGATATTGCAAGTGGGAAATCGTTCAAATAAGATATTAACGAGTGGTAACAACGATTGACGAGTGGATGCGGTTCCGAACGCATTGAACGAACGCTGTCTTAGACCTGACCGTGAAGCCAGCATGGACTACGCATTTGCAAGGTAAGCGGTCATTTAACGACGTCTATCCATCGACACTCCATGCTGGGATGATGGTGTCCACCAGTACAGGAGGTGGACACCCATGGAAGAGAATCACACCAAGTTGAGAGTGCTTGGTCATGACCGGGGCGGCCGATGCCAATATAACGCAGCCAGCAAACGTACTCTAGTGGAGGCATGCCTGCGACCTGGCGTGTCGGTGGCGCGGCTGGCGCAGGAGAATGGCATCAACGCCAACCTGCTACGCAAGTGGATTTCGCGGTATCTGCTCGAGCGCGAGCGCAACCTAGCTGATCTGGACCCGCCCGGACGTGTTGGCACGCCCCAGACGAACGCGTCCTCGACTGTGGATGTTGCACTGATCGCCCCGGCCCCGGAAGCGATTGAGGCGGCATCGACCTTCGTGCCCATCGTGGCGGCCAGCCCAGCGCCGGTTGCGGCGCCGTCGATGCCACCGGCGCCGCCATCCATGACGCTGGCCTTGCATGTGCACCTGCCCAATGGCGTGCATTTCGATCTGCACCATGCCAGCCTGGAGACCGCATCGGGCGTCATCCATCTGCTTGGGAGACTGCCGTGTTCCGGTTCGACGCAGAACTGACGGCCTATGTGCATCGCGATCCGGTCGACTTGTGAGGTCGGTCGGAGATGGTGTATGCCAACGGGTTAAGCAGCACTCCTATGTGGAAGATAGAACTGCTGCGTGAATGCTACTGGTGATAGATAGTCCAGACGCTCCTGCTTGCGTTGACGATTGTAAAACAGATCGATGTATTCGGCAATTTCCCGCCGGGCTTGGTCCCTGGTAGCGAAACGCCGATGGTAGATCAATTCATTCTTGAGCGTACCCCAGAAGCTTTCAATAGGCGCATTATCGAAACAGTTTCCACGCCGGCTCATCGAGGCGTGCATGCCAAACTGCCGCACAAGGGCCTGGTACTCCAGGGCACAGTATTGACTTCCCCTGTCGGTATGGTGGATAAGACCAGGCGGCGGTCGGTGGGTAGCGGTCGCCCGGAATAGTGCCTGCATCACCAGATGCCGAGTCATGCGTTCGCTCATTGCATAGCCAACCAGTTCTCCGCTAAACAGGTCCTTCAAGCCTGCCAAGTACAACCAGCCTTCGTCGGTGGCAATATACGTGATGTCTCCGCTCCAGACTTGGTTCGGAGCACTGCAAGTGAAGTCTTGGTTGAGCAAGTTAGGCGCAATCGGGAGAGTATGTCGGGAATCCGTCGTCGCCTTGAGCCGGCGCTTTTGCTTGCATCTGAGCCCGAGCTTCTTCCGCAAGCGCTTGATTCGGTGCACTCCGACGACTACACCATGATCGGCCAAGTCCCGTTGCAGTCGCTCGGGGCCACAGGTTTCGCGCGTTCTACGGTGTGCGGCTCGAATCTCCAACTCCAAGCGAGGTTCCAGTTGTGAACGCACTGATGGGCTGCGCTTGCGCCAGGCGTAATAGCCGCTCGTCGACACTTGAAGCAGCCTGCACATGGCTGGCAATGGATGCTGGCCACGCAGTTCGTCCATCGCGGCGTACTTCACTTCGACTCCTTCGCGAAGTACGCCGCAAACTTTTTTAGTAGATCCCGCTCCATCTTGACTTCTGCCAGCTCCCGCTTGAGCCGGTGAAGTTCTGCTTCTGCCTCTGTCAGTGGCTTCTGCTGCTGCCCAATCTCGGCCAGCTTTCCATTACCCGATACACGTAACCAGTTGGCCAACGTCTTGAGCGGAATTGACAGCCGGCGCGACGCTTCCGATGTGCCGACCGTCTTCGCCAGATTGACCGCTTCCTCGCGTACTTCCTTTGTATATCTTGCCCTTGGTATTCGATTCATCTTTGCCCCCGTTCCTCAATTGTACAAAACGTTGGCATCCACCTTTTTCAACCGACCTCAGACTGTTCACCGAATCGGCACTGGCCTGGATCGCCACCGGCAAGTACCAGTTCGGCATGCCACTGTATCGCCAGGCGGTGCTGCTGCGCCGCTTCGGTGGCGACATCTCGTCGAACACGGTGGCTGCTGGCATGGTGCGCGTAGGGCTGGCCGTGCAGCCCGTCATCAATCTCATGCGCGATGCCTTGCTGGAGAGCGAGCTGCTCTACTGTGACGAGACCACCTTCCAGGTGCTCAAGGAACCGGGCCGGCGAGCGCAGACCAAGAGCTACCTGTGGGCGCAGATGAACGGCGGTGCCGGTCCGCCGATCCGGCTGTTTACTTACACGCAAGGGCGCGGCGGACAGCATGTCCCCAATCTGTTTGACGGCATCAAACCCCGCACGGCACTCATGTCCGATGGCTATGCGCTGTACGACGGCATTGCGTACGATTACCAGCTCATGCACCTGGGTTGCTGAAGTCATGCCAGGAGGGGCTTCATCAAGGCCGAAGATGCGCTGTCCAAGGCGGCCCGCTCGGGTGAGCAGTTGGCGACCCGCTTCGTGCAGCTGATTGCCAAACTGTATGCAGCCGAAGCGCGTAGCGCAGAATGGGACGCGATGCGGCGATGGCGTCTGCGCCAGCGCTACAGCAAACGGGTACTTGGGCGTATTGAGCAGCTGCTGGTTACGCACCGCGATACGATGTTGCCGGGCAGCTTGCTAGGCAAGGCCATGTACTATCTGAGCGGGCAGTGGCCCAAGCTGGTGCGCTACGTCGACAATGGCCAGTGGCCGATCTCGAACAATCCTTGCGAGAACGCGATCCGGCCCTTCGTCATCGGCCGCCGCGGCTGGCTCTTTAGTGACACCGTTGACGGTGAACACGCCAGCGCGAACTTATACTCGTTGGTGGAAACTTGCAAGGCCAACCGTATTGATCCGTACCGCTACCTCGCCTGGCTGTTCAGAATGCTGCCGCTGACCAACCACGTCGACGACTACGACGCGCTCCTGCCTTGGAACATGCCAACAAATCTCCGCTAACGCTCCAGCATCATCCTGAAATGTAGAGGGGCGTGTTCATTGATCGCTTACGAGCAAGCAATTCGGTTTCTCCTGTTTGCCCGCTCGCAGAAAACGGCAACACTGCAAGCGTCGCGGTCGTGGAAGGGTCAGACAATTCCTTGGTTGTCGTATCGTCAGCATCATTCCAGTAGATCAGTCCTATGAGGATCCATACCAAAAAAAACGCACTCGCATAAAGATCATGCTTTGTCATACTGATGGTTGGCGCGCGTGTCGTTGACGCGTCGACCGGCGATGACAATACCTTGGGCTGTGGTGCCACAGATATACACGTTGGTTCGGCAAGCTCACTGCGCACCAACATATAGCCGCGCCGCGGCACCGTCTTGATCAGCTGGTGCAGCGGGTCATGCAATGCACGACGGATGTCACTAATGGTCTGCACTAATGAGTCGTCAGTGACAGCCATGCCCTCCCAAACTGTATTGAGAAGCTCCTTCTTGGTGACGACGTGCCCGACACGGAGCGCAAGGTGCCTGAGAACCGCAAACGCTTGCGGACGCAGTTCACAGACAACGCCGCCTTCGGTAAGCAGTTGTTCGCTCGCCAGATCGACCACGAAGCCTGGCAATCTTATCAGGTCGGCGGGCGTGTTCTGGTGTTGGGTGTGGTCCATGGCTAGTCGTCCTCGCGTAGACCGGTGCTAGTCCTCGCCGTTGACTTCCACAATGTAGGAGCCCAAACCAAGCAACGTCTGCGCAGCATCTAGGCGGGGTCGTCGAACGACCGTAATTGATCGGCGAACCTTCAGGAATTTTCGGCACTGGCTTTATACGCTGAAGGCCTGACTGTTAGTGCCAGGCCGGTATTATTCTGTGCTGGCCGGCAGTGAAGTCATAGGGTACTCGATACGGTCACCAAGAAAAGGAAGCCAGCCCCTCATGACTACTTTAATGTGCGAGAGGCAACGCCAAGCGATGCGGTCGCACTTCCTGGAGAAAGGATGCAGCCTTCAGTGAACACGTCAGTCGTCAACGGCGCGACAAGTCAATCCAAGGCAGAGCAACTGCATGGCGGCGCGAGAGCGCAGGCGAGGTGCCAGCGACGCAGCAATTCTAACGACGTCGTGGCAGCATCGTATGTCTGTCACAGTAAGGTGATACTTCAGGAGATGATGATGATCATAAAGAACTTCGTCGCAACGCTAAGCACGAAAACAAAAGGATGTTGACCTATACTGGATATCATGAGTGCGCAGGAGGGCATTGCCATGAGCGGGATCCATCTAACTGCCGAAGAGCAACTGCAGCTTGAGCAGACCTTGCGTGAAACCCACGACGCGCACCAGTACAAGCGCACACTGGCGATTCTGGAATACAGCCGCGGCCGTCCCATCAAGGAGGTTGCGCAATCGCTTGGCGTGACGCGGCAAAGCATCCACAACTGGGTAGTGAAGTTGCAGCAGCAAGGCACATCACAGGCCCTCGTCGATGGAGCCCGTCCGGG
>NZ_JACYXF010000128.1 GCF_015352985.1 Noviherbaspirillum malthae | reverse complement strand
TTGCCTGGCTTAACAAGTTCAAGCGTGTCATTACACGTTGGGACCGCTGCATCGAACATTACACCGCCTTTGTTCATCTCTCACTCATCATGATTCTGCTTCGCCGCCATTTATGAAATGAGTTCTAGTCTCCTAGGTGCCCATATTGATCGGTTCAGGCATGCAGGACGGCGGTGCGATGGATACTTGGGAATATCGTACCTCGGCCGCGTTGCCGGAACCGCCGCGCGCATGTTGTTGTAAGGACGCTCGACGTCCTTCGATTGGGCTTAATAGCGGGTGGGCCGTTCGACCGCGCGCACGACAACCTTGGTCTTGGTGATCACGTCGCCATCTGCTTGTACTTTGGATACCGTCTTAATGCGGACTACCACTTTGCCTTCATCGACGGCGCCTTCGCCGGCGCCGCTGGAGACGACCCCGTTGGCTCCCGATTCACCGTACCCGGCAGCATTGACATCGGTCCCAACCGCCTTGACCTTAAGCACCGCCTTCGTCACCGTTGTGCCATTCGGTTTTTCGTGCGCCTGCGTGGTCGCCTTAACATCGACCGAGCCGGCGTCGACTGCGCCGCCGCCTTCAACATAGGAATACTGCCCACCCGCCGAAATCTGATCCAGTTGCTGATCGGTCAGCAACTCGGGGGCGGCATGCGCCAATCCAACGGTGGACGCCAGGAGGCTCGCGAACAGGGTACGGCGGACATAAGTCAACATGATGATCTCCATTGATGGACGAAGCGGCAATGCTGCCCGAATGTGTTGTGGTTCCACCCGCGCCGGGTGGTCCTGTGCTGCACCTTCCAGAAGCGGCAACCGCTGCATCTAGAAAGTTAAAACGTAACTGGCAGCGCGACGTCGAAACTGTATTTCGGCGCGTCGCTGCCGACCCCGATGTCCGTTGATACGCTCAGCATCACATCGCGTGACAAGACCAAAGAGGCGCCAATATTGATCAGACCATACGTCTCGTCGGACCCGGGAATGGAGGCGGCATTGATCTCCTGTCTAGCGCGATGAATCTGCGAAAACCCAAATTGCAGGGTCGTCGCCCGGCTTGTGGCAAGCACGGTACCGAGCGTCAATCCCGTGACAGCACCTGGCTTGACGTAGTCGCAGTCGAACACGTATCCATAGGATGCGCTGGCAAATAATGCCTGTGGATCTTGACGCCTGAGGGCGACGACCTCGCCGGTCAGCTGACGATATCCTGCCAATAAGGCGACCTGCCCATCGGTGCGCTTGCCGGTTCCGGTGTTGAGGCTGACGTGTCCAATGAGGTATGGCATCGCGCCTTTTTCTTGCATCAGCGTCTTTGCCCAACCAACGGTGATGTCATCGATGCCGCTGCCGTTGGTATTGGTGACATCACCCAGTGCGTCGCGCCTCGAGGCGCATACATGCTGCGGCGGCACCGAGAATTCAAACTGGCCTTCCATTGGCAGCCCGGCACGGAATTCAACAGGCGCGATAAATTCGTTGCGGCGTAATGACTGGTCGGCAAGTGCCGGCGACCTGGCACCCGTGGCTGGACTGGCGATGTCCACGAGGACCGATGAGTCCCTCTTGGTGCGATGGTCGGAAAGGCCCGGTGTAATGCTCTTCGAGCCTTGTGGAAGCAGTAACGCTCCTGACTGGGTAAGCGTGCGTTCCAACGCGCGTTGTGCAGCATCCTCATCAATGTCGAAACTACCTGGACGTGACGCTGCGGTGCGCTGAGCCGTCTGCGTCGTGGGTGGCGCCGACGGCGCTGTCGTTGCGCGCGCAGATACCGTCGCCGAGTGGGGCAGTTCGTCCAGACGACGCTCCATGTGCTTGAGGTGGCGTTGCAGCGCTTGCACGCGTGCCTCGGCTTCCGCCAGCTGGGCAGTTAATTGGCGATTTCGTCGCGCCAGCGTTCTCTGGGCCAAAGCCGTGCCTGCCGATAGTGCCAGCGCCACCGGCAACGGCGACATCACGGCGATCGGATGGTTTGTATTGCGGAACATGGGTGCTCCGGATGATGAAATGAGTAGATCGCGTGCGTGGGTGGCTTCGGTGTCGATCATGGCGCATGCGTTGACCTGTTACCGGAGCATCACGAAATCCTCGACGCTTGCGCTCAACCCGTGGAACGTCGGATGAGGAGGGGCCTTGCGCTCGACAGCGAAGCCGACCCGCCCTAACGTCGGATAGTTGATCCACGCCTGCTCGAACTCGTCTTTCAGCATGGTACGGTTGCCCCAGGCAGGATCGGCAAGCAGCACACGGTTGCCCCGCGTGCCTCGGAAGACGACAAAATGGTTGTACCCACGCACATTGATCGGCACGAGAAGCGGTGCTTTAGCTTCCAAGTCCTTCATTTCCATCTTACCCAGACCAACGCCTTTGTAGCCGCGCATTTCTGCGTAACGCTTGAGATCAAGTAGAGAAAAGCCTTCCCGGATCTGGATGAGTTCGGGTTGGTCAATGTACTCGGGTCGATTCATCAGAGTGACGGCTACCTCTTTCTCGGTCAGACTTTCTCCGTGCTGGTAGTTCAATAATGTGGTAAGCGCCGCGGCACCGCAGCTCAGGTCCCATTTCTGGAGGATGACGTTTTGGTGGCGCATTTCGAGCAGCGAAACAACTTGTCGCTCTTGCGCGAACGACTGACCAGTGGATAGTAAGCATGCGGTCATCAACGCAGCTAGCGCGCGGCCTCTATGGCGGCACGGTGCCAATCGACGCCAGGTTGACTTGACGGATTCGTTCTGACATAAGGTGGCGGTAATCATAGCTCTGTCCTCAACAACGTAAACGGCGAAACGGCCATGTCACCAGCCTGGAATTCGGCAGCGGCACGACCGTTCATCTGACAACGCTTCATCAGCATCGGCGGACCCATCGTGTGCCTGCTGTCGGTGATCATGCAAAAAGCGCAGTGCCGAGGCGCTCTCATCGCTAACGACATGGGTACCACTTAATGAACGTGCAGCGAGATAGGCAGTGACCGACCGCCAATCCGTCGCATCAGCCGCCGATCTGCACGCTGTAGCGCATAGGAAAGGCGTCTGCAGCACAGGCGCCAGGACGACATCCTGCTGGGCAGCGAAGATGTCCATGGCGACGTCGTTAAGTTCGGACGGTTTTCCTGCATGACATAAGGAGGATAGGGCGCATACCATGAAAGCCGCGCCGGACACCGCTAGTTGCTTTGCCATCACGGTAGTCTCCATCGTCATACGTTTTCTTATTGGGCGCTGTGGCTGTCTACCAGACAAGACCGGTAGAGGCCACAACGTGGTCATCACGAACAGCGATCCGCCACGGCCGTACGGATGGCCATGGCGGTATCGCATGAATCAGAAGCTCGAGCCGGCAGCTGCGGCGGAGGTGACCTTGTAGCCAACAGCGAGTGTGCCAGCCGTTGCGGTGGTGCGCTTGCCGTACCAGTTGCTAGTGGCGCTGGTGGTGGCAATGCTGAGCGTCTTGCCATACTTAGCGGAACCCTCGGTGGTCGCAAGCGATTCCATGCCGCCTGCAGAGACGGTGTCCATCTGGCTGTCACTCAGGTGCATGGGCTCGCTTGCATTTGCAAAGCCGGCGACAGAAACAAGAGCTACAGCTGAAAGCAGCTTTTTCATGATAGATCTCCTAATGAGGTGGATTAGAAATTTACCTTACACATTCGCGAGCGACATCGCACTGCGGGAACGGCTATCGGCTGGACCGTACGGCAATACTGGTAACCGATGACACACTGCGTTTGACGCCGCTACTGGTAGAGGCGGTTGTGCTCGCAACGACATAGGTCTTGCCATAATCTGCAGACGCCATGCCGCTAACTCGGGTGTACATGGCGCCAGCGGATACGGCATCCATTTGTCCGTCGTTCAACAACGCCGGCTCAGCTGCCGCCAAACCGCCGCCAGTGGCCAGAACGCCTACCAGCGCACACACGCATACGTTCACTTTCATGGTCGGACTCCTAGATAACATTGCTGCAGCGAAGTTTCGTATTCGTTGCACGTGGCAGTGTTAAGACGGCCACTTTTGATGAGGAGAAGAAGGTCGCGCTGGGCCTTGAGTTGTGAATCCAACTCCCGACTTCGCGCTTCCTTTGCCTCTTCACCGTCGACGTCTAGGGGCAGACGGTCGGTCCTGCGCCTTGTGGGCGCAGAATTAGACCGAGCGGCGTGCTTAGAAACTTGATCCGGCAGCTGCGGCGGAGGTGACCTTGTAGCCAACAGCGAGTGTGCCAGCCGTTGCGGTGGTGCGCTTGCCGTACCAGTTGCTAGTGGCGCTGGTGGTGGCGATGCTGAGCGTCTTGCCATACTTAGCGGAACCTTCAGTGGTGGCGAAGGATTCCATGCCGCCTGCAGAGACGGCGTCCATTTGGCTGTCACTCAGTTGCATGGGCTCGCTTGCATTTGCAAAGCCGGCGACAGAAAACAGGGTGCCTACTGCCAGTGCGGACAGAGTTTTCTTCATGATAAATCTCCTAGTAGGGATAGTTGAATAATCTCGCCATTAGATATGGCAAGGTACAGCATCGAACGCGTGCAACAGCTCATCATCACCGATTCGCGTGTCGTCCCCAACGGTCTCGAACGGGGTGCGATTCGGTTTAAGCAATGTAGCGCGACGGTGTGCAGATTACTAATAAAAGATTTGGATGAATAGCGCGGAGCCCGTGACGCCACGCTGCTGATACTGGTGATCGCAAGGAAAGCATTTGACAGCAAAAAATAGTCGTGCCCCAATCTGTTAAGTCAGCGCTACACCAATATTGTGTGGGGATGAAGGAGCGAAAAAATGGTGCAGTATCTGGCATGCCGATCGCATTGGCATCATTTATACAAAGCATGGTCGACGCGGGAACAATTTGGAATAGGGCGGCAACATGTGTTGCGTCAGCCACAAGGGGCCGCGGACAGTGGCTATCCAAATGCCTGACGTTCAATAGCGCTTTGACGACGTGGCAGGTCCTGCGACGATCCGCCTGTCAGGGCAACAGTCGACCTGCGACGGCTGTCTGCAAACACTCTGATGCCAAATACTGTTTGAACGCGCGACAGTGTGCTAGGGCGGCTCGGTCACCAGAGCATGGAGAAAGTCCCCATTCAAGAACATCCTATTTGTAGGAAGCTTGGTCCACGCAAGGTACATCACGTCGCCACGTGGATGTGCGCATAACTTGTTGCATGAGAGAGGCGCCCGCAACGAAGGCGTTGCATACCTGCTGTAGACGGCGCCACCGTGGACCGTCGAGTGTGGCAAAGCCAGTGCATTTCTGTGGCAGGCGGTATGTCATGTCTGGTAGTTCCAGACAGTGCAGCATCTCGAAAACGAATAGGACTGACACCAATTAGCGTATTAGCATTAGCGCACGCTTGTAGACGGTGTCATCGACAATCGTGTCCCGGGATGGCAGGATCGCTTATGTTTCCGCAGGGTCAAGCGGATCAAGGCAATACAGGCAGGACGCCTGCTCGATTGCACAGGATCTTAAGCTGGCTAGCGGGCGTGATGATGGTTATGGTGTCCCGAGCGGATCATTGGCTGACGTGGACCCAAACGCTGTGGCGGCATCAATGCACGCTTGAAGCGACGCCGCGGCAACACTGAGATTGACGCCAGTCGTTGTCGGATACCATAAGAGTACCCATGCCCGCTGCTGACTGATGGCTTTTTTCTGTTCCTCATCATTTACCCATGTGATGCCTTGATCTTCTGCAATCAGATCCATGATTCCCGTGGCGCTGCCTGGCACCTGGTTGCTTTTAATTACGCTTACCATTGCAATTGAAAATTGACCTGGTAGCAACGCGAGTAGCTCCTGCTCGACGGGATCGAAATTCATGGGCTTCCTCTTTAAAAAGCGGTGGAAACTGGAGCATGGGGAAAGCGCTGACTCTGTCATACGGTTCGTTTCCCAGGCAGGATAGTCGGCGCAGCCGATGTCCTACAACCACGCTACCTTACGGCTGGTGCTCCTAGTAGCATCCCAAGAGGCAAGGACTTGCTCACTGAACCCACCATGCATCGTCTACTAAATTATTGCAAGTATCTTCAAGCTGTTCAACCAGCCTCAACTTTAGAGCGCTGAGAAAATATGAATAATAAAACTTGTCGAACAGTGGCACTGGCGATGCGCTTATATTCACATTCCTTATCGATCAAGCGGATCGATGCAAACAGGGGACGTCCCGGGTGCGCGCTTAAATTGCACAGTACAGGTAACGTCATAGCCATCGCTACCGGTTGGGAAATGCCATAGGTAAAAGTTCTTGTTGCCCGCCTGAACAAAAAAAGCCGACGTTATGTTGCACCTTCTTCGTTGTAAGTAGGTCAGGTTTGAGCCAAGTCATACATCAAGAATTTGGATGACATTATTACAAGCGGTTGTAAGAGTATTGAGTGTTGGGAGAGGTGATTTTTTAACCAATTGTTCCTATGCACTATCGCTGTTCAATGGAAGCCAATTGCAGTCGCTTTGGTAGAAATCCAGAGGTCAATATCAGTGAACATGGAAAAAACCCGTGCGCAGTCTGTAATATTTAATAATAGGGAGTCAACATGCATGGTATAGATCGTCTTTCGAACAAGGCGGCGATGATGGCGGATCTCACACATGCACCGCCAACCGCGCTCCGTGCTTTCAAGCGTACCTCCTTTCGCATTGACGTGAAGGACTGGCGGGTGCTTCATGCGGTTGTTGACTGCGGCACATTCGCGAGCGCGGCCAGCGTGCTGCACATGAGCCAGCCTGCGGTGAGTTACACCGTGGCCAAGCTAGAGCAACAGATAGGCGTTGCGCTATTTCGTCAGGCAGGGCGCAGGGCGTGCCTGACGCCCCAAGGAAAGGCGCTTGTGGAGCGGTCCCGAGCGTTAGTCAAGGAAGCGTATGACGTCGAGGAATTTGCCATTAATCTGATGCAGATGTGCAATCAAGACATCCGCCTTTTGGTAGACAAGGATTTTCCTACCAACTTGTTGGCAAAAGCGTTGCGCCAGATCGAGCAGCAACAAAGCTATGTCAATGTCGCGCTCCTCGAGCGGTCAGTCACAGCCATTGAGCAAACGCTGATTGATCGCGGTGCCGACCTCGCGATCACGAGCAAGATTCCGAGCGGTTTGACCGGCACGCTGCTAGTTGAGATACATTACGTTCCGGTTGCTCATCCGCGCCATCCGCTGTTTCGTTCGGGGCGAACCATTGAGCTCGAAGAATTGCAAACCCTGAAGGAGGTGCGTATCGCGATGGATGCTAGCGATAGCACCAATTTCTCTAAGCATCCAGCGAGCCGGTCGCAACCAGGTACGAACCGGACTTGGGAAGTACACAATTTTGACACTGCCATCAATATTGTTTCTGAAGGCTTAGCATACGCGTGGCTTCCCAAGACGAGAGTTGCGTCATTACTGTCCCAAAAGAAGCTGCGCGTTTTACCGCTTCAACGGGACGGCAATCGGGTAGTTCGATATTACCTTGTAAGCGGGCATGGGCTTGGAGACAACATGGCGGTCACCTATCTGTCGACAGCATTGTGTGATTTGATTAGAACGGATGAAACACCATGACACACCAACTTTAACCAAACCCAACTTATTTGACGAACGGTCTCGGCTAGGCATCCCGTCGCGTATCGTCTGCGCCGCGCGGTGGGACACGATGCGTACTCTCTGGCGGGCAAGGCTGCACGGCGATGTTCGCCAGCATCCTCTGGACCTGCCACCCGTACCATCGTAGTTGATCGCCGCCTAGTTGGTTATGACGGCTTTGGCCGCTGCAGAGGAGGTGTTTCCCGATGCAGCGGCCTTGATGATCGCATATCCACCGGAATTGCTGATTATGACCGTACCGCCGGGTGGCGCTGTCACGGTGGCGGTCTCGCCATTGACGCGGCCGGTTGCGCGAGCGGACGCAGCACCGGCACTAATAGAGTCCAGCTCGGCATTATTCAATTGAACCGGCTCTCGTGCCATGGCCGTTAAGAGAAGAACTACTAAGCATGTGCACGGAAATTATTTGACGCTGTACGGCGCAGCCAGAAGTGTTTGGACAAGATACCGGCGATCCGTCGCGCTGCTGCATTCGATAGACCACGCACATAGTGTAGGAAGGCAGTGACGTGCTCTTCAATCGAGCCATATTGCCAATTAGTGCTTGTCGCCTTTTTACCTTGCGCCCATAGCAGCTCCATCGGGTTCAGCTCCGGGGTGCGCTTAGGCAGCCAGACCAGACGGATGCCAAGGTGCCTTGCCAGAACTTGCG
>NZ_JACYXF010000127.1 GCF_015352985.1 Noviherbaspirillum malthae | reverse complement strand
TCCTCGAACGCTTACCGACACTGCCGGCTAGCCGTGTCACCGAACTGCTGCCGCATCGCTGGACGCCCGCCTAAACTTCTGCTCGTAGATTCGGTATCCCGTCAATGTGGGATGGCTGGGCGCTTACATCCATTGAACGTGAATCCGCTGCCTTTCCGGGTGAGCCGGATGGGAACTGCTGGGATGGAAAAAGGTGTTGCCGGATTGAGGATCGCTGCGTTTCCGCGATTTTCCGCTGCGGGAGGGAGGAAGCTTCGTCTTGCGCTTGCTATGCGCAGGTGTAGGTGAAGGTGCGCGTCGCCGGTCACTGTCGGGATCGCCATCGCCATCGCCATTGCCGGATCCACCACTTGCTTCTCCGCCACCGCCATCAACGCCGTTGGCGCCGTTACTTTCCGCCGCCGCGTCCATGCCGTCCGACGTCGACGCCAAGATGTTTTCCGGGGGGCGCGATTTCGATGTGGCGATGGAGGCCATGACGCGCTCCAGTACCCTTTCAAAGGAGCTTGGCAGATAACGGGTTTCGGGGTCGCGTCCCAGATTTCCGACAATGATGACTTTGTTGACGTGCATATTAGGCCTTCGTAAGTAGGCGCCTCGTGCTAACTGTGAATTTGTCGATAGAGGCGCTCCGCCGATGGTAACCGATGTAATCACCAAGCGACGCTACGGATATGCGGAGAGAGTGTCTGCATGACGGCGCCTGCATGTAAACCGCTGCGGTCATAGCATCACAGCGTGCATCGCTAGCGGCCAACGGTGTAGACATCACTGAAGGCTCGGCAAACGATATCCTTACGTTAACCGACTACATGGGCGAGATGGATGCACAATTTCCTTGTTTATTTAAGCAAATTCACATTCTATTTGCAGGCTTTGCCCACCTATCAGCCGCCGACGATTTTACACCTGCGAGTTGCATCCACAGATATCAAAAGGAAGAAAGATAGATGACGTTTGTCACCTTGTGCAAATTCATGTGGAGCACCGAATTTGGGCATCGGCGATATAGCCATTGCGCACAATGAATAGCACACATCGCCGTAACGACTATGTGAGGAAAGAGCAGCAATGCCGTAGTTTTCGCGCCACGGGAAAATACTGCAAGCCGCCATCAGCGTGCGCGTACAATTTGTATGATTGTTGGCGTTGGTCCGCAAGAGGTACGCTGATTGAGCTCTGGGATGCAAACTTGCAGGCGTGACGGCCTTTGACTTGCCATGACCGCCATGGGGTGAGGCACGATCAAAGACCTGGAGCAATGGGAATGTGTCGTAGATGGAGCGACATAACATGATTGTGGTGCGGTCAATCATGTTGGCACTAGCGTCCACACGTAGGGCAATTGTTTGAATTAACTTGAGAAGGAAAAGCTAAAAATGGCACGAACACCGGTAGGCAACCCACAACCAAAAGCTGCGCCGAAAAAGGTCGCGCAAAAGGCTTTAATGAAACGCGTCAAAAACCTGTCTTCAACTGAACAAGACATGTCAGATCCGAAGCGCAAACCCAAGTCCGGCGCTGAGCAGATAACGCGTGTTGGATCGGGCACGGCGCGGCAATCCGCACCGGTGGGGGCGCCGGATGGGCATATCAATGTCGGCGTAACGAAAGCCACGCGGGCGGGCTTGCACAAGCTCAAGGCCCTTTACGGCCTGAACAGCCAGGCGGAGGTGGTCGCACGCATGGTACGCACATGCTTGAAACTGGCGAAGTAACAGGTTCGGAGGAGCCTAACCGGCATGCATAAGTAAGAGACAATGCCAATTTGCTCCTCCTTCAAATCTGGCGGCGAGCATGCTGTTTAGATTTGACATCGAAAAAGGAACTGGGAGGGGGTGGCCTGGGCCATATAAAGCATGCCATTGCGTACGTAAAAGCGAACCAGGATCGATCTTCTCTGCCGCGTTTTTGAATTCCTAGTCGATTCATTTTTTACACCAAGCCGGCTGATCCGAGATGCGAAGCGCTTTGATGTGAAAGTCCGCTGATCGATGCCACGGTCAGCGGATGGTACGCCACGCTCGAAGAACGACAGGGGTATTCTGGCGATAGCCGTGGACGGTCAATTGTGCTGCCGGGCCTGCGCTTGGTGAAAGGATCGTCAGTCGAAGGGGCCGATAACGCCACCATCGCACATGTGATGCCCCCGTTTACCACCTTAGACGACATAGCCGAACGCGCGAACCTCTCCACACAGGATCTTCAAGCGTTGGCGAAGGTAAATGCGTTGGTCGAGTTGGCGGGACACCGACGGCAGATGGCATGGGACGTTGCTGACATGCGACCCATGTCCGAGTTATTGCGGGATGCGCCGATCCCCGACGTGTCGCTAGAACTGCGTGTGCCGACGGACGGGAAGGGGATCGTGGGCGACTACCATAACACCGGCCTCACGCTGCGACATCCGCTGGCGTTGCTGCGCAAGCACCTGATCGCGATGAATCTGAATACGGCCGAAGAGCTGCAGACACTTCAGGACCGCAAGCGGGCCCGATCAGATGAAACCGGGACGACGCAGGTGATTGTCTGGCAAAGCCTGGTGGAGCAACAGAGGAAAGAAATGCTGAACGCCACATTGCTGACAGTCTACGGCGTCTGGCAGCACGACGGCGCCTCAATGCACCTGATTGCAAAACGGCTTGTCGAACACACGTCAGTGCTCAGGGCTTTGAACAGCATCAAGAGCCGGAATTTTCATTGATATCAACCGCTCCTTAAAACAGTAAGGTTCCACTGGGTATCCATGTAGATTCAGTTAACCACGTAGGCATTGTGCGCCCATACAGCCTGCGTATATGAACCAATCTGGATTTCATCGGCGTTCTGTTATGCCTCGAGCTTGGTATACGGAGACCACCGCTGCTACAACGGGGTCGCGCTATGCTCCTTCCGCCATTGTTCCCCGCGCAGCTGCCAAATGCAACCAGGTGTAGAAAGCAGGGCCGAGGCATCCAGTCGTTTTCGGTCGCAGAGACGGTTTTGGTCATGCATGAATCGATAGTATATTTTGGGCGTGTGGCCACGGGCCATTGAGTAGCCAAGCAGCCAATGATCAGCGAACGCTTCGGGAGCATAAGGTTTGCTTTTTAGCCAGTCGTAAAAGGCGGCAAGAAGGGCATCGAAATGTGGTCCCCCCGGTGGATGCAGCAGCTGGGCTTGGGCATGCACCCTACTAGCGTCATAGAGATCGTCTAGCGCGTGTGCCATGTCTGCAGCAGTCCAGCGGCGCGCAATGGCGCGCCTGATCAGATCATTGAGCGTCGCCCGGTTGAACAGGTCAATACGCGGCAGGACTGTCACTCCTCTGTCTGGCGTTCCTGTAGTGTCAGTTGCCGGAGAAGGATCGACGCGATCCAATCGCAGATACATTTGGCGAGCCTGCCAGCTGTCGATGCGATCGCGTTGCACGGCCAGAAACAACGGCTCCCAGTATTTTCTTAATTTTGTTTCGATGCTGTCTGATTGAATCGAGGTAGCTGCCGTTTTAGCGATGGCACATGTGGCGGCATGGTGTATTAGTTCTTCCGGAACCGGAGCGGTTGGAGCGTAGCCGGATTCGAGTTGGGCGAACAGCTGAGCGATGTGCCGCGCGAGAATACGAGCCGCTGACATCAGCGAATCGGCTTCTTCATCACTATGCAGATCATCGCTATGCCAGATATCGTCCAAGGTCTTTTCGGTATGGCGCATCTGATCTCCTTGGTTCGTGAAAGGGAAGGTAGGGGTATAGCTACACTCTACGTTTCCACAGCCACAATGGAAACACTGTCACGGCGCAATGTCGCTTGCTATTTCGGTTTTCCACTTCGATGGTTTGGTAACGACTTAGCCGAACCACATCATGGATGGTGGAGGTGGCATGCAGGCAGTCTGGATACAATGCCCGCAATAGCATGCTCGATACGTACCACAGGACGACGGCGCCGCTTCGCACCTGATTGCTATGCGACTTATTGGTCAACTGCTGATGCTTGACAAACGTTACCAGATTGAAACAGGCGAAGATAAACCTGCAGGTGCAATGCGGGTGAAGGCGTAAACCGATCGACTGCGCACACAGTATTGAAAAGGCGAATATCAATGACACATACCAAGGCTTCAAAGGGGGCGATGGATTCCCCAGCTCGCTACGGCATTGCTGATGCCGCCAGGACCCGCGTAACGGCCCAGATGCTTCAAAACGCACTTGCCGTACGCAGGCCGCAACCCAGACCAGCCGCGATGCCAGCAAATCTGACTATGCGAAAACAGCCATAGCATCTTTACCGCTTCTACTTGCCCTTGGCAGACAAACTTGCGACTTGAATGATCTGGGGGAGGGGACGTATTTGAACTTCGCGCCGCACTGACATTCTCGAAGAATGCAGGCATAAAACGCATAGCGGGATGTTGTCTATAGCGGTTCGCCAGCGCACTGGGGACAGAATTGGGGTATCGCATTTATCAGGTGAACCATCGCGTTTTTCTTCCTTGGATCTGAAACGTTTTTCCAAGCGTGAGTGCAAAGCAGAAAACAGTGAATGAAAAGCGCCGTTTGTTTTGTGTCGTTTTTTAAGACACGCAAGCCGCAGGCAAGAAAATTTTTGCTTGTCACGGCGCGTCAGCAGAATTGGGCTTGTCATGCGCATGCAAGCGGTGACGGTTGCATGCTGTCATAGCCGCAGCCAGCATGGTGTCCATGCACATACGATAGAATGCCGACGAAAGCCAAGCTAAGTGGAAGAGGGTAGCCAGCGTCAAAGGTGACGTGCCGCCGCGGGGCGGCGTTGATCAGGTAAGGCAGGTCGCCGGCAGGCAGCCACCAGCCGCAGTGCACAGGAGCGACCTGATCTGGGCGCCATCGAGCTTGCCATCGTGGCGCCAATGAAAGTTTGGCGCAATGCGAACTCCGTCCCTACGATTTCATAGTGTACGATAATTCGCAAGAAAATTAACGACACGGTGCACCTTTCCAAGGCAGCACTGTGCATGCTGCGAGCACCAGAACCAGACAGCTGTATCAATACAGCTGTCTGGTTCTCATGCAGAGTTGCGGTCTGCTAAGCAGCTCTCGCGACAAGATACTTCCTTCGAAGTACGTCGATCGCTTTATCGTCTTGCTCAGGCGTGAGAGTCAGGTCTTCTCTTTCCCGTTGCTTCGGATAGACCTCAATACGCTGCACATCGATCAGATACCAGTCGGTTGTGGCACGGGCGATGCGAAACGCTGTCGCTCCTTGGGCGTAGCTGTAGCTGTTAGCCGACGGGCCTGCCGGTACCTGGTAAAACGACGCGCCGCTGCGCTCGCGTTTGGGAATGCCGAGGGCGTCCAGCTTCGCCTCGGCCCGTCGCATGGCCGACAATACATCCTGGGCGTCCACCAGATTGACTCGCGCCCGCTGCTGTTGTGGCGCGACCGCTTCGTCAATTGCGACGGCGTTTTCCGGCACGATCTTGATTTTCATGAGATCTTTCTCCCCTTTAAAAAGTTTCGTGGATGGCTAGCAGAGTACTGCTGGAAAAATTGCCCGCGACGCGCACTAGCTACCGCACGCGTGCAATGTGTGCACGAACGTAGTGTTGGACCTCGACCTTTGCTTGCTCGAGCAAGCGTGTTTGATTAAACCGGGAAACTGGAATCCCGGCTTCAAGGAAAAGGTTAATGACGGCGAGTGGGCGATCGCTCTTGAGTGCAGCACACTTAATAATTCGCTCGTCCAGATGGTTTAACCAAGGAAGAACCAGATGCAAAAATTTGGCATTGCACACCCGGACAGCGAGTTCCATGTCGTTGTGGTGACGTTGAGCCAGCGGCTGCAAGCGAAGGCCGTGTCGAACAAACCCTTCCAGCACTTCGAGAAGCTTGGGCCCATCGTCAAGTGCACGTGCAGCGCCGGCGAAGCAATAGTGGACAAAGCCGTTCTTCTTCAGTAAAGATGCCTTAAACAGATCCTCTTTTCGCGGGGCGTCCATTTGTGCCAGAAACGCTTCCAGGATGGGTCCGGCATGAAGCAAGGCGGCGGGCTTGCACAATCCAGCGATAAACTGTTCGGTAAGCGCATGATCGCTGGCCAGCCGCGCGAAAAGTCGGGGAGCGAACAAGCGCCAGCTATCATTGCCATGCGCCGCGCAGGCCCACACGATTGCCATGAGATGCGGTCCGCATGTCTGCGTAGCGAAGTCGATCAAACGATCAAGCGGCGATGATTGGGTAGTCATGTTGCCCTCCGTTTCCCTGTCCACTTTTAACGATGCGCTGGCCGGTCTCTACGTTCGCCAACGCTTCTGACAGCATCATTATTACCGAAGTCCAAACGCATACAGCACTAAATGCCCGTGCCGTACCAGTGGTCGTTATGCCAAAATCGGAATGTCGTTAATGTGATCACTGTTATTGACAAATAATAAAAACTATGCTTTGAGCGATCGGCATCCGCTGCTGCCCTGGGCCCGCTCAGAAAAGGTAGCTGAAGGCCGCTGACATTGCGGCATTAACCTCGTCTCGGATTCGCGCTACCGCAAGGTCGGCGGGCTTTTTTATTTTAGCCATAGGATCTCCTCGCCATTGAGGCGTTGAGGCGGCGTTGAGGCCTGCCAGGAAAGCGATGCCAACGGCTCGGCGGGTGCTCCATCCGAGAATCGAAGCGACCAAGAGGTGCAATGGCTGGCTTTTGCGCATTCAGCTAAAAGGGGGTGCGAGCACATCGACCGCTATAACTCAAGCCATGCGGTCACCCTAATCAACTTCATTTTTGGCACAAGGATGAAACTTTGGCAGCCACAAGGTGTGATATCTTGGAATCTAATAGCGCACAATTTATGTCAACGCCAAGTTCAAATGTCCGCTTGCGGGCAAAGTTCAAATGTCCGGTTTGGGGGGCGGTTTTTAGGTTTTTTAGGTTGTTTTTTGCTGGTTTTGTTATCAACATGCAGCCGCGACAGCGGAATGCCTGTTCGGAGAGGTGTTGGTCTAAATTAACAGCTCAGGTTGCCAAGGCCGACTGTTTGATTGCCATTTCCATATCTGTGGCGTCCAGTGCCCGCTGTCTTTTCTTGCCAGGCTCAGCTTTCTTGGTCGCCCGCGGCAAGCCGCGATGCGTTCTTGCCGGCGCCGACTGGCTACGCCTGCTATCACGCTCGGCCTGCACTAGCTGTGCAATCTGCAGTACATGTCCAAGTCGCTTATTCTCGACGATGGCACCCTGACTCACTTCAGGCAACCGATCATAAGTGGTGTAGGGCAGGCAAGTGCCACTGGTCTGCAGCTCAATGCGCCCGTCGACATACTCGTATACGTCGATGTATTGACCAATCAGTTTCCGATTGCTCTTCGTATCGCCAATCAGGTAGATCGTCTTGTCGTACTGCAGCGTCAGCACGTGGGATACCTTGCGCTTCTCACGATGCGTAAAGATTGATTCCAGATCCTCGTCCTCGCGCAGTGGCCGGTGCGCATCCCAGTCATTCCTTGGCGGCTTAGCGAAACGCCGGTTATAGTCGGCAATGAAGCAGGGCGCATAGGCGTTGGCCGCCTCCATTGTGGAGATGCCTTGCAGTCTGAGTTCTTTAACCAGTCGGTCCTGCAGCGTCAGGTTTGCCCGCTCCACCCGTCCTTTGGCCTGGCTGCTATTGGCGCAAATGCTCTCAATGTTGAGTTCGTACAGCGCTCGTCCAAACTGCGTATGTCCGCTACCACCTTGGGGTTGTTTACTGTTGACTCGGAAGACGCTGTACTGGTCACTGTAGAAGGCTTGCGGCTTGCCATGCAGCTCGATGTAGCGCCGTGTTGCCTCGAAATAGCTGAAGGTCGACTCGGAATAGGTAAAGTGCAGATGCATCAGCCGGCTGGTCGCGTCATCGATATAAACCAGCAGAGTGCAAGCTGGAGCGCGTTCCTCAAACCAGGCATGATCACTGCCATCAATCTGAATCAGCTCGCCAACGCAATGGCGCCGGTTGCGAGGCTGATAGATCGTTGACGAGCGTAGCCGACGTGGAATCCACAAGCCAGCCTCCATCATTAGCTTGCGGATGGTTTCCTTAGATAATGGTAAGCCATGAACTTCCTGTAGCTTCTCGCATGCCAGGGTCGGGCCGAAATCCGCGTAGCGCTCACGTATGATATCCAGCGCTTGCTTCGTCAATTCTGCCGGCGTGCGGTTATTGCTCGGTCGAGCACAACGCCGCGATACCATGCCAGCCGGTCCTTGCTCGCGTACACGGTTCACCAGGCGGCGTATCTGCCGGTCCGTCAGTCCCAGACGTTCGGCGGCACGTCCAGGCTTCAAGTTACCATCGACGACTGCCTGGATGATCTTTAGACGGTCCAATTCTCGCATCGTCATCGTAATTGCTCCGGTCCTGTCCATGGCCGCTCCCAAACCCGTCTGTAATAGGGTTATCCTGCGGAAAAACGGACATTTGAACTTTGCTGAAACCGGACATTACAACTTTGCTCCCACAATTTAATTTTATAATCTTGGTAGTTTCGGATTGATGTTGCGTAGGTTTTGGTTGTGAAGTTCTTTATTTTTCAATGGGAACGGCGGGCGAGTTATCCACAGGATATCCTCATTTTAAAGATTTGCTGTTGCGTCCCTT
>NZ_JACYXF010000126.1 GCF_015352985.1 Noviherbaspirillum malthae | reverse complement strand
GTTTCCCGAGCTTTATATACAGTTTTACCGCCCGAATGCGGTCTTCGTATGAGTACATGAACTACCTTCAAGTAGTCCAAGTTCTGTCCGTACCTCCAAAATGAGGAGTATCTACCCGACGCTGACACCCGGTGCCAGTACCTTCTTGGGTGACGTGCCGTTGTGGTCGTTCTTGCTGGCCTCGCCTTCGCTGGCCAGGTGGTGGGTCAGTTCGGCGGCCAGCATGCGCTCAGCCAGCATCTTCTCGAGCTGACCGGCCAAGCCGGACTCTCCCAGAATGGACTCGGCATCCTTGTTCTGAACGGTAGCCAGCAACTGGTCAATCAGTTCGACCGGAAACGGTGGTGGCGCTTTCTGTTTTTTAGGCTTCTTGGTGGTCATTACGTCGGTCATGGAACATCCCTTTCGGTATTATTTCATGACCCCGCTTTACACAAAAATCTTGACAGGCTCGTTTCGCGGGTAGAACGGCTCCATTTTTAGTCGCCCGAAGAACCCTTCACAAGCAGCATCGTCGGGTGAGCATTTTTTTTACGCACAATAGCCGCTCGCTGATAGTTAACGCACCCTGCCCATCGCCGCTAAAGGGGACTTGCCACATAAATCATTCATCGAGCCGTACACGACTTCGATTCCATATCAAGTATGCGAGCTTTATAGCAAAGCTCTTTCATCTTCACTTCTGTGAGTGTCCCACTCGAGTCAATGGAGTTCGGCTACTGTCTGTGATTTTTACTGCTGTCCGGGTTCAGTTAGCTTTCCATTATCAAAAGTGCGTCACCACTTGTCGGCGTCTTGGCCGGGATCGTGAGACGATATAATAAGATTGATACGTTCTGTGCTTGGGCCAGATTCACTGCTGCTGTCTCGCGGTTTTTTATGTATATCTTGCCCTTGAGTTTCGAAAAATCCCTGCCTAAGTTTCTTAATCGTGCAAGATGTCAGCATATAATTGTCAAAATAACCTCAAGAGCACAAGTGCTATTTGATTGCCAACTAGGTATTGCATTTGAACTTGTCATTAATTGCTTGGGATAGCAAAACCGAAAGATCATGCACTGGTTGAGAGGCGAACAGGTTATTTGATCTAAGCAAATAAAAACGAAGCATTCTCTTTTCCTGATTGATCGCAAGCCGCTTTAATACCCCTTGACGGAGACTTACGTCGACCTGGTACGCAGGAAACCAACCATAGCCGAATCCTTCACAAACTGCTGCGAGCGCTGCACTAGCTGACTGCATGACCCATGGCTGTTTATGAACAGCTTGTTCCGTACCGGCGCTTTCATCGACGACTTGAGGCAATTCGATGACAATCTCATTTTCGTTTGCTAAATCAAGTGGATTGACTTGTCTGTTAGATAGACACATCCAGTGGCTGGCGTGCGCAACAGGAATTAGTTCGATTTCGAATAAAAGTTTGCCTTCATAACCTAATGGAACACGTGTATTAATCGCTATGTCGGTGGTACGGTCAAGCAAAGCAGATTCAATTTGCAAGTTATCACCTTGGGTCAGCGAGAGATCGACATTCTTTAGTGCAAGAAAAGGCCGGATCGCGGCGAATAAGAGAAATTTAGGAAATTGCAGGTGAACAGAGAAACGAAGTTTATTTACTGGTTTTGATTGGATGTCCTTCACATAGGATTCAAGATCAACGGCTTCTTGCAACAAGGCTTGTGACCGGTTCAACAATTTTAACCCATGGTCAGTGATGCGTGCTTTCCTACCTTCAATTTTTAATAGGGAAAAACCGACCTGCTCTTCCAATTTAGCAATAATATAGCTGACTGCTGGCTGGGAAATCTCTAGTAATGTTGCTGCACGTGCATAACTGCCACATGAAGCCACTGCATGCAAAACACTCCATTGTTTAGTGGTGATATGTGTGCTCGGCAATCTTTTTATTAATTGAATCCGGTCTTTACTGGCATTTGTGTGCAAATCTATACTAGGCGGCTGGTTTGACATTTAAACACCCCGTGCAAATATTTGTGTGAGCTATCAAATCTAGAGAGGTATTAACAAATAGAAACGGTTGAAACTGATTCTTGTTGCAACGCATCATTTTTCTTTTGCGATACTTTCTCTGAAACCATTATGACAACGTCGATAAACGCGAAACCATCTATATTTGGCAGTATATTAACTTCGTCGCACACTAACTTCAATTCTAATTTTTATAATGTCGCATTGCAGCAAAATGAGTAGGGATAAAAGAAACTGGTATTTTGATTTTGAGAAGCATTGACATAAAGTAAGAGAGGCTAGAGACAGCGTCACTACGCTGTGACGGTACTGGCTTTGCGGATACAACATGGTGTGAGTTCGGCAAGAGAGTAAACGCTGGCAAAATTAGTGGTTCTGAGTTCTTGCAACAAGATTTTAAGAGTGCTATTGATAAAGATGGCCGTATAAAACTTCTGTCCGTGAATGGCTCCAGTACGGCCCTTTGCAGTGCTTGAACCGTGTACGGTGAAAGTCGCACACTCCGTTCTTAGGAGGTGGTGGCGTAGTAATACGCCGCTGTTACGCGCCGGTTCAGGTGTAGCATTGGTTAGGCTGGCTATCTCGGGTTCCTCCTTCGATGCATAGACAAACAGAAGGATCCTCCTACTCGTGTTGGCTGACATTCTGCAAGTACTATGCCAAGGGAATTCGTAATTTCTGCCGCCATCTCGTCGTTCTGGGCGCAACATAGGACTTCTTGCGGAACCAATGTTGCCATTGACGGCAGCAAGTTTAAGGCCCTCAACAATCGTGAAGGAAACTAAGCTAACGCCAAACTATAACGCCGCATGCAGGAAATCAAATCAGTATCGCACGTTACTTGCGCGAGCTTGACTCTGCCGACCGTCAGAGATCTGAGTTGGCACAGCTACGTATCGAAAGATTGCAAGAGAAGATCGCGGCATGGAAAGAGCAACTGCAGGTGATGAAGCGAATTGAGGTATAACTCAAAGATGCGTTCGACGGTCAGACATCGTTGAACGACCCAAACGCGCGCTTGATGAAGGTGCGTGGCACCGGCATTGTTGGATATAACGCACAAGCGTCAGTAGAAACACAGCACCATCTCATCGTTGCGCATGAAGTGCTCAACACCGGTATGACTCCAGATCCGCTCTCTGCCATGGCTTCTTGTCCGACCGATCTTTCCGCCTTAGCCGATCGTCGGCTCCGAATTGGGCCCGGGAGCCCCGAACTCGGCATTGATGATCTCGACAATTCGGTTCAGGACCTGCTCCGGAATGTATGCATACTGTTTGCGCCGGTGATTCGAGAGCACGCCGTTGTTTCCCTTTACCATCCGGATCAGGGAAGACACATCCTTTTGCGGCAGGTCGAACTCGCGATCGATGGCGCCAAACGCCTTGTCGTAACCGCGCAGGTAGGCCAGTTCATTCGGAATCTCCTGACCCACTGCCTGCTCGATCATGCGATGCAAGAATATGACTTCACGATCTGCCTGAAAAAATCGGTAGGAGCGGCTGTTTGCCGAGTTGATGATGTGCGGCTCGTCGTCATCCCGCCGGTAATCCCACAGCACGCGCGTCGGCTTTGAGAATTTGGTCAGTACTGCATGATAAGCCGGTATGTTTTTCATGATAACGGCCGACACCGGGATGATGATGTCGTCTTCCAGCACCCCAGACTGCGCGAGCACCTGATGGATCATGAACCGGTGCAGGCGACTGTTGCCGTCCATGAATGGGTGCAAATAAACAAACCCAAAGGAAGCGCACGCCGCCTTCACTAACAGATCAACGCCCTTGCTGCTGTAGTTGACAAAAGCTTCCCAGCCATGCATCGCGCGGCGCATGTCATCGGGTGCTGGCGGGAAGTAGCTGATACGGTTATGGCTATATGTAAGCCAGTTCTGCTTTGTGCGATAAGAATTTTCCTGACTAAATGCATCACGCACGATCGCGTTTTGCAGCTCCACGAGCCAGGTTTCCGTTACGGCCGTTTTCTCGCTAGCGCGCTTGATCAGCTGGACAAATCGTTCTTCCTGAGAGCCGGTCGGCATTTCCCGCTCGATCGCGAAGCTGCTGCGTGTCTCCGACAGATACAAATACTGCACCGCCCGATCGTAGAAATCTTTCCCATCCGGATCATCGATGATTGCTGAAGCTTCCTGGAGCAGTGCGTCAAGATCGGACGCGCCACGAGCGCGCTTTTACGCACGACGGGACAGAAATCACCCGTGCCCAGCGCATTGTCATCGATGCGGTAGGTCTGGTTGCGCGTGGCAGACTTTGCCACCACATATTCCTTAGGCGGGAAAAGCGCAACGTATCCCACGGTCGGCGATACGCCGCCTCAAGAATTTTGCCGGTCAGCCACTCCCACAGAAAGCACGCGCGCCGGATGTATTGCCCGTTAGGTGCTTGCCGCAGTCGGGTAATCAAGTATGCTGGTTCGATATGCTCGAACGCTGCATCAATGACTTCCAGATTGAGCCCTTCGTGACCCAGCGCGAACTCCAAATGGCCAACGAGCGTGTTTTCAATGGCGACGCCGCGTGGGAATAGGATCTACGTCGCCGTCTCCACCCGACGGTTGACGGCTGAGGAAAGCGCCGCGCTCCGGGCAAGCGGGCGCACCGCCAATTTCAGATGATCACTAAGATATCGGTAACCCAGTCCGCTTCCTACTGCCATCATTGCCTCGAATTTTTATCACAGTTTTCGAAATTTTATCAGCAGACTGATCCCACGAAATATTTATTCGAAATTTCCTCAGCTGGCGGGGCTAAAGCTCCACCATGCCCGAGAAACGGAACGCCCCACTAGAAGTTAACTTCATGCAACTTACATTTTTGACCGTCACGACCGCATAGGAAGGGAATGCTCGGACCGATGAAATGAGGGCTGCTACACAGATTCACTGAGCAATAGGAGAAATCGAGGGGCAATCACGCTGCGCCGAGGGGCTGCGTGATTGACATGTTTTCTTTTTCCCTATTGCAAGGTACAATGGGTACGTGGAGGCAAGCCGTATCCACAATCCTAAACATGCATTCCCTTAGCCGCTATAACAGCGGCTTTTTTTATTGGATGACCATGAGCTTGTTCGGACGCGACTTCGACTAGGACGATACAGGAACACGGTCGATGACGGGCGTAGATCAGCCAGTCCACCTCCTCTGCCTGGCCATCATCCGGGTCAGTAAGGAAGCGCTGCGCCATATTTTAAAGTGCATCGTGCGACGCAAAACGCCGCGTTAGCTGCGCCGGCGGCATTACGTGTCGTTCAACGCTGATCGGCCGCCTGACTTTGCAGCCAGGATAAGGGAACGATTGCGCGCCAGAGTTGGCGATGCTGATCTTCAATGAAACGCATTCTCATGATTACCCTAGATGCCCACGACCTGAACGACCAGCCTGATTAAGGCAAGTTTATTCTGCGACGGACCTGGCAAGTGCGGCACCTTCTCCTCCCCAGTTTGTCCGGCAACCGCCGGTCCTTGTCCTTTTTTACCTTGCCTATCGTCCACCTTCTATGGCGTCACCGGGTTGGACCGTAATCCATGGCGCTGTTTGCTTTCCAATTCCCTGTTGAATACGTTCAGACACCGCTCGGTGCAGAGCTTGTTAACGGCTTCTATTGTGTTGAGGGCGTACTCGATACTGGCACCTGCACAGGGGCAGGCTAATGTTTAGATCTTGCGCTTCATCAAGCCTGCGCGCGTTACAAAAGGTTACATTCAATTCCATCGGTTGCAGTCCGGAAATACTGAGACACCAGATTTACCGCGGGGAGGTGTCAGCCACTGTCTGTGAGAAGCGCATGGCCGCATCGCGGCGTCGCATCAGCCCAGGAGGATACATGATTTTAATTTTGACAGCACAGTCTGAGGTATCGGCACGGTGTACAACAGGGTGGATGGGAAACGACACGGTCGTGACCATCGCAGACCCCATGCGGCTGTGTGAAACCGCCCGGCACTTAAAACCGTCTTTACTGTTGATCGATGCGGTTCTCGTCTATCCAAGTCAGCTGCATCTAATTGAACAGGCGAAATTGGTCAGTCCTCGCAGCAGAATATTGCTATTGAATGTCCCAGCCGACAATCACATGGAACACGCATTGCTCAGAGTCGGCGCGCGCGGTTGCTGTCCTCCGGATGCAAGTGTCCAATAGATCACAGGCGCCGCCGCCGCGGTGATGCAGGGGGAATACTGGATCCGGCGCAGCCTGATCTCGTATTTGCTGGATCGGCAATTGATCGCGATGGATCCCCCCGTACCATGCGTTGCTGAAGGCGGATCGCTATTGCGTGAGTTCACGCGGCGTGAAGCCGATATCGCCGTGCTAGTCAGTCAAGGGTTCAACAATAAACAAATTGCACGCAGGCTCGAGATTACCGAGCGTACCGTCAAAGCGCATTTGACAGGAATTTTCCGCAAGGCGGGGGTGACTGATCGATTATCCCTCGCAGTAAAAATCGGGATGGGGAATATTCCAGCAACCCACGATGATCCATTGATGCCTCACGGTCTTCCGGTAGCGCAGTAAGGCTACCGTAAAATCTCGGCATGCGCCGCTTTTGGTCGATGCCATCGTCGCACTGTCAACAGGCTGCTATTGTAGCCCGCGGTGCGCCGCCCTTCTACATGTCAACGCTACCGATCACCGCCGTTGCCTTTTACTTTTCGCCGGTCGATCGCGATGCGACAATTAGGCCAAGCTGTCCGGCCAGGATGAAAGCCAAGCAGCGTTATTGTGACTATCAAACCCCTAATCAGGGCGCGCCTGCTGCTGGACACATCGCTCTTTGACCGCCAATGCAGCACCTATCCAGCCGCCGACGAAATCAATTCGGGCCCACCCTACCGGCTTGCTATCGCTCTACGCTGACCATGTAGGTGGGCGAGCCTTTCGGCTCCTGGGGATGGAGGTGGTGGATGTGGCAGGCATGCCGCGCCGGCCGGCGAAGTCAGTGGAGGACCATACTGGCCAGGTGCTGCACCTGCAATGTGATTGCGGATGCGCGCGGTCACAACTGAAGAAGCTAGGTTCTGGCTAAAGCAGATCCTTCGCGCCAAACTGAAACCGACGCAACGCTGTCATTGAAGCGACGCTCTCGCACCCACAAGCCTGAATCAACGGCCCCACAGTTGCACTTTTGGATGTTGCTGCAGGCCGGGTGACAATGCCACCAAGACCATATGGCGCTGGATGAGTGGAGGTAACCATCGGATAGGACGGATCCACGTAGAATGCGCCCAAGACACGCCATCTTTCGTCGCGCAAGCGGCTTAGCGGTAGTTGGCGGATTCAAGTCTGAAGTGCAACGGCTTATTAATGGGATTGTAACTGGCTCATAAAGACCTGATGTGGTGTTTTGAATCCGAGGCACTTCCTTGGTCGGTGGTTCAGGCTATACGTTGCCAGGGCAATGTCGCTGGCTGTGATGCCGTCAAAGCTCATTTTCTTCGGGAAGAACTGGCGAATCAACCCGTTCATGTTTTCATTGGCGCCTCGCTCCCATGAGCAATACGGGTACGCAAAGAAGAACTGCGCGTCCAAGTCCTTCGCAATACGGGCATGCTGAGAGAACTCTTTCCCGTTGTCGGAAGTCACTGTATGGACACAGTCAGCCAACGGCGTCAGCAGTGCGATCATGGTGTCCGCTACCTCTTGGGCGGTCTTGCGGTCGACCTTACCGATCAAGCTGTAGCGGGACTTGCGCTCGTTGAGCGTCACCAGCGCTTGCTGTTGTCCGGCGCCGATGACCAGGTCGGCCTCCCAATCACCGTAGCGCCCACGTTGGTCAACAACATCTGGTCGCAGATCGATCGAGACTTGATCCACAATGACGCCACGCCGTTCCCGCTGGCCATACCGCTTTTTACGTTGCTTCTGGCATCGCAAGCTCTTGTGCAAGGTGCCGCCGGCGCGCTTGTCGGCATAGATGTGCTGATAGATGCGTTCATGACTAACGTTGGGCATGCCACTGGCCTTCAGATAGCCGCAGATCTGCTCCGGGCTCCATAGCTGCCCCAGCTTGATGTCGACGAAGTCCCAGGGGTGCTTACTGATGCGCTTGCCGTTGTCGTTGCATCGTCGTGCCACAGCTTGCTGGTGAGCCTGTGCTGGGCGGTAGCCCCGCTCGCCACGGTTACGCCGCAGTTCCCGACTGATCGTCGATTTGTGCCGCTTCATGAGCTTGGCAATATTGCTGCTGTCATGTCCCGCCTTCTTCAGTATGTAGATCTGGTATCGTTCGTCTTGGGTGAGATGTGTGTAGCGCATTCCGGGCAACTTCGACTTGGCGGTCTTGGGGTTCGGATGCTACTGCATCTTCCCTCCCGCCTTAGTTCTTCAAGTTGCACTTCCCGGTTGAATCCGCGGTTTGTTGAACTCAGAAATACACGTTAATACCGACTCCTTTCCTTGACGTGTCAAAGAGCATATCGAATTCGCACGGCAGGGGCCGGGTGACGAACGCGCGCCAGCAGTGCATGAGCCAATGCACTGGAACTAGCCAGGCCCGCACCGCACGTAAGGCTTTCGTCCACCTGGGTAGGCTCAACGGTATGGCTCGATCGGTTTTTTTTCCGATCCCCATTCTGGTCCGAAGGTAACGCTGGTTGCTGTGCGCGATCCAACAGGCGTACTCGATTACCTTCATGCCACCAGCAAAAGCTAAACGCACAATACACCAGGATCCAGTGACGGCGAATAGCGCGATCACTGCGCACCATGAAATCGGCCCAGCCCAATTCATCTTTGGTCTGCTTGTAGCTTTGTTCAATCCAGTTTCTTAATCCATA
>NZ_JACYXF010000125.1 GCF_015352985.1 Noviherbaspirillum malthae | reverse complement strand
TTAGGAACCCTATTCTCCATTTCGTAAACAAACAACGCCCCGCCTCAAGCGGGGCATTTTATTACGCGTTTATTTCTTGACAAGGCATGTAAACGCGTAAATACTTAAGTCACACCTTTTTATTTCGTAAACAAGTGCCTAATCCTTACGCAATCCATCACTTCCAAATGGCTAACGGCGAGCGGGCAGTCTTGCTATTGGATAGGCAGTCCGGCGTTCCGCTGTTCCATCCTACGGTGTATGCGGCGACGGTCCTGCGCAGTAGGAATGCGTCCGAGAATACAGTGGACGCCTACCTGCGCGCGATCATGCATTTGGAAATTTGCTGCCGCATTCGCAGCATCGACCTTGAGGGGAATATCCGGGCTGGTAAGGTCCTTGGCATCGAAGACATCGAGTACATCATTGCGCAATGCCGCGTGCCGCTTGACCACCTTGTCAAGCAGCTTGACGAGAGGTTTGCGGCGCCCACTCCACCGAAGCCATCGGTTGTTTCGCTCGAAGCCGTGCGCATGAAGCAGCGTGTCGCAGATTGGCAAGAGTTAACCAACTACGGGACACGAGTGCTGTACATCAGGGACTACGTCAACGACATGGCATTACGCGCCTTGCAGCGGCTTCCAGAAAACACCAGCAAATACTTGCGGTTGAACGAAGAGCGCAAGATCACGTATGACACTTTCACCAATCGCCAACCTCCAAAGCGCAACACCTCCAAGCCAGTAGTATCCCTAACTGACGAACAAATCGAGCGGCTATGGGATGTGCTCGATCCATTGGCGCGGGAGAACCCCTTCAAGAACAAATTCGTTCGCTACCGTAATTCACTTCTACTCACAGTCCTTATCTTCACCGGTTTACGGCGCGGCGAAATCCTCGGGCTGCGAGTGGAAGACATCGATTGGGCCAATAACACCATTACGGTAATTCGTCGCCAGGACAATAAAGCGGATAAGCGGCGCCGTGAGCCAAAAGCCAAGACGCGCGAACGCCATGTGCCCGTTTCTGCCGATCTGCTCATGGCAATCCATGAGTACCTATCAGAGCCGGGCCTGCGCAAAGATCACGTAAAGGATGGAAATCCCTTTGTCTTCATTTCGCGCGAAGGCGATCCGTTGACGGCCAGCGGTGTGCAGAAAATATTTCAGACGGTCCGGGAAGAATTCCCGGAATTCCCGCGCAAGTTGTCGGCGCATATCTGTCGTCACACAGCCAACTACATCCTTTCGAAAGCATTTGAAGCACAAGGCGTGACAGGAGAAGAGGCGGACAATCAGCGCAGGGACTTCAATGGCTGGTCTGAAAAGTCAACGATGCCAATACGTTACAACCAGCGTCACATCGCGGAGAAGACTGCAATCTCAGTCCTCAAAGCACAGGAAGACTTCGCGCGCCGGAAAAACCAACGCAATCAGAAAAACTGACGGGACTATCTGCCATGACGAAGACCCCAGGCTTGAGAAGCAGAGATCACAACTCTTTATCCCTTCCTAAATACGTCACTACCCGAAGTGGTGTTGTGTTCGATCCTGGGGAAACAACGTGGAATTACATAGATGGAGTCGAGCACGTCAACATAGACTTTGGTTGTATACAAGAACTCTCCCCAGTTCTAATGTACGCGCTAAAGCGCGTCACGATTTGGTACGCCGAACACGGCTCGCCAACGACCGTCAGCGCCTACGCTGACCACGCCATCCGCTTCTTCGAAGGCGTTTTGAAAAAGCATGGCTTGATCGTTGAAGTAACAAGTGCTCACCTTAGTGCAGACCGTGAACGGTATCGTATGAAGGTGGGGCGCGACGACAGCTTCTTGTCCACCGCTGTCTTCTTCAGAAAATGGGTGAAGCTGAACCTTCCGGGTCTTTCTACCGACGCATTGAAGTGGATAAAGGAAGCCAAGTTTCAGAAGTCAAAGGGTTCGAGGGCAATCACCACGCTTTGCCCATTAAAAGGCCCATTAACAGACGTCGAACGGGAATCCTTTCTAGACGCGCTATCGGCAGCATATGCGCACGGTACCATCGACATGGAGAGTTACGTCCTAACGTGGTTGTTCGTTCTGTTCGGCGCGCGGCCAATCCAGTACGCGCTGATGAAAGTGAGTGACTTCCAGGTCATTCATTCTCGCGAAGGTGAGCGTTATCAACTGCGCATTCCGCTCGCGAAAGGCCGCGCAGCCAAATGGCGTGAAGAGTTCCTGGAAGTGGACATCATCCCCGACTTGGCGGAGCTTTTTAATGACTATGCACATCATGTAATGCTGTCAATGGAAGGCAAACTTCCGGATGTAAGTCTCGCCCCCATGTTCCCATGCCTGTCCGAGCACAGTTTCTTCCCTGGTTATGAGTACCACAGCCAAGCAGAGGACCTCGGCTTGAAAGTTAAACGCGTCGTCGCATCGCTAGACGTTCTCAGTGAGCGTACCGGGAAGGTCATTGCGATGAACCCCCGTCGGTTCCGATATACGGTCGGCACAAACTGCATTCGCGAAGGAATAGGTCCGGAAGCAACGGCGAGGCGCCTCGGACAAAGGTGGGCGAGCAGCGTGAAGCCTTACATTCAGTTGGCAAGGTTGTTCGAATTAGGGAAGCGGATCGATATCGCGGTCGCCGCTGAGTTGGGTCGCCTGGCTCAACTCTGCAAAGCGACCTTGATCAAGGATGACGAAAGCAAGGACCCCGATACAACTCGGCATATCGTAAATCCCGAGATCGACCCCAGCATGAAAGCTCCGATGGGCAGTTGCGGTAGCGACTCATTCTGCGCATTTAACAAGCCAATTGCCTGTTACACCTGCCCCTTGTTCAGGGCCTGGCTTGATGGCCCACATGAAGCGGTCTTCGCCTATCTGTCAGCCGACAGGGAAAAGAAGATCGCAGCCAAATGCTCGCCGCGCATCATAGCTGGCAACGACCGAACGCTAGGTGCCGTGGCTCAGGTGATCATGAATTGTAGAGAAGAGTACGCACGACGGGCGCGGAAATAAGAAGGAATCATGAGATGACGAAACCTGTTACCTTCATTCCAAAAAGCGAAGCGACGGCCCGCCAGAACCTCGACTGGTTTATTGCGCATGCGAGAGATCAGATAGAGACGTTTGGTTCAGACTTGCCCTTTGATGCTGACATATGGCCGCTAGACGGGTCTGTTTCCACTAAGGGAAGCCAAAGCAATCCTTCGATCCGGTTCGCAAATTGGGACAGCACTAGCTCGAAGAGATACGATGTCTCGCTGCATCCGGACTTCAAGCCATTCGCGAAAGCATACATCCGCTACTTGCAGTCGATTGAGCCGCGCGTCATTACATCGATTCGTGTCCGCATCCGAGCGCTCCAGATGGTCGAAATGGCCCTTCTGAGCAGCGGCTCTGCTGACCCGACGATGATCAATTCCTTAGTGCTCAATCGTGCAGCAGATATCTCCCAGCGCAAGTACCCGAAAGGGACTACTGCCTACTACGCCTGCGTTGACATTCAACGACTAGCCGACTTCCTCGACGACAACCGGCTTACCAAGGTCCCCTGCAATTGGAGAAACCCAATCTCCAACAGTAGCATCGGCTACGACACTGCAAGAGGACGCCTGGGTGATGAATTCGAAAAGCGTCGCGAAAGGATGCTCCCCACGCAGGAGGTACTGGAGGCTGTAGCGACGGCATTTAGCCGCGCCAAGGAAGTCCCTGACATACTGCCGTCATCAATCTGCGTGCTTTTATTGGCCGCGCCTTCACGCTTGTCGGAAGCAGTCACTTTGCCGCTTGACTGCTTCGTTCAAGACGCAAATGGGAAAGACGGTCTCTACCTCCGCTGGTTCCCCGCGAAAGGTGGTGAACCCATGATCAAGCATGTCGCGGATACGATGATCGGGGTGGTGCGTGAAGCCGTTGAAAGGTTAATTCATATCAGCGCGCCCGCACGCGTTATAGCGGCGTGGTATGAGAAGAATCCGGAGATGGTTTACCTACCGGATAAACTCAAACATTTGCGCGACAAGCAGATGCTGTCCATGCGCGAGGTGTACGCCATCCTCTGGGGCGTTGATGACTCAGTACCCGAGAGCGAACAGTACAACTCCGTTACTAGCTTCTTGACCAATAGGGGCATCAAAATGGACAAGTCGAGCATTGTTCACTGGCGACATGCGAGGCACGATGAGAATCGTGCGTTCGAAGCCCCCCGCGTTCCATTCACATCGTTGCAAGCGGCGATATTGAGCATGCTTCCGGAAGGCTTCCCAGTCCTGGATCGCCAGACGGGCCTGCGCTACAGCGACGCATTGTGCCTTCTTCGGGCTGAAGAGCTAAGGGAGAGGTCCACAACAATGCAGTGTATGATAGTGCCGGTTTCCACCCGTCTTGTATCAAACCGCTTGACAAAAAACGGCAAGAACGAAATGCCGACGATGTTCGAACGCCTGAACATACACGGTGCTGATGGTGAGGTGATTGAGTTGCGCTCCCACCAGTTACGGCACTTCCTTAATACGCTCCTTCAAGCAGCAGGTCTGTCTCAACATGACATTGCACTCGCGTCTGGGCGCGCAAACGTGCAGCAGAATGCTGCGTACAACCATCACAGGTCAGTCGATGCTGCCAAGCAGATCCAAGCAGTTGTCGGCGAGACGATGAAGGTCAACCTTCCAACCGCGCTTCAAGGCAAGGGAAAGTACATTCCGATCCTAAGATCGGAGTTCCTTGCATCGAAGATCCAAACTGGTCATGTGACTGATCTAGGACACTGCGTCCACGATTTCTCAATGACCCCTTGCCAAAAGTTCGGCCACCATATCAACTGTGAAGAGCACGTCATTCAGAAGGGTAATCTGACGCACGAGACCAACATCCGGACCTCCTATGCTGAAGCGCAGCATCTGTATCACAACGCCAAGACAGCGTGTGAGAACGGGAACACAAGCGCGAAGCTTTGGCTGCAGGGGCATGAGGCGGTGATGGAAAAATTCCAGCAGATCTGTGAAATCTTAGATGATCCGTCGATCGAGAAAGGCGCGCTCATACGTCTGTCGCTCCCTGACTCTCCATCACGTATCAAGGCTGCCGTTCGGACGCGACTTCCACCCCAGCCGAAAGTGGTGGAACCAACTTCGGCATTGAAGCCTGGCGCCGTCCAGCCTGCGAAGACCAAGGCGCCGGCACTGTCGATGTCGCTGGTGAAGTCGCGTCGCAAACAGGAAGGAGCGTAAGCCATGTCAAGGGCAGCAAATATCACTTCAAGCACGATCAACAAGATCATCCAAATCATAGACGGGTGGTCTGCCGAAAAGCTAACCTGGGAATTGCTCATCGAGGAGATCGATCGGCGTGGGCACCCACGCTACACTCGCCAAGCACTGGAGCGCAAGGAAGCAATAAAAACCGCATTCACCGCGCGCAAAATTACGCTAAGAGAAAAGCGGTTACAAACGCCAGAGATCAACACGCTGGCCCAAGCCGCAATAGAAATCGAGATACTGTCTCGCAAATTGGAGCGTGCTGAAGCAGCATTGGCGCGCCTCCAATTGACCAACGATAACCTCAACGCCCAATTTATTCGCTGGGCACATAACGCAGTTAGCCTGGGCATCAGCAAGGATGTTCTGGACGCGCCATTGCCGTCTATGAACCGTGCACGATCTACGGTTACTGTGCCCAATGGGAACAAGCCAAATCGATTTAAGGTGGTAATTGAACGCCCTTCCGATAAGGAGTCAGCAGATGAGTGAAGGCAAAAATGGCGAACAAAAGGGTCAGGAGGCACTGCAGCGTTTCAAGGAGTGGATCGCCGAACGTGATCGTGCTGACGACTGGGCTGACTACATTCGGGGCGGGAAACTGAACCGCACTGAAGTTGCTGCTGAATGCCAATTCGGGACGCCCGCGTTCCGCCAGAACCGAGGAATCGAAAAGGAATTGGCAGCTTTGGAGGCGCGTTTGCGCCTGGGGGCAGCACAGGAGGTGGTCGACCTCAAAAGAACGGCTAAAAACGGCTCTGATCGAGACGTGGACGCGGATTCCGATCGGGCTGTGGCCGGTCGTCTGGCTCGGGCCAAGGCCAGCGCCGATCAACGCGTCAAGAACCTCGAAGAGGAAAACGCTGCCCTGCGTGCCGAAGTCGCTGCCTTGCGCGAGAAGCAAAGGCAATTCGAGCATCTCGACGCCCACCTCGCCGAAACCGGACGGATGGTGCACCCATGATTGATCCCGTGTCCGTTCAATTGCGCGTGACGTCCATCCGAAACTCCGGCAAATTCGGCGGCGCGATCTTCGCGGGGATGACCTCTGCGAAGGAATACTACGTTGCGGTCTGCGACTACAAGATCATCCCGGACCCATCCCTGCTGGCCAAGGGGCAGCAGTGGTCTGTTACGGGTACGCTGATGCAATGGAAGGACGAACAGCAAATCAAGGTGTCTGCTGCGGAAATGCTTTGCCCTTCAGGACGTAATATCATCGACTGGATCGCACAGTCGGAAGATTGCGCGGGCATCGGTTCAGTCAAGGCTGGCACGCTGTACAGGACATTCGGCCTCGCGCTTATCGATCATATCAATGCACGCAACATCGATGCATTGACCGAGGTTCTGAGTGAGAAATCTGCGCACGCACTATGCGATGCCTTTGCCAAGCATAACGTTGCAAGCACATTGCTGTGGCTGGATCGACTGGCGATTGACCGCCGCATCGGAAAGAAAGTGGTCGACTTCTATCGTGACCACGCACAGCAGAAGATCGAGCAGAACCCGTACCGTCTCATCAGTTTCGCAGTCGATTGGAAAAAAGTAGATGAGCTTGCGCGGAACCGGTTCGGCGTCACGCTCGATGACCCGCGCCGACTTGATGCTGCTGTCGAGGAGGTACTGTACGGTGGCATGCGCGACGGCCATACTTGCTTGCCGGTCTCCATGGCGAAAACCCGGCTAGTGAGCCTCCTCAAGACTCAAGAACTGGCGGGAAAGGCATTGTCGCTTGGTGAGCCGAGTACGCAGTATTACCGCATCGGCGTCTCGCTTCAGCCGGCAGGCACCTATGCCATTGAACAGCACATAGCGGAGCGTCTGACAGCAATCGCAGCCGGCGAGACTGAGGGGTTGCAAATGCGGCTTGGATTCAGGGACCGTGGACGCGACGCTGTGCAGAAGGCAATCAAGGAATATGAGGCGGCACAGGGATTCACCCTATCGACGGAGCAGCGCAATGCTGTTATGACGAGTGCCGAGTCAAACCTGAGTTTGATCATGGGGGGTGCTGGCACCGGTAAGACAACTGTTCTAAAGGCACTCTACAAGGTGCTTGAGGATGCATACGACTATACATCCATTTACCAAGTTGCCCTAGCCGGTAGAGCCGCACAACGAATGAGCGAAGCGACAGGCAGGGAGAGCATGACCATTGCCGGTTTCCTGAAGAAGGTTGACGGCAGCGATCTCGGCCACAATACCGTCGTTGTGGTCGATGAAATGAGCATGGTCGATGTGATTCTTATGTACCGCATGCTGCGCCATATCCCGCCTGGCACCAAGCTAATCCTCGTTGGAGACCCGTCGCAGTTGCCTCCAATTGGGCCGGGATTGGTGCTGCATGCCTTAGCCGGCCATCCGGCGATTGAACAGACTGAATTGAAAGTAACCCAACGCCAAACTGCTGAAAGCGGGATTCCGGCTGTTGCCAGAGCCATCCGCGAGCATCGCGTGCCGCAGTTCGCTCAATATACAGGCAAGGGCTCAGGCGTATCGTTCGTCAGGTGCACTGATTCCGAGATGGTCAATACCGTTCGGCGCGTGTATGGAGATCTGGGCGGTGACGGGAGCGACAACAGCGTGCAGATCCTGTCGACTACGCGTGAAGGGTTCGGAAGCGCCGGCAGCATCAACAGATCCTTCCATGAAGAATATCGGCGTGATTCCGCAATGTTCTTCACCTTCGACCCATCGTATGGGAAGGTTGGCGCTCAGACTAACGATCGAATACCACTGCGCGTCGGCGACCTGGTGATCTACACCGAGAATGATTACGACCTCGGGCTGCGCAACGGTTCTCTTGGCACCATCATTGACGGGCTCGACGCCACGGACGCAGAGCAACCCTGTTGTGCGTGTGAGTTTGAAGGCACTAGATACGAACTCAATAGCCGGCAGGCCGAAGCACTCCGGCATGCGTATGCAATCACCGTCCATAAAAGTCAGGGCAGCCAGTTCCGGCGTGTCATCGTGCCATTGAGGAGGTCGACGTTGCTTGACCAGGCGTTGATCTATACGGCGGTCACGCGTGGTGTGGATCAGGTGGTTCTTGTGGGCGATTGGGATGCAGTATGCGCTGCAATCGAGGCTCCTGCCAAGGCTGCGCGCAGGCATGTCAGTTTGCCTTCACTCATGTCTAAGCCATGCAACACAGCACTCTGACCAAACGATGGTCGTGGCGCGGGCATGATCTACAAGGCTCTGCTAGATGACCTAGCCGGCGAGCCGATGATCTAGGAGCTGCGCGCGCTGGAACGCGGCTAGGTGAAGCCGGGCGACGACGATCAAGCGGAGCCAGGGTCAAGGGCGGGCGCGGAGGCCGCATGCCCCGCGCGAAGCGCGGGGATCGGGCGAGCACCCGGCGCAGCGAACCCTTGATGCTGGTGTAGCGGCCCACGCTCAGTGGTAGCCGGGGTGGGGTTGGAGACCCCACCCCGGTTGCCACGCGGCGAGCGAGAAGTTGTTTCTAGCCGTCGTTGCCTCGTTCAGAAAGTGTAAACAAACCGTGGTGGAAGGCTTCGTAACTATCGATTTGTTTACAATATTGCCTGAATTTGGAATAAAAACTGGGTTCCTGCCAGAAGGAATAGGACGGGTGCGGTTGTCATCCTTGGCTTCTTCTCTCTGAAAGCCATCTACGACATCGAGTCACTCACTCACTCACTTCGATGTTTACAATAAAATTGGTGTGCATAA
>NZ_JACYXF010000011.1 GCF_015352985.1 Noviherbaspirillum malthae | reverse complement strand
CCCTGCTCATCAAGGGTTTCAGCGCACTGAGCATCGCCATGTTCACCGAAACCACGCCGGCCCCGGGCGGCGAGGGCGGCGGCCTGATCAATGCCATCGTCGGCAGCCTGCTGATGGTGGGCGCGGCAACGCTCATCAGCACGCCGGTGGGCATCCTGGCCGGCATCTACCTGGCCGAGTACGGCGAGGAAAGCTGGCTGGCGCAGGTCACGCGCTTTGTCACCGACATCATGCTCTCGGCGCCGTCGATCGTGATCGGCCTGTTCGTCTATGCGATCTACGTGGCCAACGTGAAGCATTTTTCCGGCTGGGCCGGCACGTTTGCGATCTCGCTCATTGCCATTCCGGTGGTGGTGCGCACCACCGACAACATGCTCAAGCTGGTGCCGAGTAGCCTGCGCGAGGCGGCGTTCTCGCTGGGCGCGCCGCGCTGGAAGGTGGCGATGATGGTGCGGCTGCGGGCGGTGAAGGCGGGCGTGATCACGGGCGTGCTGCTGGCGGTGGCGCGCATCTCGGGCGAGACGGCGCCGCTGCTGTTCACGGCGCTCAATAACCAGTTCTTCAGCGCCAACATGAATGCGCCGATGGCCAACCTGCCGGTGGTGATCTACCAGTTTGCGATGAGCCCGTACGACAACTGGCGCGAACTGGCCTGGGGCGGCGCGCTGCTGATCACCTTCAGCGTGCTGGGCCTCAATATCCTGTCGCGTACCCTGTTCAGCCAGAAAATTCCCAACTGACATGATGACTTCTACTACACCACAGCTCGCACAGTCTGCACAGTCCACACAGCTGGCGGCACCCACGCTGGAAATCTCCGGCCTGAACTTCTATTACGGCAGTTTCCAGGGCCTGAAGAACGTCAACCTCAATATCTACGAGAAGAAGGTGACGGCCTTCATCGGCCCGTCCGGCTGCGGCAAGTCGACGCTGCTGCGCACCCTCAACCGCATGTACGACCTGTACCCCGGCCAGCGCGCCGAAGGCAAGATCATGTACAACGGGCGCAACATCCTCGATCCCGGGCAGGACGTCAACATGCTGCGCGCCAAGGTCGGCATGGTATTCCAGAAACCGACGCCGTTCCCGATGTCGGTCTATGAAAACATCGCCTTCGGCGTGCGCCTGTACGAAAACCTGTCCAGGGGAGAGATGGACGAGCGGGTGGAATGGGCGCTGAAGAAGGCGGCGCTGTGGGGCGAGGTCAAGGACAAGCTCAACAAGAGCGGCCTGAGCCTGTCGGGCGGTCAGCAGCAGCGGCTGTGCATCGCGCGCGGGGTGGCGGTCAAGCCCGATGTGCTGCTGCTGGACGAGCCGACCTCGGCGCTGGATCCGATCTCGACGGTGAAGATCGAGGAGCTGATCCACGAGCTCAAGCAGGATTACACGATCGCCATTGTGACGCACAACATGCAGCAGGCGGCGCGCTGCTCGGATTTCACTGCCTACATGTATCTGGGCGAGCTGGTCGAGTTCGGCGAAACCGACCAGATCTTCATGAATCCGGCGAAGAAGGAAACCCAGGATTACATCACCGGCCGTTTCGGCTGAGGCGGTGTAAGCTACTCATGAATCTTTAAGGAGAACCTGATGCCAGGCGATCACTCTTCCAAGCAATACGACATGGATCTCGAAGCGATCCGCTCGAAGGTTCTGCTGATGGGCGGCATGGTGGAAAGCCAGTTCAACGATGCGATCAGCTGTTTCCGCACCGGCAATATCGCCCAGGCTGAGCAAGTCATCAAGGGTGACGAAAACGTCAACAAGCTGGAGGTCTCGCTCGACGATACCTGCAGCCACCTCATCGTCAAGCGCCAGCCGGCGGCCAACGACCTGCGCACGGTGATGGCGACGCTGAAGGTGATCACCGACCTTGAGCGGGTCGGCGACGAAGCCACCAAGATTGCGCGCACAGCGAAAAACCTGCACGAGCGCGGCACTGTCGGCGTGCTGAATCATTACGAGTCCATCAGGGTACTGGCAGCCAGCGCTTCCGAATCGCTGCATGACGCGCTGGATGCGTTCGCGCGGCTGGACGGCAAGCAGGCCGCCCGCATCATTTCCCACGACGATGTCATCGACCATGAATTCCGGGCCATCACCCGCACGATGGTGACCTTCATGATGGAAGATCCGCGCACCATCTCGGCGGCGCTCGATACGCTGTGGGTTGCCAAGGCGATCGAGCGGATCGGCGATCATGCGAAGAACATTGCCGAGTATGTCATCTATGTCGTCGAAGGCAAGGACATCCGGCACACCGATTATGTTTATACCAAGCTGGACACTTCCGTCTGATCATGGCCGTTGACAAGACCACAATACTGATCGTCGAAGACGAACCGCCCATCATCGAACTGGTGTCCTTCACGTTGAAGGAAGCTGGCTGGAACTGCACGGCGGCGCACACCGCGAGCGAAGCATGGGAATTCATGCAGATGCGCACGCCGCACATGGTGCTGCTGGACTGGATGCTGCCCGACCAGTCCGGCCTGCGACTGCTGTCCCGCATCCGCGGCGACCGCCAGCTGCAGGCGCTGCCGGTCATCATGCTGACCGCGAAGAGCATGGAAGAAGACAAGATCGCCGGGCTCGACAACGGTGCGGACGATTACATCACCAAGCCGTTTTCGCCGCGCGAGCTGACTTCGCGCATCAAGGCGCTGCTGCGCCGCAAGAGCCCGGAGCATGCGCAGTCGCCGATGAGCGCAGGCGTGGTGACGCTCGATCCGATCAGCTGTTCCGTGATGCTGAACGAACAGAAGATCGACATCGGCCATGCCGAGTACAAGCTGCTCAAATTCTTCATGGCCCATCCGGAAAGGGTGTTTTCGCGCAGCCAGCTGCTCGACAAGGTATGGGGCGACCACGTGGCCATTGAAGAGCGTACCGTCGACGTGCATGTGCTGCGCCTGCGCAAGGCGCTCAAGGAAGCCGAGTCGATGATCAAGACCGTGCGCAGCGTCGGCTACATGCTGTCCGAGAAATAGCTAGGCAGAGATGAATCCCCGGCTGATTTTCTGGATCCCCGCTTTTCTGCGCCTAGCCCTCGTCCTGGCCGGAGGCGGCGTTGTCTGGTATTTCTTCGGTCCCGTATTGGGATTGGCGGCGGCCTTGGGCGGCCTGTGCGTGCTGCTCATCGTGCAGCTGCATTACCTCTACCAGCTTGCCGACTGGCTCGACCATCCGAGCAGCGCCAGGCTGCCCGACGGCTGGGGCGCCTGGACCGACATCTTTTCACGGCTCTACAAGCTGCGGCGCGGCGACGAGCGCAACCAGGCCGAACTGGCGGAGTGGCTGGCCCGGTTCAGGCAGGCGATGAGCCTGCTGCCGGACGGCGTGGTCATCATGGATGACGTGCTCTTTCTCGAATGGTGCAATCCGGCCGCGGAAAAGCATCTCGGCCTGCGCATGGACCGCGACAAGGGAATGCGCGTCACCAATCTGATCCGCAGTCCGGAATTCATTGATTACATCATCCTCGGCCGCTATGAGCAGCCGCTGATGCTGGCCGTGCGCGACCGCAAGCTCATCGTCCAGATCATTCCTTTCGAGAACCGGCGCCAGATTCTGGTGACGCATGATGCGACGGAATCGGACCGCATCGAAACCATGCGCCGCGATTTCGTCGCCAATGCCTCGCACGAGTTGCGCACGCCGCTCACGGTCATCAACGGCTTTCTGGAAATCGCCTGCAGCCAGCCCAATCTGGACGTGAAGACCAGGATGAGCCACCTCAAGCTGATGAGCGAGCAGGGGCAGCGCATGCAGAACCTGATCGAGGACATGCTGACGCTGACCCGGCTGGAGTCGGTAGATTACCCGCTGCGGCTGGAACGCATCGACATGGAGCTGCTGGTCGAGCAGATCCAGCAGGATGCAGGCGCCTTGTCGAACGGCCGCCACCAGATCACGTCGGAGATCGACGGCCCCGACATCAAGGGCAATACCGACGAACTGAGAAGCGCATTCGGCAACCTCGTCTCGAATGCGATCCGCTACACCCCCGAGAATGGCGCCATCCATATTTCATGGAAGATGAGCGAAGAGGGGCCGCAATTCTCGGTGCGCGACAACGGCATCGGCATCCGGCCGGAGCATATCTCGCGACTGACCGAGCGCTTCTATCGGGTGGACAAGAGCCGCTCCCGCGAGACGCAGGGAACCGGCCTTGGCCTGGCGATCGTCAAGCATGTGCTGCTGCGCCATGATGCTGCGCTGACGATCGATTCCGAACCGGGCAAGGGCAGCACGTTCACGGTGCGTTTCCCGCGCCGGATGATCGCGGAAGGCTACGCCGAGAAAACAGTTCGGGCATGACTGCCTGCGCCTGCCGACCTGCAGCCATGCCCGATGTCGAGAAGAGCAGGGCGGGCACGTGGAGAACCCCGGATAGAACCGGCGCGCCTTGCGCCGGTTTCCGCCGCCCCTCGGCTTGAATACGCCTGCTTACTTGTAGCCGACGCGATCCAGAATCTTCTGGGCAGCGATCTGGTTCTTGCCGATCGTGGCGATCGACACATTCTCCGCCTTGAACTTGCCCAGCGATTCCAGCGCCGGATTGGAAGCCACCGCGGATTTCACTACCGGCCATTCGTTGTTGCCATTCGCGAAATAGGTCTGGGCTTCGTCGCTGGCCAGGTATTCGAGGAATTTGACGGCAGCCTCGCGGTGCGGGGCATTCTTGGCGACGCCGCCGCCGGAAATGTTCAGGTGCGTGCCCGAGGTTTTCTGGTTGGGCCAGATGAAGCCGACCTTGCTGATCAGCTCCTTGTCTTCCGGCTTGTTCGAACGCAGCAGGCGCACGTAGTAATAGGTGTTCGCCACGGCGACGCCGCATTCGCCGGTTGCCACGCCCTTGATCTGGTCGGTGTCGCCGCCGCGCGGAGGGCGCGCGAAATTGTTCACCACGCCTTGCGCCCATTTCTCGGTCGCGGCTTCGCCATTGCGTTCTATCATCGAACCGATCATCGACAGCATGTAGGGATGGGAGCCGGAGCGGGTGCAGACCTTGCCCTTGTTCTTCGGATCGGCCAGCGACTCGTAGGTCGACACATCTTCCGGATTCACATTCGCCTTGTTGTAGACGATGACGCGTCCGCGTGTCGAGAAGCCGTACCACTCCGAGCCGTTGCCGTCATCCTTGCCGCGCAGATTGGCCGGAATGCGCGCATCCAGCACCTTGGACTTGACCGGCTGGAACAAGCCCTCGATCTGCGCACGCCACAGGCGTGCCGCATCGACCATGAGAATCACGTCGGCAGGGCTGTTCTTGCCCTCGTTCCTCAATCTTTCCAGCAAGGGATTGTCTTCGGCCTCGATGCGGTTGATCTTGATGCCGGTCTGCTTGGTGAAATTGGAATACAGCTGCTCGTCGGTCTGGTAATGACGGGAGGAGTAGAGGTTCAGCACCTTCTCTTCCTGGGCAATGGCGGATGACGATGCCGTTGCTGCGAAGAGTGTAGTCAACATAAGGCCCAGGATCATCGGGCGTTTGGCAAAACGAATCATCGTGAGGCTCCTTTTTGGACTGGGATTTTTATCGCGAGAGTATAACGTTTTGCCAACAAATGCTAATCATTCTCATTATGTTCTGCCGTCGCCACCGGTGCGGCGTCCGCTACAATGCAAACTTGCCGCAGGGCCAGTTCGAGTACAAGCAGGCCCTGTGTTGTTGTCCTGTCATCAGAAACGTCTTCATGTTCTTGCCGAAAAGTCTTGCCTATCTCTTGCTGTCTGCCTCCTTGCTGGCTGCGGCAGGATGCTCAACCATCTCGCCCTTGGCGAAACCGCCTGTTTCCGAGTCTGCAGCTCCGGCCTCGGCTGCGGCGAAAGCACCGCGCAACCTGAAAATCGGGCTGGCGCTCGGCGGCGGCGCGGCGCGCGGATTTGCTCACATCGGCGTCATCAAGGCGCTGGAGGCGCAGGGCATCGTGCCCGATATCGTCGTGGGAACCAGCGCCGGCAGCCTTGTCGGAGCGCTCTACGCCGCGGGCAACAACGGCTTTGCGCTGCACAAGATGGCGCTAGAAATGGATGAAGCCGCCATTTCCGACTGGTCCGTTCCGCTTTTTGCCAAGGCGACCGGCGTGCTCAAGGGCGAAGCCCTGCAAAGCTATGTCAACCGCAGCGTCAACAATCTGCCGATCGAAAAGCTCAAGATCCCGTTCGGCGCGGTGGCTACCGACCTAAACAGCGGCGCGCCCATCCTCTTCCGCAGGGGCAATACAGGCCTGGCGGTACGTGCGTCGTCGGCAGTGCCGAGCGTGTTCCAGCCTGTGCGCATCAGCGATCATTCCTATGTTGACGGCGGCCTGGTCTCCCCGGTCCCTGTGCGCTTCGCTCGCGAAATGGGCGCCGACTTCGTCATTGCGGTCAATATTTCTTCGCAGCCCGACGCACAGCCCGCGTCGAGTTCGGTGGACGTCCTGCTGCAGACCTTCGCCATCATGGGGCAAAGCATCAACCACTATGAATTGCGTGATGCCGACGTCGTGATCCAGCCTCGGCTCGGCACAATGAAGGGAAATGATTTCCCGGGGCGTAATACCGCCATCCTGGCGGGCGAACAGGCAACCGCCCAGTTGCTGCCCGAACTGCGCAAGAAGCTCGTCGCAAAGCGCGAGCAGCCGCTATAAGAGCGGCTGGGCAGGTTCCAGGCGGGAAATGTAAGACGCTTACTCTGCGGCCTGATTGATCCGCCTGGCGCCGTTGAAGCGGTTCTTCCAGTAGCTGATATCCATGCGCTCGATGCGCACCTGTCCGCCGGCGGAGGGCGCATGGATGAACTTGTTGTCGCCCAGGTAGATGCCGACATGGGAGAACCCGCGCCGCAGGGTGTTGTAGAAGACCAGGTCGCCAGGCTGCAGTTCGCCCGGTTCCACGGTCTGTCCGACGCGGCTGATCTCTTCGGAAGTGCGCGGAAGCTCCGCGCCCGTGACCTGCTTGAACACGTAACGAACCAGGCCGCTGCAATCCAGCCCGCTTTCCGGCGCGTTGCCGCCGTAGCGGTACCGGATTCCGATCATGCTCATTGCATGAAGCGCAAGTTCCGAGGCGCGCGAGGTAATGCCTTGCAGTTTCGCCAATGGCCCTGTTGGTGGTGCAGGAGGCGAGGTTTCATCGGCGAAGGCCGAGGCGGTCAGGACCATGGCAAGCGCCAGCGTGGATATTCCAAACCTCACACCTTTCCGAATTCCGCGCGTCGTTGTCATGCTGTTAATGTTTAATCGAAGCAACGCCGCCAATGTAAGGGATGAAAGCCAACCTGTCAAAAAAAGTTTCTCAAGAGTATGCTTTCCCCATCGCTATTTTCATAACTACAAGACCATGGCTGCAAGCGAGATCGACATCCCGGTAAGGCCTCGTATCCTGATTGCGGACGATTCCCGCATCGTGCGGCTCGCGCTGATCAAGCGCATCGACGGCATCTTCGACTTCCGGGAAGCCTGCAACGGCGAGGAGGCATGGGAGATGCTGCTGGCTGATGGGCATATCAAGGTGCTGATCACCGATCTCACCATGCCTCGCCTGGACGGTTACGGCCTGCTGCAGCGCATACGGCAGTCGAGCATCACGCGCCTGCGCGAAATGCCGGTAGTCGTCATTTCCGGCAGCGATGAACAGGTCGAAAGGGAGCGCGCCCTTGCCGCCGGAGCCAGCGATCTCATCACCAAAGGCATGGAGACTGCGCACCTGGTATCGCGGCTTGACGTTCTTGCCAAGCTGGTCGCCACCCGGCAGGAATTCCGGCGCGGCCTCGAAGTCTTGGCGCAGCACGTCCGGGAAGGCATCGCTACGGAATTTCCGGCGAAGGAAATATTCGAGGCGGAGGCTTCCAGCCTGCTTCGCCATGCCGTCCAGAGCGGACGCGATGCGGTGCTGCTCAATGTCAAGATCGCACTGCGGCAACCCGCCGGCGAAGACTGCTCGGATGTCCCGGCGAGAACGGTGATGGCCGCCATTGGCGGGCTGTTGCGCCGTACGGTTCGGCAGACCGACCATGTCGCCCAGACCGGTGAGGCCGAATTCATGCTCGCCACCGGCGGTATCAATGCCGATGCAGCACTCGTTTTCGCCCGGCGCATCTGCCATGCCATTGCCGATGCAGATCTTCCCGATGCCGGAGGCGGTATCGTCGCCTGCTGCGGCATCGCATCGCTCTCCGACCGCAGCGCGGCGGAAGGCGCCAGCTTGCCCCGCATGCAGGATATTGCCCGGAGGAGGGCGGGGCTGGGTATCGCGCAAGGATTCATCGGCGCAGTCGGCGAAGAGGAGGAGCGTGTCGCCTCCGGCGGCGGTGCGCTGATGGCGATCGAGCATTCCGACAGCGCCGTCCCGGACGCCGCAACGCTGCTGCGCTGGATCAAGGAGGGCAGACGCGATCGGGTAGGTCCCTATCTCGACAAGCTTCCTGCGGAACTGCAATCGCTTGCGGAGCTTGTGATGAAGCGCAGTCCGATCTAAAAGAGCGGAGCGGGCCGAGTCAATGTTGCAGCGCGCTGTGCGCGGGAAGTATGCCTTGTCGTACAATCCACGCTTCTTCAGAAGGAGCAGAAATGCAAACAAAACCGGTTCTCACACTCGACGACGCTAAAAAGATTGCCGCAGCCGCAGAAGCGGAAGCAAAGGCAAACAACTGGGCAGTCACGATTTCCATCGTGGACGACGGCGGCCACCTGCTGTGGCTGCAGCGCCTCGACAATGCCGCACCTATTTCGGCAAGCATTGCACCGGCCAAGGCCAGGACTGCGGCACTCGGCCGCCGCGAAACCAAGGTCTATGAAGACATGATCAACAACGGCCGCTATTCCTTCATCACTGCTCCCGTGATCGAAGGCATGCTCGAAGGCGGCGTGCCCGTCGTCGTGGAAGGGCAGTGCATCGGCGCGGTCGGCGTATCGGGCGTCAAGTCGTCGGAAGACGTGCAGATCGCCAAGGCCGGCATCGCGGCTCTCGGCCTCTGAGTCATGTTCTTTTTTCATTGCCCGAAAGGCAATGAACAGCCCGATGGAGAGGCAATTGCCGGCGCTCCGGCAACAGGTTTTTCGCTCTCCTTCGGGTTTGCAGTGAAGGTGGTTCTCGGCTATAATCTTGGGGTTTAACTAATCCAGTCCGCCGTAGCGCATACCCCTTCCATCTCGTCCCAAAAAGACCCGTGACATCCAGCGCAAGCCGTTTGGTTGACGGTCGTTCTGGCGCGGCGCAGCGGCGGTAACCATCTCAGGAGTTACCCTTGCTGCCATTTTTTTCTGGCCAATCAGTTCCGGCCATCCTTGCGCTTGCAGATGGGTCGATTTTCCAGGGTTTTTCTATTGGTGCCCCCGGTCATACGATCGGTGAAGTCGTGTTCAACACGGCAATGACAGGCTACCAGGAAATCCTGACCGATCCCAGCTACAGCCGCCAGATTGTCACTCTGACTTATCCGCATATCGGCAACGTCGGCGTCAATGACGAAGACGTCGAGGCCGACCGCATTCACGCCGCCGGCCTGATCATCAAGGATCTGCCGCTCTTGGTGTCCAACTTCCGTTCCAAGCAGAGCCTGTCCGACTATCTGAAGTCGCAGAACGTGGTGGGCATCGCCGGAATCGATACCCGCAAACTGACCCGCATCCTTCGCGAAAAGGGCGCGCAGAACGGCGCCATCCTCGCCGGCGAGGCCGATGTCGAAAAGGCGCTGGCACTGGCGAAATCCTTCCCGGGACTGGCCGGCATGGATCTCGCGAAAGTCGTGTCGACGAAAGAGTCCTACGTGTGGACCGAGACCGAATGGAAGCTCGGCCAGGGCGTGGGCAAGCAGACCGATCCGAAATACCACGTCGTCGCATTTGATTACGGCGTCAAGCGGAACATCCTGCGCATGCTGGCAGAGCGGGGCTGCAAGATCACCGTGCTGCCGGCGCAGTCGACAGCCAAGGACGCGCTTGCTCTCAACCCCGACGGCATTTTCCTTGCCAATGGTCCCGGCGATCCCGAGCCCTGTGACTACGCGATCGCGGCTACCAAGGAACTGATCGACCGCGGCATTCCGACCTTCGGCATCTGCCTCGGCCACCAGATCATGGCACTTGCTTCCGGCGCCAAGACGCTCAAGATGAAGTTCGGCCACCATGGCGCGAACCATCCGGTGCAGGACCTGGATACGAAGCAGGTAATGATCACTTCGCAGAACCATGGTTTCGCCGTGGACCAGGCTACCTTGCCGTCCAACTGCCGCGTGACCCATGTATCGCTGTTCGACGGCTCGCTTCAGGGCTTTGCCCGCACCGACAAGCCGGCGTTCTGCTTCCAGGGCCACCCTGAAGCATCGCCCGGTCCGACCGACGTCGCCCCCTTGTTTGATCGCTTCGTGGCGATGATGGAGAAACACAAAAATGCCTAAGCGCACCGACATTAAAAGCATTCTGATCATTGGCGCCGGCCCGATCATCATCGGCCAGGCTTGCGAATTCGACTATTCCGGCGCACAGGCCTGCAAGGCGCTGCGCGAGGAAGGCTACCGCGTCATCCTGGTCAACAGCAATCCGGCGACCATCATGACCGACCCGGAAATGGCCGATGTCACCTACATCGAGCCGATCACCTGGCAGGCGGTGGAGCGCATCATCGACAAGGAGCGTCCGGATGCCATCCTGCCGACCATGGGCGGCCAGACCGCGCTGAACTGCGCGCTGGACCTGCATCGCAACGGCGTTCTCACCAAGTACGGCTGCGAACTGATCGGCGCCACGCCCGAAGCCATCGACAAGGCCGAGGACCGTTCCAAGTTCAAGGCCGCGATGACCAAGATCGGCCTCGGCTCCGCACGCTCGGGCGTGTCGCACACCATGGACGAATCGTGGGCGGTGCAGAAGGAGATCGGCTTCCCGGTCATCATCCGTCCCTCGTTCACGATGGGCGGCACCGGCGGCGGCATCGCCTACAACCCTGAAGAATTCGAAACCATCTGCAAGCGCGGCCTCGAAGCGTCTCCGACTTCCGAATTGCTGATCGAGGAATCGCTGATCGGCTGGAAAGAGTACGAGATGGAAGTGGTCCGCGACAAGAAGGACAACTGCATCATCGTCTGCTCGATCGAGAACCTCGATCCGATGGGCGTGCATACCGGCGACTCGATCACTGTCGCGCCGGCACAGACCCTGACCGACAAGGAATACCAGATCATGCGTAACGCATCGCTTGCGGTGCTGCGCGAGATCGGCGTCGATACCGGCGGTTCCAACGTGCAGTTCGCGGTCAATCCCGCCGACGGCCGCATGATCGTCATCGAGATGAATCCGCGCGTGTCGCGTTCATCCGCGCTGGCTTCGAAAGCCACCGGTTTCCCGATCGCGAAGGTCGCCGCCAAGCTGGCGGTGGGCTTCACGCTCGACGAACTGCGCAACGAGATCACCGGCGGCCAGACCCCGGCATCGTTCGAGCCCAGCATCGACTACGTGGTCACCAAGGTGCCGCGTTTTGCATTCGAAAAATTCCCGACGGCAGACGACCACCTGACCACCCAGATGAAGTCCGTCGGTGAAGTCATGGCCATTGGCCGCACCTTCCAGGAGTCCTTCCTGAAGGCGCTGCGCGGCCTCGAAGTCGGCGTCGACGGCATGAATGAAAAGACGACCGACCGCGAAACCATCGAGGAAGAACTCGGCGAGCCGGGGCCGGAGCGCATCTGGTACGTCGGCGATGCGTTCGCGCAAGGTTTCTCGCTCGAGGAAGTGCATCAGCTGACGCATATCGACCCGTGGTTCCTGGTCCAGATCAAGGAGATCGTGGACATCGAACTGTGGCTGGAAAAGCAGTCTCTCGAGTCGCTCGACAAGACCACGCTGTTCAAGTTGAAGCAGAAGGGCTTCGCCGACCGCCGTCTCGCCAAGCTGCTCAAGACGACCGACAAGGCGGTCCGCGAGCGTCGCCGCGAACTGAACGTGCGTCCGGTCTACAAGCGCGTCGACACCTGCGCGGCCGAATTCGCGACCAAGACTGCCTACATGTACTCGACCTATGACGAAGAGTGCGAATCGCAGCCGACCGACAAGAAGAAGATCATGGTGCTGGGCGGCGGTCCGAACCGTATCGGCCAGGGCATCGAGTTCGATTACTGCTGCGTGCACGCAGCGCTCGCGATGCGCGAGGATGGCTATGAAACCATCATGGTCAACTGCAACCCCGAAACCGTTTCGACCGACTACGATACCTCCGACCGTCTTTACTTCGAGCCGCTGACACTGGAAGACGTGCTCGAAATCGTCGACAAGGAAAAGCCCCATGGCGTGATCGTCCAGTACGGCGGCCAGACGCCGCTCAAGCTGGCGCTCGACCTCGAAGCTAACGGCGTGCCCATTGTCGGCACTTCGCCGGACATGATCGATGCCGCGGAAGACCGCGAGCGTTTCCAGAAGCTGCTGCAGGAACTGAACCTGCGCCAGCCGCCGAACCGCACCGCGCGCACCGAGGAAGAAGCGCTTCGCCTGGCGCAGGAAATCGGCTATCCGCTGGTGGTTCGCCCGTCCTACGTGCTCGGCGGCCGTGCAATGGAAATCGTGCATGAGCAGCGCGACCTCGAGCGCTACATGCGCGAAGCGGTCAAAGTGTCGAACGATTCTCCGGTGCTGCTCGACCGCTTCCTCAACGACGCCATCGAAGTCGACGTGGACTGCCTTTCCGACGGCGAGCGCACCTTCATCGGCGGCGTGATGGAACACATCGAGCAGGCCGGCGTGCATTCCGGCGACTCCGCATGCTCGCTGCCTCCGTATTCGCTGTCGAAGGAAACCATCGAAGAACTCAAGCGCCAGACGTCCCTGATGGCCAAGGGACTGAACGTTGTCGGCCTGATGAACGTGCAGTTCGCGATCCAGCAGCAGGAAGTCGACGGCGCATTGAAAGATATCGTCTACGTTCTGGAGGTGAACCCGCGCGCATCCCGTACCGTGCCTTACGTATCCAAGGCAACGGGGCTGCAGCTGGCGAAGATCGCCGCGCGCTGCATGGTCGGCCAAACGCTAGACAGCCAGGGCGTCAAGCATGAAGTCGTGCCGCCTTACTACTGCGTCAAGGAAGCCGTCTTCCCGTTCAACAAGTTCCCGGGCGTCGATACCATTCTCGGACCGGAAATGAAGTCGACCGGCGAGGTGATGGGTGTCGGCAAGACCTTCGGCGAAGCCTTCGTGAAGTCCCAGCTCGGTGCCGGCGTCAAGCTGCCGAAGTCGGGCAAGGTGTTCCTGAGCGTGAAGAACAGCGACAAGCCGCGCGCAGTGCAAGTCGCCAAAGACCTGGTCGACCTCGGCTTCTCGCTGGTGGCGACCAAGGGCACGGCATCTGCGATCAGCTCCGCCGGCATTCCGGTGACGGCGGTCAACAAGGTGGTCGAAGGCCGCCCGCACGTTGTCGACATGATCAAGAACAACGAGATCGTCCTGGTGATCAACACGGTCGAAGAAAAGCGGACGGCGATTGCCGATTCCCGCGCGATCCGTACGTCGGCGCTGCTGGCGCGGGCAACCACCTACACGACGATTGCCGGAGCCGAGGCTGCCGTGCAAGGTTTGCGCCATCTCGACGAATTGCACGTCTACGATTTACAAGGCCTGCATAAGTCTTTACACTAAGCTGACAAGTTTCAACTTAGCCACAGAGCTCACAGACGGTGCCGGAGTTATCCGGCACTTTTTGTGACCTCTGTGGTTTTCATTTCTTGAAAAGAAAACCATGAGCACAGTTCCTATCACCAAGTACGGCGCAGAGCTTCTGAAGGAAGAACTGCACCGTCTGAAGACCAAAGACCGTCCTGCCGTCATCAACGCCATTTCCGAGGCGCGTGCCCAAGGCGACTTGTCCGAGAACGCGGAGTATGATGCCGCAAAAGAACGTCAAAGCTTCATCGAAGGCCGCATTGCCGAACTCGAAGGCAAGCTGAGCGCAGCCCAGATCATCGATCCCAAGACCCTTGATGCCGAAGGCCGCATCGTGTTCGCGTCCACAGTGGATCTTGAAGATCTGGAAACCGGCCAGAAGGTGACTTATCAGATCGTCGGCGAGGATGAGGCCGACTTGAAGGAGTTGAAGGTGTCCATCACTTCGCCGATCGCACGTGCGCTCATCGGCAAATATGCAGGCGACGTCATTGAAGTGAACGCGCCTTCGGGCATTCGCGAATACGAAGTCCTTGAAGTACGTTACATCTAAGTCTGAACGATCGGATTGATGTAATCAGCAGTGCAGGTCGCCCTCGGCGACATCGGTGCAGTTAGTCATTGACAGCGCCGATGGAGCCGGCGGCGGCCAAAAGTAAAAGCCTCAGCCTCGGCGCCGGGATTGCACCGAACGATGGTGAAATATCCATGAGCAGACTTGGACTTTGCCTTATTCCAGCCGGGTCGCGATCTTCCCGAATGAACGGAATTGACGCGCTAGATCGGCGCGGCAATCCAAATTTCAGAAACCGGACGGTGACAGCGCAGCTTGGGTTGGCTGGGAGCAGCGGGAGAGAAGCTTAGCGGCGACCGAGGGCAAGCTTTTTTGAACTGGTCTGGCGCGGCTTGGCTCGCTTGACGTTTCCGCCGGCAGTCACCCGCTCATTTCCCTTCAGAACGACCTTGGTCACCGTCGGACGCTTGGTTCCGCTCGGGCTGGGCTTGACGATGGTGACTTCGCGCAGTCCCTTGCCGCGCTTGTCGCTGCGTTCCTTTGCGGCTTCCTTCTTGGGGCGGTAGAGCACGAGCAGCTTGCCGATATGCTGGATCGGCGCAGCATCGAGTTTTTCGCAGATCGATTCATACATTTCGATGCGGGCTTCGCGGTCGTCGCCGAACACGCGCACCTTGATCAGTCCATGCGCATTGAGGCTGGTATCGATTTCCTTGAGAACCGAAGGCGTCAGTCCCGATTCGCCGATAATGACGACCGGATTGAGTGCATGGGCTTCGGAGCGAAGCGCGCTCCGCTCCGCAGGGGTAAGTTTCAACATATTTAATGATTCCTTAAAAGCGGTATTCTACGCGAATGGCCAAGAACAAATTCAACAAAAACTGGTTGCACGACCATATCAACGACCCTTACGTCAAACTGGCGCAGAAGGAGGGTTATCGTGCGCGGGCCGCTTACAAGCTCAAGGAAATAGACGAAGACGAAAAGCTGATCCGGCCCGGACAGGTCATCGTCGATCTCGGCAGCACTCCCGGCAGCTGGTCGCAGTATGTGCGCAACAAGCTGGCAGGGCAGGCCGGAGGCGGCATCCATGGCACGATCATCGGCCTCGACATGCTGCCCATGGACCCGATTGCCGACGTTCATTTCATTCTTGGAGATTTCCGCGAGCAGGAAGTGCTGGACCAGCTGGAAACGGTGCTCGCCGGCCGCAAGGTGGACCTGGTGCTGTCAGACATGGCGCCGAATCTGTCTGGAGTCGCGATAACCGACGCCGCCCGCGTCGAGCATATCATCGATCTGGCAATCGACTTTGCGCGTGCGCATATGAAACCTTCGGGGGCGCTCCTCGTCAAATGTTTCAACGGGACAGGCTATACCCAGCTGGTCGAAAAATTTCGACAGGAATTCAAGACCGTTACCCAAAAGAAGCCCAAAGCCAGCAGGGACAAATCCTCCGAAATCTTTTTGCTTGGAAAAGTTCTGAAAAACCCTTCTCAATGACAAGTTATTTTCTTGTCAATTCTTGATTTTCCCGGTTCCTCACCGCACATGCAGCCTAGCAAGCGCTGGTTAATGCGAGTAGAATCAATTTTACAAGTTATGTAAATATAGGCGCACGTGCGTCTAAGGAGTTCTAGTGAACAACATGTTTTCGAAAGCCGCCATATGGGTGGTGATCGCCTTGGTGCTGTTTACCGTCTTCAAGCAGTTCGACGGGCGTACCTTGGCGGGAGGCGCGACATCCATACCTTATTCGGATTTCCTGGATGAGGTAAAGGCGAAGCAGATCCGCGAAGCAACCATCGAAGACCGCACCATCGTGGCGACGACCAATGATGGCAAGCGCATCAAGACTGCAGTCACCTATCTTGACCGCGGCCTGATTGGCGATCTGGTCAACAACGGCGTCAAGTTCGATGTCAAGCAGCCGGAAGAACAGTCGTTCCTCTCCCAAGTTTTCATCTCCTGGTTCCCGATGCTCCTCCTCATCGGCGTCTGGGTGTTCTTCATGCGCCAGATGCAGGGCGGCGGCAAGGGCGGTGCCTTCTCCTTCGGCCGCTCCAAGGCGCGCATGCTCGATGAGGCCAGCAATACCGTCACCTTCGCCGACGTCGCAGGCTGCGACGAAGCCAAGGAAGAAGTGCAGGAGCTGGTCGACTTCCTGCGCGATCCCACCAAGTTCCAGAAGCTCGGCGGGCGCATTCCCCGCGGCGTGCTGATGGTCGGTCCTCCGGGTACAGGCAAAACCTTGCTGGCACGAGCAATCGCCGGCGAAGCCAAGGTCCCATTCTTCACCATTTCGGGTTCCGACTTCGTCGAGATGTTCGTCGGCGTCGGCGCATCCCGCGTGCGCGACATGTTCGAGAATGCGAAAAAGCATTCCCCCTGCATCATCTTCATCGACGAGATCGACGCGGTCGGCCGCCATCGCGGCGCCGGCATGGGCGGCGGCAATGACGAACGCGAACAGACACTCAACCAGCTGCTGGTGGAGATGGACGGCTTCGAAGCCAATTCCGGCGTCATCGTGATCGCTGCCACCAACCGCGCCGACGTGCTGGACAAGGCGCTGCTGCGTCCGGGCCGCTTCGACCGCCAGGTGATGGTCGGCCTGCCCGACATCCGCGGCCGCGAACAGATTCTTTACGTCCACATGCGCAAGGTGCCGATCGCCCCCGATGTCAAGGCTGACATCCTCGCCCGCGGTACTCCCGGCTTCTCCGGTGCCGACCTCTCCAATCTCGTGAATGAAGCGGCGCTGTTTGCCGCACGCCGCAACAAGCGCCTCGTGGAGATGCAGGACTTCGAAGATGCCAAGGACAAGATCGTCATGGGTCCGGAGCGCAAGTCCGCAGTCATGCGCGAAGAAGAGCGCCGCAATACCGCTTACCACGAGTCCGGCCACGCCGTCGTCGCCAAGCTGTTGCCCAAGGCCGATCCGGTGCACAAGGTCACGATCATGCCGCGCGGCTATGCGCTGGGTCTGACCTGGCAGTTGCCCGAGCATGACCGTGTGAATATGTACAAGGACAAGATGCTGGAAGAGATTGCCATCCTGTTCGGCGGCCGTATTGCCGAAGAGATCTTCATGCATCAGATGTCGACCGGTGCATCCAACGACTTCGAACGTGCGACCAAGCTGGCTCGAGCGATGGTGACCCGTTACGGCATGTCCGAAACGCTCGGCACCATGGTCTATGAGGACAGCGAGCAGGATGCCTACTTCGGCCGCATGAGCGCGAAGACCGTTTCCGAAGCAACGCAGCAGAAGGTGGACACCGAAATCCGTTCCATTCTCGATGCGCAGTATGCGCTGTCGCGCCGCCTGCTCGAAGAGAACAAGGAAAAGGTGGAAATCATGGCGAAATCGCTGCTCGATTGGGAAACGCTCGACGCCGATCAGATCAACGACATCATGGAAGGGCTGGAGCCACGTCCGCCGAAAGCCGGCGTGCCAGTCAAGCGCTCCCCGTCGGACAATGCATCGGGCGGCGTCTCGCCAAACGCGACGGCACCGGCCTGATCGAAGCATTCGAGCCGATATTTTCGGTGGTATAAGGGTGAGGAGAAATCCTCACCCTTTTTCATTTCCGGCAAACGATATGAACAAACAGTTTTTGCAGTGCGGCCGCTATCGCCTGCCGATGGACGAAGAACAGGCAGCTCCGCTGGTCATGGGCATCCTGAATGTGACGCCCGATTCCTTCTCCGACGGCGGACAGTTTCAATCTCTCGATTTCGCGTTGTCGCGCGCAGAGCAGATGATCGCGGACGGCGTGGACATCATCGATATCGGCGGCGAGTCCAGCCGTCCCGGTGCGGAGCCGCTGCCGCTGGAAGAAGAGCTGCGGCGCGTCATGCCGCTGATCTACGCGCTCAGGGATTGCGGAAAGCCGCTATCCATCGACACCTACAAGGCAGAAGTCATGCGTGAGGCCATTGCCGCCGGCGCCGACATGATCAACGACATCAACGGATTCCGGGCCGAGGGGGCGTTGCGTGCGGTCAAGGATGGTGAATGCGCGTTGTGTATTATGCACATGCAACGCGATCCGCAGACCATGCAGGCGGAGCCGCACTATGCGGACGTTACCAAGGAAGTCATCGGATTCCTCGGCGAACGCATGCAGGCATTGAGTTCGGTGGGAGTAGCGCGCGAAAGGATGTGCATCGATCCCGGTTTCGGGTTCGGTAAAACACTGCAACACAATCTGACGCTGCTCAAGGATATTGGTAGGATGGCGCGGGAACTCGACGCTCCCATATTGGCAGGCCTCTCAAGAAAGTCCATGATAGGCGCAATTACCGGCAAGCCGGTTGAGCAGCGTCTTGGCGGAAGCATCGCTGCAGCGCTGAGTGCTGTAGCGCAGGGCGCCCGCATCGTGCGCGTTCACGATGTCGCCGCAACGGTCGATGCGATCAAGGTTTGGCAGGCAGTAGAATCAATCAAGAAGGACAGCAAATGACACGCAAATATTTTGGCACGGACGGCGTGCGGGGACGAGTCGGCGTTCTGCCGATCACGCCTGACTTCGTGATGCGCCTCGGCTATGCCGCCGGCAAGGTGCTCGCGCAGGAGGAAACCAGCAGCGGCAAGCCCGTCGTGCTTATCGGTAAGGACACGCGCATCTCCGGCTATATGCTCGAAGCCGCGCTGCAGGCAGGCTTTGCGGCAGCCGGTGTGGACGTCATGCTCGCAGGCCCGATGCCGACGCCGGCCATCGCCTACCTCACGCGCGCGCTGCGCCTGTCTGCGGGCGTGGTCATCTCCGCTTCGCACAATCCCTACGACGACAACGGCATCAAATTCTTCTCCGCGTCGGGTAACAAGCTGCCCGATTCCGTGGAGGCCTCGATCGAGGCCATGCTCGACAGCCCGATGGAATGCGTGTCTTCCGAGAAGTTGGGCAAGGCCAAGCGCCTGTTCGATGCGCAGGGTCGTTATATCGAATTCTGCAAGAGCACCTTCCCCAATGAGCTCGACCTGCGCGGCCTGCGCATCGTGGTCGATTGCGCGCACGGGGCTGCCTACCATATCGCGCCGGACGTATTCCACGAACTCGGCGCAGAAGTCATCGCCATCGGCAATCAGCCGAACGGCACCAACATCAATGACGGCTACGGCGCCACCGCGCCCGGCGCGCTGTCGGCTGCAGTGAAGGCGCATCGCGCCGATCTCGGCATTGCGCTCGACGGCGACGCCGACCGCCTGCTGATGGTCGATTCCAGCGGACGTCCGTACAACGGCGACGAGCTGCTGTACGTGATGGTGAAGGACCGCATGGCCACGACGCCGGTGGAAGGCGTGGTCGGAACGCTGATGACCAACATGGCGCTGGAAGTCGCATTGCGTGAAATGGGCGTCAGCTTTGCCCGCGCCAAGGTCGGCGACCGTTATGTATTGGAAGTGCTGCAGGAGCGCGGCTGGCTGGTCGGCGGTGAAGGTTCGGGACATCTGCTGTTCCTCGACAAGCACACCACCGGCGACGGTATTGTCTCCGCGCTTCAAGTACTGTCGGCGCTCAAGCGCAGCGGCCAGACCCTGCAGGAAGCCACCGCGGCCCTGCAGCTTTTCCCGCAGAGCCTGATCAATGTGAAGGTCACGCCCGGATTCGACTGGCAGAAAAGCACTGCTGTCAGCGAAGAAAAACGCGTTGCCGAAACTGAACTCGGCGACAGCGGCCGCGTGCTGATTCGCGCTTCCGGCACCGAGCCGCTGGTGAGGGTGATGGTGGAAGCCAGAAACGCGGACCTGGCTCAAACGATGGCACGCAGAATCGCGGACAAGATCCCCGCCTGATTGCAGCCTTCAGAGAAGGGCGCTTTTCTGGCGATCCGGAAACTTGTGTTGAATCGCAAGTTATAAATTGACCGGCCGGCCTGAGACCGGTATGATGCATGGCTCTCGGGGCGTAGCGCAGCCTGGTAGCGCACCTGATTTGGGATCAGGTGGTCGGACGTTCGAATCGTCTCGCCCCGACCAGAAAATGCAAGTTGAATGCGGCTTCCGAATTTAGTGAAAACTAATCGGAGGCCGTTTTTCTAACATGTTTCTGAAACGTGTTTGCCATTCCGTACGGCCTGGATTTCCGCTGCCAGCATCACTGGCACACCAAGTTGAAGCGGTATCGATGCTTGTGCTGAAACGGTGAAGCTGCCCGGGCTTTTCGCAAGCAGCAATGCGATCAAAATTGGGTAGTGACTTTACGTAACCGCCAGCCGGTCGTACAAGTCCGACGCTGGAACGGCAGCATTCGACCTGACAGAATTGCGGCTCGTACATGGTCATTGAAAGCATCGGCCATTAGAGGTAATATCCGCAGGCCCGAAGCAATAATTGCTTCAAGCATATCTCTGTCGTACTGTCATCAATGTCCTTGCCGCGCAAAGCACATTCCTGATGCAGGCAAGAGGAATTCCACAGACTGCCCATAGCTCAGCTGGATAGAGCAACGGCCTTCTAAGCCGTAGGTCACAGGTTCGACTCCTGTTGGGCAGGCCAACTCTCCCGTTGCTTCAGTCAGCCCATCCCGCCTCTTTTGTACTGCCGTCAGGACGCCTGCATCGGCCGAACGCGTTTTGCATCTCCGCATTCCTGCTCATAAGCTTCATTCGCACGGCCAGCCTTTTTCCTCGCCTTGTCGAAGGCCTTGCCACTTGCTGCAGCCGCATCTTCATTCGCCAGGCGCTGGCGCCGTTCCAGCGAACTGCAGCGCTTGTCCAAAGCTGCCTGTTGCCTGGCCGCACGCTGCCGCTGCCTGCCGGCTTCCGCATCCTGCTTTTGCCGATCCGCCTCAAGCTTCTGCAGCTGCTTCTTGCCGTCGGCCACTTCCTTCTCGATGCGGCGCGCATTGCTTGCCGCGTCCGGCGGCGCGGCTGTGATATCCAGCTTGCGCGCGTTGGCGCAGGGCTGATCGCTGTAGCTGGTCTTGCCGTCCGCGTCGCAGCGATAGACGGCATGGGATGAACCGGACGCGCACAGCAGGAGGGCGGTCAGTGAAAAGAGAAGAGTACGCATCGCCGACTTAAATGACCTTGCCCGGGTTCATGAGGTTGTGCGGATCGAGCGCCTGCTTCAGCGTACGCATCAGGCGCAGCTCGACATCGGATTTATAGGCGCGAACCTCGTCGCGCTTGAGTGCGCCGAGTCCGTGTTCGGCCGAGATCGAACCGTTGAACCGATTGACGCTGTCGTGCACAACGCGGTTGATGGCAGACTGATGCTCGATGAATGCATCCTGCGAGCCGCTTTCCGGCGGCGATACGTTGTAGTGCAGGTTGCCGTCGCCGAGGTGGCCGAAGGTCACCATGCGGCAGCCGGGAAACTGTTCCTGCAGCTGCACATCCGTCACGCGGATGAATTCGCCGATCAGCGAGATGGGTACCGACACGTCATGCTTGATGTTCTTGCCTTCCTCCGCCTGTGCAAGAGGAATGTGCTCTCGCAGGTTCCATAGCGCCTTCGACTGCGCGATGGAGGAGGCAATTACCGCATCCTGCGCGATTTCCTGTTCCAGGGCTTCCGTGATCAAGCCTTCGAGCAGCGTGTTTGCATGCTCTTCCGATTCGCTGTCGGACAATTCCATCAGCACGTACTGGGCGTAGGGCTGGGGGAAAGGCAGGCGCATCTGCGGGAAATGCTTGCTCACCAGCTGCAGGCAGAAGTCCGACATGAGTTCGAAGCCCGTCAGCGCCGCACCGCAGCGCTCCTGTGCCAGCGACAGCAGACGCAGCGCATGCTCGGGTGTCTCCACTGCCGCCAGAGCGGTCAGCTGGCCCTTGGGCTGCGGGAAGATTTTCACGACCGCAGCGGTGATGATGCCCAGCGTGCCTTCCGCGCCGACATACAGGTCGCGCAGGTCGTAACCGGTATTGTCCTTGCGCAGGCCGCGCAAGCCGTCCCAGACTTCGCCGGCAGCGGTAACGACTTCAAGTCCCAGGCAAAGCTCGCGCGCGTTGCCGTAGCGCAGCACCGCAGTGCCGCCGGCATTGGTCGCAAGATTGCCGCCGATGGTGCAGCTGCCTTCCGCGGCCAGCGAGAGTGGGAACAGGCGCCCGGCGTCGGCCGCCGCGTTCTGGATCTGCTCGAGAATGCAGCCGGCTTCCACCGTCATGGTGTTGTTGATGGTATCGACGGAACGGATGCGATTCATGCGCGACAGTGACAGCACGATGGCGGTGCCGCTCTGGTCCGGAACGCTGCCCAGCACCAGGCCGGTGTTGCCGCCTTGCGGAACGATGGGCACGCGGTGTTCGCTGCAGAGCCGGACTACCGCCGCCACTTCCTCGGTGCTGGCCGGACGCACCACGGCCAGCGCCTTGCCGGTGAATCGCCTGCGCCAGTCGGTCAGGTAGCGTTCGAGATCGGCGGGGTCGGTCAGCACATTGGCCGCACCGACGAGGGTGCGGCAGGTATCGATGAAATCACTCATTTGGATGCTTTTTGTATGGCTTGCTGTGCAAGTTTCTTGGCCGCCTGCTTGTAGGGATGCAGGAACATGATGGTGCTGACGAAGAATACGCATACCAGTGCGATCTCAACCATGCCCAGGATGGCGGACAGGCCCTTGTCGCTGGTGGCGCGCACGATGCCCTCGGTCAGGTAGAGCAGTATCAGCATGGATGACCATTGCATCGTGTAGATGTTCCGCTTGAGGACGCCGCGCAGGGGCAGCAGCAGCGGCAGTACCTTGAGCACCATCCATGAGCCGCCCGGACGCAGCGGGTCCAGGAAGAGTTCCCATGCCACGCAGAGCAGGATCAGCAGCATCAGGCTGCCCGCCGCGCCGAAATAGCAGGTTTGTTGCAGTTTGTTCGTCATGACGCGCTCCTTAGCCGCACCGCGGTTTCCGCCAGCCGCCTGCCCAGGGCCACGGCGAGGGTACGCGAATCGTCGGACAGCGGCTGGTTGCCGCCTGCGCCCGACCAGTGGCTGGCGCCGTAGGGTGTGCCGCCCGATGCGGTCGTCATCAGTTGAGGGTGGGTATAGGGCAGGCCGAGCAGCAGCATGCCGTGATGCATCAGGGGAAGCATCATCGACAGCAGCGTCGATTCCTGTCCGCCGTGCAGGCTGCCGGTCGAGGTGAATACGCAGGCCGGCTTGCCCGCCAGGGTGCCCGACAGCCATTCGCTCGTCGTCCCGTCGAGAAAATACTTGACCGCGGCCGCCATGTTGCCGAAGCGGGTCGGCGAACCGAGCGCCAGGCCCGCGCATTCCTGCAGGTCCTGCCGGTCGACGTAGGGGGCGCCTTCGTTCGGGATGTCCGGTTCGACCGCCTCGGAGACGGTTGACACTGCAGGCACGGTGCGAAGCCGGGCTTCGCAGCCGGGCACGCTTTCCACTCCCTGGGCGATCAGTTCGGCCAGTTTGCGGGTGGAACCATGACGGGAATAATATAAAACGAGGATGGAGAGTTCAGGCGAATTCATGCTTGGTATTATAGGATGCTTTGGAACCCCCAAGACACTGCCCGACGCGCATGCCCCAACCACCTCAAACCCGACGGGTGTTCCCCTTCACCTTGCCCATCTTCCGCAATTTTCCGCTGGAGGACGTGCACGGGCTGGTCCAGTTCGCCCGCCGGCGCTTGAACGAGGAGCGCCTGCCGCAAGTGGTAGGCAGCCTGACCTTCACCACGGTGCTGGCGCTGGTGCCGCTGCTCACGATCGCCTTTGCGATCTTCACCACCTTTCCCTTGTTCAATACCTTCCGGGCCGCGCTGGAGGCTTACTTCATCAAGAGCCTGATGCCCAAGGCGATTGCCAATACCATCCTTGGCTATCTGAGCCAGTTCGCCAGCAAGGCGACGCGCCTGTCGGCCATCGGGGCGGTGGTGCTCATCATGACGGCGTTCATCATGATGCTGACCGTCGACCGCGCATTCAACCAGATCTGGCGCGTCCGCACCGCGCGGCCTTTCACGCAGCGGCTGGTGATCTACTGGGCCATCGTGACCCTGGGGCCGCTGCTGATCGGCGTCTCGCTCACCTTTACCTCGGACCTGTTCCGCGCCACCGACGGTCTGGTGACGGGGCTGCCCGTGATCGGCGATACCATCTATACCGTGCTGTCGGTGCTGCTGACGATGGGCGCCTACACGCTTCTCTACATGACGGTGCCGAACCGGACGGTGGACTGGCGCGACGCCGCCTGCGGCGGTCTGCTCGCCGCTACCGCATTCGAAATCGCCAAGAAAGTCTTCGTCGTCTTCATCACCAAGATTCCCACCTATACCGTGATCTACGGCACGCTCGCAGCCTTGCCGCTGTTCCTCATCTGGATATACGTGTCATGGTGGATCACCCTGATGGGCGCCGTGCTCGCTTCCGCGCTGCCCATCGTCAAATACGAGCGCTGGTGGCATGTGCCAACGCCCGGCAGCGCGTTCATCGACGCGATGGCGGTTCTCACGGTGCTCAATGAAGCGCGGGTCACCGCACACAACGCCGCGGTCGATGCGCGCACCCTGCGTTCGCTGACGCGCCTCGGCTTCGATGAATCGGAAGCGCTGTTGGAGAAAATGCTGGATGCCGGCTGGGTGGGGCGCATTCGCCCCGAGCAGAGGAGGCGGGTGAGGTTCGGCACCCGGCTGGCCGAAGGGCTGGATGCATGGACGCTGCTTGCCAATCCGGGGCAGCTCAAGCTGGCCGATGTCTATCGCCTGTTCGTGTTCAATACCGGCGGCAATGCCATGCTGGCAAAGCAGGTCGAGACCGCGGTCGAGGGCGGTCTCGGTCTAAGCCTGGCCGATTATTTTGCGACCGGGAAGATACCCGTGTCGCAGCCTGTTCAGGCAGCTTGAGGCCAAGTACCTTGTTGCCTGAATTCTAGAACGATGCCTGGCCCGTCAGCATCTGCCAGTACATCACCCAGTCGCCCATGAAGGAATAGATCGGATGCCGGAAGGTGGCCGGCTGGTTTTTCTCGAAGAAGAAATGGCCGATCCAGGCGAAGCCGTAGCCGCAGACCAGCGCGGCAAGCAGCCACCAGAAATTGGCCGTCAGCACCAGTGCGCCGAGGCAGAACAATGAGAGCGTCGAGCCGATGAAATGGAGTTCCCTGCAAGTCCGGTTGGAATGTTCGCTGAGGTAGGCGGGGTAAAACTCGGCGAACGATGAAAATTCCCTATGCATGACATCTGCCATCACATCCTCCTTTCACGATTGCACACAAGCTTAAGCAGTGGGAAGCCGGAAAATGCAGTTTTGTTCCGCAGCCATGCACTCAGGCATATTGCAGATAGTTACAGGGTAGTCCCGACTGCCGCAGCATGCAACGCAATCCCGTGGTGCAGCGCGGCAAGGCGGCTTGCGTCGCCAGTGCCGCCGCCTCGCCATCCGCGTCCGCTATCGCAGGAAGGAGTACAGCGCATCGAGCACGGCATCGGGCTGCTCGGACATCAGCGCATGTCCGCAGTCTTCCAGCTGCACCGTGCACGCATGGCTGATGATGGCGCCCAGTCCGGCAGCCGCTTTCGGAGGCGTCATCATGTCCCGCTTGCCGAGCAGGAAGAGCGTGGGACAGCTGACGGCCTTCGCAGCGTTTTCTCCGTTGGCGTATGCGTTGCAGGCCGAGAAATCGGTATGGAAAACCGGGGCTTCCTGGGTGGCGGAGATGCGCTGCATCAGGCGGCGGTTCATGCCGAGCGCGGAAAAGCCCGGGCCGGGAAAGGAGGGCTTCTGCATGAAGGTCGAATGCGACCAGATATTGACCATGTCGACGGCCTTCTGCTCCTCGTTCAGGGATGCCTCCAGCAGCGCCGGGGAAACCCGCATCGGGTAGGCGGTGCCGACCAGCGCCAGCTTGCTGACGCGATCCGGTGCGCGGAAAGCGGTTTCCAGCGCAATCAGCGAGCCCATGCTGTGCCCGGCCAGCGCTGCCTGCCTCACGCCGGCGGCGTCGAGCAGGGCCAGCAGCCAGTCGGCCATCGCCTCGACGCTGGCCAGCGGTTCTCCCTTGCTGCGGCCATGCCCGGGCAGGTCCACCGCCAGCACGCCGAAGCCGTGATGCGCGAAATAGCGGGTCTGCAGAGCCCAGACGGAATGGTCGTGCTGCGCTCCATGGATGAAGACCGCGGTGGGCAGCTCTGGCGAAAAAGTCTTGCCGCCGGTATAGCAGTAGGCATCATGGCCATTGACTGTGATCAGCATCTCAGGCTCCCTTCTTTTCGCTTTGCGCCGCTTTCAGGCCGCGGTTCAGGTCCTCGATCAGGTCGTCCGAGTCTTCCAGGCCGATCGACAGCCGCATCGTGCCTTCGGTGATGCCGGATGCCGCCAGCTGTTCGGTCGGCACGCGGAAATGCGTGGTGGAGGCGGGATGGATCACCAGCGACTTGGCGTCGCCGACATTGGCCAGATGCGAGAACAGCTTCATCGACTCGACGAAGCGCCTTCCGGCAGCGCGGTCGCCCCGGATGCTGAAGGAAAATACCGCGCCGCAACCCTTGGGCAGCAGGGTCTTGGCCAGCGCATGGTCGGGATGGCTTTCCAGTTCGGGATAGGCAACCAACTCCACCGCCGGATGCGACGCAAGGAAGTCCACCACCTTGCGGGTGTTGGCCACATGCCGGTCCATGCGCAGGCCGAGCGTCTCGATGCCCTGCAGGATCGCGAATGCATTGTGCGGGCTCATCACCGCGCCGAAGTCGCGCAGGCCCTCGCGCCGTGCGCGCAGGGAAAAGGCCGCAACGCTGGATTCCTCGGAAAACACCATGCCGTGAAAGCCGTCATAGGGCTCGCAGAGTTCGGCGAAATGGCCGGTCTTCTCATGGGCCTTCTGCCAGTCGAAGGTGCCGCCGTCGACCAGCAGGCCGCCGATGGCGGTGCCGTGTCCGCTCAGGAACTTGGTGGCGGAGTGGAAGATCAGGTCGGCGCCGTGATCGAACGGCTTGAGCAGGTAGGGCGTGGTGAAGGTAGCATCCACCATCAGCGGCAGGTGGTGGTCATGCGCGAGGGCCGCGATGCGCGGAATGTCGAGCACGTCGAGGCCGGGGTTGCCCAGCGTTTCGCCGAACAGGACCTTGGTGTTGGGACGGATGGCATTGCGCCAGGCATCGATGTCGCGCGGATCGACGAAGGTGGTGTCGACGCCGAAGCGTTTCATCGTGTAGGCAAGCAGGTTCTGCGAGCCGCCGTACAGCGCGCGGGAAGCGACCACATGCGAGCCGGCGCCTGCGATGGTCGCCAGGCCGAGGTGCATGGCCGCCTGGCCGCTTGCCACGGCGATTCCGGCCACGCCGCCTTCAAGCGCGGCGATGCGCTCTTCCAGCACCGCATTGGTCGGGTTGGAGATGCGCGAATAAACGTGGCCCGCGCGTTCCATGTTGAACAGCGAGGCCGCATGGTCGGAATCCTTGAAGACGAAGGAGGTGGTCAGGTAGATCGGCGTGGCGCGCGCGCCGGTCACGGGGTCCGGTGTGGCGCCGGCATGCAGCGACAGGGTATCGAAGCCGGGGTACTTGGGGGCGCTCATGATGCGTGTGGTCTCCGTATGTTCTTGGGTCGTGATTGCGTCGATGTTGCGTCGTTCTTGGGTCGTTGCGGGTCGCAGCCGGCATTGCGCTGCATGGCGCACATGCTAGCATCGAACGCAGTGATGGGTTGCCTGCAGGGATGGCAGCTGCTCTGGATTTTCCGTTCGTGGTAAGCTACATTTAACCATGCCATAACTACAATTCACGTTGGAATCCATTCATGAAAGTCTCTGAAATCCTCAAGGTCAAAGGCGATATCCTCTATACCATCACGCCCGATACGCTCATGGCCGAAGCGGTCAACACCATGGCGGAAAAGGATATCGGTTCCCTGGTCGTCATGGAGTACGGCGAGCTGGTGGGGATGCTGACTTTCCGCGAAGTCATCAAGACCCTGCATCAGAACAAGGGGGAAATCGGTTCGAGCACGGTGCGCAAGCACATGGACGATCATCCGATCACCATCACGCCCGATACCGAAGTCAATGAAGTGCGCCGGCTGATGCTCGAGCGCCATGCGCGCTATGTGCCGGTGGTCAGCGCCAAGACCCTGCACGGCGTCATTTCCTTCTATGACGTGGCCAAGGCGGTGTTCGAGGCGCAGAGCTTCGAGAACAAGATGCTCAAGGCCTATATCCGCGACTGGCCGGCGGAAAGCGACGAGTAAGGCTGGCGCCGGTCCGTCCTGAAGCCGGACCTGATTGCAGGCTGTTTCAGAAAGCCGTTCATGGAGCTGCGCCATGAACGGCTTTTTCATGTGGCGGCGCATCTGCCACCCTGCGTAGCATTTTTCGCGACCGGCGCTTGCGGTGCACGCAAGAGCGGACGGCTCGGCTACACTGCGCATGACGTTGCCGGAAAAACATTCGATGACAATCGATGACAGTCGGTGAAGCGAATCCGGCAGCGCCGCAGACAATGGTCATCGGTTTCCAGGACAGTTAAACCAGAACATTCAACTCACTTATCGCAATGAGCCAATCCAGCCAGTTCTCCCTGCTTGGTCAACGCCGCTTCGGTCCCTTCTTCTGGACGCAGTTCCTCGGCGCCTTCAACGACAATGTCTTCAAGACGGCACTGCTGACCGTTCTTACCTACGACGCGCTCAGCTGGACCACGCTCGATCCGGGCCTGCTCAACAATCTGATTCCCGGCCTGTTCATCCTGCCCTTCGTGCTGTTCTCGGCGACGGCGGGGCAGCTGGCCGACAAGTTCGAGAAGGAGAAGCTGGCCCGTTACGTCAAGCTGCTGGAGATTGCGATCATGGCGATTGCCGCCTTCGGCTGGATGACCCGCGAGCTCTGGCTGCTGGTCGCGGCGGTGGTCGGCATGGGCCTGCATTCCACGATGTTCGGTCCGGTCAAGTATGCGTATCTGCCGCAGCACCTGAAGCCCGAGGAACTGGTCGGCGGCAACGGCGTGATCGAAATGGGCACCTTCGTCGGCATCCTGCTGGGCGAGGTGCTGGGCGCGATGCTGGTGGTGTACAAGCCGATCGGCATCGAACTGGTGGCTTTCGGCACGATCGGCATTGCGGTGCTGGGATGGCTGTTCAGCCGCGGCATTCCGCATTCGCCGGCGCCGGCGCCCGACCTGCGGATCAACTGGAATCCCATCACCGAAACCGTGCGCAACATCAGCTTCACGCGCCAGAACCGCCCGGTATTCCTGTCGGTGCTGGGCAACTCCTGGTTCTGGTTCTACGGCGCGGTGATCCTCGCCCAGTTTCCTCTTTATGCCAAGGATTACCTGCACGGCGATCACAGCGTATTCGTCCTGCTGCTGACGGTCTTTTCCATCGGCATCGGCGCCGGCTCGCTGCTGTGCGAACGGCTGTCCGGGCACAAGGTGGAAATCGGCCTGGTGCCCTTTGGTTCGATCGGCCTGTCGGTGTTCGGCTTCGATCTCTACCTCTCAAGCCTGGCGTACACCAATACCGCGATGGTCGACATGGCCGGTTTCGTCGCCCAGAGCGGCAGCCTGCGCATCCTGTTCGACCTGGTGATGATCGGCGTCTTCGGCGGCTTCTACATCGTTCCGCTGTTCGCGCTGATCCAGACGCGCTGCGACCGCAAGCATGTGTCGCGCACCATCGCCGGCATGAACATCATGAATGCCTTGTTCATGGTCGTGGCGGCGGTGTTCGCGATGATCCTGCTGAAGATGGGCTTTTCCATACCCGAGCTGTTCATGGCGACCGCGCTGGCCAATGCGCTGGTGGCCGTCTACATCTTCTCGCTGGTGCCGGAATTCCTGATGCGCTTCCTGGCGTGGCTGCTGATCCATACCGTGCACCGCGTCCATACCGTGGACAAGGAGCGCATTCCCGGCGAAGGGGCGGCGGTCCTGGTATGCAACCATGTCAGCTATGTCGATGCCGTCGTCATCATGGCGGCCAGCCCGCGGCCCATCCGCTTCGTGATGGATCACCGGATCTTCAAGATTCCCGTCCTTTCCTGGATCTTCCGGACCGCCAAGGCGATTCCGATCGCGCCGGCCAAGGAAGATCCGTGGCTGATGGAAAAGGCGTTCGTCGACATCGCGCAGGCGCTTCACGAAGGCGAGCTGGTCTGCATCTTCCCCGAGGGCAAGCTGACCTCGACAGGCGAGATGAACGAATTCCGCAACGGCATCAGCAAGATCGTGGAACGCACGCCGGTGCCGGTGATCCCGATGGCATTGCGCGGACTGTGGGGCAGCATGCTCACGCGCAGCCCCGGCAATCCCTTCGGCCGTTCATTCCGGCGCGGACCTTTCTCCCGCCTTTCCCTGGTGGTCGGCGAGCCGGTCACGCCGGCCAAGGCGACGCCCGAGCACCTCTATGAGCACGTGCTGGCCCTGCGCGGCGATTGGAAATAACAGACTGGGCATGCGGCAAGCCGGCCAACGGCTTGCCGCATCAAGCAGGTGACTGCAGCGGCAAAGACTCTTCTTCGCCCTGGCGCTGCGGTGCAATCATCGGCAGCGCAATCACGAAGGTCGTTCCTATGCCCGGGTCGCTGTGGACGCGGATGCGCCCGCCGAGTATGCCGGTCACGATGTTGTGCGTAATGTTCAAGCCCAGCCCCGAACCGCCTGCACCCAGCTTGGTGGTAAAGAAGGGGTCGAAGATGCGGTTCAGGTTGGCGGCCGGAATGCCGACGCCGTCGTCGGCGACCGCGATCTCGATCCAGCCTTCGTCGGCCGCTTCGGCGGAAATCTCCACCGTTCCGGATTGCCGGCCATCGAAGCCGTGCAGCAATGCGTTGTTGACCAGATTGGTGATGACCTGACCGAGCGGACCGGGATAACTGTCCATGCGCAGGGCCTCCGGAATATCCTGCCTGACGGTGAACGATGTCTTGCGCAGGGTCGGCCATAGCGTCAGCATGATTTCAGAGACGGCCTCGGCGACCTGGAATTCGCGCCGCTGGGAACTGGTCTGGTCGACCGCAACCTGCTTGAAGCTGGTCACCAGGTTTGCCGCGCGGTGCAGGTTGCGTACCAGGATGTCGCCGGCGTGGTCGGTGTCGCGGATGAAGGCTTCCAGGGTGGAGCGCTTGAGGCCGTTGGCTTCGTAGGCGGCGCCGAAGGCCCTGGCCTGGTCGGCCAGGGTGCTGGCGACCATCAGGCTGTTGCCGATCGGCGTGTTGAGCTCATGCGCAACGCCGGCGACGATCGAACCGAGTGCGGCCAGCTTTTCGCTGCGCACCAGTTCTTCCTGTGCGATATTGAGGGTCTGCAGCGTCGTTGCAAGTTCCAGGTTCGCCCGCTGAAGCTCGTCGGTGCGTTCGATCACGCGCTGCTCGAGGTTGGCATTGAGCTCCCGGATCTCGTTCTCGATGTCGTGCTTGTAGGTCATGTCCACGCAGGCCGCGATGGCGAAGCTTTCGCCGTTGAGCGAAAAGGTATGCGCCGAGAACTGCACCAGTGCCCGGCCGCCGTCGCCGCAGTTCATCCAGATTTCCCGCTGGCTCTGCGCAACGCCGCTTTGTTCCAGCTCCGCCATGATGGATGCGCGGTCGTTCGCTTCGCAGTACAGCCCGGCCTCGTCCGAGTCGCGTCCCAGGATCGATTCGCGCCGCCGTTTGAAAAGCTGTTCGAATGCGTAATTGACATCCTTGATGGCGTAGCGGCCGTGGATTTCCGTCACGAACATGGCCACCGGCGACCATTTGAAGATGGTGGACAGCCGGCGTTCGCTGTTGAGCAGTTTTTCTTCGGTACGCTTGCGTTCGAGTTCCGCCGAGGCGCGTTCGCTGAATACCTGGAGCAGCGACTTGACGAGGTCGGGGTTGCCCAGCCGTTCCGAATGCATGATCGCCATCACGCCGATGGGCTTGCCTCCAGCGTCCCGCAGCGGCGCGCCGGCATAGCTTTCCCAGCGGTCCTGCAGCGGTCCGCCGGCGTTCGGATAGATGGTACGTATTCCAGCCGGCACCACATGCAGCTCGCCTGCCAGCGAATGTGCGCAAGGCGTGCCGGTGCTGCGATAGTCGAAGTCTTCCACCGTATGGCCGTACACATGGGCGGCGATGGTGCGCAGGTTGCCCGACTCGTTCGGCGAGCACAAGGCGATAAGCGCGCAATCGGTGCGCAGGGCGGAAGCAAGATCGGCCACCAGCAGCTCGAAGAATGTTTCGCCGGTCATGTCATGGGTGCCCTGCGCAAGCCGCATCAGTGCCCGATCCGCTTCCGCCTTTCGTTCCTCCAGCAGCCTCTGGTCGGTGACGTCGCGGATGACCGCCAGCATGCAGCGCTCGTTGCCGGCGGTGAAGGCGGTCGCGTTGATGACGCACCTGCGAAGCGCCCCGTCCTTGGTGCGCAGTTCCCATTCGAAGTTACGTACCAGCCGGTCGCTGCCGATCTCCTCGAGCAGCAGCCTGCGCTGTTCCGGATGCACCCAGAGGCCAAGGTCGTATGCGGTGTTGCCGACGATTTCCTCTCGCCGGTATCCGGTGAGATCGATGAAGCTGTCGTTGATATCGACCAGCACGCCGTCGCTGACGCGGGAAATGGAGATGGAATCCGGATTGCCGCGGAAGGCGCCGGCGAACTTGGCTTCGGACAGGGTGAGCGCCTGTTCTGCATGGCGCTTTTCGGTAATGTCTTCCGCGATCGACAGCAGCCGTCCGGCCTTGCCGGCATCGTCGGCGATATGGGTGTGGCTCCACTGGCAGGTGATGATCTGGCCGTCGGCGCGGAGATTGAGGCCGATGCTGCGGGAGTCGCCCCGTCCTTCGGCAAGCGGACGGAACAGCCTTGCCAGGCTGTCCGGACCGGCCTCGTACATGATGAACGAGGCGCTGCGGCCGATGGCCTGTTCCCGCGGATAACCGAAGATGCGCTCTGCCGCGGCATTCCATTCGATGACCTTGAACTGCGCATCCCATTCGATGATGGCGATCGGGCTTTGCTCGACCAGCGCCCGGTAGCGCTCCTCGCGCTCGTGCAATTCCTGCTCGACGCGCTTGCGCTTGTCGATATCCTCCTCCAGTTCGCGGTTCTTTTCGTCGAGTTCCGCGAACAGCCGGCGCAGGCTGATACGGGTATCTTCCAGACGCCGGCTCAACAGGCCGATTTCATCCAGCCGCTGCCAGGTGAAAGGGGCGTCGAGTTCGCGGTTTGCCAGCCGTTCCGCGCCGTTCCCCAGCCGCTGCAGCGGACGCACCAGCCGGCGGTCCAGCAGGATCAGGATGAGCACGATGGAGAGGACAGCCTGCGCCAGCACCGCCGTGACAGAGCCGAGGATACCCTTGACCATCACCTGCCGCAGCTGCGTGCTGCCGACTTCGATCTTGACGGACCCGATCGTGTTGCCGCGGTACATGACCGGCTTGTCCGTCATCGCGGTATAGCCTTCGCGCCGCTCCGGCCGCTCGCTGGCGACGAACACGCCGAGCGCATTGTCGCGCACCTCGATGCGCACGATGTCGGGATTGCGCGCCATCATGGCTGCCATCAGCGCATTGCCGCTTTCCTGGTTGATGTTCCACAGCGCTTCCTGCATGCCGTTGGACAGAATGTCGGCATTCTGCTGCAGCACTTCCCAGGTTTGCCGCTTGATATCGTCGGTGTACTGCTTGAACCAGGAATAGCCGCTGATGAGCAGCACGGGAATGAGCAGGCCGAGCACGACCGTCATCACGATCGCGCGTCTAAGGGTCAGGGTGCGTCCGCTAAGCATCGTCGATGTCCTGTTTAATCGGAAGGATCGCAGGGCAGGGCGCCGTCATCCGCCTGCGAAGTTGGTCGGTATCCAAGTCGGGCGAAGCCGAAAGCAAAGGTGGAAGCAAACGCGAAATTTCTGCGGCGCCACACCCTGGTGCCTGGAGCGCATTCGTGTCCCGGCCTCCCGGTGTTTCAGTTGCCCCCGTTGCCCCCGTTGCCGAGCCAGCCGACAAGCTGGTCGAACGGCATCGGTTTCGCAAACAGATAGCCTTGCGCCAGCGGACAGCCCAGTGCCGACAGAATGGCGGCCTGGCGTTCATCTTCCACGCCTTCCGCAACCACCGACATGCCGAGATTGCGGCCGAGCTGGATCACCATTTCGGCGATGCTGCTGCCGCGCGACGCGTTGGTGATTTCGGTGACGAACAGGCGGTCGATCTTGAGGCGGTCCGCCTGCAGACGCTGCAGGTAACTGAGCGAGGAGAATCCGGTGCCGAAATCGTCGATCGCAATGCTCACGCCGGTCTGCTTGATCTGCCTGAGCAGGTCGATCAGCAGGTCGGGGTCTTCCATGGCGATGGATTCGGTGATTTCGAGTTCGATGCGCGAGGCCGGCGCACCCGTCTCGGCCAGCACGGCCTTGAGCATGTCGAGGAAGTGCGGATGGCGGAACTGCACCTGCGACACGTTGACCGACATGCTGAAGTCGCGGAAGCCGAGCTCCTGCAGCCTGATCAGTTCGCGGCAGGCCTCCCTCAGCACCCGCTCGCCGATCCGGATGATGAGGCCGGAGTATTCGGCAATCGGAATGAAGCGGTCGGGCGGGATGAAATTGCCGTCCCTGGTCTTCCAGCGCAGCAAGGCTTCCGCGCCCACCGGGCGGCGCGTGGCCAGGTCGATCTGCGGCTGGTAGACCACGAACATTTCCTGCTCGTCGATGGCGGTGCGCAAGGCGTGCATCATGCGCACCCGTTCCCGGATGTCGACTCCCATGCTGCGGGTGAAGTAGACATGTCCCGCGCGCTGCAGCAGCTTGGCGCGCTTCAGGGCGATTTCGGCATCCTTCAGCGCATCCGCGCCGCTGCCTTCGTAGTCGTCGAGGCGCAGCAGGCCAAGGGTCGCGGAAAGCTGGACTTCCTGTCCGTCTATCCTGAAGGATCGGCAGAACAGATCCAGGAGGGTGGTGGGATTCACCAGCGACGCATCGCCGAGTACGGCGAAGGTGTCGCCGCCGATGCGGCCGACGATGAGCTGGCCGCCGAGATGTTTCTCAAGCCGCGCCGCCACGCCCAGCAGCAGCAGGTCGCCGAACTGGTGGCCGAGGGCGTCGTTGGTTTCGGAGAAGTGGTCGATGTCGACCAGCGCGAGCGTCGAGTCGCTGCGTGCATGGCTTCCCAATGCCTTGTCGACGAGTTCCTTCAGGCGCGTGCGGTTGGGCAGCCTGGTGAGCGGATCGTGGAACGCAAAGTTTTCCAGCCTCGTCACCAGCAGTACGTTCTCGAGTCCGACGGAAATGTTCCGGCAGAATACTTCCATCAGGCTGCGGTCGATGTCGTCGAGCGGCTTGCCGGCATCGAGCGTGGCTGCGAAATGGCGGCCCGCATGGCTGCCCAGGTAAAGCGCCAGGCCGTCCGCGTCGAACATATTGCGCTGCTCCCGGAGTGCGCGCTGCAGCAGATGGTGCAGGCGCTCATGCTGCCGGGAATCCAGTGCCGCATCGGCCGCCGTACCGTAGCGGCCCGAGGCGGCAATCACGAACAGTTCGCCGTCCTGATCTTCCCCATGCGCCTGCATGCATATCAGGCCGTTGTTGGGCATCTCGAAAATCGCCGACGCGTGGTTGATGATGCCGTAGGCGAAATTCTCGAGGCCATGGGCCAGCATCAGCTCGCTGCCGGCGCGGGCGATGCGGTCGAGCCGTCGCCGGCTGGCATTGATGGCGCATATCTGCTCGTAGGAGCGGATGGCAGTGGCGACGGACGTGTAAAGCTTGATGCGCGTGAGTTCGGATTTGGTCTTGTAATCGTTGATGTCGAAATCGCGGATCGCATCCATTTCGGGCGCATAGCCTGGCTGCCCGGTTCTCAGGATGATGCGGACGTCGCACAGGCCGAGCTCTTCCCTGATGTGCCGCACCAGCTGCAGGCCCGAGTCTTCCCGCTCCATTACCACATCGAGCAGGATCACGGCCAGGTCGGTTTCGGCGGCCAGTATTTTTCGCGCCTCCGACGCCGAATAGGCATGCAGGAATTCCAGCGGGCGGCCCTGCATCTCGAGGCTGCCCAGGGCAAACAGGGTGGCCGTATGTACATCGGTATCGTCGTCGACGATCAGTACGCGCCAGACGGCGCGCGCTGCCGCGGTCCCGTCCGGTTTTTGACCGTCCGGGGTTTCAGCCAGAAAGACGAGATCGTCGTCGTCGGCCGCATGCTGCCTGTTCATTGTCTTCTCCAGCAGTCCGTCCGGTTCTTCATTTGCATGCATTGCATTCCTTGCAAGCGCCTGGTGCGGAGCATCAGTCGATCTTGCTGCGATACAACTCCGTTTTGGATGTTGCACGATATTTGTCTGGCATGCAATCCGGAAAGCAAATACCGGCTTGGGCTGGAGGGGCAGATAAATGGAATGTCGCAAATTCGCGCCAGGCGTTACGTTTTTGTCAAGAGCCGTCTGGTCCCGACAGTCTCCGTTCAGGCAACTTCGGCAGCGCGGCAGAAATCGGAGGTCGGGAGACATTTTGGCCGGCGCCTGATGCCGATACGTTAAAATCATCGCTTTCCCGACTCACTGCATATCATCATGTCCGGCAATACCCTTGGCACCATCTTTACCGTTACCACTTTCGGCGAATCGCACGGGCCGGCCATCGGATGCGTGGTGGACGGCTGTCCGCCGGGCATGGAACTGTCGGAAGCGGATATCCAGCCGGAACTCGACCGGCGCAGGCCGGGCACGTCGCGCCACGTCACCCAGCGACAGGAGGCGGACCGGGTGGAAATCCTGTCGGGCGTCTATGAGGGCAAGACCACCGGCACGCCGATCGCGCTCCTGATCCGCAACGAAGACCAGCGCAGCAAGGACTACGGCAATATCCTCGACACCTTCCGTCCCGGCCATGCCGACTATACCTATTGGCACAAGTACGGCATCCGCGATCCGCGCGGCGGAGGCCGCTCCTCGGCGCGCCTCACCGCACCGGTGGTCGGCGCCGGCGCCATCGCCCGCAAATGGCTGGCGCAGGCGCACGGCATCGCATTCAAGGGCTGCATGAGCCAGCTGGGCGAACTTCCGATTCCTTTCGAGTCCTGGGACCATGTGCATGCCAATCCCTTTTTCGCGGCCAATGCCTCGATCATTCCCAGGCTCGAGGAATACATGGACCAGCTCCGCAAGGACGGCGATTCCTGCGGCGCCCGCATCGACGTGGTGGCGCAGAACGTCCCCGTCGGCCTTGGCGAGCCGCTGTTCGACAAGCTCGATGCCGACATCGCCTATGCGATGATGGGCATCAATGCGGTCAAGGGCGTGGAGATCGGCGCCGGCTTCCGCTCGGTATCGCAGAAGGGCACCGAGCACGGCGACTCGCTCACTCCGCAAGGCTTCGCGACCAACAATGCCGGCGGTGTCCTCGGCGGCATATCCACCGGCCAGGACATCACGGTGTCCATCGCGATCAAGCCCACCTCCAGCATCCGCAGTCCGCGCGCCTCCATCGACAAGGCGGGCAATCCGATCAGCGTCGAGACCTTCGGCCGCCATGATCCCTGCGTCGGCATCCGTGCCACGCCGATCGCCGAAGCCATGCTGGCGCTTGTGCTGATGGACCATGTGCTGCGCCACCGCGCGCAGTGCGCCGACGTGCGTGTCGACACGCCAGACATCGCGCAGCGGCCGAGGTAAGTGACGCCAGCCTTCCGTTCCGGGCAGACCTTCAGTTTCGCGCTGTTTTTCTTTGCCTACTACGGCTATGTCGGCGTGTTCTCGCCCTACGCCAGCCTGTACTTCGCGGAAAAGGGGCTGACGGTCACCCAGGTCGGCGTGCTGCTCTCCCTCATGCAGGCCATGCGCGTCGTCGGTCCCAATCTCTGGGGCTGGGTGGCGGATCATCACCGCCAGCGTGCGCTGGTGCTGCGGCTGACCGCATTCGCGGCGGCAGCCAGCTTCATCGGCTTTTTCTTCGGCCACACCTTCGTGCATTTCTTCCTGGTCATGGCGGTGTTCAACCTGTTCGTCAGCGCGCAGACGCCCCTGTCCGAAGCACTGATGCTGGCCGAAATGCGGGGCGACTTCACGCCTTACGGCCGCCTGCGGCTGTGGGGCTCGGTCGGCTTCATCGTCAGCGTCGCGGCAGCAGGACCTCTGCTTGACCGTTACGGCGTGGAGGCCATGCCGTGGATCGCCATGACGCTGCTGCTCCTGGTGTGCATCAGCAGCATGCGTATGCGCGAAACGCCGCATGAGGACGGTGCGAAGCCGAAGGCATCCTTGCCCGATCTGCTGAGGCGGCGCGAGGTCATTGCCTTCTTCGCCTCGACCTTCCTGATGATTGCGGCGCACGCCTCGCTGTATGTGTTCCTGTCCTTGTATCTGGCGCAAATCGGCTACAGCAACACGGTGATAGGCTTGATGTGGTCGGTGGGCGTGGTGGCGGAGATCGTTTTCTTTTTCTACCAGGCACCGCTGTTCCGCCGCTTCGGCGTGAAGAGCCTGATGCTCGCCAGCCTGGCGGTCGCGGCGGCGCGCTTCCTGCTGATCGGTTTCGGAGCGCAGTCGCTTGTGCTGCTGCTCGCGGCCCAAACGCTGCATGCGGTGACCTTCGGCGTGCATCATTCGGCATCGATCATCACCCTGCAGCGCTGGTTCTCGGGCCCGCTGCAGGCGCGCGGGCAGGCGCTCTTCACCAGCATCTCCTACGGACTGGGAGGCTCGCTGGGCGGATTGATGCTGAGCGGCTTGTGGGATACATTCGGCGCCCGCGCAGTCTATCTTGCGGCAGCCTTGTTGTCCCTGGCCGGCGCGCTTGCCGCCGCCTTGTCCTACCGATGGCAGAACGATGAGGAGAAAAAATGAAATTCAAGACGATGCTCAAGCAGGCCGTGCTGGTTTCCTCGCTGCTGGCGCTGACCGCATGCGAAACCGTGCAGACGACGCAGGGCGGCGTGGTCGGCGTCAACCGCGAACAAAGGATGGCGGTCTCCGCCGATGCGCTCGAACAGGCGGCGCGCGAACAGTATGCGCAGCTGATCGCCGATGAAGGGCGCAAGGGAACCCTCAACCGCAATCCGACCCAGGTGGCGAGGGTCAAGGCCATCGCGGCCCGGATCGTTCCGCAGACCACGGTGTTCCGGCCCGACGCCAAGGCGTGGGCCTGGGAAGTGAACGTGCTGACGTCGCCCGAAGTCAATGCCTGGTGCATGCCCGGCGGCAAAATGGCCGTCTACAGCGGGCTGATCGAGAAACTGCAGGCCAGCGACGATGAACTTGCGGCAGTGATGGGACATGAAATCGCCCATGCCCTGCGGGAACATGCGCGCGAACGGGCTTCCGAGCAGATGCTCGCCAGCGGCGTGATTTCGGTCGGCAGTGCCTTGCTGGGGTTGGGGCAGATAGGGCAGCAGGGCGCCCAGTATGCCTACATGGGACTGGTCGGCCTGCCGAACTCGCGCGCGCACGAAACCGAAGCCGACCGCCTTGGCATCGAACTGGCGGCGCGCGCCGGTTACGACCCGCGGGCTGCCATTTCGCTATGGCAAAAAATGGGACAGCTCGGCGGCAGCGGAACACCGAAGTTCCTTTCCACTCACCCCTCGCAGGCGGATCGGCTGAACGATCTCACCGCCTATTCGCAGCGCGTGATGCCGCTCTACGAACAGGCAAGAAAAACTCGCTGAACGCGGCGCCGGAAGGCGCCCTGAAGCAGGTCCCGAGACAGGTCCTGTAGCAGGTGCCTCGCCAGGCTCCGATTGCCAGAACTTCAAGAAAACGCCCGCGGCACATGCCGGCGGGCGTTTTTCATGGGCCGCAGGTGCGGCCTTCATCGTTTGAGCTTGCTCAACTATGGCATAATCGAAGGCTATTTTCACCGTTTTGCGCTGCTCTGCACGCTCCTGAACATGGTCCGAACGCTCTACGACAAACTCTGGGAATCGCACGTAGTCCATACCGAGGACGACGGTACTTCCATCCTGTACATCGATCGTCACCTCGTGCACGAAGTGACTAGCCCTCAGGCATTCGAAGGCCTGAAACTGGCCGGACGCCAGCCATGGCGCATTTCCGCCAACCTGGCGGTCGCCGATCACAACGTGCCGACGACCGACCGTGCCCAAGGCATTGCCGATCCGATATCGCGCCTGCAGGTCGAGACGCTCGATGCCAATGCCAGCGCATACGGCCTGACGTATTTCAGCATGGCCGACAAGCGCCAGGGCATCGTCCACGTGATCGGGCCGGAGCAGGGCGCGACGCTGCCGGGCATGACGGTGGTGTGCGGCGATTCGCACACTTCCACTCACGGCGCATTCGGATGCCTGGCCCATGGCATCGGCACCTCCGAAGTCGAACACGTGCTGGCAACTCAGACGCTGCTGGCCAAGAAATCCAAGGCCATGCTGGTGCAGGTCGACGGCGCGCTGCCCTTCGGCGTTACCGCCAAAGACATCGTCCTGGCCGTGATCGGCAAGATCGGCACCGCAGGCGGCACGGGCTATGCGATCGAGTTCGCAGGCTCCACCATCCGTTCGCTGTCGATGGAAGGCCGCATGACCATCTGCAACATGGCGATCGAAGCCGGCGCGCGCGCAGGCATGGTCGCGGTCGACGACACGACGATTAACTACGTCAAGGGCCGTCCGTTTTCTCCGGTCGGTCCGCACTGGGACCGCGCGGTGGACTACTGGCGCACGCTGCATTCGGATCCGGGTGCTAAGTTCGACATGGTGGTCACGCTCAACGCCGCCGAGATCAAGCCGCAGGTCACCTGGGGCACCTCGCCGGAGATGGTGGTGCCGATCGACGACCGCGTGCCCGATCCCGACAAGGAAAAGGATTCCGTCAAGCGCGACGCCATGGAAAAGGCGCTGGTCTACATGGGCCTGACGCCCAACACCGCGATTTCCGACATCCGCATCGACAAGGTATTCATCGGCTCCTGCACCAATTCCCGCATCGAGGACCTGCGTGCCGCGGCCGCCGTCGTGCGTGGCAAGCAGCGCGCATCCAACGTCAAGCTGGCGATGGTGGTTCCGGGTTCCGGCCTGGTGAAGGCCCAGGCGGAAGCCGAGGGACTGGACAAGATCTTCAAGGATGCAGGCTTCGAATGGCGCGAGCCGGGCTGCTCGATGTGCCTGGCGATGAATGCCGACCGGCTCGAGCCGGGCGAGCGCTGCGCCTCGACGTCCAACCGCAACTTCGAAGGGCGCCAGGGACAGGGCGGACGTACGCACCTGGTGTCGCCGGCAATGGCGGCAGCAGCCGGCGTGGAGGGGCATTTCGTCGACGTGCGCGCAATCCGCTGACGGAGCGCAGGGGAGAAGACCATAAAAACACTGTTTGCATTGCTGCTTTCCGCATTGGCGCTGGCCGGCTGCAACACCGTCCAGGGTGTCGGCAAGGATGTCAGGAAAGTCGGCGAAGTAGTGGAAAACGCTGCGAAGCGATAAACGAAAACCGGCCAACGGCGCATCCTGCCAGCGAACAGGCAGGCGGAAAGCGCCGGAAGCCGCCAGGTCAGAAATCATGGAAAAATTTACCGTACATGAAGGATTGGTCGCGCCGCTGGATCGCGCCAACGTCGACACCGACGCAATCATTCCGAAGCAGTTCCTGAAGTCCATCAAGCGTTCCGGCTTCGGCCCCAACCTGTTTGATGAATGGCGTTATCTCGATCACGGCGAACCGGGCATGGACAATTCCACGCGTCCGCTCAATCCCGACTTCGTACTGAACCAGCCGCAGTTCCAGGGCGCGTCCATTCTGCTCACCCGCAAGAATTTCGGCTGCGGCTCCTCGCGAGAGCATGCACCCTGGGCGCTGCAGCAGTACGGTTTCCGCGCCGTCATTGCGCCGAGCTTCGCAGACATCTTCTTCAACAACTGTTTCAAGAACGGCCTGCTTCCCATCGTATTGAGCGAAACTCAGGTCGACCAGCTGTTCAACGAAGTCAAGGCGTTCCCCGGCTACCGCCTGGTGGTGGATCTGGAAGCGCAGGTGGTGCGCACCGTCAACGGCAGCGCGAGCTTCCCGTTTGAAGTCGATGGTTTCCGCAAGTATTGCCTGCTCAACGGCCTGGACGATATCGGTCTCACGCTGCGCCAGGCGGACAAGATCCGCGCATTCGAAGAGCGTCATCTGGCGGCCAATCCCTGGCTGGCCAACACGATCTAGGCGGCCGGACTGCATCGTTCCGGCCTGACCGGATCACGGACTACTTGAGAATTTGAGAACAGAACAATGAAAATCGCAATCTTGCCGGGCGACGGCATCGGACCGGAAATCATCGAGCAGGCAGTGCGCGTGCTGAATGCGCTGGATGAAAAATTTGAAATGGAAACCGCGCCCGTCGGCGGCGCTGGCTACGAGGCGCACGGCCATCCGCTGCCCGACGCCACGCTGGCGCTGGCGAAGGCTGCCGATGCCGTTCTGTTCGGCGCGGTCGGCGATTGGAAATACGACAAGCTCGAGCGTGCGCTGCGCCCCGAGCAGGCCATCCTCGGCCTGCGCAAGAACCTCAATCTTTTCGCGAACCTGCGTCCCGCCATTCTTTATCCGGAACTGGCCGGCGCTTCGACCCTCAAACCCGAGGTCGTGTCGGGACTCGACATCCTGATCATCCGCGAATTGACCGGCGACATTTATTTCGGCCAGCCGCGCGGCGTGCGCACCGCACCCGACGGCGCGTTCAAGGGCGAGCGTGAAGGTTTCGACACCATGCGCTATGCGGAATCGGAAATCCGCCGCATCGCGCATGTCGCCTTCCAGGCGGCGCGCAAGCGCGACAAGCGCCTGACCAGCGTGGACAAGGCCAACGTGCTCGAGACCTTCCAGTTCTGGAAAGACATCGTTACCGATGTCCACAAGGAATACCAAGACGTGACGCTGGATCATATGTATGTCGACAATGCGGCGATGCAGCTGGTGCGCGCGCCGAAAAAATTCGACGTCATCGTCACCGGCAACATGTTTGGCGACATCCTTTCCGATGCGGCGGCAATGCTGACCGGATCGATCGGCATGCTGCCGTCGGCATCGCTGGATGCCAACAACAAGGGTCTGTACGAACCGTCGCACGGTTCGGCGCCCGACATCGCCGGCAAGGGCGTCGCCAATCCGCTGGCGACCATCCTGTCTGCCGCGATGATGCTGCGCTTCTCGCTGAACAGGGCCGAACAGGCCGACCGCATCGAGAATGCGGTCAAGGCGGTACTGGCGCAGGGCCTGCGCACGCCGGACATCTACGAAGAGGGCACGACCAAGGTCGGCACGAAAGAGATGGGCGATGCGGTGGTGCAGGCGCTAAGGTAATGAGTTTATTTTTTTGATGGGCACTTGAGGGAGAAAATTGTGAAGTTAGTAGGCCTGGTGGGTTGGCGTGGTATGGTGGGCTCGGTCCTGATGCAGCGCATGCAGGAAGAGGGCGATTTCGCTCATATCGAGCCGGTATTCTTTTCGACATCCAACACCGGCGGCAAAGCCCCGGCGATGGCGAAAAACGAAACCACACTGAAGGATGCAAATAATATTGACGAGCTGAAAAAATGCGAAATCATTATTACCTGCCAGGGCGGTGACTACACGACCGAGATTTACCCCAAGCTGCGTGCTGCCGGCTGGAACGGCTACTGGATCGATGCGGCCTCCACGCTGCGCATGAAGGACGATGCGATCATCGTCCTCGACCCGGTCAACCTCAACGTCATCAAGGATGCGCTCAAGCGCGGCGTCAAGAACTACATCGGCGGCAACTGCACCGTGTCGTGCATGCTGATGGGCTTGGGCGGCCTGTTCCAGCACGACCTGGTCGACTGGATGACTTCCATGACCTACCAGGCGGCTTCCGGCGGCGGCGCACAGCACATGCGCGAACTGCTGACCCAGTTCGGCTCGATCAATGCAGAAGTCAAGTCGCTGCTCGATGATCCGGCATCGGCGATTCTGGAGATCGATCGCAAGGTGCTCTCCAAGCAGCATTCGATGTCCGCGGACGAGACCAAGCAGTTCGGCGTTCCGCTCGGCGGCAACCTGATTCCCTGGATCGACAAGGATCTGGGCAACGGCGTCTCCAAGGAAGAGTGGAAGGGCGGCGCGGAAACCAACAAGATCCTCGGCCGCGGCGAAGGTTTCGGCGTAACGGCCAAGGCAGCCATTCCGGTGGACGGCCTGTGCGTGCGCATCGGCGCAATGCGCTGCCATTCGCAGGCATTGACGATCAAGCTCAAGAAGGATGTGCCGCTTGACGAGATCGAAGGCATCATTGCCGACAACAACCAGTGGGCGAAAGTCGTGCCGAACACCCGCGAAGCATCGATGAAGGATCTGACGCCCGCAGCCGTCACCGGCAGCCTTACGATTCCGGTCGGCCGTCTGCGCAAGATGCAGATGGGCGGCGAGTATCTGTCCGCGTTCACCGTCGGCGACCAGCTGCTGTGGGGCGCTGCCGAACCGCTGCGCCGCATGCTGCGCATCGTGCTCGACAACTAATCGAGACCTGAGCAACTAGCCAAGCCTCCGACGACTGGGGCCTGTGGAACGCCGGAATGCATTGCCGGTATCTGCAGGCCCCAGTCTCGTTGTCAAACCACAACAGCCATTGCCGACTATCGTAGATACACTGTCACCAATGGCCGTCAAAGTTGGTACTTTGGTTACACTTGCATGGCCAAATCCATGCTGATATGGTGAAAGTTCCACCGATCAATGTTAAATTGGAGCGGTAACCGCCATCTCTCCAGCTCCGCAAACGGAATGCCCCTTATGCCATCCAATATGCATTCAAAAAAGCAACCGTCGATCCGCGCATTGACCCTGAAAACCATCAGCGCAGCCGTCGCGTCTGCATTGGTGTTTTCCAGCGCCTATGCTGCAGGACTAGGCAAATTGACGGTGCTGTCGTCGCTCGGGCAGCCGTTGCGTGCAGAGATCGAACTGACTTCCGTTTCCAAGGACGAGCTTGGCGCGTTGACTGCACGGCTTGCCTCGCCGGAGACCTTCCGCCAGGCGAACATCGATTACAACGCCGCCCTGGCTTCATTGCGTTTCGCCGTAGAACAGCGCGGCGACCGGCAGGTGATTCGCGTCACCTCCAGCCAGCCCCTGAATGAGCCTTTCGTCGACCTGCTGCTTGAAATGTCGGGCCCGAACGGGCGCCTGGTTCGCGAATACACCTTCCTGCTCGATCCCGCCGATTTGCGGCTGGCTCAATCCGCGCAGGTTTCTCCGTCCACGGTAGGCATTCCCGATACCGCTGCTGCAAGGACGCAGCAGCAGGCAGCGCCTGCCCAGCCGGCTGCCGAAGCCGCGGCAGCGCGCAGGAATGCGACGGCGGCCGCACCCGCACCGCGCGCACCTCGCATGGAAGAGCCTGCAGCTGCTTCGGGAGACTACAAGGTGCGCAGCGGCGATACGCTTGCCCGCATCGCCGGCCGTGTCAAGCCAAGCGGCGTTTCGCTCGACCAGATGCTGGTCGCCCTGTATCGCGCCAATCCGGATGCCTTCGTCGGCGAAAACATGAATCGCCTCAAGGCCGGCCAGATCCTGTCCGTACCGGGCGAGGATGCAGCCAAGGCCGTCAGCAGCGGCGAGGCGCGCAGCATCGTCGTTGCCCAGGCCGCAGATTTCAACAACTACCGCAGCAAGCTGGCCGACCAGGTGGCTGCCGGCGCCGCGCAGAAATCGGGCGAAGGCCGGCAGAGCGCAAGCGGCAAGATCAATGCCAAGGTCGAGGAACAATCCAGCCCGGCGGCAGACTCCAAAGACAAGCTGAAACTTTCCAATGCCGCGCCTGCCGCAGGTGCCAATGCCAACGCGGACAAGCGTTCCGGCGGCGGCTCGGCGGAAGACCGCATTGCACAGGAAAAGGCTGTCGCCGAAGCCAATCAGCGCGTCAAGGAACTGGAGAGAAACGTCAGCGAACTGCAGAAACTGCTGGAGGTCAAGAACAAGGGCCTGGCAGAGCAGCAGAAGCAGGCGGAGGCGCCGCTGGCAGACGCCGGCAAGGCAGCCGCCGCTGGTGCTGCGGCTGCTGTGGCACCGGCAGCATCCGATTCTGCAAAGACCGCACCGGCAGCCGGCTCCGCTGCCGAGGCAGGCAAGGCGGCACCGTCCGCTCCTTCAGCAGCGGCAGCACCTGCAGCACCTGCAGCAGCGGGCGCTCCCGAGGCCTCTTCTCCTGCGCCAGCTGCGTCCGCGGAAAAGTCCGCAACGCCCGCGCAGACTCCGGCTCCTGCCGCACCGGCGGCGAAAGCCAAACCGGCAACACCTCCGCCAGCACCGGAAGAGCCGAGCTTCATCGATTCGCTGACCGAAAACCCGATGGTTCTGCCAGGCCTCGGCGCATTGCTCGTGGCCCTCGGCGGACTTGGAATTTATCGCGCGCGCCGCAAGAAGGAAAGCAAGCCTTTCGAAGACAGCCTGATTACCGATTCCAGCCTGAAGGCCAATTCGCTGTTCGGCTCGACCGGCGGACAGACGGTTGATACCAACAACAGCATTTTCAATTCCAGCTTCACGCCTTCGGCCAGCCAGCTCGACTCCAATGAGGTCGATCCGGTCGCCGAAGCCGATGTCTACATCGCCTACGGCCGCGATGCACAGGCGGAGGAAATCCTGAAGGAGGCATTGCGTACCCAGCCCGAGCGTCATGCGGTGCGCGTGAAACTGCTCGAAATCTATTCCAATCGCAAGGACCTGCGTGCGTTCGAAGTGCTGGCAACCGAGCTCTACGGCCTGACCAAGGGCGAAGGGCCGGAATGGGCGCAGGCTGCTGCGCTCGGCGTGGCCATCGATCCGAACAACCCCCTGTACGCCGGCGGCAAGTCCGACGCGGACGACAAGGCGGACGGCGGACTGCTGGCACCGACCCGTCCGCTCGAAGAGCAGGGACTTGCAACGCTGCTTTCGGCAACGCAAAGCGACAATTCCACGCTGCAGACAATCGACTCGCTCGAGACCAACACTTCCTACTTCAGCAATACCGGAAGCGCGAGCGACGTTCCGCTTGAGGTTGCCAAAGACGCCAAGGATGAAGAACCGGCTGCCGTCAAGAACGAACTCGACTTCGAGCCGATGACGGACCTCGATATCGGACTGGACGACAAGCCGGAAATCAAGGCGGAGGCTGAGCAGCCCAAGCCTTCGTCCAACGACCTGGATTTCGATCTGGACGGACTGAACCTGTCTCCGGAACCGGCGGCACCGCAGGCGCCTGCCGCCGCAGCGGAGCCGCTTCCCGAGCTGAGCTCCATCGATTTCGATTTCCTCGATACGCCTTCGGCGGAAAAGGACAAGCCTGCCGACACATCTGCTTCCGTCTTGCCGGAAACGGAGCCAGAGCCGAAAACTGCGCCCGAGCCATCGGTCTCGTCGCTCGACGACTTGCCGAATTTCGAATTGAATCTGCCGGGCGAAGCGCCTGCACCGGCTGAGCCTATCGATCTTCCCGGCATCAAGGATCTCGATTTCTCGCTGGACAATATCTCGCCAGATATTGCATCGGAAGCCGATGTCAAAGCCGCCGAGCCGTTCTCCCTGGATATCGGCCTGCCTGCTGATCCGGCGCCGCTCAATCTGGATATTCCGGAGCTTGCCGATATTTCCGACGAACCGGCATCGGCTGCATCGGGTTCGGCAGAGGATCCGCTGGACTTCGACCTGTCCGGCATCAGCCTGGAACTCAATCCGAAGGATGCGGAAAGCGTTTCCGACTTTTCCCGGTTCGATCTGACCGATACGTCGGATTCGTCCGGTGCGACCGGTTCGGGATTGAGCGACCTTGATGCGAGCATCAACAGCGCAGAAATGGAAACCAAGCTCGATCTGGCCATCGCCTACCAGGAAATCGGTGACAAGGAAGGCGCGCGCGAACTTCTCGATGAAGTCTTGAAGGGCGGGACGCCGCAGCAGAGCGAGCGGGCCAAATCCCTGTTGCTTGAGCTTGCCTGATTGATCCGGCAAATGTAGTCCAGGCGATGCCAAGCTTGGTATTGGTACGAAACGGGCGCAGCGGAGCTTGCGCCCGTTTCGCATTTTTGCTTTTGAATGAACTGGAGTGGAATTGAAACGCATTGCGCTTGGCGTGCAGTATGACGGCGCCCACTGGCACGGCTGGCAGACTCAGCCCCACGGCAAGACCGTGCAGGATGCATTGGAATCCGCCATCAAGCGCTTTGCGCTGACCGACATTGCCACCACCTGCGCGGGACGTACCGATACCGGAGTGCATGCGCTGGAACAGGTAGTGCATTTCGATACCGGCCTTGAACGCGACATGTTTTCCTGGGTGCGCGGCGTCAACGCCTTCCTGCCTGCGTCGATCGCCGTGCGCTGGGCCGCCGAAGTGAAAGGCGAGGGCGACGACGCCTTCCATGCGCGGTTCAGTGCCCGCTCCCGAACCTATCATTACGTGCTCTACAACCATCCGGTACGCATGCCGCTGCTTGCCGGCAAGGCGGGCTGGGTATTCAGGCCGCTGCAGGTCGAGCCGATGCGGGAAGCCGCCGCCTGCCTGCTCGGCACGCATGACTTTTCCGCGTTCCGCGCGGCGGAGTGCCAGGCCAAATCTCCGGTCAAGACCATGCATGACATCCGCATCGAGCGGCGCGGCGACCTGATCGTATTCACCTTGACCGCCAGCGCCTTCCTGCATCACATGGTGCGCAACATCGTCGGTTCGCTCATCGTGGTCGGGAACGGAAACCAGCCACCCCAGTGGCTGGCCGGCATCCTCGACAAGCGCGACCGCAGCCTTGCCGCGCCGACCTTCATGCCCGACGGCTTGTACCTGGCGAAGATCGAGTACGATGCGGCATGGGCGCTGCCGCAGGAAAATTCTCCTGCCTTGCCGTGGTTTCACGGACAATGAATGAGCCGGTAGCATAATATCGGCAGAACGGCTTATTGCTCTCGATTCCATGACTTCCCGTACCCGTGCAAAAATTTGTGGCATTACCCGCCCGCAAGATCTCCAGTCCGTCATTGCGGCCGGCGCCGATGCGATCGGTTTCGTTTTCTATGCCAAAAGCCCCCGCTATGTCGCGCCGCAGGAGGCGGCGGCACTGATTGCCGCTGTGCCTGCCTATATCACCACGGTCGGGCTGTTCGTCAACGCTTCGGTGGAGGAGATCAAAGACGTGGTTCGCGTGGCGCCGGTGTCCATGCTGCAATTCCATGGCGATGAAACGCCCGAGCAATGCCGTGCCGCAGCCGAGGCGGTTTCCCGTCCCTTCATGCGCGCCCTGCGCGTGGAACCGGATATGACGGCCGCCGATTTGCTAGAATACGAGGAAAGTTACCGTGCCGCCGGGCCGTTGTTCGCCGGCCTGCTGCTCGACGCATTTGTCGACGGCTATGGCGGCGGTGGAAAGGTTTTCGATTGGTCTCTCATCCCAAAAGAGCTCGCGCCTCGGGTCGTTTTGAGTGGTGGCTTGAGCGCACAAAACGTCACTGAAGCCGTGCTTCAGGTACGCCCGCATGCCGTCGACGTCAGCAGTGGCGTCGAACTCTCCAAGGGCATCAAGGATCCTGCAAAGATTGCCGCGTTCATCCGGGCAGTTGGCCTTGCCGACTCCCGGCTGAACAACTAACGGATGGCATGCAATCGCGCTCATGCCGCGCTTGCCTCCGTTTCAACAGCAGCCCGATTCCGGATTCTTGCTTCTTGCCGTGGCTGCACGTTGCGGCATGCATTTAGCCATCAATGAACCGATCCAGGGCATTCGCCTGCGCGAGCGCCTTGCCGTCAAGCTTGAAAGAGGATGACCATGAAAGAACTGAACGCGCTTGAAAACTATGGCGAGCGCCAGCCTGTCACGACCGCCGCGCTGCACCAGACGGCGCCCTACAACCTTCCCGATGCACGCGGGCACTTCGGCCCCTACGGCGGCACCTTCGTGTCGGAAACCCTGACGCATGCGCTGACCGAACTGAAGAACGGTTATGCGCATTACCAGAACGATCCGGAATTTCTCGCCGAATTCGAGCGCGAACTGAAGCATTTCGTCGGCCGTCCCAGCCCGATCTACCATGCAAAACGCTGGTCCGAAATGATGGGAGGCGCGCAGATCTACTTCAAGCGTGAAGACCTCAACCATACCGGCGCCCACAAGATCAACAACGTGATCGGCCAGGCCCTGCTCGCAAAGCGCATGGGCAAGCCGCGCGTCATCGCGGAAACCGGGGCAGGACAGCACGGCGTCGCAACCGCCACCATCTGCGCCCGTTTCGGCCTCGAATGCGTGATCTACATGGGCAGCGAGGACGTCAAGCGCCAGGTGCAGAACGTGTACCGCATGGAACTGCTCGGCGCGAAGGTGGTGCCGGTCGAATCCGGTTCAAAGACCCTGAAGGATGCGCTCAACGAAGCGATGCGCGACTGGGTGACCAATGTCGAGAATACCTTCTACATCATCGGTACCGTTGCCGGCCCGCATCCCTACCCGATGATGGTGCGCGACTTCCAGTCCGTGATCGGCAAGGAATGCCTGGTGCAAATGCCCGAGCAGGCCGGCAGGCAGCCCGATTACGTCGTCGCCTGCATCGGCGGCGGCTCCAATGCCATGGGCATCTTCTATCCGTATATCGACCACAAGGACGTGCAGCTGGTCGGCGTCGAGGCGGCCGGAGAAGGGCTCGACACCGGAAAGCATTCCGCATCGCTCATCGCCGGTTCGCCCGGTGTGCTGCACGGCAACCGCACCTATCTGCTGCAGGATGAAAACGGCCAGATCATCGAGACGCATTCGGTGTCGGCGGGCCTCGATTATCCCGGCGTCGGACCGGAGCATGCCTGGCTCAAGGATTCCGGCCGCGCGCAGTATGTTTCCGTCACCGACGACGAAGCGATCGAAGCCTTCCACAACTGCTGCCGCATCGAAGGCATCATCCCGGCACTCGAGTCCAGCCACGCGCTGGCCTACGCGGCAAAGTTCGCCGCCACGCTGCCCAAGGACAAGATTGTGCTTGCCAATCTTTCCGGGCGCGGCGACAAGGACATGCATACCGTCGCCGAACGCATGAAGAAAAACATCTGAAACGCGTCGCCGTTTGCATACACGTCCTTCCAGCCGGAAAGCCGCAGGCGTTTGATCAAGCGCCCGCACTGTTCCATGGCCGAACAACGAGATAGAGACTGACCATGTCCAGAATTAAAAATACGCTGACTACACTTGCCGAACAAAAACGCAAGGGCCTGATTCCCTTCATTACCGCAGGCGATCCGTCGCCGGGACTTACCGTATCGCTGATGCATGCCCTGGTGGCAGGCGGCGCCGACATAATCGAACTCGGCGTACCTTTCTCCGATCCAATGGCTGATGGCCCTGTCATCCAGCGCGCTTCCGAACGCGCTCTGGCCCAGGGCGTCGGCATGCGCGACGTATTAAGCTTCGTAAAGGAATTCCGCAGCAAGGATCAGGCAACGCCCGTGGTGCTGATGGGCTATGCCAATCCGATTGAAAGAATGGGCGCCGACTCCTTCATCCAGGCAGCAGGGGAAGCGGGTGTCGACGGCGTGCTGGTGGTCGATTACCCGCCGGAAGAGTGCGAGGAGTTTGCGGCTTCAATGAAGCGCAAAGGACTCGATCCCATCTTCCTGCTGGCGCCTACTTCGACTCCGGAACGGATTGCGCAGGTCGGCAAGATTGCGACCGGTTACGTATACTACGTCTCGCTCAAGGGCGTCACCGGGTCGGGTCATCTCGACCTGGAAGCCGTGGCGAGCAAGATTCCGGAAATCCGGAAGCATGTGCAGGTGCCGGTCGGCGTCGGCTTCGGTATCCGTGATGGCGCTACCGCAAAGGCAATTGCTTCCGTGTCGGATGCGGTGGTGATCGGCAGCCGCATCATCCAGGAACTGGAAAACACGCCGCAGGAAAATGCGGCCGAGGCGGTGCGCAGTTTTATTGCCGGAATCCGGCAGGCACTTGACGAAAAGGCATGATGTCCAGCTGTTGCTGTCGTCAAACCGATATTGGCGCAAAGCAAGGCCGGCGGTACAATGCGCCCACCCGAAAAATCAAAAGAGGTCACGATGAGTTGGCTTGAAAAACTGCTTCCCCCGCGCATTCAGCGCTCCGACTCCGGCAACCGCAAATCGGTTCCGGAAGGTTTGTGGGTGAAGTGCCCGTCCTGCGAAGCCGTCCTGTACCGCACGGATCTCGAGTCGAATATTCACGTTTGCCCGAAATGCGACCACCACATGCGCATCCGCGCACGTGAGCGCCTTGATGCGCTGCTCGATGCGGGCGGCCGTTATGAAATCGGACAGGAAGCCCTGCCGGTCGACTCGCTGAAGTTCAAGGACAGCAAGAAATACCCGGACCGCCTGAAGGATGCGATGGAAGCGACAGGCGAGACCGATGCGCTGATCGTCATGGGCGGCGCGATCATGACGCTGCCGGTGGTCGTGGCCTGCTTCGAGTTCGAATTCATGGGCGGCTCGATGGGCTCGGTGGTCGGCGAGCGGTTCGCCCGCGGCGCCCAGGCGGCGCTGGATCAGAAGGTGCCGTTCATCTGCATTACCGCAACCGGCGGTGCCCGCATGCAGGAAGGCCTGCTGTCGCTGATGCAGATGGCGAAAACGACATCCATGCTGACCAAGCTGGCGGAGCGCAAGCTGCCCTTTATTTCCGTCTTGACCGACCCCACCATGGGAGGCGTATCGGCATCGTTTGCCTTCATGGGCGATGTCGTGATTGCCGAACCGAAGGCGCTGATCGGCTTTGCCGGACCGAGGGTCATCGAGAACACGGTCCGCGAAAAGCTGCCGGAAGGCTTCCAGCGTGCCGAATTCCTGCTGCAGAAGGGCGCGGTCGACATGATTATCGACCGCCGCAAGATGCGAGAGGAAATCGCACGGCTGTTGGCCCTGCTGCAGAGCCAGCCTGCCGAAGTGCTCGCCTGATCCGGGCCTGCGCCGCAACGGCGAACAAGATGGGTACGGCGTCCTGCGTACCTGTCCTGTTCGCCGTCTTGCATTTGAACTGAACAATTCTTCCATTGCCGCAACGAGTCATGACTACGCAACCCGCAACCCTGGCCGAATGGCTCTCCCTTCTCGAATCCATGCATCCCAAGGCCATCGACATGGGCCTGGAGCGCGTCGGACAGGTCAGGGACAGGCTCGGCATCCGTTTCGACTGTCCTGTGATCATCGTGGGCGGCACCAACGGCAAGGGCTCGACGTGTGCGATGCTGGAATCCATCCTGATGCAGGCCGGATATCGCGTCGGACTGTACACCTCGCCGCACCTGATCGACTTCAACGAACGGGCGCGCGTCAACGGCGAGCCGGCGTCGGACGCGATGCTGACGGAGCAGTTCGCTGTCGTCGAAGCGCAGCGCGGCGACGTATCGCTGACCTATTTCGAATTCACCACGCTCGCCATCCTGCGCCTGTTCGCCCAGTCCGGGCTGGACGCGGTGATCCTGGAGGTGGGGCTCGGCGGACGTCTGGATGCGGTGAACGTGATCGATGCCGACGTTGCCATCGTGACCAGCGTGGACATCGACCACACCGAATATCTCGGCGATACCCGTGAAAAGATCGGTTTCGAGAAGGCCGGCATTTTCCGCGGCGGCCGCACCGCCATCTGCGGCGACCCGGTCCCTCCGCAATCCCTGATCGACCATGCGCGGGCCATCGGCGCCGATCTCTGGCTGTTCGGGCATGATTTCAACTATTCCGGCGACAAGCAGCAGTGGAGCTACGGCGGACGCGGGCAGCGGCGCAATTCGCTCGGCTATCCGGCGCTGCGCGGCGCCAACCAGCTGCTCAACGCATCGGCGGCGCTGGCGGCGCTGGAGGCGCTGCGGCACCGTCTGCCCGTCGGTGCGCAGGAAGTGCGCACGGGACTGGCCATGGTGGATCTGCCGGGCCGCTTCCAGGTCCTCCCGGGCAGGCCGACCGTGGTCCTCGACGTGGCGCATAATCCCCATGCCGCCGCCACGCTGGCGCAGAACCTCGACAACATGGGTTTCCATCCCTATACCTATGCAGTATTCGGCGCCATGCAGGACAAGGATATCGACGGCGTCATCGCCCAGCTCAAGGATCGCGTCGACCATTGGTGCGTGACCGACCTGCCGCTGCCGCGCGCCGCAACGGCGGAAACCCTGAAGCAGAAGCTGCTCGATGCCGGCATCGTGCCGCAGACCGGGGCCGGCAACGAACGTTCGATCGAAACCTTTGCCTCTCCCGCCACAGCTTTCGCGAATGCACGAAGCAGGGCCGGCGAGAATGATAGAATTGCGGTTTTCGGATCATTCCTGACTGTCGCTGGCGTGATGGAAGCGAAAAGATCCGGAGAGGCGGGCTGAAAAACCGTATTGTTTTTTCAAGACCGCCGCTCAACTCACCGACACTTTTTATCGCATGAGCTTGTTCTCGTCCTTCCGCAAAAACAAGCAGGAACCCGCTTCCGACGACAGTGCGTTTTATTCGCGCGCTGAAGAGGAATCCAAGGCGGTACGCAGCCGCAAGCGCCGTTCGGCCAAGCCGCAGGCGCAGGGTGCCGAGCAGGCCGATCCGGTCCTGCCGGAAAAGAAGCGGGCGCGCCGCCGCCTGATCGGTGCGGTGGCCCTGGTGCTGGCTGCAGTGGTCGGTTTGCCAATGCTGCTCGATTCCGAGCCCAAGCCCGTCGCCGACGATATAGCAATCCAGATTCCCTCCAAGGACAAGCCTGCGGCGTCGTCGGCCAGTTCCGCTTCTGCGAACCCGTCGGCAGCACCGGCATCTTCCGGCGTGAATGCGACCGCCGCGCTCGATCCGAAGGAAGAGGTGGTCGACCCGGCGGACATCGCCAAGCAGCCGTCCGCTGTCGCTGCGGCACCCGCCGCAACCCCGAAAACGGAATCCTCCAAACAGGCAGCCGCTCCCAAGGATGACCACGGGAAGCAGGCAGCGCCGACCGCGCCGCTTGCCAAGGCGGATGCCAGGCCCGAACCCAGGCACGAATCCAAGCCGGAATTGAAACCCGAGCCGAAGGCCGACAAGGCTGATAAATCCGACAAGTCGGACAAGGCTGAAAAGGCGGACGCCAGGCAGGCGGAGAAGCTGGCCGAGGCGGCGCGTGCCAAAGCTTTGCTTGAAGGCAAGCCAGATCCGTCCCTCGAAAAGAAATCCAGCAAATTTGTCATCCAGGTGGCGGCACTTGCGACCAGGGAAAAGGTCAATGAGCTGCAAACCAAGCTCAAGGATGCAGGCATCCATTCGTTCACGCAGACAGTCACTACCGATGGCGGCAGCCGCACGCGCATCCGGGTCGGACCGTTCACCAGCAAGGATGAGGCTGAGAAGGTCCGCGCGAAAATCGTCAAGCTGGGCTTGAACGGCACGCTCGTGCCGGCTTGAACATTGCCCATACGTGACAATATTCGACTATATCGTTGTCTTCGTGCTGATTTGCTCGATTGTCATCAGCACCTTGCGGGGCCTGGTCAAGGAAATCCTGTCCCTGCTCAGCTGGATCGTTGCATTCGTGGTGGCCAATGCCTACGGCGAAGGACTGGCCGGATTGCTTCCGGATGCGATTCCCGGCGGCACCACCCGGCTGATCGTGGCCTTTCTCGCCCTGTTCATCGGGGTGCGGCTGATGATGATGCTGCTGAGCATGGCGGTGGATGCAGTGATCAAGGCCAGCGGCCTGACGCTGGCCGACCGCGGTCTCGGCGGGCTGTTCGGGCTGGGACGCGGGCTGGTCATCGTACTGGCCGTCGTGCTGGTGTGCGGCATGACAGCGATTCCGCAGCAGGCTTTCTGGAAGGAAGCCCTGTTCAGCCCGTTGGCCGAAACGGCTGCAAGAACGGTCAGCCCCTACCTGCCGGGCGATTGGGCCAGGCACGTAAGCTTTTGAATTGTCTTAGTTGAGGAGTCCACCATGTGTGGCATTGTTGGCGTTGTTTCCCAGGGTCCGGTCAACCAGCTGATCTATGATGCCTTGTTGCTGCTGCAGCATCGCGGGCAGGATGCGGCGGGTATCGCAACCAATCACGGCAATACGTTTTCGATGTACAAGGCCAATGGCCTGGTGCGCGACGTATTTCGTACACGCAACATGCGTTCGCTGCCCGGCAATGCCGGCATCGGCCAAGTCCGCTATCCGACGGCCGGCTCTTCCAGCGAGGAAGAGGCTCAGCCGTTCTACGTCAATGCGCCGTTCGGCATCATCCTGGCGCATAACGGCAACCTGACCAACTGGGAACAGCTCAAGATCGAGATGTTCAAGAACGACCGCCGCCACGTCAATACCGACTCCGATTCCGAAGTCCTGCTCAACGTGCTGGCCCATGAAATCCAGATGGCCACGACAGGCTACTCCCTGGATCCGTCGGCCCTGTTCAAGGCGGTGTCCGTCCTGCATACCCGCGTGCGCGGCTCCTATGCGGTCGTGGCGCAGATCGCCGGCTATGGCCTGCTGGCCTTCCGCGATCCGTTCGGCATTCGTCCGCTGTGCATCGGCTTCAATGAAACCGACAAGGGTACCGAATACATGCTCGCCAGCGAATCGGTTGCGCTGGAAGGGCTCGGTTTCCGTTTCCTGCGCGACGTGCTGCCGGGCGAAGCCATCTTCATCGACCTCGACGGAAAGCTGTACAACCAGCAGTGCGCGGAAAACCCCATGCTCAATCCCTGCGCATTCGAGTTCGTCTATCTGGCACGTCCGGATTCCATCATCGACGGTGCCTCCGTCTATGCATCGCGCCTGAAGATGGGCGAATATCTCGCGGAGAAGATCAGGCGCCAGTTTTCGGCCGGCGACATCGACGTGGTGATGCCGATTCCCGATTCCTCCCGTCCGGCGGCGATGGAACTCGCGCTCAAGCTCAACCTCGACTACCGCGAAGGCTTCATCAAGAACCGCTACATCGGCCGTACCTTCATCATGCCCGGCCAGGGCCTGCGCAAGAAGTCGGTGCGCCAGAAGCTCAATGCCATCGGCAGCGAGTTCAAGGGCAAGAACGTGCTGCTGGTCGACGATTCGATCGTGCGCGGCACGACCAGCCGCGAGATCGTGCAGATGGCGCGCGATTCCGGCGCCAAGAGCGTGATCTTCGCATCGGCGGCGCCGCCGGTGAAGTTCCCGAACGTCTACGGCATCGACATGCCGACCCGTAACGAACTGATCGCCTACGGCCGCAGCGAAGAGGAAGTCTGCCGCGAGATCACCGCCGATGCGCTGGTCTACCAGGATGTCGATGCGCTCAAGCGCTCGATCTCGGATGTGAATCCGGCGCTCAAGGATTTCGAAGCATCCTGCTTCGACGGCATCTATGTCACGGGCGACATTTCGCGCGATTACCTCGACCGCATCGAGTATGTGCGCAACAATCCCAAGCCGGAAATCGAGGATGCCGTGCGTTCCCAGCTTGCCCTGAATCTGGCGCGCGTCGATTGATGATGTGACCGGCGGAGCTGTTCGCCGCAATGAAAAAGCCCGCGATGCTGTCGCGGGCTTTTTGTTTTGCTCTCCGCGTTTTCGCACCACAGGCATCTGAACGCCGGCCCTGAATTCCACAGCCGGCACGAAGATGTCTGATACCAATCCCAAGGTATGACGTGCCAGATGAGATTGATGGATTTTTTCGTCTCGCAAGGCGTGGGAGGAATCCATAGCGGGGCTATGGATGACGAGCACAACGCGGGCAGGCGGAAAAAGACGCGATCTCATGGCACGTTATGCCTTGGGATTGGTATGACGTGCGGGAAGCCGCGCTTCAATGCCGCCGCAGCAGATGCGCGAATTCCTGCGCCGGCAGCGGCCTGCTGAAGAAATATCCCTGCATCTCGTCGCACTGATGTTCGCGCAGGAAGGCGACCTGCTCCTCGGTTTCCACGCCTTCCGCGATCACCCGCAGGTTGAGGCTGTGTCCGAGCGAAATGACGGTGCTGGTGATGGCGGCGTCATCGGCGTCGGTGGCGATGTCGCGCACGAAGGATTGATCGATCTTCAGGTGGTGCAGCGGAAAGCGCTTGAGGTAGCTGAGGCTGGAATAGCCGGTGCCGAAGTCGTCGATCGACAATTGCACGCCCAGGCTTTCCAGTTCGTGCAGCTTGCTGATGAAGAGGTCGGCGCTGTTCATCACCATGCTCTCGGTCAGCTCCAGTTCGAGATGACGGGCTTCCAGTCCCATGCTGTCCAAGGTATCGGCCACCGACTGCACCAAGCCTTCCTGGTTGAACTGGCGTGCGGACAGGTTGACCGAAATGCTGATCTCCGGCAGCCCGGCGTCCTGCCAGGCGCGGTTCTGCGCGCATGCGGTCCGGATGACCCAGTTGCCGATGGGTACGATGAGCCCGATTTCCTCTGCCATCGGAATGAAGCGGGTAGGGGGCACCAGACCCATGTCCGGATGATTCCAGCGGATCAGCGCTTCGGCGCCGATGATGCGGCCGGTGTGGACATCGACCTTGGGCTGGTAGAACAGCTCGAATTCGTTCTTGTCGAGCGCGCGCCGCAGGGCGCGCTCGAGCGCCGCCCGTTCCAGCGCGCGCACGCTCATTTCCGCCGAATAGAAGTGGAAGGCATTGCCCTGTTCTTCCTTGGCGCGGTACATCGCCGTGTCGGCATTGCGCAGCAGCGTCTGGATGTCTTCGCCGTCGTCCGGGTAGAGCGTCGCGCCGATGCTCGTCGTCATGAACAGTTCATGGTTCCTCACCATGAACGGCTTCTCGAAGACATCGAAGATCTTCTGCGCCACCGCCGCCACGTCCTGCGGGCGCTGCACATCGGTGAGCAGGATGATGAATTCGTCTCCGCCCTGGCGCGCCACCGTATCGCCTTCGCGAACCACCTGCCTGAGGCGGTTTGACACTTCCTGCAGCAGGTTGTCGCCCAGCATGTGGCCAAGGCTGTCATTGACGCTCTTGAATCGGTCCAGGTCGAGGAAGAGCAGGGCGAGCATCTGGCCGCTGCGGCGGGCATGCGCCATGGCCTGGGTGATGCGGTCTCCAAGCAGGTTGCGGTTGGCCAGCGAGGTCAGTGCATCATGATCTGCCAGATATTCGATTCGGGCTTCATACTGCTTGCGCTCGCTGATGTCGATGGCGATGCCGTCGCAGCGCAGCAGCCGTCCTCGCTGGTCGCGGATCGCGCGTGCCCTTTCCTCAACCCAGCGGATGCTGCCGTCCGGGCGGACGATGCGGTATTCATGTTTCAGATCTGCCGCATGCGCAAGCCGGGCATGGCCGGCTTCCATCGCGGCCCGGTCATCGGGATGCACCGACTCGAACCACAGGCTGCGGTCGCGGAAGAAGTCTTCTATCGGCCGCCCGTACAGCGTCTCCACGATGGAATTGAGATAGATGAAGCCGCGGTCGGTCGCCGACCAGACCACGTTGTCGATCGAATCCAGGATGCTGGAGAGTTTTTCCTCGGTTACCCGCAGATCGCTTTCGGCTTTCTCCCGGGCCTGCTTGGTGCGCAGGCTGGCGACACCGTAGGAAATATCGTCCGCCAGTTCTTCCAGCATTGCCACCTGCTCGCTGTCGAAGGAACCGGCATCCTTTTCGTAAATCGTCAGCACGCCGAACAATTGCTCCTGATGCTTGAGAGGGAGTGAAACGGCGACCGGATCGGTCAATGTTTCGACCGCACCTTCGCCGGAGGTCATGTCGACCACCACCCATGGCCGCGCATGCTCATCAATCAGCGCGGAGCCATGCCGGGATAAGGTTCCCGGAACGAACCGGCTGGCGGGCTTGAGCTCCATGCCAGGAACGGAACCGGCGTGCGCTACCGGCGTCAGCGTGCCGTCGTCGCCGGTATAGCCTATCCATGCCATCTGATATCTGCCGGCCTCCACCACGGTGCGGCACATATCCTGCAGCAGCGTGCGCTCATCCCTGGCGTGCACCATCACGTGATTGCATTCCGCCATCACGGTGCGTGCGCGCAGGGTGCGGCGCAGGGCTTCCTGCGCCTGCTTGCGCTCATTGACTTCGTTTTTCAGGCGCGCGTGCTGGCGTTCGATCTCGCTGTAGAGAACGAGGTTGTCGTAGACGACGGCGAGCTGCGAGGCAACCGTTGCCGCGGCCCGTTCATCGATCTCGCTGAATTCCGCCGCACCCAGCTTGTCGACCAGGTACAGCCATCCGTAAGTCTTGTCCTGGGAGGCCACCGGCACGACCAGGATGGAATGCACGGGCGGGTGTCCGGCCGGCAGTCCCAGCCGCCCGGCAATGCCATCCGGGTTGCGCATGCGGCAGGCAGTGCGCTGGGCAAGCACCTTGCCGAAAATGCCGGCATCCGGCAAGGGACTGGTCATGCTTCCGGCCGTGCCGTCCTCCATGCCGCGGGTGAGAAAGTGCGCCAGGCGGCTGCGGTCATCGGCCAGGATGCCGATCGCGGAATATCGGGCGACGCAGATATCCTGCACCACCCGGCAGCTGATTTCCAGAAGTCGGCGCGGATCGCGTTCCGCGGTCAGTTCGATGCCGAGTTCGATCAGCGCGGTCAGGCGCAGACTGACGCCCTGCAGACTCGACAGAGCGTTGGACAGACGCTGTGCGATCCTTTGCAGTTCCTCGGATCCGGAATCGCCGCGAGCCTGTCCCTCGAGGGCGAATTCCGACATGAGGTTGCTGCTGGCTTCCAGTTCGACCAGGTATTCGGACAGCTGGTCATCGAGACCTGAACGGAGCGCCGGCTCGGATGCCTGGACGCTCTCCGGAAGGGCGGCCTGCAGGCTCGGACCGGGCAGGCCCAGCGCTTCCTGCACCGTCTTCAGGATCAATTCCGGATCGGACGGCTTGGGCAAAATCCAGCGCACGCCGCAAGACATCGCCATCAGGCCGGCTTCGCGCTCGTGGTAGGCCGCGGTGTAAAAGATGACCGGTGTTGCGGCAAAGGCCGGCATTGCACGCAGACGGGTGACAAATTCATAGCCGTCCATGTTGGGCATGAGAATGTCGGCAATGACGAGATCGGGCTTGCCCGTGGCTGCCTGCTCCAGGCCTTCGGTGCCGTTGGCAGCTTCGAGCAGACGGTGACCACTGTAACCGAGGAGGACCATGAGAAACTGCCGGTTAAGGACATGATCGTCAACGATCAGTATGGTCGCCATCTTCGCTCCTGTTCGTTACTGTGCGTTACTGTGGAAAGTGCGGGGCCCGGCCTGGTGCCGAGGCGCCGGCATGCGAGGACTTCAGGAATTGTTCGATCACGCCGACGAAGCGCTCAGGCTCGACCGGCTTGCTGATATAGCCGTCGAATCCCGCCGTCAGCAGCTTTTCCCGATCCCCCACCATTGCCAGCGCGGTGACGGCAATGACCGGAATCGAGCACAGTGTCGGCTCCGACTTGAGTATGGCAATCACGCCATATCCGTTCAGGCCGGGCAGATGGACATCGCAGATGATCAGGTCAGGGCGCTCGCGCCGAGCCAGCGCAAGTCCGCCGAGGCCGTCATGCGCAGTCATGGTCTGGTGGCCGTAGGCATCGAGCAGGTAGACCATCAGCTCCAGGTTGGCCGGATTGTCCTCGATGACCAGGATACGGGTATTCAATCGAACGACTCCATCTCGCATGCCGCGAATGCCGCGGATGGGGAACCGCTCCGGCCGGATACGGCGCATGTCATGGACGCGCGCATTATTGCGGATGCTCCGGAAGCGCCAGGGTGAACAGGCTGCCTTCGCCGAAGGTGCTGGCAAACGACAAGTCCGCGCCGAGAAGCGCCGCGAGCTTCCGGCTCAAATACAGGCCGAGACCGGTGCCTTCATAGCGCCGGGTCGAACCGGCGTCGACCTGGGAGAACGCTTCGAACAGGCGAGCCTTGTCTTCATCGCGGATGCCGATGCCGCTGTCGCGCACGCTGATGACCGCCTTGCGCGTTCCGGCGGTTTCCAGTTCGCTCAGCCGCACGTCTATCCCGCCGCGTTCGGTGAACTTGACTGCATTGTTGACGAGGTTGAGCAGTATCTGGCTGACTGCGCGGCTGTCGGTATGGAATACGATGTCGCGTTGGGGAAGGTCAGGCTGAACCAGCAAGTCTTTTTGCCTGGCCAATGGAGCAATCGTGTCGATGACGCCATTGACCAGGCTGTTGAGCGACACGGCTTCGACATGCAGCCTGATCTTGCCGGACTCTATCCTTGCCAGATCGAGCAGGTCGTTGATCAGCGAGAGCAGATGCTTCGCGCTGTGCTGAATGGTGCGCAGCTGCTTGTCCTGGTCCTGCGTCAGCGGGCCGGGCAGGCGCATGAGCAGCGTGCCGGTGAAGCCGATGATGGCGTTGAGCGGCGTGCGCAGTTCATGCGACATGCCGGCCAGGAAATGATCCTTCGCGAGATTGGCTTTCTTGAGTTCGATGTTTTTTTCATGCAGGGCGAGTTCGATCTGCCTGCGTTCGGTGATGTCGCGGATCGCGCTCATGAGCAGGGGCCCTTCCTCGGTCTGCACCTGGCCGATGCTCGCTTCGACGGGAATTTCCCTGCCGTCCTTGCGCAGCGCGTGAAATGCCAGGCCTGCGCCCGTCGCATTCCTGTCCGCCGGCTTGAAGCGGCCTTCGCGGGGCTGCTCCCGCAATTCCTGCGTCCGGTCGCGCAGCAGGCAGTCGACCGGCAGACCCAGCAGTTCATGCGCTTCATATCCGAACAGGCGCTGGGCCTGCGAGTTGGCGAGCACGATATGCCCGGTCGCATTCGACATCACGATCCCGTCGGGCATGCATTCCAGAAGATCGCGGAATTTTGCTTCCAGCAATTTCGCGTCGCGCCTGACCTTCAGCTCGGTCACGTCTTTCTGGCTGCTCAAGACATAGTCGAGGGAACCATCCTGCGCATGAATGGCCTTGTTCGATACATCGACATGGATGAGCGATCCGCTCTTGGTCCGTCGTACCGATTCGTAACTGCAGATGCCTGCCTGTTTCAACAGCGCCAGATTGCGGGCTTCCTCGTCATGATGTTCGTCCGGTACCAGCAATTCGTGCAGAAGCTGTCCGCCGGCTTCCATGCTGTCATAACCGAAAACCTGTTCCGCTCCTCTTGTCCAATGTGCAATTCGTCCTTCAGGGGTCAGTACGACAACCGCATCCGGAATTTCCTGCAGCACCAGTTCGTTGAAATCCATCGGCAAAAATCTGCAATCTTTTCGATTAGTGATAACCGGGGCAATGCTACCTTCTGACGATAAATGCGTGACAGAAAATCACTGTCATTTGACTACGATCACTTGTTTGAACAATAGTGCAAAAATATTTGGATGCAAGCAGCGCGGCCGGCGCCGCTCGGTTCGAAAAATTGTCATGCAGCCGGCCTGTCATTTTGCGTTCACCCGGATTTACGTTACGATACGGGTCTGCGCCGATTTATTCTGATTGCGGGCGCCCGGGTAGAGTCCCATGAAAAATGCTGCTAAAACGGATGATGTTTCTCCCCCGTTTTGGCGCAAGCCAAGCGGGTTTTTTTTCGCCATGACTGATACAAAAAAGTACGGTTTCACCACCAGCATCCTGCACAGCGATCGACAGAAGCCGATCGAACACGGATCCCTCCACAAGCCCATTCATACCTCGGTGACCTTCGGTTACCGCGATGCGCGCCAGCTGGCTGAGGTCTTCCAGGGCAAGCAGCCCGGTTACCGCTATGGACGCCAGGGCAACCCCACCGTCTCCGCGCTCGAAGACAAGGTCACGAAGATGGAGCAGGGTCTTGCGACCATCTGCTTCTCGACCGGCATGGCGGCCATCGGTGCGGTCGCCCAGGCGTTGCTGCGGGAAGGCGATCATGTGGTGTCGTCGGCTTTCCTCTTCGGGAACACCAACAGCCTCTGGCAGACGGTCAACGGGCAGGGCGTCAGGGTGTCGATGGTGGATGCGACCGATGTGAAGAATGTCGAGGCGGCCCTGACGCCCCAGACCCGCATCGTGTTCGTCGAGACCATCGCCAATCCGCGCACACAGATCGCCGATCTCAAGCGCATCGGCCAGCTGTGCCGGGATCGCGGCATACTGTATGTGGTCGACAATACGATGACCTCGCCGTATCTGTTCCGTCCGAAGATGGTCGGCGCCGGCCTGGTCGTCAATGCATTGACCAAGTCCATCGGCGGCCATGGCAACGCGCTGGGCGGCAGCCTCACCGACACCGGCCTGTACGATTGGACCCGTTTCCCCAACATCATCGAGACCTACAAGAAGTACACGCCGAGTCAGTGGGGCATGGCGCAGATCCGTGCAAAGAGCCTGCGCGATTTCGGGGGCACGCTCGGGCCCGAAGCGGCGCACCATATTGCGGTGGGCGCGGAAACCATGGCCTTGCGCATGGAGCGCGAATGCGCGAACGCACTTGCGCTGGCTCGCATGCTCGAAGCCGACGATCGCGTCGCGGCGGTCTACTATCCTGGCCTCGCATCGCATCCTCAGCATGGCATCGCGAGCGAACTGTTTTCCGGCTACGGCAGCCTGTTCAGCTTCGAGCTCAAGGAAGGAACGGATTGCTTCGATTACCTGAACCGGCTCAAGCTTGGTATCCCGGCGAGCAACCTTGGCGACACGCGCACGCTGGTGATCCCGGTTGCCCATACCATCTTCTATGAGATGGGAGCGGAGCGGCGCGCCAGCATGGGTATCGCCGAATCCCTGATCCGGGTATCGGTCGGCATTGAAGATACCGATGACTTGCTTGAGGACTTCAGGCAGGCACTCGACGCGTGAGTACCGTGAAGCCTCGGTGAAGCTTCAGTCCAGCTTCAGTCAGGTTTCATTGCATCGACATCAGGGCCGGCCTTTAAGCCGGCCCTGATGCATTGGGATTGGTATTAGATGATCTTGCCGGCGGTGACCCGATCGAAAGTCTTGGCATGCCGCTGCGGGCGATAGTTCTTCAGCATATCGATCAATGCGGCCGGCTCCGCCGCATGCACCAGCAGATCGGCCTGCTCGCGCCGCAGGAAGCGTTCGTTGATCACATGGTCGAGGAAGCCGATGAGACCATCGTAAAAGCCGTTCACATTGAACAGGCCGATCGGCTTTTCATGAAAGCCGAGCTGCGCCCAGGTAAACACTTCGAACAATTCTTCCAGCGTGCCGATCCCTCCGGGCATGGCAACGAAACCTTCCGACAACTCCGCCATCAGCGCCTTGCGCTCATGCATGTCCTTGACGATATGCAGGCGCGTCAGGCCGAGATGGCCGACTTCCTTGTCCATCAATGCCTTGGGAATGACGCCGGTCGCTTCACCGCCCAGGCGCAGCACTTCATCCGCAATCACGCCCATGAGGCCGACATTGCCGCCGCCGTAGACGAGGGCGATATTGTTCTCAACCATGGTTTTGGCAAGCAGGCGCGCGCCGTCCGCATAGACGGGAGAAGCGCCGACGGAGGAACCGCAATAGATACAGATCGATTTCATAGGTGGCAGGACTGTCAGAGTCAGAGGCGCAGCGGATGCAGCGCGATGCAGGGAAAATTACCAGGAGACGAGTATACCGGCGGGCGCTTCCGCTCGCCGCTGGTCGTTCATTTCAGCTTCTGCAGATATTCGTCCGCGAGCTTGTTGAACATGACGCGGGTTTCGCCGCGCAGATACGGGACGATCTGCGACAGGACCTGATAGCAGCCGCGCGCCAGCGCTTCGGCCATCACTTCCTGCTCGGTGTACTTGCGCGGATTGCGCACGTATTCATACGACAGCCAGTAGGTGGCGACCACCACCATGTTCGTAGCCAGGGTCTCGATCTCCAGGTCGCTTGCCTCGAGCGCCTGGTCCGCACGGAGACCGGTGCACAGCTGCTGCGCCACCTGGATTTCGTGCGCGAGTATCTGCTTGAAATGCAATTCGAGCTTGCGGTTGCGCGACAGCAGGTCGCTGAGGTCGCGGTAGAAGAAGCGATAGCGCCAGACCAGTTCGAACATCAGGTGCAGGTACTGCCACACGTCCTGCACCGTCGGACGGCGGTCGGCCGGCACGGCCAGCATGCGGCTGATTTCGGCTTCGAACTGCACGAACAGCGAATTGACGATGTCGTCCTTGTTGCGGAAGTGGTAGTACAGATTGCCCGGAGAAATATCCATTTCTTCGGCAATCACTGTCGTGGTGATGTTCGGTTCTCCGAATTCGTTGAAGAGCCGCAACGACAGTTCGAGGATCCGCTCGCGCGTGCGTCGAGGGGCTTTTTGTTGCATGAGCGCTGGCTCCCATTTCCTGTGTTCATTTCGCGGCAAGGATAACACCGTTGGTGCGATCCGGATAAACGATGGACCTGGAGAAAGGGACGCAGTTTGGTCTGGTGCGGGAAGGGGCCGGGCGGCCGCCGTGCAGCTGCGCGGCGGCCTGGCATCAGGTGCGTGGCGTCAGGGCCTTACTTTTTTGGAAGTATCACCGTGTCGATTTCATGGATCACGCCGTTGTCGGCCGTCATGTCGCTCTGGATGACATTGGCATTGTCGACCGTGACCTTGCCGTTGTCGGACGTCAGCGTGACTTCCTCGCCTTGTACGGTCCTGACCTTGCCGGGCTTGACGTCCGCAACGAGGATCTTGCCGGGAACGATATGGTAGCTCACCAGTTCCGCAAGCTTTTCCTTGTCCTTCATCAGCGTGCGCAGCGTATCCGGGGGCAGTTTGTTGAATGCCGAATCAGTCGGCGCAAACACCGTGTATGGACCCGATGTCTTGAGGGTGTTCGCCAAGCCTGCGGTTTGCGCCGCGGCAAGAAAAGTCTTGAACGTAGTTCCAGTCGAGGCGGTTTCGACAAGATCGGAGGCATAGGCCGGCGCCCATCCAAACAACAGGGCGATGCCGGATGCAATGGCGGCGAACGAACGCTTCATGGATTACTCCTTGTGATGAGGCAATGAATGGATTCCGCGCGGCATTGTGGGTACCGCTTCGCTGGCGGTAGAACGCGTCTTGTCATTCTGTTTTCAAATGTCCGGAAAAGTTCCGGCACCGCGCAGGAGTGAGGCGTCGCCTGTGCCTGCCGGCAATCTTGACCTGTACTTGTCGGTCGTCCCGGCTATGCGGATTGCCGCCGGAGCGTGGCGGCGTCAAGAATCTCGTGTATCACGGTGCTCTGGATACGGGGATGCAGGCTGAGCGCCACATGGCCGATCGCATGAAAGTCGATGTTCCTGGCGCCTTCAAGATGCGACGAGGTTTGCGGCGAAATGATGTTGTCGTGGTGCGAATAGATCGATACGAACAGACGGTACACGGCTTCGCTTTCCTGGGCGGCCAGCTGCAGCAGCCAATCGCTCGCCACGCCTTCCTGCTCGGTGGCGGTCCAGCGCATTTGCTGCGTATTGACCCCGATCCCGAAATGGGCAAGCGCCGTGCCGTGATGCGGCGTACCCAGCGTGATCGCCCTGGCGATTCGGCCGTTGCCATGGCGGCGTATATAGGCACGGATGGCAAGGCCTCCCATGCTGTGGCCTACGACCACGGCCTGCGCATGACCGGTGTCGCGGCACAATGCTTCGACGGCATTGTGGATGAGCACGGCGTATTCATCGATGCTACCGATGATGGGCTCCATGTCGATCGCCTGGTGGGCGATGCGGGCTGCGCTCAATGCCTTGCTCATGCCGTGCCAGTAACCGCTGTTGCATCCGTAGCCGTGCACCAGCAGTACCGGCAAGCCTCGCGGCTGTTCGGGAATGCGCCGGCTGAAACGCCGGAACGGCATGGTCCATGAGGAACTCAGCATGGTGGCCTTGTATTCGCTCAGGAGCAGGACGCAGGTCGCAAGCAATCCGAGGCGGTATTGCTCAGGCAGCCTGCTTCGCGTACGCGCGGCAATCCGGAAGTTGTTGGCTGCGATCAGGAAGCGAACCGCCAGAGCGAAGCCAAGGGCGAAGAGCAGGGAAACCGGCCATGGCCAATGAAGCACGACGGCGAGAAAGCCGGCAATCGCCGCGATGGCCAGGAACTGCACAAGAAGAATGAATTTGCAGATGCGTGCAACCATGGTTCACAGGCTTCCCAAGCTGTACAGGCGTTGTTCGCGGTTCTGGCCGCCCTGGAGGAAGGATATCCGCACATCGGATTGCCCGTGGCAGGCCACGCGCGGACCCATGGCGGAGGAAGGCGGGCGGATGCGCTTAGACAGCGACAGGCATTGATTATGCAGCAGCCTGTACCGGCGCCGGCTTGTCGGCCACCCGCACGACGCGCGTGCCGCAGATCCGGTCATGGAGGAAACGCCTTTGCGGATCGAGATAGGCAGTCAATGCCCAGAGCAGGATATTGGCTAATGGAATCATCACCAGCATCCAGGTCTTGGCGTTCAGCGCCCATGCCGCCGCCAGTCCGGGCAGTATCCAGCACCAGGACAGCAGGTAGCGGCCGAAGGCCTTCTTGTACCCGAGCGTTTCGCCTGAAGTCGTCACCACCTTCAGGCGCCAGGTCTTCATGGCAAGGGTCTGTCCGCCATGCGTCCAGAACCAGATGAAATACACACCGATCACGGCAAACAGCCAGTCCTGCAGCATGTTGCGCAGGTAGAGCGCGTGTTTCTGTTCCAGGAGGGTGGAAAACAGCCAGCCTGCGACGAATACCACGCCGAACAGCAGCATGGTTTCATAGACCATGCTGGCAAGGCGGCGTTTCAGCGAAGGAGGAGTGGAAGACAGGGTGTTCGTATCAAGCGGCATCTCTGGAGTCTTGTTTCTTATTTTGACGGTGCGGCGGCCGGTGAAATTGCTGACTGGTTCGTCACCTTCGGCGTCACGGATTGTTCATGCACCGGCTTGGGTGCCGCCTTGATGGGCGGGAGCGTGGTGCTGGCATTGCGCTGCGCGCTGGGCGAGGGTAGCGTCGTGACCCGTTTCTTCGGAGCGGGGCTGTCTGCCAGTTCCTTTTTCTGTTCTTCCGGCAATTGCTGGTATTTTTCCCACTGCTCGCTCTTCTGTTCGGACGCCAGTTTCTTGGCGCGCGCGTAATTCGTGCGCGCGGTGCGCCGTTCCTCCGGCGTCAGCTTGACCCAGTCGCGCATGCGCTCCTGCACGCGCTGCTGTTCGTCCGGTTTCATCGAGGAGAACTTGTTGCCGATGGCCAGCCATTTGTTTTTGCGAAAGCCGTCCAGTTGGTCCCATTCCGCAGCGAGCGGCGAAAGCGCCTGCTGCTGCGCCGGCGTCAAGTCCTTCCACAGCGGACGGGAATTGGGTTGCTGCTTCGGAGTGCTGGCTGCTGCGGTGGCCGTCATGACTGGCGTGGCGGCCGCGTTCGGTGCTGTGGCGCCGGCCAGCGCCGCGACCATGCCGCATGAAATGCACGCCGCCCTCAGGAAGCGGGCGGTCGATGAGGACAGCGTCTGCGGCATTTCTCAGTCACCCCGTTTCGCCAGGAAGGCATTGAATCCCTGGTCAAGGTAAGCGGAAATCGGCAGTTCGTCGGCCAGCATTTCTGCGTCGATCTCGGCGGTATCGGTGATCCTGCGCTGCTGCTCGGACTGATAAATGCCGGCCAGGCCGAAGGCCACCACGAGCAGCGGCACGGCGACGCCCATGCGCCCGAGCCAGGCGAGGCGGCTGCCCGGCATGCCGGCGCCGCCATGGCTGCCCTGAGCGCCTTGTGCGGACAGAGCCGGGCGGATGAACAATGCCCGCAGCGCGGATTCCTTCTTTTTCCGGGACAAGGCCAGTCTGCGCGCGGCGGCCAGCCTGTCGGCGGTGGGTTGCGGCAGATGGTCGAGGTTTTCGTTGAGCGCGTGGCGGATCTTGTACGCGAAATTGAGTTGTCTGGTATTCATAAGGTGATTCCCTTTGCGCGCAGCGCCTGAGCCAGGGTGTGTGTCGCCCGAGAGCAGTGTGTCTTGACGCTGCCTTCCGAGCAGCCCATCGCCGCAGCAGTTTCCGCGACATCCATATCCTGCCAATAACGCATCAGAAAAGCCTCCCGTTGACGCCCCGGAAGCTTCTGTATTTCCTGCTCTATGACTGCCAGCACCTGTTCCCGTTCTACCTTGTCGGCGCTGGATTCCGCGGCCTCGCTGCCTTCCTGGGCCTCGTAGGTTTCAAGGATGTCAAAGCCGTCGGGATCTTCGGTGTCCCTGCCCAGGGAGGAAAACAGGCTTACCCAGGTATCGCGCACCTTCTCGCGCCGGAAGTAGTCGTGGATCGTGTTCTGCAGGATGCGCTGAAACAGCAGGGGAAGCTCGGCGGGCGGCTTGTCGCCGTACTTCTCGGCGAGCTTGATCATTGCATCTTGAACAATATCAAGTGCCGCCTCATCCTTTCGCACCGCATAAACGGCTTGCTTGAATGCCCGGCGTTCCACGCTTTCGAGGAAGTCGGAGAGTTCTTTTTCAGTTGCCATCAGGGAGGCGGAGCATTTTTTCTGGATGCCTGGACGAGTGGGACAGGATGACCTGCCGAAATCGGGCGGAGCGCCGTGAAAACAGTGCGCATGCTAGCAAAAACGTGCGTAATTGTGCATGGTTTTTGTGAAAACCGCTTGATTTCTAACGGAATTAATGGAATTTAACTTGACCAAAAGAGTGCGAGCCATTAACGTATCACTCCCTTCCCATCTTGAAGGAATTGTCTTTTCGCGCGGCCCATGATGCCGCGCACCGATCAGACGTGCTTTACTTTTAAAAGCTGTTTGCTCTAACCCACGCCACAAGCGTGAGAAACCGAAGCGGTACTTCAGATTCCCCGGCCGAACGAGTCGCGTTAAGCGGCATTTTGAATCGCATCTACGGGTGCGCAACGAAATGGCGTGACCGCACAAAGAAGGGACGCCCAGGCACTGTTGTCTCGCACGATTTCGCAGGAGAGAGCATCCGATCAATCTCCAATGGACCTTGAAAGGAACCTGGCAATGAGTAGCAATGAAATCACCGGCGCGGAGATTCTCGTCCGCTGCCTGGCAGAAGAGGGCGTCGAACACGTGTTCGGTTATCCCGGCGGCGCAGTTCTCTACATCTACGACGCAATCTTCAATCAGAACAAATTCCAGCACATCCTGGTACGTCACGAGCAGGCTGCGATCCATGCGGCCGATGCCTATTCCCGCAGTTCGCAGAAAGTCGGCGTCGCCATCGTGACCTCCGGCCCGGGCGTCACCAATGCCGTCACCGGCCTGGCGACCGCCTACATGGATTCGATCCCGATGGTGATCATTTCCGGTCAGGTGCCGTCGCATGCGATCGGCCAGGATGCGTTCCAGGAGTGCGACACGGTCGGCATCACCCGCCCGTGCGTCAAGCACAACTTCCTCGTCAAGGATGTCAAGGATCTCGCCGAGACGATGAAGAAGGCGTTCTATATCGCCACGACCGGCCGTCCCGGCCCGGTGCTGGTCGATATTCCCAAAGACATCACCATGCACAAGGCGGCATTCGAGTATCCGAAAGAACTCGAAATGCGCTCCTACAAGCCGGTGGACAAGGGCCATGCGGGCCAGATCCGCAAGGCGGTACAGCTGCTGCTGTCGGCCGAGCGCCCGATGATCTACACCGGCGGCGGCGTGATTCTCGCCAATGCCTCCCCCGAGCTGAACAAGCTGGTCGACAAGCTGGGCTATCCCTGCACCAATACCCTGATGGGTCTCGGCGCCTATCCCGCTTCCAGCGACAAGTTCGTCGGCATGCCGGGCATGCACGGTACCTATGAAGCCAACATGGCCATGCAGCACTGCGACGTGCTGATCGCCATCGGTGCACGCTTCGATGACCGCGTGATCGGCAATCCCAAGCACTTCGCCACGCATCCGCGCAAGATCGTGCACATCGACATCGATCCGTCGTCGATCTCCAAGCGCGTCAAGGTGGACATTCCCATCGTCGGCAACGTCAAGGACGTGCTGGTCGAACTGCTGACGCAGCTCGATGCAGCCGAAGCCAAGCCGAATGCGCAGGCGCTGGCCGCCTGGTGGCGCCAGATCAACGAGTGGCGCGGCCGCGAATGCCTGAAGTTCGCGCCGTCGAACGAAGTCATCAAGCCGCAGTCCGTGGTGCAGAAAGTGTGGGAAATCACCAAGGGCGACGCCTTCATCACTTCCGACGTGGGCCAGCACCAGATGTGGGCCGCGCAATACTACGGCTTCGACAAGCCGCGCCGCTGGATCAACTCCGGCGGCCTGGGCACCATGGGCGTCGGCCTGCCTTACGCGATGGGCGTGCAGATGGCCAATCCTGACGCAACGGTGGCCTGCATCACCGGCGAAGCCTCGATCCAGATGTGCATCCAGGAACTCGCCACCTGCAAGCAGTATCACCTGACACCCAAGATCATCCTGCTCAACAACCGCTTCCTCGGCATGGTTCGCCAGTGGCAGCAGATCGATTACGGCTCGCGCTATTCCGAGTCGTACATGGATTCCCTGCCGGACTTCAACAAGCTCGCGGAATCCTTCGGCCATGTCGGCATGAAGATCGAGAAACCGGGCGATGTCGACGGCGCGCTGCGCGAAGCCTTCGGCATGAAGGACCGCCTGGTATTCATGAACTTCATCACCGACCAGACCGAAAACGTCTGGCCGATGGTGAAGGCCGGCAAGGGCCTGACTGAAATGCTGCTGGGTTCGGAGGATCTGTAATGCGCCATATCATTTCCGTATTGCTTGAAAACGAAGCGGGCGCACTGTCCCGCGTGGTCGGCCTGTTCTCCGCGCGCGGCTACAACATCGAAACCCTGACCGTCGCGCCGACCGAAGATGCGACGCTGTCACGCATGACCATCGTCACCAGCGGCTCGGATGACGTGATCGAACAGATCACCAAGCACCTGAACCGCCTGATCGAGGTCGTCAAGGTCGTGGACCTGACCGAGGGTGCGCACATCGAGCGTGAACTCATGCTCATCAAGGTGCGCGCCGTCGGCAAGGAGCGCGAAGAAATGAAACGGACCGCGGACATCTTCCGCGGCCGCATCATCGATGTCACCGAGAAGACTTACACCATCGAACTGACGGGTAACAAATCGAAGCTCGATGCCTTCATTGAATCGATCGACCGCACCGCGATCCTGGAAACCGTCCGCACGGGTGGTTCCGGCATCGGCCGCGGCGAGCGCATTCTCAAAGTCTGACACTGCACACTACACAATCAAATAACCTGTTAGGAAGATCCATGAAAGTTTTCTACGATAAAGACTGCGACCTGTCCCTCATCAAAGGCAAGAACGTCACCATCATCGGTTACGGTTCCCAGGGCCATGCTCATGCGCAGAACCTCAACGATTCCGGCTGCAAGGTCACCGTCGCGCTGCGCAAGGGCGGCGCTTCCTGGGAAAAGGCGAAGAACGCCGGCCTGAACGTCATGGAAGTCAACGAGGCGGTCAAGGCTGCCGACGTCATCATGATCCTGCTGCCCGACGAGAACATCGCTCAGGTCTACAATGAAAACGTCGCACCGAACGCCAAGCAGGGCGCGGTTCTGGCATTCGCGCACGGCTTCAACGTCCACTACGGCCAGGTCGTTCCGCGCGCCGATCTCGACGTCATCATGGTGGCCCCGAAGGCTCCCGGCCACACCGTCCGCGGCACCTACACCCAGGGCGGCGGCGTGCCCCACCTGGTTGCCGTCTATCAGGACAAGTCCGGGAGCGCCCGCGACATCGCCCTGTCGTACGCAATGGCCAACGGCGGCGGCCGTGCCGGCATCATCGAAACCAACTTCCGTGAAGAGACCGAGACCGACCTGTTCGGCGAGCAGGCAGTGCTCTGCGGCGGTACCGTCGAACTCATCAAGGCCGGTTTCGAAACGCTGGTTGAAGCCGGCTACGCTCCGGAAATGGCTTACTTCGAGTGCCTGCACGAACTGAAGCTGATCGTCGACCTGATCTATGAAGGCGGCATCGCCAACATGAACTACTCGATCTCCAACAACGCTGAGTACGGCGAGTACGTGACCGGCCCGCGCGTCGTCACCGAAGACACCAAGAACGCCATGCGCCAGTGCCTGAAGGACATCCAGACCGGCGAATACGCAAAGAGCTTCATTCTCGAAAACAAGGCCGGCGCACCGACGCTGATTTCCCGCCGCCGTCTGACTTCCGAACACCAGATCGAGCAGGTTGGCGAGAAGCTGCGTGCGATGATGCCCTGGATCAAGAAGAACAAGCTCGTCGACCAGACCAAGAACTAAGTTGTAACATCGCTTACCGGCGGCAAACAATCGGCGCGCCGCAGATAGGTAAAATGCAAGGGGCTGCACTTCAGTGCAGCCCTTTTTTATTGCCGAATTCATTATTGTTTATCGCTGGAGGAATTGATGCACCGTGTACTGACTGGAGTTTTGCTGGCTTCGATCGCTTTTCAGGGTTTGCCTGTCCATGCGCAAACCTCCACGCCCGCGGCGTCCGCTGCGGCTGCCGCGCAAACGAGCGGAACACTGGTCATCATTCCCGCCTTCGGCGAGGTGCGCCATCCGAACGACGAGGCACGCGTGACCTTCATGGTCGAAGAGCAGGACAAGGACAAGTCCGCGGCGGCATCGCGCGTTAATCTCAAGATGAAGCAAGGCACCGAGATCCTGCGCAAGGAAGATCCCAAGGCGGTGCTCAAGACGGCCGGCTACTATACCTATCCGGTTTATGCGGACGAAGGGCAGCCGCGGCCGCTGACCAAACCCCGTCAGGCCATCGGCTGGCGCGTCGGCCAGTATCTTGAAGTCACGACATCCAGCCTTTCAGACTTGCCGCGGACGGTTGCCGCCGCACAGAAGGTGGTGGCCTTGAGCAACCTGCAGTTCACCCTGAGTCCGGCGACCAGCCGCAAGCTGGAGGAGGAGCGCATCGCCGCCGCCTATGCAAACCTGACCGACCGCATTGCCGCCGTGGCCAAGGCGATGGGACGCAATGTATCGGATGCGGTGCTCGACACCGTCGATTTCGAGGCATCCGGCGCATTCGCGGAACGTGCCGACATGCGCATGGCCAAGCCAATGAGTGCTGCGGCCGGCGCTCCGTCAGTGGAAGAGCCGAGCTTCGAACCCGGCGAAACGGTGTTGAATTCCCGGGTCGTGGGCAAGGTGCGCTTCAAGTAAGCGAGAGCCAGGCGGGCCGGTAGAAATGCTGGTGCGGTGCTGTACCGACGGGCCGACCGATTCCGAAAGGCGGACCAAAGCGATGTCAAGGGGTTACATTTGGTTGCGCCTCGTCTAGAATAGCCACGCGCTTGCTTGCAGGGAATGTGTATCTTCAAAGGCAACTTCCCGGCAAGACGAAAGTCATCGTGATAGTCGTTGATCGATGCCGGTCCGTGTTTGTCCCGCCGTGCGAATAGCGGGTAATGCACGACTTGGACTGTGACATGCGGCGGCGGCGATGCGCTCAACTCATCAGCACCTTTATTCATTGATACGGAATCAGCATGGCAACCTTCAATCGTCGCAAGGCGAAGGGCGGCGCGGGAATATTTCCGAAAGCGCGCTTTAACAAACGGAGCTTGCACCATGCCCTCGGGCGTGGAACCGCCGATGGCGAGCCGCCTCTGCCGCCGCCTCGCAGGCGCGGCATCTATCTGCTGCCGAACGCATTTACGACCGCCAACCTGTTTTGCGGTTTCTTCGCCATCGTCATGGCGATGAACCTCAAGTTCGACTATGCGGCGGTGGCGATCTTCGCCGCCATGCTGCTCGACAGCGTCGACGGCAGGGTGGCACGGCTTACCAATACGCAAAGCGAATTCGGCGCCCAGTACGACAGCCTGTCCGACATGCTGTCGTTCGGCGCGGCACCCGCGCTGGTCGTCTACGAATGGTCGCTGCGCGGCATGGGCAAGCTCGGCTGGCTCGCCGCATTCGTCTATTGCGCCGGCGCCGCATTGCGCCTGGCGCGTTTCAACACCAATATCGGCGTGGTGGACAAACGCTATTTCCAGGGCTTGCCCAGCCCCGCGGCGGCGGCACTGGTGACAGGCTTCATCTGGCTGATGCACGACCTGGGCTTTGCCGGCGTCGACCTGGCCTGGTATGCCTGGGCCATCACGCTGTATGCCGGACTGACGATGGTTACCAACGTGCCGTTCTACAGTTTCAAGGAAATTAATTTCCGCAAGTCGGTGCCTTTCATCGCGATATTCCTGATTGTCCTGGTCTTCGTGCTGATTTCGAGCGACCCGCCGAAAGTGCTGTTCGGCATGTTCGTGCTCTACGGCCTGTCCGGATACGCGGTCTACTTCTGGAGATTGTTCAAAGGCAAGCCAGTCAGCATCGTGCAGACTTCCGAAGCGGAAAGTCACGAGATCAAGGATTGAAGACGTTGTGCCTCGGAAATGCGGGGCAGGGTAAAATTGCTGAGCAGGGGCGAGAGCGAGCGGCAGATGTACGGTGCTCCTCCTTTCGCCTTTTTCCTGCTCAACGCCGGCTGCTGCAGTGCAGGCAGGCGCTTATTGCACTTTCCCCGGAATCCGCTTATAGTTTTTTGCATGTTCCGCGAAATTTACATTTCCGCTCCCCTATTGTCCGGCAGCCTGCCAGGCCTGCTGCGTCTGCTAGTGCGTTAACGCGCGCTAACTCCCCACTTCCCACAATTCGAGCAGTTCCAATCCATCGCGCAGACGATGGGCGGCGAAAGACCGATTGTGATGCCCATTACCCAATTACCCCGACAGGAGTGCAGCATGGCCGATAAGCTGATTATTTTTGATACCACCTTGAGAGACGGCGAGCAGTCGCCCGGCGCGTCGATGACCAAGGATGAAAAGATCCGCATCGCCAAGCAGCTGGAGCGCCTGCGGGTGGATGTGATCGAAGCCGGCTTTGCGGCCGCGTCGCCGGGCGACTTCGAGTCGATCAAGGCCATTGCCGGCATCATCAAGGAGTCCACCGTCTGCTCGCTGTCGCGCGCGAACGATCGTGACATTTCCCGCGCCGCGGAAGCCTTGGCATCCGCCGAGCGCAAACGCATCCATACCTTCATCGCGACGTCGCCCCTGCACATGGAGAAGAAGCTGCGCATGAGTCCGGAGCAAGTGCTGGAGCAGGCCAAGCTTGCAGTGCGCTTTGCACGGCAATTCACCGACGACGTGGAGTTCAGCCCGGAAGACGGCAGCCGCTCGGAAATGGACTTTCTCTGCAAGGTCATTGAAACCGTCATCAACGAAGGCGCGCGCACCATCAATTTCGCCGATACCGTCGGCTATGGCGTTCCGGAACTGTACGGCCAGATGATCAAGACGCTGCGCGAGCGTATTCCCAATTCCGACAAGGCTGTCTGGTCCGTTCACTGCCATAACGATCTCGGCATGGCCGTGGCCAATTCACTGGCCGGCGTGGTCATCGGCGGTGCACGGCAGGTGGAATGCACCATCAACGGCTTGGGCGAGCGCGCCGGCAATACCGCGCTGGAGGAAGTCGTGATGGCGGTGCGCACCCGCCGCGATCACTTCGGGCTGGATTTGTCGATCGACACGTCGCAGATCGTGCCGGCCTCCAAGCTGGTCTCCCAGATTACCGGCTTTGCCGTCCAGCCCAACAAGGCGGTGGTCGGCGCCAACGCCTTCGCCCACGCGTCCGGCATCCACCAGGACGGCGTGCTCAAGGCCCGCGACACGTATGAGATCATGCGCGCCGAAGACGTGGGCTGGACCACCAACAAGATCGTGCTGGGCAAGCTGTCGGGCCGCAATGCGTTCAAGCAGCGGCTCGAGGAACTCGGCATCGAACTGGAATCCGAGACCGAGCTCAATGCGGCGTTCTCCCGGTTCAAGGAGCTGGCCGACCGCAAGTCGGAAATCTTCGACGAAGACATCATTGCCGTCGTGGCGGACGAGCAGCACTCCCACGACAACGAGTTCTACCGCTTTGTCTCGCTCGCCCAGCGTTCCGAAACCGGCGAAAGGCCGAGCGCCAGGGTGGTTTTCACGATGGACGGCAAGGAACTGGCCTGCAACGGCGAGGGCAACGGGCCGGTGGATGCGACAGTGAACGCGATCGAAGCGGAGGCCAGGAGCGGCGCCGAGCTTCTGCTGTTCTCGGTCAATGCGATCACGACCGGCACGCAGTCGCAAGGGGAAGTGACGATGCGGCTTTCCAAGTCGGGGCGCATCGTCAACGGCGTGGGTGCGGATCCGGATATTGTCGTCGCCTCGGCGAAGGCTTACCTGTCGGCGCTTAACAAGCTGCATTCGAAAGCCGAGAGACTCAATCCGCAGCTTTGATGGCGGCATTGCACCGAAAGTAGGCAAGGCAAAACGAAACGCCGGCATATGCCGGCGTTTTTCATGCGGAGGCGTTAAATGTTTTGCCGCCGGGCCGTAAATTCTCCAGTTTCGCCCTGTATGTTCAGCGCAAACCGAAGCCGAACGGAAAGCGCTTGTCCGGATCGAATCTCGGATCAGGGCCGTTCATCATCTGGCGAACGACGCCGGAGCGGTCGAAATGCACATGCATCAGTGAATTCCACACATCGCTCTCTTTGTACGGGTAGGACCAGACTTCGAGATCTCGCAGGGAGAGATAGGAAGTGTCGCTCGGCGCGCCTATTGTACGCAGCACCGTATCCTTGGTCGCCTTGCCGACTTCGATCGAGGCAAACTTTTGATTGGTGAGTACCTGTTCGAAAGATTTCACCCTGCCTGAAGCATCGATGCGGGCCATGTAGGTTCTCTGCCCCCACGGACCTTGCATGTACTCATAGATTTCCTCATTGCCGTCGGTGTACCGGTGCGTGGGTTCGCCGCGCTTTGCCAGGAGATCCGCCTTGCTGTCGCCGACGTTGACAGGTGCCGGCAGGATCGATGCGCATCCGACCAGCGTGGACAGGATGGCCGCGACGCATAACTGCCTGAGAGAGCCGAATTTCAATGTTTTATTGGGGAAATACATGATGCCCTGCCAATCTTCTTGTCTAAGTATTTGAATTGATTTGAACCGGGAAGCCATTTCCGCTATACTGCGCGTCTTGGTTTTTTGACCGAGTTTATTTCCAAAATGTTCACGGTGCGTCGGGGTTGCGACTCCCTGCACCGCATGTGAAAGGTAAGTCATGACAGTAGAAAACATCAACAAGGCCGCAATTATCGCGGACAACGCGCGCGGCGCCAACGACACCGGCTCTCCGGAAGTGCAGGTTGCACTCCTGACCGCTCGCATCAACGAACTGAACGGCCATTTCAAGGCCCACTCCAAGGATCACCACTCCCGCCGTGGCCTTATCATGATGGTTAACCGTCGCAAGCGCCTGCTCTCCTACCTGAAGGCCAAGGATGCAAATCGCTATCGCGCTCTTATCGAGAAGCTCGGTCTGCGTAAGTAAACTCTTGCGATATTCGCGAGGTTGATCGGAAAAATGCCTGCGTCAGTCTCTGATGCAGGCATTTTGCCATTTGGAGATTTGCGTTTCGTGATTTCCTGCAGTAAAGATGGCATGTCATGCGTGACGGGTCATCCGTGGTGAGGTGAACGACAGCGCCTGAAATTCTGTCGGCAAAAATAGAAAGGAAACACCGTGTTCAACAAAGTTACCAAAACCTTCCAGTACGGACAGCATACGGTCACGCTCGAGACGGGCGAGATTGCACGCCAAGCTTCCGGCGCCGTGTTGGTGTCGGTGGAAGACACCGTCGTGCTGGCAACCGTGGTCGCCCGCAAGGATGCCAAGCCGGGTCAGGACTTCTTTCCGCTGACCGTCGATTACGTCGAGAAGAGCTATGCAGCCGGCCGCATTCCCGGCGGCTTCTTCAAGCGTGAAGGCCGTCCTTCGGAAAAGGAGACGCTGACCTCCCGCCTGATCGACCGTCCTATCCGCCCGCTGTTCCCGGAAGGCTACCTGAACGAAGTCCAGGTCATCGTGCACGTCCTCTCGGTGAATCCCGAGATTGACCCCGACATCCCGGCGATGATCGGCGCATCCGCCGCGATCAGCGTTGCAGGCATTCCCTTCAATGGTCCGCTCGGCGCTGCGCGCGTCGGCTATATCGACGGCCAGTACGTCCTCAATCCGACTGCCTCGCAGCTGCCCAAGTCGCAAATGGATCTCGTCGTCGCAGGCACGGAGCAGGCTGTGCTGATGGTGGAATCCGAAGCCAACCAGCTGTCCGAAGAAGTCATGCTCGGCGCCGTTGTCTACGGCCATGAGCAGATGAAGGCAGTGATCGACGCCATCCATGAACTCGTGCGTGACGGCGGCAAGCCGGAAGTGCAGTGGGCGCCCGCGCCGAAGAACGAGGCATTGATTGCCCGCGTTACCGAACTGGCCGAAGGCAAGCTGCGCGAAGCCTATCAGACCAAGGACAAGCAGGCGCGCACCGCCAAGCTGAACGACGTGTCGGCACAGCTGAATGCCGCGCTGGCAGAGCAGGCTGCAGCCGCAGGCCAGTCGGCGCCGGATTCCGCGGAAGTCGGCAGCATCCTGTTCGACCTGGAAGCCCGCATCGTGCGTTCCCAGATTCTTGAAGGCGAGCCGCGCATCGACGGCCGTGATACACGCACCGTGCGTCCGATCAGCATCCGCAGCAGCGTGCTCCCGCGCACTCACGGTTCAGCGCTGTTCACGCGCGGTGAAACCCAGGCGTTGGTCGTTGCCACGCTGGGCACCGCACGCGACGAGCAGAAGATCGACGCGCTGATGGGCGAGTACTCGGACCGTTTCATGCTCCACTACAACATGCCTCCGTTCGCCACCGGTGAAACCGGCCGCGTCGGTACGCCGAAGCGCCGCGAGATCGGTCATGGCCGCCTTGCCAAGCGCGCGCTGCAGGCGGCATTGCCGTCTCCCGAGGAGTTCAGCTATTCGGTTCGCCTGGTTTCCGAAATCACCGAGTCCAACGGTTCTTCCTCGATGGCATCGGTGTGCGGCGGCTGCCTCGCCCTGATGGATGCAGGCGTCCCGATGAAGGCCCATGTGGCCGGCATCGCGATGGGCCTGATCAAGGACGGCAGCAAGTTTGCCGTCCTGACCGACATCCTCGGCGATGAAGATCACCTCGGCGACATGGACTTCAAGGTGGCGGGTACCGCCAACGGCATCACCGCGCTGCAGATGGACATCAAGATCCAGGGCATCACCAAGGAAATCATGCAGGTGGCACTGGCGCAAGCCAAGGAAGGCCGCATGCATATCCTGGCCAAGATGCAGGAAGCGCTGCCCACAGGCAAGGCTGAACTCTCCGACTTCGCCCCGCGCCTGATTACCATCAAGATCAATCCCGAGAAGATCCGCGACGTGATCGGCAAGGGCGGTGCGGTCATTCGCGCGCTCACCGAAGAAACCGGCACGCAGATCGACATCAGCGACGATGGCATCGTAACCATCGCCTCCGTGGACGCTGCTGCGGGCCAGGAGGCCAAACGCCGCATCGAGGAACTGACCGCGTCCGTGGAAGTGGGCAAGAGCTACGACGGCGTCGTGCTCAAGCTGCTCGACTTCGGCGCGATCGTCCAGGTCATGCCGGGCAAGGACGGCCTGCTGCATATCAGCCAGATCGCCAATGAGCGCGTCAATGCGGTTGCTGACTACCTGAAGGAAGGCCAGCAGGTTCGCGTGAAGGTGCTGGAGACGGACGACCGCGGCCGCCTGAAGCTGTCGATGAAAGCCGCAGCCGCAGAAGAGGCGGGTGCTGCGCAACAGCAGCAACAGCAGCAATAAGCGCATCCGGCGGCATCACGATGCCGCAAGCCTGATGCAGGAACCGCCCGGGACGAAAGTCCGGGCGGTTTTTTCATGGGCTTGTCGATCCTTGAGGACGCCGGATTGAATGCATGGATTTCGTATTTGGTTCATGAAAAGAGCAGACCCGCAAAGCAGAGAGAAGGCAGTTGGTGTCCTGGCCATGTTGCGGCGGAAATGTTTTGTACTTCAGGGGAAACGTTTCAGCACATGGAGCGGCGCTGCTTATCGGAAGTCATCCGCTGCCATGCTTCACCGGGCGTCGACTGCGGTCCCGGGCAGAACAAGGCGATTGGCGTAAAATGCCTTTTCCACATCGACAGGACCATCATGAAAGCGATTGAAATCACAAAGCCCGGCGCGCCCGACGTGCTGCAGTTGTGCGAACGCCCCGTACCCCAGCTCAAGGAAGGCGAGATCCTTATCAAGGTGCATGCGGCCGGCATCAACCGTCCGGACGTATTTCAGCGGCTGGGGCAATACCCGGTGCCGCCCGGCGCATCCGACCTGCCTGGACTCGAAGTGGCCGGCGAGATCGTTGATGGCAATCTTGACGGTACGGGCTTTGTCAAAGGGCAGATGGTATGTGCGCTTGTCCAGGGCGGCGGCTATGCGGAGTATTGCGCAGCGCCCGTGCGTCAATGCCTGCCCGCTCCCAAGGGTTTGAGCGCAGTCGAGGCGGCATCACTGCCCGAAACGTTCTTTACGGTGTGGAGCAACGTATTCGACCGTGCTCATCTGACCGGCGGCGAAACCTTGCTGGTGCAGGGCGGCACTTCCGGCATCGGCGTTACCGCCATCCAATTGGCGTCGGCAATGGGGCACCGGGTCTTCGCGACCGCCGGCAGTGAAGACAAGAAACTCGCCTGCGAACAGTTCGGCGCGGTTCGCGGCATCAATTATCGCGATGAAGACTTTGTCGAAGTGGTCAAGGCGGAAACAGGCGGGAAGGGCGTTGATGTCGTGCTGGACATGGTGGCCGGCGACTACGTCAACCGCGAAATCAACTGCCTTGCAGATGATGGCCGAATCGTCATCATTGCATTGCTGGGCGGGGCCAAGGGAAGTATCGATTTCTCCCAGGTGCTGCGGCGCCGTCTTGTCATTACCGGCTCCACCTTGCGCCCGCGTCCCATCGAATTCAAGGCCGCCATCGCCGACAAGCTCGTCAAAAACGTCTGGCCGCTCATCGAGGCCGGAAAGATCAAGCCGGTCATTCATAGCGTCTTCCCGCTTGATCAGGCGGCGCAGGCCCATACATTAATGGAGAGCAGTGCCCACGTCGGCAAGATCGTGCTGCAGGTCCGGTAGACCGGCAAATTTATTGATGGCTACGGACCTGATTGAGGAACATCAACCGCTTGTCCGCAGTCATAGAAAGTTGCCTGGGTTTGACCATCCATGTTGCGGCGCGCTAGAATCAAGGGTTATCGAATTTTTAGGCCCTTATGCGTCGCAAACTCATAGCCGGAAACTGGAAAATGAACGGCAGCCTGGCTGCCAATGCCGCTCTGCTGGACGGGATCAAAAGCGAACTCCCGCAGGCGCCGTGTGATGTTGCAGTGTGTGCACCAGCTCCCTATCTGGCGCAGTGCAAGGAGCTGCTTGCAGGCTCGCCCGTAAAGTGGGGCGGTCAAGATGTTTCCGTGCACGAGTCGGGCGCCTATACCGGCGAAGTGGCTGCGGCGATGCTGAACGATTTCGGTTGCATCTACGTCATCGTCGGCCATTCCGAGCGCCGTACCTACCATGGCGAATCCAGCGAGCTGGTTGCTGCCAAGGCGGTGCGAGCCATCAAGGCGGGACTGGTGCCGATCGTGTGCGTCGGCGAGTCGCTCGAGGAGCGCGAAGCCGGCAAGACCGAATCGGTGGTCGGAGCCCAGCTGGATGCGGTACTGTCGGCGCTTGATGCTGCAGACTGCAGCAAGATGGTGATCGCGTACGAACCGGTATGGGCGATCGGCACCGGCAAGACGGCAACGCCGCAGATGGCGCAGGACGTTCATGCACTGCTGAGGGCAAGGGTTGCGGCCCGAAGTGCATCTGCAGCGGAAACGGTGCAGATCCTGTACGGCGGCAGCATGAAGCCGGACAACGCGAAGGAGCTGCTCGCGATGCAGGATATCGACGGCGGCCTGATCGGCGGCGCCGCGCTCAAGGCGGCGGATTTCCTGGCGATCATCCGGTCGGCATAAGCGTGTCTGTGCAGGCACATCTGCATAAGCGGCAAAGGTTTTAATCAAGTATTGGAAAGCATGTAATGAACGTATTGTTCACATTGATTGTTGTGGTGCAAGTCATCTCCGCGCTGGCGATTATCGGTCTGGTTCTGGTGCAGCATGGCAAGGGCGCTGACATGGGAGCCGCTTTCGGCTCGGGTGCCTCGGGAAGTCTCTTCGGCGCTACCGGTTCCTCGAATTTTCTTTCGAAATCCACCGGAGTCGCCGCCGTCATATTTTTCTCTGCAACGCTCGCCTTGGCCTTCATCGGCGGCAAGCGCGGTCCGGCGACAGGCGGTGTGATGGACAGCCTCCCGGCTCCCGCTTCGACCATTCCGGCGCCGGCGTCCAGCGCGCCTGCAGGTACAGCAAATCCCGCTCCCGCAACGCCTGCTCCGGCCGGTGATGCAGGACAGGCAAACCAGATTCCGAAATAGTTTATTGGGCTTGGTCGTCAGCAATTGTGCGTTGAACAAATGCTGCGAAACAGGGTAAAATAGCAGTCTTAGCCGACGTGGTGAAATTGGTAGACACGCTATCTTGAGGGGGTAGTGGCGAAAGCTGTGCGAGTTCGAGTCTCGCCGTCGGCACCAATAATCTAGGAGCCAGCAAGGGATTTCCCGAGCTGGCTTTTTATCGAGGAAATTTGGTTTGATTTGCCAATCATTCAACTAACCAACATCCGCTCCTTATCGTGAACCTCGAAAATTATTTCCCCGTACTTTTGTTCATTCTTGTCGGCATCGGCGTCGGCGTCGTTCCGCAGGTTCTGGGTCGCGTGCTTGCGCCGCATAAACCCGATGTAGAGAAGCTGTCTCCGTACGAGTGCGGCTTCGAGGCATTCGAGGATGCGCGCATGAAGTTCGACGTGCGCTACTACCTTGTCGCCATTCTGTTCATTTTGTTCGATCTGGAAACCGCATTTTTCTTCCCGTGGGGCGTGGCAATGCGCGACCTCGGATGGCAGGGCTTCCTGACGATGCTGGTGTTTATCGCCGAATTCGTCGTGGGCTTCTGGTACATCTGGAAGAAGGGCGCGCTGGATTGGGAGTAAGTCATGGCTATTGATGGTGTTTTGAACGAAGGTTTTATTACGACGACAGCGGACAAGCTGATCAACTGGACGCGAACCGGCTCGCTGTGGCCGATGACGTTCGGATTGGCTTGCTGCGCGGTTGAAATGATGCACGCCGGCGCATCGCGCTACGATCTTGACCGCTTCGGCATCGTGTTTCGTCCGTCGCCCCGCCAGTCCGACGTCATGATCGTCGCCGGCACGCTGTGCAACAAGATGGCGCCGGCCCTACGCAAGGTGTACGACCAGATGGCCGAGCCGCGCTGGGTGATCTCGATGGGCACCTGCGCCAACGGTGGCGGCTACTATCACTACTCCTATTCCGTGGTGCGCGGCTGCGACCGTATCGTGCCCGTGGATGTGTACGTGCCGGGCTGTCCTCCGACTGCGGAAGCGCTTCTCTACGGCATTCTCCAGCTGCAAAACAAGATCAAGCGCACCAATACGATTGCGCGCTAACAGATCGCGTTAAAGAAATATGACGACAAAAATTGAAACCCTTGAAGCCGCAGTGCGCAATGCGCTCGGCGGCCAGATCCAGGATCTCAAGGTGGCATTGGGAGAAGTGACGATCGTCGTTGCTGCCTCCGATTATCTGTCTGCGATGCGCGTATTGCGCGATCATGCGGATCTGCGTTTCGAAGAGCTGATCGATCTGTGCGGCGTCGACTATTCGACATACGGCGATGGCGTATGGGACGGTCCCCGCTTCGCGGTCGTCTCGCATCTGCTGTCGGTAACCCACAACTGGCGCATCCGCGTCCGGGTCTTTGCGCCGGACGATGAAATGCCTGTCGTGGCTTCGCTGGTCGACACCTGGTCGACCGCCAACTGGTATGAGCGTGAAGCCTTTGACTTCTTCGGCATCCTGTTCGAAGGGCATAACGACCTGCGTCGCATTCTGACCGATTACGGCTTCATCGGCCATCCGTTCCGCAAGGATTTCCCGGTATCGGGCTATGTCGAAATGCGCTACGACGCCGAGCAGAGGCGAGTGATTTACCAACCCGTGACGATTGAGCCGCGTGAAATCATTCCGCGTGTGATTCGCGAAGAGAAATACGGGATGAAATAATGGCTGAGATTAAGAATTACACACTGAACTTCGGTCCGCAGCATCCGGCGGCGCACGGCGTGCTGCGCCTTGTGCTTGAGCTTGATGGCGAAGTGATCCAGCGTGCCGATCCCCATATCGGCCTGCTTCACCGTGCGACCGAAAAGCTGGCGGAGCAGAAGACCTTCCTGCAGTCCGTTCCCTACATGGACCGCCTCGACTACGTGTCGATGATGTGCAACGAGCACGGCTATGTTCTCGCCATCGAGAAGCTGCTCGGCATCGAGGTGCCGCTGCGCGCGCAGTACATCCGCGTGATGTTCGACGAGATCACCCGCATCCTGAACCACCTGCTGTGGATTGGTGCGCACGGTCTGGACGTCGGCGCGATGGCCGTCTTCCTGTACGCATTCCGCGAGCGCGAAGACCTGATGGACTGCTATGAAGCGGTCTCCGGCGCACGCATGCACGCCGCCTATTACCGGCCGGGCGGCGTCTACCGCGACCTTCCCGACGCGATGCCGCAGTACAAGGCATCGGCCGTCCGCAATGAAAAGGCGATTCGCCAGCTCAATGAAAACCGCCAGGGTTCCCTGCTCGATTTCATCGAAGACTTCACCAACCGTTTCCCGGGCTACGTCGATGAATACGAAACCCTGCTGACGGATAACCGTATCTGGAAGCAGCGCCTGGTCGGCATCGGCGTGGTATCGCCCGAGCGGGCCAAGGCAATGGGCTTCACCGGTCCGATGCTGCGCGGCTCGGGTATCGCATGGGACCTGCGCAAGAAGCAGCCGTACGAAGTGTATGACCTGCTCGATTTCGACATCCCGGTCGGCGTCAACGGCGATTGCTACGACCGCTACCTGGTGCGCGTCGAGGAAATGCGCCAGTCGAACCGCATCATCAAGCAGTGCATCGAGTGGCTGCGCAACAACCCCGGCCCGGTGATGACCGACAACCACAAGGTTGCGCCGCCGTCGCGCGTCAACATGAAGTCCAACATGGAAGAGCTGATCCATCACTTCAAGCTCTTTACCGAAGGCTTCCATGTACCGGAAGGCGAGGCCTATGCCGCCGTCGAGCATCCGAAGGGCGAGTTCGGCGTCTACCTGATTTCGGACGGCGCAAACAAGCCTTATCGCATGAAAATCCGCGCTCCCGGCTTCCCGCACCTGCAGGGGCTGGACGAAATGGCCAAGGGTCACATGATTGCGGACGCAGTAACGATCATCGGCACGCAAGATATCGTGTTCGGTGAGATTGACCGATAACCGCGCAGACGCTGCGCACGAATGGTTGACGATATGCTGTTAAGTCAAGAAGCTTACAAGAAGATTGATCGCGAACTCGCGAAATTCCCTGCCGACCAGCGGCAGTCCGCCGTCATGGCGGCTCTGGCGATTGCCCAGAGCGAAAAGGGCTGGCTGCCCCCCGAAGTCATGGTGGATGTGGCCAACTATATCGGCATGCCGCCGATCGCAGTGCAGGAAGTAGCAACTTTTTACAATATGTACGACACCAAGCCGGTGGGCAAGTACAAGATCTCGGTCTGTACCAACCTGCCGTGCCAGCTTTCTGGCGGCGAAAAGGCCGCGCATTACCTGAAAGAGAAGCTGGGTATCGACTACAAGGAAACATCCGCCGACGGCCAGTTCACGCTTGTTGAAGGCGAGTGCATGGGTGCCTGCGGCGACGCGCCCGTCATGATCGTCAATAACAAGCGCATGTGCAGCTTCATGTCCAATGAAAAGATCGATGCGCTGGTAGAGGAATTGAAGAAATGACCAGCCTGCACAATCGACATATCAATCCGCTGATTCTTGCCGGACTCGACGGCAACAACTGGCACCTGTCTGACTACGTCAAGCGAGGCGGATACGAGGCACTCAAGCGCATCCTCAACGAAAAGATCGCACCTGAGCAGGTCATCGCCGAACTGAAGGCGTCGTCGCTGCGCGGTCGCGGAGGCGCTGGCTTCCCGACAGGCCTGAAGTGGAGCTTCATGCCGCGCCAGTTCCCCGGCCAGAAGTACCTGGTCTGCAATACCGACGAGGGCGAGCCCGGCACGTTCAAGGATCGCGACATCATCCGCTACAATCCGCATGCTCTGATCGAGGGCATGGCCATCGGCGCTTACGCGATGGGCATCACTGCGGGATACAACTATATCCACGGCGAGGTCTGGGCCGAGTACGAGCGTTTCGAAGAGGCGCTGGAAGAGGCGCGCGCCGAGGGCTTCCTGGGCAACAACATCATGGGCAGTGAATTCAGCTTCCAGCTGCACGCCTTCCATGGTTACGGTGCCTACATCTGCGGTGAAGAGACCGCGCTGCTCGAATCCCTGGAAGGGAAGAAGGGACAGCCGCGGTTCAAGCCGCCGTTCCCCGCCAGCTTCGGCCTGTACGGAAAGCCGACCACGATCAACAACACCGAGACCTTTGCGGCCGTGCCCTTCATCATGCGCATGGGCGGCGAGGCATACGCGGCGCTGGGCAAGCCGAACAACGGCGGCACCAAGATCTTCTCGATGTCCGGCGACATTGCGCGTCCCGGCAACTATGAAGTCCCGCTCGGTACACCGTTCGCGACCCTGCTTGAACTGGCGGGCGGCATGCGCGACGGCAAGAAGATCAAGGCGGTGATTCCCGGCGGATCGTCGATGCCCGTGCTGACCGGCGATGTGATGATGGCCACCGACATGGACTACGACTCGATCGCCAAGGCGGGTTCGATGCTCGGCTCCGGCGCGGTCATCGTCATGGACGAAACACGCTGCATGGTCAAGTCGCTGCTGCGTCTGTCGTATTTTTATTACGAGGAATCCTGCGGCCAGTGCACTCCCTGCCGCGAAGGCACCGGATGGCTGTACCGGATGGTGCATCGCATCGAGCACGGCCAGGGCCGCGCCGACGATCTCGACATGCTGAATTCGATCGCAGACAACATTCAGGGACGTACCATCTGCGCGCTCGGCGACGCGGCGGCAATGCCCGTGCGCGCCATGGTCAAGAACTTCCGCGAGGAGTTCGAGTACCACATCGAGCACAAGCGCTGCATCGTTCCTGCCTATGTCTGAATCACGTGAGGGGCCGCATGGCCCCGCACGGCACAAGTTACCTGGCGCGCCTTGCGCGCCTTACCCATACTGAGGCAAAACCGAGTCATGGTTGAAATTGAAATCGACGGCAAAAAAGTAGAGGTGCTGGAAGGCAGCATGGTAATGGATGCTGCCAACAAGGTCGGCACCTACATCCCGCATTTTTGCTATCACAAGAAACTGTCCATTGCGGCCAACTGCCGCATGTGCCTGGTCGAAGTCGAAAAGGCACCGAAGCCGCTGCCTGCATGCGCGACACCGGTGACCAACGGCATGATCGTCCGTTCGAACAGCGACAAGGCAGTCAAGGCGCAGAAAAGCGTCATGGAATTCCTGCTCATCAATCACCCGCTGGACTGTCCGATTTGCGACCAGGGCGGCGAGTGCCAGCTGCAGGATCTCGCAGTTGGCTACGGCCCTGCGGCTTCGCGCTATGAAGAGGAAAAGCGCGTCATCGAACCCAAGGACGCGGGCCCGCTGATCTCCATGCGGGAAATGGCGCGCTGCATCCATTGCACACGTTGCGTTCGCTTCGGCCAGGAAATCGCCGGCGTCATGGAATTCGGCATGCTCAACCGCGGCGAACACTCGGAAATCACGACTTTCGTCGGCAACAGCGTCGACTCCGAACTGTCGGGCAACATGATCGACCTGTGCCCGGTCGGTGCATTGACTTCCAAGCCGTTCCGCTATTCCGCGCGTACCTGGGAACTGTCCCGCCGCCGCTCCGTCAGCCCGCATGACGGCCTCGGCTCCAACCTGATGGTTCAGGTCAAGGGCGGCAAGGTCATGCGCGTGCTTCCGCTGGAAAACGAAGCCGTCAACGAATGCTGGCTGTCGGACAAGGACCGCTTTTCGTACGAAGGCCTGAATCACGAGGACCGCCTGACGGTGCCGATGATCAAGCAGGACGGAAAATGGATCGAAACCGACTGGCAGACCGCGCTGGAATACGTCGCGCACGGCCTGCGCAACATCCGTCATGAGCACGGCGCCGACGCGATCGCGGCATTGGCTGCACCGTATTCGACGCTGGAAGAACTGAGCCTGCTGCAGAAACTCGTGCGCGGCCTCGGTTCCGAAAACGTCGACTTCCGCCTGCGCCAGTCCGACTTCAGCCTCGACGGCAAGGTCACGCCGTGGCTGGGCATGTCCATCGACGAGTTCGGCCAGGTCAACCGCGCTTTCCTGATCGGCTCCTTCCTGCGCAAGGATCACCCGCTGCTCGCAGCCCGCCTGCGGCACGCTGCCAAGCGCGGCACGAAGGTCAGCATCCTGAATGCGACCGACGATGATCACCTGCTGCCGATCGCAAACCGTCTCATCAAGGCGCCGTCCGAATGGCTGTCGGCCTTGAGCGAAGTCGTGGTCGCTGTCGCCGCAGCCAAGGGCATCTCCGCACCGGGCGGCTTCGAAGGCATCGAGCCGGGCGAAGTCGCAAAGGGTATCGCCGACAGCCTGCTGTCCGGCGAGAGCAGGGCTGTCGTGCTCGGCAATTCCGCTGCGCAGCATCCTCAGGCTTCGCTGCTGCATGCGGCCGCCCAGTGGATCGCACAGCAGACCGATGCCAAGTTCGGCTACCTGACCGAAGCGGCAAACACCGTCGGCGGATACATCGCCAACGCCTTGCCGGGCAATGGTTTCAATGCCATCCAGGCGTTCGCACAGCCGCGCAAGGCTTATGTGCTGATGCACGCCGAGCCGGAATATGACTGCTACGATCCGCAGGCTGCGCGTGCGGCATTGAACCAGGCAGAGATGGTTGTCGTCATGTCGCCGTACAAGCACGGCGCAGAGTACGCCGATGTCCTGCTGCCGATTGCGCCGTTCTCCGAAACGGCGGGCACATTCGTCAACTGCGAAGGCCGGGCTCAGGGCTTCAACGGCACCGTCAAGCCGCTGGGTGAAACACGCCCGGCCTGGAAGGTGCTGCGCGTGCTCGGCAACCTGCTCGACATCGGCGGCTTCAACTACGACACATCCGAACAGATTCGCGTGGAAGTGCTGGGCACCAAGCTGGCCGAAGAAGCGAACCTGTCGTCGAAGCTCAACAACGTCATCAGCGCGGCGCCCCAGGCTGCCAAGCTGGCCGGCGCGAGCCAGCTCGAGCGCATCGCCGACGTGCCGATCTACTTCAGCGACGCCATCGTTCGCCGCGCGAGTTCCCTGCAGCAGACAACCGATGCGAAGGCGCCGAAGGCGCACATTTCCGCGCTGCTCGCAGAGCAGCTCGGCATCGCCGAAGGCGGGCAGATCAAGGTGCTGCAAGGGCAGGGCGCAGCCATCGTCCCGGTGACTGTCGATGCAAAACTTCCGGCCAATGTTGTCCGGTTGGCGGCTGCACATCCCAGCACCATCGGCCTCGGCGGCATGTTCGGTCCCATCAGCGTGGAGAAAGTCTAAATGGATCAGGTGTTCATGACCATCAACAGCACCGGCCAGAATGTGTTCGGCATGCTGTGGCCGCTGATCTGGAATATCGTCAAGATCGTCGCCATCGTCCTCCCGCTGATGGGCTGCGTTGCCTATCTGACGTTGTGGGAGCGCAAGATGATCGGCTGGATGCATATCCGCATCGGCCCGAACCGTGTCGGCCCGGCGGGTCTGCTGCAGCCGATCGCCGATGCGCTCAAGCTGCTGCTCAAGGAAATCGTCGTTCCGGCGAAAGCCAACAAGGCCTTGTTCGTGATTGCTCCGATCATGACCATCATGCCGGCGCTGGCCGCCTGGGCCGTCATTCCGTTCGGTCCGGAAACCGTGCTCGCCAACGTCAATGCCGGTCTGCTGTTCGTGATGGCGATTACCTCGATGGAAGTCTACGGCGTGATCATTGCCGGCTGGGCATCCAACTCGAAGTATGCGTTTCTCGGCGCAATGCGCGCTTCCGCCCAGATGGTTTCGTATGAAATCGCAATGGGCTTTGCGCTGGTAGTCGTGCTGCTCGTGTCCGGCAGCCTGAACCTGACCGACATCGTGATGGGCCAGAACAAGGGCTTCTTCGCCGACAAGGGTATTCCGCTCCTGTCCTGGAACTGGCTGCCGCTGCTGCCGATTTTTGTTATCTACGTGATTTCGGGAATCGCCGAAACCAACCGCCATCCGTTCGACGTTGTCGAAGGCGAATCGGAGATCGTTGCCGGCCACATGGTGGAATATTCGGGCATGTCCTTCGCGATGTTCTTCCTCGCGGAATACGCCAACATGATCCTGATCTCCATGCTGGCTTCGCTGATGTTCCTCGGCGGATGGGGCGCGCCGGTATCGTTCCTGGAATTCATCCCTGGATGGATCTGGCTCGGCATCAAGACCTTCCTCGTCGTCTCGCTGTTCATCTGGGCACGTGCTTCGTTCCCGCGCTATCGCTATGACCAGATCATGCGCCTGGGCTGGAAAGTGTTCATCCCGCTCACCCTGGCCTATCTGGTGATCGTCGCCGCCTGGATTCAGACGCCCTGGAATATTTGGAAGTAAGGAAAGAGGCTCAATACCATGGAAGCCATCAAAGAATTTTTCGGCAGCCTGATGCTGCGAGAGCTGCTCAAGGGGCTCGCGCTTACCGGACGATACATGTTCGCCCGCAAGATCACCGTGCAGTTCCCTGAAGAGAAGACCCCATTGTCGCCACGTTTCCGCGGTCTGCATGCGCTGCGCCGCTATCCGAACGGTGAAGAGCGCTGCATCGCATGCAAGCTGTGCGAAGCAGTTTGCCCGGCAATGGCCATCACCATTGAATCGACTGAGCGCGATGACGGCACCCGCCGCACAACGCGCTATGACATCGACCTGACCAAGTGCATCTTCTGCGGCTTTTGCGAGGAATCCTGCCCGGTCGACTCTATCGTCGAAACCAATATCCTTGAATATCACGGCGAAAAGCGCGGCGACCTTTACTTTACAAAGGAAATGTTGCTCGCGGTGGGGGACCGTTATGAAAAGGATATTGCCGCTGCCCGCGCAGCCGACGCCGCATACCGTTGATGCCGGCCGTCTGGCCTTCGTGAAGCTGACTTACTTGGTCGATTATGGAATTTAAAACTGCTTTGTTCTACGCGTTCTCGGCGATCCTGATACTGGCCGCCATCCGCGTCATCACCGCCCGCAATCCGGTGCACGCCGCACTGTTCCTGGTGCTTTCCTTCTTTTCGGCGGCAGGCATCTGGATGCTGCTGAAGGCCGAATTCCTCGCCATCGTGCTGGTGCTCGTCTATGTGGGCGCGGTCATGGTGCTCTTCCTGTTTGTCGTGATGATGCTCGACATCGACATCGGCAAACTGCGCGAAGGCTTCTGGGGCTATTTCCCGCTGGCCGCCGGCGTGGGCGTGCTCATCGTTCTCCAGATGGCCGCGGTGCTGTTCCACGGTTTCTGGGATCCGGTGGCTCAGGCGCCTGCCGCCGCTGCCAATATCGGCGATACGAAGGAACTGGGCAAGCTGATCTATACCGAGTACATCTATGCGTTTGAAATCGCGGCGGTGGTGCTGCTGGTTGCGATCGTGGCAGCCGTGGCCCTGACCCTGCGCCGCCGCAAGGATTCGAAGTATTTCGATCCCGCAGCCGCGGTCAAGGTCAAGCGCAATGACCGTATCCGTGTCGTCAGCATGAAGGCCGAATCCGAGCGCACCAACGGCAGCGCCGGCACCGCGGCCCCAGCAGCGCCTGCAGCAGAAAAACAATAAGGAATCGCACCGTGGCTCTCTCACTTGCACATTACCTGATCCTTGGCGCGATCCTGTTCGCCATTTCGATCGTCGGCATCTTCCTTAACCGCAAGAACATCATCGTGCTGCTGATGGCAATCGAACTGATGCTGCTGGCGGTGAACATGAACTTCATCGCCTTCTCGCATTATCTCGGCGATGCGGCAGGACAGATTTTCGTCTTCTTCATTCTGACGGTGGCTGCAGCGGAATCCGCGATCGGTCTTGCCATCCTGGTGGTTCTGTTCCGTAATCTGGACACCATCAACGTGGAAGATCTCGACAGTCTCAAAGGTTAACCAGAAAAATAAACGGATAAGGTCCATCATGGCGGGGCAACTCAACCCACATCTACTCTTGGCCGTGCCTCTGGCACCACTCGCAGGCTCTGCAATCGCAGGCCTGTTCGGCACCAAGTTTTTCGGCAACAAGATCGGCCGCACCGCGTCGCATTCCGCGACCATCCTCGGTGTTCTGATCGCATTCATCATTTCCGTTCAGACGCTGCTGGCAGTCATGGACGGCGCCACCTACAACGGCACCATCTACAACTGGATGACGGTGATGGGGCTGAAGCTGGAGATCGGCTTCCTGGTCGACAGCCTGACCGCAATGATGATGTGCGTGGTGACGTCCGTGTCGCTGATGGTGCACATCTACACCATAGGTTACATGGCCGATGATGAAGGCTACAACCGCTTCTTCTCGTACATCTCGCTGTTCACCTTCTCGATGCTGATGCTCGTCATGAGCAACAACTTCCTGCAGCTGTTCTTCGGCTGGGAAGCGGTCGGCCTGGTGTCCTACCTGCTGATCGGTTTCTGGTACACCCGTCCGACAGCGATCTACGCAAACATGAAGGCCTTCCTGGTCAACCGCGTGGGTGACTTCGGCTTCATCCTGGGCATTGGTCTGCTGCTGGCCTACGCCGGTTCGATGAACTACGGCGAAGTGTTTGCGAAGAAGGAAGAATTGGCTGCGCTCACCTTGCCGGGCACCGACTGGATGCTGCTCACCGTGGCATGCATCTGCCTGTTCATCGGCGCCATGGGCAAGTCGGCCCAGTTCCCGCTGCATGTCTGGCTGCCCGATTCCATGGAAGGCCCGACGCCGATTTCCGCGCTGATTCACGCTGCGACCATGGTGACGGCCGGCATCTTCATGGTGACGCGCATGTCGCCGCTGTTCGAGCTGTCCGATACCGCGCTGTCCTTCGTGCTGGTGATCGGCTCGATCACTGCATTGTTCATGGGCTTCCTCGGCATCATCCAGAACGACATCAAGCGCGTGGTCGCTTATTCGACGCTGTCGCAGCTGGGTTACATGACAGTCGCCCTCGGCGCATCGGCATACTCCGCAGCCGTGTTCCACCTGATGACCCACGCGTTCTTCAAGGCACTGCTGTTCCTCGGCGCGGGTTCGGTCATCATCGGCATGCATCATGACCAGGACATCCGGAACATGGGCGGCCTGCGCAAGTACATGCCGATTACCTGGATCACCTCGCTGCTCGGTTCGCTCGCGCTGATCGGAACGCCGTTCTTCTCCGGTTTCTATTCGAAGGACAGCATCATCGAGGCGGTGCATGAAACCCACATCTGGGGTTCCGGCTTTGCCAATTTCGCAGTGCTGGCAGGCGTTTTCGTCACGGCTTTCTACTCCTTCCGCATGTACTTCCTCGTGTTCCACGGCGAAGAGCGCTTCGGCAAGGCGCATGATCATCACGGGCACCACGGCCATGATGCGCACGATGCACATGAAGAGCATGACAACGCGCATGACGCACACCATCACCATGGTCTTGCACCGGGCGAGAAGCCGCATGAGTCCCCGTTCGTCGTGACTCTGCCGCTGATCCTGCTTGCGATTCCTTCGGTTGTGATCGGTTTCCTCGCCATCGGTCCGATGCTGCACGGCGACTTCTTCAAGAACGTCATCTTCGTCGGCGAAACGCACAAGGCGATGGAAATCCTGACCGAAGAATTCCATGGCGCGGTTGCCATGGGCATCCATGCGTTCACTACCGCGCCGTTCTACCTGGCGCTGGCCGGTGTCGTTGCTGCCTATTACTGCTACATGGTCAACCCCAGGGTTCCCGCGTGGTTCTACAGCAAGTTCCATGGCATCTACACGATCCTGGAAAACAAGTACTACATGGACAAGTTCAATGAAGTAGTGTTCGGCGCCGGCGCCCGCGTCCTCGGAGGAGGGCTGTGGAAAGTGGGTGACCGGACGCTGATCGATGGTCTGATCGTCAACGGCAGCGCCAAGGCGGTGGGCTGGTTCTCCACGGTGATCCGTCACCTGCAGTCCGGTTACATCTACCACTACGCCTTCGTGATGATCATCGGCGTTCTGGGCTTCCTGATCTATTTCATGCCGTTCCCGTCGTTTGCCAAATAAGTTGGCGAAGTAGAGCAAATAAAAACCATGATGCAGTCAACTTTTCCTCTCTTGAGCCTTGCGATCTGGTGTCCGATCGTATTCGGCATATTCGTCCTTGTATTCGGCAAGGACGACAATCCCGGCCTGGTGCGCGGAGTCTCGCTGATCGGTTCGATCATCAGCTTCCTCGTCACCTTGCCGCTGATTAACCAGTTCGACAGGACAGCGCACGGCATGCAGTTCGTCGAAAAGGCTTCCTGGATCGAGCGATTCAATGTCCAGTACCTGCTCGGCGTCGACGGCATTTCGATCTGGTTCGTCCTGCTGACCGCCTTCATCACGATCATCGTGGTCATCGCCGGCTGGGAAGTGATCGAGAAGCGCGTCGCTCAGTACATGGGCGCGTTCCTGATCCTGTCGGGCCTGATGATCGGCGTGTTCTGCGCGCTCGACGGCCTGCTGTTCTACGTGTTCTTCGAAGCGACCCTGATCCCGATGTTCATCATCATCGGTGTCTGGGGCGGTGCGAACCGCGTCTATGCGGCAATCAAGTTCTTCCTCTATACCTTGCTCGGCTCGCTGCTGACGCTGGTGGCGCTTCTGTACCTGTACTTCAAATCCGGCGGCAGCTTCGAAATCCTGACCTGGCACAAGCTGCCGCTGCCGCTCGACGTGCAGATCCTGATCTTCCTTGCCTTCCTGATGGCTTTCGCGGTCAAGGTGCCGATGTGGCCTGTGCACACCTGGCTGCCCGACGCCCACGTCGAAGCACCGACTGGCGGTTCCGTTGTGCTGGCCGCGATCATGCTGAAGCTGGGCGCCTACGGCTTCCTGCGGTTCTCCCTGCCGATTGCGCCGGATGCCAGCCATAGCCTGTCGGGCTTCATCATCACGCTGTCCCTGATCGCGGTGATCTACATCGGCCTGGTCGCCCTGGTGCAGGCCGACATGAAGAAGCTGGTGGCGTATTCATCGATTGCGCACATGGGTTTCGTCACGCTCGGCTTCTTCATGTTCAACGACATGGCAGTGCAGGGCGGTATCGTGCAAATGATTTCCCACGGTTTCGTGTCGGGCGCCATGTTCCTTTGCATCGGCGTACTGTACGACCGCATGCACTCCCGCCAGATCGCCGACTACGGCGGCGTAATCAATACCATGCCCCGCTTCGCCGCATTCTTCGTGCTGTTTTCGCTGGCCAACTGCGGCCTGCCGGCCACTTCCGGCTTCGTCGGCGAATTCATGGTGATCCTGGGCGCGGTGAAATTCAACTTCTGGATCGGCCTGCTCGCCGCGACGGCGCTGATCTTCGGCGCAGCGTACTCGCTGTGGCTGGTCAAGCGCGTTGTCTTCGGTGAAATCGGCAACAAGCACGTGGCCGAGCTGACCGACCTGAATGCCCGCGAATTCTTCATGCTGAGCGTGCTGGCCATCGCCGTGATTGCGATGGGCGTCTATCCGGCACCGTTCACCGATGTCATGCAGATTTCCGTCGATGACCTGCTTAAGCATGTCGCGATCTCCAAGCTGCAATGACCGGCATCCTGCTGAATGCATGAATGAACGCACAATAGCGACGACAAGATGAACACTGTAAATTTCGCACCGGTTTATCCGGAAATCTTCCTGCTGATAGCGACGTCGGCCATTCTTCTGATCGACATGTTCGTGAAGGATGGCAAGCGCCACGTCACCTACGCGCTGACCATTGTCACGCTGCTGGTCTGTATTGCGCTGAATGCGGCCGATTACGCCAATCCGACGGCATATACCTTCAATAACATGTTCGTGTCGGATGCGATGTCGAACTTCCTGAAGATTTGCTCGTACATCGCGATGGGCGTGACACTGATCTATTCCCGCCAGTACGCCACCGAGAGGGGCATGCTGAGCAACGGCCTCGGGGGAGAGTTTTATGTCCTCGCCCTGTTCTCGCTGCTGGGCCAAATGGTCATGATCTCGGGTAACAACTTCCTGATCATCTACCTGGGCGTTGAGCTCATGTCGCTGGCAACCTACGCGCTGGTGGCGCTTCGCCGCGGCAATGCGGTGTCGACGGAAGCGGCGATGAAGTACTTCGTCCTCGGCGCGCTGTCCTCGGGCTTCCTGCTGTATGGCATGTCGATGCTCTACGGCGCAACCGGCTCGCTCGACCTCACCGAAGTCGCGAAGGCGACGGCTTCCGGCAGCGTCAACAAGACGGTGCTGGTGTTCGGTCTCGTGTTCCTGGTAGCCGGTCTGGCCTTCAAGCTGGGTGTCGTGCCTTTCCACATGTGGGTGCCCGACGTGTACCAGGGTGCTCCGACTGCGGTCACGCTTTTGCTCGGCGGCGCGCCCAAGCTGGCCGGCTTCGCCATCTGCATCCGCCTGCTGGTCGAAGGCCTGTTCCCGCTCGCGATCGACTGGCAGCAGATGCTGACGGTACTTGCGGTCCTGTCCATGGCGGTGGGTAACATCACAGCCATCGTGCAGACCAACCTGAAGCGCATGCTGGCCTATTCCACCATCGGCCAGATGGGCTTCATGCTGCTGGGCATGCTGGCCGGCGTCGTGAACGGCAATGCCTCCTCCGCCGCAAATGCCTACAGCTCGGCGATGTTCTATTCGGTCGCCTATGTGCTGACCACATTGGGCACCTTCGGTCTGATCATGCTGCTGGCACGCGCCGGTTTCGAAGCCGAAAGCATCGACGACTTCAAGGGCCTGAATCAGCGCAGCCCCTTGTTCGCCCTGGTCATGCTGATTTTGATGTTCTCGCTCACCGGCATTCCGCCGACAGTTGGTTTCTATGCCAAGCTGGCGGTTCTGCAGGCGGTGCTGAGCACAGGCCAGGTCTGGCTTGCGGTGCTGTCGGTGCTGCTGTCCCTGATCGGCGCGTTCTACTATCTGCGCGTGGTGAAGGTCATGTACTTCGATGACCCGGTGGACAACAGCAAGATCGAGGTTCCGGGCGACATGCGTCTCACGCTGACGGCCAACGGCCTGGCGGTGCTGGTCCTCGGCATCCTGCCCGGTCCGCTGATGGCGCTCTGCGCAACGGCCATGGTCAGAACCCTGTCTTCCTGAAGCGATATAACGCAGTGGATGTTTCGCTTTCAGCGTGGTTTGTCATCCTGTTGGCGGCAGTTGCCGCCAACCTCCCGTTTGTCAATGAACGTGTCCTGGGAGCCCTGCCTCTCAGGCGTCCCGTTAAATCCCTCTGGCTCCGGCTGCTCGAACTCATCGTCCTGTACTTCATCGTGGGCGGCATTGCCTATCTGATCGAATCCCGGATCGGCAATACATTTGCGCAGCGGTGGGAGTTCTATGCCATCACGGCGTGTCTTTTCCTGGTTCTCGCCTTTCCCGGCTTCGTTTTCCGTTATCTGCGCAAGCACCATGGTTGATTTGCTCTAAGGTCTGCAGCGGTCGAGCCCTTACAATGGTGGCTTTCTTTTGTGGAATAGGGCAGGCATGGATTTGAAAGAGACCCAGGTCGACACCGAAGTCGCCTATGACGGACATTTTCTCAAGGTTCAGCGCGACACCATCCGTCTCCCCGACGGCAAACTGACCAAGCGCGAGTACATCACGCATCCCGGCGCGGTCGTGATTCTTCCCCTGCTGGATGACGGATCGGTACTGCTGGAGCGGCAGTTCCGCTATCCGATGCATGATGTGTTCATCGAATTCCCGGCCGGAAAGATAGACCCGAATGAAGATCCGCTGGAATGCGCGAAGCGCGAATTGCAGGAAGAGACCGGATATACGGCGACAGACTGGCATTTCCTCTGCACGATCCACAATGCCATTGCCTACTCGGATGAACACCTCGACATCTTCCTGGCGCGCGGCCTGACTGCCGGCGAACGCAAGCTGGATGAAGGCGAGTTCCTGGAGACCTTCACCGCCACGGTTCCGGAGATGCTCGAATGGGTAAGGACAGGGAAAATCACCGACGTGAAAACCGTGATCGGCAGCTTCTGGCTGGAGAGGATCATCAGCGGTCAATGGAAACCGTGAGCGGGTTCTTTCGTCGTTGCACAACCTTTCCATATGAAAAAAGAGCCGCATCCGCGGCTCTTTTTTATTGCATCACATGTTCGGATAATTCGGTCCGCCGCCGCCTTCGGGCGTGACCCAGACGATGTTTTGGGTCGGATCCTTGATGTCGCAGGTCTTGCAGTGCACGCAGTTCTGCGCATTGATCTGCAGGCGGTCCTGGCCGGCATCGTTCTGCACATACTCGTACACGCCCGCCGGGCAGTAGCGCTGTTCCGGCCCCGCATACTGCGCCAGGTTGATGTTGACCGGCACGCTCGGGTCCTTGAGCGTCAGGTGCACCGGCTGCTCTTCTGCATGGTTGGTGTTCGAAATGAACACCGAGGACAGGCGGTCGAAGGTCAGCTTGCCGTCGGGCTTCGGATAGACGATCGGCTTGAAGTCCGATGCCGGGCGCAGGCATTCGTGGTCGGCGTGCTTGTGACGCAGTGTCCACGGCGCCTTGCCGCGGAACAGCACCTGGTCGATGCCCACCATCAGCGTGCCCTTGTACAGGCCCTGCGTCATGAAGGGCTTGAAGTTGCGGCCCTTGTACAGCTCTTCATGCAGCCAGGAGGTCTTGAAGGCTTCCGGATAGGCGGTCAGTTCATCCTGCGCACGGCCGGCGCCCAGTGCCTCGAACGCCGCTTCGGCCGCCATCATGCCGGTCTTCATCGCCGCATGGCTGCCCTTGATGCGCGACGCGTTCAGGAAGCCCGCATCGCAGCCGATCAGCACGCCGCCCGGGAAGGTCAGCTTGGGCAGCGATTGGAGGCCGCCGGCCGTCAGCGCCCGCGCGCCGTAGGAGATGCGCTTGCCGCCCTCGAAGTACTTGCGGATTTCCGGATGCGTCTTGTAGCGCTGGAATTCCTCGTACGGCGACAGGTAGGGGTTCTGATAGGCGAGACCCACCACGTAGCCGACTGCGACCTGGTTGTTTTCCAGATGGTACAGGAATGAGCCGCCATAGGTATCGGCATCGAGCGGCCAGCCGGCGGTATGGATCACCAGACCCGGCTTGTGCATCTTGGGATCGATTTCCCACAGCTCCTTGATGCCGATGGCATAGGTCTGCGGATCGGACTCCTTGTTGAGCTGGTACTTGGTCATGAGCTGCTTGCCGAGATGGCCGCGCGAGCCCTCGGCAAAGAAGGTGTACTTCGCATGCAGCTCCATGCCGAGCTGGAAGGCATCGGTCGGATTGCCTTCGCGGTCCACGCCCATGTTGCCGGTGGCCACGCCCTTGACGGAACCGTCGTCGTTGTAGAGCACCTCGGCCGCCGGGAAGCCGGGGAAGATTTCCACGCCGAGCGATTCGGCCTGCTGGCCGAGCCAGCGCACCACGTTGGCCAGCGAGATCACATAATTGCCGTGGTTCTGGAAGCAGGCGGGCAGTGCCCAGCCGGGGGTCTTGGTGGCTTTCTTTTCGGTCAGGAAGAGAAACTGGTCTTCGGTGACGGGGGTGTTGAGCGGGGCGCCGAGTTCCTTCCAGTTGGGAAACAGCTCGTTCATGGCGATCGGATCCATGACGGCGCCGGAGAGAATATGCGCGCCGACTTCGGAGCCTTTTTCCAGCACGCAGACGGCGACCTCGCGGCCCTGTTCGGCGGCCAGTTGCTTGAGTCGTATGGCTGCTGACAGGCCGGCCGGGCCGCCGCCGACGATGACGACGTCGTATTCCATCGCTTCGCGCGGGCCGTATTGTTCTATCAGGTTTTGGGTCTGCGTCATGGTCTCACCAAGGTAGTTTAGAATTATCGAACGAACGTGCTAATTGTCGTGGATTTTGCGATTGAACGCTAGACGCCACGCTCTAATTGCCGCTCTTTCATGTAATGATAACGTCTTGCCAGAGATGTAAGCCGAATCAGGAATCAATAAAAGGAGAAACTTGTGGGGATTGAAGTCAATTTTGAGGGCAAAATTGCCCTCGTCACCGGCGCATCCAGCGGTTTGGGCGCACGTTTCGCCAAGGTTCTTGCACAAGCCGGCGCACAAGTGGTGCTCGCTTCGCGCCGCCTGGACCGGCTCAAGGAGTTGCGTGCCGAAATCGAAGCCGGCGGCGGCGCCGCACATGTCGTCTCGCTGGACGTCACCGACTACGGCAGCATCAAGGCTGCCATCGCCCACGCCGAGACCGAGGCCGGTCCCATCGATATCCTGGTGAACAATTCCGGCGTCTCCACTACCCAGCGCCTCGTGGACGTCACCCCCGAGGACTATGCCTTTGTGGTGGATACCAACCAGCGCGGCGCATTCTTCGTCGCGCAGGAAACCGCCAAGCGCATGATTGCGCGCGCCAAGGGTGATCCCAAGAAACAGCATCGCATCATCAATATCGCCTCCGTCGCCGGCCTGCGCGTGCTGCCGCAGATCGGCATCTACTGCATGAGCAAGGCGGCGGTCGTGCACATGACCAAGTCCATGGCAGTGGAGTGGGGCCGCTTCGGGATCAATGTCAATGCCATCTGTCCCGGTTACATCAGTACCGAAATCAATGAAGACTACTTCGCGACCGAACACGGCCATCAGCTGATCGACATGCTGCCGCGCAAGCGCCTGGGCCGGCCGGAAGATCTGGACGGCCTGCTACTGCTGCTCGCCGGCGAGGAATCCCGCTTCATGAACGGCGCCATCGTGACCGCCGACGACGGCATGGCCGCGTATTGATCCGCGCACTGACAGCGCTCCTTACCCATAACTGATACCGATGACAGCAAAAAAACTGGTCCATACGCTGCGCATGCCCATCCGCTGGGGCGATATGGACGCCATGGGACATGTCAACAACACGGTGTACTTCCGCTATCTGGAGCAGGCCCGCATTTCCTGGTTCGTGGAAGCCGGCTGCGAGCCCGACCCGAGCGGGGAAGGGCCGGTCATCGTCAATGCGCGGTGCACCTTCATCAAGCAGTTGAAGTATCCGGGTGACATCGAGATCCGTACCTATGTCGGGGAGCCCGGACGGTCCAGCTTCGAGAGCTACCAGGAAATCCGCCGCATCGACGAGCCGGACGTGATCGCCGCGGAAGGCGGTGCCAAGATCGTCTGGGTCGATTTTCCCAAGGAAAAATCGGCGCCGCTGCCGGAGCGCATCCGGGCGCTGCTCGCCACGCCGGAATAGACGGCGAGATCAGCATTTCCTGGTTAGGGCGCGGGGCTGGATCAGCCTGTCACGCCGACCAGGCGGTGCACCAGCTCGCTTGATGTCGCCGCCGAAAACTTGCGCATCAGCTTGGCGCGGTGCATTTCCACGGTGCGCGGGCTGAGCCCGACCTGGCGGGCGATCAGCTTGCTGGTCTTGCCTTCGACCAGCAGGGCGGCGATCTCGCGTTCGCGCGGGGTCAGCTCGGCCGTCACCGGCCGTTTGGCGCTCAGATCCTCGAAAGTCCAGATACCGGCCGCATGCGGGTCGTCATGGATCAAGGAACGTCCGCTCACATGGCACCAGAATAGCTCCTGGTTCGCACGCTTCATGATGCGCTCGTCCGAATAATGGCCCTTGGCGCTCATGATCGGCACGATGCGGGCACCGGTGCGCTCGAACTCGTCCAGGGTGGGGTACAGCACCAGGAAGGATTTTCCGATGAGGTCGCCCGCCTGATAGCCGAACATGCGGGCCAGCGTGTCATTGCAGGCCTGGATCACGCGATGGTGGGAAACGCACATGCCGACCGGGGCATGACGGAAGATTGTCTCGTAATCGATAGTTGGAAATGCGCTCATTCTTCCTCGGGGCGCTTGCTTAAGGCGGAAAATTCGTATTTTTACGGTATTGCATGGCCAAGTCCACCATCTTATGCTGGCGGACACATTAGAACAGCCTACGGGCACTTTATACAAGAAGAGGGTCGGTATGAATAAAGTTTATCCGGATGCCGCCAGCGCGCTGGCCGGCATCGTCAAGGACGGGCAGACTATCGCCGTGGGTGGCTTCGGCCTGTGCGGCATTCCCGAGGCGCTGATCGCGGCATTGCGCGACTCCGGCGTGCAGAACCTGACGGCGATCTCCAACAATGCCGGCGTCGATGGTTTCGGCCTCGGCCAGTTGCTGACGACGCGCCAGATCAAGAAAATGATCGCTTCCTACGTCGGCGAGAACAAGGAATTCGAACGCCAGTACCTGGCAGGCGAACTCGAGCTGGAATTCACACCCCAGGGCACGCTGGCCGAAAAGCTGCGCGCCGGCGGCTCCGGCATCCCGGCCTTCTTCACCAAGACCGGCGTCGGCACTATCGTCGCCGACGGCAAGGAAGTGCGTGAATTCGACGGCGAAAAATACGTGATGGAGCGTTCGCTGGTCGCCGACGTCTCGCTGGTCAAGGCCTACATGGCCGACAAGGTGGGCAACCTGGTGTTCCGCAAGACCGCGCGCAACTTCAACCCGAACGTCGCCATGGCCGGCAAGATCACCGTGGTCGAAGTGGAAAAGCTGGTGGAGACCGGCGAGCTCGATCCCGACCAGATCCATACTCCAGGCATTTTCGTGCACCGCATTGTCGTCAACGCGACGCCCGAAAAACGTATCGAACAACGCACAGTGCGTGCAAAGTAATCTGGAGAACGAACATGGCATGGACTCGTGATGAAATGGCTGCACGCGCAGCGAAGGAACTGCAGGACGGCTTCTATGTGAACTTGGGCATCGGCCTGCCGACCCTGGTGGCGAACTACGTTCCCAACGATATGGAAGTCTGGCTGCAGTCGGAAAACGGACTGCTCGGCATCGGCCCCTTCCCGACGGACGATGCGGTCGATCCCGACCTGATCAACGCCGGCAAGCAGACCGTGACATCGCTGCGCGGCTCGTCCTTCTTCAGCTCGGCGGACTCGTTCGCGATGATCCGCGGTGGCAAGATCAACATCGCCATCCTGGGCGCAATGCAGGTAAGCGAGCAGGGCGACTTGGCTAACTGGATGATCCCCGGCAAGATGGTCAAGGGCATGGGCGGTGCGATGGACCTGGTGGCAGGCGTGGGCCGCGTCGTCGTGCTGATGGAGCATGTGGCGAAGGCCAAGGATGGCTCGACATCGCACAAGATCCTGAAGAAGTGCGACCTGCCTCTGACGGGCGTGGGTGTCGTCGACCGCATCATCACCGATCTCGGCGTCATCGACGTGACGGACAAGGGCCTGAAGGTGGTTGAACTCGCTCCTGGCGTCACCAAGGAAGAACTCGTCGAGAAGACCGGCGCCGAACTGGACGTCAGCGCGATCGCCTGATCCGCATCCGTATAGCTTCTCGATAAAAAACGGTGCCTGCGAGATGCAGGCACCGTTTTTTTTATTGGCCAAGCAGAGAGGCTTGCTGAAGGAGGGCTGGCATGCCGAAGGCCGGGGTGCAGCGGCATGCGATGGGATGCGTTTATTGAGCGACCCAGCCGCCGTCCATGTTCCATGCCACGCCGCGCACCTGAGACGCCGCATCGCTGGACAGGAAGATTGCCAGGTCTCCGAGCTGTTCGGGCGTGACGAAGTCGCCCGACGGCTGCTTTTCCGAGACCAAGGCCTTCTTCGCCTCTTCGTTTGAAATGCCTTGCTGTGCGGCGCGCGCATCCACCTGCTTTTGCACCAGCGGCGTCAGCACCCAGCCGGGGCAGATCGCATTGCATGTCACGCCGCTGTGCGCATTTTCCAGAGCGGTCACCTTGGTCAGGCCGACAATGCCGTGCTTGGCGGCGACATAAGCCGACTTCTGCGCAGAACCGACGAGGCCGTGCACCGATGCGATGTTGAGAATCCGTCCCCAGTTCTTTGCCTTCATGGACGGCAGCGCAAGCCGCGTAGTGTGAAATGCGGAGCTCAGGTTGATCGCGATGATGGCATCCCATTTCTCTACCGGGAAATCTTCCACGTTCGCCACATGCTGGATACCGGCATTGTTGACGAGAATGTCCACGCCACCGAACTTCTCTGCGGCAAATTTCATCATGGCTTCAATATCGCCAGGCTTGGACATGTCGGCGCCGTGGTAAGCGGTCTGGACGCCAAAGTCGTTTCTGACCTGGGTTTGCAGCGCTTCAATTTCACTCGCGTCGCCGAAGCCGTTGAATACGATATTTGCTCCCTGCTCGGCAAACTTCCTGGCGATGCCCAGTCCGATCCCTGACGTCGACCCGGTGACAAGCGCCGTTTTTCCCTGATGCATAGTGCCCTGCATGATTTCTCCTGCGAATGAAATTTTGGATCTGAGCCGAAGTTACATAGAATTTTAAGCGGAACGCCCATTAAAATGTGAGAATGGCAATCAGATTCGCTGATTCGACACAAATATGACCCAAGCCCAGATTAAATCAGTGCAATGCCTGTCTCCGTCCGGGCTGCACCGGATGGCTTACAAGGAGTGGGGCGATCCCGCGAACGGCAAGGTGCTGGTCTGCGTCCATGGCGTGACGAGGATATCCGACGATTTCGACAGGCTCGCTGCGTCGCTCTGCGCCGAGTACCGTGTGGTCTGCCCGGATGTGGTAGGACGAGGCCGCTCCGGACGGCTGAAGAATCCGCTGCATTACCAGGTGCCGCAGTATGTCTCCGACATGGTAACGCTGCTCGCCCGGCTGAATGCCGAAACCGTGCACTGGGTTGGCACGTCGATGGGCGGCCTGATCGGAATGAGCCTGGCGTCGCTGCCGGACAGCCCGATCCGCCGCCTTGTCCTCAATGATGTCGGGCCGGCGCTGAATCCGGAAGCGATTGCCAGGATCGGACAGTACATCGGCCAGGACGTGCGTTTTGCGAGCTTCGAGGAAGGCGCGCGGTACATACGCGAGATCTCGCTGCCTTTCGGTCCGCACAGCGAGGATGAGTGGCGCAAGCTTGCCGCGGATGTGCTCCGGCAGAACGAAGAAGGGCAATGGGTGCGGCATTACGATCTCGGCGTGGCAGAGCCTTTCAAGGCTGCAACGCCGGAATCCGCCAAGCAGGGAGAGGCCCTGTTGTGGATGGCCTATGATGCCATTGCCTGCCCGACGCTGCTGCTGCGCGGTGAACAATCCGACCTGGTATCGCATGAGACCGCGCTTGCGATGGCCTCGCGCGGCCCGAAGGCGAAGCTGGTTGAACTGCCCGGCGTGGGACATGCTCCCACCCTGATGCAGGAGCCGCAGATCCGGATCGTCCGGGAATTTCTGCTGGAACAGAATGAACCAAACTGAACAAAACGTTTCCTGAATTCTTGAAATAAGCACCTATGGACATACAACGTCTCCATGTCGGCAAGACTCTTTCCGAGGCTGCCGTCCACAACGGCACGGTCTATCTCGCAGGTCAGATCGCGGAAGACCTGACCCAGAACATCGAAGGCCAGACGCGCGAAGTGCTCGGCCACATCGACAGGCTGCTGGCCGAAGCCGGCACCGACAAATCGCGTATCCTGATGTGCCAGATCTATATTGCGGACATCAAGGATTTTGCCGGGATGAATGCTGTCTGGAACGAATGGGTCGCAGAAGGAAATTCGCCTCCGCGCGCCACTGTCCAGGCCAAGCTCGCCAAGCCGGAATGGCTGGTCGAGATGGTGGTCACAGCCGCGCTCCAGGGCGCGGAGGAATAAAAGCTCGTTTTCATGGTTTCGATTGTTGCCTCACCCAGTGAAACGCATGTGCAGCTCACCGCCGGCCTGACCGCCGAGGATGGGGCGCGCGTGCTCGACGCGCTCGCATTTGTCGAGCCGATCTACCGCGACCATCTCGTGGTGACGGGGCAGGATGCGTTCGCCTTTTCGCAGGGCGTGGCAACCACGCTTGCACTGCTCAACACCGATACCGACTCGCGCATCGCTGGCCTGCTTTTCGAACTGGCGGAGTTCGATCCTGCCGCCTACGACTGCATCGAGGAGCGCTTCGGCAAGGAAATTTCCGATCTGGTGACCGGCATCCGCACGCTGATGAAGCTGCATGGGCAGACCTTTTTCGGACAAAAGGAAACGGCGCGCGGCAAGAATGCCTCGCTGCAGGCGGCCGAACAGCTCGAAACGCTGCGCAAGATGCTGCTGGCCATGGCATCCGACATGCGCGCGGTGCTGGTCCGGCTGGCTTCCCGCATCACGACGCTGCGCTATTTCGCCGAGATCAAGCTCGAAGACGAGAAGACCTACAACTATGCGCGCGAGACGCTGGACCTCTATGCGCCGCTGGCGAACCGTCTCGGCATCTGGCAGCTCAAGTGGGAACTGGAAGATCTTGCATTCCGCTTCATCGAGCCGGCTACCTACAAGCGCATTGCGAAGATGCTTGAGGAAAAGCGGCTCGAGCGTGAAAGCTTCGTCGAAAACGCCATCAACCGGCTCAAGTCCGAACTGGCGGCTGCCGACATCAAGGCCGACGTCTTCGGGCGGCCCAAGCACATCTACAGCATCTGGAACAAGATGCGCGGCAAGGCGCTGGATTTTTCCGAGCTCTATGATGTGCGCGCATTCCGTGTAATCGTCGACGACGTCAAGAGCTGCTATACCGTGCTCGGCCTTGTCCACAACATCTGGGCGCCGATTCCCGCCGAGTTCGACGACTATATTTCCCGGCCCAAGTCGAATGGCTACCAGTCCCTGCATACGGTCGTCGTCGGCGAGGACGGCAAGGCGCTGGAAGTGCAGATCCGCACCCATGAAATGCACCGCTTCGCCGAGTATGGCGTCGCCGCGCACTGGCGCTACAAGGAGAGTGGAGGCTCCGGCTTCGCTGCCCAGAAATACGATGAGAAAATCGCCTGGCTGCGGCAGCTTCTCGCCTGGAAGAGCGAAATCACCGATGCGATGGTGGAGCATGATGACATCCAGCGCGAATGGGTCGAAAAGCTGAAGTCGGCGGCGCTGGACGACCGCATCTATGTGCTTACGCCGCAGGCGCGCGTGATCGAATTGCCGTCCGGCGCGACACCCATCGATTTCGCTTACCACCTGCATACCGACGTCGGACACCGCTGCCGCGGCGCCCGCGTCGACGGCTCCATGGTGCCGCTCAACACGCCGCTGAAGAACGGGCAGACGGTGGAAATCATCACCGCGCGCGGCGCCAGTACGCCGCAGGGGCCGTCGCGCGACTGGCTCGGCCCGGGTTATGTCGTCAGTCCGCGTACGCGTGCCAAGGTCCGTGCATGGTTCAATGCGATCGACCAGCAGGAAACCCTGTCCCATGGCCGGGCCATGGTCGAGAAGACCTTGCAGCGCGAAGGCCGCACGGCGATCAATCATGAAGAACTTGCGCACAAGCTGGGCTTTGCGAAAAGTGAAGAACTCTTCCTCGCAGTGGGCAAGGAAGAGTTCAGCCTGCGCAATATCGAATTGCTGCTGCATGCGGAAGACCCGCAGAAGAACCCGCCGAAACATGCTGCCGACGCCGATACCGTCATTCCCAACAAGAGCCGCGCATCGAGCGTTGCCCAGGGTGCCCGCTCGGGCGTACTCGTGGTCGGCACCGACGGCCTGCTGACCCAGCTTGCCCGCTGCTGCAAGCCGGCGCCGCCCGATGAAATCGTCGGCTTCATCACGCGCGGCAAGGGCGTATCGATCCATCGCGCCAACTGCAAGAACCTCGCGCAGATCCGCAAGAATGCGCTCGAGCGCGTCATCCAGACCACCTGGGGCGAGCCCGGCAGGGAAACCGTCTATCCGGTCGACATCTTCATCCTGGCAAGCGATCGCCAAGGTTTGCTGCGCGATATTTCGGAAATCTTTTCGCGTGAAAAAATCAATGTCATCGGCGTCAGCACCCAGAGCGCGAAGGGCCAGGCCCGCATGGCGTTTACAGCGGAGATTTCCTCGACGGCGCAGCTGCAGAAAGCGCTCGGCATCATCCACGACGTTGCGGGCGTACTGGAAGTGCAGCGGCAATAGATAGCAGCCGCTGCCAAACTTCGCCTCCGTTGTTCAATTGCTTAGCCGGTCATTCGCCCTCGACCATCCTGGGCAGTTCCGGCTGCAGCGTCACATGGTCGATATGGTGGCGCGTCAGCAGCACATGCCTGATATCGCGCAGTATCTCCGGCCAGCGCTGCAGGTCGCCGATTTCCACGTGGCCGATCAGCGCGGGCTCTCCCGGCGTCATTTCCCAGACATGCAGGTCATGCACCGACCGTACGCCCTCGACCGCGGCCAGATCCGAACCGACCTGCAGGTAGTCGATATGGCGCGGCACGCCTTCCATCAGAAAGTGGTATGACTCGCGCAGGATGCCAATTGTCGATTTCAGCAGCAGCAGGCTGACAGCAATTGAGAGGAGGGGGTCGGCCGGCAGCCAGCCGGTGAAGTAGATCACCACCCCGGCCGCGATCGCTGCGACCGATCCGAGAAGATCGCCCATCACATGGACCAGGGCGGCACGGGTGTTGACGCTGTTTTTGTCCTGCGACAGCAGCCATGCCACGGCAAGATTGATCGCCAGGCCGATTGCGGCCACCACGAAGACCGTCTGCCCCTGCACTGGCAGCGGTTCGCGCAGGCGGACAAAGGCCTCATAAGCTATCCATCCGATCAGTACCAGCATGGCGAGGGCATTGATGAAGGCGGCGAGAGCTTCCGCGCGGCCGAGTCCGAAGGAGTTTTTCGGCGAGGGCGGCCTGCGCGCAATGAATTGCGCCAGCAGCGCGAAGACGAGCGATGCGCTGTCGGTCAGCATGTGGCCGGCATCGGAAATAAGGGCCAGCGAGTTCGACACCAATCCCGCGAAGGCCTCCACCGCCGCAAACACCAGCGTCAATCCGGCCGCTGCGGCCAGTACTTTCGGATTGCGGCCGGTCAGCTCATGGCGATGCGCTGCATCGCCCGCGCGGTGGGCATGCAGTTCGCGGGCGAGGGGAGTGCCGGGGTGTTCACGCATATCAGGATCATAACGGATTCGCCATGCATTGCCCCTGTCGGCAGCCACGGGATTGAATTATGGCTAGCAAATTCAAAATTTTGCCGCTATAATTTCGCTTCTTTAGGCTCGTAGCTCAGCTGGTTAGAGCACTACCTTGACATGGTAGGGGTCGTTGGTTCGAGTCCAATCGAGCCTACCAACGAACAGCAGTACATTTGTAAGAGTGAGAAAGGCAATCCCGGTTATGACACCGCGAACTACAACCGCAAAGGTTTTAGTGCGACGCTAGTCGGGATCTTTTTCGTCTTTGCAAATTTGAAAAAGCGCGGCTAGTCCGCGTTTTTTTTCGTCCGCAGTTTTTAACACTAAGTCTAGCGTCAGTAGCAATTCCCTCGCTGGCATGGAGAGCAAAATGGTATCAGTCCGACTTCCAGATGGTTCGCAACGGCAATTCGATTCCGCAGTCACCGTCGCCCAGGTTGCCGCAAGCATCGGCGCAGGCTTGGCAAAGGCCGCCCTGGCAGGCAAGGTGGACGGCAAGCTGGTCGACACTTCCTATCTGATCGAGCGCGATGCCGATCTGGCAATCGTCACCGACAAGGATCCGGATGGCCTAGACGTCATCCGCCATTCGACCGCGCACCTGCTCGCCTATGCCGTCAAGGAATTGTTTCCCGAAGCGCAAGTCACCATCGGTCCGGTGATCGAGAACGGCTTCTACTACGATTTCTCGTACAAGCGTCCGTTTACTCCGGAAGACCTGCAGGCCATCGAGAAGAAAATGGCCGAGCTGGCCAAAAAGGATGAACCGGTCACCCGCAAGGTGCTACCGCGCGACGAGGCGGTTGCGTATTTCAAGTCCATCGGCGAAGCCTACAAGGCCGAGATCATCGAGTCCATTCCGCAGGGCGAAGACGTTTCGCTGTATTCCGAAGGCGGCTTCACCGATCTCTGCCGCGGCCCGCACGTGCCTTCGACCGGCAAGCTCAAGGTCTTCAAGCTGATGAAGCTGGCCGGCGCCTACTGGCGCGGCGACTCGAAGAACGAGATGCTGCAGCGTGTCTATGGAACGGCATGGGCGAAGAAGGAAGACCAGGAAGCCTACCTGCACATGCTGGAAGAGGCTGAAAAGCGCGATCACCGCAAGCTGGGCAAGGCGCTCGACCTGTTCCATTTCCAGGACGAGGCACCCGGCCTGGTGTTCTGGCATCCGAAGGGCTGGACCGTCTGGCAGCAGGTCGAGCAGTACATGCGCCATGTCTATCGCGAGAGCGGTTACCAGGAAGTCAAGGCGCCGCAGATTCTCGATCGGTCCCTGTGGGAAAAGACCGGCCACTGGCAGAACTACCGCGAAAACATGTTCGTCACCGAATCGGAAAACCGCAATTACGCGCTCAAGCCGATGAACTGCCCGGGCCATGTCCAGATTTACAACTCCGACCTGCGCAGCTATCGCGACTTGCCGCTGCGCTACGGCGAATTCGGCCAGTGCCACCGCAACGAGCCTTCGGGCGCACTGCACGGCATCATGCGTGTACGCGGCTTCACCCAGGATGACGGCCACATCTTCTGCACCGAGGAGCAGATCCAGGGCGAAGTGACTGCATTCCACGAGCAGGCGATGAGCGTTTACAAAGACTTCGGCTTCTCGGAAATCGCGATCAAGCTCGCCCTGCGGCCGGACAGCCGCATCGGCTCCGATGAAACCTGGAACCATGCAGAGGAAACCCTGCGCTCTGCATTGCGCGCCTGCGGCGTGACATGGGAAGAGCTGCCGGGCGAGGGTGCTTTCTACGGACCGAAGATCGAATACCACCTGAAGGATTCGCTCGGCCGTCCGTGGCAGGTCGGCACGATGCAGGTCGACTTTTCGATGCCGGGCCGCCTCGGTGCCGAATATGTTGCCGATGACAACACCCGCAAGGTGCCGGTCATGCTGCACAGGGCGATCGTGGGTTCGATGGAACGCTTCGTCGGCATCCTGATCGAAAACCACGCCGGCGCACTCCCGCTGTGGCTGGCCCCGGTGCAAATCGCGGTGCTCAATATTTCCGACGCCCAGTCTGATTATGCGCAAAACGTTGCACAAAACCTGAAAAAACAAGGGTTTAGGGTGCACCTCGATTTGCGTAACGAGAAAATAACCTATAAAATACGCGAGCATTCCGTCAAAAAGCTGCCTTACATCGTCGTCATCGGCGACAAGGAGCGGGATGCCAACACAGTGGCCGTGCGTGCGCGGGGCAACGTCGATCTGGGTGTCATGCCCGTCGATGCACTGGTGGACCGCCTGAAACATGAAGTGGACACCAAAGCCTGAGGACTTCCTCCTGAGCGCGATAGCACGGCTTAGTTATTTGATTTTTAAAGGAAACTGCAATAGCTACTGACAAGTCGCATCGCATCAACGGCGAAATCACTGTGCCGCAACTGCGTTTAACTGGTGTGGATAACGAGCCGCTGGGCATCGTTAGTCTTGCTGAAGCCTTTCGCCTCGCTGAAGAGGCGAATGTGGACCTGGTGGAAATCGCGCCGACTGCGCAGCCGCCGGTCTGCCGCTTGATGGATTACGGCAAGTTCAAGTACCAGGAGCAGAAAAAGGCCCACGAAGCGAAGCTCAAGCAAAAGGTTATCCAGGTCAAGGAAGTCAAATTCCGCCCGGGTACCGATGATGGTGATTACAACATCAAGCTGCGTAATCTGACCAAGTTCCTGGAAGAAGGGGACAAGACCAAGATTACTCTGCGCTTCCGCGGTCGCGAGATGGCTCACCAGGATATCGGCATGCGCATGCTGGAGCGATTGAAGGCCGATCTGGAGCCGTACGGTCAGGTCGAGCAGTTTCCCAAGATGGAAGGCCGCCAGATGGTGATGGTACTGGCGCCCAAGAAGAAAAAATAAACAAAGAATTCGCATCGGTCGCCAGCCGTCCATGATGGAGGCGAGCCGTCCGATGCCGATCGCAGGAGGGAAGCCTCACTGCAAAACAAGTGAAAGCAGGCATCCAAGTGCAATGAAGTATTGCCACCTGCAATCATGCTAAAAACGGAGCTGTCCGAGAGGACAGATATTGCTATGCCTAAAATGAAGACGAAGAGCAGCGCAAAAAAGCGCTTCCGCGTACGTCCGGGCGGTACTGTCAAGCGCGGTCAAGCCTTCAAGCGTCACATCCTGACCAAGAAAACCACCAAGAACAAGCGCCAGCTGCGCGGTGCAGTGGACGTTCATGAGACAAACATGAACTCCATCCGTGCGATGATGCCTTTCGCCTAACCCTACATAAGAAGGAGCTACCATGCCTCGAGTAAAACGTGGGGTTACCGCACGGGCCCGTCACAAGAAAGTCCTCGACCAAGCCAAAGGCTACCGTGGTCGTCGCAGTACCGTTTTCCGTATCGCCAAGCAGGCGGTCATGCGCGCAGGCCAGTATGCCTACCGCGATCGCCGCAACAAGAAGCGCGTATTCCGCGCACTGTGGATCACCCGTATCAACGCGGCATCGCGTGAGCACGGCGTTACCTACAGCGTATTCATGAACGGTCTCAAGAAAGCCAACATCGAACTCGACCGCAAGGTTCTGGCCGATATGGCTGTGATGGACAAGCCGGCGTTTGCCGCGATTGTCAAACAGGTGAAGGCCAACATCGCTGCTTGAACGTTGTGATCGCGTGCGTCGCCTCGCCGGCGGCGCTGCACTGAAAAGCGGGGCAAAGGTCGACACCTGTGCTCCGTTTTTTTTTGAGCTTTCGCTTTGATGTTTTTCTGATGTTTTACTGATGTCGCAAAGCGCGTAACGCTGCTCCGCACATTGCTTCACATTGCGTCCCCGACTTATCCGGCGCAGACATCGATACCGATACATTTTCACGGGCAAACAGCCGCATGACTTCCCTAGAACAAATCGTCGCCCAGGCGCAAACCGATTTTGCAGCAGCCGATGACGCTGCCGCGCTTGAGAACGCAAAAGCAAAATACCTCGGTAAGACGGGACAAATCACTGAACACATGAAGGGCCTCGGCAAGCTGGCGCCGGAAGAGCGCAAGGCCCAGGGCGCCGTCATCAACGCAGCCAAGGAGCAGATCGAGGCAGCACTGAACGCGCGCCGCGACGCTCTCGCCAACGCCCAGATGGAGGCGCGCCTCAATGCCGAAGCCATCGACGTCACGCTGCCCGGCCGCGGGCGCGGCAAGGGCGGCATTCATCCGGTCATGCGGACCTGGGAACGTATCGAACAGATTTTCGGCTCCATCGGTTTCGACGTCGCGGACGGCCCGGAAATCGAGAACGACTGGACCAACTTCACCGCATTGAACAGCCCGGAAAACCATCCGGCCCGTTCCATGCAGGACACCTTTTACATTGACGGCAAGGATACCCAAGGCAAGCCGCTGCTGCTGCGCACGCATACCAGCCCGATGCAGGTACGCTATGCGCGCATGAACAAGCCGCCAATCAAGGTCATTGCGCCGGGACGCACCTATCGTGTCGACAGCGATGCGACGCATTCTCCGATGTTCCACCAGGTCGAGGGTCTCTGGATCGATGAAAACATCAGCTTCGCCGACCTCAAGGGCGTGTACCTCAACTTCGTCAAGGCATTCTTCGAAACCGACGACCTGCAGGTGCGTTTCCGTCCGTCCTATTTCCCGTTCACCGAACCCTCGGCCGAGATCGATATCGCCTTCGGCAGCGGTCCGCTCAAGGGCCGCTGGCTGGAAGTGTCCGGCGCGGGGCAGGTGCATCCGACCGTGGTGCGCAACATGGGCCTCGATCCAGCCCAGTACATTGGATTTGCATTCGGCTCGGGCATTGAGCGCCTGACCATGCTGCGTTACGGCATCAATGATCTGCGCCTGTTTTATGAAGGCGATCTGCGATTCCTGAAGCAGTTCAACTAAAAAGAATACAGAAGCGCTTCCAGAATATTTTCATTGCCCCGGACCCTGCGGGCCCGCATGAACGCCGTGAAGATGATCGATGCCGCGGCATCGGCCGGCGGTCCGGCAAGCAAGGAAAGGGAAGCGCGGAAGTGATGTGTACCGTAATTCAGAATATCTGAAGGCTTACCATGCAATTTTCCGAGAGCTGGCTCCGTACCCTGGTTGATCCGAAGATGACGTCGGACGAGTTGTCCCACCTCCTGACCATGTCGGGACTTGAAGTGGAAGACGTCGATCCCGTTGCGCCGCCGTTTTCCAATGTCGTCGTCGCCAGGGTGGTCGAGGTGGCCAAGCATCCCAATGCCGACCGCCTGAATGTGTGCCAGGTCGATGCCGGCACCGGCACCCTGCTCAATATCGTCTGCGGCGCGCCGAACGTGCGCGCGGGCCTGAAGGTCGCCTGCGCGATGGCCGGCGCCAAGCTGCCGCCCGGCGACGACGGCAAACCGTTCGAAATCAAGGTCGGCCAGCTGCGCGGCGTGGAATCGCAGGGCATGCTCTGCTCGGCGCGCGAACTCAAGCTGTCCGAGGAAAACTCCGGCCTGCTCGAGCTGCCCGACGATGCACCGGTCGGTCAGAACTTCCGCGACTACTACCAGCTGAACGACCTGAAGTTCACGATCAAGCTCACGCCCAACAAGGCGGATTGCTTGTCCGTGCTTGGCGTCGCACGCGAAGTCGCCGCACTGACAGGCACGCCGCTCAGAGTACCGACGTACAAGGCGGTTGCCGTCAACACCGACGAAAAGCTGCCGGTCAAGGTGTCTGCACCTGACCTGTGCGGACGCTTCTCCGGCCGCATCATCCGGGGTCTCAATGCGCGTGCGCAGACGCCCGACTGGATGAAGCGCCGGCTCGAGCGCAGCGGCCAGCGTCCGATCTCGGCGCTGGTCGATATCTCCAACTATGTGATGCTCGAACTTGGACGTCCGAGCCACGTATTCGACCTGCAAAAGATCCACGGCGGCCTCGATGTGCGCTGGGGCAAGGCGGGCGAAACGCTCAAGCTCCTGAACGGCAATACGGTCGAAGTCGATGACTGGGTCGGCGTCATTGCCGACGACAAGGAAATCGAATCGCTCGCCGGCATCATGGGCGGCGACTCGACGGCCGTGACGCTCGATACCACGGACATCTATCTTGAAGCCGCTTTCTGGTGGCCCAATGCCATCCAGGGCCGTGCGCGCCGCTACAACTTCTCGACCGATGCGGCGCATCGCTTCGAGCGCGGCGTCGACTATGCGACGACCGTGGAGCATATCGAGCGCATTACCGCGCTCCTCGTGGAAATCTGCGGCAACAAGGACACGAAGGTCGGTCCGGTCGACGACCATGTGGTCAATCTGCCGCAGCGCAAGCCTGTCACCGTGCGCACCGCGCGCGCGGCCAAGGTGATCGGCGTGCCGGTCGGCGACGAGCAGATCGCAGACATCTTCACGCGTCTCGGCCTGCCATTCACACAGGAGCAGGGCGCATTCACTGTCACCCCGCCTTCGTATCGCTTCGACATCGAAATCGAAGAAGACCTGATCGAGGAAATCGCGCGCGTCTATGGCTTCGAGAACATTCCGGCCCTGGCGCCGGTCGCGGCCAACACCATGCGCATCGCGCCTGAAAACACGCGCTCGCTGTTCGCCATCCGCCGCCAGCTGGCGGACGCCGATTATCAGGAAGTCGTGAACTTCAGCTTTGTCGAGGAAAGCTGGGAAGCCGATTTCGCCGGAAACACCAATCCGATCCGCCTGCTCAATCCCATCGCGAGCCAGATGAGCGTCATGCGTTCCACGCTGGTCGCGAGCCTGGTCGCGAATGTGCGCTACAACCTCAACCGCAAGCTCAACCGCGTTCGCGCCTTCGAGATCGGCGCCGTCTACCTGCGCGCCGATACCACCCAGGACGGCGCCTTGTCGGTGGCCGGCTACGAACAGCCCAAGCGGGTCGCCGCGATCGCCTATGGCCAGGTGGCGGAAGAGCAGTGGGGTCTGCCGGCGCGCAATGTCGATTATTTCGACGTGAAGGCCGATCTGGAAACACTGTTCGCACCTGCGGAGCTGCGCTTCGTCAAGGCAGAGCATCCCGCGCTTCATCCCGGCCGTTCCGCCAACGTACTGCTCGGCGACCGTGTGGTCGGCTTCATCGGCGAATTGCATCCACGCTGGCAGCAGAAATACGATCTGCCGCTGGCGCCGGTGGTATTCGAGGTGGATGCCGCTGCGCTGCAGACGCGCAGCCTGCCGGCCTACCAGGAAATTTCCAAGTTCCCTGCGGTCACGCGCGACATCGCCGTCGTCGTCAAGCAATCGGTGCCGGCGCAGGCGCTGATCGATTCCTTTATTGCCGAGCGTCAATCCAACCCTGCCTGTGCTATCATGCAAGCCATTGTTTTATTTGATGAATATCGTGGCAAAGGCTTGGCGAATGACGAAAAAAGTCTTGCTTTCCGATTCACCTTGCAAGATACTCAAACTACCCTGCAAGACGAAAAAGTCGAGGCTGCAATGGCCGCTTTCATTGCGTCGGCCGAGAAGCATCATGGCGCAAAATTGCGAGCATGAATGGTAGTCAACTCAGCAGGGCAGGGACGACATAACCACTATGAATGACGTGAACTCAGCCGAATTTCAATCCGTCTTGGCCGCCGACCTCAATCGCGCTATGCAGGAGGCGAAAGCCCGTACTCAGGCTGAAAAGGAATTACCCACGCTGACCAAGGCCGAACTTGCAGAACTCCTGTTCGAGCAGGTCGGCCTCAACAAGCGCGAAGCAAAGGACATGGTCGAAACCTTTTTCGACGAAATCCGCAATGCGCTTGAGCGTGGCGAGTCGGTGAAGCTGTCGGGTTTCGGCAATTTCCAGTTGCGCGACAAGCCGCAGCGGCCTGGCCGCAACCCGAAAACCGGCGAAGAGATTCCCATCACCGCGCGCCGGGTTGTGACCTTCCATGCCAGCCAGAAGCTCAAGGGCATGGTGGAAGTCGCGAGCCACAAGCCGCTTGCCCGCGTCGCCTGATTCCTGATCCATGAACGAGCGCGCCAATAAGTCCGAAGCCGTGGTGTTGCCGCCGATTCCGGCGAAGCGCTACTTCACCATCGGCGAAGTCAGCGATCTGTGCGGCGTGAAGCCGCATGTATTGCGTTATTGGGAGCAGGAGTTCACCCAGCTCAAACCGGTGAAACGCCGAGGGAACCGGCGCTATTACCAGCATCACGAGGTTCTGCTGATCCGCCGTATCCGCGAACTGCTGTACGAGCAGGGATTCACCATCAGCGGTGCGCGCAACAAGCTCGACACCCGCATGAGCGGTGCAAGTGCGGCGGTCACCGTGCATGCAGCAAGTCCGGCGGAAGACATTGCACCCGCAATGGACGGACCGGCGGTGGGAATGAGCGTGGTCGCGATCAGGAATGAGCTGTACGCGATTCTTAACCTCTTGAAGCGTTAGGAATCGCAGAAGGGCTGGCGTTGATGGCCGTTCACTCTTTCGCAAGTCAGGAAAAAGCAAGAGCCGCTGTTGCGGCTCTTTTTCTTTGCGCTGCAGCATTCGCCTCATGCCCTTGGCTTTAGCCAAACCAACAGACCATTTGCTGCAGTGCGATCTATTCATTTGCAGGCAATTGAATAGACAACGGGACTCCAGCAGCAAGCGAAAGGTTCTTCGATACCGACAATTCATCTTCTCTCCTTAAACGACGCGAAGGCTGTGTTTCGCAAAACATCCGTTTGCGCTGCCATAGCCGGTTCGGCTTGGAAGCCGAACCGTGGCAAGCGAAGCGGGGGCGGAAGTGAGGAGGACTGCAACAACGCAGGAGGTCTCGCTATTCCCCTCATCCCCAACCCTTCTCCCGCTTGCGGGAGAAGGGAGGCGGACGGCGCTGGTGGAAAGTACGGAGAATGAAACCCCTCTCCCGCAGGCGGGAGAGGGGCCGGGGTGAGGGGAATTGCCAAGACCGCAGGAGGACTTGCATATCCACCCCTTACCCCTGTCCCTTGCTCCGCGCCCCACGATGTGGTTTGCAAGCCAAATCGGCTTCAGCAGCGCAAACCGCTGGTTTGCGAAACCCTGCCTTCGCCTCGCCTGAGGCAGAGGGGAGGTCAAGCGCTTCGACCAAATGTCAAAAGACTGTCCTTGTTCACCTGTCACCTAGTAGAACTGCGTAGTCAAAACTTCTCCGGTCGCCTCTATAATCAGCTACGTTTTTGTACCATGGTACACAGGGGGCATGCATGTCATGCATGCCGGCTTGGACCGTGAAATCCAATCGGGAATCCAGGAGGAGAAATGAAGACGTCTATTGCTGCTTCCTGGGATGTCGACGGCATTCAACGGCTCGGGATGGAATCCCTGCTCGACCTGCTGGATGAATCCTGCGAAGGCACGATGGCAGTCGATGACCAGGGCCGCATCGCATGGATGAACGAGAAGTATGCATCCTTCCTAGGCCTGAAAGGGCCGGAGGAAGCGCTGGGCAAACCCGTCGAAGAAATTCTGCCCAACAGCCGGATGCGCGAAGTGGTGCAAACCGGCAAGCCCATCCTGCTCGATATCATGATGATCCACGACCAGCCCCTGGTCGTGATGCGCATACCGCTCAAGGACGATTCCGGCAAGGTCATCGGCGCCCTCGGCTTTGCACTCTACGACCGGCTGCAGCGGCTCAAGCCGCTGGTGTCGAAATTCTCCGAACTCCAGTGGGCACTGGCCAATACCCAAAAGGAGCTTGCCCAGCTGCGGCACACGAAATATTCGATATCGAGCTTTGTCGGCGTCAGCCCGGTGTCGCTGGAACTCAAGCATCGCGCGCGGCGGGCGGCGCAGCTCGATACCACCGTCCTGCTGCTCGGCGAAACCGGCACCGGCAAGGAATTGCTCGCGCACGGCATTCATGCCGCGTCCGGCCGGGCGGGACGGCCTTTCGTCGGCATCAATATCGCCGCCGTACCCGATACGCTGCTGGAATCCGAGTTCTTCGGCGTGTCGCCGGGCGCCTACACGGGCGCGGACCGCAAGGGCAGGGAAGGCAAGTTCAAGATCGCCGACGGCGGCACGCTGTTCCTGGATGAAGTGGGGGACATGCCGCTGCAAGTGCAGGCCAAGCTGCTGCGCGTGCTGCAGGAGCAGGAAATCGAGCCGCTCGGCTCCAACAAGGTGACCAAGGTCGATGTGCGCGTCATTGCGGCGACCAGTCACGATCTGAAGCAGCTGGTCGCCGAAGGCAAGTTCCGGTCGGATCTGTATTACCGGCTGAATGTGCTGCCCATCGTGCTGCCGCCGCTGCGCGAGCGGGTCGCGGACCTCGATGCCTTGTGCGAACACCTCCTCGAACAGATCGCCACCCGCACAGGCATGCCGCAGCGCGAGCTGACGCCGTCGGCGCGGGCGCTGCTCGCGTCCTACAGCTGGCCTGGCAACGTGCGCGAACTGCGCAATGCGCTCGAACAGGCCGGCATGCTGACCGACAGCCTCGCGCTGTCGGCGGAAGACTTCGCCGGCATCCTGAGCAGCGGCGAAGCGTCGCCCGCACCCGCCGGGCCGGCGCCGTCGGAGGACGGCACATCGCAGGCGGAAGACGTGCGTCCGCTGGCCGAAAGCATCGCAGAACTCGAGCGCAGGTCCATCAAGACTGCGCTTGAAAAGACACACGGCAACAAGGCGCTGACCGCGCGCATGCTGGGGATTTCGCGCGCCACGCTCTACCAGAAAATTATCGATTACAAGATAGTGTCTGATTAATAGACAGGTGTCTGAAAATCAGACACTTCAAAAATTATGTTATTTATCAATGACATATCGAGATATAAATTTGAAGTGTACAGCGGCTGAACACAAATGCTTAACGGAAATATGAGAAACAGCTGTCTTTGGGCCTTGTATTAGAGAAAAAATCAATATAATCAAAGACTTAATGTTGCTGGCACAACCCTTGCAATACATGCTCCAAGACGACAAAACGCAAACCAACTATAAGTGCGTTGCAGTGTTGAAGCAAACAAGGAGACAAAGTGCGGCTTGCAAACAAAGTGGCTCTGATTACCGGAGCCGGCCGAGGGATCGGCAAGGCCACAGCCCTCAAATTCGCCAGGGAGGGCGCAAGGCTGGTGGTCTGCGACCTCGATGACGGCGTCGCCGAAACAGTCGCCCAGATCCGCCTGCAGGGAGGCAGCGCGATCGGCTATACCGTCGACGTCACCAAGCCGGAAAGCATCGAGGCCATGGTCGTCGGCGCGCTTTCCACTTACGGACAGATCGATGTGCTGGTCAACAATGCCGGCATCGTGGCCGACGCCCAGCTGAAGCGGATGACCGATGACCAGTTCGACCGGGTCATCGACGTCAATCTCAAGGGTACCTATAACTGCACCAAGGCCGTCATCGACGCGATGATCGAGCGCAAGGGCGGCGTGGTGCTCAATGCCTCTTCCATCGTTGGCATCTACGGCAATTTCGGCCAGACCAACTATGCGGCCAGCAAGTTCGGCGTGATCGGCATGGCCAAGACCTGGGCGCGCGAACTCGGCAAGCACAACATCCGCGTCAATGCGGTCTGCCCCGGCTTCATCGAAACCAGCATTCTCAAGTCGATGCCTGAGAAGGTGATCCGTTCGCTCGAGGAGCGCGTGCCGCTCGGTAGGCTCGGCAAGCCCGAGGAAATCGCCAATACCTTCGCTTTTCTCGCATCCGACGAGGCGAGCTATATCAACGGCGCGGTCATTGAAGTCTGTGGCGGCATGACGCTGTAAGCCATTCACAGAACATTCACGGACACAAGGGATGCCATCGAATTCATGCATGTTTTGCAGTAGGTAGTTCCGTAGAAAAACCACAATGCATCGGCCAATGAAGGCCGATCAATTCAAGGAGCGAGACACATGGCAATACGTAAAAGAATCGGTTTCACCTCGGTCGTCGCGGCCGGCATACTGGCCGGATGCGGCGGTTCGGATGCGCCGCCCGAAAATCTCAACGCCAAGCCGAGCTATCTCGGTAATGTGCAGAAGACCAGCTATGACGGCGTCAGCAACGACCTGCTGACTGCGGGCCTGGGCCGCACCGGCCTGGCAGGCGCTGCGCCGACCTATGCCGACCCGGCCAATCCGACGGCGGTGGAGCTGCGCCGCGCCGCCATCTACTCGAACTACCGCGCCCTGATCGACCCCAGCGCCAACGGCGGCTACGGCACACTCTACGGCCCGAACGTCGACAATGCAGGCAATGCCACGCTGGGCGAGGGCAGGATCGCCGGCGACGAATACATCGCCTATGCCGATGACGACACAGGGCAGGTCAACGTGACGATGATGGTGCAGATCCCGGCCAATTTCGACAAGGCCAACCCTTGCATCGTGACCGCGACGTCCTCCGGTTCGCGCGGCGTGTACGGCGCGATCGGCACGGCCGGCGACTGGGGCCTCAAGCAGAAATGCGCGGTGGCCTACACCGACAAGGGTAGCGGCATGGGCTTCCATAACCTGCAGGCCAATACCGTCAACCTGATCAACGGCACGCGTTCGACTGCGGCCGCAGCAGGCAAGAATTCCAATTTCACCGCCAATCTCACTGCAGCGGAACTGGCCGCCTTCAATACAGCGACGCCGAACCGCTTCGCCCTCAAGCAGGCGCATTCGCAGCAGAACTCCGAGAAGGATTGGGGCAAATACACGCTGCAGGCCGTCGAGTTCGCGTTTTACGCACTGAACGACAAGTTCGGCGATGTCGCGCGCGACGGCACCAGCCGCCTCAACACCATCACGCCGGCCAACACGCTGGTCATCGCTTCGAGCGCCTCCAACGGCGGCGGTGCGGCGATCCTCGCAGCCGAGCAGGATACGCGCGGCCTGATCGACGGCGTCGCCGTGTCCGAGCCGGTGACCGAGGTTGCACTCAATCCTGCGCTCAGCATCCGCCGCGGCAATACGCCGGTAACACGCGCCGGTCTGGGCCTGTATGACACGCTCACCATCGGCAACCTGTACCAGCCTTGCGCGGTGCTGTCGTCTTCGCTGACGTCGTCGCCGATGCTGTCCACGCTGATCAGCCCGGCACTCGCGACCAACCGCTGCGCATCGCTGCGGGCCAAGGGCTTGCTGACTGCCACGACGGTCGCCGCGCAGGCGGACGAGTCGCTGCAGAAGCTGCGCGAAGCCGGCTTCGAAAGCGACAGCGATCTGCTCCAGGCCAGCCACTACGGCACCTACGCCATCCTCGCGCCTTACTACGCCAACATGTACGGCAAGTTCAGCGTCAGGGACAACGTGTGCGGCTACAGCTTTGCACCGACAGTCGCTACCACCGGCGCGCTGACGACATTGACCGCGGCGCAGGAAGCCCAGCTGTTCGCTACCGGCAACGGCACCCCGAGCGGCGGCATCAGCCTGGTGAACAACAATGCCGTGGGCGGCCCGGTTGCCGATGCCTTCTCGGTATCGCCCTCGACCGGCGTTGCGGACTACAACATCGACGGCGCGATCTGTCTGCGCAACCTGGCCACCGGCACCGACATCACTACCGGCCAGCCGCTCACCGGCCAGGCACTGGCGAACTCGGACCGCGTACGCGCCGGCATGCGTGAAGTCCTGCGCAACGGCAACCTGCGCGGCAAGCCGGCAATCATCGTCCACGGCCGCAACGATGCGCTGATTCCGGTGAACCACAACTCGCGTGCCTACTTCGCAGCCAACAAGGCGGCCGAAGGCGCGGCAAGCAAGCTGTCGTACATCGAGATCACCAACGCCAACCACTTCGATGCCTTCCTCGGTTTCCCGGGATATGACTCACGCCTGATCCCGATCCATCGCTATCACATCCAGGCGATGAACATGATGTATGCGCATCTGAAAAATGGCGCGGCGCTGCCGCCGAGCCAGGTAGTGCGCACCGTGCCGCGCGGCGGCACAGCGGGCGCGGCGCCGGCGATCACGGCAGCCAACGTGCCGCCGATCCAGGCGACACCGGCGGCGGGGAATCAGATCGGGTTTGCGAATAACACCGTGACGATTCCGGAGTGAGTGATTAACCGCCAAAGGTAGTCAAGGCCTTGAATACTCCTTCCCCTTCAAGGGGAAGGTTGGGATGGGGATGGGTTTCAAATTCGGCACCTAAACCCATCCCCACCCCAACCCTCCCCTTGAAGGGGAGGGAGCGAAAAGGTTCGTGACGATCACAGGTAGTGAACGAAATAAACCGGCGGACAACAGCAGTTCGCGCCGCCTGCAGGATTCAAGCAAGTCAACGCACGGCCACAGCGCAGTGCGACAGATTCGGCAGCAACACTGGAGAAAAAGCATGGCAAGCGAAGTCATACTCGAAACGCAGAACCTGACCAAGGGGTTCAAGGGTTTCATCGCAGTAAACGACGTCAACTTCAAGGTCAAGCGCGGGTCCATCCACGCCCTGATCGGCCCGAACGGTGCGGGGAAGACCACCTTCTTCAATCTGCTGACGAAATTCCTGACGCCGACCGCGGGCAAGATCCTCTACAACGGCGACGACATCACGTCGCTGGCGCCGGAGCAGATCGCGCATCGCGGCGTGATCCGCTCGTTCCAGATCTCCGCCGTGTTTCCCCACCTGACCGTGCTGGAAAACGTACGCATCGGCCTGCAGCGCGGCCTCGGCACCTCCTTCCATTTCTGGAAGAGCGAGCGCACGCTGAACCGCCTCAACGACCGCGCGATGCAGCTGCTGGCGGAAGTCGACCTGGAAAGTTTCGCCGATACCGTCACCGTCGATCTGCCCTATGGCCGCAAGCGTGCGCTGGAGATCGCCACCACGCTCGGCATGGAGCCGGAGCTGATGCTGCTCGACGAGCCGACGCAGGGCATGGGCCATGAAGACGTGCACCGCGTCACCGACCTGATCAAGAAGGTCTCGGCCGGCCGCACCATCCTGATGGTGGAACACAACATGAGCGTGGTGTCCGGCATCTGCGACAAGATTTCCGTTCTTCAGCGCGGCGCGCTGCTGGCTGAAGGCACGTACCAGGAAGTATCAAGCAATCCGCAGGTCATGGAAGCCTACATGGGCACCACCTCCGGGCAACTCGAAGGAGCACATTGATGGCCGCAGCAGCACTCGAAATCCGCAATCTCAAGGCATGGTACGGCGAGTCGCACATCCTGCACGACGTCAACCTGGAAGTGAAGCAGGGCGAGGTCGTCACGCTGCTCGGCCGCAACGGCGCCGGACGCACCACGACGCTGCGCGCGATCATGGGCCTGACCGGAGCCCGCAAGGGATCGATCAAGATCAACGGCACAGAATCGATCGGCCTGCCGACGCACAAGGTAGCGCATCTTGGCCTGGGCTACTGCCCGGAAGAGCGGGGCATCTTCTCGTCGCTGTCGGCCGAGGAAAACCTGATGCTGCCACCGCTGGTCTCGAAGTCCTCCAAGGGCATGACGATCGACGAGATCTATGAAATCTTCCCCAACCTGGAAGAGCGCCGCCACAGCCAGGGCACGCGCCTGTCGGGCGGCGAACAGCAGATGCTGGCGGTAGCACGCATCCTGCGCACCGGCGCCAAGCTGCTCCTGCTGGACGAAATTTCCGAAGGCCTGGCGCCGGTCATCGTGCAGGCACTGGCCCGCATGATCACCATGCTCAAGGCCAAGGGCTACACCATCGTCATGGTGGAACAGAATTTCCGGTTTGCCGCACCCCTGGCGGACCGGTTTTACGTGATGGAGCATGGACACATCGTCGAGTCTTTCGCTGCATCCGAACTGGAATCGAAGATGCCGGTGCTCAACGAGCTGCTCGGTGTCTGATCGACATACCAATAACGCAATAACAACGCACCAACCGACACGACCCACAACAGAGGAGAAGTTATGAAACTCAAGGCCAAAGTGATCTCGCTCGCCGTCGCAACCGCATTTTCCGCAGGCTTCGCTGCCACAGCGTCCGCGCAGGTATCCGGCGATGTGATCAAGATCGGTCTGCTGACCGACATGTCCGGCGTGTATGCCGACGTCGACGGTCCGGCAGGCGCCGAAGCCGTGAAGATGGCGATCGCCGACGCAGGCGGCAGCATCAACGGCAAGAAGATCGAATTCGTCGTGGCCGATCACCAGAACAAGGCCGACATCGCCGCTTCCAAGGCGCGCGAATGGTTCGACCAGCAGGGCGTGGACATGTTGATCGGCGGCACCAACTCCGGCGCCAACCTGGCGATGGCCAAGATCGCAGCCGAAAAGAAAAAGGTGTTCTTCTCGGTCGGCGCAGGCACGGCCCGCCTGACCAATGAAGACTGCTCGCCGTACACCGTTCACTATGCCTACGACACCATCGCGCTGGCACGCGGCACCGGTTCCGCGCTGGTCAAGCAGGGCGGCAAGGACTGGTACTTCCTGACCGCCGACTATGCGTTCGGCGCTTCGCTGGAGAAGGATACCGCCGACGTGGTCAAGGCTTCCGGCGGCAAGGTGCTGGGCGCGGTCAAGCATCCGCTGTCGGCGTCCGACTTCTCGTCCTTCCTGCTGCAGGCGCAGTCGTCCAAGGCACAGATCGTCGGCCTGGCCAATGCCGGCGGCGACACCATCAATGCGATCAAGGCCGCCAACGAGTTCGGCATCACCAAGTCCGCCAAGCTGGCCGGCCTGCTGATGTTCATCACCGACGTCCACTCGCTCGGCCTGGACCTGACACAAGGCATGTACCTGACCGACGGCTGGTACTGGGACCAGAATCCGGAAACACGCGCCTGGTCGAAGAAGTTCTTCGACAAGATCAAGCGCATGCCGACCATGCTGCACGCAGCCGACTACTCGGTCACCGCGCAGTACCTGGCAGCGGTCAAGGCAGTCGGCGGCGACGATGCCGACAAGGTCATGGCGCACCTGAAGAACACCAAGATCAACGACGTGTTTGCCAAGAATGGCGTGATCCGCCCCGACGGCCGCATGGTGCATGACATGTACCTGATGCAGGTGAAATCGAAGGCCGAATCGAAGTATCCGTGGGATTACTACAAGGTCGTGCAGACCATCCCCGGCGACCAGGCCTACGCCACCAAGGCCGAGACCAAGTGCTCGCTGTGGAAGTAAGTTCCTGAAGTTGCGTAGCCCGGTGCATGCGGATCTTGCATCGCCGGGTCGTGTTTCACGCTCGATGCAGTCGTGAATGACGGTTTCCTCTCGCAGGGGAGGGCTGGCATGCCGGACAGGGGGCCGAGCCTTCCTGAGCCGATTGTATGGATCTTCTGTCGCCATGCCCGCCATCCCCTGCACCAAGAGGAAAAAGATCAAGTCGCTTCGCATCGGCCTCAATTTTTATCGACTATGGAAATCTTCGGCATCCCCCTGCAGGCAATGTTGAGCCAGCTTCTGCTCGGCCTCGTCAACGGCTCGTTCTATGCGATGCTGTCGCTCGGTCTGGCCGTCATCTTCGGCCTGCTCAATGTGATCAACTTCGCACACGGCGCGCTGTACATGATGGGCGCTTTCCTCGCCTGGATGGGCCTGAACTACCTGGGCGTCAACTACTGGGTGATGCTGATCGCCGCACCTGTCCTGGTCGGCCTGTTCGGCATCGTGATCGAAAAGACGATGCTGCGCTGGCTGTACAAGCTGGACCACCTCTACGGCCTGCTGCTGACCTTCGGCATCACGCTCATGCTCGAAGGCCTGTTCCGCTCCTTCTATGGCGTCTCAGGCCAGCCGTATTCGGTGCCTGACGCACTGATGGGCGCAACCAACCTCGGCTTCATGATCCTGCCCAACTACCGCGCATGGGTGGTGGTGGCCTCGATCGTGGTCTGCCTGGCGACCTGGTTCGTCATTGAAAAAACCAAGCTCGGCGCCTACCTGCGCGCCGGCACCGAGAACCCCAAGCTGGTGGAAGCCTTCGGCATCAACGTGCCGCTGATGGTGACCCTGACCTACGGCTTCGGCGTGGCGCTGGCGGCATTCGCCGGCGTGCTTGCGGCGCCGGTCATCCAGATCTCGCCGCTGATGGGCTCCAACCTGATCATCGTGGTGTTTGCGGTGGTGGTGATCGGCGGCATGGGCTCGATCATGGGTTCCATCATCACCGGCCTGGGCCTTGGCATCATTGAAGGGCTGACGCGGGTGTTCTATCCGGAGCTGTCGGCCACCGTGGTGTTCATCATCATGGCCATCGTGCTGATGATTCGTCCCGCCGGCCTGTTCGGCAAGGAGAAATAAGCCGCTTGCGGATGAATGCCTCCGGTTGCGCCGCGCCGTCATTCCGAACGCGGCGCGGGGCGCAACTGGGCTGCCTGCGAAAGTTTTCGTGAGCAGGTAAGGGCAGCAGTAACTCTTCGTTCGGAGTGACAGGTTTCAACAAAGGTAGTGATTATGAACAAGAAAGTCGGATACGCGATTGCGCTGGCAGCGGCCCTGGTAGCCCCCTTCGTCGTCTACCCGGTGTTCCTGATGAAGGTGCTGTGCTTCGCATTGTTTGCCTGCGCCTTCAACCTGCTGATCGGCTTCACGGGACTGCTGTCCTTCGGCCACGCGGCCTTCTTCGGTATGGCCGGTTACGTCGCGGGGCATGCGATCAAGGTGATGGGCCTGCCGTTTGAAATCGGCCTGGCGGCCGGCGTTGCAGTCGCCGCGCTGATCGGCGTGGTGATGGGAGGTTTGGCGATTCGCCGCCAGGGCATTTACTTCACGATGATCACATTGGCGCTGGCACAGATGCTGTACTTCGTCTGCCTGCAGGCGCCGTTCACCGGCGGCGAGGACGGCCTGCAGGGCGTGCCCCGGGGAAGCCTGCTCGGCATGATCGATCTGTCGAGCGACATGACGATGTACTTCGTCGTGCTGGCGATCTTCATCGCAGGTTTCGCGCTGATCACCCGCACCGTGCATTCGCCTTTCGGCCAGGTGCTCAAGGCCATCAAGGAAAACGAGCCGCGCGCGATCTCGCTCGGTTACGACGTCGACAAGTACAAGCTGCTCGCCTTCGTGCTGTCCGGCGCGCTGGCAGGCCTGGCCGGGGCGACCAAGACCGTGGTGCTCGGTTTCGAGACGCTTACCGACGTGCACTGGTCGATGTCCGGCCTGGTGGTGCTGATGACGCTGGTAGGCGGCCTCGGCACGCTGAGCGGCCCGATCGTCGGCGCGATCCTGATCATCGCACTGGAAAACAAGCTGGGCGACTTCGGCAACTTCCTGGCTGCGGTCAGCGGCATCGAGTGGTTCCGTTCGATCGGCGAATCGGTGACCATCGTGACCGGCTTCATCTTCATTGTCTGCGTGCTGGCCTTCCGCCGCGGCATCGTCGGCGAGCTGCTCGAGTTTTCGAAGCGGCGCAAGCCCGCGGCTGCGCCCATGTCAGCACCGGTGATGAAGACAATGGAGGGATAGCATCATGGAACTACCGGGCTGGTGTCGGTTGGCAGCAGGATGGTTCGCAACGGTATTTGCAGCATCTTTTGCAATGAGCGCGGCAAGCGCGAATGACATCGTCATCGGCCAGGTAGCTCCCTTGAGCGGAGTGCTGGCCGACACCGGCCGGGAAATGGTGCTCGGCGCCAAGGTGTATTTCGAGCAGGTCAACGAGCAGGGCGGCATCCATGGCAGGAAGATCCGCCACGTGGTCAAGGATGATGGCTACAAGGTCGAGGAAACGGTCAGGCTGACGCGCGAAGTCATCGACAGGGATGGCGCGATGGCGCTGATCGGCTTCGCCGGCACCGGCAATGTCGCCGAACTGCTCAGCCAGAAAGTGCTGGAGCAGGCGAACATTGCGCTGGTGGCGCCTTACACCGGCGGCGAGGTGCTGCGCACGCCGTTCAACCCCTACATCTTCCACATCCGCGCCGGCTATGCGGATGAGGCGGAAGGCATCGTCAACCAGCTGGCGATGCTGAACATGAAGCGCATCGGCGTCATGTATCAGGATGACCCGTTCGGACGGGCCGGGCTGGCGGGCGTGGAAGCGGCATTGAAGAAGCGCGGGCTGGAGCTGGCCGGCACCGGCGCCTACGAAAAGAATACCGACAACGTTACCGAAGCGGTGAAGGCGCTGTCCAAGGCGAACCCGCAGGCGGTGGTGATGATTTCGGTGAACAAGAGCACCGCCGCCTTCAGCAAGCAGATGCGTTCGGCATCGACGGTGGCGCAGCTGGTGAACATCTCGGTGGTCAATCCGCGCGAGATCGCGCGGCTGATCGGCCCGGAACAGGCACGGGGCATCGGCGTGGCGCAGGTGATGCCGTACCCGTTCACCGCATCGACGGCGATCGCGAAGGAATACCAGCAGGCGATGAAGAAGCACGCGCCGGCGGGAGCCGAGCTGTCTTACACCAGCTTCGAGGAATTCATCGGCGCCAAGGTGCTGGTCGAGGGCTTGAGGCGCGCAGGGGCGAATCCGACGCGGGAGAAAGTGATCCGCTCGCTGGAGACGCTGGATAACTACGACACCGGCGGTTTTTCGGTACGTTTTTCACCGACCAGCCGCATCGGTTCGCGCTTCGTGGAGATTACGGTAATCGGCAGGGAAGGGCGGTTGCTGCGCTGAGCATTTGGAAGAATCAACGTGCAGGCCCTTCATGCCGGGACCCAGGTTTGCAGCATGCAGTAAGCAGTAAGCAGTAAGCAGTAAGCAGTAGATGGAGCGGTTGTTTTAACTTCCCCAGCAGTTCAGGGTTACGTTCGCGTAACCCTTTTTTTGCGCTCCCCACCGGTGCCGGCATCGGCATCAGATCCCGGTCGGATAAGTCTCGGGCGCTTCGTCGTGCTGAGGCTGGACCACCGATTCCAAAGGACGCAGTGCGTGCGTGGTATCGACATGGATGACGGCATCGAACTGCTGCGACAGCGAGGCATGGAAATAATGGCTCATGCGCTCGTTCTCCGGCAGGTAGATCACGCCGATGGCCCGCTCCAGCCGCCTTTCCTGCAGCAGCTCCGACAGATATCGCCGGTCGCGCATCCTGAGAAAGAATTGCTTCAGGCCGGTATCGTGCAGCAGTCTTTCATAGCTGTGTGCGAGCGAGGCCCGCACCGATTTTTTCTCGGCGGGTGCATCCCACTCCGACGCGGCGGTCACCGTGCCGTCGTGCGTGGTGAAGCCGAGCAGAAAGGTTTCGGCCAAGCCGTGCCGCTCGCGCACCAGCTGCCCGAGATTGAGCTGGCCGTGATCGCCCATCTCGGTCGCGCGGGCATCGCCGATATGCGAGTTGTGCGCCCACACTACCACCTTGGCCGCGCTGCCCTTGCGCTTGGCAATATGCGCACGCAGGGCGTCGAGCGTATCGGCCATGTGTTCGTCGCGCAGATTCCATGACGCATTGCGGCCGAGGAACATGGTGCGGTAATACGCTTCGGCATTCTGCGCCACGCGCGCGTTCTGCTGCGCATAGAACAATTCATCCGCCGCGTTGTCGCCGTCCAGGTCGGCGTAGCGTCCGGCTTCCGTCGTCATGGCCACCAGCTGGCGAATGACCTCGTCCTCGCAATCCTTGCGCATGCCGAAGGTGGCCGCATAGCCATAGCGCTGGGGGTCTTCGGCAAGATGGTCGAAGCAGGCATAGCGGGCGCGCGCCTCGCGTGCCGCTTCCGGGTCGACGGTGGACAGGTAGCGCACGACTGCTTCCATCGAATTGCGCAGGCTGTACAGGTCGAGCCCGTAAAAGCCGATGCCGTCCTGCTGCCGTGCATCCTGTGCTCCCTGGTGAGAACCTTCCTGGCGTTCCTGGTTATGCTGCTTCAGCCAAGCCACCAGTTCGACAATTTCGGTATTGCGCCACATCCACTGGGGAAAGCGTTCGAAGCCCTGCAAGGCTTGCCGAGGTTCCGACGCGGGCGTGTCTCCGAGGGTGACGGCAGCGGCCGGAGCAGTCTGCGAGGCACGGACATAGCGGCTGACGCGCAGGGCATCGGGCCAGTCGGCTTCGACGGCAATCGCGTCAAAGCCTTTTTCGGTAATCAGGCGCTTCGTGATTTCTGCGCGGATACGGTAGAACTCGCGGCTGCCATGCGTGGCTTCGCCAAGCAGTACGATGGAAGCTTCGCCGACCTCTTCGACCACGCGGCTCAAGTGATCGAGTTCGGTCAGGGGAAACGCTTCGCGTTGCAGCGCTTCAATGATGGTTTGGTCTGACATGATGCGATTCCGACGGTTTTATTCGCTTCGGTTGTCTCGCACCGTGATAGTTCCATCGGTGCCCTCCGCCAATGGACAGCATGGACGTCCTCGGGCATGGCGCTTGCAGCAGTGCCGTTCCGGACATTGAAGGCGCAGTGCCGGCCTGATTCCCATGCGGCCCACGCGACCCTGGAATGCAAATCCGGCGCGGCTTTCCAATTTTTTCAAAGGAGTCAGTCATGCAAACCATCTCCGACATCATGACGCGCGACGTACGCAGCGTATCCCCGCAGGAAACCGTCATGCGCGCCGCCCAGATCATGGATGAACTCAACGTGGGATCGCTGCCTGTCTGCGACGGCAGCAAGCTGATCGGCATGGTCACCGACCGCGACATTACCGTTCGAGCCACCGCCGCCGGCATGGCGCCCGACCAGGCGCATGTGAGCGATGTCATGTCGCAACAGGTGCGCTGGTGCTTTGAAAACCAGCCTGTCGACGAAGTGATGGACCAGATGTCCGACTCGCAGATCAGGCGGGTGCCGGTACTCGACCATGACAGCCATCAGCTGATCGGCATCGTTTCGCTCGGCGATCTCGCGACCAAGCATTCCGCCGAAGTGGACCGTACGCTGGAAAACATATCCGAACCCTCGCAGCCGGACCGGCCGCACTGAGCTGTTGGCCGGTTCTCCGTCCTTCATCCCTCATCCTCATCGCGAAGCTTGACGCTTCGCGATGGCGGGCAAGGCACAAGTGCTGCGTTGCGGCACCCATGATCGACTTCGCATAATCCTGTTGTGCAGTGCATTGAACATACGTTGATTGCGTTTTCGCAAACGGCCGACAGGAAGCAGTCAGCTACAATCTTTCCTTGTGGAAAACATGTCACTTAGGATATCTTCATAAAAAATGCCGAAGCGTGGCAGCTGCGATCTCGAATTCAAAAATGCAGCTGTTCCACAGAAATTCTGGTTAGAAGGGGAGACAAAACAATATGCAATCCACCATGCATGGAAGAGCCAGAGCAGGCCTCTTCACAGTGCTGCGCGCTTGCGACCGGAAGCCGCGCGTACTTTCGGCTGTTCATGATTGCCTCAATGGCGTTGCCGCCTGACGGAATCAACAGGGCACCCAATGCCTCACTAACCTGAATCCACCGATTTAGCCGATCATTCATGGCCCCTCATACCGGCAAATTCAACGCGAACCGCGACCGCAGCCTCGCCAAAGACAGGCAGCAGCTGCGCATGCGCCGTTTTTCGATGGCGGCCCTGTCCGCCGTCGTGACCTTCCTGATGCTGGGCACGCTCTACCTGCACGGCCTGATGGACGGCCGCACCATTCTTGCCGGCGCAACTGCCATGGGCGTCGGCCTGATCGGCTTCTTCATCGCCTTCAAGCGCGGCTGGAACCTGAAATTCCGCGACCCCAGCCTGACCGGTCCGATGATGCTGCTGTCGGCCGCCGTCGTGTTCCTGATCATGTTCGATTCCTCCACGGCGCGCGCCACCATGGGCGCCTATCTGTGCGTGATCATGCTCTTCGGCGTATTCCGCTATCCGACCCGGGTGCTGATGAACGCCGCCGTCGTCTTCCTCTGCATCTATGCCTGCATGCTGGGCGTGCTCTGGCTGCGCGGCGCACAGGCCAACGACATGGCGATGGACATCGGCCGCCTGATCGTAATGGCCTGCGTGCTGCCGCTGTTGGCCTGGGTGGGCGGACACATCAACAGCCTGCGCAACACCCTGCATAGCCGCAAGGTCTTCTTCCAGACCATCTGGGATACCTGTAACGACGTGGTCGTGGTGATGGACGGCGAGGGCATCATCCGCTACACCAATCCGGCCATGAAGGACGTCTTCGACCGCGACCCCGCAGCGATGATCGGCATGCATGCCGGCAGCCTGCAGCCCGCGCATGTGGATGTCACCCATCGCCTGCTGCATGCGGTGCAGACGCTGGAAGGCCCGGGCGCAAAAGCCAGCTTCGAGACCGAAGGCGTGCGCGCCGACGGCACGCGGCTGCCGCTGGAAATCACGCTCAGCCGGGCCTATCTCGACAGCGCCGACATGGTGGTTGCCTTCCTGTCGGACATTACCAAGAGAAAAATGGCGGAAGACCAGATCAAGCATCTGGCCCAGCATGATCCGCTCACCGGCCTGCCAAACCGCATGATGATGCATGAGCGCCTGGCCCATGCGCTGGCGCTGGCAGCGCGGCAGCAGGGCGCGGTATGGGTGCTGTTCCTCGACTTCGACCGCTTCAAGCTGATCAACGACAGTCTCGGCCACAAGGTCGGAGACATCGTGCTCACCACGCTGGCGGCGCGCATGGTGGAAGTCTGCCGCGAAACCGATACCGTCGCCCGTCTCGGCGGCGATGAATTCGTGATGGTTCTGTCCGAGACGCGGGGCGGCAAGCTGACTGAAAGCATCATCGAAAGGCTGATGGACAAGCTGGCCAAACCCATCCATGTGAACGGCCATGAACTGATGCTCACCGCAAGCATCGGCATTTCCGTCTTCCCTGAAGACGGCGCCACGGTCGACAGCTTGGTCGAACATGCCGACGTCGCCATGTACCGCGCCAAGCAGAACGGCCGCAACAATTTCTGCTTCTACACCGCATCGATGAACGATGCCGCCATCGCCCGCCTTGAAATGGAAAGCGATCTGCGCAATGCCCTGCAGCGCGGCGAATTCCGCCTGCATTACCAGCCGCAGGTGGATGTCGCCACCGGCGAGACGGTGGGTGCGGAAGCGCTGCTGCGCTGGCAGCATCCGGACAAGGGCCTGGTGCCGCCGGCAGCCTTCATCCCGCTGGCGGAAGAAACCGGCCTGATCGTGCCCATCGGCGCTTGGGTCATCCGTGCCGCCTGCGAACAGCAGCGCAAATGGATGAGCGCCGGCCTGTCGCCGATGCGCATCTCGGTCAACCTGTCGTCGCGCCAGTTCGCGGAAGACGACCTGGTGGAAACCATTCAATCCATTCTCATCGAAACCCGCATCGACCCCGGCTATCTCGAACTCGAGCTGACCGAGAGCATGCTGATGAGCGATGTCGACCTTGCCGAGAAGCGCCTGGCCGAACTCAAGAAGCTCGGCGTGCATCTCTCCATCGACGACTTCGGCACCGGCTATTCAAGTCTCGCCTACCTGAAGCGCTTCCCGATCGACGTGCTCAAGATCGACCGCTCCTTCGTCAAGGACCTGTCGAAGGAAGACAACAGCAAGGCCATCGTCATGGCCATCATCACGCTGGCCAAGGCTATGAAGCTGCACGTGGTTGCCGAAGGGGTGGAGCTGCTGGAGCAGGAAGAGTATCTGCGCCAGGCATGCTGCGACCGCATACAAGGCTATCTCGTCAGCGCGCCGCTGCCTGCGGTGGAGTTCGAGGAAACGTTCTTGGAAAAGGGTGTGCTGCAGCCGGCATGAGCCGGCATTCAAAACAGCGATTGCTGAGGCGCAGCTTTGCCCGACTTCGGACCGGCGGGATGCGCGACCAGCATCTCGGCCGGATAGCGCTCGAAGAAGGTTTGTGCCTCATCGACAGGGCAGTGCAGCCAGTCGTCATACTGGTCCGGCCGCAGGATCACCAGCATGCGCTTTTCATCATCGGGCTTGTGAAACCGCTGCATCAGCGGATGGCCGTCGGCATTGATGGTCAGCATGGAAAACGATAGCAGCGCCAGCCCGTCCGGCCCCGCCTGTTTGTGCTCCCAGATTCCGGCAATGCCCAGCGGGCTGCCGTCCGCATTCATGATTTCCCAGCGCTCGGCCTTCCCGGTTTCATAAGACGGCTCGAACACCGAAGCCGCCGGGATGATGCAGAATTGGCCGTGCTTGAAGGCATGGCGGAAACTTGGCTTGGAGGCCACGGTTTCGGTGCGTGCATTGTAGGTCTGCCGCGCCAGCTTCGGCTCCGCCCAATGCGGCACCATGCCGAACATCCCCAGCGCACAGGCGCGGTCGCCCACCGCCGCATCGGCCCGCGGCAGCCGGACCATCGGCGACATATAGCCGGGATAGGACTCGGCGACATAGTCGGAATCGGGCGGCGCAACCTGGAAATGCTGGCGCAACTGGTCGTGGGTGGAGGGAATGTAATTGGCGCACATGAAGAAATTGTAATGCGGTTTTGTCAAGCCGGTTGTCGGTTTAAATCAAGACAAATTGCAGGTTCGAGAAGATTGGAAAAAAGAAACCCTGCAATGCCAACCGAAGAACCCTGCGGTCTTCACCCCCCGCCACCCGAACTCCCTCTCCCGCAGGCGGGAGAGGGCAGGGGTGAGGGCGCCAGCAAAACCACAAACATCAATGATCCCAACGCCTTACATCAATTCCTTGGGTCAATAAACATTACCTCCAAATCTCAAAGGAACCATACGCAGACTGACACCACTCATCGATAGATAAAAGCGCGTTGTTCCAAGCTTCGCATGCCGACCGAATCAGGGGTCGCTGCAGTCCGCAGCAAGGTCCGGCATTGCAAGCTACTTACCCTATCGGGAGATGCTATGGTGACGAACGTAACCAACAACAGTTTTATACCGAATACAGATTCCCTCTTTCAGAACTTTGGCGATTTCGGTACACAGTTCACTAACTCACATACCTCGTCCGTTACTGATCCCATGGGCACTCCAGACCTAGGCATTACGGATGAAACGTCCAGCAGCCTTGGAAAACGTGCTGAATGGGATCAGGAATTTGAATCCGTTCTTGCGAAAGGCGACGGCAATGCCGCCGTCTATCGAATCAAACAGGGCCTCGACAACAAACTGATTTCGAAGGACGAGGCGATAGCACTTGCGAAACAAGTGCAAGAGGCGGCAAATGCCGCAGGAGGAGGGCGAATCAATGGCGAAATGCGAAATGCCTTGAAGGAGGCGCTCGGTACGGATGTTGATCACATCAGTAAGGGCAAGACCAGACCCCAGATGGGTTGGGAAAAGGTATGGAACGGGTTTTTGAAATTTTTGGGACTGGTGTGATGTGTTCGGCAGGAGCTGAATTAATTTAGGAGAGCCGGCTACCCCGCAGCCTCGTCTTTGACTACGTCGGATTCCTTGCATTAAATTGTTATTCAAGCAACTTTAACGAAAGGATATTCGATGCCGGCATTTGCCAATCTATGGCGCAATCATCCGAAAATTCGAGGTGAAGAGCCACTCCTCAACCCCGCCGCCTACCCCAACCAATGTGCAATCAACTTGCATGCAGCGCTATCGCGTTCAGGATTCAACATGAAGACATTCACTGGAACGCTCTCATGGCAGAAGGACAGAACGAAATATGCAATCCGGGCGCAGGAAATGGCAGACTGGCTAGCGAGACCGGGTATTCTTCAAGGAGGTGCGAAGAAATTTTCCGGTAAAGAGGCGTTTGAAAACATGGCTGCCAAAACAGGAATCGTCTTTTTCCAGAATTACTGGGGACCAAGCGAGCAGGGTGATCATATCGACTTATGGAACGGGTCTCGGCTTACCGATTGGACATCGTGGATTCGAATTCAGGCGGGAATTAATATTCCGGGCGTGTGGTCGGATTATAAGAAGGCGAAATCAGTCTGGTTTTGGGCGGTGGCATGATGGCGCGCGTTCTCCTGGTACTGGGAGGTATGATCCTTGGGGCTGCCGGTGCGTACTGCTTTTTCTGGACCGCCGGATGGGCCTTTGGGCCGCTCTATGCGAGTGAAGGAGATATGTCTCGGAACGTTAAGTTTTTTTTGCTTAGTACCGGAATAGGAATTGCCCTTGGCGGGTGGCTCGGGAATAGGGCTTTTAAACGATACCTACTGCGCCGATAAACAGAGCATCATTAAACATAGACTAAATTATAAAGTTCATGAAGACAAAAAGGGGTTACAGATTTGAATCTGTAACCCCTTTGATTTTCTTGGTCGGGGCGAGATGATTCGAACATCCGACCCCTTGCACCCCATGCAAGTGCGCTACCAGGCTGCGCTACGCCCCGACGAAGCCCGCATTATAGCAGAGGCATTGCGATTTCCGCCACGCATCCGTGAAGGAAATCCTTGTTTCATGTCATCAATCGATTTTCGCCCCGGTGCGGCGGATGATCGGCTCCCATTTTTTCGCCTCCGCAGCGAGCAGCGACCGGAAGGCATCCGCCGATCCGCCTGCAGTTTCCAGCCCGGCATTGTTGAAGCGCGCCTTCACGTCCGCCTGCTTCAGGATGGAGTCGATGTCAGCATTGAGCCGCTGCACGATGTCTGCCGGCGTGCCCCTAGGAACGAGCACGCCGTTCCAGGTGATGGATTCAAAACCGGGCAGGCCGGCTTCGGCCACGGTGGGCAGGTCGGGCAGCAGGGAGAAGCGGCTCGGACTGGTAACGGCGAGGGCCTTGATCTTGCCGCTCTTGATTTGCGGCATGATCACTGACGGCACCGAAAACAGTATCTGGGTTTCACCGGTCATCAGCGAGAGGGCAGCCGGCGGCGCGCCGTTGTAGGGGATATGGACGATGAAGCTGTTGGTCATGGTCTTGAACAGTTCCATCGTCAGGTGCGACGAGGAGCCGTTGCCGACCGAGGCGTAGTTGAGCTTGCCCGGGCGCTGCTTTGCATAGCTGATCAGCTCGCCCACCGTCTTCACCGGCACATCGCTGCTGACGGCCAGCACATTGGGCTGCGAGCTGGTCTGGATCACGGGCACAAGGTCTTTCTGCGGATCGTAGGGCAGGCGGGTCAGGAACTGGGTGTAGGCAAGCGGTCCGTTGTAGGACATCAGCCAGGTATGGCCGTCGGGCGCGGCGCGGGCGACGTTGCCGGTGGCGATGGTGCCGGCGCCGCCGGGAATGTTTTCAATCACGATCGGCTGGCCGATGCGGTCCTTGAGCTTGTCGCCGATGGTGCGGGCAATGACATCCAGCGAGGAGCCGCCGGGCGCGGCGACGACGAAGCGGATGGGCTTGCTTGGCCAGGTCTCGGCCACCGAGGCGGATGCCGCAGCCAGGAGCAGGGTGGCGGCAAGAAGCTTGCGGAAGAACATGATCGTGTTTGTGGAATAGAATCGGAACCGTAGGATAGCATCCGGGTCTGCTTCCTCGGAGCACCGTTCCTTGCGCAGTCCGGCAGTGGGCAAGTCAGCCGGCGATGGCGCTGGCTACGCCGGCCTTCACCGTATCAGACCTCTTCAGACTTCTTCAGACTAGAACAGCATGCCGATCAAGATCAGCCATCAATTCGATGCCGGAGCGATTGAAGTGATTCGCGCCGAGCAACCCGACGCCATTGAACTCAACCTGCGCAAGGATTCGCATGCGGAGGTGTTGCAGTGGTTTTATTTCCGCCTGCAGGGCGCGCGCGGGCAGGCCTGCACGATGCGGCTGCTGAACGCATCGCAGGCCGCCTTTCCCGGCGGCTGGAACAATTACCAGGCGGTCGCCAGCTATGACCTTGAACACTGGTTTCGCGTGCCGACCAGCTATGACGGCAAGGTGCTGACGATTGCACATACGCCTGAGCGCGACAGCATCTATTATGCCTATTTCGAGCCTTACTCCTGGGAGCGGCACTTGCGGCTGCTGGGACGGGTCGCGGCGTCGCCCGAGACGCGGGTGCTGGACATCGGCAGCACGGTCGACGGGCGCGACATGAATGTTGCGGTGATCGGCAATCCCGATGCGGAGAAGAAGATCTGGGTAATCGCGCGCCAGCATCCCGGCGAGACCATGGCGGAATGGTTCGTCGAAGGCATGCTGGAAGCGCTGCTGGACAGGCACAATCCGCATGCACGGCATCTGCTGCAGAAGGCGGTGTTTTACGTGGTGCCCAACATGAATCCGGATGGCTCGGTGCGCGGTAATCTGCGCACCAATGCGGCCGGCGCCAACCTGAACCGGGAATGGATGCAGCCTTCGCTGGAGCGGAGCCCGGAAGTCTTCGCGGTCCGCAACATGATGCATGAGGTCGGCTGCGACCTGTTCCTCGATGTGCATGGGGACGAGACGCTACCCTATGTGTTCGTGGCGGGCTGCGAAATGCTGGAAGGCTTCACAGAGACACAGCAGGCGGAGCAGCAGGCGTTCATCGAAAGCTTTGCGCGCTCCAGCCGCGACTTCCAGACGGTGCATGGCTATGAGGCCAGCAAGTACAGGGAAGAGATGCTGCAGCTGGCATCGAAGTATATCGGCCATACCTTCAAGTGCATTTCGCTGACGCTGGAGATGCCGTTCAAGGACAACGCCGATCTGCCTGATCCGGGAGCGGGGTGGAACGGTGCGCGCAGTGCGCGCCTTGGCGCAGCGGTGCTGCAGCCCATGCTGGATGCGCTGGAGAGGGCTTAGTCATGGGCGTGGAAATCGAACGCAAATTCCTGGTGCGCGGCGAGGAATGGAAATCGCTGGGCAATGGCGTGCTGCTGCGGCAGGGATATTTGTCGTCGCAGCCTGAGCGCATCGTGCGGGTGCGGATTGAAGGTGACCGGGCGATGATGACGATCAAGGGGCGGTCGGTCGGGGCTTCGCGAGGAGAATGGGAGTATCCGCTGCCGATGGAGGATGCGCGGGTTTTTCTTGATCAGCTTTGCGAGCGGCCTATTATCGAGAAGCATCGCTATCGCATTGTGCATGAAGGCATGACCTGGGAAGTCGATGAATTCATGGGGGAGAATGCGGGGCTGGTGGTGGCGGAAATTGAGCTCGAGTCAGAGGGGCAGGGGTTTGAGAAACCGGAGTGGGTGGGGGAGGAGGTGACTCAGGATGCCCGGTATTTCAACTCGAATTTGTTGCGGCATCCGTATTCGAAGTGGTAGGTGGGAGGCTTGTGGTTATTGAAGTCTGACCTTGCCTCGCGACTCGTTGGTTGCTCTTCATCGGATTGGAGGTAGGGTCGACAATACGACTACATCTGCATATCCTTTGTAGCTCCTCCCCTTTCAAGGGGGAGGCTGGGAGGGGGATGGGGTCAAATGACGCAGCTGAAACCCATCCCCACCCCAACCCTCCCCTTGAAGGGGAGGGAGTGTTCAAGCTAGCGCAAACTTCTGTGCCTGACTCGGCCTCTGCTTTCCGGTAGATGCGACTCACTCGAAGCTCATGTGGGAGCATTCATATGTGCTATCAAGGCGCTTGATCTGCAGCCTATTTGAACTCAAAGCTGCATCAATGCGCCATCATCATCCCATCTTCAATGAAAATGCCCGGCCCCCGCCGGCGCATCCTCGGGCATCTCCGCATGCACCAGTTCCGCCTCCGCATCCGGATACAGCGGTGCGCCGCAGTCGTCGCAGAACTCCATCGGGAACTGTTCGTTGTGCCGCTTGATATGCGTGATGCCGCAGGCGCGCAGCAGCGCGATGATCTGTTCCAGCGGCGTGCGGACGTCGGTGTCGAGCAGCTCCGGCGTGGTCAGCGATTCGAAGCTGGTGACGGCGGCGATGTCTTCGTCCTCGGCGCCGTACAGCGGCCAGACGATGCCGTAGATGACTTCCGGGTTCTGGCGCAGCGTGAAGGCAATCCGGTATTCGTCGACGCCTTCCTCGCCCGGCTCTTCGCTGAAGCTGCCGATGATGGCGCGCAGCCCGCTGGCTTCGATGCCCAGCGTGAAGGTGAGGTAATGCACGGCCGCGCGGATCGAGGCAGGGCGGATCTGGCGGTCGGCTTCGCGGCAGGCGACGTAATAGGCTTCCGGCATCAGCAGCTCGATGCCGCAGCCCGGCAGCAGCGAAACGATGTTCGGTGTGGCCTGCTTGCGCCAGTGCTCGAGCGCGCGTTCGCGTTCGTTCGGATGAAGGCTGGCTTGCCAGCCGAACAGGGGCGCGCCCACCGGGGCGGCGACGGCGGCAAGCAGATAGCGGGTATCGGCTAGGAAGGGGGCTGTTTCCGGAGCATTGCCCTGCGTGCGCACCGACGTGCCCTTGACGGCAGCCTGCGCCATGCGCTGCGTGAGGCTGTAGGTCTCGGCATGGGTGCGCGGCAGCTGGTCGATGGAAAACAGGGTCGGCGCCATGGACAGCCGGGTGTCCGGAGCAAGCAGGTGTCCATGCACATGGGCGCACAGGGTGTTGCGCATGTCTTCGCTGATCGGGCCGGATGCAATCGTGAACCGGGTCCAGGCAAGGATGGGAATGGCGATCAGCAAGGCCTGGTAGGTGACGCCTTCATGCTCGACGAGGCAAGACTCGCTGCAGGCTTCCACCGCTTCCATCAGCGCATCGTAGGCCGGCAGGTCTGCCTTGTACAGATGCTCCAGCGCGGCTTCGATACTGTCCTGGTGCGCTCCCTTGAGCGTCTTGTGGAGCAGCAAGTCGAGCGACTGCTCCCAGATGCGCTCTTCCATCCTGCTGGCTGCCTGCGACATTCCTTGTGCAAGCGAAACCAGACGCTGACTGTCCGACGATAGCCTGTTGAGGGAACTCTTGGAGATACGACGCATGGTTAACCTGATTCAAAAAGGGAACATGATTGTAGATGATTCAACAGCTTGCCATCAAAATGGGCGGGATGGAAGGAAAGGGATCAAATGCCGGCGATGCCGCGAGGCGAGAAATATCATTGCGCGATGCAAATACCGGCTATACCTGAACCTCGAAGTGCACCGGCCAAAAATGCAGTATAGGTCCTAAAAAACGAAAAGCCGCATGAACGATCATGCGGCTTGCCGTAAAGCAGGATTGGTTACTTGGATGCGGCGGGCGCAGCCTCGGAGGGGGCTGCCGGTGCGGCAGGCGCAGCCGGTGTTGCCGGCGTCGATGCCGAGCCGTGCGCTTCGGTAGGATTGTGGCCGGCGGCTTCACCCTGCATGTCGATCTTGTCGCCGCCTTTCATGATGACGAACAGGGCGAGCAAGGCAAATGCGATGAATGCAACAAAAATCTTCCACATGGAAACGTCTCCTTCAGGTGATTGAATGCTGAAATCGGAATGCCGCCGGACGAAGCCGGTTAGCGGCACTGAATCGGTTTTGAGTTTGTCTTGGCGCAAGCATAGCCGTGCATGCTTACAGCTGCCTTGCATTTCAACTGTCAAGAACCGGAGACAGCGAGAGGGTGGGATGGGCGACGCGGAGTAAGAGGGGGGCTGCCGGCGGGCCGGAATGTCGGCCCGCCGGATGCGCGTTGGCTCAGGTCAGGCTGCGAGCAGCTGACGCAGCACGAAGGGCAGAATGCCTCCGTGCTTGTAGTAGTCCACTTCGATCGGAGTGTCGATGCGCAGCAGCAGTTCGACTTCCTGCTTGCTGCCGTCGGCACGGTTGATCACCAGGGTGGCCTTCTGCTGCGGCTTGAGCTCGCCCTCGAGACCCTGCAGGTCGAAGGTTTCGTTGCCGGTGATGTTGAGCGACTGCGGGCTGTCGTCGCCGAGGAACTGCAATGGCAGCACGCCCATGCCGACCAGGTTGGAGCGGTGAATGCGCTCGAAGGAACGCGCGACCACAGCCTTGACGCCCAGCAGCAGGGTGCCTTTCGCGGCCCAGTCGCGGGAGGAGCCGGTGCCGTACTCTTCGCCGGCGAACACCATGGTCGGCACGCCGTCGCCGATGTACTTCATCGCCGCGTCGTAGATCGACATCTGTTCGCCGCTCGGCTGGTGAATGGTAAGGCCGCCTTCGACGCGGGAGCCGTCTTCCTTCGGCGGGATCATCAGGTTCTTGATCCGCACGTTGGCAAAGGTGCCGCGCATCATCACCTCATGGTTGCCGCGGCGCGAGCCGTAGGAATTGAAGTCGGCCTTGAGCACGCCGTTCTCGATCAGCCACTTGCCTGCCGGGCTGGATTCCTTGATGGAGCCGGCGGGCGAGATGTGGTCGGTGGTGATGGAGTCGCCGAACACGCCGAGCGCGCGGGCGCCGGAAATGGCCGAGTCGGCAGCCTTGGGCTGCATGTCGAAATCGCTGAAGAACGGCGGTTCCGCGATATAAGTGGACTTTGGCCAGTTGTAGACGTCGCCCTGGGCAATGCCCTTGATCTGCTGCCACAGCTTGCCGGGCGCCGCCTGCACGTTGGCGTAGTTGCCCTTGTACTTGCCGGGGTTCATCGCAAACTTGGCAACCAGCTGGTTGACTTCCTGCGAGTTCGGCCAGATGTCGCCGATGTAGATGTCGCGGCCGCCCTTGCCCTTGCCGACCGGCTCGGTCATGAGATCCTTGAGCACCGTGCCGGCGATCGCGTAGGCGACCACCAGCGGGGGCGAGGCGAGGAAGTTGGCGCGGATGTTCGGATGGATGCGCGCCTCGAAGTTGCGGTTGCCGGACAGGACCGCGGCCGCAACCACATCATTGTCGACGATGGCTTCGTTGAGTTCGGCCGTCAGGTCGCCGGAGTTGCCGATGCAGGTGGAGCAGCCGTAGGAGGTGACCACGAAGCCGAGCTTCTCGAGGTAGGGCAGCAGGCCGGCCGCTTCAAGATAGTCGGTGACGATGCGCGATCCGGGCGACAGCGAGGTCTTGATGTGCGGCGCGACGGTCAGTCCTGCCTCCACCGCCTTCTTCGCGAGCAGGCCGGCGGCCAGCATCACGTTCGGGTTGGAGGTGTTGGTGCAGGAGGTGATCGCGGCAATCAGCACGTCGCCGTTGCGCAGCGCGACGCCGTCCTTGGTCTGGTAGCTGGCTTCCAGGTCTTCGGGCTTCTTGTTGAAACCGTTCTCGGCCACGGGCTTGGAGAAGAGTTCGGTGAAGTTCGACTTGACGTTGCCGATTTCGATCCGGTCCTGGGGGCGCTTCGGTCCGGCCAGCGACGGTGCCACCGTGCCGAGGTCGAGCGTGACCACGCTGGAATAGTCGATATCGCCTTCACGGGGCGTGCCGAACATGCCCTGCGCACGGAAATATCCCTCGAAGGCATCGATCTCGGCCTTGCTGCGGCCGGTGCCTTCAAAATATTCGATGGTGGCTTCGTCCACGGGGAAGAAACCCATGGTGGCGCCGTATTCCGGTGCCATGTTGCCGATGGTGGCGCGGTCGGTAGTCGACAGGGAGGCCACGCCGTCGCCGAAGAATTCCACGAACTTGCCGACGACCTTTTCCTTGCGCAGCAGTTCGGTAATGGTCAGCACCAGGTCGGTGCCGGTGACGCCTTCGCGCAGCTGGCCGGTCAGGTTCACGCCGACGACGTCCGGCGTCAGGAAGTACACCGGCTGGCCCAGCATGCCGGCTTCGGCTTCGATGCCGCCCACGCCCCAGCCAACCACGCCGATGCCGTTGATCATGGTGGTGTGGGAGTCGGTGCCGACGAGCGTGTCGGGGTAGTAAATGTCAGCCTTCTTGTGCACGCCGCGGGCCAGGTATTCGAGATTGACCTGGTGGACGATGCCGAAGCCGGGCGGCACCACGCCGAAGGTGTCGAAGGCCTGCATGCCCCATTTCATGAACTGGTAGCGCTCGTTGTTGCGCTGGAATTCCAGTTTCATGTTGAGGTCGAGCGCGTTCTTGACCCGGGCGTAATCGACCTGGATCGAGTGGTCGACGACGAGGTCGACGGGAACGAGCGGTTCGATGTTCTTGGGCTTCTTGCCCATTCTGGAGGCGACGCCGCGCATGGCGGCGATGTCGGCGAGCAGGGGAACACCGGTAAAGTCCTGCAGAATGACTCGGGCGACGACGAAGGGAATCTCATCGACGCGGGCGGCGGTGGGCTTCCAGTTGGCAAGCTGGCGGATGTGCTCTTCCGTGACTTTCTTGCCGTCGCAGTTGCGCAGCACCGATTCCAGCACGATGCGGATCGAGACCGGCAGACGCGAGATGTCGACGCCCAGGCTCTCGCCCAGCGCGGGGAGCGAGTAAAGCTTGCCTTTCCTGGAACCGGAGATGCTGAATTCCTTGAGCGTGTTCAGAGTGTTGTGAGACATGGGTTCTCCTTAAAATTATTAGAACTGAACCAATACTTGCAACTTTAACCCAACCCCGGGCGCCATGCCCGCGCTCCGGTCAACCCGGCGGCGGAAAGGCAGCGGATATCCGCGGGAAAAGTCCCGCGTCGAGCGAGATCAGCCTTTTTCCGCGGTCTTCGCCTGCATCTGCTCGAGGTTCTTGCACTCGTTGGCCAGCTGCAGGCCTTTCTTCGAGTCGAGCAGCATGCCCTTGGCAGGGATGCCGATCCAGACCAGGCCCTGCTTGGTGTTCTCGAAGCGGTGCGCGCCGGTGGTGGTGGTCACGCGTGTCATGTGATGCAGCTTCTTGTTCCAGCGGAGGGCGATCTGGTCCTGATCTGCCATCTGGTAGATGGTGAGTTTGTTGCCGAGTTCACAATCGTACGCGGTGGGTGTCAGACCGGCGATTTCCGGTTCTTTGGCGTCGTCGTCCGCCGCTGCAGCGCCGGCTGCTCCCGCGGCACCGGCAGCAGCTGCCGCTTTCTTGCCGGCAGTCTTCTTGGCAGGGGCCTTCTCTTTTTTCGTGGTTTGGGCTGGCGCAGCGGTTTCCGCGATGGCGGGCATGCCGAGGGCAACCCCGGTGACGAGAAGGACGATGGCGGATATGGTTTTCATGAAAAATATTCCCTTAAGTGCGCGCCGGGTTGGGGAAGTCGGTCAAGCGGTCGCGCGTGCTACAACAGACTACCTGCGGATTCGGGCAGCAGCATGCCGCTCGCTTTTGCCCGCTGCAGGACAGTCCAATAGTAGCGGTAACTGGCCCGGTCATGAAGCTTGCCGTTGTATTTTATTGGTCCCCACTGTGCGGCCTGGGCGTCGGTCAGGATATTGACGGCCTCGTTGACTTCCGAACCGCGCGGCGACAGCGCCTTGACGATGGGCTTGATCTGGTCGGGATGGATGCTCCACATGCGGGTGAAGCCGAGTTCGCCGGCCGCGCGCGTGGCATCATTGGCAACCACGGCGGTATCCTTGATCTCGGTGGTGACGTTATGGGAGGGCACCTTGCCATGGGCATGGCAGGCAGCCGCCATCTCGAGCTTGGCCCGTACCACCAGCGGATGGGTGAACTGGCCGGGCGAGCGCATGGCGGTGCCGGGGATGGCGCCGTAGTGGGCGGACACGAAATCCATGATGCCGAACGACAGGCACTGGACCTGCGGCAGCGCCGCGATCTTCTGGACTTCGGCCAGCGCGCCGTGGGTTTCGATCAGCACGTGGAGCGGCAGGTCGGCACGGCCGGCTTTCTTCGCATGCCGGTTGATGACGGTGATGGCTTTCTTGACATCGGCCGCGCCCTCAACCTTGGGCAGCACCATGTAGGCGAGCCGCGGCGCGGCAATGCTGCAGATGATCTCGACATCCTGCTCGAAGCAGGGATGGGTGAAGTCGTGGACCCGCGCACCGATGCGCCCGAAACGGTTCTCTTCGCCGGCGATGAGTTCGGCGGCCAGGCGCGCATGCGCCTCCTCGTTGCCGGCGCTGGCGCCGTCCTCGCAGTCGAAGGTGATGTCGAAGATGGGGCCGAGCTCTTGTTGCAGGGCAAGCGACTTGCGCATGAGCTTTTCGGAGCCGGCATAGTGATCGCAGACCGGGATGCCGGCCGGCATGTGCGTACCCTGGAACAAGACCTCGGAAGGATGCATAGTGGGTGTATCCGTCAATAGGCAATGCGTCGATGACGCACTGGTTGCGTTGGCTGTATTTGTTGTAATGCTTGCATCGATTGCATCGGCTGAGGATGCGTCGAATCCGCGTTATGCGGTTCAAAAATGAACATGCCGGGATATTCCCGGCATGCATCATTCAACAGCGCATGAGGTCCGGCTTAGCCGACCAGATGCTTGACGCCGTCGCGCTCTTCCTGCAGTTCCTTCAGAGTCAGGTTGATGCGCTCTTGCGAGAACGCGTCGATCTGCAGGCCCTGGACGATCTTGTACTCGCCGTTTTCAGTGGTGACCGGGAAGCCGAACATCGTGCCTTCCGGGATGCCGTAGGAGCCGTCGGACGGGATGCCCATCGTGGTCCACTTGCCGTTGGTGCCGAGCACCCAGTCGCGCACGTGGTCGATGGCCGCATTGGCAGCGGACGCCGCGGAAGACAGGCCGCGCGCTTCGATGATCGCTGCGCCGCGCTTGCCGACTGTCGGCAGGTAGACGTCCTTGGTCCATGCCTGGTCGTTGACCAGATCCTTGGCGGGCTTGCCGTCGATCAGGGCATTGGTGAAGTCGGCGTACATGGTCGGGGAGTGGTTGCCCCAGACGCAGAGCTTCTCGATGGAAGTGATCGGCTTGCCGACCTTGGCTGCCAGCTGGGACAGCGCGCGGTTGTGGTCGAGGCGCAGCATCGCTGTGAAGTTCTTGGCCGGCAGGCTGGGAGCCGATTTCATGGCGATGTAGGCATTGGTGTTGGCCGGGTTGCCGACGACCAGCACCTTCACGTTGCGGGAAGCGACGGCGTCGAGCGCCTTGCCCTGCACGGTGAAGATCTGCGCATTGGCTTCGAGCAGGTCCTTGCGCTCCATGCCGGGGCCGCGCGGACGGGCGCCGACCAGCAGGGCGACGTCGGCATCCTTGAATGCGGTCATCGGATCGCTGTGTGCGGTCATGCCGGCCAGCAGCGGGAATGCGCAATCGTCGATCTCCATCATCACGCCCTTGAGCGCCTTCTGGGCCTTTTCATCCGGGATTTCGAGCAGCTGCAGAATAACCGGCTGGTCCTTGCCGAGCATGTCGCCGTTGGCGATGCGGAACAGCAGGGAGTAGCCGATTTGACCGGCGGCACCGGTGACGGCAACGCGCATAGGGGCTTTAGCCATGATGAATCTCCAAAGTGGGAATGAAAACGGGCGAAGTTTATTCGAATTTCTGCAAGCCTGTAATAATACCAAGACCGCCGAACGACGTCAGACGACGTCGATGTCCTTGTCCAGCCTCAAGGAATGCTGCGGTGACTGCAGCCGGCGGTTTTCTGATGGACACACCTGCAAAGATTGCTCGCGAGTGTAGGCTTGTCGTTACAGTCTGTCAATCTCATCTTATATCTTATATAAGACACATGTCATAGCACTTTTTGCTAGACTGCAAGGCACCTTTTGTGGTGAAATCGCAGTATGAGTTCCGCTACGTCCAATTTGACTGTCAATGGAGCGCCTCCGACAGGCGCAGGGACATCTGCCTCCGGAACTTCTCCCACCTTCAGTCCGCTCTACCAGCAGATCAAGGCGCTGATACTCCAGAGCCTGCAATCGGGCGAATGGAAGCCGGGCGAACTTATCCCCAGCGAAGTCGAACTGGCCCACCGTTTCAAGGTGAGCCAGGGTACGGTACGCAAGGCGATCGACGAGCTCGCTTCCGAGAACCTGGTAGTTCGCCGGCAGGGGAAGGGAACCTTCGTTGCCACGCATCACGAGGCGCGTGCGCAATACCGATTCCTGCGGTTGATGCCGGATGCCGGCGAGCCGCACAATGCCGACAACAAGATCCTTGAAGTCAAGAGACTGCGCGCGCCTGCGGAAGTAGCGCGCCAACTGGATATGAAGTCCGGCGATTCCGTAATCTTCATCAAGCGCGTCCAGTCCTTCGAAGGCGCGCCCACCATCGTGGAAGAGCTGTGGCTGCCGGGCATGATCTTCAAGGGTCTGACCATTGAGCGCCTGGTTGAGTACAAGGGGCCGATGTACGGTTTGTTCGAGTCGGAGTTCGGCACGAGGATGATCCGTGCCAGCGAACGTATCCGTGCGGTCGCCGCAGACGAGTCCACTGCAAGCTTGCTCAATGTCGAGCAAAATACTCCTTTGCTGAGCGTTGAACGCGTTTCCTACACTTACGGCGACAAGCCGGTGGAAGTGCGCCGCGGGCTGTATCTGACCGACCGTCACCACTATCAGAACGATTTGAGCTGAGGTGGGCAGGGCGTAGGCAGGCGAAGGTGGATTGACACATTTTTCGAAGCGGGCGCTTGCCGAACGAAAAATTGTCGCAGGTAAAGATTGTGGTTGGTGTGCCGCACAAAAATCGGCGAAAATTACGGGATTTTTAAGCTCAGGGAGATTCTCTCATGTCGGAAGCCGTAAAGAAAAATCGGCAAAAATATGGTGTCATGACCTTTGCGGACATTGCGCACTACCGTCTGCCGTTGGCAGCCTATCTGTCCATCCTGCACCGCGCCAGCGGCGCTTTCCTGTTTTTGCTGCTGCCCTTCATCCTGTATCTGCTCGACCGCAGCCTCATGTCCGAGATCTCCTTCGAGTACCTCAAGGGCTTTGTCTCCGGCTGGTTCGTCAAGC
>NZ_JACYXF010000124.1 GCF_015352985.1 Noviherbaspirillum malthae | reverse complement strand
TTGAATCCGCTTGCGTGGTTGCGCCTTGTTCTCTTGCTCATGCTTTGCTCCTTGGTACGGTCTTTCGACCGGTTTCATCAAGCAAAGCTCCACTTATCTAGCTGTCCAGATTTCCGGGGCCACCTCTAAATGATTTCGAAAAGTCGGCAGACGTCATATCCGAATGCCCAGCGAGAGGATCGAAGAGGGCAGCTTTCTTACCTGCTTCCAGCCGGTCGTCTAAAACCAAGCTTAGGCAAGGTTCGGCCGAAGCAGGCGCTCAGGCATTAACAACATGACGATCAGCCACAGTAAATAAACTACGTCAGTTCAACATATAGTTTGTAGGGAGGCTATTGCCGAGCAGGTTTGCACATTCAAATGACAGGCCGGCATATGCCGGCCGATTCAACTGATTTTCAGGCACTCACCAGCTTTATTGATTCATTTTTGCAATCATGTGGTCCATCACATGGGTATGCTCATGCTGTGGACTAAACAAGACGAACTCTGCGTTCTGCTCTACTTTGACGGTGTGGCCAGGTGGCCAGTAGAACAAGTCATTGGTACTGGTGACTTCCGACGTGCCATCAGCGTAAGTCGTGATCAGTCTTCCTTGAATTACGTAGCCCCAGTGCGGCGCATGGCACATGTTGCCTTGCAATCCTTCCAGCAAAGGTGAGATATCCATTCCTTCAGGTAGCGAAAAGTATTCGGCGCTAATTTTCCCGTATCCGCTAGCATTTCCGAAATTCAGCTGCTGGCGAGCAGTGGCTCCCGGAATGCCAATCTTTACCGGAACATCTTCTTTGGTGATATGCATGACAAACTCCTTCAATACTGTGAGAAACGTGGACTTGGCAGCATACTTTTACGCTGAGCCCGTTACATCGCATGCAGCTGTGCAGCGCTGCCCCGTTTTAACCTTGATCCCATCACAACCGGCACAGAAAAATTCCGCTGGGATCTTTTTTGCACGGTCGAGATCTTTTGAAGAGTGAAATCGTGGTGCGACCAAGGGGTCCGCCAGATGAGCTTCCAAAAACGTTGTGTACTATCCTTGTAATGCCATCGAAACGGCCGAGTCGAGTATTCATGAGGAATCTCCTTCAAACGTGATGGATGTCCTGCCATACTCCACATCAGCTGTTCCTGAAACGTTCCTGGCAAGTTTCCGCATGGAGGGAGCAATGGTGACGTCATCCCAGCCGGTTTCCGAGCAAGCTTCCATATCAATCCGCATGTTGGGACAATTTCGCTTGCATCTTGGCAATGGAGCGATCCAGGAAGCTGACCCCGTCAAGCGCCAACTTAGTCGCCGGGCCGGCGAACTGATACAGCTGTTGAGCTTGCAACCACGGCGCAGCCTCCCTCATGAGCAGGTTCTGGAAGCGCTATGGCCACACCTTAAGCCAGCGGCAGGCAGCGCGAACTTGCGCAAGGCGGCGCACCATGCTCGTCACTTTTTAGGGGGGCCACATGCAGTGGTTCTGCGCGGCGGTTGTGTATTTCTATTCCCCGACTGCAACGTAAGATGCGACACCAACATTTTCGAGATGGCAGCCGACGACGCTCTCTCTACGGGGGATTCCGCAGCAAGTCGTGAGGCGGTTCAGCTTTACGGCGGCAATTTGCTGCCTGACGCACCTTACGAGCATTGGACAGAACTACCGCGCCAGCGCCTTCGCGACAAATACCTCCGCCTCTTGCAGCAAGCGGGCCTGTTCGAACGGCTGGTGCAGGAAGAACCCACTGACGAATCCGCGCACTTCGCATTGATACATGCCGAAATAGCCGCCGGACGCCGCTCGGCCGCTTTGCGCTGGTACGTCCATCTGCGTGACCATCTGCAACAGTCGCTTGGCCTGAGGCCTGGACCGGAAATGGATGCACTCTATCGTGATTGCGTAAAGGGGTTTGAAGGCGAGGCCCCGGCGTTCGTCGGTCACGCACAGGAAATGGCGCAGGTATTGAAAGCGCTACGCAATGCATCGGCCGGTGCGTGCAGCGGCGTGCTGCTGCGGGCGCCTGCGGGCATGGGCAAGACTTCCTTTTGCCGCCGACTGGCACGCGAGGCGCGCGACCTCGGATGGCAGGTCAGGGCGGTACAGGCCGGTGACTGGACTCGCCCGTATGGGTTGGCGACGGACCTCGTTGAACCCTTATTGCATGAAGCCGGTGAGGAGGCTCGGCAAGCACTGGGGCCGCATGCGCTTGCCGTGCTGGCATCCATGTCGCCGGAGGCGGGGCCGCCGCAAACCCTGGCGCTGCCCATCGGTCGACATCAGGTAGTGGGTGCTGTACGGCGACTGCTGCTGGCAACGGCGCGAGGGAAACCGGTGTTGCTGATCGTCGACGACATGCACGCGGCGGACGATAGTAGTGCCGAAGTGCTGATGCAGCTGTGCGCCAGTGGCATTCCCTTGTTCGTGCTTCTCGCGTGCCGCCCCGTGCTGCCGACCGTGCTGGACAGCCACGTCCGGCGCATGCTGCGAGCCGGTACGCTTGAAGCAGTCGAACTCGACCCATTGAGCGTCGACGAATCGATTTTGTTGGCTGCGCGATCAGCGCACTCACCCATGCGAGCCGATGCCGCCGAGGACATAGCAAGGCTGGGCGAGGGCGTGCCCTTCGCGGTGGTGGAACTTGCCCGTTCTCCCCGTGCCGCGGGTGCGGCGTCCCGGCCCGCCCTGTCGCACACTGTGTCGGAAATCATTGCAGAACGCCTCTGTGATGTGGGCGAGGACGACATGGAATGGCTGCGCCGGCTCGCAGTCGCGGCGGAAGACTTCGATGTGGGCACAGCCGTCGCTCTCGCCGGCGATCCGGGTCAGGATGCAACGTCCCGATTGGACCGCGCCCTTGCAAGTGCTGTGCTCGTTGTAGAGGGCGGTCGTTATCGATTCCGTCACATGCTCATACGCCAGGCGCTGGTCGAAGCCATAGCACCGCATCGGCGCATGGACTTTCACCGCGAAGTTGCGTCGAGGCTGGAGCAGGCAGGCGCTGCGCCGGGATTGGTCGGACAGCATTGGCTGACGGCCGGCGAAGTCGACCGTGCCCTGCCATGTTCCCTGGCCGCCGGAAACGAAGCCTTCCGACTTGGCGCCTATGAAGACGTGCTGCGCCACGTCGATCCCATATTGAACTGCCGACCGCAGCAGTCCGAGGCGTTGGCGTTGCGCGCCGAAGCCATGGATGCGCTTGCTCGTCCTGGCACCTTGGCCGCCTACGATGCAGCAGCCGAGATGGCATTGGAGGAACGGGCACACGAATTGAGGGCCAAGCGGGCACTGGCGCAGGTAAAAATGAGTGATCCGCAGGGTGCGCTGAAGTATTTGCAAGATGTGCACCCGACGAACGTGCCAGGAAGGCTGGCCGAAGCGCTGGCCTACAGTGGCGCCGCCGCACTGGGTTTCGGCGATCCTGCCAACGGCACGCGGCGCGCTGCCGAGGTGCGCCGCGTGGCGCTCGAGACAGGCGATGAGGGAACGCTGGTCATTGCTTCCTGGGCACAGGCTGCGGCTGCACATGCCCGTGGAGACCTTCACAGCAGTGTGTGGGCGGACCTGAAGGAGACTAGCCATCTTCCCCAGTTGGCTTTGCGGGTGTTCGACGGTCACTTGTGCATCACGCAGCGCTTCCTGTACGGCTCGCGGCCATACTCAGAAGTGATCGCGTTCGCCGACTCGCTCGCGCACGAGGCGCAGCGGCTCGGTGCTGCCCGCGGGCATGCCTTCGCCATCACGTTGCGAGGAGAGGCTCGGCTTCTCAGCGGGCAGCTGGATATGGCAGAAGATGACCTCGTCACCGGGGGACGCCTCCATCGTAATATCGGCGGCGCTACCGGCGAAGCACTTTCGCTTCAACGCCGGGCAGAGCTTGCCATGTATCGCGGCCGGCTTGATGTCGCGCGCAGCCTGCTCGACGAGGCACTTGACGTGGCGCGTCAATCCGACGTCGGCTTTCACCTGCTGGACCGCATATACGGGACGCGAATTGCAATGACGCAGGATCCGGACAACGCCCTGTGCGTGCTGGAAGAGGCGGAGGCGTCGGTACGGGGGCCTCTTGAAACCTGCCCTGGCTGCCGAATCACCTTTGCCGTTCCAGCGACCATCGCTGCCGCAAAGGCGCATGAAACAGATCTGGCCACCAGTCATCTGCGGCAGTCCGAATATCTGGCGAACGTGGTGATGAAGCTTCCGGCCTGGCATGCAGCGCTGCATGAAGCCCGGGCCCATGTAGCACTTGCATCAGGAGAGCTCGAGAGTGCGCGCAACGACTTCATTCAGGCGGCGCGGGGCTTTCTGAGTGCTGGTCATGTGCTAGATGAAGCACGTTGCAGTGCAATAGTACTATTTGGTTTAAATGCAGGGTTGGGATGAACGCAATCGATTCATCCCACTTCAAATCTCGATCTGCGTGCCGAGCTCAATCACCCGATTGGCAGGAACGCGGTAATAATCCGCTGCATCGCGTGCATTGCGGGACATGGCGGCAAATAGGGATTCTCGCCACAATGCCATGCCCGAGCCGACTTTCGGAATGATGTTATGTCGGGCGATGAAGAAGGACGTGGCCATCAATTCCAGTTCCAGCCCATCTTTGCCACATCGCTCCAGCGCTGCAGGAATATCGCGCTCGTCCATGAAGCCATAATGGATATTGACCTGATAGCAATTATCCCCCAGGTCTTCGACCGTAACGCGCTCACTGTCGTCGACGCGCGGCACGTCTTGGTTATGTACCGTCAAAAAAATGGTGCGCTCGTGCAGCACCTTGTTATGCAACAGATTGTGCAGCATAGCGTGTGGCACCCCGTCGCCCTCTGTACGGAAGAAGACTGCGGTACCTTCTACGCGTGTCGGAACGCTGACGAACAGGGTCTGCAGAAAATCCTTGAGCGGAATCAGGTGCTTCTGCAAATTTTCAAACAGCAGGCTTCGCCCGTCCTTCCAGGTCATCATGATCAGCAGCATGACAATGCCCAGCGTGATCGGGAACCAGCCACCTTGCGCAATCTTCATCACATTGGCAGAAAAGAAAGCAAGATCGATCGCCAGAAAGAAGCCGGTCGCAATCCAGCACAGCAGTAGGTTGTATTTCCAACCATAACGAATCACGAAGAAAGTTAGGATAGTCGTCATCAGCATGGTTGCGGTGACGGCGATGCCGTAGGCAGAAGCCAACGCAGAAGACGAGCCGAAGCCGACCACGGCCAGTATCACTGCCGCTAGCTGCAGCCAATTCACTGAAGGAATGTAAATCTGGCCGATCTGGCGCTCGGACGTGTAGATGATCTTCATGCGCGGCAGATAACCTAGCGCAATCGCCTGCTGCACCATCGAGAAGGTGCCAGAAATAGTCGCCTGCGAGGCGATGACGGTAGCCAAGGTCGACAAGGCAACGAGCGGATAGATACTCCAAGCTCCAAGCTGCTGATAGAACGGGTTCGACACGGCGTCCGGATTGGACAAAAGCAGTGCACCTTGGCCCAGATAATTCAGCGCTAGTCCCGGAAAAGCAATAGAAAACCAGGCCAGACGGATGGCGCGCTTGCCGAAGTGTCCCATGTCTGCATACAACGCTTCGGCACCGGTGAAGGCCAGGACTACCGCGCCTAGGGCAAGGAAAGCTAGCCAGCCGTGGTTTGCAAAGAAGCGTAGCGCATGTAGCGGATTCAGAGCACTGAGTATCTGTGGGTTGGCGACGATGTTGACAACGCCCATTATGCCGAGAGACGCAAACCACACAATCATAATCGGGCCGAACCATTTGCCGATGCCAGCAGTGCCTTTGCTTTGCAGCAGGTATAAAGCTACCAATACGGTGACGGCAATAGGGACGACGAAGGGCTTGAAAGCCGGCGTAGCGACTTGCAAGCCTTCGATGGCGGAGAGCACGGAGATGGCAGGTGTAATCACGCCGTCACCAAAGAATAGTGCCGCGCCAATCAGGCCGGCGAGCATCAGCGAGTAATGCCATTTCGAGCGCGGCGTGACGGAAGCCAGAGCCAGCGACAGGAGCGCCATGACACCGCCTTCGCCGCGGTTATTGGCCCTTAGGATCAGAGTCACGTACTTGAGCGACACAATAATGATCAACCCCCAAACGATGAGCGACACAACTCCGTAGATGTTGGCCGGATTGAGGGCTAAGCCATGGCTCTCCGAAAACACTTCCTTCATCGTGTACAAGGGACTCGTGCCGATGTCGCCGTACACGATGCCGACGGCGCCCACCGTCAATGCGGCAAGACCGCTCTTTTGCAAACTCGTATTCAAGTCACTTCCTTCAACAGTGATGGAATGGGAATAGGGATTGAATCTAAGGCAGCATCAGTCGGTAACCCACGCCTGTCTCGGTAAGCAGGTACTGTGGCTGCGCCGGATCGTCTTCAAGCTTTTGCCGCAGGTGGCCCATGTAGATGCGCAGGTAGTGTCCGCTTTCAGAGTGAGACGGCCCCCATACCTGCCGCAAAAGCTGTAGATTTGTAACGACCCGTCCTGCATTCGTGAGCAGCACCGTCAGTAACCGGTATTCCGTCGGCGTCAGGTGCACTGGCTCGCCGGACTTGCTAACCAGCCGCGCCTGAGGGTCTACCGTCACGTTACCGAAGCTAACAGTCGCGTTGCCGACAGGCCGCTGCAGGCGTCGTAGCAGGGAACGCACGCGCGCCAGCAGTTCGCCAACGCCAAAGGGCTTGGTCAAGTAGTCGTCCGCGCCTGCGTCGAGCGCATGAATTTTGTCAGTCTCATCCGCGCGTGCTGACAGTACGATGATAGGCAGGGGCGACCAGCTCCGCACTTCACGAATCAACGCGACACCGTCGCCATCGGGCAGTCCAAGGTCTAGCACGATCAGGTCAGGCTTGCGCATACCGGCCTCAATCAGACCGCGTTGCATGGTATCGGCTTCGAACACTTGCCAACCCTCGTCGGCAAGCGCCGTGCGCACGAAGCGCCGTATCTGAGGCTCGTCTTCCACTAGGAGGGCAACCGGGACGATCTCCTTCATAGTGCTTGCCTGTCCGTGTCCAAGGCCGCTTCCTCGGGTTCGCGCAACTCCGGCGGCGCGTCCAGGGGCAGCACAAAAAGGAAACTGACTCCGCCTTCCGGGAGATTGGACGCTCTGATACTGCCGCCATGCGCTTGTACAATGGCGCGGCAGATAGACAGGCCTAGACCTGTGCCAGCCAGCCTTGATTCTTTCTCTCCCCGAACAAACTTCTCGAACAACGGTTCTTCCTGGCCTCGAGGTATGCCCGGTCCGTTGTCGCGAACTTCGATATTCAGCACGCCCTTGTCAGCCGAGGCCGAGATAGTAATGATTGAGTCTGGCGGCGTGTACTTGGCTGCGTTTTCGATTAGGTTGCACAGCACCCGCTCGATCAGCACAGCATCGAAGCGCACTGGCGGCAAGTCCGGTGCTAGCCGGATCTGTACTGCGTGAAGCGATAGGGCCGGCTTGCATGCGCGTAAAGTGCTTCCGATCACTTCCTCCATGAATTGCCACTGCAGGTCAAGCTGCACCTTGCCGCTCTGGATGCGCGCCATGTCGAGCAGATTAGCGACCATCTTGCTCATCCGTCGTGCTTCATCGTGCAAGGCGGATGCAAGGTCATGCTGTGGGTCCGGCAAGGCTGGCTTGGCTATCACCAACGATTCGGACAGGCCCACCAATGCCGTCAACGGTGTACGTAAATCATGCGACAGGGCGGACAGAATGGAATTGCGCAGGCGCTCGGACTCGATGTTTACTAACGCACTTTGCGCCACTTCAATGTAATGCTGACGCTCCAACGCAATTGCCGTCAGCGCCGCACAGGTCTGCAACAGGCGGCCTTGCTCGGACTCGATATTCCAATCGGGGGCCTGCGGCAGCACCGCCAGCACGCCGCGCGAGCGCATGGGAGCTGTCAGCGGCAAAAAGGCAACGGAACCGGAAGACATGGTACCCGTGCCCAGACCTGCGGGCCTGCCATGCTCGAACGCCCATTGTGCAATGTGCATGTCCATCGTGCCGAAGCTGTCGACCTTCAGACTGCCGGGGTTTTCAACGCTGGACGGTAAACAGCGGTTAAGGTGCCCGGCCTGATCAGGCATCAGAATCGCAGTCCTGACTTGGAACGCCGACTCGATATGAGAGAGTGAAGTATGGATGATCTGCGCCGTCTCCAGCGTTCCCGACAGCTCCCGCGAAAAGGCATATAACTTTAGCGTGACTTCCTCGCGTCGGGCAGCCTGTTCTGCTTGGTAGCGCAAGTTCGCAGTCAGGTGGGAAATCAGCAAGCCTACAACCAGCATTACGGAAAAAGTAACCAAGTACTGTACGTCATGGATCTCGAAGGAAAACCTGGGTGGCACAAAGACAAAGTCGAACGCAGCCACGCCCAATACGGTAGCGGTGACGGCAGGTCCCTTGCCATAGCGTGCTGCTATCAGCACGACCGGTAGCAAGAAAAGCATGACAATATTGGCGAGGTCCAGGTAGGGCAGCAGAAGCGTTGCGATGACAGACACTAGCAGGACGGCGCAGACTGCAGCGGCATAGCCATTGCCTGCTGAGCGGGGAATTCTTCCGCCAGGATGGGAGATATTGTCTGCGGATATCGGATTATCTACGGTCACAGGACTGGTTCACTAATTTAACGACCGTCAAACGATAATGTATTTCGAGTAAAAAAGTCGTAAAAATGTAACTGCGGTCCTTTGGAAACAAGGACGACAAAGTTTGTGTATCCGTGTTGGGCCGTCTGCTGTCGAGCTGAGTTGTCGCGAGCGGCCTCTTAGCGTGAGAGAGCGGTCGCAATGCCAGAGTAAGTGACAAAGTCCGAAGATTCTGCAAACCCGGCTGTTCAGAAACTATTCGGACTCTCTTGGCTGTTCATGATGCACTTTGTTGTACGCAAACTGCGTACTGTAGTTAGTAAGTACTTTGGAAGCAGGCGAGTTCGCACAATGGATTTTACATAAAAACAATTATATGCAGGACTGGTAGTATTAGGAGTGTTGCGTTTTTAGGGAGGCTCTTCATCTAGCTACTGCAACATTGAATGCGTAAATGGTATGTTCCGGCGTTGCTTAATTTCCAGGACGCAGGAATGCTTATCCAACT
>NZ_JACYXF010000123.1 GCF_015352985.1 Noviherbaspirillum malthae | reverse complement strand
GGCAGTAACGATAGGTAAGGTGCAACGAAGTCCCATTCTTCGTCTTGCACGTCGCTTGGATAGGGTTTTCTGGAAGCCATGTCGCCATGGACTTGTTGCTATTTCATTAGTTCATAACAGCCTCTAGATACTTCAAAGTTAGGTTCAAAGGATTTACATTGCATATTTCTGGCTCAGCATCCCAGAAGTACAAAGACTGGCGGCACACCGAAGTCCTTCGCTTCGCTGGCCTCTCCCATCTTAGGTAGCTAACAAGGATAATTGTCATTCATTATTGGAATGCAACTATCACGTCAATGGATAGCTTGCTAAAAAAATTTAGTTCTTAGGCGTAGCGATTGACGTTAGTTATTGAAAAAGCTTTTTATCCTTGCGATGCAGGCAATAGCAATATTTAGATGTACCGAGCACTACTTGGCAAACGCTTTCGGCAACTCTGCCCATCTCGTGGTGTAACACGGTGTCTTGTTCTCAGCTTTAGCTATCCACCGCTTTCTTGTTCCCGCCGCGGCGACACACAAAGTGTCACGACCGAACTTCCTATTCAGCCCGTCGAGCACGGACATCAACGCGTCTGAGTGCTTTGCCTGCTCTTCCAATGGGTCAAATAGCGATGCCTGTGTTTGCCCAGCGGGTGCTAGGTCCAACAGCATCACGCCGGTCTTTTTGTACAAGTACCCGCGGCGATAGATAGCCTTGAGCCCAAAAAGTGCAGCCTGGACCAGGTCCAACGTATTGTTCGATGGATTCGGCAACGGGATAACAATCCCGTTGCTGTACTGAGCGTCATCAGTCCGGAATTGATTTGTCATCACAAAGACCTGTAGCGCCCCGCAGACGCTACCTTGCTCACGCAGCTTTTCCGCTGCGCGGGTGACGTACGAGGACAAAGCTTCGCTAAGCTCCTCTAACCTCGCAACCATTTCCCCAAAAGATTTACTGGAAACAATTTGCTTTTTGGGTGGAGCGATGTCTTCAAGCTCAAGACACGGAACCCCTTGCAGCTCACTGACGGTGCGCTCCATCACGACGGAAAAGTGAGCTCGAATGACCTTCGGAGACATCAGACGCAAATCCTGCACCGTATGAATTCCGGCATGCTTCAGCTTTTCGGTGATACGGCGCCCGACGCCCCAGACTTCACCCACCTCTATGCTAGCGAGCAAAGCGTCAAGCTGCGCTGGCGGGTAACTGGCAAGGTCAAATACCCCTCCGAAGTTCGGATTCTTTTTGGCGATGTGGTTAGCAAGCTTCGCCAAGGTCTTGGTTGGCCCAATTCCGACACAGACCGGTATGCCGGTCCACTGGCGAACTCGTGCGCGAATGGCTTGGCCCATGGCGGTATGGTTTACCCACAGGAGTCGCATGCGCTCAATGCGAAGAAAGCTCTCATCTATCGAGTACACCTCAACGTCCGGGGTGAATTCGCGCAGCACTTGCATGACCCGCTGCGACATGTCGCCGTACAGGGTGTAATTCGACGATAGCCCAACGATGCCGTGATGCTTGACCAAGTCCCGTAGTTTGAACCATGGCTCACCCATGCGAATACCGAGCGCCTTTGCCTCGTTCGAGCGGGCAATCGCGCAACCGTCATTGTTGGACAACACGACCAAGGGGCGATTTTCAAGCTTCGGGTTGAAGACGCGCTCGCAAGAGCAATAGAAGTTGTTGCAGTCAACGAGCGCAAATAGTGGCTCGGTCTGCTCTAGCGCTGACATGGCCGCATATTCCGGACAACCCCAACGACAACGCCAAAGACATGCAGCTCTTCTGCTTCCTTGATGCGTATAGGCCGATACAACGGATTCTCAGCGCGCAGTTCAACAACGCCATCCGCTACGTGCAAACGCTTCACGGTATGTTCACCGTTCAGTATGGCGACAATGATGTCGCCATGGCGAGCCTCCACGGAACGGTCAACGACAATCTTGTCGCCATCAAGAATACCGACATTGCGCATCGAGTCACCGCATACGTCAAACATGAATGTTGATGCGCGATGCTTGACGAGGTAGTCGTTCAGGTCGAGACCTGATTCAACATAGTCGGCCGCTGGCGAAGGAAAGCCCGCCGGGCATTTCACCAGAAATCGCTGGATGTCCTTGGGTTTGCCAGGGTTGGCTGGCCAAACTATTGGGACGAGCGTTGACAGCTCATTCAGGTCGACGAGGGATGACATTGATGCCTAGAAATACTGTATATGCGAACAGTATATTTTTTGAAAGCAAAGTCGGCAAGGTCTTATGTCAGTCTTTTTGACGTTACATCCTCAAGGCTACAACTTTGCAACATTTTGCTCTATCGAATCGAGTGGTTTTGTAGCGGATGGACTGACGTTGAACTTCCGGAATGAAATGTCTCTCTAGTAAGACCAGTATGTTCATGATTACGTCAATCGGAGCTGCCCAATGAAAACATTTTTGGTTGAAGAGGTATCTGTTGCAGGCTTTGATACTGATTTGCTGAAAGCCTTGCCGCAAGGGTTGCCATACATCGGTGTTGAAAGTCCAATGCGCATAGCAGTAAAAAACGAATATGGTGCAATCTACCGAATCATTGAAACCGGTGATGTTGTGTCAAATAAAAAGTTACTCGACGACGTGCGTCAAATGGGTTTCTTTGTCGAGTCGAACGTTCCGGAAAATGAACATAGCTTCTGGGCCATAGTAAAAGGACCGTTGTAGTCAAAGCTGAAGTTTTCACTCTGCAGGCTTCAGGTGGTAACCTATGTTCTCCATTCCACAGTTCATTGGTGACTTTCGTTATGAACCCAAGGGTGACTGAACTTGAGGATTTGAGCATATCAGTCAAAAAGGCGTTGCGCGCCTATAAGCATATGCCGGGAATTCAAGACGGCTTAGCTTCAGCTGAGCTTGTAAGGAGAGCGAAGGAACTCGGTATTCCTGTTCCAAGCGAGGCGACTCTGCAGGAATTGCTCAAGCAGACGCAGGCCTTGCTTCAGGCTGAAATTCTGGATGAGTTCGACCGCCGCGCTCATGAAGTAAGGCCGGCGCCTCACCATCCATTACAAAAATCATGACATAGGCAAATTTTCAAGTTGTGCAAATGGAATTGCCTTCACTATTGAGGGGTGTCAAAGAAGGCTGGTGAGCTAATACCATAACGTGGTGTCCATACGACATGTGTCACATATGTGTACTGGAGGCTACCATGGCTCGCATAAATAATTCCTCTCCTGTACGTCAACGATATACCGCTGAACGCGGTTCTCGTCCGGAACATGGCTCCAAAATCGAATACCGGATTCGTAAGTTAGAGCGCATTTGCCGCAGACTTGAAGATAAGCCGACCCTTCAAGCCGGTGTCTCGCCGCAAGAAGTACTTGAAATTCTCAAAGAAGAGCAACAGCGTCTAACGGCCGTGTTGAACAAATAGATTGAAAATCTGCCAGTGTATTATCCCAAAAGGCATCGGGTATAACTCTGTCATTTGCTGTCATCTACACGCTATGCTTAGCCGGTAACCTGGGCTTTACAAAACCAAAACAGAAGGCCGTAATCAGGTCATCGCGTCAGAATCCGAGTATCGCAACGGAGATTCAACCGCCAATGACCATCATTTTCACTTTCTGCGACAAACCGTAAAGCATCACTATGAGACTGCTATTTCGTTATTTGCCTCCGATGGCAAAAGATATCGCTGTGTCAGCAGAGCGGGAACCTCTGAAGCAGGTACTGGCTTTGAAATTAGATACCCTTGCACTTCATTGCAGGACATTTCCTGCAACACCTTAAGCTGCTCGATTGTTTCTACGCCTTCAGCTGTCACGCTCAGTCCAAGCACATGGGCCATTGAAACTATGGCCATGAACAGGGCGTCTCCTTCGTTGCTGATTCCAATTTGAGCGGTGAAAGCACGGTCAACCTTCAGTACGTCTACCTCCAGCCGTTGCAGTTGAGACAAGGAGGAATAGCCAGTCCCAAAGTCGTCAACGAGTAACTTTATGCCTAAGTTTTCAATAGCCGCCAACTCGTCGGCAACCTGAACCGACTGCTCAACGACACTCGATTCCGTGATTTCGATTTCAACCAGTGAGGGCTCGATGGCGTACTTCGCCATATGGGAGACAAATAGTCCGCTCAGGGCACCTTGACTGAACTGACGTGGCGACACGTTGACAGATACTGGCACGACTGGGAGATTTTGAGACCTCCAAGACGCAAGTTGCTCAAATGTTTTCTTGATAACTAACTCACCTAACGGCACGATGAGGCCCGTCTCTTCAGCAAGAGGGATGAACTCATTCGGTGGAACGAGCCCGAAATCCGGACGTATCCATCGTACTAACGCCTCAAATCCGCGAATATCACCCTGGTGTGTACCGACACGAGGCTGGAAATACAAGACGAATTCGTCTGCTTCAATGGCCTGACGCAATGCTTTTTCTTTGGTGACCCGCTCAATAATCAGCTTTGACATTTGAGCATCGAAGCGGCGATATTGATGCTTTCCACTTGCCTTTGCCGCGTACATTGCGATGTCTGCGTGCTTGAGCAGGGTTGCTCCGTCCGTACCATCTTCCGGAAACATGCTTATACCGATGGATGCCCTGACGATGTGCTGCGTCCCGCAAGACAAGACAAATGGTTCAAAGAATGACGCCATAATGCGCTGTGCAATTACGGGCACATCATCCTGACCCTGAACTCGCTGAAGAACAATAGTGAATTCATCCCCCCCGAGTCGAACCACATAGTCTTGCGGCCGGGTGACAGACTCTAAACGCGACGCAACTGCTTGTAAGAGAGCATCCCCTGCTTCATGACCCAGAGTATCGTTGACATTCTTGAAGTCATCGAGGTCAATAAAGAGCAAGGCTATCTTTGTTTGTGCTTTCTGGGCGTTCTCTATTGCGTCTGGCAAAAAATTAACTAGCCAATGCCGATTTTTCAATGACGTGACGCTATCGGCATTAGCTAAGCGTGAAAGCGCCTCTTCATGAGCCTTGGCTTGCGATATGTCGCGGATGGTAATCGCGAGCCCCACCCCAGTCGGCACTATCCTGCGCTGAGCCCAAGATAACTTCAGCGGGCTATCTGGCGGCGCCTGAAACTCGTCTTCATAGACTATATTGTCTTCCAATACAGAGGCGAAAAACTCAATGACCTTCTGAGCATAATCTCCAGGCCAGAATCTTGAAAAAGTTATCCCAATATGTTGTGCTCGTGTGGTTCCATAAAATGCGGCACCGCACTCATTGCAGTCTTCGACCTGGAAATCGATGACATTGCCAGTATTGTCGTATATTGGCTGGACCATAAAGAAGCCTTCACGCGCACCATCGGTTGCAAGCCGGTACGCCTTCTTGACTTCCTCGGTGTGCCGCTTGACGGCATCGTCATGACCGCGCCTCCATAGCAGTCGTGCACCTAGTGCTGTTCCAGTCAGTGTTATAAAAAAGAGGAAGAACGTCGCGCCTAATGCCAGTCGGTGATACTCCTGAGCCTTCATAACATGAGGTGCGAGCACAGCAGATTCTCGCTGTGCAACCACTGCAACAACTGGAAATTCCTTGACCTTTTCCCACGCCACTAACACTGCCTCATCAGGTACTATATCCTGCTTCGGAAACCACTTGGTACCTCGATTTTTGTCTTTGAAAGTTGAATGGTTAAAGGCAGTCTTGGTGCTATCTTTTGTCCAAGGATTCTCTTCTAAGGAGGCACCGTAGTTTGTTAGCAGCAGGTAATCGACTTCGTCTTCAACCCGTGACTTTTCTGCAAACGAAGCAAGATAAGACGGCTCGACAGATACGACAACGACCCCGTCGAACTCTCCTGATGGTGTTTCCAGTCGACGAGTGAAGCGCACCATTGATTTCCCACTACGCAGCCCGGTCTCTGGAGCAGAAATGAACAGAGTATCTTCACGATTTGCCTTGTGATACTTGAAGAAGTCTCGTTCCGCCAGAGACTTTCCGTTAAGCGCACCTGGGAATGTGCTTACAACTCGTTCACCATTTCTGTCAACGATAGTGACGTACAAACTGGCCGATACCGGGTACAAGCCGGCCCTCGATTGTTTCGCGAAGTCGGACTCGCTATGCTGGTTCTCCCAGTCATACTTCACATGCAAGGAGACGAGGTCGATTTGCTGAAGTGAGTAGGCAACTTGTTGGCTATAGACCTGCGCTAAGCTAGTTGTTCTTTCGAACGCCTGCTGAATTACAGCTTCTTTGTTCTCTTCAAGTTTTGACTCAGCGGTTTTCCATATCAGACCACCAGCACCGAGGCACAAAGCCGGCCATATACTGAGAAGAAGCAGGTGTCGCTTTGAGAATACGAACTTCTTTGTCCGCAGGAGGGAATTCTGATGTTTCGCTTTGGCTACCATGACACACTGTTCCAGTTCAACGTTTCGCAAATCGCCTTCAGCCGCCGTTGGCTTCTGGCTTTAGAACTGTTACTTTTGCGTTTTTGGACTGACAATTATAATATTGTCAACTTTTCGCAACTAGTACATGATGAGATTACCATGAGGAAATCATAGTCGAGAAGGAGATTTTCGTTTATGCAACGTTTGTCTGCCCTTATCAGGGGCTGACGTCATCTCCGCATAGCGCCCGAAAGTAAAACTTCGACGCCTTGAGCGGTTGGCACGCGCTTGAGAATTGCGCAGGCAACGTCGGCTGCTGCAATTGGACGATAGTTCGCGGGTATCAGCGGCCGAAGCAAAGTGCCAGCAACCATGCCTAGCTTTTCCCCCGCTCTTGGTGATTGACCAAGCATCTGCCGGTCACCCGTCAAAAGCGAAGGCCGAGCTATCACAAGACCTTCAAAGCCTAGAACCTTCAAAGCTTCCTCAAGCTCACCTTTCACACGGTTGTAGAAGATGCTCGAGTGCGCATTGGCACCCATTGCGCTTACTAGTCCAACACGCCTTGCCCCGGCGTTATGTGCGGTCCGAGCCACGGCCAGGTTGGTATCAAAGTCCACTGTCCGGAATGCCACTTGGCTACCGGCCACCTTGATGGTGGTACCAAGAGCCAGATAGGCCTCGTCAATCTTAGGGAGTTGTGGCAACGCGGTGAAACTCACGACATGCACAGTGAGCTTTGGATGCTGAAGGTCTAATGGGCGCCTGACCAGTGCATGGACGGTTGCTACTGAAGCATCCGCTAACAGCCCGCTCAATATCTCTCTGCCTACAAGGCCGGTTGCTCCGGCCAACACAACGCTTCTCGTTGCCATATATAGTTTCTACCGTAGCAGTAAGCGAGTTTTTAGCATGTGCAAAACTTTGGAATCAATGCTTCAAGCTCTTGTAGGGTTATTGGCCGAGCGAAATAGTATCCTTGACCTTCGTCGCATCCCATGTCGCGCAGAGTGGTTGACATCGCTTCTGTCTCGATTCCCTCTGCAACAACTGATAAATCCAATGCATGTGCCATTTCAATGAAGGCTTTGACCACTCGCTCGCTATTGTTCCCCGAGACGTCCGGGTTCACAAACGAACGGTCCAGCTTCAGGATATCTAACGGAAAGCGTCCCAGATACCCGAGGCCCGAGTAACCCGTACCGAAATCGTCGACTGCCAACAAGACCCCTAGCTTTTTCAATTCGTTAAATACGCTAGTTGAAACCTGGACGTTTTCAATGAGCGCGCTTTCGGTAAGCTCGAGCTCAAGAAGTTCGGGTTTCAAGTCTGCCTGCTTCAACGCTCTGTCTACTTGCTCCACCAACACGTGGCTTGCAACCTGCCGAGCAGACAGGTTCACAGAGACGCGTAGCGGACAACCCAACTTCTTTATCAAACGACTACTATCAAGACAAGCAGTCTCCAATACCCACTTTCCAATGGCGTCAATAAAACCTCTTTCTTCGGCAATCGGAATGAAGTCAAGTGGCGAAATCCGCCCCAGTTGCGGGTGATTCCAGCGAATCAACGCCTCCATCCCGGAAATCGTCATCGTTTTCAAGTCTATTCGCGGCTGGTACAGCAGAACGAATTCATCCCGTTCAAGTGCCCGATGCAGGGAACTTTCCAACGTCATCCGAACCCGTGCCTGTTCACTCATCTCAGGTTGGAAAAAGCGATACCCGTTGCGGCCGGCAGCTTTTGCGCTGTACATTGCTGCGTCGGCGTTCTGGAACAAGGCTTCTTTTGTATTCCCGTCTTGGGGATACATCGCGATGCCAATCGACGCACGCGCAAACACCTCTTGATTACATACCTCAATTGGGTCATTGAAGGCCTTGAAGAGGTTTTCTGCAATACGTGTTGCTGAGTAAGGGCCTTTTGAACAAGGTGCTGCAATAACGAACTCGTCTCCGCCAAGACGCGCAACGATGTCTGTAGGGCGCACCTTGTCTTTCAGTCGTTTGGCCACCTCGCACAATAGTTCGTCCCCAGGGACATGTCCCAAAGAGTCATTAACTTCCTTGAACCGGTCCAGGTCAACAAACATCACTGCGATTGGCTCTCGTTGGCCATCGGTCTCCAGTAGGTGTTGAAGCCGCTCATTGAGTAGAGCTCGATTTGGTAGCCCTGTCAGGGTATCGTGAGTTGCAAGCAATTCCAACCGGCGTTCAGTCTGCTTACGGACAGTGATATCGGTTATGAATGAAGTCAAAGCGACTGCGTTCCCTTCACCATCTCGCTTGATATTTGCGTTTAATAGTATATGCGCGTCCGTACCGTCCTTACGCTTGATAACTGCTTCCTTCGCATGAACCGCGCTGACGCCATTTTGAATCAGTAGCGCTCCATCGAATGGGCATGACGGAGTGAGCATAGCCATATTCTTGCCGGTCAGCTCTTCTTCGGTATAACCAACAATCTCGCAGAGGGCAGGATTTACATCCAAAATATTAGCTTGGGAATCTGTCAGAAGATATCCTGCTGGCGTCATTTCTATGACGTCCCGAAGGCGTTGTTCGCTTTCACGTATGGCTGCTTCGTTCAGATGCCGCGCGGTGACGTCATGGAAGTAGACTGACAAACCATCTTCATTTGGATATGCACGTATTTCAACCCACGCCTGGGCTGGCTCCCAATATTCTTCAAAGAATACTGGAGTACCGGTTTCCATCGCGTTTCGATAGTGAACTAGGATAGAAGAATTCAATACATCTGGGACTGCTTCCCAAATCAACTTGCCGAGTATATCGCCAGGTTGGAGTCCTAGAAAGACAGCTGTCTTTTGGTTGACTGGAGTTGCCCCTATTAAATCGGACACCCTGCGGCTAATTGGGCGCGGATGAATTCCCGTGGGGACTTCATTTTTAAGCCCTTGTGCGGGTGCGACTCATTGTAATCGTCGAACCAGCGATCCAGTT
>NZ_JACYXF010000122.1 GCF_015352985.1 Noviherbaspirillum malthae | reverse complement strand
CGAAATAAAAAGGTGTGACTTAAGTATTTACGCGTTTACATGCCTTGTCAAGAAATAAACGCGTAATAAAATGCCCCGCTTGAGGCGGGGCGTTGTTTGTTTACGAAATGGAGAATAGGGTTCCTAATGCTCGTGATTGCCGAGCACTGAATGAAACCAAGGCTTATTGGCAAGCCATTCCTCTGCCTGGTCGGACTCAGCACCGCGGTCAACGAGATCGCCGGTACAGAACAGTCTTTCGACTTTCGGGTCGAAGCCGATCACGTCAAGATGCGCCTGCAGTGCACTAAAGCAGCCGTGGATGTCGCCAACGATAAGGTCGCGACCACGCGTGTTTCGGTTGAATGGCTGAATAAGCATGCGAGAATCCTATGGTAGTCCGGGGTGCTGATTGCCGGTGTTCTTCGTGCATACTTTGTCAGACGAAGTATGCCTCTGGAATACCTATTCCGTTATAGACCAATAAAGGATCTTGCATAGGCAGTTCCCGCTAATTTTGTGCTAACACAAAGGGCTATGTGGCCTCCCTATGGAAGCTGGGCCGAACACCACGCATTGGACTGATCAGAGACTGATTTATGCCCTGCGCATTCAAGTCTGAGGGGACAGCCGACCAGGGGGCCAGTATGTTCGAGAGCGGCTCAATAAGGCGCCGGTGCGCGCTCTGCGTGGTTCATTGGTAGCAGGCGAAGATGCGGTGCACCGGCTGGCCTCACATACTTCAGCAAGGTCCCGGACGTACGGGCTAGGTCGGAACATCTAACAGCACACCGATTTTCGTCTTCCCTTTTGTCACATGCAGCATATCCATTACAATTTCATGTTTCTCAAAGCGTCGGCTTTGATTAATTTGATCGCGTTCAGCTACCCATGCACTTTATATGCTCGATATTGAATGCATTCCCGATCCGTTTCGTGATCTTCCGCTGAACGCCTGGATAAACAGTCGCAGGCACCTGCGTCTTCCCGTAATCCGAGCGAGCCTTAACCGGCGCTCGAGACTGGGACCTTTCATATAAGGGAACTCTAACGTGTGGCATGACATCGAGGCAGAGGTTGACCTGCTGAACTTCGGCATGGTGGCCAGCGCGGCTGCGGCGCTTATTCGAGATGCGGGAGAAACGCCCCTGACTATCGGCGTCTCGGGTGGCTGGGGTGCTGGAAAGTCGACTCTCGTCAAGCTTGTGAAAGCCGATCTGGAGTCGAACACGCAAAAGAAAGCTAATGACTCAACGCCTTATATCTTGATGGAATTCAACGCGTGGTTGTATCAAGGCTACGAAGACGCTCGGCAAGCACTGCTGCAGGCAGTATCCGATCGCCTTGTAGAAGAGGCGAAGAAGCGCAAATCGTTCATTGAGAAAGCTACCGACTTCGCAAAGCGCGTCAAGTTGCTGAAGGTGGGCCGTATCGTCGCACCCGTCATCACGCACGTTGCAGTCGGGACGGTCGCTGCCGGGCCGCTCGGCACGCTTTTCGGCGCCGTGTCAGGACTGGTCCAGGGGTTCAATGATGCGGAAAAGCGCGAGGAAAACCTGAAAGCCGTTCAGGCGGCGTACGCTGATCTGTCGCCAGATCTCAAAGAGGTTCTGGGAGAGAAGAAGGAGTCGTCGCTACCCAAGGAAATCGAAGGGCTACGCAAGGCGTTCGCAGACCTGCTGAAAAAGCTGGAGGTCAATCTTGTCGTTTTCGTCGATGATTTGGACAGGTGCCTCCCGAACACTGCGATCGCGACGCTGGAGGCCATGCGACTGTTGCTCCATGTGAAGCGCACTGCATTCATTATCGCCGCAGACGAAAGCATGATTCGCGGCGCGGTCCGCGCGCATTTCAAGGGCGTCGACATCGAAGACGGCTTGGTGACAAGCTATTTTGATAAACTCATCCAGATTCCTCTGCGGGTGCCACGTTTAGGTGTCAACGAAGTGAAGGCGTACCTGGCCTTGCTGCTTACCGACTGGGCGACAAGACAAGGTCGCCTAACGCCCAAGGTTCAGCTCGACGGACAGGCCGCGATTCTTGATCAGCTCAAAAGCGGGTGGGGAACGGGGATCTCCCGCGATGTACTTGACAAGGCGTTCGAGCCGGAGAAAGGTGCCATCGCGAGGGAACTCGATATCGCAGACCAACTCGCGCCGTTGCTGGTGACGTCAGCGGAGATTGCCGGCAACCCTCGTCTGATCAAACGCTTCCTCAACAATCTGATGATTCGGCGCACCGTCGCGGAAGCGATGAAGATGCCTTTGGCACTCGAAGAACTTGTCAAAGTCCAGCTGTTCGAGCGCTGCGCATCCACAGCGGCTTTTGAATACCTCATTAAAGCGGTTGCTACTGGCACTGAAGGCAAGGCTGAATTTCTGATCGGACTCGAAGCAGCAGCGGAGAAAGCGGAAGAGTACGTGCCACCACATCCATCGTGGACCGGATCGTTCTATGAGCAATGGGTCAAGCTCAATCCCCGTCTTGCGACAAAAGACTTGCGTCCCATTCTACATCTTAGCCGTGACCGCAGTCTGGGCTTGGCGGCATATGACGAGCTATCTCCGGCAGCCAAGCAGTTGCTCGAAGCGACCATGGCGGCGAACGAGGTTTCAAAGCTCCTTGTGTCCAAGCTGGCGGAATTGGGTGAGGGCGACGTTTCCCGGATATTGACGCGGGCCATACGGAAGGCGCGGGAAGACCATTGGCAGATCGAAGATATTACACGATGCCTCAACTGCACCGATGCTCATCCGTCGCTCGGACTCCAACTTGCTCCTGCCCTGGCTGAGATTCCCGGCAATAAGCGTGATCTGGCGCTATTGCCTCTTTTGAAGACGCGGGCCTGGGCTGACGGTCTCCTTCGAGAGTGGGAGGATGATCCCGAGACTTCCGCGAAGTCGCGGCAGTACCTTCAGAAGTCGAGCCGAGGCAAGTAATGGGGACTTCCACGTCGAGCATGGGACCCAACAGCGGAGTGAGCCTTGATCCTCCCTGGATAGACGAGGTAATCGGCGATATCGGCGCGGGAAGTTCCGTTCCACCTAGCGATGGAGAAGCAATCGAATCGCCGCCTGGTGCGTCAGGCACCGCACCGTCCGCCCGATATGGCGATGCTCGGCGCGAGTTAGGCAAGTACGTCAGGAACGGCGATACCCAGCATCTCGGAAAGGCACTTGGGCACTATTCCAGGCGGGGCAGTGGTGGGGCTGGCGCCGCAGCAAGTCGGATGCGCGCGTCAACCCGGGCTGGCGCCGAGCTGTTCTCGTTTTTAAATGCCATCAGCCAGCGCTCGTCGGCGGACGCAGCCCGATGGGTTGATGAATTGCGGGCAACGAACCCATCCGCAGACGACGTGGTCGATGCTATTGTGCGTGAACTGGCACCCCCAGGTGGCAGCGCCGATGAGGAGTCTCTCCGAGATGCGATGGCCTTGGCGCTGTCCGGCCTGGTGAGAGATGACCCTACAGTCGATCCTTTAGACATGCGAGTCGACGACATCTGGGAACTCATGAAAGGCTATCTTGCCACAGAAGTGGCAAACAGGGTTTGCTTCGACTTGGGGCCAGTCTTCGAAAGCGCGCAGATTGACGCTACTACAGCGGTCATGCGTGAACGCCAAATGCGGTTGTTCATCAAAAATGAACTGGGAATGCATGTCGACCTGCTTCGGGGCCGGAACGCAAATCCCACACGAGCGCAGCTTGACTCGATTTTACAAGAGACATTGACAATGACGTTTGAACTTTTCGAGGCTCAGATATGACTAGGGTGTTTTGCGCTCCCAAGGACTTGATTCCGGAATCGAGGTCACCCAGCATTGTCTATGTATCGATGTATGCCCATGATGGTCTTGCCGACGTCAGCACAGTGGGTACCTCGCTCGTGCACGATATCAAGTCAGCTGGCATTTCGCCAAGTGCCGCGAGCTGGGATTTTCTGACATTGGCACTCGCTGTGAATGCCGCCGACCATGCTGTCGAACGCAACGCATCCTCCGATGGGTGGACAAGGACTATCGACCTGGAGGTTGCTCTTTACGAACCTGACCCATTTCGACAGCTGGTTGTGGAGATCCAGCAGGCGCTTCGCTTCTTGACAGGAGATTTCTGGCGGCTGACCCTTATAGAAGGTGGCTATCCGCCCCCCAGGCCGCGTCAACGCACGGTCCATGACGCGGATTGCGTTTCATTGCTGTCGGGAGGTCTCGATAGTCTGATAGGTGCACTGGACCTTACCGCACAGGGCAGAGCGCCAATTTTTGTCTCCCACATTGCAAAGGGAGACTCAGAAACCCAGCGCTGGTATGCCCAACGCTTGGGAGGGGCCGAGCGTCACCTGCAGTGGAACCAAAACATCTGGCTGAAGCCGCAGCGCGACGGCGAGGGTTCGACACGGGGTCGGTCTATTGTTTTCTTCGCGTTCGCCGCGCTTGCAGCAGACAACCTCTCGTCTACTACGACCGGCGCTCCGGTCGATGTTTTCGTGCCGGAGAACGGCCTGATCAGCTTGAATGTTCCATTGAATGCGGGACGTGTTGGCAGCCTAAGTACCAAGACGACGCATCCGGTTTTCATGCAACGCTTGCAGGCGCTTTGGACGGCACTGGACATTCCAGCGGTTCTTCGCCTCCCGTATGCCGCGCTGACCAAGGGCGAAATGATGGCCGCCTGCCTGGATCAGGCTAGCTTGACTAATTTCGCGGGCCAATCTACAAGCTGCGGTCGGTACAGTGTTTTTGGGTTGAAGCACTGCGGTCGCTGCGTCCCATGCCTGGTGCGTCGCTCTGCTTTTCTTCGTGCTGGCATGACGGACACTACGGCGACGTATGTCTTTCCGGACCTGAGTGCGGCACGACCCGAAAGGGGCCCGAACGATGTGGCTGCGGTGGCGGCAGCTGTGCTCAAAGTCGAGCAGAGCGGGATTCGCGCAATGACTGCCGGTCAGTTTGCGTTTGCTGCACCAGCACGTCGAGCGGAGTTCGAAGGGGTCGTGGAACGGGGACTCAGCGAGCTAGGCGCACTACTTCGGCTTCACAATGTCCTGTGATTGATTTTCACTCCCATCTCGACCTGTATCCGAATGGATTGGCGCTCGCACGTGAAGTGAACGAGCGGAATAAATTCACCCTGGTGGTGACCACCAGCCCCCGTGCGTATCACGCGACGTCACGAGTTTTTACTGGGCTGCGCAACATTAAGGTGGCGCTGGGGTTGCATCCGGAAGTTGCTGACAGCAAGGTTGGCGAGCTTGATGCGCTCGTTGGCGGTGTAGCTGGTGCCCGCTTCATCGGGGAGGTCGGTCTGGACGGATCGTCACGCTTCCGCAAGAATTTAGCGGTACAGGAGCGCATTTTTCAGGCGGTGCTCGACGAATGCTCGACGCAGGGGGGCAGAATTCTCAGCATCCATTCCAGGGGGGCGGCGGGCCGTGTGCTGGAGCTCCTGGCAACGTCCAAGTCCGCAGGAACGCCTGTGTTGCACTGGTTCTCGGGTAATGGCGCAGAGCTGCACACCGCTTGCCGAATGGGCTGCTGGTTCAGTGTCGGACCGTCGATGCTAGCAGGTGCGAAGGGACGTCATCTCGTTTCCAAAATGCCGCGGGATCGCGTACTTCCGGAAACCGATGGGCCCTTCACGATGACCGACGGAGTCGCACTCAAACCGTGGGATGCCTGGCGGGTATGTAACGTCTTCGCCGAACTCTGGTCGCAGCCTTTGGACATCGTCGAGGAGCAACTGAAGCACAACCTTCGGCGGTTGTTGGGAGCTAGATAAAGCGGATACAAGCGCATGCTTGCACGAATAGTTGCAGAGTGACACCGAAGACCAGTTCGATTCTCGAGGCATTGGGATAATGGCGTAAAGATCCTTGTGGAAAATGACGGCGGGGCATGGCCAACAGCGGCGCGCCTCGCGCGTCTTCCCTGGCACGAACCTGATGACGGCCAGACTAAGCTTACTTCTGTGTGGAGTCGATGTTGCTGTAATACATGCGAAGGATGGCATCAGTGCAGTCGTCGACGAACCTCTATATAACCCCTAATTGCCGAAACTAGAAGATGAATAACGACTTCACCAAGATTTTTTCCGATGCGCGCCTGGACAGGATCGTTGGGGAGCGGGCTGGCCCCTGCGCAGTGGAGCTATGGGTGCTGCAGTTCAAGTCCGGTGAACGCGTAGCCAATAAATTGGCCTACGGTCGGGTGTTGCCTTGCACATTTGCCAACGACACATGGCACACACAGCGGGAGGATACGCTAACGCGGGTAAATGATTGTGTCGATGTTCAAGTCAAGCGTGTTGCGGCGTTCGTAACAGGAGGAAAAGTTCGGCCTCTTCTTTTGGGTTTGTGCGAGGGAGGTTCCCTTGCACAAGCAAGTTGCAATGCGGGCCTGAACGTCGCTGCCGATGCTGTGCGTTTCGCCAGCTTGACGCTCGGCGAAACGTTGATTACGCGCCCGGTTATGCATCTGCCAGCCCGGGATTACTTTCGCTTCAGTACGAATCGCCTGAGTCCCTCATCAATGGCAAGCATGGACAGCGCCGCCATTACGCCAGTAGCTAAATCAGAGTTATTCGAGTTTGAAGGACGTGCGCAGCCGGACGTGGTGAAACTAGTGCTAGACATCCTCAGTTCGGAAATGGGGCTTGATTTTACGGGGATCGACGCGTGGAGGACCGGTGATCTCGAGATAGGAAACTTTCCTTCGTTGACTGACGACGAGAGGCCCACCGTTGAGATAGAAGCTCAATTTAAAGCGAGCGTGCCGGGTGTGCGTGTTCGTATTGTGTCGCCGCTCGGCGGCATTGACGAAGAATTGGAGCTGGAGGTGCAGCTTCTGAACGATGACGCGCTCTTTCACGTGGCGAAAGCGACGATTCGGCACAGTCAGAAATTTCCAGTGGAGGTCTGGTTTGCCGTGCCAAACGAATATCAAGGCATGGTTACTGCCCTGACTGTGCAGATCGACGCTTACAAAGAAGGTGTTGATAGTCGTCGCCGGGTGTACCAATGGGGTACGACCTTGATACGGGAAATGTGTACACAGATGCATGTCCGGGGCTCGACAACACGGGTGGCGTCTGATTGGCTGGCAAAGGCCGTCAGATCCAGAGACCGCAAACGGCTCGAGGCGGCACAGGAACTTTCGCGGCAAACGCATACGTCAAGGCAGACCACCCGCGGTGTACAAGTCGATGCATGGGTAGATATCAATCGGCAAATGACGCGTGTCGTTCGTGACCTCGCGCCGGAAGAATCAACGGGGAGGTTCTTTGAACGTTACTCCGAGGGTGAAAATACAGGCCGCCTAGAGTTGGCCGAATGGCTCAAGCGACTCTTCGCTGAACACCAGGACAAGCACATAGCCTGGTTTGACCCCTACATGGAGGACGTCGGCGTATCACTGATCAATCAGTACGGATTCACCGAGGGGAACTATGTGATTTTTACACAGAAGATGGACCTGAACCTCGTTGATCAATGGCACGAACACATTCTCTATTGGAACTCCCATGGAGCGTTAGAGAATCAGCCTGACACTCCAGTCGGCACCCGCATTACAAGGCTTGTCTCGGCTTGCCGGGTGTGGAAAGAGCAACTGAGCAGCGTCCGCATGAAAGTGGTGGGTCTGCCGGAAGGAACCTTACATGATCGAATGATCGTGATCAGGGATGAGCGGATGGAGCCAGTGGTTGGCTATCACCTCTCGAACTCGATTCAGAAGGCGAACGAAAACTATCCTCTTCTCATAACACCTATCCCTCCCGACATCCTGCGAAAGATTTGTAATTATGCAGATCAAATGCTGGAACGTGTTGCGCACAACGTATTCGAAGCTGGTTCGGATGACTTGACGCCGATGATTCTGTTTGACAGCAGCTCTGTTGAAACCGAGAGACCGCAAGCTGAAGTGGTCCACGACGCATTTTCCTTGCCGCTCTCCGGAAAGGTGTTTGCGTGGTGGAGCGGCGATCATTCGCTTGAGACTCTCAGTGGAGATGCGCTGAGAGAACGACTTCGCGCATTGGGTCATATCGACGAAAACAACGGGTTGCACAGCGAACTGTTCAGACGTCTTCCTGATGCCTTTTGGTCTTACAGCGGAAATGCAAAGGAATTTTCTGCATGGTGGGATGCGCTTTCGTTAGTCTTTGCCCAGTCGCCTGCCGGATCCTACATCACAGATCTGCAGGACAATCCGTCCAGATACGATCCGGGGCTGGGCACGGCTCTATGCGCGTATCTCGACCCAGACCGCTCCGGAGCACGGCAGCCTTCTGATCGCGGGCCAGTACGGGATATCATGGAGCGTTTCAACGAGTCTCATGAGGACCTGCTTCCGTCTGCGCATTGGCTACAAGGATTCGATATCTATGCGTCATCGCTGTTCTGGGGAGACCGATACGCGATCAAGGTCCTCTGGTATTTCGATCCAATGACGCTGGTCCGCTGGATGGAGGATCAGAGCGTTCTTGACGCAAAAAATCGGCGGCGCCAACTGGAGCTTTACCATGCACTATCGCGTATCTCGCTGAGTATCGGATTCGGCGCCTCGGATCAACAGTTAGATGCCCTGCTAGCCAGTAAGAATGCGTACATTCGCTGGTATGGTTTGCTCGGACTAGAGCAACGCCTTATCCACAGCCCGCAGCTTGTGGAACAGGTGCGAGGAATCGACCGGCTATCTCCTGTACAAAGAGCAGGCGTATTGGGGTGGCTGCTGGCGCAAGGTCGCAACAGCACTACATTGCGCGCCGTGGTTCTCGTAGAGCTACTGTCGACGCTCCCAGAAACCATTGACAAAACATGGCTCGATCCATTGCTCAATTCAATGAGAAATCCGCTTCGTCGACTGTACGATAACCCTCCGTGGATACTTGGTGAAATACTTGCGCCACTGATTGAAGGGGGAAAGCTTTCAACTGATCTCGCAGCTGAAGCTTGGGTTGCTGAGTTGCTAAGTACGTGGCGAGACGCCGATGAGCGAGGAAGTCTCCTATTCAAAGTCAATATGGAGGGTGCCTTTACATCAGAGGTGGCAGCGTTGCTTGCGTTGACGTCGGAATCGGGATGGCGCAAGCTGCTTAAGCCTTTGAATGATGAAATGCGCCGGATTACTCAGGTAACCAACAGGCCTCTGGCGCACCAGAGAGACTATTCGACGACTCACGATGCCAGTGTGAAAGCGTTATGGATTGCATGTCTGGTCCGCCTCGTTATCGTCAATACTCCACGGCCGATGACAAGCGACCGGGAAAGTGCACTAACTAAATTACATCAATCGGCCGTTACAGTAGCAAAGCGCTGGACATGGTCACGTCGAAGCATTACCGACTCTGCGCTCCTTGAGTTCTGGCGGCAAACACGCGATTGCTTCGGCGATGAGCTTTCAACAGATGACATTTGATGTGCCCACCGCTTCACGGTGTTAGGTCTCTGGAGTAGCGACCGCCGCTTGTCGCAGCGAGGTGATGCTGAATGCATAATCTTGGTAGTTTCGGATTGATGTTGCGTAGGTTTTGGTTGTGAAGTTCTTTATTTTTCAATGGGAACGGCGGGCGAGTTATCCACAGGATATCCTCATTTTAAAGATTTGCTGTTGCGTCCCTT
>NZ_JACYXF010000121.1 GCF_015352985.1 Noviherbaspirillum malthae | reverse complement strand
TGCGCTTTTCTGGATCTTGGCGACGACGTCCTTGAGCGCCGGATCGGTGACGAAGCGCTCGTACACCGGCTTCATCGCCGCCGTAAAGCCCGCCTTGTCCACATCCGTGATGATCTGCGCACCGCCGGCCGTCACCACCTGACGCGCCTTGGCTTCACGCTCGTCCCACAGCTTGCGCATCGCCGGCACCGAATCCTTGGCCGCCTTGCGGATCAGCGCCTGGTCTTCCTTGCTCAGGCCATCCCACACCTTCTTCGAGAACAACAGCACTTCCGGCGCCATCGAGTGTTCCGACAGGCTGTAGTACTTCGCCGCCTCATAGTGCCTCGACGATTCGTACGACGGCCAGTTGTTCTCGGCGCCGTCGATCAGGCCGGTCTTCAGACCGGTGTACACCTCGGCATACGGCATCGGCGTCGCGTTCGCACCCACGGCCTGCATGATGGCCACCCACATTTCCGACTGCTGCACCCGGATCTTCTGGCCCTTCATGTCGGCAACAGTTTTGATCGGCTTCTTGGTGGTGTAGAACGAGCGCGAGCCGCTGTCATAGAACGCCAGGCCGACGAAGCCTTCCTTTTCCAGCGAAGCCAGCAGCTGGTCGCCGATGGGGCCGTCGAGGGTTTCGCGCATGTGGGCGGTGGAGCGGAACAGGAACGGCAGCGACGGGATCATCATGGCCGGGGAGATGGCGTGCAGGGCGGCGCTGTTGATGCGCACCATGTCGAGGGCGCCGATCTTGACCTGCTCGACGGTGTCCTTTTCCGAGCCCATGGAACTGTTGGCGAAGACCTTGACGCCGAGGCGGCCCTTGGTCTGTTCGGCCAGCGACTTGCCCATCTGGCCGACGGCGACCACGGTGGGATAGTCGTTGGGATGGACGTCGGCGGAACGGAAGTCCTTGGCGTGGCCGGTGAGGGCCGCTGCGGCCAGGGCCACGGCCAGGGCGGTGCGTTTGAATGTCTGGAATGCGATGCTCATGCTCGAGTCTCCTCTGTTATCTGAAATCGGAACGCTGAAACAAATGCTGTAAAACCCGATAAATACGCGGCCTTATACCGGGAACGAGAACGGCTGCTCGGGGATTCCCGCCACGCCCGGATTGAACGAAAACACGCCGCCGGCCAAAGGCTGCTCGGTGGCCACCGCAGGATGATCCGGACGGATCGAGGTGACGAACAGCGTGTCGAGATTCTTGCCGCCGAAGGCGCACATGGCCGGCTTTTTCACGGGCAGTTCGACGCTGCGGTCGAGCTTGCCTTCCGGCGTGAAGCGATGAACCATGCCGGCGTCGTTACCGCAGATCCAGTAACAGCCGTCGGCATCAACCGCAGCGCCGTCAGGGCGGCCGGGATACTGGTTCATGTCGACGAAGACGCGGCGGTTGGTCGGCACGCCGTCATCAATGTCGTAATCGAAGGCCCAGATCGTCTGCACGGTGGGATGTGAATCGGAGAGGTACATCGTGCGGCCGTCGGGCGACCAGGCCATGCCGTTGGGAACGATCATCTGGCCCATCTGCGGCACGAGCCCCCTGCCGTCGAGCCGGTACACGGTACCGACCTGGCGGGCGAGCGGCATGTCGAGATGCATGGTGCCCGCCCAGAAACGTCCCTGGCGGTCGCAGCGGCCGTCATTGAAGCGCATCGGCGATTCGGCATGCTCGACTGCCGCGATGCGGCGCACGCCGATGGCATCGCCTTCCTTGAACTGCACCGAGAACACGCCGGTTTCCATGCCGGCGACGAAACCGCCCTGGCCGTCGAAGCCGATGCAGGCAATCATTTCCGGCGCCTGCCAGGATTTGACCGCGTTGTCGGACGGCGTCCAGCGATACAGCTTGCCGTCGGGGATGTCCACCCAGAACAGCGACTGGGTCCGCGCATCCCAGACCGGGCTTTCGCCGACGCCGTTACGGACGTCGGCAACGAGAGTGATGTGTGGATTGCTCATGCTTGGAAATCCGCTGTAATCGGATCAAATGTCGAACGGGCCGTGGGTCACGAAACGGCCGCCCTGGTAGACCATCATTGGATCGTCTGCCGGAACCTGCGGCTGCGCCTCGACCTTGGTGCGGAAAGGCTCGGAGCTGTCTTTCGGCTGCCAGCCGAGATGCGCGGCCTTGCTGTTGTCCCACCAGGAATCGCGATTGTCGGACGCGCCGTAGACGATGGTGTGGCCGACGTTAGGCGTCTGCAGCGCGCAGCGCATCAGTTCGGTCAGGTCGTCGTAGCTGAGATAGGTCGCCATCATGCGGCGGTCGAGCGGCTCGGGGAAGGAAGAGCCGATGCGCACGCACACGGTTTCGATGCCGTAACGGTCGAAATAGAAGCGCGACATCAATTCGCCGAAACCCTTGCTGATGCCGTAGAGGCTGTCGGGCCGCATCGGCGCATCCGCGTCGAGCTTGTCCGTCTGCTTGTAGAAGCCGATCACGTGGTTGGAACTGGCGAAGACGATGCGCTTGACGCCGAGCTTGCGGGCCGACTCATAGAGGTTGAACACGCCGACGATATTGGCGTCGAGGATGGGCTTGAACGCCGCTTCCACCGAAATGCCGCCGAGATGCACGACCGCATCGACGCCGCTCATCATTTCATGCACGGCAGCCGCGTCGGACAGATCGCACTGGAACAATTCTTCATTGGGCGCGGCCGTGCCGAGCGCGGAGAGATCTGACAGGCGCAGCGTCTTTGCAAACGGCGCAAGGCGCTCGCGGAGCACCTTTCCCAATCCCCCTGCCGCGCCCGTGATAAGAAGTCGGTTCATCTTTGACTGTTCCTTGTATTGGCCATGTCGCATTGCGTAAAAACGCCGTACGGCCTGCATGGCCACAGCGTTTCGCGTCGCGATTTGTTATATGTAAGATGTATGATGACATAGGTTACCGGAGTGGCATGTAAAATGTCAAGCGTTGTCACAATGTTTTTTGGATGATTGCGCGGGGACGCGGAGCCGCAAATCTTTCTTTGCAAAAAAAGAAATTTTGACTAATCCCAGATTGTTCTTACTTTGTTTCTACTTGGTAATCAGAGAGCTGGCTGCGCGGAAACTGACGAGCGGAAGTGCCCTCTCCGATTAATTTAATATCTATTACATAGCCTCTTCATAGCGGCATCCCTATGTATTAGAGAGGTGCTCCGATCTTCCTACGCTCCGAGCCGGACATCTGACTTTGATATTGACATGGTGCGTTTCAATGCATGCAAGCAAGAGAAACGACATGGGAGCGATCCTCGGTCTCCCTATACGCCCTCTTTAACATGCTCCGTTTGAGCATCAGGAATTCATTTAATGAGGCATCGAGATTTGCAGTTGTATTGTTTCTTCATAAGTTGTATGATGTGTGACGTTTTCCAAGTTTGTGTGCCCGCGCTTGGTCGAACAGGCGATTTTTACGCCGTTCCAGCCTCGCTGGCGCGCAAGTTTTCCCTCAACCTTGAATAGAGCAACGAACATGCAATTAGCTGAACTCAAAGCCGCTGTAGGCGCTGGCCTTCTCTCCTTCCCGGTGACCGATTTCGACCAGAACGGCAACTTCAACGCCGGCAGCTACGCGGAGCGCCTGGAATGGCTGGCTCCCTACAACGCCACGGCACTGTTCGTTGCCGGCGGCACCGGTGAATTCTTCTCGCTGACCCAGCAGGAATACCCGAGCGTGATCAAGACCGCCGTCGAGCGCCTCAAGGGCCGCGTTCCGGTCATCGCCGGCACCGGCTACGGCACCCGCACCGCGATCCAGTACGCCCAGGAAGCCGAGCGCCTCGGCGCCGACGGCCTGCTGCTGTTGCCGCACTATCTGAGCGAAGCCAGCCAGGAAGGCCTGTTCCAGCATGTCAAGGCGGTCTGCGAATCGGTAAAGATCGGCGTCATCGTCTACAACCGCGGCCCGTGCAAACTGCAGCCGGCAACGCTGGTGCGCCTGGCGGACGCCTGCCCCAACCTGGTCGGCTTCAAGGACGGCTTCGGCGACATCGACCTGATGGTTGCCATCCGCCAGAAGCTGGGCGATCGCTTCGTCTACCTCGGCGGCCTGCCGACCGCGGAAGTGTTCGCGCGCCCCTACCTCGCGATGGGCGTGACGACGTATTCGTCGGCCGTGTTCAACTTCATCCCGAAAACCGCGATGGATTTCTACCGCGCGATCCGCGAGAACGACCACGCCACCGTCGATCACCTGCTCGACACCTTCTTCCTGCCGTTCATCGAACTGCGCAACAAGACACCGGGCTATGCGGTCAGCCTGATCAAGGCCGGCGTCGAGATCGTCGGCCACGGCGGCGGCAAGGTCCGTCCCCCGCTGTCTTCCCCCAACGAGCAGGAATACGAAACCCTGCGCCAGCTGATCGGCCGCCTCGGCGCGCAATAAGCACGCCGCGCATTGCAATTTAGCGGCATAGCGCACCGCGCGCAGCGGTGTGCCACCCTCACCTGATTGAAAGGGCAACATGAAACCGTATTACAACTTCATCGCCGGCGAGTGGGTGCAGGGTGCGCGCACCCTGCAGAACATCAATCCGTCGGATACCTCGGATGTGATCGGCGAATTCGCGCAGGCCAACGCCGAGCAGGCGTTCCAGGCTGTCGCCGCCGCGCGCCAGGCGGTGCCGGCCCTGGCGAAAATGACGCTGCAGGCGCGCTCCGACGCGCTGGACTTCGTCAGCCGCGAACTGTTCGCGCGCCGCGAGGAACTTGGCACCCTGCTCGCCCGTGAAGAAGGCAAGACGCTTGCCGACGGCATCGGCGAAGTGGCCCGCGCTTCCTACATCTTCCGCTTCTTCGCAGGCGAAGTGCTGCATGCCAGCGGCGACCTGATCGACTCGGTGCGGCCGGGCGTGCGCGTGGAAGTCACGCGCGAGCCGATCGGCGTCGTGTCCATCATCACGCCGTGGAATTTCCCGATCGCGATTCCGGCATGGAAGATCGCGCCTGCGCTGGCCTTCGGCAACGCGGTCGTCTTCAAGCCGGCCGAACTGGTGCCGGGCAGCGCCTGGGCCCTGTCGGAAATCATTTCCCGCGCAGGCTTCCCGGCGGGCGCATTCAACCTGGTCATCGGCAAGGGTTCTGAAATCGGTGCGGCGCTGATCGAATCGCCGCAGGTCGATGCCATCACCTTCACCGGCTCCGTCAGCACCGGCAAACGCATCGCTTCGCAAGCGGTCGGCCGCCTGGCCAAGCTGCAGATGGAGATGGGCGGAAAGAACCCGCAGATCATCCTCGACGACGCCGACCTCGATGTCGCGGTCAACGTGGCGCTGCAGAGCGCATTCTTCCAGACCGGCCAGCGCTGCACGGCGTCGAGCCGCCTGATCGTCACCGACGGCATCCATGACCGCTTCGTCAATGCGCTGCACGAGCGCATGCAGACGCTGCGCATCGATCATGCGCTCAAGGCAGGCACCGACATCGGACCGGTGGTCGATCAGTCGCAGCTGGACCAGGACCTGCGCTATATCGACATCGGCAAGCGTGAAGGCGCGAAGCTGGTGTTCGGCGGCGAACGCCTGCAGCGCGAGACCAATGGTTTCTACCTGCAGCCGGCGCTCTTCACCGAGACAACGGCCGACATGCAGATCAACCGTGACGAAATTTTCGGACCGGTAGCGAGCGTGCTGCGCGTGAGGGATTACGATGAAGCCCTGGCCGCATCCAACGATACCCAGTTCGGCCTGAGCGCCGGCATCGCCACCACATCGCTGAAGTATGCGGAACACTTCAAGTGCCACGCCGAAGCCGGCATGGTCATGGTGAACCTGCCGACGGCCGGTGTCGATTACCATGTGCCGTTCGGCGGCCGCAAGGGATCGAGCTACGGTCCGCGCGAACAGGGCAAGGCAGCCCGCGAGTTCTACACCACCGTCAAGACTGCCTACATCGGTTAGGCAGGCAACGTGGACAGGGATACCGGAAAGCTGGTCTAGCTGAGCAACCGCCATCCCGAAGCTGGGTGAACCCGGCTTACGGGGCGGCGGCCCGGTTGTTTGGGCGGGAGACGGGCCTGTACATCCTGCGCGAATCTGCGGAGGATGACTTCGCCTCTAGCCGATGATGAGGCCCGAAAGCTTTCCGGTGATCCCCTGCTCCTGCCGCGCCGGCTTCAAGCGTTGATTGCGATCGAACCGGTCATCCATGTCAGCAAAGGCATGAACCGCATGGCGCAGGGCCGTGCCAATACCGAGATCCGCAGCCTGCAGCCACGGGAATCCGCAAATCTCGTAATGGAGATCGGCACACACGCCGGCTGATCGCGTTGGATTCGTTTCGATCGGTTTCATCCTGCGGGCCGCAGGCATGGCGGCGAACCTCCTTCCGTTGACGCAACACAAATAACTGCCATTCAGCAGGACTTCCCCTCTTTTAAAGCACGAGCGTTCGGAACTATTGTTTCCATGATGCCTCTGAAAGGCACGACGTCCGTCACCGAATTTGTCGGCCATTGGTCGGCGACATGGACATGCAGCATCCGACCCGCGCTCCAGAACCGCGGGCGGCAAGAGGAGACAGCGATGCACCGAACCCGTCCATCAGGCAGATCCGGCCATACGGCCCGCACATCCCGCCCTTGCGGCAGAGCACCCGTCATTGCGCCGCCCGAGCGACCCCGTCCCTCCGATTGATTTAGCTTTTCATCCCCGACCGAACCGATGCCCGCGCCATCAGCGCGGCGCAGGCGGAATGCTGTCCGGACAGTCGACGCGGCTGCCCGGCATGGCCTTGTACTGCAAGCCGTCCTGTTCGCGGGCGCTGCGCCTACTGCGCATGTCCGCCGTATGCCAACTCAAGGAGACTCCATGAAGCCTGTTCATCTGCGCCCCTGGATGCAGCCTGTCCTGTACAGCGCCGCCGCTGTCCTGCTCGCCGCATGCGGCGGCGATCGCGGCACCACCGGCGATACCCGCCTGATGCCGGAAACCATCATCAGCATGAACGACCTGCTCGCCCCGCTTGCGCCCGACACCGACCTCGGCGGCGCCGACACGCCGCAGGTCGACTACCGCAGCCGGTCGCTGTACAGCGGACCCGGTCCGCGCCCCGGTCCGGACATCCTGTATGCAGGGCAGCCGCGCGCGCCGCAGCTGGAAAACACCGGCATCTGGCGCGCCAATCCCATCCTCGTCTCCGGCGCCAGCGCCTACCGCCGCGGCGAATTCCTTTACCAGGATTTCCTCTATGACGACCGGGGTGCCAACGGCAATCTCGCCGATCCCGGCGATCCGCGCCAGAGCTCGGAAACCTTCTCAGGCGCCAATGGCACCTACAGTTATCCGACAGATCCGGTTTATGCCGGTAACGCCGCCGATATTGTCGAACTGCGCATCAAGCCGCAGTCGAATTTCACCGCGTTCCGCGTCACGCTCAACAGTCTGATCGATGCGCAGAAGGTCGGCTTCACCATTGCGCTTGGCGAATCGTCCTCGCCGCGCCCCTTTCCGTTCGGGGCCAACGTGTCGGCGCCGGCGCAATATTTCCTGACCGTGAACGGCAGCGGGGCGGTTCTCACCAATGCCGCCGACGGCAGCGTGATCTCACCTGCGCCGACCGTCTCCGTCGACATGGTCCGCCGCCAGTTCGAAGTACGCGTGCCGACGGCGGCATGGAATCCGGGACGCGGCGTGGTCAGGGTGGCGGCCGGCGCCGGCTTGTGGGATGCGCGGAACAACCGTTATCTCGTGCCCGGCGCGGCGGCGAATGCGTCCGCGCCCGGCGGCGCGGGGACGCTGAGCAAGCCGGCGGCATTCTTCAATGTCGCCTTCCGCTTCACCGAGCCGATGTTCGGCCCGGGGCAAACCCTGTCGGGCAATGCCTATTGGCGGGATCATGCGCAGGCCGGCGCCCTCGCCGCCGGCGATATCAGCGCCTTCTTTGCCCGCGTCGACTTTTCCAAGCTGGCTGCCGGCATCAACGACGACATGCCCGGGCAACCGCAAGGCGTTCCGCAGACTGGCCCGATCAACCGCATCTTCGCCAGCGCGGTCGAAACCAAACAGGGCGTGGACTTTTCGGTGGAATGCGGAAGCGCACCGACCTGCAAGGGCGAATATCGAGGCCAGCTGCAGCCCTACGCGCTCTACGTGCCGGTCAAGCCGCTACCTTCGTCGGGCTATGGCCTGACGCTGCTGCTTCATTCGCTGGGCGGAAACCATAACCAGTACCTCAATTCGCGCAACCAGTCGCAGCTCGGCGAACGCGGCGCCGGCCATCTGGTCGCAACAGCGCTGGGACGCGGACCTGACGGCTGGTATGTCGACGATGCCGCCGCCGATACCTTCGAGATGTGGGCGGACATTGCCCGCCACTATCCGCTCGATCCGGCAATGACATCGATCAGCGGCTATTCGATGGGCGGCCATGCCACCTTCAAGTTCTCGACGCGCTATCCGGACCTGTTCGCCAAGGCGCATGCGGTGGTAGGACCGCCGGCACTCGGCATCTGGGTGCCGCCGGCCGCGCCGACCGGCGGCGACGCGACCAATACCTATCACCTGCTGCCCGGCCTGCGGAACGTGCCGATCATGATGTGGGTGCAGGCGGCGGACGAACTGGTACCGTATGCAGGCACGCTCACGCAGGCGCAGCGGCTGGACGAACTCGGCTACCGCTATCGCTTCGACACCTTCACCACCGGAGAGCACCTCACCCTGGCACTGCACGACCAATACCAGGAAAGTGCGAATTTCCTTGGCGACGCCCTCGTCGACCGCAATCCGGCCCGCATTACCTATGTCGCCAATCCGGCGATGGACGTACCGGCGCGCGGCCTGGTCGGCAACCACGCCTACTGGCTGTCCGACATCAGCGTTCGAGACCGCGGCAGCGCCGCGCCGCGCGGCACCATCGATGCGGTTTCGCATGCCTTCGGCAGCGGCGACGCTCCGGTCTCGCCGATGCAGACCGGGGCCGGCGTGGTCCCCGGCAATCTCGGCCTACAAGCTTACGTAAGCCAGTTCCGCACCTGGGGACTGCCTGCCGTGGCGCCGAAGACCAGCCGGCTTGACCTAGTCGCACGCAATGTGGCCGCCGTCACCGTCAACATGCAGCGCGCGCAGCTTGGGTGCGACGCGCAACTGCAAGTCGATACGGACGGGCCCCTGACTGTCCGGCTTGATGGCTGCAACCGCGAGCTGCGTTATCCCTGATGACCTGAGTCTCCGCCGTCATGCTTGACGAACGATGGCATGACGGCGGCCGGGGCAGAATATTTCCCCTCTTCTGTCGGCCGCTTATATCTGTTCATAACTTGTGTGCCGAAGTGCGCAACAAGGAGACTTGAACGCGGCGCATTATTCACAAAGAGAATGGACGACATCAAAACTTGAAATTGGATTTATAACTAGGCGCTGTATAAGATGATTCCAGCGAAACACTTTTTTAAGGAATCAATCATGTTCAGCGAATACCTTCCTCTCATTTCCTTCTCGGCCATCGCCGCTCTGCGTCTCGCCCTGCTTGCCAACGCGGCATTGTCCAAGAAGTAAAACGTGGCAGTTTCGATGAGGCCGCCCGGCGCGCAATCGCCGGGCGGTTTTCATTTTTGACATACGGAAAAGGGTATACTCCGCTGTAACTGCTGCCCGCCATGCCAATACTTTTCCTTCGGCCGTGGCAGCGATGCTGTTGCGCAGGCCTCAGGCTTGCATTCATTTCGTAAGCGGAGTGCCTCATTAAAAAGCGTGAAAACCTCGCCGACATGATGTTCGGTTCCATCTTCAGGGCCATCATGGATGGCGAACTGAAAGAGGGAGAGCGGCTTCCGAGCGAAGAAGCCCTCAGCGAAAAATACAAGGTATCGCGCCCCACGGTGCGGGAAGCGTTGGCCCGGTTGCGCGTCGGCGGATTGATCGTGTCGCGCCAGGGGTCGGGAAGCTACGTCGGCCGTCCGCCGAACCAGCCCATTCTCAAATTCGCCGAGCTCGACAGCCTTTCCGATATCCAGCGCTGCTACGAATTCAGGCTGGGCATCGAAGGCGGGGCTGCCGAAATGGCGGCACGAATGCGCGACGAGAAAGACCTTGCACAGATCGAGGCTGCCTACGAGAGCCTTGAGAAGGTCATCCATATGAATGCGGTCGGCACCGAGGAAGACTTTGCCTTTCACCTCGCCATTGCGGCCGCGTCAAAGAACCCGTTGTTTCATACCGTACTGAGTTCGATCAGGAACCAGACACGGTTCAGCATGGCCTTGCTGCGCAATCTGTCGCGGGAGAAGAGCGTGGAGCGCCAGATGATGGTCCAGCGCGAGCATCGCGCCATTGTCGATGCGATTATCCGGCAGGACGGCAAGGCAGCGCGCGATGCGATGCGCGCCCATCTGAACCAGGCACTGCAACGCATGTTCTACGGCGAATCACCTCAGCAATAACCCGGCTCCGCAAAACAGGCTTCAAAAAGAAAAAAGGTCATTCCGACCTTCGGAATGACCTAAACCCCTTTGGGAGAGAGACACTTCAATTTCAACGGACATCGAGCGGCATTGACGATGCCGCCCGCTGCCGGCAATTACTTTGCGCTTTTCTGGATCTTGGCGACGACGTCCTTGAGCGCCGGATCGGTGACGAAGCGCTCGTACACCGGCTTCATCGCCGCCGTAAAGCCCGCCTTGTCCACATCCGTGATGATCTGCGCACCGCCGGCCGTCACCACCTGACGCGCCTTGGCTTCACGCTCGTCCCACAGCTTGCGCATCGCCGGCACCGAATCCTTGGCCGCCTTGCGGATCAGCGCCTGGTCTTCCTTGCTCAGGCCATCCCACACCTTCTTCGAGAACAACAGCACTTCCGGCGCCATCGAGTGTT
>NZ_JACYXF010000120.1 GCF_015352985.1 Noviherbaspirillum malthae | reverse complement strand
CGTTTGCCCTCGCAGCCTGCCTCGGTGAGTCGCACGCGTTGTCTTGTGTGCTCATCGATGAAGCACATTGTAGGTGTTGCGCGAAAGGAGAAAAACAGCCTCGGCAGCAATGCGTTATTGCGAAAACAGGAATAATCTGGGAAGGGACGCGGTTCTGCTCATGACTTGGCCGGAAACTCATTCCCCGCTTTTTCTTTTACAATGCCCGGCCCGAAGGGATAACGAAAAAACTCCCTTCCAAGGTAACCATTAAAGGCAAGCAGGGCGGAATGAACAACAAGCGTAAAGCAACTCTTATCGGACTCATTGCAATTCTGTTATGGAGTTCGATCGTCGGCCTGATCCGGGGCGTCAGTGAAAGCCTGGGAGCGACCGGCGGGGCCGCCATGATGTATACCGTCGCATCGGTTCTTCTGCTGCTGACCATCGGCTTTCCCAAGGTCAGCGAATTCCCTCGCCGCTATCTCTTCTGGGGAAGCCTTCTGTTCGTTTCCTATGAGCTCTGCCTCGCATTGTCCATCGGCTATGCAAACAGCGGCAGGCAAGCCATTGAAGTCGGGATGGTCAATTATCTGTGGCCCGCCTTCACGATTCTGTCCGCCATCCTGTTCAACAAGCAGAAGTCCAACCTGCTCATCATTCCCGGATTCGTCATCGCGGTGCTCGGGATCTGCTGGGTACTGGGCGGCGACCAGGGTCTGGATCTGGCCGGAATGACGGCGAACGTCAAGGACAATCCGCTCAGTTACGGATTGGCCTTTTCCGGTGCCGTCATCTGGGCGGCCTATTGCACCGTGACCAAGCGGATCGCCGGCGGCAAGAACGGGATCACGCTGTTTTTCATGCTGACGGCGCTGACGCTGTGGGTCAAGTACCTGGCCACATCGGAAGGCGGGATGGAGTTCAGCGTCCATGCAGTGATCTATCTTGTGCTTGCCGCATCGGCGATGGGATTCGGTTATGCAGCCTGGAATGTCGGCATCCTGCATGGCAATGTCACCATTCTCGCCGGGGCTTCTTATTTCATTCCGGTGGTTTCCGCGGCGCTGGCAGCCACGCTTCTGCGCACACCGCTCTCGACCTCGTTCTGGCAGGGCGCATCCATGGTGTGCGCGGGATCGATTCTTTGCTGGCTGGCAACGCGAGAGCGGCAGGCGAAGACAGCGTTGAGCAGCGAAGCCTGAGCTCCTTGTTCCATCACTTTCCTGAACGGCAGATCGAGAGCCGATCAGGCAATCAAACCCTCCTGTGCATGCCGGACGGATTACCGCGCCGGCTGCTCTCCTTCATGCTTCGCCGTCCGCTTGCCGGCCAGCCTCGCTTGCCCATGCGGGCAGAGATCCAGCAGCACGCATTGCCGGCATTTCGGATCGCGCCAGGTGCAGACATCCTTGCCGTGGCGCATGATGATCTGATGATTGTCGTACACCATCTGCGCATCCCATTCGTTCGGCAGCTGCGATTCCAGTACGCGATGTGACGGGCCTACCGGCAGGCTCTCGGGAATCAGGCCCAGACGCGCCGCGACCCGATGATGATGGCTGTCCACCGGCAAGGCCCTGCCGCGCAGGTTGCTGAAGGAAATCACCGCGGCGCTGGTCTTGGGGCCGACGCCGGGCAGGCTTTCCAGCCAGGCGCGCGCTTTCACCACCGGCCAGTCGCGCAGGAATTCAAGGGACAACGCGCCGTCATTGCGCTCACCGACTTCGCGCAGCACCGCCTGTATGCGCGGCGCCTTCTGTTCCGGCCAGGTACAGGCCGAGATGGCTTCCTCCACCTCCCCGACCGGCGCGTCGCGCACCTGTTCCCATTCCGGGAAACGCTCGCGCAGCGTACGGAATGCCAGTCCCGAATCGCGGTTGCGCGTTCGATGGGAGAGCAGCGCCGAGACCAGTTCGGCAAGCGGATCGAGCACGTGAAAATAACGGATCGGGCAGTCGTACTCCTTGCAGAGGCGGCGATGCACTTCCAGCGCCTTGGCTTCGGGAGGATCGTTCGGCACGTCGGTGTCGAACAGGGACAGTGAGTGCTGGTGCATGAGGAGTCTTCTCTCGGTGGATCGCATGCGCAGGGCCGACTCGAAGGGATCGCACAATGCATGCAGTCAATGCCGCTCAGACCTGTAAATCCGGCAATCGTTTCTGCAGCGGACGCGAAACGCGGGTCCGCGGTCGAAAAGTGTAGCGATGAAGAGATGACGGGACGATGCCCGCGCGCCATATTGCAGCCGGTCAAGCAGGAAGCATCATTTGTCCTTGCAGACATTGAGCAAACACAGCGTTATTGGCTTGCACAGTCTTATTATTGTCAATCTCGAGGTGGAAATTGCAACTGGCGCTTCCGCCCCGCATCTCAAGGAGAATGCGACATGACCGAAATAGTACGCATCGACGATGAAGTCATCGGCTTTGAAGATTTCGTCAGGACACTCAAGCTGAGCGGACAATTCGAAAGCCTGGTCGAGCAGATCGTCCGGGACAAGCTGACGGTTAAGGCGGCGAAGCGGCAAGGCATCACCATCAGCGCCGAAGACATTCAGGAGCGCGCCGACCAGTTCCGGCGAGTGCAGGGCCTGCATCGCGCGGCCGACATGAACAATTACCTCGACGCAATGCGCATCAATCTCGACGAGTTCGAGACCTACATCACTGACATGCTCTACCAGGAAAAAATGCTGGCGCAGGTTTGCAGCGACCGGGCGGTAGAGGATTACTTCAAGCTCAACTTCCCCAAGTTCGACAGCATGGAAATCAGCCATGTGGTGCTCGATACCGAGGGCAAGGCCAAGGAAATGATTTCGGTGCTCGAGGAAGACCCCGACAGTTTCGAGGAGATGGCGCGCGAGCACTCGATCGCCGATACGCGAGACAAGGGCGGGGTGATCGGCAAGGTGCTGCGCGGTTCATTGAAAAGCGACATCGAGGCCAAGGTGTTCAACGCGCAGGTGGGCGAACTGCTCGGCCCGTTTCCGTCGCCTGACCGCAGCTTCTTCGAAATCTTCAGGGTGAACGCGAAACACCCGGCCAGGCTGGACGAGGAATCGTCCGCGGAAATCCGCCGCCTGCTGAAAGAGGAGTGGCTGCAGGCAAGGGCGCAGGAACACATCATCGAGGCGCGATGACCGGATGATCGTTTGCCGTGCAAGGACGCGGCGCGGCAGGAAGATGCGAATGCAATCGGGCGCGAACAGGCGCAGTCAAGCGAAGAGAATGGCGAATCCATGGACACCTCTCCCCAAGTGCATCCGCTGGTTGACTTCCTTGCCAACGTTGAAATCCTGTCGCCGTTCACCCGCGAGGAACTGGAACGCCTCGCCGCCAGCGCCGAATCGCGCTTCTTCGGTTTCGGCGACACCGTCTGCAATGCCGGCGACGCGGCCGACGGCCTGTATGTGATCAAGAGCGGTTCGGTGCGCATCTTCACCGAAGAGCAGGGCAAGGAAATCAGCATGGGCGTGCGCAAGGCGGGCGAAGTGTTCGCCGATATCGCCATGCTGCGCGAATACCGGCATGAATCCTCGGTGCGCTCCTCCACCAAGACGGAACTGCTGTACATTCCGCGCCAGGTGATCGGCCCCATCGTGCTGCAGAATCCTGCCGCCTACGCCTTCGTCACCAGCTATGTCGCGATCAGCTCGGCCGGCGGCTTCGTGGCGCGGCTGTTCGATCTCAAGGGCAAGGTCAACAAGAAGGAGCTGGAAGAATTCATCCGCAGCGTCGGCGTCAAGCGTGTTGCCGCCGGCAAGGAAATCCTGAAGCAGGATGCGCGCGAGGACCGCCGGCTGTATGTGGTGCGTCAAGGCGAAGTGCGCATCGTGCGCAGCGAGGAAGGGGCGGAATATCCGCTGGCCACCTTGCGCGAGGGCGAGATCTTCGGCGAAAAGGCCTGCGTGATGCGGCAGGAACAGATCGCGACCGTCACCGCCAATGTCGACACCACGCTGCTGGTGATTCCGGAAAAGACCGTGCACCAGCTGGTCGAGCGCAATCCCAAGCTGCGCGAGGCGCTGGAAGCGCGCATCCAGTTCATTGAGCGAGAACTGCACCGGCAGAAGAAGCTGGCCGAGCGGCGCAAGCATCCGGTGCGGCTGGACCTGCTGTCCGAGCCGGAACACGGCGAAAAGATGATCAAGCGCTTCCCCTGGGTGGAGCAGGCGGAAGAGATGGATTGCGGCGCCGCCTGCCTGGCGATGATCTGCAAGCATTACGGCATACCGATGACGCTGGGCAAGCTGCGCGAACTGGCCAACGTGACCACGCAGGGCGCCACTCTCGACAGCCTGGCGCGGGTCGGCGACTCGCTCGGCTTCACCACGCGCGGCGTGCAATGCACCTACGAATCGCTGCTCGGCTTCGAGCTGCCGTTCATCGTGCACTGGGAAGGCTATCATTACGTGATCGTCTATGGCGTGTCGAAGCGGCATGTGCGCGTCGCCGATCCGGCGGTCGGCTACCGCAAGATGACGGTCGAGGAATTCGAGCGCGGGTGGAGCGGCACCTGCCTGCTGTTCACCGCGCGCGAGGACATGGTGCAGATGGCGGCGACGCGCTCGCCCTGGATACGCTTCATCGCCTATCTCAAGCCTTACAAGAAGATCCTGCTGCATCTGTTCCTGGCGACCTTCGTGATCCAAATGCTGGGGCTGGTGCCGCCGCTGATCATCCAGAACATTCTCGACGGGGTGATCGTGCACCAGAACATAGGCCTGCTGCATCTGCTGATCGCCGGCCTCATCATTGCCAATGTGTTCACCCAGCTGATGAGCACGATACGCGCCTATCTCGCCAACTTCATGGTGCGCAACATGGATTTCGCGATGATGTCGCATTTCTTCCGGCACACCATGTCCCTGCCGTTCTCCTTCTTCGCCAAGCGCAAGACCGGCGACGTGCTCGCGCGCTTCCAGGAAAACCATACGATACGCGGCTTCCTCACCGAGTCCACGGTCACCACCGTGCTCAACCTGCTGATGGTGTTCATCTATTTCACCATCATGTTCATGTACAACGCGAAGCTGACCGTGGTGCTGATTGCCTTCGTCATTCCCATCATGGGGCTGACGGTGCTAGTCACGCCGAAGATCAAGAACTATGCGCGCGAAGCCTTCGCCTCCGCTACAGATGCCCAGGCCTATCTGATGGAAACGCTGGGTGGCGTGGAAACAGTCAAGGGCATGGGCATCGAACGGGCGGTGCGCATGAAGTGGGAAAAGAAATATGCGAAATCGCTGGACGTGCAGTACCGCGCCCAAGGCTTCAACATCGTGGTCTCGCTCGCCAGCCAGGTGCTCAATGCGGCCACCACCATCACCATTCTCTGGGTGGGCGCCAATCTCGTCTTGTCACGCGAACTCACAATCGGCCAGCTGATGGCCTTCAATGCCTTGATGGGCAGCGTGATGGCGCCGCTGATGGGCCTGGTCGGACTGTGGAGCCAGCTCAACGACGCGGCGGTGGCCATGGAACGCCTGGGCGACGTGCTCGACATGGAACCCGAGCAGAAGCCGGAAGACCTGCCTTCGCGCGTGGTGCTGCCGGACCTGCAGGGCGACATCCGCTTCGAGAACGTGTATTTCCGCTACGGCGGCAACGAGACCGACTATGTGCTGGAGAACATCAGCTTCGACATCAAGCCGGGCGAACTGGTGGCGGTGGTCGGGCGCAGCGGCTCGGGCAAGACCACGCTGGCCAAGCTGCTGGTCGGCTTCTATGCGCCGAGCGAAGGCAAGATCACGGTGGACGGCTACGATGTGGGCAAGATCGACAAGGACTACTTCCGCGCCCAGGTCGGCTACGTCATGCAGAGCAACCTCGTGTTCTCGGGCACCATTGCCGAGAACATCGCCAGCGGCGAGGAAAGCCCGGACCGCCGCCGCATCGAGGAAGTGGCGAAGATGGCCGACGCCCATCCCTTCATTGCCAAGATGCCGCTCGGCTACGAGCAGATCGTCGGCGAGCGCGGCGTCGGCCTGTCGGGCGGGCAGATACAGCGCCTCTGCATCGCCCGCGCGCTCTACCACGACCCGCGCCTGCTGGTGTTCGACGAAGCGACGTCGGCGCTCGACACCCAGTCCGAGAGCAACATCATGGGCAACATGAACGAGATTCTCAAGGGCCGCACCGCCGTGATCATCGCGCACCGCCTCAGCACCATCATGCGCGCGGACAAGATCCTGGTGCTGTATGAAGGCGCGATCGTGGAACAGGGCCGGCACGACGAACTGGTCGACCGCCGGGGCATGTACTACCAACTTGTGCAAAAACAGCTGAGTGCCGCATGAAGCTATACAACCCGGGCCTGCCAGGCAACTCCGCGATGTCGTATGCGGGGCTGATCGAAAAGATAGAAATCCTCCGCACCACGCTGCGCTGGGCCAACCGGCTGGAGCGCACCGATATCGAGAAGCTGCTGCGGCAATCCAACGCACTGCGCGACGAAGTGATGCAGCTGTCGCACAAGGAGCGCTTCATCAAGGCCGCCGGCGCAGCGGAAGAGCCCGATACCGCCAGCCGCCTGCCGGGCGACCGGCGCAAGGCTTTGCTGGCGCGCAGCTTCGTCTTCGAAGGCACCTTCGGCGACAATCCGGAACTGCTCGATGCGCTGGAAGTCGCCGAGAAGGCGGCGCCGACCGACCTGCCGGTGCTGATCGACGGCGAGAGCGGCACCGGCAAGGAACTGATGGCCAAGGTGATTCATGCGAACGGTTCGCGTTCCGACAAGCCGTTCATCTCCGTCAACTGCGGCGCCATTCCGGAAAACCTGATCGAGTCGGAACTGTTCGGCCACAAGCGCGGTTCCTTCACTGGCGCGGCGACCGACCGCAAGGGCAAGTTCGAAAGTGCGCACAAGGGTACGATCTTCCTCGACGAAATCGGGGAGCTGCCGCTGACCGGCCAGGTCAAGCTGCTGCGGGTGCTGGAGGCCCACGAGATTCAGCGCGTCGGCTCGGACGAGCCCATCCCCGTCGACACCCGCATCGTGGCCGCCACCAACCGCAACCTGCGCAAGCTCAGCGAGGAGGGCACGTTCCGTGAGGATTTGTTCTACCGCCTCAGCGTGATCCATGTCAGCCTGCCGCCGCTGCGCCAGCGCAAGGACGAGATTCCCCTGCTGTTTTCCTATTTCTGCGACGAGGCGGCGGAAATGATGAAGCGCAGGCCGATCAGGATGACGCCGCAGCTGCGGGAATTCCTGATCAACTACCGCTACCCGGGGAACATTCGCGAACTGCGCAACCTGATCTACCGGCTTACCTGCCTGGCGGGAGAGATGGCGGATGTCATCCATCTGCCGGTGGATATACGCTCTGCGAAAAATGCCGATGGTGCGTCTTCTGCCGCACCTGCAGTGACTGCAACCATGGCCGTCGCGCCCACCGAGTCAGTCGCTGTTCCCACGTCTGCCGCGTCCGGTTTCTTGCCGTCGACTGCCGCCATCCCCGTGCGAGGCGGCGATGTTTCCGGCATGCCTTTGCTTCCCGGCTCTCTCAGCGATGCGCGGCGAATCGCCAGCGACGAGGCGGAAAAGGCTTTTCTGGAAAAGGGCTTGCGCGAAGTCGGCGGCACGGTGTCGGAACTGGCGCGGCGCTGCGAGATGAACCGCTCGCATCTGCAGATGCTGCTGAAGAAACACGGCATCCATTCCAAGGACTTTCGTGTGTCGCGCAAGGCAGGTGCGGCGGAAGCTGGTTTCGGGGAGCCGAAGTTGTGAGTGTGTTGCGCTAAGACGGCGGTGGTATCTCTACAGGATATCCAAGATTCTTTCGCACTTTTGAATTGGCGCGTGGCAGATGGAATTTAATGAGGCTAATTGTCACACGCGGCCTGCTTACCGAGTTTTGGAATGTCCAGTTCACCCGTAAAACCATTGACCGATACTTATTGAAATCTCAAATCCATTCCGACCATCCCGCTTGGATTTTATTCATCGAAGCCGGCCGTTAGCGTGTATTGCCGTCAATGTCATGAATTACCCAAGATTGCATGCGCTCAAGAACGTGCCATGGGAATATGAGGAATGATGGTACCGCAAAAAACACGTCTTTATCGTCAAGAAACAGGAAAGAATGTAGCCGAACTTGACGCTTGGTCAAATCTGATTGGGCACAATGATACTCGATGTCAGATATAGCAACGACTCCATCCTGAATACCGAGATTGGTAGAAATTGCGGGGGAACTGGATTCAATCGCCACATGATGGATAGAGGTAGACGTGGTGAAGGTGCTGTAGCCACGTGTAGAAGTCAAGCAGCATCATTTTCCCAATGTGCCAGAAGAACCGAAGCTGTTCTGCACGACAATGCGCAAGCAACCAAGGCTTCCACTTAATTTGACGCAGCTGCAGGAGTTCTTGCAGATGCCTCCGGTTCCATTATGAGTTGCCGTGCGCCACAGTCCGCAAATTTTGCGTTACTAAAATTTGGCACATTACACCATGTGCCAAAAATTTTGACTTCCCATGGAACCATCTTCGGTCTGCTCACCACATAGAACCGCATCACACTTATCTCCAATGTTAGAAAGAATCTGATGTCGATTGACCGAGCAGCCATTAGCCGAAATTTGGGAGTACCCCTGGCCAGCAACGAGGAGCAACGCGGAGCAGCGACCCAACGGGCAAATACTCAGCCTACCACGCAACCGGATGCAGGAGCCGAGCATCCCAAGCCAGCAAGTCACTTAAAGAAAAGCTTGCGAAAATATTTGTCGTCGACAAATCCTGTCCCTTTTACGCTGCCAGATACGCATTGGTCACGCACTCTTGACTTCAGCAACGTGAATTTTCCAAACGATGTCCAACCTCCCGAGGTCGAGCACGCAAAACGGTGGATTACTGATTTGCTCGGCTCGTCCGGAGAAATCAGGAAACGGTACAGCGTGGGAGCCGGTTTGTATTTCCACAAACCCTCCTCTCCGCGCTATCAAATCGCCAAACGGGAAATGAGCGCCATCGAGCGTACTCAACTGACGGCAATCTTAAGACATCTGATATGTCAGAACAATAATGAACTACAGTCAAATAGTGCGGAATTGGATGAAATAGTCGATCTGTATCTGTCTGTGCAACATGCGCGTCTGCGCATGCATACGCCGGAAGAACGTTTGGCGCTGAGAAGGCATTGCGCATTTTATGGCGTCTTAGGAGCCTCTCTTTCGCTTACCGGTCCTTACGGACCTGTGTTTCTGCTGCTGGGAATAGAACAAATTCGGATAGGGCGCAGAAATTACTACCGCAGCAATCGTAGGCCTGAATATGAAAAAGCTACGAGCGATATGTTCGAAATGATTTCCTCTCCTGTTTGTCCTCAGGAGATTAAATTAAGAATAGCCGGAGAAATTCTCGATCATTACATGAGAAGTGAAAAACTTCTTACTCAAGAGCATGCAGATTCAATACTGGAAACTCTTAATGAGGGGGTACCGCCGAGGAGGGCAGGGCAGGCAACGGGGATGAACGGACAACTGCGATATACAGGAATGGCCAGCATTATTCTCAGGGATCGCTCTACGGAGGAGCAACAAAACCGGCTTGTTGAATGGGCAACGGTGTCTAACAACTGGAAGTACAGCGTTGAACCGTTGGAAAAAATGCTGGATAGACTCTGCATGAGAATCAATGAAATGCGTATAGAGGATGGTTCGGTTTCTCTACCCACTTCACAAGAAATTATTAAAGCATTGAGTAAAAAACCTAACGCAGAAGAGTTTGTCAATCTTATTCAACGCGCGGAAAAAGACGCCAACAATGCTAAGAAGAACCGAAGCAACGAAGTTTACTATAACATTGCACAGATTCTTAGTGCCATTATGCATGATTCCGACTTTGCCGATAGGGTGTTTCAAGATTCTGTAGGCGGCACGCAAAATTGCATCAATAATGCAATGGAGTACATCAGCGAACTTGCGAGAAGGAGCAAGAACCGTGAACTGGTACGCGGAATTGTGTCAGGGGCTATGAACCTTGAACAATTTAAGGAAGCTTCCTTGGCTAACTTCAGGTTGGAGACGCTTGACCGCTATATTGCAACGGATATACTTCCTCGAGCAATAAAAAACGATCAAAGGCTAAAAGGAGCCTATGAACCGGAACTGGCACAAACTATTAAATCAGATTTAATAACTCGGCTCAACTTGCCGAAAACTGTGAATCCTTCAAGTGCAGCATATCCTGGCAAGGACAGATGGCATGGGAGATATGTTGAAGATGCCGAAAATTATGTTAACGAATACACTGAAAATAAAGCAGAGCAACAAGCTTTCCTTGAAACAGACCCACTTTGGCGAGATGGCGTAATAGAGCTCGCGCGGCAGGTGCCAAATAGCCAGGATGTCAGCAAGCTGAACCGCTATACCTTAGAACTGTCGAATTATACCTGGGACGGTTCAACTGCCATGGATCAATATGGAGAGCTAGTCAGGGAGGAAAATCTGGCACGAGCAGTCCGTGCCGCATCTGATCTGGAGAGTCTTTATACCCCGAGAACAGGGCAGAAAGTGTTCAGTGTGGATAAACAGGGCGACGACAAATACATGACGGAAATCCCCGCCTTCCAAGATCTGTATGACCGAATCGAAGCATTGGAAAGACAGTTCAAGACAGCTATTCAATCAGTAGAGCGACAGTTCGCTTCGCATGTAACAAGACACGTTATCGAAAGTGATGGAAATCTTCCTGCTGATGGGGGCTTCCAGCCTGATTTCAAATTGCCAGAGCATTGGGAAAAGGAAATGCAGGTCCTGCTTCCAATGAGTCAGGCAGCCGAGTTGGTCGAGATGTCGAATAACCTTTACAAAAAAGAAGAGGAAATTCAACAGTTAAGGCTACGCTGCAAAAGTAAACGAGATTTGTTGCCAAGCGTTATAGGTGCTATTGATCTCTCCCCGTACGAATGAAGATGAAGCAGCAGACCCTGTCGATGGCCCAGGACCAAGGATTCGAGCA
>NZ_JACYXF010000119.1 GCF_015352985.1 Noviherbaspirillum malthae | reverse complement strand
GCCCATGGTGGGGGTTCTTTCGTTGGTTGGTTTTGATCTCGACAATCAAAATTCTCCAACAAAATCTCCACCGCCTTCCTCCCCACCTTCAGAGCTCAGCCCGTACACCACTTTGGACTATAGCTCCGCGAACACCTTATGCATTGACGTTGCTGCAGTGGAAGCGGCAATTACACATCGTACAAAAGCAATAATCCCTGTGCATTTTGCAGGACACTCCGCTGACATGAATGCATTATTAGCGATTGCGCATAGACATGGTCTTCGCGTTATAGAAGACGCAGCACACGCTTTACCAACGACATGCGATGGAAAGCTAATTGGTACGCTGGATAGTGACGTGACCGTATTTAGTTTTTATGCCAACAAGACTATCACGACCGGAGAGGGTGGTATGCTGGTCACGCGTAATCCTGAAATCGCCAAGCGAGCACGCGTTATGCGTCTACATGGCATCAACCGGGATGCATTTGATCGTTTCACGTCCAAGGCCCCAAGCTGGTACTACGAGATCGTTGCTCCAGGATTCAAATACAATATGACCGATATAGCTGCATCGATTGGAATCCATCAGCTTAAGAAGGTCCATACTTTCCAACAGAAGCGAGCTCGCGTCGCGATGTTGTATGACGATGCCCTAAAAGGGTTGCCTATTATTCGCCCCCCGCACGCTGCTACCGGAGATATCCACTCTTGGCACCTTTATGTCATCCAGCTAGACGATTCGGTAAATATTGAACGAGACGTCTTCGTGGAGCGTATGTATGCGCAGGGGATTGGGTGCAGTGTTCACTATATTCCGTTACATCTTCAGCCCTACTGGCGTGACACGTATGCATTAACTCCTGAGATGTATCCGGTTAGCCAGCGAATCTATGAGCGTACAATTTCTCTGCCGCTATACTCGCGAATGTCTGAGGCCGACGTGACGCGGGTGGTTAATGCGGTTAAGGAAGCTCTAAGGTGATAGCCAAGCGATTATTCGACATCATAGCAAGTGTGCTTGGGTTGGTAATGCTAACGCCATTGCTACTATTAATTGCATTGGCCATCAAGCTCGATTCTCGGGGGGCGGTATTCTTTAGGCAGGAACGCGTAGGACAACGCGGGAAAATATTCCGAATTCATAAATTTCGGACAATGGTTATTGATGCTGATCGCCACGGATTACAAATTACTGTAGGAGCTGACGCGCGCGTCACTAGGGTGGGTCGTGTGTTACGCAAGTACAAGCTAGACGAGTTGGTCCAACTCATTGATGTCTTGCAGGGTAATATGAGTTTGGTCGGACCTCGTCCAGAAGTACCACGCTACGTCGCATGCTATCCACCAGAGGCACGAGGAATTATACTGTCAGTTAAGCCAGGTATCACTGACTTGGCTTCTATCGAATACAAAGACGAAAACGAAATCCTTGGGAAGTCCGCGGACCCACAACAAGCATATATTAACGAAGTATTGCCCATTAAGATTCGTTATTACATTGATTACGTTAATAATCGGACTTTCTGGAACGACGTTTATCTCATTGTTGCTACGTTGCGGGCGCTCGTACGCTAAGGTGCTCTAAAACTGTCTTTGTTGAAATCATTGACCATAGTTTTGGTAATTGTTTCAGTGAGTTTCTTTAGGTATTAAAAACCACTTGTACGGTTTAGTTAATGTGGTCATGTACCTTTTAGAGATTAAAAAAATAACTCGAGAATCTAGCTCCATTTAACCTTTGGTATGTTACGTAGGCGAGAAGTTGTTGTTACTACCTATTTCCTGTTGAATGTTTTGGATTGGCGTTAAGCAATAAACTATATATTATGATTCGTAAATATTTTGGTACTGATGGAATACGGGGCCACGTAGGTGTTGCGCCGATTACTCCAGAATTTGTAATGAGGCTTGGGTACGCGGCTGGCACCATACTAACCCGTTCTCATACAAGGGACGGGAAGGCGGTCGTGTTGATTGGCAAAGATACGAGAATTTCAGGGTATATGCTGGAGGCAGCGCTGGAAGCCGGGTTTTCTGCTGCGGGAGTGGATGTCATGCTAGCAGGCCCAATTCCGACTCCCGCTGTCGCCTACTTAACCCGCGCGTTACGATTATCAGCGGGAGTAGTTATCTCGGCTTCGCACAACCCATACCATGACAATGGCATCAAATTCTTTTCAGCCCAAGGTACCAAGTTACCTGATGCGGTCGAGTTAGCTATTGAAGCCGAACTCGAAATGCCAATGACATGCGTGGCATCGGGAAAACTCGGCAAGGCCAAGCGCCTGGACGACGCGCAAGGACGGTATATCGAATTCTGCAAAAGTACCTTCCCGTCGAAGATGGACTTGCGCGGCATGAAAATCGTGGTCGATTGCGCGCATGGCGCCGCCTATCACATCGCACCCGACGTGTTGCATGAGCTTGGCGCGGATGTGATCACCATTGGCAATGCGCCTGATGGCTTGAATATCAATGATGGTTTCGGCGCGACTGCACCGAAGGCTTTGGCCGCAGCTGTGTTAGCCAATAAAGCGGATGTTGGCATTGCACTCGACGGCGATGCCGATCGCCTCATCATGGTCGATGACACCGGGCGTATCTATGATGGTGATGAACTCTTGTACATCATGGTCAAGGACCGTAGCTCACTAGGGTCAGTCAAAGGAGTGGTCGGAACCTTGATGACCAATGTCGCGGTCGAACATGCATTCAACAACATGGGAACTCCATTTGTGCGCGCAAAGGTGGGCGACCGTTACATACTTGAAGCATTGCAGGAGTACGGTTGGTTGATTGGCGGCGAGGGTTCAGGACATATGCTGTTCCTCGACAAGCATACAACCGGTGATGGCATTATTTCAGCCCTTCAGGTGTTGTCCGCATTAAAGCGGAGCGGTAAGACACTAGCCCAATCTGCGAGTGATATCTCACTACGTCCACAGGCCTTAGTCAACGTCAGGATGCCCACTGCTTTCGACTGGCAACAGAGTGACGAACTACTCGCAGAAAAAAGCCGTGTAGAAGCAGAGATCGCAAATAGTGGCCGCGTCCTGATTCGTGCTTCCGGCACCGAACCATTGCTTCGGGTAATGGTCGAAGCAGAAAATATGGCACTTGCTCAGAGTCTCGCACGTCGTATCGCCGACACGATACCTGTCTAGATATCTGCATCGGCTTACAAGAATCCTTATGGCCGATAATGGCAGCTTGTCGGTTCGCGGCCTGTGTCGAAATGCTTATAGCGCCTTACACGGGGTCGGAATCCGTGAACTCGACATATCGCATCACCGTGTCTGGTCTTTTCCAGCCGCCGCGATTCATGATTTGCGCTAGGCTGCGGCCGTTAGCTAGCATGTCCTGCGCTGCGCCTACGCGTCCAGAGTGTCCTGAAAGACCCGCAATGGCGAGGTCGGAAAGACCGGCGCGCTTGGCTAGTGCCTTATAGATGCGGGGGATGCTGCCAGCATCAAGTTGTTTGCCAATTACGCCATAGCGCGATACTTTCCTGAGGATGGGCCCTGATGTCTGCTTGACGTGTTTTAACCAAGCGGCACAAACGGACATCGTCTTCTTTGAAAGCGATAGTTTTTTTCCTTCGCCTTCCTGGTCAGTCTTGGAAAATCGCATCAGGATCGATCCCGTGCCGTCCTGGCGCAGCTGCAGATCTTCAATAAGAAGGTTGACCAATTCCGATCGTCTACGCATTGTGTCATAAGCGATGCGTAGGAGTACACGGTCACGTAGTCCTTTAACACTGTCATCGGTCGCTGCAAGCAATTGGTCGAGTAGGCTGGCGGTTAATCCTAGCGCTTGCTTTTGACGACGGCCTTTTTGGCGATGCATCCGACGCATTGCAAGTACAACCTCTTCACTTTTTGTCGGGTCAGGCAGTCCATTGAGACGGTGAATGCGTCCAATAGCAGCAATACGTCGTCGCACCGTCGATGACTGAGCAGTTGCTGCATCCACAAACACAAACTGGGCAACGCTTTGGGCACTTGCAGGCAGTGCGGTCAATCCAATGGAATCACACCAGGCAATAAAGGCTTCAAAGTCGGCACGATAAGCGCGCAGCGTGTTTTCAGCGTAAGCTCCTTCTAAGCGAAGGAGTGAGCGACGCAGCCTGGTACAAGGGCTGTTCTCGTTTTCTGTACAAATGCTTTCCCCTTTACAATAGGGCGCATTACCATTGCCTAGAGATGAACCCATTTTGGCCTCCATTGATACTTATAGTATCAATATAGACGCAATAAGTATGATTACAAGTGCTCAAATTCGTGCAGCACGCGCCCTATTGCGGTGGTCGGCAGATGAACTTGCCCAAAAGGCAGGTGTTGGTATCGCCACCGTTAAGCGTTTTGAGCTCATGGACAATGTGCCAGAAGGCAGAACGAGTACGTTACAAGCCATCCAACGAACTTTAGAATTAGCCGGAGTGGAATTTATTGGTACGCCGGATGATGGTCCGGGGGTGCGATTGCGAATTGCGCCACCGACAAGATAAAAAAGGGGTTTTTTCCAAACGAACTGTCGTCTTAGGTGATTCGGAACATTTGCAGGCTTGTCTGTGGCTAAAATAGGGCACAGGTGCCGGACCTTGCGTAGCATTACTTCTCTGGACACTGTACGTATTTCTTGGAAGACTTATGGCAGATAAGAGAAAGGCAAGCAATCCCACTGGCCCCCGTGACCTGACCGGTTTTTTCGGACCAAGCTAATTTGGGATAGCTCCGGTGGATAAAGTTGTTACCTTCTTGCAGAACGCTTCTGGAGTTTCATAGTTCAGGCTGGAATGTGGCCGGACTCGATTGTAATGCTGCCGCCAGTCCTCGATCACAACCCGGGCTTCAAGACGATTCCTGAACCATTCCATGGCCAGGCATTCATCACGGAACTTGCCGTTGAAGCTCTCCGTCGTTCCGTTTTGCCACGGCTTACCAGGGTCAATCAGTGCACATTCTATCCCTTGATCGGTTATCCACTTCAGTAAGGCAAAGCTTACGAACTCGGGGCCATAGTACATGCAGAATGTCAGCCATCAAGAGTAGGAGCATCCTTCTGTTTGTCCGTTTACCGAAGGAGGAACCTGAGATGGCTGACACGACAAATGCTACACCTGCGCTCAATTTAGTGCGGTGCGTGTCAAGGTAGTTGTCGCATAGATCAAGCTGCCGCCTTCAACGTCGTCGCGGGCGGCGGATTGAGCCATACGTGATCCGGAGCCTGCCAGGGGCGCGGATGCCGCTTCCATCGCAGCGGATGCCGTTGACGGGCTGCCTCGTAGACAGCACGACGCTGGACTAGCAAGGGCTCAGCTGTACCGTTGTGACGTTGCTCAGGCGTGACGTAAGCAATCCCGCTATGCCGGTGGCTGCCGTTGTACCAGGTTACAAACCGCAGCACCCACTCACGCGCAGCGGCGAGCGTTTCAAAGCCACCCGGCGGATAGCCAGGCGCATACTTGCAGGTCCGGAACCACGACTCGATATGAGCATTGTCATCCGAGACACCAGGACGGCTGTGTGACGGTGTGATGCCCAGTGCCTGCAGCTTTGTCCTGAGCGTATACGACGTCTGCGCCGCACCGTTATCGGCATGTAGGATCAACGGTTGAGTGCGACGCTGCTCACGCCAGCAGGCACGTTCGATCAGATCAGCCGCTTCTTCACCGTTTTCCCGTTCATGCACTTCCCAGGCAACGAGCTTGCGGCTGTACAGGTCCAGCACGGCATACAGGTAGAAGAACTGACCGCGCACCCGGCTTGGCAAGTAAGTCACATCCCACGACCACACTTGTCCAGGGCCGGTGGCCACATGGCGCACTGGCTGCGACGGTACCGGCGCCTTGCTACGGCCGCGATGGTGCTGCTGCCTGGCCTGCCGCAATACCCGGTAAAACGACGACTCCGAGGCCACATAAACGCCCTCATCGGCCAGTTGCGGCACGATCTGCGCCGGTGGCAGGTCGGCAAAGCGGGGTTCATGGCACAACGTCAGGATGTGCTGGCGTTCTTCAGGCGTCAGCTTGTGACACGGTTCCGGTCGTTCGGCATGTGGCCGGGCATCGGCCTGCACCTGTCCTGCCTGTTGCCAGCGCTCGAACGTGCGTAACGAAATGCCCAGCTCTTGGCAGGCGCTAGCCAGGCATGCACCGGCCCGTTGGGCTTGCAGGATGTCAGCCACGAGTTGCTGGCGCTGCGGCAACGCAGTCATGCGTCCTCGTCGTCGGTCCGCAGCGCCTCGTACTTTCGCGACAGCACCAGCAAGGCTGCCGCTTCAGCCAGCGCCTTCTCCTTGCGGCGTAGATCCTTCTCCAGTTCACGAATGCGCTTCTTGTCCTGGGCGCGCTCAGCCTTACCATTGGACACCTGGCCCAGGGCCATTTGCGCTTCCGAGCGCCAGCGGCGTACCTGTTCCACAAACAAGCCCTTTTGCCGGCAATACTCGGCCAGCTCCGCCTCGCCCAACGGCGCGGTTTCCAGCACCACGGCAAACTTGTCAGCCGCGCTCCAGTCTTCCGGGTTTTGCCCGTCCCCAGGGACGGCGCGACCAGCGCTACGGGCCTGTTTGCGCCACAAGTACAGCGTCGCTTCCGGGATGCCGGTGAGCTGCGAAACCTCAGGCACTGGCTTGTTCTGCGGCGCGCTCATCAACGTCAGCGCGTGTTCCTTCTTCTCTTTCGTGTAGTGCGTCATTGCGTTCCTCGTCACCCCCAGAGTTTATAGAACTCCAGTTATTGGAGGCGACAACTATCTTGACGCAAGGGGAGTGGCAATCGACATTGCCCGCTATTGGAATTATGTCCTGCTGGAAACCGCGGCCGGCAAACTTCACCGCTTCAAGATGGGCAACACTGCGCCAGACTTTGACCGCCTGATTGGCTTTCTTCAATCATTATCCGGCCCATGTCGCGTCGGTATAGAGCCAACCGGAGACTATCATCGTCCAATCGCATATCGTCTTCTGATGGCAGGGTTTGAAGTCGTTGGAATCAGCTCTGTTGCTGTTGCCCGCTATCGTGATGCCATGTTCAATTCCTGGGACAAGAACGACCCGAAGGATGCTGCGGTGATTCTGGAGATGCTACGCCGTCAGGCCCATCAACGGTATGTTGATCCTATGGTGGCTGGCACTCATGATTTGCAGGAAATCGCCAAGACCTATTACCAGGTATCACGCGCACGTACGAAGGCACAGCACTCACTGATCAATCATGGACTACCACTTTACTTTCCAGAGATGCACCGTTATTGGGCCACTACCCGCAATGAATGGTTTATCCGTTTTCTCATGGAGTTTCCAACTCCCGCTCATGTAAGGTCGCTTTCGCAGGAGGCCTTTGTGCTGGCAGCATGGGATCTGGTCGGACGCAAGGTTAATAAGCGAGCCAAGCTTGAGGAGATATGGGAGATCGCGGGCTCAAGTGCCGCGCTGCCTCACGCTCCTGATTCACTGGCGGTAGAGATGTTCCGCGTAACTCTCAAGCGCTATCAGGACTTGAATCAATTGAGAGCTAGTATTGAAGAGCGCGCCGAGCAGGTGCTTGCAGGTAATGAGGCCTTCGAACATCTTAAGACACTACCCGGCGTAGGATCTGTCATTGCTCTGACGGTTCTGGCCGAAGCTGGGGACGTCAGCCGCTTTGCCCATCATCGGCAGTTCCTCAAGTACTGCGGCTTTGATCTGGCCAAGCAGCAATCTGGCAATCAACGCGGCCGCGAGCAATTATCCAAGCGAGGTAACGCCCGCTTGCGTCTGGCTTTCTGGCTCGCCGGCGTAGGCGCAGTGCGTATGCGGGAGAACTCGTTTCGAGACAAGTACGACCGATACATCAAGGCCGATCCCAAGAATGCGGACTTGCGCAGAAAGGCGCTTACCGCAGTCGCAGCCAAGATGGCACGCGTAGCCTACAGTATCGTCAAGACGAACCAGCCGTATCGGCGGTTCTTTGAACAAGCTTTACCCAGTGGATCGATCCCTCTCTCGGCTGCCATTGGAGCGCATGCGACTCCGTAGATAATGCTCGGACCTTCCACTGGGTTCCCTATGCTGTTTTAAGTACGGTGAAGATCGTGGCGCCAATTGCTTCGAATCTTGTGTCTACTATGGTCTGGCAAGGATCTCATTACGTGGAAGAACACTGGACTGTTGTGTCTGCTCTTTGTAGCTGCCAAACGGCTTATTCCGCTTGGCCGGGATACTTTTTCCTTTTTTGCAGATACCTCTTGCATTTAGTACGTTGTCACTGCGTAGGTAGCGTGGCGCACCTCGCACGCTGATGAGGCGCGACAGTATTTCAATCACCCGGCCCGAACGAATCGATCCAGCTACATCAATGGCAAGTGCCTCACGGGTGAATTCGTCGACTACCGTCAGACATTTGATTTGCTGGCCGTTGGCACAGGCATCGAAGACGAAGTCGTAGCTCCATACCGAATTTGCCTTGGCCGGCGCAAGTGGACGTGGCCTACTTGCTGCCACCTTGCGTCGGGGACGCTTGCGTGGCACCTGTAGACCTTGTTCTGCCCACAGACGACTGCATTTCTCCTTGCCGACAACGAAGCCTTCCCGTTTGAGGAACACGCGGATACGGCGGGATCCGTAACGGGGATACTGGCGTGACAGCCGATGCATAGCCCTCGTCACAGGTGCATTCTTCTGTGGCAGAGTGGGTATATACAGCAGGCTGGACCTTGCTACCTGCATGAGCGCACAAGCTCGACGTTGAGAGATACCTCGCTCAACTGCGTAGAGCGCCGCAATCCGTCGGGCTGGTGCGCTTACCATTTTTTTCGGGAAATCTCCTTCATCACTTCAATTTCGAGATCCCGTTCAGCCAGCAACTTCTTGAGCCGGGCATTCTCCTGCTCCAGGGCTTTGAGATTCTTTACCTCGTCAGTCCCCATCTCGCCAAAACGCTTGCGCCAGCCGTAGATGCTTTGCTCACTCACGCCGTGGCGCTTGGCCACCTCGGCAATCGGGGTCTTGTCCGCTTCCCGCAAAATTCGGACGATTTGCTCGTCGCTGTATCGGCTTTTCTTCATTGCTCCCTTTCATTTGGGAGCTATCTTCTCAAATTTGCCGTGGTCCGAAAATCCCAAGACAGGTCACCCGCACTGAAGCGGGCAAGGCAACCGCTTTCTTGAATGCCGTTACCCACGGCGTTCGGTCTTCGAAGCTGCTGCTGCCAAATGAAAATCCCCAAGAATATCAGGCCCTACTGCAGAGCTTGATTATTGATTTAAAGCCCGTTGGCGCTCTCGAACAGTTGTTAGTAGATAAGATAGCGGGCGCCGCCTGGCGTAGGCTTCGCATGGAAGGGGCAGAGTATGCCATCCTCACCAATGTGCAGATGCATCCCGTTTCCGATAGGGAGCTGAAGGATGCACTAGACCTGTGGAATGAAAAACAGCCCGACTGGATGACCACAACAGATGAGTTTGGCAATTCAATTCTAATGCCGTTGCCGGACTGGATGCGGGAGCAAAAGAATATGCCCAGTCCTGCCCAGGGTGTGCAGGCAGAGGGCATCTGCCGTGAATGGGGAGCGCAACAAGATGGCGCGATCCGTCTGGAGGAAGAAGAGGATGCTCGGCGGCAGTGCCCATTGCATTGGCGCTTTCTACAAGCCGAGGTAAAAAAGATAGGGTCTAAAGGAGACCCGGCGCTAACCCTCAAATTACTGTACAACGCTGATAGTTTTACCGAGGGTTTTGTTTGCTACATGGAGGACCAGTACAAAGCGTATTACTGGGTCGCTTACTGTCATCGTCACCGGGAGAAAGTAAAAGCTGCCTTTGGTGCGATCCGTTCCCAACGCATGTTAAAAGCATGGGACCCCGAGAAATCGCATCGGTACACTACCATGCTGGATAATCAGCTCTTCAAGCTATTGCGCGAGTTTCGAGAAATGCGGGCATGGCGGCTCGATAATCTGGATATGATGAATCTTGAGGCGCCTACGCAGGTCGACGACGCAGAAATCGTGACTGAACCCCAACCTAGGCCGGCGTCGAAAAAAGCTTCATCACGCCGGCGCAAGCCGTCTTAAATTAAGAAAGGGCGGCGCGCATAACGCCCGATAAAATTCTTTATCAGCTGCGGAATAACCATGTTATAAGCGCCAGAACATGGTTATTCCGCTTTCATTAGTACGTGCGTTTATGCTAAGGCAACGACATCTATTTCGTTGACAATGCCGGTGATGTCGTTACCGAAGCTGAAAACGAAGGTACTGACACTGTCTGGGCCACAGTCAACAGCCATATCCTGGCAGCCAATGTCGAAAACCTGACCTTTACTGGAACCGGTGCATTTACTGGCACAGGCAACAACCTGGCCAATACCATCATCGGTGGTGCAGGCAATGACATCTTGTCCGGAGGAGACGGTAACGACGTGCTCAATGGTGGCGCTGGTGACGATGTATTCATGTTTTCCACCGTAGGATTTGGCCACGATAGAGTGCAGAACTTTGATTTGCAGCCTGAAGTCGGCAATGATTTACTTGACATCTCGGGTCTCGGAGTCACTGCCGACAACTTTGCTAGCAGAGTAATCATCATCGACGCCGGAGCTGATACCCTAATTAGTATTGGAGAAGATTCAATTCGCTTGCTAGGAATTGATGACGCAACAACCGTAACTATAAATGCCTTCCACCTAAGCACGAAAACAAAAGGATGTTGACCTATACTGGATATCATGAGTGCGCAGGAGGGCATTGCCATGAGCGGGATCCATCTAACTGCCGAAGAGCAACTGCAGCTTGAGCAGACCTTGCGTGAAACCCACGACGCGCACCAGTACAAGCGCACACTGGCGATTCTGGAATACAGCCGCGGCCGTCCCATCAAGGAGGTTGCGCAGTCGCTTGGCGTGACGCGGCAAAGCATCCACAACTGGGTAGTGAAGTTGCAGCAGCAAGGCACATCACAGGCCCTCGTCGATGGAGCCCGTCCGGG
>NZ_JACYXF010000118.1 GCF_015352985.1 Noviherbaspirillum malthae | reverse complement strand
TCAGCACACATTTGTTCCGCTGCCGCGTCGCTGGGTTGTCGAGCGTTCCTTTGGGTGGATGGTGCAATGGCGGCGCTTAGTACGTGACTATGAGGGACGCATCGACGTCTCCTGCGAAATGATCTATATCGCTATGGGCAGCTTACTTCTCAAACGTCTATTCGAAAATGAGTAGTTTTCAAACGGAATCTTAGCGGTTAGTGGGGCATTTGCTTACGATTCCTTGGGCCATATGCCCCAATTTCTGGGGTTAAAAATCGTCCTCATCGTTCCCATTGGATTAAATCGCTTTAAATACAATCGCTTAAGCTTGTGCGCAAATTTTCGACTTCGTGGCACAAAGGTTGCTGAAGTAGATACTGCAGGTCGTCATGTCGACGTGCTAGTTCAAATGACCACAAAATTAACCCGGAGGCAGGAGACGGAGATGCGCTTATCACTTAGACAAATTGCGTTTAAAGATATGACGAACGAGGAAGGTGTCGCAGCCAACAGCAGCCAGCATTTGCGGCATCCCATGCGCTGCGCTATCGTAATCACGATGGTGCTAAGCCTGTGCATGATCGCACATGATGCCAACGCCGCCTCCTCGGATGGATGTGAAGGTGGAGGGTTCACCGTATTGGGACGCACCTCCCCGCAAGATGCATCACTGCCCGCAGCCGGCCTCGGATCGTCCTTCCGGGTGCAGGGTAAGTATGTGAGCTTCGACGTGGATTCGGCCACCTTCGGTATTACGAACTACCAGATGACCGGTGCTCCAAATCCGCGTGATATCACCGGAGGTATCCCGACCCCGGTATTTGCAAGCAAGATGCCGGACCATCGGGGGCTTGTCCTGACAAGTAATGTAGACCTTGAACTCGAAGGGCCGGATCTGGTCTTGATGCGACAGGGTGTAGGCCTGGTCATGAAAATTCAAGCAAAGGACTGCGCTCAAGGCGGCATCTTCCAAATGGAAGTGGAACGTTCTGACCAGTCCAGAACCCTGTTCACGCATGTGCTGGCCCCTTCTGCTTTCTATTTCGACAACCCCAACTTTCGGGCGCGTGAGGGAGAAAGCCTTCCGTATAAGGACAGCACTGTTACGGTCAGCGCACGCATCAACTTCGCTAACGACGCTTCAGCGAAATTCGTCGGCCGTGATAGCCCGCAAGTTGCCGATCGTGTTCCGCACCCGTCCTGTACCAACCAGATTCGTACGAGTACGGGCGAACTCGTACCGGTACAACACTGCGGCGCTGTCTCCCAATGGCTAGTCGCGAGCGGCGGTCGAATGGGCCAAGTGATGGGAGAGGATGCAGTGGAGGTAGCACCGCCCTCTACCCTTTGTACCCACAAATGCCGGGCTCAGAACCGGGTGCGCGGTGCGGCGGTAGTGCTTGGTTTTCCCTTTCAGGTACCGGAGCAAGTACGTCTGAAGCCTCGCGCGCCGTGACCTAGGTGATGTAGCGCAAATACATCAAAAAAGAGCGATTAGTATTTGTCTTAAGTAAGTGGTCACCATAACCGGCATGACTGCTGGTTATGGTGCCTGATTTTTCAGGCCATACTTCTCCATCCGATATCTCAGCGTATCGCGTGAAAGGCCCAATAGAGCTGAAGCTTGAGTGACGTTCCAATTTGTCTTGCGCAACGCTTCGCTGAGGAAGTCGCGCTCCATCCGTTCCATATTCAGGTCGTCATTACCGGCTAACCTTTCGCATACCGTCACAGCTTTGGACGCAGGCGGTGCATTCCAAAGCCCGAGTTCATCCGCGTCCACGATGCCGTTCGAAGTCAGGAGCGCAGCTTTCTCCATCAAATTGCACATCTCCCTTACGTTACCTGGCCAATGCCATCCTAGGATGGCCTGTTCTGCGGCAGGAGTGAACCGCAGGTCGGTCTTGCCATACCGCTTGCCATGTCCAGCCAAGAACAGCTTGGCCAATAAAAGAATATCGCCCCCACGCTCGCGGAGCGGAGGCAGCGTCATTTGCACGGTGCGAAGGCGGTAGTAAAGATCGGAACGAAACTGCCCCTCCTCCACATAACGTTCGATGTTCTGATTGGTGGCGGCAATGATACGGAAGTTAATCAGCTTATCGCGTAGAGCCCCCAGCCTTCGAACTTTCTTGTCTTCGAGGACCTTGAGCAGCTTTGCCTGTGCCGCCAAGTCGAGTTCGGCGACCTCGTCGAGAAATAGCGTGCCACCGTCAGCCGCTTCTATCAGTCCCTGCTTCGATTGATGCGCATCAGTGAATGCTCCGCGTTCAAAGCCAAACAGCTCTGCTTCAAGCAAGTGTGGAGGAAACGAAGCACAATTGAGTTCGACAAAAGCCTGCTCCTTGCGTGGGCCTTCGAAATGCAGAGCCCTGGCCACCAGTTCCTTGCCTGTGCCGGTCTCACCGGTAATCAACACGGCTGGCAGGGCGTTGTCAGTCAGCATGCATTCAGCATTGATCAGACGTCTCATCAGATCCTTGAGCGCCAGCATCGGAGCCGATTCACCAATGATCTTGGCTAAGGCACCGTTCTCGGCCTGCTTGTTGAGGAAATAGGAAAGCTTTCTCTCGGCCCTTACTAGCTTGAGGGCCTTCTCAATGGCGATTTGTAGTTCGCTCAGCGCAACGGGCTTCGACAGATAGTCGTCGGCGCCAAGTTTCATCGCTTGTACCGCGATCTCAACATTCCCGTGACCGGTCAACATGATGACCTTGACATCCGACCGGCGCTTGCGGATCTCCTTCAAAACTTGCAAGCCATTCGATTCGGGAAGATGATAATCAAGAAGAACTACATCGGGTTCGAAGGAAGCAAGCTGGGCGAGTCCAAGCTCGCCTGTAGGCGCGATCATCGTTTCATACCCGCGGCGCTTGAGGTACGTCATGATGTTTCTCGCGAGGACCTGATGGTCTTCAATGATGAGGATCGCAGGGTTCATGGTTAACTTAATACCGGAAGTGTGACGATTACATTAGTACCCGTACCAAGCTGACTTCGGACCACGAGCAATCCACCGCAGCGTTTGATGATACGGTCCGCTATCACCAGCCCTACTCCCAACCCGTTGCCCTTGGTGGTATAGAACGGCATAAATATCTTGGACATCTGCTCCGCCGAAATGCCGGCTCCGCTATCGGTTACACGGATTTCCACCCGTTGGCGGCTATTGTCGGTTTTCCCCGTAATGGTCACAACGCTTCCCTCGCGGGATGCCTCGACAGCGTTGGCAATGATATTGCTAAGCGCCTGTGCCAGTAAGGCGCCGTCGCCGCGCACTCTGGGAAGATCTTCGTTCATGTCCAGTTCAATGCCGACGGCCTGCCGATAGTGATCTTGCGTTAGATGGCTGATGCTTTGTCGAATGGTCGACACGACATCCACGGCTTCGTATTGTCGATCAGACTGTTGGGAATAGGTGAGCAGCCCCCGTACCCATTTCTCCAGTCTGTCCACTTCGGAAATAATGTCCTGCGCGAAGTTGCTGCTGTCGGGCGCTTCTTCCTTCCAGAGCTCGGCCGAACTCCGGATCGAAGCCAGCGGGCTGCGGATGCCATGGGCGACGGCAGAAGCCATTTCACCGACAGCTGCAAGAGTTTCCGACTCGATAAGGCGATCCTGCTGACCGCGAATGACATGATCAGCGCGACGCACGATCCAGAACAGAGTGATGTAAAGAAATAGTCCGCTGACTGCAGCAGCAATCCAGATCAGCCTCTGTCCGGCCCTGATGGTGGAAAACAGCGAATCTGGAACCTTGTAGATTTCCACAACGCCCAGAATCTCCTGGCCATCCGTATCCTGGACCGGCATGTAAATCTCGACAAATTCGGGATGCCCGAGCGCTACCTGCTCCGGCCGGTTATGGTTCGCGTCGTCGATTTTTCCGGAAGTAAAGGAAAGCTCACCATCCAGCGCATGCCTCAGGTAAGGATTATCTTCGACTTGAACACCGGTCACCTCCCGATTGTTGGACCAAACCACAAGCATGTCGCGATTGAAGACGTTGGCACGGACGACGTCCGGCAGTGTCGTAATGTGCTTCGCAACATCCTCCAGGCTTAGGCTGAAGGCTTGGTCTCCTGCATCACGCCGATTTAGCAACTCGACCTTTGCAATACTGTTGACGACTTGCGTCATAGCCTCTGCGTCTTGCCGAAGAAATCGATCCTTGAGGAAGGATGTAAGCAGAAAGGATGATACAAGGCTGACCATCGCAATCGAAACAAAACTTAGGGCCAGAAAGCGCTGGCTCAGATTAAAAGGCGAATCATGTGATAGAGAGCCAGTTGCGTTCATCTGAGCCTCTGTTTGCGCTTGGATCACCAATGATCGATTTAATAGCGGTTTGATTTCTTGAGGTAAATCGATCTTTTTCGCGAAAACGCTCCAGGTTCACATTCAGCAAGCAGAATAATGACTATTTGGCGTTGCAGCGCTCATGGTACAAGCACTTATGAGACATGAGATAAATCCGTTCAGATAACCGTTGTTCGATAATTGCCGTATTAGAGTCAAGACCAGCTTATATTCGCTACCAATAAACGCCAATAGTATTGATGCAGTACCCTGCCGCAATTCGTCTAAGGTAAATAGTTATCCCGTCGCTCAAATCCGGAGGGGTACACCTCAAATTTCCATGCTTCGAGCCGAGGAGAATAGATGAATCGAATGTCTTCGACAGGACTGTTTTGACGACTGAGCGATGAGTCGAATGATTCATGAGTGGTGGCGTACAAGCCACGCTTACCGTGCTGGATGTGTACGTGGCATGCTCACTGTAACGGACATGGGAGCGCGTGCAAAACAACTTGGCCGTTAGCGTCGGGCCGTCGGACGACGATTATCGGCGGATACCCCAAAGGAAGGTTTGCCGCATAAAACCGTTGTTTCGGTCGAGGTGCTGCTACAAGAACTTATGTCACGCACTTGAACACAGTGCCAGTCAAGGTCTTTGACAGAGTATGCCGGGCTCGCCCCGCGCTCCGAGTGGGTGATATCCCGCAGATGCATAGGGCATATGCCCCATTTATAACCCATGCATTTTGAAATTTGCAATTTCCTAAGGATAATTCAATAAATTCAATGACTTGCGAAATTCGTAATGACCTCATTTCCCGGGCATGGTGGTTGCAAAGGAACGGACATAACGATGAAACGATATCGCACCAAAACATCAAGGAGACCCACTATGAGACCCTTACTGGATATGCGGATTCCTTTAAGATTATTCCAACCCGAAGAGCGAGACCTTGCAGGTGCCTTCCTGCAGTCATGTCGGATGAACGGTGAAATATCGGCGGCATTCATCTATACTCAGTTAATGCCTGCCCTAGAAGAGAACTTTGGCGGGCTATATGTTGTTTTTCCTAACTATTATCAGGCCGATCTTGGGAATATTCATCAACGATATCAGGTTCATTCTTCAGTGAACGGTGAACAACTTGCCGTATGGATCAAAGACACTGAAATTGACGAAGCACTGACATACATCGTTGATCATATTCATTTGAAACCATAAAGCGACGCTGGCTTGAATTGGAAGCCGATCAATCTCCTTTGCGTTGATACCGCTGCCGTTCGAGCGTCAGGGCATACAGGGCACACATCAGCTTGAGCACCGACAACCGAGTGTAGGTCTCCGAATTTTAATGCGATGGCCCACAACGCTAGCCCGCTATTCTCTTTGATGGTTCTTGCCATGCAACTGTAGAAGATTTTTACCCGCGAAAGTTTTCTCTTAACTCACGTAAGGCGAAGATATTGAAACAATAAGCTCCCCTATCTTTCGCTTGTTTTACTCCCGCAGGGTAGCAAGGGGATGACTTTAATCATGAGGAGAAATCGATGGCTGCTTCCGTCACCAAACATCAAGCTGACCCTGCTGATAGTAAAGGCAGTGCCCCTGTAAACCCCTTGCATCGACGTCAATTCATTATAAAAAGCACAGCGGCGGCAGCAGCTCTTGTCGCCGGTCGCACCTCGGCACAGGTTACAACCGGCAATCCACTGCAGCAAACGCCATCTGCATGTACTACGGTTACCGATCTGCCGACCCCATTGCGGCCAGACCCTCAAGATGCCTCACATATCTTTAGTGCACCTGAAACAGTGCTTGCATTCCGAAACCATGGAATGCAAGCCGAACTGTTAAGTCGGCCAATTACTCCATTGGGCTGTCATTACCTTCTCATCCATTTTGACATTCCCGACCTTGAAGCCACCGGCTACTCAGTGGCTATTGGCGGACGGGTCAAACAGCCCTTCAGCTTGAATCTGGACGACATCAAATCCAGACCGAAGATGACACAGGCAGTCACAATGGAATGTGCGGGCACAGGGCGTTCAACTCTGCATCCGCGCGCAGTCTATGTCCCCTGGTTCAAGGAGGCGATAGGCACCTATCAATGGGGCGGCACTCCCTTGCGCCCTTTCCTTGAGCAGGCAGGCTTGCTCGAGGACGCTGTGGAAGTCCTCTTCACTGGCTGGGATACAGGAATTGACCTCGGTGTTGAACATGCCTTTGAACGTAGCTTACCCATAGAAGACGCCATGCGCGATGACGTCATGCTGGCATGGGAAGCAAACGGGCAACCCCTGTTGCCACAACATGGTTTCCCGCTGCGCTTGGTCGTTCCTCATTGGTACGGGATGGCAAGCGTCAAGTGGCTACGTGCAATCACCGTACTCAACCAGCCATTCAAAGGTGTTGAACAGGAAAAGGTCTATCGGTACCAACAGCAAAAAGGCGAGCGTGGTGAGCCCGTACAAGTCAAGCGGGTACATTCCGTCATGCGACCACCCGGCATTCCGGACCTCATCACGCGCCAGAGATATGTTGCGCCCGGGACCCATATGCTGGAGGGGATGGCATGGTCTGGTTCAGGGCGCATCACAAATGTGCAAGTGAGTACAGACAACGCCAAATCATGGAAGAACGCAACTTTGGTGCGTACCCTGGAGGATCGCTTTGCCTGGATGCACTGGCACTTCGAGTGGACCGTCAGCGAGCCGGGAGATTATATCCTGGCATGCCGGGCCACAGATGAGGCAGGGAATCAACAACCCATTGACCCAAATGACCAATGGAATAGGCAAGGCATGGGGGTGAATGGTGTTCAGCGTATTGCTGTTACTGTTCAGGAGGGTATCGGCGGGGCACAACCGGATGTGCCATCGAAAGCTCGGGTCGCGGTAAAGGGAGCGGAGGCGCCTATTATTCCTAACGTGACAAACCAGATAGCAAAGCCGCGCTGAATTCCGATTTCAGCAGCTTGGATATCAGCCAAGAAATATGCAAAGCTCTCAGAGGCCGCTGTAACATTTGGCCGCTGGGAGCTTTTGCTTCTTCGAAAATCATCGAAATAAGGTTATCCAACTCAAATGAACACTGTAGACTTTGTTCCTGGTAAAGTTCTGGACGAGCTATTGCAATTGTGGAAGTCGTCAATTGATGTAGCTGATATAGGCGGCAAAGACCGGCGGGAATCAGTACGGGCCTTTGTGACACAGAAATGCATAGAAGAACTTGAAGCCGCTATGCGTCCAAAATCAGGACTACATTTAATACGCTAATTGAAAGGATTTTGCGCATGGGTCAACCGTAGTAGAAATAGTGGTTCCACGGAAAATGAAAGTCAAAGAAATCATCGGATGACTTCCGTTTCCAGACAGAGTGACAGAAATGTCGACCAATACACTCTTACAGTCTCTTGGCGACGTAGATTCGAATGTCACGGCTTCAGTGACTGTAACGGCAATGGGTCGGCCCAATGACTCGGCTGCGAACCTTCTTGCCATAATGTCCAACTTCGGTTCGTCATTGGCTCCAAAACCCATAAGATTGTTCTCAACGGCTGGTTGACGTCGAGCCCATGCTTGTTCTCACCGTTCCGGCTATGCACGCATAGTTAATTTAGCGACGTCGTTCACGTCACGGCAGCTTGCTGCTCATTAACCTTGTAATTCGGTGATGTGAAGTTGATTCTCACGGGCCTCTGAATCATATGCCCTGCTTCGGAAGCGCGCCGCAAAGTCGCATCAATGATTGGCTGGTGGTTTGCGGCTTCCGAAGTAATATTGACCTGATGAGACCACGCGGTAAACACGGTGGCCTCAACCTCGCCATAGAAGGTAGCGAATGCTGCATCGGCCGCGTCCATTCCGTGGGCAATTTTGATTCTGCCGGTGAGGGGGCGATTATGTCTGGCATCGTACGTATACCAATACCCTCCAAGGTACACTTCAACGTAGGCATGGAAATCACGACCGATGTCGCTGTCGGCGCTGTAGCTATTTTCGAGCAGGCGCGGTATATGTCCCGCTACATATCGGGCCGGCAGATCGAGCGCGCGGCACAGCGCGATAACGACATGTGCGAAGTCACGACAGACGCCGTAGCGCCTCCTAAGTACGTCACAAGCACTCAGCAGACTGCTGCCGGATCCGTATCGGTACTCGATATTGGCATGCACCCAGTCACAGATTGCCTGCACCTGCAGACCGCCCGCCGGAAAATCCCCGAAATTGTCTTTCGCGAAGTCAACTAGTCGGTCCGACTCACAGTAGCGGCTTGGCAGGGTATAGTGGATCACGTCAAGCGGAAGCTCTCCAATAGGGGTAACACCGGCACATATTCCATCGCTATCGGGTCTGGCTGGCAAGGTAAGCGTCGCCTCATACACAAAATCATTGTATCCAGGCAGAAGCGTGGTTCGGATAGCCCGGTTGCCATGCACATCCGTTTGCCTGTTTTCCTTATTCCCCGCACTCGTTGTAAAGCGTTCGTAAACAACCTTGCCGCAACTGTCGCCATGCGGCCTGAGCAGGAAAATGATTGGGCTCGGTGCTGCTGCAATGTATCCTAATCGACAGCCGATATGAACGTTGATTATGGCGGGTTGTGTATTGAAATACCTTGAATCATGCATCGCTTGGTTCCAGATTAGGTAAAGACTACGACCTCAGATGTAACGCTTCCTTACTGTCGACTCCCATATCAATTGGATCTCAAGATCTGCACAAAAACGCAATGACTATGCCAGTCGACAGAAAAAGCGATGCTGAGCAATCGATGAAGCGTTAGAAGAAAAATCCATAGTCACATGATCCGCTTGTATGACGTACGATGCGTCAAGGAGAGTGACGATGCTGGGGCAACAAAAACTGCTAGCAAGCTGGTTTTAGTCAGCCAATCGATGCTCTGTTGCTACCCTTGCACTCCGTCACCATATATAAAGCCATTATCGATTCTCATATTAATTATGCAACCTCCAACGTGAAAAAAAGCTCGCAAAAGCGAGCTTTCATTCACTACGCGGACCAATTGCCAAACACCTACGCTATCTGCATAGTGTCCTCGGCAAGATATCGCGACAACCCGTGCTATCTGCATGGTGTCATCGCATCTCGTATAAGTGGAGCTGGCTAACGAGATGAGCCGCGTACGGTACTTACGACGAATGCATCATCTGCTGGCTGCGTTGCAGTCGTCGTTTGAAATTAAATGGGGCGGATGTTGCTGGCCTTTTCGCCCTTCGGACCAGTGCCGCGCTCGAACGAAACACGCTGGTTTTCAGACAGGCTTTTAAAGCCATCTGACTGAATATCTTTAAAGTGGGCGAACAGGTCACTACCGCCATTGTCAGGAGCAATGAAGCCAAAACCTTTGGAATCATTGAACCATTTTACTGTACCAGTTTGAATACTCATGTTACATCCTTGTGAAAAATATAAGGGACAACGCCCGGAGCGCACCCGAAACCAAGGGAAATCTAACTGTAGGGATTCAAACAGGAATGGCTCTTGGGAAGAGCAAAAACAGAGAGAGGCCAACAACGACTAGGTCTTGATACAAGTGCAGAGCCAAGGATAATACAGGAAAACCCCTGATCTACCTAATCATATCTTCAGAAATTTTTGTCCTGTCAGAAATGACTTTAGAGAATGCATATTGCCTTGAACATATGCAAGTGCCTGAGTGTTTAGCCCATGCTGTTATTAGTACCTATACATGGGCGAGGGAGTTCGGACTACTAGTTGAGCAATTGCACGCTGCAGCCGGTCTTCTACCCGTTCTTTTCGAGACTTGTTACCAAATGCTCTCAGGTCGAGATCTGAAAAATACAGCCGTACCGTATTTGTTACCGTGCTGAGATCGAGACGATGTGCATACTCGTGCCCAAAGTCTGTGCCCATATCCCAGATACGCTCAGAGACTACTACGCCATGCTCTGCCCCAATATCCGTAGCTCTTGTTGATATTGCGGCTGCACCCGCCGCGCGGTTAATCGTCATACTGTTATCTTTTTCCATAGACCTGTCTCGAGTTATTAACGGCGACGTTGTTGTCTGGCGGGAGCCGAGCTGCGCTTTTCGATATGGCGGAAGGTAATTCGCCCTTTGCTCAGGTCGTATGGAGACAATTCAAGGGTAACTTTGTCTCCAGCGAGAATCCGGATGTGGTGCTGTCGCATTTTCCCTGAAGTATAGGCGACAAGCTTGTGCCCGTTATCCAGACTCACTCGGAATCGAGAGTCTGGAAGCACTTCAGCTACGAGCCCGTTCATTTCAATAAGTTCTTCTTTCGCCATATATTTTTCCCATACAAAAGAGTTGATGTTAACAAAGCAACGAACCCAATTTTCAGTTCCATCACCGGCTCGCGTGCCGAAAGCATAGTGCCGGCTAATTTTTCATACACACAGCAAAGGCTCGCACCTCTTCCTCTACGCTTTCAATTGCCACCTGGCGTATCTGTATGAAGCTTTAAACGCTCCGTTGCCCGCATTAGGCATATTAAAGATTGTCAGGTTATTGTCAGCAGTTTGTCAGAAATATGGCGCAACCTGAAAAATCATCACAATCATTAGGAGACAAACATGGCTGCCACTACATCGACGACTGCAAGTATTCCTGCGCCGACCTGGAAAACCATGAATGGCCGAGAAAAAGTAATTTTCATCGGTAAGCTTTGCATTATGATTTGCAGCGGCGGCTACATCTTCGGCGGCGTTCTCGTCGAAGGCATGGTCTACGAACAGTATCCCGACTAAGAATTCAGCAGCCGAGCCCGCAAATTGTTCCAGGTTGCAGGCACAAGATCAGCTCAATCAGCTGCGCAGATGGGTGTCGCAAGTCAGCTGCCATTTGCTTCCCCCAGAGACTGAAAAAGCTCGCCAAAACGAGCTTTTATTCACTACCTAACACAAGCCCTTCAACGACCCAAGCTATCTGCATGGTGTCACTGAGAGTCGGGATCTACAGCCCATGCTATCTGCATGGTGCCATATATCCGTACCGGTTGCATTATTCTCCGACGACCATCATGGGATGATAGTCAACGGTTGATGAATTGGGTGTCAACTACCCTGACGTCACTATGAGGTCGCAACGGCTCGACTACATAAAGGCTTAGATAGGACGGATGTTGCTTGCCTTCTCGCCTTTCGGACCGGTGCTGCGCTCGAACGAGACGCGCTGATTCTCACTCAGACTCTTGAAGCCGTTCGCCTCGATGTCTTGAAAGTGGGCGAACAGATCGCCGTCGCCATTGTCCGGTTTAATAAAGCCAAAGCCTTTGGCATCGTTGAACCATTTGACTGTACCGGTTTGAGTACTCATTTGTTTGCTTTCTGTAAAGATGAAAGGCGCAATGCCCAGAATGCGCCTGATATCAAGAGCCTGTCAGGATTTCTGTGTAAAGCGGGGTCATGAAATAATACCGAAAGGGATGTTCCATGACCGACGCAATGACCACCAAGAAGCCTAAAAAGCAGAAAGCACCACCGCCGTTTCCGGTCGAAC
>NZ_JACYXF010000117.1 GCF_015352985.1 Noviherbaspirillum malthae | reverse complement strand
GTCCTTCGCATGGCTTGAAAAATGCCGTCGTCTCTGGAAAAACTGTGAGCGAAAGCTTCATACCAGCGAACAGTTCATTGTCCTCGCGTTCCTCGCTCTCCTGTTAAAAAGATACTGAGCACGCTCTTAGCCCATCGCATTGTCATGGCCCCATTGACGCGCTCGCGCGCACGCCAGCCAGGCAACGTCCCGAGTCCTCTGAACGCCGCGTACTACACGCAGCGCGCTTCAGCCGCCCTCATCATCAGCGAGGCGACCCAGGTTTCCATGCAGGGCCAGGGCTATGCCTGGACGCCGGGCATTCATAGCCGGGAGCAGGTCGAAGGCTGGCGCCTGGTTACCGCGGCCGTGCATGCGGCCAGAGGGCGGATCTTCCTGCAAATGTGGCATGTCGGCCGCATCTCGCACCCGGCGCTGCAGCCGGACCGCATGCTGCCGGTCGCCCCGTCGGCGATCCGTCCCAGCGGCCAGGCCTTCATCGAGAACGACCAGGGCGAAGGCGAACTGGTACCTTTCGTCACCCCGCGCGCCCTGCAGACCGAGGAAATGCCCTACCTCGTCAGCCAGTTTGTGAGAGCCGCCACGAATGCGCTGCAAGCCGGCTTCGACGGCGTCGAAGTGCATGGCGCCAACGGTTACCTGATCGACCAGTTCATCTGTTCCAAGACCAATCAGCGTGTCGACCAGTATGGCGGATCGGCCGCGGACCGGGCTCGCCTTCTGATGGAGGTGACAACGGCTGTCAGCGAGGTCTGGGGCCGCGAGCGTGTCGGCGTGCGGCTGTCGCCGCTGGGCACCTTCAACGATGTGAGCGACGACGACCCGGAGGCCACGTTCGGGCATATCGTCAAGCAGCTGGATGCGTTCGGACCTGCCTATCTGCATGTCATCAATCCAGCCGCTGCCGCGCTCGAAAAGGGTAACGCACCCGATCCCTCGGCCATGCGCATGCTCGACATGATCCGCAAGACATTCCGGGGCAAGCTCATCCTGACCGGCGGTTTTGACCACGGCAGCGCCAATGAATGGCTTGCGCAAGGCAAGGCCGACCTGATCGGGTTCGGCCGCGGCTTCCTGTCCACTCCCGACTTGCCGGAGCGGTTCCGACTGGGCGCGGCCCTGAATACTCCGGACCCCAGCACCTTTTACGGCGGCGGTGCGAAAGGGTACACCGACTACCCGAACCTGGCGCAAACGCGTGGCGAGGCGCCTAGCCCCTGCGTGGATGAAAGCTGGCGGTGATGCACGCATAGGTAGACGGGACGGATGTTCCGCCCTGCTCTGTCAGAGTCCTGCAATATCAAGGAGAGAGTGTCAGTGAAACACCAATGCAGCCTGACCGCGGCAAGCATTATCACTCTTGAGTTTTCCATTCTCCCGACCTTCAAGGAGCGTTCAAGATGCGTCCCGACAAACTCACAACCAAATTACAGGAAGCCCTGGCCGATGCCCAAAGCCTGGCTGTGGGCAATGACAACCAGTATATCGACCCGGTGCATTTGCTCATCGCCTTGCTCAAGCAGGAAGATGGCGGCGCCCGGTCACTGCTTCAGCGCGCCAATGTCAATATCGGCGGCTTGACCAAGGCGCTTGAGAGCGCGCTCGAACGCTTGCCCAAGGTCAGCGGCACCGGCGGCGAAGTGCAGGTGAGCCGTGAACTGTCGGCCTTATTGAATCTGGCCGACAAGGAAGCTCAGAAGCATGGCGACCAGTTCATCGCGAGCGAGATGGTGCTGCTCGCCCTTACTGAAGACAAGTCCGAAGCTGGCCGCGCCGCGCGCGAACACGGCTTGACGCGCAAGGCGCTGGAAGCAGCCATTGATGCCGTGCGCGGCGGCGGCCATGTCGATTCCCAGGAAGCGGAAGGCCAACGCGAAGCACTGAAGAAATACACGCTGGACCTGACCGAGCGGGCACGCCTCGGAAAGCTTGACCCGGTAATCGGCCGCGACGATGAAATCCGCCGCGCCATCCAGGTCTTGCAGCGCCGCACCAAGAACAATCCAGTGCTGATCGGCGAACCGGGCGTGGGCAAGACCGCCATCGTCGAAGGCCTGGCGCAGCGCATCGTCAATGGCGAAGTACCCGACAGCCTCAAGGGCAAGCGCGTGCTGTCGCTCGATATGGCGGCGCTGCTGGCTGGCGCCAAGTACCGAGGCGAATTCGAGGAACGGCTCAAGGCGGTATTGAAAGAGCTGGCCCAGGATGAAGGACAGACCATTGTCTTCATCGACGAGCTGCATACCATGGTAGGCGCCGGCAAGGCCGAAGGCGCCATGGATGCCGGCAACATGTTGAAACCGGCCCTGGCGCGCGGCGAACTGCATTGCGTGGGCGCGACCACGCTGGACGAATATCGCAAGTATGTGGAAAAAGATGCCGCGCTGGAACGCCGCTTCCAGAAGATTCTGGTCGACGAGCCCAGCGTGGAAGCCACGATTGCGATTTTGCGCGGCTTGCAGGAAAAATACGAGGTCCACCACGGCGTGGAAATCACCGACCCGGCGATCGTCGCGGCGGCCGAGCTGTCGCACCGGTACATCACTGACCGTTTTTTGCCGGACAAGGCGATCGACCTGATCGATGAAGCCGCTTCCAAGATCAAGATTGAAATTGACTCAAAACCGGAAGTGATGGACAAGCTCGACCGCCGGCTGATTCAGCTGAAGATCGAGCGCGAAGCGGTGAAAAAGGAAAAGGATGAAGCCTCGCAAAAGCGCTTGGGCCTGATCGAGGAAGAAATCCAGCGGCTCGAGCGTGAGTATGCCGACCTGGAAGAAGTGTGGAAGTCCGAAAAGGCGGCGGTGCAAGGCAGCGCCCATATCAAGGAAGAAATTGAAAATGTGCGATTCCAGATGGACGAAGCGCGACGCCGCGGCGACTGGCAAAAGATGTCGGAGCTGCAGTATGGCAAGCTGCCGGAACTGGAAGCGCAGTTGAAACAGGCTGACCTTGGGGAAGCCAAGTCGGCCAAGGCGCGTCTGCTGCGCACCCAGGTGGGAGCCGAGGAGATCGCCGAAGTGGTGTCGCGCGCGACCGGCATCCCGGTATCGAAGATGATGCAGGGCGAGCGCGACAAGCTGGTGCACATGGAAGACGAATTGCACAAGCGCGTGATAGGCCAGCATGAAGCAATCGTGGCCGTGTCGGATGCGATCCGGCGCTCTCGCGCCGGCCTTGGCGATCCGAACCGTCCGTATGGTTCGTTCCTGTTCCTCGGGCCGACCGGGGTGGGCAAGACGGAGCTGTGCAAGGCGCTGGCGGCGTTCCTGTTCGATACGGAAGAATCGCTGATCCGGATCGACATGAGCGAATTCATGGAAAAGCACTCGGTGGCGCGCCTGATCGGCGCCCCGCCGGGCTACGTGGGCTATGAAGAAGGCGGTTACCTGACCGAAGCGGTGCGGCGCAAGCCGTACAGCGTGATCCTGCTCGATGAAGTCGAGAAGGCGCACCACGACGTGTTCAATGTGCTGCTGCAGGTGCTGGACGACGGCCGCATGACGGATGGTCAGGGGCGTACGGTGGACTTCAAGAACACAGTGATCGTGATGACCTCGAATCTGGGTTCGCACAAGATCCAGTCGATGGAAGGCAGCGATCCGGAGGTGGTGAAATTGTCGGTGATGGCTGAAGTCAAGTCGCATTTCCGGCCCGAGTTCATCAACCGGATCGACGAGATCGTGGTATTCCATGCGCTCGACGAGAAGAACATCGGCGAAATCGCCCGGATCCAGATCAAGGTGCTCGAAAAGCGGTTGGCCAAGTCGGAGATGTCACTCAAGGTCAGCGATGCCGCTCTGCAGAAAGTCGCCGAGGCCGGTTTCGATCCAGTGTATGGCGCGCGACCGCTCAAGCGGGCGATCCAGCAGGAAATCGAAAATCCGCTGGCCAAAGCCATCCTGGAGGGGCGGTTCGGGGCGAAGGACACTATCCTGGCAGACGTCAGGAATGGTCGGCTGGTGTTCGAAAAGGCGACTTGACGGGGACTGTCATCGGCAAGCGTTGAATCATCCTACTCACTTCATCGCAGTATTCCTGCGCAAGAGGCTGCAACATGACATACCAGAGCGTCAATCCGTACGACGGACAGGTCATCAAGACCTTCGAGGACTTTACCGACGAGCAGGTTGAGACTGCATTACAGAACGCGGAGCAGTGCTTCGGGCACTGGAAACGCGCGTCGTTTGATCATCGTGCGAAAGTGCTGCATACGGCAGCGGATTCCTTGCGAACCCGTTTCGACGAGTTTGCACGGCCGGTGACGCTTGAAATGGGCAAGCTGATCAAGGAGAGCCGCGCCGAGGTACAGCTCAGTGCCGACATCCTCGACTTCTACGCCGAGAACGGCGAGCGCTTCCTCGAGCCAAAGCGCATCCATTCGGACACGGGAGAAGCGGCGGTCATGAACGCTCCGCTCGGCGTGCTGTTCGGCGTCGAACCGTGGAACTTCCCTTACTACCAGCTGGCGCGCTTCGTCGCGCCGAACCTGATGGCGGGTAATACCTTGATGGTGAAACATGCGTCCAACGTACCGCAATGCGCACAGGCCTTCGCCGACCTGCTCGATGACGCGGGAGCACCCACGGGAGCCTATACCAATATGCGCGTCAACAAGGACCAGATCGCACGCATCATCGCCGATCCGCGGGTACGCGGCGTGGCGCTGACCGGGGGCGAGGACGCCGGCACGGTGGTCGCCACGCAGGCCGCCCACGGGTTAAAAAAAACGACGATGGAGCTGGGCGGGAGCGATCCGTTCATCGTGCTGGAAGACGCCGACCTGCCGCTGGCGGTGCGGTGGGCGGTCTGGGGCCGGATTCACAACGCCGGTCAAAGCTGCGTGGCGTCGAAGCGCTTTATCGTGGTCGAGCCGCTCGCCGACCAATTCCTGCAGCAGTTCAAGGCGGCATTGGGCGAACTGAAGATGGGCGATCCGATGGACCCGGCGACCACGCTGGCGCCGCTGTCATCGAAGGAGGCGCTCAGGCGCTTGAAGGACCAGGTCGACCGGGCGGTGGCGGCTGGCGCCCGCATCGAGATGGGCGGGCAGCCGGTCGACGGCGCAGCCGCGTTCATGCCGGCTACCATCCTGAGTAACATCGACCGCGGCAATCCCGCCTACAACGAGGAATTCTTCGGGCCGGTGGCGCTGTACTTCCGTGTCGCCGATGAGCACGAGGCGGTCAAGCTTGCCAACGACACCAGGTTCGGCCTCGGCGGCTCGGTCTTTACCAAGGATATCGAGCGCGGCAAGCAGGTGGCCGACAAGATCGATTCGGGCATGGTGTATATCAATCATCCGACCTGGACCGCGCCCGAGTTTCCGTTCGGCGGCGTGAAACGCTCCGGTTACGGGCGCGAGCTCGGCGATGTCGGCATCCAAGAGTTCGTCGACAAGAAACTGGTTGTGGTGACTGAATTCGACGCACCGCCCTGAGCATCTGCGTTATCGCACCTGGCCGGATCAGGCGCTGCTTGGTCCGGCAGCGCCAGCTTGGGGTCGATCGCAGTCGTCAGGTCATCCAGTCAGGCCGAAAGCGCTCTAGCCCTGCCATGGATTCCTCCCGCGCCTCGCCAGACGAAAAAATTCATCGGTCTCCTTTGGCATATTATGACTTGGGATTGGAACAAGGCGTCGCTTTGCATTGGGGCGTACTGGCTCAAATCATTTCCAAAGGCACTTTGTGGTCGGGCGGCGGGAACGCGCGGTCCAGTGCGGCAAGCTCGTCCAGCGTCAGATGAATGTCCAGCGCGATCCGGTTTTGCTTGACATGCCCGGGCGTGCTGGCCTTCGGCACCGCAATCACGCGCTCCTTGCGCAGCACCCAGGCCAAGGCGATCTGTGCCGGCGTGGCGGAATGTGCATCGGCAATGCGCCGAATTTCGGGGTTCCCCATCAGGCGGCCTTGCTCCAGCGGCGAATACGCCATGATCGGAATGTCGCGCTGCTCGCACCATGGCATCAGGTCGTATTCGATGCCTCGCCGCATCAGGTTGTAGAGCACCTGGTCGGCTGCAACCGCCGACTCGCCTGGCGGCCCGCAGACTTCCTCCATGTTCGGCACATCGAAATTACTCACACCCCAGTAGCGGATTTTGCCCGCGTGTAGCAGGTCGTCGAAACCCGCCAGCGTTTCCGCCAGCGGAATCGCGCCGCGCCAGTGCAACAGGTACAGATCGATGCGGTCGGTCTCGAGGCGGCGCAGGCTGTTCTCGCAGGCCGCGACTGTTCCTTTTCGCGTCGCATTCCGTGGAAGCACCTTGTCGACGATGAAGATCTGTTGCCTGCGTCCTTCGATCGCCTTGCCAATCAGTTCCTCGGCCGCGCCGTCGCCATACATTTCTGCGGTGTCGATCAGTTTCATACCGATGTCGATACCGGACCGCAGCGCGTCGATTTCGTTCTGGCGGTTTTCGGGACGTTCCCCGAAACCCCATGTGCCCTGTCCGAGCACAGGCACTTCCTCGCCCGAAGAAAGTTTGGTGTTGCGCATGACTGCTCCTGTCATCTGAGCCTGCATTGATTGGATGGGGTCATGTTGTCCTGAGTACGAGTCGGAACCTGCAGGTCGTCCATCAGCACCATCTCTTTGCCATAGACTCTGATGGTCCGGCCACGCATCGTGGCTGGATAATTTGCTGTGTCGCTCATGGCTGGTCTCCTGTGATAGCGCTGTTTCGCGGATGGGCGTGACGTTCGCGTGGGACGTTCAGGTATCTGAGACTGAGGAAAGCATAACAAATCACCATTGCGGTCAGACCCAACAGGATGTAATCGGTTCTGGGCAATAGCAGGGCGAACCCGGTCAACACGAAAACGACCAGGGTGTTGACAACCAGCTGGGGTCGCAGCTCGGGACGCTCCATGAAATAGCCGTACTGCTTGCCAATGAAAAAACAGACCGCGCCGATGACCGACAGTACCCGGAAATCGGACACCGTCATGTCGTCCAAGATCGCGTGCCGGATCAGGCTGGCTAGAGTCGACAGGCCGATGAAGACGAAAAGGTGCGAGTACAGGACCGAGTGGCCGGTCGTGAGCTTCTGTTCGGTCAGCAGGTGAAAACTGTTGAAGTAGACCCACCAAATGCTCGATATCATCATGAAGCCGGTCGCGGCTGTCAGCAGCCTCTCCACAGTCCAGCTGATGTTGGCCAGTCCCGTGGACAGGCTGAAAACGGACTCTCCCAGTATGATGATCGTCAGCAGGCCCACACGCTCGATCAGGTGTTCCGTATGCACTGAAATGACCTGGAGACGACGCGGCAAAAAAAAGATAAACGCGACCAGATCGAACAGTATCCCAAGGTAAAACACGACATATTGCTGTGGCGCCGGGAACAGGATCGAAGCGAGGCTGATGGTTGCACCAGTGACGGTCACCCAGCCAACTACCGTTGTGAGTTCTACACTTTCCTTGTGGCGGTATTTCGACACGAAATACATCATGGCGATGATGTATTTCGCACCGACGTAGCAGACGACGATGGTCTCGAAGCTGGTCACGAATCGTTGGTCGATCAAGCCCGAGATGATAATCAGCAGGAACATGATGAACAGGGTTGCCAGCCGATGCTTTCGGTCATCCGCGTCGAACCGGTTGGCATACATTGTGTGGCTGGCCCAAATCCACCACAAAGGAATAAAAATCAGCACGAATTTCCAGAACTGGAGCGGGTCGAGATGACCCTCGTGCGTATGGCTCAGGATATGCGTGACGTCACCGATCGTCACCACATATATCAGGTCGAAGAACAACTCGAGCCAAGTGGCACGGCGATTGGCCTCGAAATATTTTGTGTTTTGCATATTGCCTGCGTGTCTACCTTGCGCCTGTCGGCCGCGAGCGGCGGCCAGTCCTCTTACGCTGTACCGGGTGCCGTCTTGAGGCGGGCGGCCCACTCGCGCATCGAGCGCGGCGGCCGGCCCAGGACCTGCTGGACGCCGCTTGCGAGCGTTGCGGCATGGCCCTGCCGAATGAGGGCGTTCAGTTCCAGGAACGCATCCACCAGCCAGGCCGGAATGCCGGTCTTTTCCATCGCCTCGCGCGCCGCGTGTTCGGACACGTCGACGTAGGCATAGCGATGGCCCAGCACCGAGCCGAGCACAGAGAGCGCCTCGGCAGTCGACAGCAGTTCCGGCCCGGTCAGGTCGATGACGCTGCCGGCGTAGCTATCGGTGCACAGTACCTTGGCCGCCACTGCGCCCACGTCGGCCGGGTCGACCCAGGCCGCCTTGCCATCGCCGTTGGGCAGGTAGACTTGGCTGTCCTTGTGTGGATCGACGCCGTAGTACCTGATGAAGTTGTCCATGAAAAAGGTTGGACGCAGCATGGTCCACCCGATTCCGCTGGCGCGGATTTCGCGCTCGGCGACGAAATGTTGGCGGCCCAAGATGATGCCGGGCTCGGCATCGGCACCCATCACGGACACGCGCACGATGTGCCTGACGCCAGCCCGTTTGGCTGCCGCGACGGCCTGCAAGACGTAACCGACCTGCCTCTCGCTGTTGGGTGTGAGCAGGAACAGCCGGTCCACGCCTTGCAACGCCGGCAGATAGCTGCCGAGCTGATCCCAGTCGAAGACTACGCTCGGTACGCCCAGCGCGTGCAAGTCCGCCGGGTTGCGCGCCGCGACCTTGAATGCGGCATTCGCTGTGCGCAGCTCGGTCATCGTCGCCCGCCCGATGCTACCGGTTGCGCCTGTCAACAGAATCATGAGGCCCTCCCTTCACAACCCCCTGATAAAGACCAGCATGGCCGATGCCTTGATCGGTACGATCTGGTCGATGCAGCGGTATCCGTGGGCTGCCAGGAAAAACATCTGGTCTTCGAAGGCATCGGCATCGAGGGGCCAGCTGTGGCTGAACATGATAGGCTGCCCGCTTTCCCCTCCCCAATCCTTGTGGTAGATCGTGGTCCCGTCGCTGATCGAAATGGTGTTAGCCATCCATCTCTCTCCCTCGCTGGGGTGCCTTCTCTTTGAGGCCCTCTACTACGGAAAGTTCGGTTATGCCACGGACGATAGGGCTGGCCGGGACGATAGCATCGGCACGAACTGAAATGAAGATGCACCGTGACTTTTGCAGAAGGATTTCGGCTGATTGCGACCAGTTTTTTCGGTGAGTTGAGTTCGCGTTACTAGCCACCCCTCCGCACTGGGATTGCCCAATCCTGCCTCGCTCTGGCATAGATTAAAGATGCAAGAACTTATCGATCGTCCTATTCTCAACTGTTCACTTAAAAGATATTCCTTTCTTTATTTGGAAGACAGCTGTGAGCGGTCCCAGGGTATCTGCCGAAATGATCAAGGGTATTCTGCGCCTGAAGATGCACGTGAAGCCTTCGCATGAACGAATCGCGCGTTCTTTCGCTCTTTCAACAGTAGTGGTCTGAAAGTACGTCGCATTGGCAAAGAAAGCCGGTCTTGATTGGTCACCAGTGCACTTGGTGAGCGAAGCTGAAATCGGCCAGCGACTGCGGGCTCGCCCACGGCAGACATTCGACATACGGCTTATTAGTCACGCCTGGGACGGCATGCTGCAAATCAATGCCTGCTGCCTAGATAACGCGCCGCGCAACTTATGTTCCCAATCCTTGCCTAAACTGACTATTCATCTGAAATCGGAGGCAAGCCATGAACCCCGATGTTGCGCAGTCTCTGAGCCCAGCGGTAAAGGCTCTCCCCCACGGTGCCATGACGGACGCCTCGCACGACCGGGAAGTGCCGGAGGTTGACCTGCTCAGCCCGCTGGACGTGCGCGGTATCACGCTGCGCAACCGCATCGCCATGGCACCAATGTGCCAGTATTCGGCCGAGGACGGGATTGCCAACGACTGGCACCTGGTGCATCTGGGCAGCCGTGCGGTCGGCGGCACCGCCCTCGTGATCGTCGAAGCCACCGGGGTCACCCCGGACGGCCGCATCACTCCGGGCGACCTCGGCATCTGGGGCGACCAGCACATAGAGCCGCTAGCGCGCATCGCCCGCTTCGTCCACAGCCAGGGCGCAGTGGCCGGCATTCAGCTGGCGCACGCCGGCCGCAAGGCGAGCACCGCGGCACCCTGGACGGGCGGCGCCACGTTGAAAACCGCCGCCGAGGGTGGCTGGCCAGTCGTCGCCCCCAGTCCGATCCCTTTTTATCCGGACGATCCGACGCCCGTCGCGCTCGACGAAAAGGGCATCGACGGTATCGTCGACGCGTTTGAGGCCGCGGCGCGGCGCGCCCTCGCGGCAGGGTTCAAGGTACTTGAAATCCACGCCGCGCATGGATATCTACTGCACCAGTTCCTGTCGCCCCACAGCAACCAGCGCAATGACCAGTACGGCGGCAGCCTAGACAACCGGATGCGCTTCCTGCTGCGTGTCACCGAGCGACTACGGGCCGCAATGCCTGACGAGCTGCCGCTGTTCGTGCGGCTATCCGCCACTGACTGGGCGCCGGGCGGATGGGATATTGAGCAATCGGTGGAACTGTCTCGGCGGCTAAAGGGGCTCGGTGTCGATCTCATCGACGTCTCGACCGGCGGCAACCTGCCGACCGCGCGCATTCCGGTGGCCAAGCGCTACCAGGTGCCGTGCAGCCGGAGGATCCGCGATGACGCCGACATCCCGACCGGCGCTGTGGGGCTGATCACCGATCCGAAGGAAGGCGACGAGATCGTCACTGGGGGCGATGCGGACATCGTGCTGGTCGGACGCGAACTGCTGCGCGAGCCATACTGGGCGCTAAAGGCCCAGCATGCATTCGAGGAAGAGCCGGCTTGGCCGGTCCAGTACGGCTACGCAGTGAAGCGCCGGGCGAAATGAAACAATCGGGACAGTCGGACCGCCGCCTCTGACGCGTGAAGCCGCTTGCCACGGTACTGTGAGACTTCTTCAGTAACTCGCCCCTCACCGGTAGGATACAACCGAAGCGGCCCTCGGCAAGTCTGTGCTGATCGCTCATTGACGTCCCTAATCGGCACGTTTCAGCACAACCTCCGGTGGAAGCGGACGAAGTTACCCATCTTAGCTCAGCTCGTTGCAGGAAATGCTGAATGGTCCCTTCCGGGAATTGCCATTCAAGTTCGGGAACGTGCTTGTTTCTATTGTGAAGGTAATTGTTTTGTCAGCTTCGTTGAATTCGTATCTACCGAAGTGGTCAGTCGACCCTTGCCCCACCACCTTGTACTCGTCATTGGTGCCTTGGTTACGGTCATTGGACGCGAACTTTGGCTGGTCAGTACGAGAGGTCATCAGCACGTAGTTTCCTTTGCTGTCAAACGCTGTGCGGCCTTGGGGATTAGGACCGAACAGAGGTGTTATCTGTCATCCGGCTTGACGTTGTCCACGGACAGATACTTCCAGGTTCCTACGATTTGTTCTTTGAGGGACTTTTGCTGGCCTGCGCCGCTGCGAGGCAGGAGACCGGAGTGAAAAGTACGAATGCCGAAGGTACTGCAGCAATCAGGCCGAATCTCATGGTGCCCCTGCTCGGACAAAATCGGTTCCGCAAATCGAATGTCTTATGTCCGATTGATACCGCATATCAATACCCGAGAACGTTTCCTCTTCGGGCTGGCCATTCGAGGTAAGAAGGCGCGTCCGGCCTGTTTGTTCAGCCTCAACCTATGGTTCAAATGCGTCGCTGTGATAGATCGAAATTCGAACGTCCGGAAATGGCCGGTAAGCTCCCTGTTATACCGGGAGATGGGCGCTAACCGACCCATTGCTACACCTCCGTCTGTTCAGCGATCTCTAACGCATCATCAACCTCAATGCCGAGTAGCCGCACACCCGCACCTTGGTCCAGGTAGTCGCTCCATGCGGCACCGCCTTTTCTTCGAAGAGAAACTGTCGCAGACGTACTGCAATCCGTTCAATGTCGTAGTCGTTCGCATCGATCTTCCAGTCATGGCGCTCGGGCACGATACCGGTGAAGCGCTGCCCCAGGTCTTTGAGCAACGTGGCCACCGACTCGTTGCCGATGCCGCCCGCCCCGGTAATCATTACGGCAACTGGGAGGTCTTCTCGCAAATGGACGATTTTGCGTAAACTGTTGTAAATCATTCCATTGGCGAACGAACTCGCACTGTCTGTTGCCATCACGACGCCATCATTGATCTTGACGGAAACAAGTACGGTCATTATACCAATCCCACGGTTAAGCGAACCGCCTCTGGCGCTGGAGGTCTGAAGGAGACGAAGTCCTGTCTTGGAGGCGACCATGTTGACGCCAGAGGCACTGCAGCGCTTGCAACGGTACAACTTTGA
>NZ_JACYXF010000116.1 GCF_015352985.1 Noviherbaspirillum malthae | reverse complement strand
TATGCCGTCGGCGGCGGGTCGGTTTTACCTCAGCACTCTCTTCCATGATGTACACGTGTCCATTTCGTTCGTTGGTGGACACGATCCTCGCCGATCAGCGCGTTTCGATTCAAGGTGCCTTCGCCGAGCGCTTACCAATGGATGGCCTTTTTGTTGACACTGGCGTCAATGGGCGTGGCGCTCTGCCGTGTCTTGAGTGGTTATGACCCCACGGCAGCGAGCGCGTTTGCCGCCGCGTTTGCGCTATGCATTCAGACCCTGGTGAAGAGATAGAGCAGGGAAGCTGATTCAACGGAAAACAAAAGGCCCCGCAAGGGGCCTTTTGTTATTCGCCTCTGGCCAGCGCGTAGCCCGACGGCTGCAAGAGCAAGGCTGCGCCTCTCCTCACCAGTTCGACATGGTTGTCGTCGAGCAGTCGTTGCAGCGCCGCTTCGAAATAGCCGCCCCGGTAAAGGCCTATCAGTTCGATGAACTGGTGAATACTTGTTTGGTGGCCTGGTGCTATATCGAGTTCGAAGAAATGGAAAAGGATCGCGTCATACGCCTCATTGACGCGGCCGGGATGCAAATGGTCATTCATGGTCATGCTCCTAAACGGTTGATTTGTTATGTCCACCAGTAGGGAAGGTGTGTTCTTCATGCTTGCGACACCGACCTGTTCCAAGCGGACGTGCTCAAATTAGGAATCGCATTTACCAGACGCGCATTTTTTGAAGACTCTCACCATTGAATTTATTAATTGATTTTCGTATTCAATATATTTTTTCATGCGCAAGCGATGGCGTCTTCTCCCCCTGTTCAAGATGGATGATGGTTCGACGACTCAGGTCGGTACCTTCAGCCAGCTGGGCTTGTGTCAGACCAAGCTGTTATCGCCGCTGGATAATGTTGTCGGTAATTTTATTTGCACGCATGTGCAAAGTTTTAACTTTCCTCATTGAACTATTTCAATCCGTACATATCTTCTGGATATGCCGATCACGGAAAGCGCCGCTCGCGACGTTTCCCAGGGTTGGTCGAGCGGTCTATGACGTCGGTCTCCAAAACCGTTGACGGGAAACCGTCCGCGGATTCGAATCCCGCACCCTCCGGAAAAGCCCCTTCATAACTATCTGTTTCCTCGGATAGCTATGAAGGGGCTTTTCCGGTTTACGGCTCGACCAAATCTCAATGGATTATTTTGTATTGAAGGATTGCGCTAGGCATTGAGACCGAGTCATCCGCCGCACTTCGGCAATGAAATTGCGAGCTGCGCGCCTGTCGCTTGGCGTGGACGGCACGGTCAGCGTCTTGCCTGAAGGCGAACGCATCCGTCCATGCTTGGTTCCGTGCCAAAAACACCATCCTTTTCCCATCAGCTGATGAACATAGCGATCGATCTGCTTGTCTTTGCAGTAACGCATCAGTCGTCCCAGAGAGAGCCAAACAGGGTTGGATAATCCATTGCATTGATGGCCGCGATGGTGTCCGCCGATAAGGAAAGGTCCGGCTCAAAAGGCGGGGGATCAGGATCTTCCGCGTCATTCTCAGGGAAGTACCGGATCGGCATGCCGCGCGAATAGCACTCATACCACTTTCGGGCAGCAATTGCCTCGACAAATTCCTCGCGGTGTTTTTGACGCCAGGGCGCCAAGACCAGCTTTCCATCCGGCGTACGCCAGACCAGGTCCACTTCAATCTCAAGCACTTCCTCCCGCCATCCCATCTTGTATATGACTGGACGAACCGGCTCCACCGTCAACGCGATCCCGGACGAAGTCGTCTTCGCGCGAACTCGACCAGCGTCTATGCCGTCGAGGTAATCAGTCATCGACCATTTGAAATCGGCCTGCAGTTGTTCGAAGATCCTGGCCCCCAGCGCTACCCGCTTAAGTATCGTTCCTTGGTAGAAGCGCACCAGCGGAAAGTAGACGTATGGGTGGATGGGATAATCGTCGCCTTCAATCGACACGATTTCAGCGTTGTCCAACGCCAGTCGCTTGAGTCTTTTCCAGACGTACCGATGGAGCATGTCGGTTAACTCAATTTTGGCAAAAGTGTCCCCATTACGTGCCAATGGGAAGAACCGGCAAGCAGTGCCGGCTTGATAGACGACATCCTGTCTTCGGTCCGGCAAATACTCGAAATAATGGATTTCGAACACAAATGCCTGATCCTCCTTACGCAAAACAATCTTCCGGCCACGCGGGGCATACCATTCCAGCAATTGTTCGATCGGACTTTTGAAGTCGATAGGAGGCCGGTTGACGAGGTAACGCATTGCCCCTCCCTCAATAGCTGTCCAAAAAGGAACATAGTGGGGTATTCCGTCCGGCGCCGGCGCTTCATCGTAAAGCCATTGCTCGGGCAGGAAACCATCCATCTCTTCCGTAGTGACCGAACCCATCATGTCTGCAATCGTGATGCCCAATTCAGTAGCGAGTTTATGAGCTGTCGCCCAAGTGGTATTTTTTCCCGCCTTGATGCGATGAACGGTTTTGCTAGTCATTCCATTCAATAACTGCTTGATAGGGATACCCGAACGCGCAATCTGGAGCTTGACCTTGTCTGGGTTCAGTTGAATAGCCTCTCTCGGCATGCTGAAATCCTTTCAGTGAAACTGCCGCAATCCTATCTAAGGTTGCGGCAGTTTTTCTCTTACTTCTTGCTGGAATTGGCTGACACGACACCGTTGTTGACATTGATTGCCGCAGCGCGCTGGGCCCGCGCCGGGAAGCTGCCGGCCTGTACCGTGCCCGCTGTCTTCATGGCACGGCTTTGAATTGCCGATGCCCTAGTGGGCGTCATTGCGCCCTTTCCTGTGCCACCTTTACCGCTACCTTTTCCGGCCATGTTGCCTCCTATTTGAGAGTCTGAATGGGAGTGGCACATTCGCTCGATGTCAGGAACGCTTGTCGCCACGGCCTCAACAATAGTATGAGCGATAACGAAAGTCATGTCCCTAGATGGGACATATAGGGACATGAAACCGGACGCCGCAGGAGTACATGGATTCAGAGTGATGCAAGGCGCTATTTCGCTCCCTGTCTGCCGAAAATTGGCGCGGTGTCTTCCCACATCCAATCTTCGAGCGCTTGGGCCGCAACATCGCTCAAGCCCAGTTCTTTCAGCGGTCAGTATTCGATCTCCACCGTCTCGACCCAGAGCGCCTGCGGCACCCACATCGACAGGTGCATAGCGAAGGTATTCTTGCTCAGCGGCCCCAAGTGTTGACGCAGGCGGCTGGACAGTTTGTCGGACCTGCCGACATACAAGCAGGTCTTGCCGCTTTCCCAGCCGATTAGGCGTGCCATATCGTATGCGTGCTTGAGTTTGGTGCCGGGGTTGGCTTGCCGATGACTAACGCTATCGGCCACACGCCTAGCCTGTTCAGCGGATGCCATCTCCCACAGCTGCGCGGCCATATCGGCACCACAATTGATGCGATAGATGGCTGCAATGTTCGACGGCCAGTCATTCCCATACGCGTCGGTATTGCGCAGACCAGCGGCGGCGACCTTTTGAAGGGTGATTGACACCCGGCGTGTAAGCGGCATGGCGGCGTCGCGCAATTCTCCCGCAATGGCCACAAGCCTGTCTGCCGCCCGCACTGGATATTGCGCCTCATGGGTTGAGTCGCTTGCGAGGGCAACCGTGGCAAGGCGCGCTTTGCCACGTGCGTATTCTGACATGTCGGTCTTCTCCTAGTATCGGATACCAGATTGGTATCTGGTAGCTATCCTTCAGCTATTGGATCCAATCAGGTATTCAGTGATTGCTTTAGCAGCCGCAGCGCACGCCCAAGCCATCGTTCTTACCGCGCTACTTATTCCGGCAACATGATTTCACGCCCCGACCACACCGCAAGATATTGGCATGCTGTATTGACCAAGACCCGCATACGTTTTCGCCCGTGGCTATAAAACCTTGCGTACCCGGTCGGCTAGCACATCGTTATGGCGTTAGGACCGAGCACGGTGACGGCGACGATATCCATTGGTTTCTTTTTTTGAAACCATTCCCGCAATGCTACTCCACCCATAATGCGCGGGGTTCCATTCGTGTTGGCGGTCCGATTTATCTTTGCATGCACGACCAGTTTTTCCGTGCCACAGTGGATTGTGACGTTCGCTTGGTCGCCAGCGAAGTAGTTCGAATAGGGGACTCCGACATTGAAAAAACCCGTGCGGTAATAGGTCTCCTGAAGCGTCAGCGGAAAGCTTTTGGCACTCGATATCGCGTTCGCTTCCAATTGTGCTTCCTTGCTATTGTCCGGCGGGTTCGACTCCTCAGGCGTTTCGATCACAGCGCTGGATCGCCCCCCATTCCATGTGGGGTTGAGAACGCTGATGATGCTATCCTCCAGCGCGGCAGCCAGATTCAGATGGAACGCGCCATACCGCAGCAGCCCGGTATCAGCCAGCGCCAGGATGTCAACCGAACTTCCGCGCTTCAGAATGTCCAGAATGGATTCGTGGTTGCGCCAGTTTGTTCGCTGGCTGCCATTGGGTCTTTGGTAGCCAAGCATCCGTCTCTGCAGGGTCTGGGTGGTTTTGCCAACGTACTTCACAGTCTCATTGCTGATGAACGCGTAAAGCACGTTCTGGCGTTCGGCCAGGTGGTTCAGTTCAAGGCCAAGCTGCTCGCCATCGAGAAACCATCGTCCGCACAATTCAAAGCCGATTTCGTAGAGTCTTTGCATGTGGATTCCTTGTTTTGTTTGGCTCGCCATTGAGCACCGCGACAAAAAACCGCTACCGCGAACTAAGTCAAAACAGCAAGCCCGGCGGCGCTTCCCGATCTTCAATGCCTGACTTTTTTGATGCGCGGCGCCACGGTAATGACGCGCCCGTCATCACCCACCACCGCGTAATAGTCAAGGAACTCCTCGATCGCGCGGGACATCCGGCCGGCGTAAGCCAATACCTTGCGGCGCGCAGCCTTGTCGAAATAATAGGTGGTCGCATCCTTGCCGGCGCGCTCAACAGCGCCATGCGTTTGTAGCAGGTCGATGATGATGGGAGGAATGCCGCGTTGTTGTTGGCGGCTCTTCGCGTGTTTTGTCAGATCCATGACTTCTCCTTCGCTTATGGGTTGCTTGGCTCTTTTGTTTCCCGCTTCTCCTGTTGCAAAACCTTTTGCTTCAGCATGGCCATGCCATTCTCGAATTCGGCCCTTCTGCGCTGTTCATACAATGCGTATCCGGCGCGAACAAAGGCCTCTGCGTCCAATTCATAGGCGTGGGCGAGGCGCATGTAGACCTCCTCATCGAAATAGAAACCCTTGTCCTCCTCGAGGTCCTGGAGGTCTCCTTTCAGACTGGCGCTCAGTCCCGCCGATGCAAGCGCCTCGACGATCGACAGGCCGGCGAGCTCCCTGCGTCCCTTCAAATATTTGCCCAGGTCGCCCGTGGATTTGAAGCCAACGGTGGCGATGTCCCGATCCACTTCCGGATCAAAAAACTCCGTTGGCTTAAACCCGCGGCGCCCTGCAAGCCACGCTCGGGCGTCCGCTGCGCGAACATACGTGCCATTACCCTCATTGAATGTTTTCAAAGGGTTCCTGGTGTTTGGATTGGCGGCGTTGCGCACGCTTTTCTCATCCATGTCCGCGAGCAGCGCGACCTCACTCAAGCTCAGCACGCCCTTGTACACTTGACCGTCGGACATGGGCGTGGAAACAACTTCGCCCTTGTTGTCATCGAGGCGGAAGCGAGCGTTGGCCAGTTTTGCGACGTAGAGCGCGCGGTCCACTTTGCATTCATTCACAGCGTCCATGTGATCGAACGCCTGCATGGCGCGAAGGACGAGATAGATGTCATTAAACTGCCCCTCCCATTCCGAACGGACGCGGCGCCTGGCTTCAATGGCGTAGTCATACAATTCGCTCATGACGGCGAACAGGCTGTATTTATCGGTATCAATTTCCTCAACAGACAGATAACAACCAAAAGGCCGGGCTTCGGGATCCAGACCGAGCATGTTCCGCGCGGCGTTGCTATAAAGGGCTGCTCCTTCGATGTTGCTAGCGAAGTTAAGGAGCGCGGTCTTAAGCTCGTCCAGGAGTGCGTGCTTGGTGAATTTTTCCATATTCCCTTGGTGTGTCATTGTTGGAATAACCAAAGCATAGCCATCGATGACGCACTTGTCAATGATATACGTGTGGAATGAATGGAATATTACATTGGAAAGCTGAATTACTATTGATAACGTGTTTTATCAATAGTGAAGTGGCGACCACAGATAACGACCGACGTCGCATCCAAAGTCAGCCCTGGATCAGATCAATCAAGGATTTGCTGTAGCCGTTCATAGGCCGTGGTAACGGACATTTCATCAGCTGAGGTCAGCTACAAATAGGATAGCAAGTGGACGTTCCAATCGTCTAGTAGGGCTTAGCAATAAATAAGTTGATCAGATTCTTCTGGGCTTCTTGGACGTGGGCTAATCGTATAATTCCACGGCGGGCGAATGGCATGCGGCTCGATGCGTAAGGACCGCATTTGGTCGTTCGAGACGCGCTCACCCAGTTCATTGCCACCCCGCTTAAGGATTGCCTTGACCCGTAATCCGGTGCGTGTCTCGGTCCCTTCGATGTATTTCATCATCGTGTCGAACGTCCGCAGCGGCACTCCCGCCCAATTCATGCTGATATGGCTGAACAAGCGATGCTCGATCGGATTCCATTTGGAGCAACCCGGCGGATAATGGCACACCGTAATCGGCAGTACCGCAATATCACTGAGTTCCTGAAGCTGTGCTTTCCATACGCGTGATCGATAGCTGTTTGAGCCACCTGCATCGGCGAGGATCAATAAGCGATGCGCGTTACGATAGCATTTCTGTCCTTCGAAGAACCACCAGTCGCCAATCGCCTCAACCGCAAAGCGTGGCGTGTCAAAGCAATCGCCAACGCAGACAAAGCCCTGATTGGCATTGACTTCATAGACGCCATAGGGGACCGCCTGGCCAATCGCATCTTGTGGCCAGTCATGTACCAGCACAGGCTCCGCCACCTTGCGCCAAGTTCTCCCCGCGTTTTTAAAGTCGCCAATTAGCTCTTTTTTTCGTGTCTACACTGATGACGGGATCCCCCGTGGTGCCAAAGTCCTCGCGCTGTTCATTGATATGGTCAAACTGCTCATGGCGCTGGACCACAGAAGCGCCTCGGACTTCGGTACGCCGCGCATTGACCTTCGGAGAATACTTCAGCTTGCGCAGCAGTTTTGAAACGGTCGGACGGCTGACAGCATGCCCCTTTTTCTTCAGTGCTGCGCTCAGGTGCTGTAATGAACTGCGCTTGGCCTTGGGACGCCGCCCCATGGGATCGCCCGCCGTTTCCAACGCCAGCACGGTTTCCAGGGCTTGCTCTAATTCGGGATCGCGCTCCTGCGCGGTAGGCCTGCCTCCGCCTGGCACGCGCAAATGGAAATCCGGGCAACCGGCCAGATCTGCCTCAAGTTCACGACGCCCCCGCAAAATGGTGGTCGGACTCATGCCGGTGATTTGCGCCAGCAACTGCTTGCCGCCATGGCCGACACGCAGGGCTTCCAACGCCACGAACCAGCGCCGCTGTGGCTCATTGAGCCGGCTGAGAAAGAGGTTAATGTAATGATGAAAGGCTTGATCCGGATGCCGCGCTGGTGATTGGCAAAGCGGGCATTCGCAATGATGTACAGGCGAATGAGTCATGGCGGTCTCCTTCGCGAAACCAGTGACATGAATTCTATTGTGCACCTGTCACCGCCAAATCACCATCTTGTTTTTTAACAAGCCCTAGGTGGCGATTGGGATGGACACCGGGAATGTCACATCGGCGGAGACTTCCTGTTGGCCTATAAGCTTGATGACAGCGGCAAAACCGGTTTGATTGTCTTCGTGCGCACAGGCACACATGCCGAGTTGTTTGAGTAACGCAATTTTGCCTGATTAGCAACGAAGCTCCGCTGGCTCACGTGGTGAGCGAGTAGGGCCTTGAAAATAGGCGCATTTTCTTGAGGAGGCGTGGGAATCAACCGAGTACAAATGCAAGCAGGAATGTCGATGCCGGAGTTTCAGAAGCGCTATGGAACCGAGGACCAATGCGAAGCGGTCGTGATGGCGATGCGCTGGCCGGAAGGCTACCGCTGCCCGGTTTGCTCCGACGATTGCAGGAACGCGCGCGGCGGGTCTTCTTGATCATGCTCTGTTCCGATTACCGTAAATCGACTGATGCGCTCGATTACGACTCTCTACGAGAAATGGTCAAGAAGAGTGGTTTGCCGCTTCGCGCGGCATGGAAACGAACAGGCTGCACGGCAGTTGGTCGATGAGGAATGGCCTACCGATCCGCGCCACCAGCGATCAAGGGCTGAGCGGCGGTGGTGCCCAACAATAACGAGGTCGGCTTCGACCTTGCCAGCGAAGGCGCCAATGGCCTCGGCCGGATCTTCCCACATACTGATGGAGCCGGCGGCGTCCAATCCCGCCTCGCGCAGGCGTGCGAGGCCTTTCTCGAGGACGGCGCTGAAGTAGGCCCGGTCTTTTTCCGACAGGTCTTCAGACAGCGGGCCGGCGGCCAGGATGTAGGGGACAGTGGCGGCACGACCGCGAGCAAGTGACAGCGAGCGTTGAAGCGGCTTGCAAGTGCGATCCCCTCCTCGAGCGCATCCCGGCACTCGGCGCTGCGATCATAGGCGAAAACGATAGTCTCAAACATGCGCATTGTCCTCCGATAGCGTTACAAGTATGTCGGCGATTTAGCAGGCGCTTACAGTCGCACATTCGGCAGTGCTGCCGTTACTCCATCGCCGCGTGCACCTCGTTCACTGCAGCTTTCTTCGGCGATGCCCGCAACAGAATTATCAGCGGGATGGCGGCCAAAGTGATCCACATCATCAGCCGGAAGTCCTGCAAATAGGCCAGCGTGGCGGCCTGGCGCGTCACCTCGCCGTTGATTGCCGTGAGCCCCTGAGGCGTGCTCAGGTTGTAGGCGCCGGCCTCAACCGCCTGCCTCAGCGCCAGATTGAAGGGATTGATGTAGTCGGCGAACGCGGCATGATTGGCCTGCGTGCGTTGCGCCAGGTAGGTCATCACCACCGAGATGCCGATGCTGCTGCCGATGTTGCGCATCAGGCTGAACAGCGCCGTGCCCTCAGTGCGGTAATGCGGCGCCAGGGTAGCGAAGGTGATGGTGGATAGCGGCACGAAGATAAACCCCAGCCCCACCCCCTGTGTAATGCCTGTCTTTACGATGTCCCAGCCGTCGATATCCGTGTTGAAATTGGTCATCTCCCACAGGGACAGGCTGGTCAGCATGAGGCCCAGTAAAATCATGTAGCGCACGTCCACCTTGCCGGATAACTTACCCACGGCGATCATGGCGATCATGGTGCCCACGCCGCGCGGGGCCAGCAGAAAGCCGACATTGATCACAGGGTAGCCCAGCAGGCCTTGCATGAACGGTGGCAGCAAGGCCATGGTGGCGAGCAGGATGACGCCCACAATGAAGATGAACAGCAGGCCGACGCTGAAGTTGCGGTCCTTGAACAGCCCGGGTTCGATGAACGGATGCTCGTGCGTGAACATGTGAACGATGAAGAGATAGAGCGCCAGGCCGGAGAGCATGGCCTCGATCACCACTTCCGGGTTGGTAAACCAGTCGAGCGATTCGCCGCGATCCAGCATCATCTGCAGCGCGCCGATACCGAGGCTCAGCAGCGCGAAGCCGAGCAGGTCGAAGCGTCGCGTGCGGTCGATCGGCGTTTCACGCACGAACGCTGCCAGTCCGAGCCAGGCCAGCACACCAAACGGCAGGTTGATATAGAACACCCAGCGCCAGTTGTAATACTCGGTTAGCCAGCCGCCGAGCGAGGGGCCGAGAATCGGCCCCACCATCACGCCCACGCCCCACATCGCCATCGCCGATCCATGGCGCTCGCGCGGATAGGTATCGAGGAGCACAGACTGCGACAGCGGCACGAGGCTCGCGCCGAATACCCCTTGCAGCAGACGAAACAGCACAATCTGGTTCAGGCTTTGCGCCGCGCCGCACAGCATCGAGGCCACCGTAAAGCCGACCACCGACCACATGAAAACGCGCTTGCGTCCGCAGCGCGCCGAGAGGAAACCGGTCAGGGGCATGAAGATCGCCGCCGCCACGATGTAGGAGGTCAGTACCCAGGTAATCTGATCCTGGGTCGCGCCCATAGTCCCCTGCATGTGCGGCAGCGCAACGTTGGCGATCGTGGTGTCCAAAGCCTGCATGATGGTCGCCAGCATGACCGACCCGGTGACCAAGCCACGATGTGCGCTTTCCGGGTTTGCGGCTGTGGCGGCAGTCATTGCTTGATCTCAGAGCGAGAAACCGAGCACGCGACGGCGATGGCCGGTGTCGATTTCCACGATGGTGCTCAGCCCTGCGCGTAGTTGCGGCATGGTCGGAGCGGCTTCGATCTTGATCCGCACGGGCACCCTTTGCGCGATCTTGACCCAGTTGCCGGTGGCATTCTGTGCCGGGATAACCGAGAACTCCGCCCCTGTGGCGGGACTCAGGCTTTCCACCACGCCCTTCCATGCCGCATCGGGGTAGGTATCGACACGGATGGTGACCGGTTGGCCCGGATGAACGTAGGTGAGATCGGTCTCGGTGAAATTGGCATCGACCCACAAGTTGCCGCTGACCACCAAGGCCAACGCTATGGAACCGGCGGCGACATACTGCCCAGGCTTGGGTGGCTTGCTCACGATGCCGGGCAGCGGGGCGCGTACCTCGGCCCGCGCCAGATCAAGCTTGGCTTGCTCCAGTTCAGCCAGCGCGACGCGATAGCTTGGGTGGCGCTCCACTGGTGAATCGACACTGCCGCCCAAGGTTTCCGCAATGCGCTTCAGGTCCTGGTCCAATACGCTGATTTGCTGCTCGGCGAGGTCGGTGCTTTGCTTCGCATCGTCGAACTTGGAAGCGGAAATGAAATTCCTGGCCACCAAATCGGCTTGGCGTCGCTGGTCTTTCTGGGAGAAGGCGTATTTGGTTCGCGCCAGCGCGATTTCCGCCTGTTTCTCGCGGTAACTCGCTTTAAGCGCTGCCAGATCGGTGCGCACCTGCGCCAATTTGGCTTCGGCTTTGGCTACGGCTACCTGAAACGGCGCAGGATCGAGCCGGAACAACGGCTGGCCGGCATTGACGGATTGGTTTTCATCAACCAGCACATCCGTGACCGTGCCGGACACCTCGGCGCTGACGGGAACCTTGTCCGCCTTGATATAAGCATTGTCGGTTTCGACGTAGCGCCCGCCCTTGAGGTACACAACTCCGACTGCAAGCGCGGCGATCAATGGAACCACAACCAGCAGGATCAGCCGTTTCAAGCGGCGCTTGGGTGGTCGTACAACTTCGGCGATGGTTGTTTCGTTGTCGATCAATGCATTGCTCATGAACGGGTGACTCCAGGAATAGCGTTGTTTCGCGGGTTGTCACCGCGAGCCAAGGTTGTCGCGCATCTTGCGCAGTGCGACGAAGAGCATGGCGGCTTGTTGTTTGTTGAGATCGCGCAGGGCATCGACCTGGATCGCCGCAGCGACCTGCGTGATTGCGGCCAGCTGGGAAGCGGCGGCAGGCGTCAAGAACATCTGATATGCCCGCCGATCTGCGGGATCGGCGCGACGTTCGACCAATCCGGCATCCGCCAGTTGATCGACTAACCGGGCGAGCGTGATGGGTTGCACTTCCAACATTTCCGCCAAATCGACTTGGCGAACACCTTCATGGCGAGACAGGTAAACGAGCGCCCGAGCCTGCGCCAGGGTAAGAGAACTCCCTTCAAGGCGCCGCCGAAAGCTCTGCCGAAACAGGCGAAAGACGTCCGCCAGAAGAAAACCGAGACTGTCACGCTCCATGTCCAAGCACCGAAATAGTAAGCATTGCTTATTATATATTGAGCACTTTGTGGCACGCAAGGCGAGCGTCGGCGCAACCGGAATTCGGCGCTGAGCCTGAAGCGCCAGCTTGGCGTCTCCTACCCGACCGCTTGGTTGGTCAAGTACAAGCTGATGACGGCCATAGCCGATCGACAATGCCGTGTTGGGCGGCGAACGCCCTGGCCGGCGCGGCGTTTCGAGGCCGAACAAGCAGTCCTTCGTGGCGGCGGTGTCGACGACCGCCGAAACGGCCGCCCACGCTACGCAAAGATCACGGCTGGAGTTGCCCCTATTAAATCGGACACCCTGCGGCTAATTGGGCGCGGATGAATTCCCGTGGGGACTTCATTTTTAAGCCCTTGTGCGGGTGCGACTCATTGTAATCGTCGAACCAGCGATCCAGTT
>NZ_JACYXF010000115.1 GCF_015352985.1 Noviherbaspirillum malthae | reverse complement strand
GAGTCCGATTACGTTATCTTGCTTCAAGGCGTATTCTTTCCTTGTAAGAGGTTGATGATTCCGGAAGAACCATCAAGAATACGCCGCCTCACTCCCTCACGTCATACACAACTTCCGAGCATAACTCCAGGTCACATGGCGAGATGTTGCTCTATATGCTTGATTTCAAAGAAGAAAGGTTTCCATGTGCCCTAAATACTACCCGATGACGCATGTTTTTGCGATGAATGATAATGGGAGTAACGCGTTCCACCGTTCATAGTATGGGTTCGTCCAATAAAGAGGGGGGAGGGCGTTTTCCTCCACCATCAACATAGTGGACGAAAACCCCCGGCATTTCATGCCACCAATACCTATCTGATGGCTTCGCGTCAGTAGGGTGAGCTCTGCGGTAACTCTCCACCCTGACGTAGAGGAGAGCAGTCAAAACTGGAGGCAATTATTCGAGCAGCTTTAGCGCTACACTAATTTCTCGCGGACAATCAGGGAGACAGAGATGAGGATAATCATCGAGGCGCGAATCGAAGACACTGCTGGCAGCAGCGAACCGATCCGGTTGGTTGAATTTGAACGAGCCGATGGCGAACTGAAGCAGTTGGGGCTGAGCCTAGCTGAAGGTAAAAGTCTGGTGTACGAAGCGCAGCGCGCTCTAGTCAACGCACAAGCGCACGGTTTTGCGGTCGCTTCCAGAACTTGCCTGCAGTGCGGCGCAGTCTTGTCGATCAAGGCAAAGCACACGATCCAATATCGAACGGTCTTCGGCAAGATGACACTTGACAGCCCCCAGCTGCGTGTCTGCAAGTGCAGTCAAGATATCAGCAGCAAGTCATTCAGCCCGCTTGCATTGGCACTACCGCGACGTGTCAGTCCTGAACTGGAATACCTTCAGGTCAAGTGGGCTGCGCACTTGCCGTATGCGGTTGCCACCACGCTCCTGAAAGAGACTTTGCCGGTCGATCAGGCGATCTCTACCTCGGGACTCAGGAATCGCGTATGGGCTGTCGGTCAAGAGCTGGACGACGCGGCCGAAAAGGCGATTCGTGGTGAGCGCGCTTATCCGCCTGCAGATAGCAAGGTCAAGATCGTTGCCCTGGCGGTGGATTCAGCATGGTTGCGCCACCGCCCGTCACGCCAGGAACAAGACGAAGCTAGACTTGCGCAGTATTACCCATCGAAGCGGGTTCCGCCAAATGGACGACACGTGAACATTATCGCTGGCCGGGCGGTTCACGAAGATGGCCGTTGTAAAGTGTATGGGTACGTCAACCGGGAGGTTACATCGGCAGCAACGCGTCTTGATCATTTTCTCTCGGAGCAGGGTGCTGCACGGGACCAAAAGATAACAATCGTCTCTGACGGCGCAGGTGAATTTGAAAAAGCGGTCGACGGATCCCAAAGGCCGTTGACCCGCATTCTGGACTGGTTTCACATTGCGATGAAATTTCGCGCGATCGAGCAATCGGCACAGAAGTTTCCGGACCTATTGGCACCCAACGGACGCTTGGTACAGGACGAAATCGCGTCAGCGAAATGGTTGACGTGGCATGGCAAAGGGGCTGAAGCAGTCGAACGACTGAAAAGCATCTATGACATGCTTGACCTCACGCCGGAGGACGCGGCGTACAGGGCGTTATCGTGGAATCTGCGCGGCACGTACTGGTACTTGGAATCCAATGCCCGATATCTGGTCAACTACGGATGGCGGTATCGGCGCGGCATGCCGATCAGCAGCAGCATCGCCGAATCGGCAGTCAACGAAGTCGTCAGCTTGCGTTGTGCGAAAAAGAGGCAGATGCGTTGGACTAACAAAGGAGCACACCTTCTCGTTCAGGTTCGAGTAGCGGTGCTAAACGGCGAGCTTAAAATGCGTGACATGCCTGATCGGCGGCGAAACGTCGCAGAGCAAAAGCATGACGGTCATTGGCAATGTGTTGCCTAGCAGTGCCTCTGGTTTTGACTGCTCTCCAAAATGATCAACTTTTAGTTCCGAGCGCTTTGGTTTCGCGAGGCTCGCCATCCGCCTTGAAGGCAGATGGCAGTTTACTTCTGACGAGGCGTCGCTATACTGCCGTAAACACTGTATAAAAACACATGTGTTTCGTGTCCATTTTGCAATACGGATAGTTATCGAAGAGGCAACCTTGTCAATCACATCGGGAAGCGACGGGACAGTAGCGGAGAAGCGCGACCGGTTTTTTGCGCTGGCAGATTCACTGCGGGACTCACTCTGGCGTGGCGATGCTCTAGGCAGAGTACGGGTGTCGACGGTCTCAAGCGGCTACCCGAGTCTGGATGCAGAATTGCCTGGCCAAGGGTGGAATACATCCGCTCTCACCGAAATCCTCTGGGGACAACAGGGCGGCGGCGAGTTTCGCATTCTGGCGCCGGCGTTGAAAGCGTTGTCGCAGACTGGCAAGGCCATCGTACTTTTGGGCTCGCCGCATGATTTGATTGCGCCGGCACTCGATCAGCTAGGGATCGATGTAAGGAACGTACTCATCGTCAATGCAGAAAAGCCCGCTGATCGCTTATGGACCGCCGAGCAAATCCTCAAGAGCGGTAGTGCAGGGGCGCTGATCAGCTGGAACCCGACGGCAAAGGCCGAGCATCTCCGTCGTTTGCAAGTCGCTGCGGCTAGCGCTGATGGTTTGACGTTCATCCTTCGTCCCGCAAACACCAGGCTTGAGGCTTCTCCAGCGCCATTACGCCTACAGTGCGATCCGGCGCCGTTTGGCCAACTGTCCGTGGATGTTTTCAAGCGTCGAGGACCGTCGGCGGCATCGCCGGTCCTGTTACCCGCATTTTTTCCTCCTTCAATGAAACGTGCGCTCGACCGAGCGCAGCGTAGCACTGCCGTTCCTGTTGAGACACCCTATGTGGATAGCCTCGTTTCTTCCCCAGTTGCCCCTCGATCTAGCGTTCCGACGCTGGCCTGAGGCGCTGCAGGAGAACCTGCGAGCCACTGTCCCGTTAGCCATCATCGAAGCAAAGCGAGTTGCCTGGGTCAGCCCGTATGCGAACGATTGTGGCATCGCTCCCGGCATGTCGGAGTCTGGTGCCCGTACACGATCGGCGAACGTGCTGTTGGTGCCGCGCGATATCGAGGCCGAAGAGAAGGCGCTGACCGAGGCTGCCTTGTGGGCGCTTCACTTCACGCCTGAGGTAGCGCTGTGGCCGTCAGGGCTACTGCTCGACGTCACTGCGAGCCTCAGATTGTTTGGCGGAGTCGCCACTATTATCGACCGGCTGAGAACTGGCTTTCAGGAGCTTGGGCTGTCCGCGAGCATCGCTGCGGCGCCGACGGCGACGGCCGCATGGTGGATTGCGCAGTACGATGACGGTGTCATGGCTGACCAGGACACCTACACGAATTTAATCGACTCGCTACCGATAACGCTTATTGAGCCGCTTCACCCTCATTCCGAGACATTGAAGGCCATTGGCTGCAAGACCGTAGGCCAGTTCAGAAGGCTTCCACGTGTTGGTGTCGTCAAACGCTTTGGGAAAGCTGCCCTGACCGACTTGGACCGCTGCTTCGGCGCTGAGCCGGAACTGATGGCATGGTATGAGGCACCTGAGCGATTCTGCCAACGCATTGAACTCGGCGCTCGCGTCGAAACAACCGAGTTGCTTTTGCATTCCGCACGCCGGCTGCTGATGCAAATGACCGGCTTTCTCACTGCCCGGTTCAGTGCAGTGACCCAATTTTCTTTGCTGCTGCATCATGAAACCGTTCGACTTGGCAAAAGCCCTACGACCAGGATAGACATCAAATTAGGCGCGGCAAGTCGCGACCTTGACCATTTGACGCTCTTGATGAAAGAGCATCTAGCGAAAGTCGTGCTCGAGTCGTCTGTCATCGAAATGACGTTGTCGGCCGATGAGCTTGAAGAGCGTGCCGCGCCCAATACCGAACTGTTCCCGACCGCGGCTAGCGAATCGGAGATGCTCGGCCGTCTGATTGAACGACTGACAAGCCGCCTGGGGCCCGATGCCGTTACGCGTATTGCAATCACCGCTGACCACCGACCGGAAAAGTGCACAGCCCACGTCGCTCCGATAGCGGGCAAGACTGCAAATGCCAAAAACGGGTTGTCAGGGGCATCCTTTCCACCGCGGCCGACCTGGTTGCTCAAAACACCGCTTCCATTGATTACCCGCCAAAACAAACCGTTTTATGGCGCACCGCTAAGGTTGCTGATCGGACCGGAGCGAATCGAAACGGGTTGGTGGGATGACGAAGTGATCGCACGCGACTATTTCGTAGCACTCAATGAAGCACTCCATCTGGTGCTGTGGGTGTATCGAGCTCGCATCAGCGCCGACGACGAAGAACCTGGCTGGTTCCTACACGGCTTTTTTGCATAAGGCCGCCCGGCATGTTCTCAATTCTGTCGGCGTACGCGGAGCTGCATTGCGTTTCCTGCTTCAGTTTTCTCCGTGGGGCCTCCCATCCAGAAGAACTGGTGGCGCGTGCCGCCAAGCTGGGCTACACTTCATTGGCCATCACCGATGACGGTTCGCTCGCCGGTGTTGTGCGAGCGCATGTCGAGGCTAAGAAGCACGGGTTGCATCTGATCATCGGTACGGAAATCACGCTGGAATGCGGATTGAAACTGGTCTTACTGGCCATGAATCGCGATGGCTACGGAAATATTGCCGAGTTGCTGACGATCGGCCGCCGGCGAGCCGCAAAGGGCTCTTATCTTCTGCGCCGTAGTGACATTCTCTTCAATGGAAAGCCTCCGCATGGGGCACCGCATCTGCGTAACATGATGGGGTGCTATGCCCTATACATCGGCAATCGCAGCGGTGCCGACGACGTATTGGTGGAGCAAGCGCAATGGATCGCCGATGCGTTCCCTGGCCGCGCTTCGATCGCAGTCGAACTTCAGCAGATGCCCGATGACGATATGTGGCAGGAGCGGCTTACGGCACTGTCCGACGCGACTAGTTTGCCGATGGTTGCCGCCGGCGACGTCCATATGCATGTGCGCTCGCGCAAGCCGCTCCACGACACAATCACTGCTATCAGGCTTGGCAAGTCGATCGCCGAGTGCGGTCTGGAACTTCATCCGAATGCAGAACAACATTTGCGCCAGAGGATCAGGCTCGGCCAGATCTATGCACGGACTCTCCTTGAACAGACGCTGGAGATTGCAGCGCGGTGTACCTTTTCGCTGGATGAGATCAGCTACCGCTACCCCGACGATATCGTACCTCCAGGTGAGACGCCAACCAGTCATTTGCGTCAGCTTACGTATCAGGGCGCGGCTCAACGGTACCCCAATGGAATCCCAGCGAAGATTCAGGAACTCATACTTCACGAATTGGAACTGATAGAGGAGCTCGAATTTGAGGTCTATTTCCTAGTTGCTGGGGATATCGTCGCATTTGCTCGTCGGCAGGGCATTCTTTGCCAAGGGAGGGGCAGCGCTGCAAACTCTGTGGTGGCCTATTGTCTGTTCATCACGGAGGTCGATCCCTCACGCCTGTATTTGCTCTTTGAACGCTTTGTCAGCAGGAGCCGCAAGAACGAGCCGCCGGACATTGACATCGATTTCGAACACGAGAAGCGAGAGATCGTGATTCAAGAAATCTACCGTCGGTACGGCCGCCATCGTGCGGCGCTCACTGGCGCCGTTATTACCTTCCGGCCTCGGTCTGCCATAAAAGATATAGGCAAGGCTCTTGGTATGGACTACGCGCAGCTGAATGCGCTGACCTCTTCACAGAATTGGTGGAACGGGAGCAGCATTGATCAGGAAGGCCTGCGCGAGCACGGGCTCGATCCAGAGTCTCCTATCGTTCAAAAATTGGTTGCCCTGAGTGAAACGCTACTCGGCTTTCCGCGTCAGCTGTCGCAGCACGTAGGTGGATTTGTCATCGCTCAGGACAGTTTATGCCGACTGGTGCCAATTGAGAATGCGGCAATGCAAGACCGGACCGTCATCGAGTTCGACAAAGACGACATTGAAGCGCTGAGATTCATCAAGGTCGACATCCTTGCTCTTGGCATTCTCTCAGCGATCCGCCGAGCGCTCGACATGATTAGCGAACGGAGTGGCGAAATCTTTACCTTACAAGACGTTCCGAGCGAAGATCCGGCAACGTACGACATGATTTGCCAAGCCGAGACCGTCGGAATTTTTCAGATCGAATCGCGGGCCCAACGCTCCATGCTCTTGAAGATGCAACCGCGGACGTTCTTTGACTTGGTAGTCGAGGTGGCACTCGTTCGGCCTGGACCAATCCACGGAGAGATGGTGCATCCCTACCTCCGCAGGAGACAAGGCCTTGAACCGGTCGACTATCCTAGCGAGGAAGTGCGCGAGATCCTCGGCCCGACGTTAGGAATACCAATCTTCCAGGAGCAGCTGATGCAGCTTGCAATGGCTTGCGGGGGATTCTCAGCGGATGATGCTGACCAGCTCCGGCGCGCGTTGGGTTCATGGAAGAAGAAAGGCCAGCTTGAGGAATATACGAACAAGTTGGTCACAGGAATGCTCGAGCGGGGTTATACCGAGGCCTACGCTCGAAAGATGTCGAAATTCGGGCAGGCGTTTGCCTCGTATAGCTTCCCTTTGAGCCATAGCGCGAGTTTCGCGTTACTGGTTTATGTGAGCGCGTGGCTCAAGTGCCACCAGCCGGCGATCTTCCTCGCAGCACTTTTGAACAGTCAACCGATGGGTTTTTATACACCTAGTCAGTTGATACAGGATGCGAAGCGATTTGGTGTCAAAGTGCGTCCAATCGACGTCACGATAAGTCAATGGGACTCTACGATAGAAGAGCGAGAGGGGTATCCCGGCGACGGTAGCGGACAGCCATTTGTCCGCTTGGGACTTCGGTTGGTAAAGGGATTGTCACTAGAAGGGGCGGACAATCTGACAATGGCGCGAGCAATGCAGCCGTTCTCCAGTATGGAAGACATGGCCAAGCGGGCTAACCTGTCGACCCACGATCTTCAAGCGTTGGCAAAGTCGAACGCGCTTGTCGAATTGGCCGGCCACCGCCGCCAAGCGGCGTGGGAAGTTGCGGGGATGCGGCCAATGCCCAAATTGCTACGCGATGCGCCGATCTATGAAGATTCGCTTGATCTGCCGGCGCCGACGGAAGGCGAGGAGATCGTAGCGGATTACCAAAGCACAGGCCTGACGCTAAGGCGGCACCCGCTGGCGCTACTTCGCGAGCGCTTTACCGCCATGAATCTCAGTAGTGCTAAGGAACTACAAACCTTTCCGGACCGGAAGCTGGCCCGAACAACTGGCATTGTCACCGGCCGCCAGCGACCGGGGACTGCAAACGGGGTAATGTTTGTCTCCATCGAGGACGAGACAGGAACGACGCAGGTGATTATCTGGCCGAGCCTGGTAGAAAAGCAGAAGAGGGAAGTGCTAAATGCGACACTGCTAACCGTGTATGGTGTCTGGCAGAGAGATGGGGCATCGACGCATCTGATTGCGCAGCGCCTTGTCGACCATACGGAGATGCTCGGCGCGCTTAGCATCATCAAGAGTCGTGATTTTCACTAGATGGAGATCGGTAAGATGAAATCAGTCATTTTCGGCTTAGGTGACAGCGGCGCCAAGCTCGCGCGCCGCATCAAAGAAGCGACTGGCATGCACGCGATTGCGCTCAACACCGACCAGCGCAGTGTTGAAAACACAAATCTGGATTATTGGATAGCGATCGGTCCGAAAAGTTGTCGCGGCAGGGCTGCCGGCAACCCACATCTAGGATTGCGAGCGGCGTCGGAATCCCAAAGCATATGGAGCCGCCATCTAGCGGAAATCGATACCTTGATAATGGCGGTCGGCTTGGGTGGTGGTGCCGGTACCGGCGCGGCGTTAGCTATTGGTGAATACGCTCGGCAGAAAGACATCAAGGTATATTGCGGCGCGACGCTTCCATTCGCATTTGAAGGCGCACGGCGGCAGTATGCATTCCAAGCCGTTGAACATCTTCGAAACTTTGGGGTGAAGGTTATTACTGAGTCCCATGAGGAGATGATGGAAAAAATGGGCCTCGCTGACTCCGATGTGCATGAGGTCCGAGATCACACCGATAAGGCGCTGCTGCTAAAAGTCCTATCTGCCATCGAATGACTTCGCTATCACCCGATTGCGAGAAGCAGCATGAGACTAAGACGATATAGCGCTAAATTGCAACACTAGCCAGACGTGGGCCTGATTGTCAGCCTGGTTTATGGCGCGGTACGTTGATGGGTGGCGGTGATTCTGCGATCATTGCTGACGGCTAAAGCGCTAGTCATTCAACGAAGCTCACTGGTCTCCAAATGACGCTGTCGACTCGTTGGCTCACACCCCGCTTTGGCTCGTGGTCACGGAACACCTAGCGACGTACTTGGATAGAGAATGATTACTGCAGATTACTTACAGGCCCTTCGAAGCAAACTTGGTATTACTGAGGTGAGCGATATCGCTAGACTGATTGGAGCATCACCGCATTCAGTGCGTTTGTACGAAAAAGGAAGTGTGCAGTTCGGTGACGAAGTGGCTGTGAGAGTGGCGAAGCTACTCGACGTGAATCCAAGTATCGTGCTGCTTGACATGTACATCGGTCGTTCTTCCAGCGAGGAAGCCCGCCTGTCGCTTATGCAAACGCGTGAAAGTCTTTTTGAAGCCGAGCGTGTGACGAAAGATTGCTGGAGGGCAGATACACCGAAGACGACGGAATTGTTTTAAGCCGCCGCGAAAGGCGCAGCGCAACCGAAGCGGTCGAGATAATTTCGAATATATAGGGTGGGAGCCGCGCAGGGTTGCCAGCGAAAAAGCGTCTATGTCGGCGACTACGTAGCGGTGGCGGCTCCGATCTGAAGCATCTGTTAGTCGACACTGTCCAGTAATAGACTGGCGTTCGCAAACCACCCTACGGCGAAGTACGCCGCGACGCTTCCCTTCGCATTTGAGACGGAGTGGCGGCAATATACCGTTGATGCCGTTGATCGTTTGAGAAACTTTGGTGCAAAATTCCTTACTGAGTGTGATGAGGACACGATGGGAGTCTTAGGCGTACCCGACTCAGAAACACACGAAACGCCCTTCTATACAAACAAGGCCTTCCTGAACAAGGTCACCGCGGCCATTGACTGACGCTCTGGCGCGGTAAGCGACATCTACGCTCATCTGTGCTTCAGCGCGTATGTCGTTGAGATTACCTGGTGTGACCTCAGCGATCGATTAGGCGCACTTTGACCTAGAAACACGTCTGCATCGCCCTAAATAAGCCATTTCGGGCTGTTTATAGTTCGTCGTAAAGATGTTCTACTTGAGAGAATTGAGCATTACGGACTTTGACGAATGACTTAAGGGAGAGGAAATGGCGACTACAACAGGTATGAAATTAGCGGATAAGGCAATGATGTCGCTTCTCAAGGAGGGCGCACCGATTTCGCTAGGTGTTCCAAAGTGGCTATTGTGGGCAGTCTGGACAGCCCCTGAATGTCATGGCGATGCAATGGCTGTGCTTGGGCCAAGGGCAGGTGAGGAAGACCCGAATCCCTTTCCTGATATGGATTTAGCAGGAACTTATGGAGCTAGGACTGGCTACCAATTCTCGTGGGGGTCAATAGCAGAGCATAGCGAGAAGGCCGATGACGATGGTACACCTGCGTCTATTGGGTTTTCCGTGATGCCAGAAATCATATTGCAAAAGTTTCCAGAGGCCGATTTACTAGCAGTGGCGATGACCGAACTGTATTGGCGACACCCTAAGAAAAATCCGCGATATGAACCTGAAGAGGGCAGCGGCAGCTGGGACACCATAGATTTTGTTGCGTTTGGCAAGGATCGGGCCCCATTAAGGGTATGGATGCACGATGTCTTTCTTCCATCGATACTTCCAGATCTGCTAGCTGCTTGTGAGGTTATTGCCGATGCTTTCACAAATAAGGGTGCTGAGGAAGTTCGACAGGCCATGGCATCGTTAGGGATAACCATGCCAGTCACCACAGGTGATCAAACACAACCCGAAGCACTGGAACACCTGGTTCACACATCAGACACAGTCCATTAGACAGACCTTCAGTAGTTCTAAACAGGTTCTCTAGGATGCCCGCCTTTAGGGCAATAGATGGCCACACCAATGAGGGAGGTCTTGCTTCGCCTCCCAAACGTTATATGCTCAGCCTACGATACGGTCTTTCAATTAGAGCACAATGGAAAAATCCTTCACCTTCACCTATATCCTTCTGTCCAGTGATTCCTCCTTTGTCATATTTGTCGCAGCGCTGGCCATGTTCATAGGCGGCCTTTTGCACGAATTCGGCCATTGGGGAGCGGCCCGATTGGTGGGGATTCGGACCGCTCGGCTGACGTTCCAAAGACCACCACTTGAAGACATAGCCGCTTCCCGGTCTCTCCTGCAAAAAATGCCGGTATTGGGAGTCGACCTCAACGCCACTGAATTCCTAAGCGTATCGATCAGGCGCCGACAATTCGTCTTCGCGGCAGGTACCGTTATGGACATTTTAGTAGGATTGGCGGTATGGGGCTGGTACTCCGGTCTTAGCCAGGGGGGCATAGTCTCGATTGGAATTATGCTTGGCGCCGCTATGCGAGTATGTATCTGTTGGATTAATATCCTGCCTCTGTGGGGCATCCGGAACGATGGATGGAGAATGCGGCATCCAAACGAGAGTAGCTGACCATTCATATAACTTTGGACAAACCAATTTGTGACTCATCTAGAACAACTTATCGCGGAGTACTACAACTGGCAGGGTTTTCTCGTCAAACAAAACATCAAGGTGGGCCGCCGGCCCGCCGGCGGCTGGGAGATGGAACTAGATGTCGTAGCCTACCATCCCCACGATTGCCGGCTTATTCATGTTGAGGCGTCATTGGATGCAGATCCTTGGACGAAGCGGGAAGAACGCTACGCAAAAAAGTTCGAGATAGGTGAAAAGTACATCCTGAATGAGGTTTTCACGTGGCTTCCCCCAGATACTAAAATTGAGCGACTAGCTATTTTCCCGTCTGCGCCGCAAGGTCGCACACAAATTGCCGGCGCACGCCTTCGCTCCATCGACGGATTCATGAAAGAGGTAAGAGACGAAGTTATGGCGTGCAAAGTGATGGCAAAGGAAGCAATTCCTGAGCAGTACCCGCTCCTGCGGACAATGCAGCTGACTTTGAAGGGCTATCATCGGCGGGTCGACTAATGGCCTGCAGGTAACCATCATCGGCGCCACAACGTGCCTCGGACCATTGCCGGGCTAGAAGCGAACGCAATGATGTTCCTGGCCAGAAGGCGTACTAGAATCTCAGGCATCGTGTCATAAAAAGGCCCTAGATGGAACCGGTTGCAATAGTCCTTACCCTTCTGTTGGTTATCTTCGTGGCCATATTTGGCTGGAAGGTAGGCACCCCAATTGCTGTAGTCCTCGTCTGCGCATTATTATTCTGGGGCTGGGGTAGGGTCGCCAAGCGTAAAGAAGCGGACATCGAATTATCAAAAGACCTGATCGAAAAGCATGTCCGTGAACTCGCGATGAAGCGACGTCAGATGACGTATGCCGGGTCTTACGGCGTGGCGCAGACGGGGCGGTGGGAGAAGGAACAGCGTAAGTTTGTCGACACGGTTATCAGGCCGGCCCGCCAACGTCCCTTATCAATAGATCAGGCGGCGATCAACACCTTGATCGAATCAGCTCTCGATGAGTACGTGGCCAGGACGCCGATGACAGATGAACCTCCGGAGGACCTTAACGGGGTCGGATACGAGATCTACTGTGCGGAACAACTTCGGAAGACGGGTTGGGAGGCGCAAACGACCGTGGCGACAGGGGACCAGGGTGGCGACCTAATTGCGACCAAAGGGGCTATCCGGCTTGTGGTTCAATGTAAGTATTTCTCAACCAGTAAGGTTGGAAACAAGGCTGTTCAGCAGGCAGCTACCGCAAGACCTTTTTATGAAGCAACCTACGCAGCCGTAATCAGCAATGCAGACTATACCCCGGCAGCTCGACAACTTGCGAAGGCTTCCAATGTGCTGCTACTGCACCACTATGATATCGCCGAGTTGGATTCGATAATCCTGCAGACCGCCGCCGATCAGGATCGGGCGTGACTCTCAAATTCTTCGCACTGTTACGGTAACTTGGCGGTTTCGGCCAGCGGAGACCTGTCAACACCGCATTTCACTGCTAAATACGGAATAACTAGCTGTCTATAATGCGACGCAGCGCAAATGACCTATGGAAAAATCGAGATGAATAGTTACTCGATAATATGGGAGAAATCCCTATGGACGGTCAGGATTTTGTGAGTGCGGTGGAAGCATACCGCGCCGACGTTTAAAAAAACGTAAGCGCCCGGCCATCCTTTCAATTACCCACAATTTCTAACGCAAGTTCAAATCCGAGTTCAATCTCGGTCAGTCGAGCCAGCCCTCGCCAGATGACTATATTGCCCGGTGGAGGATCGCGTGATCTGCCGAGATAGCCTCCA
>NZ_JACYXF010000010.1 GCF_015352985.1 Noviherbaspirillum malthae | reverse complement strand
AAACTCTGTTGGACGGAAAGGAGGCATGGCGCGATAAAATCACCGCATTGAATAGCTGAACTTGACCTGACAATCGCCAGTATCAAACCGGGCAACTGTCAGATCAGATCGCGACTACTGCACCTAACCCCCCACCTCGCCGCTTGCAGGCGGCTCCGACTCCGCAGGCGCAACGCAGTGCATTGCGAAACCCCTGCTACGTCCACCTCGCCGCTTGCAGGCGGCTCCGACTCCGCAGGCGCAACGCATGCGTTGCCAAACCCCTGCTACGTCCACCTCGCCGCTTGTAAGCGCCTCCGACTTCGCAGGCGCAACGCAGTGCGTTGCGAAACCCCTGCTACGTCCACCTCGCCGGCCGCCGTTGAGGGGGAAAGAGCACGCAAGGGCTCTGGCACGCTTATGCAAGATTTTCCCTAACGGCACTAGCAAGTCACCTGCTGTTTTTGCATCACTTCCCTGTCGCCTCGCTGCCCGATTCCATGCAGCCTTTTACCCTTACGGGCCCGCATACTGCACAACACAAATACATCACGCCCCGCCATCCGCTGGTACAAATTCTGCTACCGGCAGTTCCTTGCAAAGCCCCTCCGCTACCCACCAGACAAGGACATCCCCGATGGCATCCAGGCTCCCCGACAGCACCCTCGACCAGATCTTCCGCAACGCCCGCACCTTCAACCGCTTCCACACAGACCCCGTCAGTGACGACGTCATTCACGCGCTGTACGAACTGCTCAAGTGGGGACCGACCGCATTCAACGCTCAGCCCGCCCGCTATGTCTTCCTGCGCACCGCCGAAGCAAAGTCGCGGCTAGCCCCGGCACTGTCCTCGGGCAACCGCGACAAGACCCTTGCCGCGCCGGCCGTCGTGCTCATCGCCTACGACACCGGTTTTCACGAACACCTGCCGGCACAATTCCCGAGCTACGATGCCAAGCCCCTGTTCGACGGCAATCCCGGGCTGATCGACCCGACGGCCGTGCGCAACGGTTCGCTGCAGGGCGCCTATCTCATCCTTGCCGCGCGTGCGCTCGGCCTCGATGTCGGCCCCATGTCCGGCTTCAACCCCGACGCCGTGAATAGCGAATTCTTTCCGGACGGCCGCTACCGCATCAATTTCATTGCCAACCTCGGCTACGGTGATCCGGAATCAGTGCATCCGCGCGGACCGCGCCTGGGCTTCGACCAGGCCGTGCAGCTGCTGTGAGCCGGCGGCATGTCTTCGACCGCTTCTGAAAACTTCGTCGCTCCGCCGGCCCGGCGCTTCCTGGTCGGCTTCATGGCGCTGGGCATCCTTGCCGGCACATCGAACGGCATCGCCAAGGTTGTGCTGCCGCTGTACGCGGCGGCGCTGCATGCGTCGCCATGGCAGATCGGCCTGGTCGGCGGTCTGCAGTTTGCAGGCATGCTGCTGCTGTCATTGCCCCTCGGCGCGATGATCGACCGCCATGGCAGCCGCCCGCTGTTTCGCATCGGCTGCATCGGCGGCGTTCTGCTCTTCCTCTTCTTTCTCAGCCGCGCAAGCACGCCGGCACAACTGATTGCGGGCGTCATCATCTTCGGATTGCTCAATCCCTTCCGCATGGTCACTACGCAGACCGAGTTTCTTCACCTTCTGCCCTTGCTTGGTCCTGGCAAGGCGGGATGGCAGCGGGCCTCGCATACCTTCGGCATGTTCTTCGCCGGACCCATGCTGGGCGCATGGGTGCTCGAGCGGATGGGTTTTTCCGACACGTTCCGGCTGGTGGCAGCGGGCTTGTTCGTGACGCTGCTGATCGGCGACCGCGTTCTTTCCTCGGCGCCGCCCGGCAAGGGGGCGGACGCGACACCGTTACGGCAGCGCCTGCGGGACCAGTTCACAGTGGTGGCGAAGCGCGCCGAGCTGCGGCGCACCATGCTCATCGAATTCCTGGGGCAGGTCGCGATGTCCTATTTCACCGTTTTCGTGATCTTCGTCGCCATCCGCCGCTTCGGCATGAGCGCACAGCAGGCGGCGGGTCTGGTGACGGTACAGGGTGCCGCATTCGTCCTGACGCTTCTGGCGGCTGGGCAATGGCTGGCGGCATGGCGCGAGCCGGTCCGCTATTGCGCCGCCTTCGGCGTACTGCTTGCGGCGGAGATCCTCCTATGGCAGCCGGCTGCTCCGGCGGTACTCTGGGCAAGCGCCATGCTGCTCGGGCTGGGCCTCGGCATGCAGCACCTGACCAGCGTCGGCCGCTTTGCCGCGCTTGCGCAGGAACTGGGACGAGGGCGTATCGGCGGCCTGTTCTCGCTGGCGGGCCCGGCGGGCGGACTGGTCGGCGCAGTGCTTGGCGGGGTCCTGAGCCAGCATTTCGGCATGCTGGCCGGTTTCCGTGTGCTGGCCGTCCTATTTCTGCTGCAGCTTTTGTGGGAGAGCTACGGACTCTTGATCCGTACGTCAGTCGCGGCAGATTTTCATGATGCCTTTCCCGATCAAGACTGAACGCCTGCCTGATTTGATGCAGGCGTGGTGCAGAAATCGCAGCTGATGCACCAATCGCAGCAGCAGCTTGCGCGTTTTCACTGGTTTTCCGTTCATTTGCTTGGCACGCGGCATGCATAAGATGCCGCACGTTAAACAACAAGGAACATCATGAAGCAGGAAAGACGCGCGGCGATCAGGACATTGGCATCCCTTGCGGCAGGCATTGCGCTTGCCGGTTACGGAAGCCTTGCCATGGCGGCTACGCCCGAAGTCATCCGCATCGGCGTGGCCCAGCCGGCAACAGGCAATCCGCCTGCCTTCGCCAATTCGTCGATGGCGATTGCGCATTCCAAGCGTGCGCTGGAAGAGGAGTTCGCCGCCGACAACGTCAAGGTCGAGTGGTATTTCTTCAAGGGCGCAGGGCCGGCGGTCAACGAAGCGCTGAGCAACAAGCAGCTCGATTTCGCCTTCCAGGGCGACCTGCCTTCCATCATCGGCCGTGCCGCCGGCCTGAAGACGAAACTGATCTTTGCCACCGGGGTACGCGGCAACATCTACCTTGCGACGCCGCCCGACTCGGCTATCCGCACCATCAAGGACTTGCGCGGCAAGCGTGTGGCCATCTTCAAGGGCACGAACGCCCAGCTGCCGATCGACCGGCTGCTGGCAGCGCACGGCCTGACCGAGCGCGATCTCAGGGTGGTCAATCTCGATACCGCCACTGCCCAGGCGGCCTTGACTACCAAGGATGTGGACGCCGTCTTCGGCAGCTATGAGCTGCTCAAGCTGCGCGACAAGGGCGCTGCCCGGATTGCCTATACCAGCAAGGGCGATTCGCCGATCTTCACGCGCCAGGGGCATGTGCTGGTGACGGAGGAGTTCGCCGCAAAATATCCTGCGCACACGCTGCGCTTCGTCAAGGCGGCATTGAAGGTTGCACGCTGGAGTTCGGAGGAAGCCAATCGCGATGAAGTCTTCCGCACCTGGGCGCGTGCCAACACTGCGAGTTTCGAGCACTGGAAGGAAGACTACGACGGCCAGCCCCTGCGCGTGCGGCTGAGCCCATTGTTCGATCCTTTCCTCACCCAGCGCTACAAGGATGCGGTCGAACATGCCTACGAGTTCAAGCTCATCCGCAGCAAGTTCGACGTCGACAAGTGGATCGACCGCAGCTTCCTGAACGCGGCGCTGAAGGAACTGAAACTGGAAACCTACTGGCCGGTGCACCAGGCCGACGGCGTGCATTGAGCATGAATGATCCGCGCGTCGACCGCGCGGATTGCCTGCCGGGCGGAGTTCGCATACCATGCGGCCTTGCCGGAACGGGTGCGGATGCCAGGTCGCATGCCAATGCGACAATCGTACCCATACAACACCAAGCTGCTTTGCCGGTGACAGCGGCAGCCAAAAGGCACTATAGTTTTGACGAGAACGGTGAGTGGCAATAACGATGACGATAGCGATCAGAACAGCGGTACCCGACGATGCCAAGGATGCATGCGACCTGCTCAGGCGGTCGATCTCGGAATGTTGCGAAGATGATCACCGCCATGACGCCGAAGTCCTCGCTGCCTGGCTGGGCAACAAGACGCCCGACAACGTGCGCTGCTGGTTCGGCGCGCCGGCCAATCATTGCCTGGTTGCGATTGTCGATGACAAAGTGGCCGGCGTGGCGATCATGACCCGGCAGGGCAAGATTGTCCTGTTTTATGTCGCGCCCGAAATGCGATTCATCGGCGCCGGCAAGGCCATGCTGCAGGCGCTCGAATCACAGGCCAAGGCTTGGGGATTGGCGTGCCTGCAGGTGCACAGCACCCTGACCGCGCGCTGCTTCTATGCGCGCAACGGCTATATCGAAGGCGGTGCGGCCAAGACATCCTATGGCGCCGAGGGCATTTACTTCTCCAAGCGCCTCGTGGCCAGCTATCCGCAAAAGCCCGCCTGCCGCTGCAGCCTTGCTGCAGGCTGACCCGCTGCGGCTTCACTCTTGCAATTTCCAAAATCCTGTACTACGGGCACGGCAATGTGCCCGTAAGTTCCAAAACAACGCTCAGGGCGCCGGATTCGGGTGCCTGACATGAATGGCATCGATCTCGGCGAGGATTTTCTCGTTCAGGGTCAGATGAATGCTGCGCAGGTTGCTCTTCAACTGATCCAGCGTGGTGGCACCGATGATATTGCTGGTCAGGAAAGGCCGGCTGTTGACATAGGCCAGCGCCAGGTGCGAAGGATCGATGCTGTGCTTGCGTGCCAGCGCCACATATTCCTGCGCGGCTTTCTCGGCCTGCGGATTGTTGTAGCGGACGAAGCGCTCATACAGCGAGAGCCGCGCGCCGGCCGGACGGGCGCCATGCAGGTACTTGCCGGTCAGGACACCGAAGGCGAGCGGCGAATAGGCAAGCAGACCGACCTGCTCGCGGAAGGCGAATTCCGACAGGCCGATTTCGAAGGTGCGGTTGAGCAGATTGTAAGGGTTCTGGATGGTCACGATGCGGGGCAGATCTAGCTTCTCCGCCGCCTTCAGGAATTGGGCCACGCCCCAGGGCGTTTCATTGGATACGCCGATATGGCGGATCTTGCCTTCCTTGACGAACTCGCCGAGTACCGACAGGGTTTCCTCGATCGGAATCGTGTGTTCCTCGATATGCGTGTAATTGAGCCGGCCGAAACAGTTGACCGTGCGGTCGGGCCAGTGCAGCTGATACAGGTCGATGTAGTCGGTCTGCAGCCGCTGCAGGCTGCCGTGCAAGGCTTCGCTCAGGCTCTTGCGGTCGAAGTGTGTTTCGCCGCCGCGCACATGACGGGGCTGGTGCGGCAGTCGTGCGGGGCCTGCGGCCTTGGTGGCGATGACGAGCTTGTCGCGCCGGCCGGATGCCTTCAGCCACGAACCGAGATAGCGCTCGGTCAGACCCTGGGTTTCCGGTTTCGGCGGCACCGGATACATTTCAGCTGCATCGATCAGGTTGACGCCGTGATCGATGGCGAGGTCCAGCTGCGCATGGGCATCGGCCTCCGTATTCTGCTCGCCCCAGGTCATGGTGCCGAGCGCAATGGTGCTGACCTTGATGCCGGAATTGCCAAGTTGACGGTACTGCATTCTGGGTTGTCCTTTCTGTCATGCTGTCATGCGGGGAATGTCACCAATGACTGAACGCATGGGTGGCTGCGGGTGTTGTCATTCTTGACAGCCAGAGAATAACGACAGGCGCGGGCAGGGGGAACGAATAAGTTCGGATAAAGATATGCAGGGGTAGGGTGAGTTCCCAACTACAGCCAATATCGATTCAATGATGGCGGATGAAGCATTCTCGCATCGCTTCTACCTGTTCCCGCGAAATCCGGTGCCCGCCTGCCGCCGACCTGGCCAGCCACATCAAGCCGAGATTTTCATCCCGGTCGACGCCGTTGCCTTCCAGATAACAGCGGGCCAGCCAGTGCATCGCTTCCGGGCATTCCTGCTTCGCCGCCAATTCCAGCCAATACAGGGCACCCTGCGGTTTCCGGTGAGCCAGCAGGATCAGGGCAAGATCATTCTGGGCGCTGGCGTTGCCCGAATCCGCTTCCTTGACGAGTTGCACTTCCTCGCCTGTCAACGGCACAACAAGCTGCGGACTGATGGCCTCGAAGGGAATGAGGGTTTTATAGGAAGAGCCGCCTTCATCCGCCACACGGGGAAGGCTGCCATCGGCAATGCGCCTGCGTAGCGTCCGCTCGCTCTGATCGGTTAAGGCAATCACCGCGTTAAGGCTGATAGCAAACATCTAATTTCCTATGGGTTCTGGCAGGAAAGAGTTCGTGCCAAGCTTTTTGGCAGACTTTTTTGACCGGCAAAATCGGCACTTGGCAGCATCAAATCACAGGCATTGTGAAAAATCAAAGAAAAATCTCACAAATTGTTACTGGCACGCAAGCTGCTAATAGGAAATCAGCGCGGTAGAGACCGCCGAATTGATTAACCAAGGGAGAATCCTATGAAACTGCAACAGTTCAAACCGGCACAGATGAAGGCAAACGTACAGAAGGGTTTCACCCTGATTGAATTGATGATCGTTGTGGCGATCATTGGTATTTTGGCGGCGGTGGCGTTGCCAGCATATCAAGACTACACCGTCAAAGCTAAAGTACAAGAGGCTGTAAGTCTCTCATCACCGCATCGGACATCAATGGGCGTTGCTTGCAGTGAAGGCAATCTGTTTCCTGCTGGTGCAAGTACCACTAACACAGCGCTTGGCTTGGAAGCTGCTACATCCTATGCAGGAACGTACACTAAATCTGTTACTGCAGCGTCAACTTCTGCAACTTCCGGCACGGTTACTATTGCCATGAAAGCGGTCGGATCTGCTATCGCTGAAGATGCGACAATTATTTATACTGCGACTTGCGGTGCTGCTGGAACAACTTGGGCAATTACAGGAACAGTTGCTGAAAAATATCGTCCGAAAAGCTAATACGTAAAATGTAGTCCTGAAAGACTATTTGATATAAAAGCCCATTACCTTCTGATAATGGGCTTTTTTTTGCAAGCTTAAAGATATTGGTATTTGTGTCTGGGTACGTTCTGAGATTTAAGCACTATGTCACTTGGAAAGAAGCCATATTTTTCCTTGATATCTATAAAACTCATAAAGACCCTCAAAACTATTCGTTCTAATTCCATAAGCGTTTCTTTAACCTGTCGACATTGCAATCGAACCATGTCCAGGGAGACTAGAAATGCTGCTCAAGAAACTTATTCCTTCCGTTCTCGCACTTGCGCTCGCCGCTCCGGCTGCCTGGGCCGCGAATGTCAACCTCCTCAACGTTTCCTACGATCCGACGCGCGAGCTTTACCAGGACGTCAACAAGGAATTCGCCAAGCAATGGAAGGCAACGAGCGGCGACAACCTCACCATCAAGCAATCCCACGGCGGCTCCGGCAAGCAGGCGCGTTCCGTGATCGATGGCCTGGATGCCGACGTCGTTACCCTGGCGCTGGCCTACGACATCGATGAAATCGCCGACAAGGGCCTGCTGGCGAAAGACTGGCAGAAGCGTCTGCCGCACAACAGCTCGCCGTACACCTCGACTATCGTCTTCCTCGTCCGCAAGGGCAATCCGAAAGGCATCAAGGACTGGGCCGACCTGGTGAAGCCGGGCGTTTCCGTCATCACGCCGAATCCCAAGACCTCCGGCGGTGCGCGCTGGAATTACCTCGCCGCGTGGGGCTATGCGCTGAAGCAGCCCAACGGCAGCGACGCGACGGCCAAGGAGTTCGTTGGCCGCCTGTTCAAGAACGTGCCGGTGCTGGATTCCGGCGCCCGCGGTGCGACCACTACCTTCGTCGAGCGCGGCATCGGCGACGTGCTGATCGCCTGGGAAAACGAAGCCATCCTCGCCATCAAGGAACTCGGCCCGGACAAGTTTGAAGTGGTGGCGCCTCAGCAGAGCATCCTGGCCGAGCCGCCGGTTGCGGTGGTGGACAAGGTCGTCGACAAGCGCGGCACGCGCAAGGCGGCGGAGGCCTACCTGCAGTTCCTGTACACCGATGCAGGCCAGGAGATCGCAGCGCAGAATTACTACCGCCCCATCTCCGACAAGGTCGGCAAGAAATATGAAGCGCAGTTCCCGAAGGTGAAGCTGTTCACCATCGATGAAGTGTTCGGCGGCTGGACCAAGGCTCAGAAGGCGCACTTCGCCGACGGCGGTTCCTTCGACCAGATCTATCAACCTGGCCGCAAGTAAGCGACGCTGAAATCGATCGGGAATCAACATGAGCATTCTCCTGCTAGCCGGCAGTCCGTCGCTGTCGTCCCGCTCCACGCGCCTGCTGCATCATGTCGGCGAAAGGCTGGCGACGCTCGGCCATCGCTACAGCAAGCTGCATGTGCTTGACCTGCCGGCGCAGGCCCTGCTGCAAGCCGATTTCAACAACGCCGACATCAAGCTGGCGCAGCAGCAGGTCAGGGACGCCGAGGCGGTGGTGATTTCCACGCCGGTGTACAAGGCGGCTTACAGCGGCGTCCTGAAGGCCTTCCTGGATCTGCTGCCGCAGGATGGCCTGGCCGGCAAGCTGGTATTGCCGCTAGCGACCGGCGGCAGTCAGTCGCACATGCTGGCGCTCGACTATGCGTTGCGGCCGGTGCTGTCGGCGCTCGGTGCCAAGCATGTCCTGCCCAGCATTTATGCGACCGAAGCCCAGATCGTCTGGGATGCGGAGAAAGGGCTCGCGATCGAATCCGGGATCGCCCAGCGCGTCACCGAAGGCGTAGAGCATCTTTCCGCCAATCTGCACACCCTGCGCAGGGCAAGCGTTTCCTCTTCGACCGAATTCACTCCGGTGCCTTTCGCTCAGGTGCGATGTAGCGTCTGATGTCCCGCGGCCGCCCGGAAGCGGCCGCCGCGGCTGACGCAGCCTGATTATCCCCATTCCATCAAGCCGGTTCATTCCGGCGAGACACCGCTCGAGAGGGCGGCGGGGAATCCTTTACCCGAAACATCTCAAGCACGGCAATAGTGCCATTTGCACAGTCAGCACAGGCAGCACAGGCAGCACAGTCAGCACAGTCAGCACAGTCAGCACAGTCAGCACAGTCAGCACCAATAACACCAAGAACATGCGAGCAAGAAAGGAATCTGCAATGAACGTCAATGACAAACGCCTTGCCAAGCGGCGCACGCTCGGCCTCCTGTCCGCTGCAGCAGTCGGCGCAGTCGCTTCATCGCTGCCGGCGTGGGCGCTGGCGCAGAACAAGTCGACGCTGCGCATCGGCTACCAGAAGTACGGCACCCTGACCATTCTCAAGGCGCGCGGCACGCTGGAAAAGCGGCTTGCGGCGCAGGGCGTCGAAGTCAAGTGGACGGAGTTTCCGGCCGGGCCGGTGCTGCTTGAAGGTTTGAACGTGGGCAGCATCGATTTCGGCACCGTCGGCGAAGCGCCGCCGATCTTCGCCCAGGCCGCCGGCGCAAACCTGGTGTATGTCGCCAACGAACCGCCCGCGCCGCTGTCGGAAGCCATCGTCGTGCCGAAGACTTCCACGCTGAAAACCGTGGCTGACCTGAAGGGCAAGAAGGTTGCGCTCAACAAGGGCTCGAATGTGCACTACCTGCTGGTCAAGGCACTGGAAAAGGCCGGCCTCGACTACAAGGATGTGCAAGTGGTCTATCTGCCGCCGTCCGATGCGCGCGCCGCCTTTGAGCGCGGCAGCGTGGACGCCTGGGTCATCTGGGACCCCTTCCTCGCCGCAGCGGAAAAACAGCTCGGCGCGCGCATTCTTGCGGACGGCAAGGGCCTGGTTGCGAATCACCAGTTCTTCCTGGCGTCGCGCCCCTATGCGGAAAAGAACACCGACATCATCCGCATCGTGCTTGATGAACTGGTCAAGGTGGATGAATGGAGCGCAAAGAACATCAAGGAAGTCGCTTCCATTCTGTCGTCGCAGGTCGGCCTGCCGGCCGAGGTGGTGGAACTGGCCGCCAACCGCTACAGCTACGGCGTTGCGCCGGTCAGCGATGCGGTGCTGGCCGAGCAGCAGAAGATCGCCGATGTGTTCGCCGATCTCAAGCTCATCCCCAAGAAAATCAACGTCAAGGATGCCGCACCCGCGGTCAAGCTCTGATCCTGCGGCGGCGCTATGCATTGCATCGCCGCCCGTGCATAACAAGACAAGGAGTACAGCATGAGTCTCAATGTTTTCTGGTTCCTGCCCACGCATGGCGACAGCCGCTACCTGGGCACCACAAAAGGAGCGCGCTCGGTCAATTACGACTATCTCAAGCAGATCGCCGTGGCCGCCGACACCAATGGTTACGACGGCGTGCTGATCCCCACCGGCCGCTCCTGCGAAGATCCCTGGGTAGTCGCATCCAGTCTCATCGGCGCCACCAGGAATCTCAAGTTCCTGGTGGCGATCCGACCGGGTCTGAGCACGCCGGGCCTGGCCGTACGCACCGCCGCTACCTTTGATCGTCTTTCCAATGGCCGCCTGCTGGTCAATGTCGTCACCGGCGGCGATCAGGGCGAACTGGAAGCGGACGGACTGTTCGCGGACCATGAAACACGCTACGAGATCTCGTCCGAATTCCTGCGCGTCTGGCGCGCGGCATTGTCGGGTGAGGGCGGCGCTAGCGGCTTCGACTACGACGGCAAGCACATCAAGGTGAAGGGTGCGAAGACCATGTTCCCGCCGGTGCAGAAGCCTTACCCGCCGCTGTACTTCGGCGGCTCGTCGGAAGCCGCGCATGATCTCGCGGCGGAGCAGGTCGATGTCTATCTCACCTGGGGCGAACCGCCGGCAGCAGTGGCGGAAAAGCTTGCAGACATCCGCGCGCGCGCCGCCAAGCACGGCCGCACCGTACGCTTTGGTATCCGACTGCATGTGATCGTTCGCGAGACGAATGAAGCGGCGTGGAAGGCAGCTGATGAACTGATCGGCCATCTCGACGACGAGGTGATCGCCAAGGCGCAGGCGGCATTCGCCAAGATGGACTCCGTCGGCCAGAAGCGCATGGCGGCGCTGCATGGCGGCCGCCGCGACAAGCTGGAAGTGTCGCCCAACCTGTGGGCAGGCGTCGGACTGGTGCGCGGCGGTGCCGGCACCGCGCTGGTCGGCGATCCGGAGACCGTGGCTGCGCGCATGAAGGAATATGCGGATCTCGGGATCGAGACCTTCATCCTGTCGGGTTATCCGCATCTCGAAGAGTCTTACCGATTTGCGGAACTGGTGTTTCCGCTGATCGGCAAGTCACGGGCAGCGCAGCAGGAAGGTTCACTCACCGGACCGTTCGGCGAGATGGTTGCGAGCGACATTTTGCCAAAGGTATCTCAGAGTTAAGAACGCACTAAAGCTTTTACTCCCTTCTCCCGCAGGCGGGGCAGAGGCAGGGTTTCGCAAACCATGGTTTGCGCTGCCGGAGCCGCCTTGGCTTGCAAGCCAAGGCGTGGGGCGCGGAGCGAGGGTTGGGGATGAGGGAGCTCGCAAGAGAGGCGCTGTCAACTGATATTTGAGATCCCAGCCTTCAACGGGCAGCATGAAAGCACCCATAGCGATAAGAAAGACCACCATGCACGTCACCACAGCAGATTTCGAAGCTCTCACCCCGCCCGCCAGGGCGCAGCGCAAACCCGCCTGGCACCGCATCGCCCTGGGCAAGCTGTCGCCCTGGATCGTACCGGTCGTCCTGGTCGCGGTATGGCAGATTTCCGCCCAGCTCGGCTGGCTGTCCAGCCGCATCCTGCCGGAACCGTTCGCGGTGCTCAAGTCGGCATGGACATTGACGGCCTCCGGCGAACTCTGGCTGCATGTGAAGACCAGTGCCTGGCGCGCGCTGTCGGCTTTCGCGGTGGGCGGCGGCCTCGGCCTTCTGCTCGGGCTGCTGACAGGCACGTTCAAGCAGGCCGAAACCCTGCTCGACACGACGATACAGATGATCCGCAACATTCCGGCGCTGGCGCTGATTCCGCTGGTGATCCTGTGGTTCGGCATCGACGAAACCGCGAAGCTCTTCCTGGTCTCGATCGGCGTGTTCTTCCCGGTCTATCTGAATACCTTTCACGGCATCCGCTCGGTGGACAAGGGCTTGATCGAGATGGCGCGCAGCTACGGCCTGTCGGGCTGGGCGCTGTACCGCGACGTGATCCTGCCGGGCGCACTGCCGTCGATTCTCGTCGGCGTACGTTTCTCGCTCGGCCTGGTATGGGTGCTGCTGATCGTCTCGGAGACCATCTCGGCGCAGTCCGGCATCGGCTACATGACCATGAATGCCCGTGAATTCCTGCAGACCGATGTCGTGCTGGTCGGCATCCTGCTGTACGCATTGCTGGGCAAGCTCGCCGATGTGCTGGCGCGCATGGTGGAAAGCTACGCGCTGCGCTGGCATCCCGGATATCAGTAGGCAAGCGAACATTTCAAACAAAACTCGGCGCAAGGCAAACATCATGCTCAACGACAGGAACGAACACCGCGAAGTACAAACCACTGCAGGCGAGACGGGCAGGATAGGCGTGCGCGTCGGCGTGCAGGACGTATGGAAATCCTACAGCGGCCGCGACGTGCTCAAGGCGGTGGACCTGCACATCGAATCGGGCGAATTCGTTGCCGTGGTCGGACGCAGCGGCTGCGGCAAGAGCACCCTGCTGCGTCTGGTTGCCGGGCTGGAATCGTCGGACGGCGGCGAGATCCGTTTCAGCGGCAAGGACGGCGTTTCACGCAAGGCCGATACGCGCATCATGTTCCAGGATTCCCGCCTGCTGCCTTGGAAGCGCGTGCTCGACAATGTCGCCCTCGGCTTGGCCGGCGGCGTCGCGAAGGCGGAGCAGGTGTTGCAGAACGTCGGCCTGAAGGAACGCGGCCGCGAATGGCCGGCGGTGCTGTCCGGCGGCCAGCGTCAGCGTGTTGCGCTGGCGCGTGCTCTGGTGCATGACCCGGAACTATTGCTGCTCGACGAGCCGCTGGGCGCACTCGATGCGCTGACCCGCATCGAAATGCAGCAGCTCATCGAATCGCTCTGGCAGCAGCGCGGTTTCACGGCGGTGCTGGTGACGCACGACGTGCAGGAAGCCATTGCGCTTGCCGACCGGGTGGTGCTGATCGAGGACGGCCGCATCACGCTCGACGAGCGCATCACGCTGCCCCGGCCGCGTGCGAGGGGACATGCCGCGTTCGCGCAGCTGGAAGAATTCATCCTGTCTCGCGTATTGAAGCATCCCGCATCGCGGCCCGACGGCGCGCTGGGCGACGTGTCGCTGCACAAGACCGTCAACCAGGTCGCCTGGGCCGTTTAACGCCCGATGGAGGCGTAAACCTCCAGTTTGATCACACAGTTTTGCAGGCATCTTTTCATCACCGCTCACCCTAAGGAGAAACCATGAGCATCCAGGCAATCAATGTACGCAACCAGTTCCGCGGCAAGGTCAAGGCCATCATCGACGGACCGGTCGTTTCCGAAGTCGATGTCGAGACACCGGCGGGCATCGTCACTTCCGTGATCACCACGCGCTCGGTGCGCGATCTCGGCCTGGCTCCCGGCGTGGAAGTCGTTGCGCTGGTCAAGGCCACCGAAGTATCGATCGCCAAGCTGTAAGCTTATCGAGGCCTGCGCGTGCATGCGCGGCGCGACGCCGCCTGGTCCTTTTCCTGCGCTCGGCAGGAAGGAGCATCGGGAAGCGGCGCCGACATGCCGGCGGCTTCGCATCGCATTTGGCCAGCAAAGGAATTCTCCATGCCTTACCCCGGACTGGAACATTATTTATCGAAGCTTCATGGTAATAGCCAGGCGGGCATGCAGGTCTGGCTGGATGACGAGGGCAGGGCCCAGGGGCGTTATTTCAGCTCCACCCTGACCAGCGCCTTCCAGCCGATACGCAGGCTGGATTCCGGCACCGTCGTCGGCTACGAGGGATTTGCCCGCAGCTACTCGGAAACCGACCAGGGCCTCTGCCTGTGGAAGCTTCTCGATCATGCGGCCAACGACGACGAGTCGGTCGAACTCGACCGCCTGTGCCGCATGCTTCACTCCATCAATTTCTTCCGGCAGCCGGCGGCGGAAGGCCGCGACCTTTACCTCAGTGTGCATGCGCGCCTGCTCGCAGCGGTCGAGGGCAATCATGGCACGGCGTTCAGCCGCGTGCTGAAGGTGCTTGACCTGCCCAAGGAAAAAGTGGTCTTGCAGCTGCCGGCCATCGTCGAGCATCAGAGCTGGCTGCTCAATTACGTGGCCGACAACTACCGGCGCAACGGCTTTCGCATCGCGGTCAACGCTGTCGACGCCTACGATGCGCTGAGCCTGCTGGACAGGGTGCGGCCCGAGGTGATCAAGCTCGACGTGCGGCAGCTCTCGCAGGACATTCCGGTGCTACAGCTGCTGTCGCGCTGCGAGGAACGCGGCGTGCGCGTCATCTTCAAGCGCGCGGAGACCGGCGAGGCTCGCGAGGCCTTGCTGCGCATTGCTTCGCGCACCGGGTTGCCGATTCATGTGCAAGGGTTTCTATGGGATTTGCCGACTGCACTCCTGTCCGAAACGATGCCGCGTGTACAGGCAGTGGTGCCGCAGGAGGTTGCGGCGGCCGCAAGAAAAACCATTCGCAGCTGATTGCGCGGCGCAGAAGCGCGAACTGTACTGGACTCACGCCGCACGGCAAGTTTCGAAGCAGGCTCCAGGCAGTGGCTTTCCTGTGCCGGGATGATCAAGCAGGTACCTGCTGGCTTTCCTTTCGGAAGAAAGCACGGTTCCCCGAAGGCGCTTGATCCAGAACGGACCGAATCAGATGGAAGCGATATTGGCGACCGCAAGCGCCAGTGCGGCCACGACCACGACCGCGATGGCGGTACGCAGTACGATCGCTGTGATATCTCTAATTAGCATGTGATTAGACGTTAGTTGTTATAAGAAAGACAGTAGCAAAGTATTGCCTATGGTAAATAGCGAATACACCTACTTTTACACCCTGTTTCACCTTATTCCCGCCTTAAATTAACAAGACGCTTGAATTGCCAAGGCATGAGTCAGCAAACTCCTTACGCTTGATGAACTCAGACGCCGTTGCAGCAAACAGCGGCCCAATCTCCGGCGCCGCGTTCCAAGCCGTTGATTTCCCTGTGTTTCCACATCAACGCCAACCTTGTGTCATCGGCGCTGGAACACAGAAATGGCTGCGCATGATCTATTCCATTTCTTTTATATACGCCCGCAGCATAACGACATGCAGAAATAGTCGTTCTCTTTATAACCTCCCAATGCAATTATTCGGTCTGCATAGTCGAATTTGTAATAAGAGGGAGCCATGGCGGTTGCTATACAACAATTAAAGGGAAAAAGCCGCAACGCGAGCGTGCTGCCGGGGTTCCGGCTTTCGCTCGGGTTTACGCTGTTTTATCTAGCCCTGATCGTGCTGATACCGCTTTCGGCGGTATTTCTCAAGACCTTCACCATGACCTGGGACGGCTTCATTGCGGCGGTCACGTCGGATCGCGTGGTGGCTTCCTACAAGCTGACCTTCGGCGCTTCGCTCATCGGCGCGACCCTGAACGTCTTCTTCGGCGGCATCGTGGCCTGGGTACTGGTGCGCTACCGCTTCCCCGGCAAGAAAATCATCGACGCGCTGGTCGATCTGCCTTTCGCGCTGCCGACCGCGGTGGCCGGCATTGCGCTCACCGCGCTGTACTCCGGCAACGGCTGGATAGGCCGCCACTTTGAGCCGCTCGGCATCAAGGTGGCCTTCACGCCGCTGGGCGTGATCGTCGCGCTGACTTTCATCGGCCTGCCTTTTGTCGTGCGCACGGTGCAGCCGGTGCTTGAAGAGGCCGAACGCGAACTGGAAGAAGCCGCAGCCAGCCTTGGCGCCAACCGGCTTCAAACGTTTGCCAAGGTCATTTTCCCGACCATTCTCCCGGCCCTGCTGACAGGCTTTGCGCTCGCTTTCGCTCGGGCCACCGGCGAGTACGGCTCGGTCATTTTCATCGCCGGCAACATGCCGATGATTTCCGAGATCACGCCGCTGTTCATCATTACCAAGCTGGAGCAGTACGACTATGCCGGCGCGACCGCCATTGCGGTCGTCATGCTCCTGCTGTCGTTCACGATGCTTCTGACGATTAACCTGCTGCAAGCCTGGACCCGCAAGCGCGGTCAGGTAGAAAGGACCTGACATGGCCGGCGCTGCCGTTTCCACATTGCCTGCGAGCGCTGCGCGCGCTGAGCCGGCTTATGCTCCCGCTGCTACCGTCGAGCCGGTCTGGGTCCGTACGCTGCTGATCAGCGTCGCACTGCTGTTCCTGACGCTGTTCCTGTTTGTGCCCTTGGCAGCCGTATTCGCCGAAGCGCTGCGCAAGGGTTGGGATGCCTACGTCGCCGCCATCGTCGAGCCGGATGCGTTGTCGGCGATCCGCCTGACCCTGATCACCGCCGCCATTGCGGTACCGCTGAACCTGGTATTCGGCGTGGCCGCCGCGTGGACCATTGCCAAGTTCGAGTTCCGCGGCAAGAACATCCTGCTGACCCTGATCGACCTGCCGTTCTCGGTCTCGCCGGTCATCTCGGGCCTGATCTATGTGCTGCTGTTCGGCGCCCAGGGCTGGTTCGGCCCGTGGCTGCGCGAGCATGACATCAAGATCCTGTTCGCCGTGCCGGGCATCGTGCTGGCTACGATTTTCGTGACCTTTCCCTTCGTGGCGCGCGAACTGATTCCGCTGATGCAGTCGCAGGGTACCGAAGAGGAAGAGGCCGCGCTGGTGCTCGGCGCTTCAGGCTGGCGCACCTTCTGGCATGTGACGCTGCCCAACATCAAATGGGGCCTGCTGTACGGCGTCATCCTGTGCAACGCACGTGCAATGGGCGAGTTCGGCGCGGTGTCGGTGGTATCCGGCCACATCCGCGGCGAGACCAACACCATGCCGCTGCAGGTCGAGATTCTCTATAACGAATACAACTTTGCCGCCGCCTTCGCCGTCGCGTCCCTGCTGGCCTTGCTGGCACTGGTCACGCTGGCGCTGAAGACCTTCGTCGAATGGCGCGCGCATGACAGCAACTTGAAACCTCTGCAAGAAGGGCAGGAATAATCATGGGTATCGAAGTCAGGAATATCAACAAGCGTTTCGGCAATTTCGTCGCCCTCAATGACGTCTCGCTCAACTTTCCGCCCGGCGAACTGACCGCGCTGCTCGGGCCTTCCGGCTGCGGCAAGACCACGCTGCTGCGCATCATCGCCGGCCTGGAGCAGCCGGATTCGGGCCAGGTGTTCCTCGACGGCGAGGATGCTTCCAGCCATCATGTGCGCGAGCGCCAGGTCGGTTTCGTGTTCCAGCACTACGCGCTGTTCAAGCACATGACGGTATTCGAGAACATCGCTTTCGGCCTGCGTGTCAAGCCGCGCAAGCTGCGTCCGTCGGAGACGCAGATCCGGCAGAAGGTGATGCAACTGCTGGAACTGGTGCAGCTCGACTGGCTGGCAGACCGCTACCCGCCGCAGCTGTCCGGCGGCCAGCGCCAGCGTATCGCGCTCGCCCGAGCGCTGGCGGTCGAGCCGCGCGTGCTGCTGCTGGACGAGCCTTTCGGCGCGCTCGACGCCAAGGTGCGCAAGGAACTGCGCCGCTGGCTGCGCCGCCTGCATGACGAACTGCACGTCACCAGCATCTTCGTTACGCACGACCAGGAAGAAGCGCTGGAAGTGGCCGACCAGATCGTGCTGATGAACAAGGGTCAGGTCGAGCAGATCGGCGCGCCGGATGCGGTGTACAACCATCCGGCCAGTCCGTTCGTCTACGGCTTCCTCGGCAACGTCAATCTCTTTCACGGCCGCGTACACCAGGGCGTGCTCGACAGCGGCGGCGTCGCCCTCGACGCGCCCGACCATGCGCATGCGGAGGATGCAAAGGGCATCGGATTCGTCCGTCCGCATGAACTGGAAATCGAGCGCTATACCACGGATGCGGAAGGCATTGTCGCCGTATTGCGCCGCGCCCACGCGATCGGCCCGCTGGCTCAGCTGGAGCTGGAGCGCGCTGACAACAAGGAAATGATCGAGGCAGTGATCTCCACCGAGCGTTATGCGCAGCTGGCGCTCAAGGAAGGCGAAGCGCTGGTGGTGCGGCCCAAGCGTCTGCGCGTGTTCGTAGACGAAGCCGTGTAAGGGAGAACGACCATGAATTTTCAGCAACTGCGCTCGATACGGGAAGCCGCGCGCCGGGGATACAACCTGACCGAGGTGGCCAATGTGCTGTTCACCTCGCAGCCGGGCGTGAGCCGCCAGATCCGCGAACTGGAAGAAGAGCTGGGCGTGGAAATCTTCGAGCGCAACGGCAAGCGCCTGACCGGCCTGACCGAACCCGGCAAGGGCATTCTGCAGATCATCGAAAGGCTTCTGCTCGAAGCCGAAAACCTGCGCCAGGCCAGCCAGGAATACGCCGGCGAGCGCAGCGGCACGCTCAGCGTCGCCACCACGCATACGCAGGCGCGCTACGTGCTGCCGCGCGTGGTGCAATCCTTCCGCGCTTCATTTCCGGATGTGCGCATCGCGCTGCAGCAGAGTTCGCCAGAGCATATCGCCGAATGGGTCATGTCCGGCAAGGCCGACATCGGCATCGCCACCGAAGGTCTGAGCCAGTTCGAGGAACTGGTATCGTTTCCCTGCTATCAGTGGAGCCACGTCGTGGTGGTGCCGGAAGGGCATCCGCTCGGACAGCTGAATCTGCTTTCGCTGGAAGACCTCGCGGCCTATCCGCTGATTACCTATGATGTCGGCTTCACCGGCCGCGGCCATATCGACGATGCATTCCGCCAGGCCGGCATTGCCGCCGATATTGTGCTCACGGCCATGGATTCGGACGTGATTCAGCAGTACGTGTCGCTGGGGCTGGGTGTGGGCATCGTCGCATCGATGGCGGTGGAGAACAGCCGCAACGCCAGCCTGCAAGCGCTGGAGGCAGCACATCTGTTCGCACCGAACGTGACCCGGCTTGCCGTGCGTCGCGGCGCCTACCTGCGCTCTTACACCTACGACTTCATCCTGCAGTTCGCGCCGGAGCTCAGGCGTGCCGACATTGAGACGGCGCTCAGCGCGGGTGCGTGAATCAAGGCGTCACAGGCCGTTGGGAAACAGCCTGAAAAGCTCGGCCAGGGAAGTCACGCCGAGCTTCTCGCGAATCTTCGCGCGGTGGAACTCGATGGTCTTGACACTGAGCTTCAGTTCCTCCGCCATGTAGCGGCTGGATTTTCCGTTCAGCAGAAGCCTCAGTACCTGCTGTTCCCGTTCGGTCAGTTCTTCAAGCGGTCCATTGCTGTTGAGCGCAATGTTTTCCTGGCCGCTCTGCCGCTTGCGCTGCGCGGCATCGGCTTCGAGCGCGGCCAGGACCGCCGGCACCAGTATCTCCGCTTCAAGCGGTTTTTCGATGAAATCGTAGGCGCCCTGCTTGAGCGCGCGTACCGCAATGGGCACGTCGGCATGGCCGCTCAGGAATATGACAGGAAGGGCGATGCGCCGTTTCGCGAGTTCTTCCTGCATGACGAGACCGCTCATTCCAGGCATCCGGATATCGAGCACGATGCAGCCCGACCAGTCGCGCCGGTAGGCGGTGAGGAAGGCGGCTGCCGAACCGAAGGTCTCCACGCTGATTTTCAGAGCCGTGAACAGCATGCGCAGCGAGTCCCGGATCGCATCGTCGTCATCGACGATATAGACAGTCTGGCCGTTCATTGATGTGTCTCCTGCGTATGGACGATGGGAAGGCGAAAGGAAAAGACGGTGCCTGCGCCGCCGAGGTCATGGTGTTCCAGCTGGCCATGGTGGGCTTCTACGATGGAACGGCAGATAGAAAGGCCGAGCCCCAGTCCGCCGGACTTGGTGGTAAAGAAGGCGTCATAGAGCTTGGCAGCGGCGTCGCTCGAGATACCTTCCCCGTTGTCCTGAACCGAAACGACGACAGCGCCGTCATCGACTGCCGTGGAAATGCCGATTCTTGGCATGTCGCGTCCGGCCGAACGTGCCGCATCCGCCGCATTGCTCAGCAGATTGACGATGACCTGTTCGATCAGCGTGGGATCCATCGATATCGGCACAAGACTTGCGGTCGCGCTGTCATCAACGTCAAGCAGGATGCCGCGCATGTCGGGCTCCATCGTCTGGACTGCATCACGAATCAGTGCGTTGATACCGGCGCTCAGCATCGATGGCGCGCGGCGCTGCAGAAAGCTTCTCGTCCTGCTGACGATTTCGCTGGCGCGTGCCGCCTGCGCCGCCGACTTGTCCAGCGAGGAAATTGCAGCAGCGATATCCGGCACATCCTGCGACAGCAGGATCTTTCCGGCGCTGTTGTAGGTAGTGATTGCCATCAGGGGCTGGTTCAGTTCGTGGCCGAGCATCGTGGCGATCTCCGCCAGCACTGCCATGCGCGAGGTCTTGCCGACCATTTCCCTGTGCCGGAACTTCAGCACCGCCGCTTCCTTCTGTTCCGTAATATCGGTGAGCACATGCAGATGCGCCAGTTCACGGGACTCCCAGCTGACCGGGCCGGCCTGCACGCCGAACGAGCGCCCCGATAGCCGGTCACGCGCCTCGTAGTAACTGAAGGAATGGCGGGCAAGGCCGGCATTTGCATTCATGGTGTCGCCCGTCGCGCAGATGCGCTGGCTGACGACATCGCCGTGCCGCCCCGCCAGATCCATGCCCAGCAGCCGTTCGAGCGGCTGGTTGGCGTACAGGATCTTGCCGTTCTGCTCGCTCGTTACGTAGACATAGGCGGCAAGGCCTTGCAGCACTTCCCGGAACCGTCTGTCTGCGTCTCCAAGCGCATCGTGAAGCCGTGCGAGCAGGAATACCGTGATCAGGAAGGTTGCTCCCAGAGCGCCGCCTTCCCAGAAATAGAACAGTTCGCTCGAGTAGCGATGGTCGGGATGAAAGCTGACGCTCCAGCTGACGACTGCGATGCCTGCGACGAAGATGCCGGCACGGATGCCCGCGCGCCAGGTGGCCACCGCGATGGGCAGCATGTACAAAACGGCAAGGCGCACCTCGTAGCCGGTAATCAGATCGGCTACGGCGATGACGCCGGCCATCAGCAGCGCAAGCGAAACGGTGCGCGCCGGGGTGCGGGTAGACGCCAGATAGAGGCGATGCAAGCCATGCAAGGAGAAGCTGTCTCGTTTCACGATGTCAAGAGTTGGTTTTCCTGTCCGAACTTCCCATCCTACCGTACCGGATATCGCATACCGCATTGCAGGCACGCTTGCGCATTACTACGTAGCCGCCACCTAGGGGAAACCCTAGCGGTACTTCTTCGGCTCCAACCTATACTCCGATCGGACATTTTGTTCGCGGCGAATCGTCAGCGAATTGCGTCAGATTGCTAATCTACATTAATGGACGGAGACGATGCTTCAAACACTTTTACAGGTGTCACGCTGGATCGACAGGCTGGGCGAGCGTGTCGGCAGGCTGGCAAACCTGATGATTCTGCTTTCCTGCCTGATCAGTGCGACCAATGCGCTGATCCGCTACGGCTTCGACTGGAGCAACAACTGGCCGCTTGAACTTCAGTGGTATTTGTTCGGTGCGTCGGTCATGCTCGGCGCTTCCTACACCTTCCAGCGCAACGAGCATGTGCGGGTCGACCTGATCTATGGTCACGTCTCCAAGCGCATGCAATTGTGGATCGACGTGCTCGGCGTCATCGCCTTTCTGCTTCCCGCCTGCATTCTCTTTGCCTGGCTGTCGTGGAAGGCGCTGTTCGTGCCTTCATGGGACATCATGGAACAGTCCGCCAACGCGGGCGGCCTTCCGCGCTATCCGATCAAGTTCATCGTGCCGCTGGGCTTCGGCATCCTCGCACTTCAAGGGATTTCCGAACTGATCAAGCGCATCGCTGCCCTGGCCGGTCAGGCCAGCTTCGAAACCGAATATGAAAGGCCGGTCCAATGATTCCGCTGGAGTATATGCCGCCGCTCATGTTCGGCGGCCTCGTGATCTTCATGCTGATCGGTTTTCCGGTCGCATTTTCCCTGCTGGCGCTGGGCCTGTTCTTCGGCTTCATATCGATCGAGCACGGCTTCTTCGGCCTCAATTACCTGCAGGCCGTTCCGCAGCGGATCTTCGGCAGCGTCATCGCCAACGACCTGCTGCTCGCGATTCCATTCTTTACCTTCATGGGCGCGATCCTGGAGAAATGCGGGCTGGCCGAGGAAATGCTCGATTCGATGGGACAGCTCTTCGGCACCGTACGCGGCGGCCTGGGCTACTCGGTCATCATGGTCGGCTTCATCCTCGGTGCGATCACCGGGACGGTGGCCGCCCAGGTGATCACGATGGCAATGATCTCGCTGCCGGTCATGATGCGCTATGGCTACAACATACGCTATACGACGGGCGTCCTGGCCGCATCCGGCACTATCACTCAGCTGGTGCCGCCGTCGCTGGTGCTGGTGGTCCTGGCCGACCAGCTGCGCACGCCGACCGCGAGCGCCGACGTCGGCAGCATGTATCTCGGTGCATGGGGCCCGTCGCTGGTGCAGATCGGCCTGTTCGTGCTGTACACCTTCATCCTGACGCGCATCAAACCCGACTGGCTGCCGGCGATTCCGAAGCAGGACCGGACCCTGCAGGGATGGGCGCTGTGGCGCCAATGCATGAAGGGCATCATTCCCTCGGCCGTGCTCATCTTCATGGTGCTGGGTACGATGATGCTGGGCATCGCAACACCGACCGAATCCGGCGCGATGGGCGCGCTAGGTGCGGTCGTGCTGGCTGTCGTGCGGCATCCGATGTTCTCCAGGCTCGACAGCAAGTTTTTCCGGGTCGGCATGGCGGGCCTTGCCGTCGCCACGATTATTGGCCTGGTCTTCCACGAAAAGAATACCGGCATCAGCGACAACATCAAGCCCTTCCTCCAGGCCACGCTGCTGGTGGTGTATGTCGCTATCGCCTGGCTGATCTACCGCGCCACGCGCATCAAGGATCTGCGCGATCTCATCGTGCTCGGCTACCAGTCCACGATGCGGCTGACCTCCATGGTGGTCTTCATCCTGATCGGTTCCACCTGCTTCTCGGTAGTCTTCATGGGCGTGGACGGCGGCCTCTGGGTGGAGCATCTGTTCACCTCGCTTCCCGGCGGCTGGATCGGCTTCCTGGTCGTGGTCAACCTGTTCATTTTCTTCCTTGCCTTCTTCCTCGACTTCTTCGAGATCGCCTTCATCGTGGTACCGATGATCGCCCCGGTCGCGGAAATGGTGCTGGCGCCGGTGCTGATCGAGCAGATGGGTACGCCGGAAGCTGCGGCATCCGCTGCCCTGGTGTGGTTCGGCGTCATGCTGTGCGTGAACATGCAGACCTCGTTCATGCATCCGCCTTTCGGCTTCGCACTGTTCTATCTGCGCGGCGTGGCGCCGAAGGAAGTGAAGAGCTCGGATATCTACTGGGGAGCGATACCCTGGGTAGTCCTGCAGATCGTGATGGTCGGCCTGGTTGCTGCGTGGCCTGCGATGGTGACCGGGCTGCTGGACAAGGGAACGGTTACCGATACGTCCGAAGGCCTGGTCATCGAACAACCTGCACAGGAGAATTCGGACTGGCCGGGAAGTCCCGAGAAGGAACTCCAGTTCAGCACCGAACCGGAGAAAGAGGCGCCTCGATGAACGGCGTCTGAAATCAGCAAGGCACCGGCGGGCGGCATCTACCTTGCCGCCCGCTGTCGTCTGATTGCGGAGCGAAATGCATCAATGCGGGTAAGCACAAGCTTCTACGAGACTGTCGTGACAAATTCCGAAGGCGTGGCGCGGATCAAGTCCATGCAGCGCATCCGGACGGCGTGCGACAGCCTGGAAAAGGCCGGCAGCCAGGAGCAATACACGATCGCGGACGTCGGGCGATATTGCGAGCAGCGGTGGGGCGGCCCCAAGGCGCAGAGCATCCGCAATTCGCCTGCAGTACTGGCCAGATACATCCGCCTGCGCATTGCCGAGCACATGCTGGCATGCTCAGAAAGCATGCGCAGCGACGTGGAGCCCCTCGACCTGAGCGATGCGAACAAGGCACAGGAGCAATATCTGCTTGCCCTGGGCGAGATCGAGAAGCTGGAGCGCGATATCGCCAGATACCGGGCCCGTATCGACGGGTACCGCGATGATGTCGCCGAGGAGCTTGTCGAAATTTCAAAAAAACAGGCCTGATTCAAAGCAGGCATTTCAATGAAAACAGCCCTGCGGGCGGAGTGGCGCCGACAGGGCTGAGTGACTGCACTGATGACGCCCAGATCGTGTTTGGCGACCAGGGCTGCAATGCGGTGTTACGGCATGACGGGCTTCTTCGCTGCCTGTTTTGCGCGCACATCCTTGATCGTGCGTTCCATGATGGTGATGCGGTAGCCGGTTGAGGGATGCAGCGCCGTATAGGCATTCAGCGTGCCGGGCGGATACTGGGCCGCCAGTCGGCGCCAGAACGGCACGACGCCGTCGAGCTTGTAGTTGGCGCGCGCCAGCATGTACATCGCGAGCTTGTCCGCCATCGCATCCAGATCCTGCGGCATCGGCTTGATGCCGGCCAGGCCGTTCATGGTGCTCATGTCGGGGCGGATGCGAGTCAGGTTGTCGATGATGCCGCCGGCGGTGGCGCTGGTGCGCTGCCGCGCCGGATGGGCCAGCGCATTGTGGGCCATTTCCTTGGCCAGCACGTAGGCCAGTTCGTCGTCGGTGCGGGCAAAATTCATCAGGCCGCGCGTGACCAGCACGCGGTGCCCGTCGGAATAAGCATTGACGTTGTCGGTGTTGCCGAGTTCGAAACCATAGGCGCAGGCATAGGTGAGCGGCACGTTGATCGCCACTTCCTCGCCCTGGCGCAGCAGGGAAAGCTTGACGCTGGAACGTCCGGTCACGATTGGTGCGAGGATGGTGGCGGCCTGGCGCTCGGCATTCTCGCCTTCCGGCAGACGCTGTCCCTCGACCGCGAGGATGCCGTCACCTGGGCGCACGCCGGCGCGCGCGGCCGCGCTGCCTTCGAGCACGCCCATGATCTGCAGCCGGTCGCCCAGGCCGAGCGCCTGCTGCGCTGCAGCGACATACTCCTTCGAATAGGAATAACGGTTCTTCGCCGTGAAACCCAGCAGGTTGCGGGCATTGGCCTTGCACAGCTCGGAATTGTTGACGATCAGCGGCGCCGCGACCCGGTACAGGCGGTCCTGCAGCGCCACCAGCGATTTCAGCGTCAGTTCTTCCTGGGTCGGCACCGCAGGAGCGGCGGGACGTGCCGCCTGTTCCGCCGGGCGAGGCATTGCGGCAGGCTCGGTGGTATTTGTCGTGCTGGTGGCGCATGCCGCGAGCAGCAGGGCCGCGGGCATGAATGCAAGGCGCTTGCCCGCCGAGGACAGCCGCTGCGATGAAAACAAGCGGGCCAGCCGCTTATCGGAAAGCATCAATCATTCTCCCTTAATGTTTGCCCGTGCTGCCGAAGCCGCCGCTGCCGCGTTCGCTGTCGCCGAATTCCTCGACCACGTTGAATCCGACCTGCAGGACCGGCACGATCACGAGTTGGGCCAGCCGCTCCATCGGATTGAGCGTAAAGTCGGTCTGGCCGCGGTTCCATGTAGAGACCATCAACTGGCCCTGGTAATCGGAATCGATCAGCCCGACCAGATTACCCAGCACGATACCGTGCTTGTGGCCCATGCCGCTGCGCGGCAGGATCATTGCGGCATAGCCGGGGTCGGCGATATGGATCGCCAGTCCGGTCGGAATCAGGTGGGTTTGACCCGCCTTGATGGTCAGCGGCGCATCGATGCAGGCCCGCAGGTCGAGTCCGGCGCTGCCCGGGGTGGCGTAGGCAGGCAGTTGTTCCTTCATGCGCGGGTCGAGAATCTTGACGTCAATGGTTTTCATGAATGGTAAGAATAAATGGAGGCATTCGGCGCTCGCGCCGCTCATTACAAAAAGATACAGCTTGATTCGTTCTTATTGATCCGGTCCGAAAATAGGTCGGGCCGGATCATTAACCGAGGCGGCGCGCAATCTCGCCGACCAGAACCCGGCCGAGCGTGCGCTTGTCGGCGCGCGGCAGGCGCTGATGGCCGGCATCGTCGAACAGCACGAGTTCGTTTTCATCCTTGCCGAAGGTCTGGTGGCCGATATTGCCGACGAGGAGGGGAATGCCCTTGCGCCTGCGTTTTTCCTCGCCGTACTCCAGCAGCTTTTCCGACTCGGCCGCAAAGCCGACGCAGTACGGCTTGTCCGGCAGGGCGGCGACGGCGGCGAGGATGTCGGGATTCTGCGCGAACTCAAGCTGCGGCACGTCGCCGGCGCCGGTCTTCTTCAGCTTCTGCTCGCTGGCATTGGCGACGCGCCAGTCCGCCACGGCGGCCACCGCGATGAAGATATCGTTACCGGCGGCGCGCGACAGCACCACGTCGTGCATCTGCTGCGCGGTCTGCACATTGATGCGGTGTACGCCGTAGGGCGTCTCGAGCGCGGTGGGGCCGGAAACAAGAGTGACCTCGGCACCGGCCTCGCGCGCGGCGCGGGCGATCGCGTAACCCATCTTGCCCGAGGAGAGATTGGTGATGCCGCGTACCGGATCGATGGGCTCGAAGGTGGGACCCGCGGTCAGCAGCACGCGCTTGCCGGCAAGCGCCTTGGATTGGAAGGAGGCGATGATTTCCTCGAGCAGCTGCTCCGGTTCCAGCATGCGGCCCATACCGGTTTCGCCGCAGGCCTGTTCCCCGGCATCGGGGCCGAGCAGGGCGATGCCGTCGGCGCGCAGCTGGGCGGCATTGCGCTGGGTGGCCGGGTTCTGCCACATTTCCACGTTCATCGCCGGCGCGACCATGAGCGGCACGGTTATCGGACGCGCCACGCATAGCGTCGACAGCAGGTCGTCGCAGGCGCCGTGCGCGAGCTTGAACATGAAATCGGTCGAGCAGGGGGCGATCACGATGGCATCCGCATCGCGCGTGAGATCGATATGCGGCATGTTGTTGGCAATGCGGTCATCCCACTGGTCGGTGTAGACGGTGCGGCCCGACAGCGCCTGCATGGTTACCGGCGTGATGAAATGCGTGGCCGCCCTAGTCATGACCACCTGCACGCTGGCGCCCGCCTTGCTCAAGCCGCGGGTAAGTTCGGCGGCCTTGTAGCAGGCGACGCCTCCGGTGAGGCCAAGAACGATTCTTTTACCGGCAAGGTCCATGCGAAGCTCTCTGAAGTGGATTCCGATCGGGCAAGTGTAGCAGCGTCGGCCGCATGATACCTGCGGCTACTTGCCGACCCGCCGCAGCTCATCGATGATGAACAGGGCGGCACCCCCGACGATCGCCATGTCGGCCACGTTGAACGCGGGCCAGTGCGGCAGGCTGGAATTGGGAATGTAGAAATCGAGGAAGTCGATCACGTGGCCGTAGACCACCCGGTCGATCAGGTTGCCGACCGCGCCGCCGAGGATCAGCGCCAGCGCCCAGCAGAACAGCCGCTGCCCCGCGTGGCGCTTGAGCAGGTAGACGATGAAGACGGCGGCGCCGATGGCGATTGCGGTGAAGATGTAGCGCTGCCAGCCGCCTTCGTCGGCGAGGAAGCTGAATGCCGCACCCTTGTTGTAGGCCAGCACGAGGTTGAAAAAGGAAGTGACGGGACGCGATTCGCCGAACACGAACAGCTTGTTGATCGTGACCTTGGTGATCTGGTCGATCAGGATGATGATGGCAGCGATGCCGAGCCAGGGAGCGATGCTGCTCTTCGGGCTCGCGGAAAGGGTCTTGAAGCTCTTTTGTTTGGATGCCATGTCGGTTGCGAAGAGTTGCGGTCGGCAGGGAACACCGACCGGTTGAATGTGTGCCCTGCAGGACGGCGCAAGCGTTTCGAGTGGGCATGATGCCTTCCCGAAGAGCGCCCGCGCCGAGGCGTCGTCAAGCGTACTTGCGCGCCTCGCCCTTGCCGAACAGGTTGCTGACGCAGCGTCCGCAGATGCCCGGATGATCGGCATGGGCGCCGACATCCGCGCGGTAATGCCAGCAGCGTTCGCACTTCTGGTAAGCCGACGGCGTGACGGTGACGCCTTCTTCCGCCTCGCTGCCGACCTGGGTCACTTTCGCCTGCGAAGTGATGAACACGAACTTCAGGTCGCCGCCGAGGCTGTTGAGCAGCGCGAACTTGTTGCCGCTGGCCTTGATCTCGATCTCTGCCTGCAGCGACGAGCCGATGCCGCCGGCGACGCGCACTTCTTCCAGCTGCTTGGTGACCGAGGTCCGCACTTCGCGCAGCGCGGCGAAGCGTGCCAGCAGGCTGGCCGCATCCGCGATCTCGGGCAGGGCGTAGTAGGTCTGGGTGAAGATGGTCTCGTCGCTTTCGGCATAGCCTTCCGCACCGGCGAATACCGCCCACGCCTCTTCGGAGGTGAACGACAGGATCGGCGCCATCACGCGCAGCAGCGCCTGGGTGATGTGCCAGATCGCGGTCTGCGCGGAGCGGCGCGCGGCCGAGGTCGTGCCGCCGGTGTACAGGCGGTCCTTCAGGATGTCGAGGTAGAAGCCGCCGAGGTCTTCCGAGCAGTAGCCCTGCAGCTTGGCCACCACCGGATGGAATTCGAACACTTCATAATGCTGCAGCAGCTCCGCCTGCAGTTCCGCCATGCGGGCGATGGCATAACGGTCGATCTCGAGCAGTTCGGCAACCGGCACCGCATCCTTCTTCGGATCGAAGTCGGAGGTGTTGGCCAGCAGGAAGCGCAGGGTGTTGCGGATGCGGCGATAGGCTTCCACCACGCGCTTGAGGATTTCATCGGAGATCGACAGTTCGCCGGAATAGTCGGTCGAAGCCACCCACAGGCGCAGGATTTCCGCACCCAAGGTGTCGGACACCTTCTGCGGTGCCACCACGTTGCCCTTGGACTTCGACATCTTCTTGCCTTCGCCGTCGACCACGAAGCCGTGGGTCAGCAGCGCCTTGTAGGGCGGCTGGCCGTTGATCATCGACGAGGTCAGCAGCGAGGAATGGAACCAGCCGCGGTGCTGGTCCGAGCCTTCCAGGTAAAGGTCGGCCGGAAACTGCGACTGCTCCGCATGGGAGCCGCGCAGCACCGTCTGGTGCGTAGTACCCGAATCGAACCAGACATCCAGCGTGTCCTTGTTCTTCACATACATGTCGGCATCCGCGCCGAGCAGTTCCTTCGGATCGAGCGCCTGCCAGGCTTCGATGCCTTTCTCGGCGACGCGCCTGGCCACTTCCTCCAGCAGCTCGGGCGTGCGCGGATGCAGCTCGCCGGTTTCCTTGTGCACGAAGAAGGCCATCGGCACGCCCCACTGGCGCTGGCGCGACAGGGTCCAGTCGGGCCGGTTGGCGATCATGCCGTGCAGGCGGGCCTTGCCCCAGCTCGGGAAGAAGGCGGTCGCCTCGATGCCGGCCAGCGCGGTTTCGCGCAGCGTCGGCCCGCCGTCTTTCGGCACGCTGTCCATGCCGGCGAACCACTGCGAGGTGGCGCGGTAGATGATCGGCGTCTTGTGGCGCCAGCAGTGCATGTAGCTGTGCGGCTTGATGCCGAAGCCGAACAGTGCGCCGACTTCGGTGAGCTTGTCGCAGATGGGCTTGGATGCGTCCCAGATGCCCATGCCGCCGAAGAAGGGCAGCCAGGAAGCATACTTGCCGTCGCCCATGACGGGATTGAGGATTTCATCGTCGCGCATGCCGTGCGCCTTGCACGACAGGAAGTCTTCCACGCCGTAGGCAGGCGCGGAGTGGACGATGCCGGTACCGGCATCCAGCGTCACGTATTCGCCGAGATAGACCGGCGAGAAGCGGTTGTAGGCCGGATCAAGGTCGGCGAAGGGATGGCGGAAGCGCACATGCGCGAGCTTCGTGCCGGTGGTTTCGCCGAGCACGGCGGCGGTGACGGGGGGCGTTCCAGCTTCCTTGTCGGCGCCTTTCTCCGCGATGTCCTTCAGGAAGGCCTCGACCAGTTCGGCGGCAACGATGACATGCTTGCCGCTGTGCCGGCCGGATTCCAGCTTCAGCAGGCGGTAATTGAATTCCGGATGAACGTTCAGCGCCTGGTTGGACGGGATGGTCCAGGGCGTGGTGGTCCAGATGATCGCATAGACCGGTTCGGCCGGAAGCGAAGCCAGGCCGAAGGCGTCGGCCAGCTTGTCGCGGTCTGCGGCGGGGAAGCCGACATAGATTTCCGGGTCGCGCTTGTCCTGGTATTCCACTTCCGCTTCGGCCAGCGCCGAGCCGCAGTCGAAGCACCAGTTCACCGGCTTCAGGCCGCGGTAGACATAGCCTTTTTCCAGGATGGTGCCGAGCGCGCGGATCTCGTCGGCCTCGTTGCCGAAGTTCATGGTCTTGTAAGGATTGTCCCACTCGCCGAGTACGCCCAGGCGGATGAAGTCCTTCTTCTGGCGCTCGATCTGCTCGGACGCATAGGCGCGCGACTTGGCCAGCACTTCCGCCGTCGGCAGGTTCTTGCCGAACTGCTTCTCGATCTGGATTTCGATCGGCATGCCGTGGCAGTCCCAGCCCGGCACGTACTGGGCGTCGAAACCGGCCATGTTGCGGGCCTTGACGATCATGTCCTTCAAGATCTTGTTGACCGCATGGCCGATATGGATGTCGCCGTTCGCATACGGCGGACCGTCGTGCAGGATGAACTTGGGACGGCCCTTGGACGCCTTGCGGATGCGCTGGTAGATCTTCTTATCCTGCCATTCCTTTACCCACTTCGGTTCGCGCTTGGCGAGATCGCCGCGCATGGGGAAGGCGGTTTCGGTCAGGTTGACCGGATACTTGTTTTTTTGCTCGGACATGGTGGTTTCAATCGTAAAAATTCTGTGGATCAAACGGGCGGATGAAGCACTAGGGCGCGTCTGATCGTCAAATTCGGTCGGTGGCGGACACCGCGAGCGTTTCGCGTTCCTTGAAGAACTGGCGTGCCTGCTGGACGTCGCGATCGATCGCGGCCGTCAGCGTCGGAAGATCGACATACTTTTCCTCGTCGCGCAGCTTCTTCAGGAATTCGACGCGCACGACTTTTCCGTAGCACTGCTCGGCATAATTGAACAGGTAGGTCTCCAGCAGCACGCGGCCGCCGTCCTCGACGGTCGGCCGCACGCCGAGGCTGGCCACGCCCGGAAGCGGATGGTCCGCGAGCCCGTGCACCTGCACGACGAAGATGCCCGACAGCGCGGGGCGCTTGTGGGCGATGCGCAGGTTCATGGTCGGGAAGCCGATGGTGCGCCCGAGCTTCTTGCCGTGGATGACATGCCCGGAAATCGCATAGGGATGACCCAGCAGCCGGGCCGCGAGCGGGAAGTCGCTGGCTGCGAGCGCGGCGCGCACCGCCGAGGAGGAAATGCGCACGCCGTCATTGGTGACGGCCGGCATCGCCTCGACGTGAAAACCGTACTTCTTGCCGGCCTCGATCAGGCTGGCGACGTTGCCGGCGCGCTTGGAGCCGTAGCAGAAATCCTCGCCGACCATCAGCCATTTCACGTGCAGGCCCTCGACCAGCACCTTTTCCACGAAGTCTTGCGGCGACATCGATGCGAAATGGGCGCTGAAATGCTCGACGATGACCCGGTCGATGCCGGCATTGGACAGGGACTGCAGCTTGTCGCGCAGGTTGGCGATGCGGGTCGGGGCGCGCGACAGGTCGCCGGCGAGGCGGGCGAAGAATTCGCGCGGATGCGGCTCGAAGGTCATGACCGCTGCCTCGACGCCGAGCCGCGTCGCCGCTTCGCGCACGTGCGCCAGCAGGGCCTGGTGGCCGCGATGCACGCCGTCGAAGTTGCCGATGGTCAGCGCGCAGGGCGCGCGCGATTCGGCGTTGGGAAGTCCGCGAAATACCTTCATGGGAATGGCCCGGAGATCTCTGATGCAAAACCAGTGATTATAAGCGCTTTCCCGTGCTTTTCCGCTTCGCAAGCCGGGGCGTCATGCCGAAAAGTCAATGCAGCACGCGACGCTCCCGCCCGGGATCGGCGAGCGGGTCCTGCCGGTAGTAGGCTTTCAGCAGGCGGAAAACGTCAGGATAGGCGCTGGCCAGCGGTTCGGGATGGACGAAGAAGGCTTCCGAGGCGACCGCGAAGAATTCCGCCGGATGCCTTGCCGCGTAAGGGTCCAGCGGCAGGCCGGCGGCCAGTTCGTCGTAGTAGGCGGCGTGGGCGTCGATGGTGTCGTCGAAATCCTCGGGCAGCCGCGATTCGAGCAGTTCCACATGTTCGTGAAAATCCTCGTAGGCGGCGCTGAAGACGTCGCGCCATTCGGTCGCATCCAGATCCTTGTGCCAATCCGGGAAAAAAGGCGGATAGCCGTTCGGCACGCCGGTGGTCATGTCGATCTTGTGGGCGAATTCGTGAATGACCACGTTATAGCCCGGCACGTCGACATCTTCCGCATCCTCCCAGGAGAGCACAACGGCGCCGCCGGCATCGATGGCTTCGCCGGAAACCGGTTCTTGCCATTCATGCACCACGCCGGCCTCGTCGACTTCGGTCTGGGGAATGATGAAGGCGTCGGGATAAACGATGATCCCCGCCATGTCGTCGTACAGGTCGAGGCTGAGATTGAGGATGGGCAGGCAGGCCTGGGCGGCGATCAGGACCGCGATTTCGTCCGACAGCAGGAAGCCGCCGGCGCCGGTCACGGTCTTGCGGTGGAGCAGGTCCTCGCACAAGGCCTTGAGGCGCGCCAGATCGGCTTCGCCCAGCCGGTCCAGAAACGGCAGGCGTGCCACGCATGCCTGCCAGAGCGAATCGGGAATACTGGGCTTATCCCGGAAGAGAAGATTCTTTAACCATTGCATGCCGTCATTGTCGCGGAATTTTCGGCAACGTGCCTATCGCCGTGATGGGTATGCCAGAGGCCGGCAAACCTCCAGCCTCTTCAATCAATGATAGCCGCCCATGAAATGATCGAGCAGGGCGCTCATGTTGCCGAGGCCGCCCTGGGGAACTTGGCCGGAAGGCGTCAGCTGGTCGATCAGGTCGGGCAGCATCTCGCTCAGATGCTCGGCCGCTTCATGCTCGGTATAGCCGGTTTCTTCCGCGATCTGCTGCAGATGGCCTTCTCCCAGGACCCGTTCCATCTGGGTTGCCGTCAGCGCGACGTTCGGTCCGGCGCTGATCCAGGAGCGGATGACGCTGCCAAGGCCGGCTTCCTGGAATTTCTCGACCAATCCGTGCAGGCCGCCGGTCTGGCCGTTGTTGGCGATGAGCGCCAGCGCCGCCTGCAGGAGCCGCGTGCGGGAATCCATCAGCGGCAGATGATTGTCTCCAAGCATGTCGAATGCCTTGTCCAGCAGTCCCATGAGTGCCTCCAGATGCAGATTGAATAAAGCAGCACCTTAGGGCAATTGAAGGATTTGCGCGTGGCAATCGAGCCGAAGTTTGATCTCCGTTTAAAGGCGGAAAAGTTCCGCCGGAACACTAAAAATTTTCAGGAATCAGCGGCGCATCCGGATTGCGCCGGCTTAAATTTCGCCCCACACCGCATTGATGCCGGCCAAGGCGGCCAGCCCGGCGGTTTCGGTCCGCAGTACGCGTTTCCCTATGGATAGAAGCAGCACCCCTTGGTTGGCCGCCGCGTTTTCTTCCTGCTCGGTGAATCCGCCCTCGGGCCCGATCATCAGCGAAATCGCCTGCGGCGGATGATGTCTCGCCCAGTCGGACAGCGACTGCTCGGCGCGCGGAGACAGCAGGATGCGCCGATGCAGATCCTTGCGCCCTATCCATTCGCCGAACGGCGCCGGCGCACACAGGTGGGGCAGGCGGTTGCGGCCGCACTGTTCGGCGGCCGACTCGATGATGCCCTGCCAGTGCTGCAGTTTTTTCTCCGCGCGCTCCGCGTTCAGGCGTACCACGCAACGTTGTGCAGCAATCGGCTGAATGGCGGTCGCACCGAGTTCGACGGCTTTCTCGATGATCCAGTCCATCTTGGACCCTTCCGGTAATCCCTGCGCCAGCGTAACCGCGTACGGCAATTCAGCCTCGCGCGGCGAAAACGTCTTCACTTCCGCCACGGCGCCGCGTTTTTCGATCGTGGACAGCGTTGCCGCATACTCTCCGCCTTCACCGTTGAACAGCGTCACCATGTCGCCGACATTCATGCGCAGTACATGAATGTGATGGGAAATCGCGTCGGGCAGCGAGACCAGGCTGCCGACGGCGAGGGCTTGCGGAAGAAAAAATCTGGGCATGTTTGTGATTGCAGGGAATAAATGTAATGGAAGGCGTTGGACAAAGCGGAGACGGAAGGTTTGCAACTGCCGGTTGCTACATTGTTCCAACCTGTCTTTGCGCTGTTGTTCTTTCCGTTCTTGCGTTCTTTCTCTTATGTCAGGATAGGCTGCCCATACAGCGTTTAGCGCTATCGGCGGCGAAACACCACGCGGGGCAGCCAGCATCGATTGTATTGTCATACTTGAACGCTGCTTGCATGGGGGAATCTCCTGCCGCATGCCTGTTTGGCAAATCGGGCAGCCCCGATTTTAATGGCGGCAGACTCAGTCTGGTAAAATAACGGGCTTTGCACCATCCCGCGCAGAAACAGTCCGCGATCCGCGGCGATCCCGCGCCGGAGCCGCTCCAAGATCCGCCACATACCTTGATTTGACATGACTTCCACTCTCCCCACCGACAAGATGGCCAATGCGATCCGCGCATTGGCGATGGACGCAGTACAAAAGGCAAACTCCGGCCACCCGGGCATGCCGATGGGCATGGCAGAAATTGCCGTCGCCCTTTGGACCAGGCACCATCGCCACAATCCGGTGAATCCGCGCTGGATCAACCGCGACCGCTTTGTGCTTTCCAACGGCCACGGCTCGATGCTGCAGTATGCACTGCTGCACCTGAGCGGCTACAACCTGTCGATGGAAGAGATCAAGAATTTCCGTCAGCTGCATTCCAAGACGCCCGGCCATCCCGAATTCGAAATCACCGAAGGCGTCGAGACCAGCACCGGTCCTCTCGGCCAGGGCATCACCAATGCCGTCGGCATGGCGCTGGCCGAGAAGCTGCTGGCCGCCGAATTCAACAAGCCCGGCTTCGACATCGTCGACCATTACACCTATGTCTTCATGGGCGACGGCTGCCTGATGGAAGGCATTTCCCACGAAGCCTGTTCGCTGGCCGGCACGCTGCGCCTGAACAAGCTGATCGCCCTCTACGACGACAACGGCATTTCCATCGACGGCAAGGTGGACGGCTGGTTCACCGACGATACGCCGAAGCGTTTCGAAGCCTACGGCTGGAACGTCATTCCCGATGTCGACGGCCATGACGTGGCCGCCGTCGACGCCGCCATTGCGAAAGCGAAGACATCGGACAGGCCAACATTGATTTGCTGCAAGACGGTCATCGGCAAAGGCGCGCCTAATATGCAGGGCAGCGACAAGGTGCACGGCGCGGCGCTCGGCGACAAGGAAATCGCCGCGACGCGCGAAGCAATCGCGTGGTCGCACGCGCCTTTCGAGATTCCGGCCGACGTCTATGCGGCCTGGGATGCGAAAGCCGCCGGCCAGGCACTGGAAAACGAATGGAATGCATTGTTCAAGGCTTACGACGAGCGCTATCCGCAACAGGCAGGCGAGCTGCTGCGCCGCATGAAAGGCGAGCTGCCCGGCAATCTGGATGCCGCGATGGATGCATACATCGCAAGCTGCGTCGAGAAGAAGGAAACCATCGCCACCCGCAAGGCCAGCCAGAATGCGATCCAGGCACTGGCGCCGGTGCTGCCGGAATTCATCGGCGGCTCTGCCGACCTGACCGGTTCCAACCTGACAAACTGGAAGGAAAGCGTGGCGGTGCGCAGCGAGCAGCCGGGCAATCACATCAACTACGGTGTGCGCGAGTTCGGCATGAGCGCGATCATGAACGGCATCACGCTGCATGGCGGTTACCTGCCGTTCGGTGCGACCTTCCTGACGTTTTCCGATTACAGCCGCAATGCGATCCGCATGGCGGCACTGATGAAGATCCGTTCGCTGTTCGTGTTTACCCACGATTCGATCGGCCTCGGCGAAGACGGCCCGACCCACCAGTCGGTCGAGCACATCTCCAGCCTGCGCCTGATCCCGAACCTGGACAACTGGCGTCCGTGCGACACCGTGGAGTCAGCGGTGGCATGGCGTGAAGCTGTCAAGCGCCGCAACGGTCCGAGCACGCTGATTTTCTCGCGCCAGAACCTGCCGTTCATGGAGCGTAGCGCTCAGCAGATCGGCGATATCCAGCGCGGCGCCTATGTGCTGCGCGATGCGGCCGATGCCAAGGCGGTGCTGATCGCCACCGGCTCGGAAGTCGAGCTGGCCGTCAAGTCGGCCGACGAACTGGCCAAGCAGGGCATCGCGGTGCGCGTGGTGTCCATGCCGAGCACCGACGTGTTCGACCGCCAGGACGCTGCCTACAAGGCTGCGGTGCTGCCGAAGGGCTTGCCGCGCGTGGCGATCGAGGCCGGCGTGACGGACTTCTGGTACAAGTACGTCGGGCTCGAAGGCGCCGTGGTCGGCATCGACAGCTTCGGCGAATCCGCGCCGGCGGGTGTGTTGTTCAAGCACTTCGGCTTCACGACCGACAACGTCGTGGCCAAGGTGAAGTCGGTGTTGGCGTAAAGAATTCCCAGCGCCCCTCCTGCGTGCATGCTGACGCTGCGCGGGAGGGGGCTGAATGATTACCGTGCTTTCATTCAGGAGAAAACCATGACAATTCGTGTCGCAATCAACGGCTATGGCCGTATCGGCCGCAACATCCTTCGTGCCCACTACGAAGGCGGCAAAAAGAATGACATCCAGATCGTTGCCATCAACGACCTCGGCAATGCGCAGTCCAACGCCCACCTGACCCGCTACGACACGGCCCATGGCAAGTTCCCCGGCACCGTCGAAGTCGACGGCGACTTCATGATCGTCAACGGCGACAAGATCAAGGTCTTCGCCCAGCGCAACCCGGCCGAAATCCCGTGGGGCGAGCTCAATGTCGACGTCGTGCTCGAGTGCACCGGCTTCTTCACCACCAAGGAAAAAGCATCGGCCCACCTGAAAGGCGGCGCCAAGAAGGTCATCATCTCCGCTCCCGGCGGCAAGGATGTCGATGCCACCGTCGTGTTCGGCGTCAACCAGAACGTGCTCAAGGCAACGGATACCGTCATCTCCAACGCTTCCTGCACCACCAACTGCCTGGCGCCGCTGGTCAAGCCGCTGCACGACAAGATCGGCGTCGTCAACGGCCTGATGACCACCGTTCATGCCTACACCAACGACCAGGTGCTGACCGACGTGATGCATGAAGACCTGCGCCGCGCCCGTTCCGCCACCCAGTCGATGATCCCGACCAAGACCGGCGCAGCCGCTGCGGTCGGCCTGGTGCTGCCGGAACTCAACGGCAAGCTGGACGGTTTCGCGATCCGCGTGCCGACTATCAACGTGTCCATCGTCGACCTGTCCTTCGTTGCGGCACGCGACACGACCGTGGATGAAATCAACGCGATCATGAAGGAAGCGGCCGACGGCGCGTTGAAGGGCATCCTGACCTACAACACCGATCCGCTGGTGTCGGTGGACTTCAACCACAACCCGGCGTCGAGCAACTTCGATGCGACGCTGACCAAGGTGTCGGGCCGCCTGGTGAAGGTCTCGTCCTGGTACGACAACGAGTGGGGCTTCTCCAACCGCATGCTCGATACCACCGTGGCACTGATGTCGGCCAAGTAAGGTTTCGGCCCGGCCTGATTCAGGCTGCAGGAAAACTACCCCGCTTCGGCGGGGTTTTTTTTGCGGTAGTCGAAGCGGGCATATGCCGTAATCCGGATGGAGTCGGCGGTGCACATGCCTTTTCGATCTGCGGTTACAATTTCGGCACTCCTGCGGTCTTTCGGGAGGCAACCGGTTCCAGGCGAAAGAAGCTCATCTTGACTAATCTGACTGCAGGCAGAAGCGTAAAAGCGCCCTGGGACTTTCTTTCCGGCGGCGGAGAAATGGGCGCATTGATACGCGCTCATGACTGGGCCGCGACTTCGCTAGGCATTCCCGACGCCTGGCCGTCCCTTCTCAAGACCACGGTCCGCCTGATTCTCACTTCCAACCATCCCATGCTGATCTGGTGGGGGCCGGGCCTGCTTCAGTTCTACAACGATGCTTATCGCGCCACCATGGGACCGGAGCGGCATCCGTCGGCGCTTGGTCAGCCGGGACAGGATTGCTGGGGCGAGGTATGGCACATCATCGGTCCGGAAATCGAACTGGTCATGTCCGGCAACGGCGCCACCTGGCATGAGGACGCGCTCGTTCCGGTAACGCGGCACGGCGCTCGGGAAAACGTCTGGTGGACCTATGGTTACAGTCCGATCGAAGACGGAGCGGGCGTGCATGGCGTGCTCGCCATTTGCAATGATGTCACGATCGAGCATGTCAGCAAGGCGAGCCAGCAAAGGCTTAACCGGGAACTCTCCGAGGAGGTGCAGGTAAGGAAGCGCGCCGAGGCCGCGCTGTCTTCGGAACGTGATCGGATCGACGAGGCGCTGGAAAAGTCGCAGGCCGATCTCGCGCGCCAGGTCCTGGACTGGCAGCGATTGCATGCCATGAGCAGTGAATTGTTTCAGGCCCGCACGCGGCATGGCCAATTCGAGGTCATCCTGAATGCGATCACCGACCTGCATCAATCCGGCAAGGGAATCATTTCCCTGCACGACCCGAAACGCAATGTGCTTGTGACGGAGGCGAGCCGCGGGCTGGGGCCGGATGCACTCGCCCAGCTACTCGATGTTCCTGTCGGCGAAGGCGCTTGCGGCGTGGCATTCGAAAGGCGCAAGCGCGTGATCATCGCCGACACCGAAACCGACCCGGTCTATGAAAGCTATCGCCAGTTTGCAAGGGACGAGGGCATCAGGGCGCTGTACAGCACGCCGTTTCACACCATCAGCGGCGAGCCGCTGGGCGTACTGAGCGTGTACTTCGACAAGCCGCACCGGCCCGACGAACGGGAACTGCGCATCACCGACATCTGCATAGGCCAGATTGCGCTCGTCGTCGAAAGAGAGCAGGTGGAAAGGCAGCTTCATCTCGAACAGCAGCGCAGCCACCAGATTCTCGAGACGATGAAGGATGGCTTCATCATGTTCGATGCGGCATTCCGGGTATTGCAAATCAATTCCGAGGGCCTGCGCATGGATGGCCGGCCGCTGGCCGACATCATCGGCCGCACGCACTGGGAGCTGTGGCCCGATACGGAAAACATGCCGGTGGGCAGGGAGCTGCGCCGAGTCATGGAGCAGCGTGTCGCGTCCAGGTTCACCAATTTGTATGACTATTTCGGACGCCCCACCTGGTTCGACATATCTGCTTATCCGCATAACGAGGGAATCGCCGTCATCTATCGCGACATCACCGAACAGAAGATGGTGGAACAGGAATTGGCACGTGTCGTCGACGAGTCCGAGCGCCGGCGGCGGCTTTACGAGACCTTCCTCGCGAACAGCCCCGACCTGGCCTATGTGTTCGACCTCGACCATCGCTTCATCTATGCCAATGAAGTGCTGCTGCAGATGTGGGGCAAGACTTGGGACGAGGCCATCGGCAAGAATTGCCTCGAGCTGGGATACGAGCCCTGGCATGCGGAAATGCACTCCCGCGAAATCGAACAGGTCAAGTCGACCCGAAAACCGATACGGGGCGACGTGCCGTTCAGCGGCACTTTCGGAAGGCGCATCTACGATTACATCTTCGTCCCGGTGCTCGGCCCGGACGGTGAAGTCGAAGCCATCGCCGGCACGACACGCGACGTGACCGAGCGGCGGCAGAGTGAAGAGGCGGCCCGAGAGGCGAACCACCGCAAGGACGAATTTCTGGCCATGCTTGCCCATGAGCTGCGCAATCCGCTGGCGCCCATCAGCGCCGCAGCGGAACTCATGGAAATCACCGAGCTCGACGGCAAACGCTTGAAGGACACCAGCCGCATCATCAACCGCCAGGTCAGGCATCTGACCGCGCTGGTGGATGATCTGCTCGACGTCTCGAGGGTGACACGCGGCTTGTCGACCATCTCGAAGAGTCCCCAGGATTTCAAGAGCATCGTCACCTATGCCGTCGAGCAGGTGACGCCATTGATCGCGGCGAGGGGACACCGCCTGACGCTGGACATCGCCGCCGATCCTGTCCAGGTGATGGGCGACCAGAAGCGGTTGGTGCAGATCCTGACCAACCTGCTCAACAACGCCGCGAAATATACACCCGATGGCGGCAGGATTCACCTGTCTGTGCAAGTCGACGATTCAATGCTCACGATGCTGGTGGAAGACAATGGCGTCGGCATCGTTCCGGAGATGCAGGCCCGGGTATTCGACTTGTTCGCACAGGCGGACCGGACGCCGGACCGGTCGCAGGGCGGGCTGGGCATCGGTCTGGCGCTGGTCCGGAGCCTGACGGAACTGCATGGCGGCAGCGTGGCCTGCAGCAGTGACGGCCTTGGCAAGGGCAGCCGTTTCATGGTCAGCCTGCCGAGACTGCAGCGGGAGCCGAGCGAGCAGGGTGGTCAGTTCGGACAGTTGGCAAGGGATACTATCGTTAAACGACGCATCCTGATTGTGGACGACAATGCCGACGCTGCACACATGCTGTCGATGTATCTTGGCGCGCTGGGCCACGAAGTCATGACCGAGCATGCATCGCTGCCGGCCTTCGAGCGCGCCCAAGAGGCAATGCCGGAGATATGCATTCTGGACATCGGACTGCCGGAGATCGACGGCATTCAGTTGGCAAGGATGCTCAAGAGCCGCAAGGAGACCATGAATGCGCTGCTGATCGCGGTCACCGGCTATGGGCAGGAACAGGACAGGCGGAATGCCCTGGCGGCAGGATTCGACCACTATCTGGTCAAGCCGGTGGAGTTGGAAAGGCTCGTGGGCCTGCTGGAGCCCCGGAATGAGAGTGGAGAGCCTCCGCACTGACTCCCGGCGGAGTTTGATGCGGCTTGGACAGGGCCTTGCCGCGGCATGCTAAGCCTGCGCGGCGTCCGGACTTTTCCGGCCCACGAGATAAGTCACGCCTTCGTCGCCGTAATCTTCCCAATGAGGTTCATTGGCGCAAAGGTGAAATATATCGCCGGCGCGGTAAATACGTTCCGTTTCGCCGACCCGCAGCCTGATCTCGCCCTTGAGGATGAGCGCCTTCGCCTCGAACGGATGGGTATGCAGATCGAGAAATCCGTGCGGTTCGCGTTCGACCGTTACCACTTCCGAAAAACCTTCATCGGAAAGTGCCCTGAGAAAATCGCGTTGATCCATGTTGTTCCCCCGTCTGATAGCCGGCGCCTGAGGCGCCGCATCCCGCTTCGCAGGCATGGCGCTACATCACATCTCCTGACTGCGCCCGAGCGTTGCCGCCCACAGTTCCCTGACGCGGGCCGCCTCAAGCTGGATCTTTTCGACATCGACGCGCGCCCGTTCATGTCCCTGCAGGCGGATCTGGTGCTGCAGCTTGCGCAGCTTGCGATAGGCGTCGGCGACGTCGCCGGCCAGCGCCTTGTCGATCAGGCCTAATTCGGCGCAGAGCTTGAGCAGGGCGATATTGCCGATGTCCGCGGTCAGTTGAGGATAGGTCGCGGCATGGCACAGCACCAGATACTGCACGATGAACTCGATGTCGATCATGCCGCCGGCATCGTGCTTTAGGTCGAACTGCTCGGACCGGTTGGGATGCGCGTCGTGCAGCTTCTTGCGCATCGAGGCCACTTCGCGCCGCAGCTTGTTTTCCTCGCGCGGCTGGCGCAGCACCTTTTCGCGGATGGCTTCGAAACGGCTGCCGATTTCCGCATCGCCGGCGCAGAAGCGGGCGCGGGTAAGCGCCTGGTGTTCCCACACCCAGGCATTGGCGAGCTGGTATTTCTCGAAGGCGGCCACCCGCGACACCATCAGCCCACTGGCGCCGTCCGGGCGCAGCGCCACGTCGATATCGAACAGGATGCCCGATGGAGTGTGGCTGGTCATCCAGGTGATGAAGCGCTGCGCCAGCTTGGCGTACAGTCCGGGCGCCTCCTGGTCATCGTCGTCGAACAGAAAAATGACGTCGAGGTCGGAGGCATAGCCCAGCTCCTTGCCGCCCAGCTTGCCGTAGGCGATCACGGCGAAGCGCGGCACCTCGCGATGGCGGTTGTGAATGGATTGCCACACGGCGCCGACCGTGGCGCCCACCAGGATGTCAGCCAGCGCCGACAAATGGTCGGCCAGCCGTTCGACCGTCAGCGCGCCTTCCAGATCCTGGGCCAGCAGGCGGAACAGCTGCGCATGATGCAGGTCGCGCAGCACGTTCATCTGCAGCTCGGTGTCGCCGTCGGCCGCCGCAAGCTGACGCTGCACTTCCTGCTCGAACGCCGGCCAGTCGGGCGCGGCGTTGAGGCTGCGGTCGTCGAGCAGCTCGTCGAGCAGGATGGGATGGCGGGTAAGGTACTTCGCCGCCCAGTCGCTGGCATTCATCATGCGGATGACGCGGCCGAGGGTGGTCGGATATTCGGTCAGCAGCGCGAGATAGGCGGCCCGGCGGGCGATGGTTTCCAGGAAGTCGAGCAGGCGGCCCAGCGTGTCGTTGCGGGAGTTGGCCGTCGCTGCGATCAGGGGCAGCGCCGCATTGACCAGCGCCATCAGCTTGCCGCGGCTGGCCTCCGGCAGCGACTGCAGGCGGGGCGACTGGGCTGTCGCCTGCAGGCGTTTCGCGGCCGAGGCCGGATCCTCGAAACCCAGCGTGCGCAGGTGCGCGCGGACGGCATCGCCGCCGTCGCTCTCCGACAGCGCATGCGATACCGACACGGCCTGTTCGCTTTCCGGCGTGGCCGGCGAGCCGCTGCTCTTGTCCGCGAAAATGGCATCGAACTGGCCGGCGACGATCGCGCGGTGGGCGTCGAGCTGGGCCAGCATGGATTCGGTATCCGCGCAGCCCATCATGCGCGCGATGCGCAGCTGATCCTCTTCCCCGGCCGGCAGGTTGTGGGTCTGCGCATCATCGACATACTGCAGGCGGTGCTCCAGGTTTCGCAGAAAGGCATAGGCTTCCTGCAGCTGGGCGACTTCCTCGGCCGACAGCAGATTCTTTTCCGCAAGGGTATTCAAGGTAACGCGGGTGGAACGGTCGCGCAGCGCCGGATCGCGGCCGCCGCGGATCAGCTGAAAGACCTGCGCCAGGAACTCCACTTCCCGGATGCCGCCGCGGCCGAGCTTCACATTGTTGGCGCGGCCCGGATGGCGCGCTTCCTGGCGCTTCACTTCGGCGCGGATCTGGCCGTGCATGTTGCGCAGGGCTTCGATGGCACCGAAGTCGAGGTAGCGCCGGTAGACGAAGGGGCGGACGATCTGGTCCAGCGCGGCGATGTCTTCGGGATTGCCGGTGATCGCGCGCGCCTTGACCCAGGCATAGCGCTCCCATTCCCGGCCCTGCACCAGCAGGTACTCTTCCACCATGGCCAGGCTCGCGGCCAGCGGACCGGAGGCGCCGTTCGGACGCAGTGCCATGTCCACCCGGAAAGTGAAACCGTCCTCCGCGATCTCGGAGAGGTCGCCGATCAGCTTCTTGCCGAGCTTGATGAAGAATTCATGGTTGGACAGCTGCCGCTGTTCGGGCGAGCTGACCTGCGTCTCGCCCTTTTCGGGATAGACGAAAATCAGGTCGATGTCCGACGAGACATTGAGTTCATGTCCGCCCAGCTTGCCCATGCCGATGACGATCATTTCCTGCGGCTGGCCCGACTCCGCGCCGATCGGCACGCCGTGAACCTGCTGCAGCTCGGCGGTGAGCGCCTTGACATGCGTCTGTACCGCGAAGTCGGCGAAGGCGCTGATGGTTGCGAGCACTTCCGCAAGATCGGCGCGGCCGCTCAGGTCGCGTTCGATCAGGGTGGCCACCACAAGATTGCGCACGCGGCGCATCGCCCGCGGCAAGGGCATGCCGGCTGCTGTTTCCTTTTGTAAAAGGCGAGCAAAAAGCTCCGGGCTCATGGATAATCCGGCAAGCTCCGTTACCATGCCTGCACGAACCGGATCGGCATTGAGCCATCTGGAGTAGAACCTGGAAGCAACGTCGCTGGTCAAAAGGGATGGAGTCACGGTATCTAACGGGTCTGGGTCCGGAATCCGGGCCGGGTTATCGGGCTGCATTGACTGCAGGTGGAGTTGCGGAATTATCGCGCATCGCCGCCTGTAGCTGGCGCATGATATCCGTGCGAACATATGCCTTGCAATGCCGATTCATGCGTCCGGACGACAAGAGGTATTGACGAGCCTGGTTCGCCGGCCGGATTTCCGCTTTTTCCATTTTTTCCGTTTGCAGAACGGCAGGGCGCCATGCGGTGCAGGAAGCGGAGCGGCATCGCTTCGTCGTTCCGAAACAGTTTTTCATTTTACGCCGCTGGCTTTTATCGTTGATGTCGATCGATCCTAACATTCCGCAGCCGTCCAGGACTACTCTGGGTCAATGCTGGCATGCGACAAAAGAATGTTATCGGATCGCCAATACACTGACCCATCATGCGCTCGGTGCGCTGCTCCGGACGCTCCTCGTCATCTATTTCCTGTTCTGCACGCTGATTCTCGGACTGCGCTATGTCGTTCTTCCGAATATCGACGCCTACAAGTCCGAAGTCGAGCAGATCGCGACACGGGCGGTCGGCAACAAGGTCTCCATCGGCGGCATGCATGCATCCTGGTCGGGGCTGCGCCCCCAGCTGGAAATCGACAGGCTGGTCGTTCATGACAAGGCCGGCAATGCGGCCCTGGTCTTGCCGGAAGTCTCCGCAACCCTGTCGTGGCTGACGCTGGTGGTGGGCGACCTTCGCCTGCACCAGTTGCTTGTCGCCAATCCCGACCTGGAAATCCGGCGCGATGGCGAGGGGCGTATCTACGTCGCCGGCATTCCGGTTGCCGGCAATACGCAGAGCAGCAGCCGCGGCGCGGACTGGGTACTGTCACAGCGCCACATCGTCATCCGCGGCGGATCGGTGCGCTGGACGGATGAACAGCGAAGCGCTCCCGAGCTGCGGCTCGACAAGGTCGATTTCGTCCTGCGCAACCGCTGGCGCAAGCACCGTTTCGCACTCAGGGCAACGCCTCCTGTTGATATGGCCACGCCGCTCGATGTGCGCGGCGCCTTCGAACATCCGCATTTCGCCCGCACCATTTCCGATCCGGCGATGTGGAAAGGCCAGCTGTACGCCGACCTGCGCGATACCGACCTCACCGCCTGGAAAACCTATGTCGACTACCCGGTCGACATCCAGCAAGGCAAGGGTGCGGTCCGCGCCTGGCTGGATGTCGATCACGCCCGGCTCGCCAATTTCACCGCCGATGTGACACTGTCGAATGTCTCGGCCCGGCTGCGCGAGGACCTTGAACCCCTGAACCTGGTGGAAGCCGACGGCCGCATTTCGGTCAGCGAACAGTTCGATGCCCAGGTGCAGAACGGCAAGCCCACCTTCGGCAAGTATGGCCATGCGATTTCCCTGATCGATTTCACGCTGCAGACCGACGATGGCGTGTTCCTTCCGCGCACCACGATCAGCGAAAGCCATTCGCCCGCAAGGGACGGCAAGCCTGCGAAAACCGATATTGCCGCCCAACTGCTGGACTTGAAGACGATTGCGAGTTTCGCGGAACGTCTGCCGCTGCCCGAAGACCAGCGCAAGATGCTGGCCGATCTCGAACCGCGCGGCATCCTCAAGAACTTTTCCGCTCAGTGGCAGGGCAGCTATCCCGACATCGCCGCCTACAGCGTCAAGGGCGATTTCGCCGGGCTGTCGCTCAGGCCGCAGGCTGCGCGCGAAGCCAGGCCGAAGTCCGCCGCCGGGCCGGCGCAGGCCGCGGTGCCCGCCATTCCCGGCTTCGACAACCTGACCGGGCGGGTGGATGCGAACGAACGCGGAGGTTCCTTCCAGCTCGCTTCCAGCGACCTGCAGCTCCAGCTTCCCGGCTACTTCGCCGAGCCCGACATGCCGTTCGACCGGCTGGACATGCAGGCCAGCTGGTCCTTGCAGAGCAACAACCGCCTGCTGCTCGATGTGCAGAAACTGGAGTTCCAGCAGGATGAGCTGGTCGGCTCGTTCAGCGGCAAGCACCTGATGCCGCTGGCTCGGCAGGGTGCAAAATCCGCCGGCAGCGTCGATGTCAGCGGCAAGCTGAACCGGCTCGAACTCAAGGAAGTCGGCCGCTTCCTGCCCTTGCAGACGCCCGAGCCGCTCCATGCCTGGCTCACCGGCGCGCTGACCGGCGGCGCAGTCAGGGATGTGAAATTCAAGCTCAAGGGCGACCTGGCGCATTTCCCCTTTCAGCAGCAGGCAGCGGGCGACAAGGCGAAAGGCGAGTTCAAGGTCACCGGCAAGATCGAGAACGGGGTGCTGAACTACGCACCCGACATGGTCGCCAAGGATGGCAAGACGCCGATGTGGCCGGTCATCCATGATATCGACGGTTTCATTGCGTTCGACCGTGCGCGCATGGAGATTACCGCCGACAGCGCTCAGACCTCCGGCACCCGCCTGTCCCAGGTGAAGGCGATCATTCCCGACCTGTCGAAGCATGACATGGTGCTGGACGTGAACGGCAATGCCACGGGGCCGTTCGAGAATTTCCTGCGCTTTACCAATGAAAGCCCGGTGGCAAACTTTATCGACCACTTCACCGACGAAACCAGGGTCAGCGGCAATACCAGCCTGGCGCTGAAGCTTCAGCTTCCGCTGCACAACATGCGCGAGGCCAAGGTCAAGGGCAGCCTGCAGTTTGCAGGCAACAATGTCACGCTGATGAATGTGATGCCGCCGCTTCTGAATACCCAGGGAAAACTGGAGTTTCATGAGAAAGGCTTCAACCTCGCCGGCGTTAAATCCACTTTCCTCGGCGGGCCGGTCGCCGTGTCGGGCGGTACGCTGCGCGACGGCAGCATCCAGGTCAGGGGCGAGGGCATGCTGTCGGCCGACGGCATCCGTAAAACCTATGCGACGCCGGCAGTGCAGGGCGCGCTGGACCGCATCAGCGGCAGCACCCGTTACACCACCACGATCAAGGTGAAGAACAAGCAGCCGGAAATTGTGGTGGAGTCGAATCTTGCAGGCGTCGGCTTGGATTTCCCGGCGCCGCTGCGCAAGGCGGGCAACGAGAGCCTGCCTTTCCGTTTCGAGCTGGCGGGAATGCCGTCGGGCGACGCCACGACCGTACGCGATGAAATGAAGCTGGCGCTGGGCTCGGCGATCACCGCCCGGTATGAAAGGGAAAAGGCGGCCGACAGGGATGCGGCATGGCGCGTGGTGCGCGGCGGCATCGGGGTCAATGTGCCCGCGCCGGTGCCGGACAGCGGCGTCATTGTCAATGTCAACCTGAAATCGCTGAATATCGACGCATGGCGCCGCGCAATGGCCTCGGTGTCCTCCACCCCGGCTACCGCATCTGCCCCTGCTTCTACCGCTTCTGCTCCCGCTGCCCCTGCCGTCGATTCGGGCAAGCAATCCGACGCCCTGAACATCGCGCAGTACATCGATCCGGAAGTGCTCGCTGCCCGAGCGACCGAGCTGATCATCATGGATCGCAAGCTCGACAATGTCGTGGTGGGCGCATCGCATCAGAACGGCCTCTGGCAGGCCAACATCGATTCCGAGCAGGCATCGGGCTACCTCTCCTGGAGCGAACCGCGCTTCGGCCGCAGCCTTGGCCGCGTGACCGCGCGGCTGGCTTCGCTGGTGATTCCCAAGGCAGCCGAGTCTGACGTCACCGACCTGATAGAAGGCAAGAGCAGCACGACCCAGCTGCCGGCCGTGGATATCGTGGCGGAAAATTTCGAACTCTTCGGCAAGAAGTTCGGGCAGCTGGAAATCGTCGCGCAAAATGCGCGGGTTTCCGGCAATCGCGAATGGCGCATCAACAAGCTGTCCCTGACCAACAGCGACGGCGAGCTGAAAGCCTCCGGCAAATGGAGCCGCCGCAACGGGGAAAACCTGTCGACGCTGGCCTACACCCTCAACATCGCGGATGCCGGCAAGCTGCTGGAGCGCTTCGGCTTCCAGCATGTGCTGCGCGGCGGCAAGGGCGAAATGAAGGGCGAGATCAGCTGGACCGGATCGCCGTTCGCATTCGACGTTCCTTCAATGAACGGACAGATCAAGCTTGAGCTGGCTTCAGGCCAGTTCCTGAAGGTGGACCCTGCGGCGGCCAAGCTGCTGGGCGTGCTCAGCCTGCAATCCCTGCCGCGCCGCCTCGCGCTCGATTTCCGCGATGTCTTTTCGGAAGGATTCGCTTTCGACAGCGTGACGGCCGGCGCCAACATTGCACAGGGCGTGGCGCGCACCGACAATTTCAAGATGCGCGGCGTGGCCGCCACGGTTTTGATCGACGGCACGGCGGACATCGCGCACGAGGCGCAGAATCTGCATGTCGTGGTGATCCCCGACATCAACGTGGGTGCGGCGTCGGTGGTGTACGGCCTGGCGGTCAATCCGGTGATCGGGGTCGGCACCTTCCTTGCGCAGCTGTTCCTGCGCGAGCCGCTCATGAGGGCATTCACCTTCGAATACGAGGTGACGGGACCGTGGAAGGATCCGGTCGTCACGAAACTGATGCGCAAGCCGGCTGTGCCGACAGGCGAAGCCGCCAATCAATCTGGCTCCAATGGAGGATAGGGACGACGCGATGACACAAGCAATGAAGATTGCCGCAGTACAAATGGTCTCCACTCCCGTGGTCGAGGAAAACCTTGCGACCGCCCGCCGCCTCGTCGCACAGGCGGCGCAGCAGGGAGCGGGGCTCGTCCTGCTGCCCGAATACTGGCCGATCATGGGCATGAAGGAAAACGACAAGCTGGCGCACGCGGAAGAGCCCGGCTCGGGGCCGATCCAGCAATGCATGGCCGAGCTGGCAAGGGAACACCGCATCTGGCTGGTCGGCGGCACGCTGCCCATCGTGGCGCAGGAGCCGGGCAAGGTGCTGAACACGCTGATGGTTTACGACCCGCAAGGCCGGCATGCGATGCGTTACGACAAGATCCATCTGTTCAGTTTCACCAAGGGCGAGGAAAGCTATGACGAAGCCCGTACCATCGTGCGCGGCGAAGCCGTCAGCACCTTCGAAGCACCCTTCGGCAGGGTAGGTCTTTCCGTCTGTTACGACCTGCGCTTTCCCGAGCTGTACCGGGCGATGGGCGACTGCGCGCTGATCGTCATGCCGGCCGCATTTACCCATACCACCGGCCAGGCGCACTGGGAAATCCTGCTGCGCGCGCGCGCCATCGAGAACCAGTGCTATGTGCTTGCCTCGGCACAGGGCGGCAAGCATCCCAACGGGCGCCGCACCTGGGGGCACAGCATGGTGGTCGACCCGTGGGGCGAAGTGGTCGGCGTCCTGCCGGAAGGCGAAGGCGTGGTCATGGGCGAGATTGACCCGGAGCAATTGCAGCGTGTGCGCGCCAGCCTGCCGGCACTGAAACATCGCAAGCTGTAGAACCCTGCCGACCGTAGCGGTGCCGCCAGGCGCCGCGGCAGGCATGACGGTTGCTCCGCATGCCGTACACTGCAGGGCGGCAGATGCACTACAATCTACGCATCGAAAACCGCCGCAGCCGCTCCTCGACTGCAGGCCCGAGAAAGCCATCATGAAGCCATTCGAACCGAACCTCCAATCCCTCGCCATTGCCCGCGACGTCCTGCTGACGCCTTTCGGCCTCGATGAATCCCAGCTGGTCAAGACCCTCGACGCCATTTTTACCCACAAGGTCGATTACGCCGACCTCTACTTCCAGTTCACCAAGAACGAAGGCTGGAGCCTGGAAGAGGGCATCGTCAAGACCGGCAGCTTCTCCATCGATCAGGGCGTCGGCGTGCGTGCGGTTTCCGGCGACAAGACGGCGTTTTCCTATTCCGACGAAATCTCCGAACGCGCGCTGCTCGATGCTGCGGCGGCCACCCGTACCATTGCCCGCCAGGGCGCCGGCAAGATAAAAGTGGCGTCTTCTGTGCAGCCGGTCGGCGGACGTTCGCTTTATCTGCCGAACGATCCGCTCAATTCCCTCGATGCCACCGAGAAGGTGCGCCTGCTCGAAAAGATAGAGCGCATCGCGCGCGCCAAGGACCCGCGCGTGGTGCAGGTCATGGCGGGCCTGGCCGGCGAATACGACGTCGTGCTCGTCATGCGCAGCGACGGCGTGCTGGCGGCCGACATCCGTCCGCTGGTGCGCATTTCCGTGACCGTGATCGCCGAGCAGAACGGACGCCGTGAAGTCGGCTCCAGCGGCGGCGGCGGACGTTACGACTATGCCTACTTCAGCGATGAGCTGCTGGAAAAATATGCTTCCGAAGCGGTGGCGACCGCGATCGTCAATCTCGATGCGCGTCCCGCGCCCGCCGGCCCGATGACGGTCGTGCTCGGTTCCGGATGGCCGGGCGTGCTGCTGCATGAAGCCATCGGCCACGGCCTCGAAGGCGACTTCAACCGCAAGGGCTCCAGCACCTTCTCGGGCCGCATCGGCGAACGCGTCGCCGCCAAGGGCGTGACCGTGGTCGACGACGGCACCATTGCAGACCGCCGCGGTTCGCTCAACATCGACGACGAAGGCAATCCGACACAGTGCACCACGCTGATCGAGGACGGCATCCTGAAGGGTTACATCCAGGACACCATGAACGCGCGCCTGATGAACATGCCGGTGACCGGCAACGCGCGGCGCGAATCCTATGCGCATCTGCCCATGCCGCGCATGACCAACACTTACATGCTGGGCGGCGACAAGGACCCGCAGGAAATCATCGCTTCGGTGAAGAACGGCCTGTATGCGGTCAATTTCGGCGGCGGCCAGGTCGACATCACCAACGGCAAGTTCGTGTTCTCGGCGAGCGAAGCCTACATGATCGAAGGCGGCAAGATCAGCTATCCGGTCAAGGGCGCAACCCTGATCGGCAATGGCCCGGATGTCCTGAATCGCGTGAGCATGATCGGCAACGACATGCGTCTCGACAGCGGCATCGGCGTATGCGGCAAGGAAGGCCAGAGCGTTCCCGTGGGCGTGGGACAGCCTACGCTGCGCATCGACGGCGTGACGGTGGGCGGCACTGCCTAGGGCAGACTTCCCTTTAACACTGCAACAGTAAGGCGCGGTGCCGAAGCAATTCGGCACCGCGCTTTTTTTGTGCAGCCACCAAGGGCTGCAGCCGGATCGCCTGCACCGGCGAAGAGCTTTGAAGAAGGCTCTTCAAGCAGCCCGGACAGCCATTGGCTGCCGGGCTTGTTCCCGGACGATCAGGTACCTGCAGCCGGTGCAGCCGCGCCTGCGGTCGGCGTCGCCGTACCGGCATCCGGAGTTGTTGGATCAGGCGTCGGAGTGGCTGCTCCTGCAGCCGGCGTCGCTGCGCCAGCAGCGGGTGTGGTGGCATCCGGGGGCGGCGTGGTTGCCCCTGCTGTTGGCGTAGTCGTATCTGCAGTCGGTGCCGTCGGTGCAGTCGGATCTGGCGCCGGAGCGGGCGTGCCTGCCGCCGGCGTGCTTGTATCCGCAGTCGGAGTGGTCGAACCTGCGCCCGGTGTCGTTGTGCCTGCAGACGGTGTAGTCGTACCAGCGGCCGGTGTGCTTGCGTCGGCGGTTGGCGTGCCTGAACCCGCAGTCGGTGTGGTCGTACCTGCTGCAGGCGTGCTTGCATCAGTGCCCGGCGTGGTCGATCCTGCCGGCGTGCCTGAGCCGGCAGGCGGCGTAGTCGTACCAGCGGCCGGTGTGCTTGTATCCGCGCCCGGGGTGGTTGCACCGGCACCAGCAGCTGGATCAGTCGTTCCGGTTGGCGTGGTCGCCGCCGGCAGGCTGTCGTTCAGCTGTGCAGCTTCCTGGAGATGGGCTGTCAGCACGGGCAGATTTGCCGTTGCGAATGCCTTTTGTTCCGGATCGGATTCGTTGGCAGCGCGGTCGGTGAACAGGGCCACGGCAACCTCATGCAGGCGCACGTTCTCGGCCGTGTATGTGCGATTGAAGTCGTCGCCTGACTTCGGCAGAAGCGTGCGATAGGCGATCACGCCTTCAGCCGGCAGCACCTTTGTTGGAAGCACGACGTTTTCCTGGCCGGCCAGCTGCGCGACCGCCGTGTTCTGCTTGCCGTGATCCTCCACCATATGCTGCGCATACCGGCGTACGGCTTCGTTGGTGGCACGCTGCGGTGTGGCGAGGGTGGCGAGCAGGATCTCATTGACGTTGCTCTGGAAGGCCGCCGCCAGGAACGAGGGCTGGATGGATGCATGGAGGTCGGTCGCTTCCTGCAGATGGGCCTGCAGCCTCGGCAGCGAGGCTGTCGCCAGGTTGCGTACCTCGGTATCCGTGCCGGAAGTCGATTGCGCCTGGGTCGCACCGACGTCGCCGAGGTGGACGATGACGTTCTGGCTCATGTAGGCCTTGTTGAAATCCGCTCCGCTCAGCTGTGCGAGACTTTCTCTGGGAACCGCATGTTCAACCGGCAGCGTGCCGGCTTGGGGCAGCGTCAGATTCCTCGCCTGCGCGATTGCGGCGATCTGCTGATTCAGCTCCGTATGATGCGCGATCATCATTTGCGCATAGGAGCGCACTGCCTCGACCTGCGACTTTTCCAAAGCCAGGTTGGCGAGGCTGATTTCGCCAAGGCCGTCTTCGTACGAACCGACGAGGTATGCTGCCGGATCGATAGAGGCGTCGAGTTCCTTCGCGGTGAGGAGCTGCAACTGCAGCAGCGGCAAGGTGTTCAGTGCAAAGGCCTTGATCTGCGCATTGGTCGCTCCGTTCGCCTGCTCATTGAATCGGGTCACGTATTGCCTTTGCTGCTGCAGGCTCTGCTGCAGGTAAAGTCGGTCAAGCTCTTCGTTCGATGTCGTGCCGGTCGGATTGGCGGATGGAGTCGCGCCTATCGTTGTTGCGCTGTTGCCGGTAGTCGTGTTTTGCGTACCGGCAGTGGTACCGGTGGTGCTGGTTGAGCCTGTGGCACCGGCAGTGCCGGTGGCGCCGGAAGATGTTGCGCTCGCGGGGAGCGTGACATTGTTGGCCTGAGCGAGCTGTGCGAGCGATGTATTGAGCTGATTGTGATTGTCGATCAGCAGCTGGGCGAAACGACGGACGTCTTCATTGCTCGACCGCTGCAATGCCGCCTGCGCCTGCTGAACGATGGCCGTTCCGCTCTGCACGGATTCGGAAAGGAAGGTGCTTTCGGCAGCGGTAACGGTCGATGCAGGAGTGGTCGTCGGCGTGGTCGTGTCCGGGGTTGGAATCGGTGCACTGCTCGGTGCAGGGCTCGAAGGTGCCGGAGTTGCAGGCTGTGAACTGGCTACGGCGGCATCGTCGTTGCCTCCACCGCATGCGGCAAGAAGTGCGGTCAGCAGAAGGGGTAAAGCCTTTTTCATTGGGTGCTCCACGTCGAATTTGTTCAGGTCCGTCTCTGACGTGAAGCAGCCGGCACATGTTCGATGCCGAAATCCTGTTCTTAATCGGGCTTAATCTAAATCAAATACCTGACATCCGTGCCGGGAATTTAAAAATCAAACGAGAACTTATTGAAGACAACGGCACCTTAACCCGGTTATATGCAGCAGCGCTTCCTTGATTCTCGCCCTCTCAAGTCAAGAGGGCCGGACCGCCATGTCCTGCGCTTGCGGGAAGCGCCTTTCAAGGAGCCAATGACAATAGCCGCCAAGCTGCGCGCTATGTCATGTTTCATACATTGGATGGCGGTGACGCAGAGGATGTTCCCAGGGCCTGAGGTGCTTCATCCGCCAAGGCAAACAGATTTCATGCGCTCTCTGTGGAAGGCGTTGTCGATGCGAGGCGTGAAGTCAGGCGGCAGGCATGTTTGCTTAACGCCGCAGGCTGCTGCGTTCAGGACCTCGGCCATAACCATGACCGTGATGATGGTGATGATAGTAAGGCTGCGGCTGATACTGAATCACCGGTCCCGGCACCACATAATGCACCGGCGGTGGCGGCGCCTGGTACTGGTAATACACCGGCCTGTCGGGAAAGGCAGAAGGCGGCGGCCCGTAGATGTATTGGGGCGGTTCATAAACGACGACGGGTGGCGGCACATAGACAGGTACGCCGCTGCCGACCGATAACGACCACTGGACATTGCCGCCGGCGTGTGCCGGCGGAAGTACTGCGCATAAGGCGCCGGTTGCGGTCAGGACTAGCAAAGAGGTTTTCATGGCAATGACTCCTTCATCCATTCATGATAATGGACAAAATTGCCGGTGCAATGCGAATTCGCTGCCGAATGCCCTGCCGGTCAATTCCGGTTGCGCCGCTGCATCAGGATTGTCAGGAAAGAAACAGCCTGACGAAGCGCCCGGCTTCCTTGCGGGAAGCGTGCCCGCTGCGATCAGTCGGACCAGAGCTTGCCGCCGGTGGCCCAGTTCTCCTTCTTCACATCCTGGATGATGATGTCCACCGACTCCGGCTTGCAGCCGAGCGTGGCGACCGCCGCCTCGGTGACGGCCTTGACGAAGTCGCGCTTCTGTTCGGTAGTGCGGCCTTCAAACATTTCAACGTGGATGGTGGGCATGGAAACTCCTTGCAGGTGATTAATTCTTGTAGGCGGGGGAAAGCTGGTCCAGCTGCCTGAGTAGCGCCGGCCATTCCAAGGCGCCTTCCGGCGAGCCGTCTCCGATCAGTTCGAGATGAGTCCTGGCGCAGGTGGCGGCATCGGGCATGACAAGACGCGTGCCGCCGGACTGGGCCTTGATCTGTATCTCGCAGGCCTTGTCGAGGGTATCCATCAAAACAAATGCTTCGGCGACCGTGCGGCCGCAGGTGAGGGTGCCGTGATTGCGCAGCAGCATCGCAGGATGGGAGCCGAGCTTTTCGACGAGGCGCTCTTGCTCGTTCGCCGACAAGGCGAGTCCTTCATAGGCGTGATAGCCGATCTGTTCGTAGAAGCGCAAGGCATGCTGCGACAGCGGCAGCAGGCCGGCTTCCTGCGCTCCGACCGCGATGCCGTTGACATTATGCAGATGCATCACGCATTGCGCATCGGCGCGCGCGGCATGGACGGCTGCATGAATGGCGAAGCCGGTGACATTGATGCGATAGCCGTTGCCGCCGATGATATTGCCCTGCAGGTCGATCTTGACCAGATTCGATGCGGTGATTTCATCGAAGCGGTAGCCGAAGGGATTGATCAGGAATCGTCCCGGCTCATCGGGAACGGCCGCCGAGATGTGCGTGTAAATGAGATCGTCCCATTGCCTCAACGCGCACAGCCGGTAGCAGGCGGCGAGGTCGCGGCGCACCTGCCATTCCTGTTCGCTGATCTCGCCTGCGGCGAGCGTGGCACCGCGATGGGTAAAGTTCGATTCCGTCATTCTCCGATTCTTCCTGACCTTGGCTTCCCGATGCAATGACCGCCGCACAAAGCAAAACGCCCGGCGGTGCCGGGCGGTGCAGCGATGCGCAGCTGGCGGTATCAGAAGCGGTGACGCACGCCGACGCCGAAGCTGTTGCCGTTGTTGGTGCGGGTGATGCGGTCGTTCATGTAGACCGCATACACGTCCGTCCGCTTGGACAAGTCGTAATCATAACCCACTGCGGTGGTGGTGCGCTTGACGTCGGCGCCGATGGCGGTGCCTTCGCGCTTGGTCTGCGCCCACGCCACCTGCACCTTGCCCGGACCTGCAGGCACGGTGGCGCCGAGCGACAGGGTCTTGTCGTCGAGGTCGATGTTGTGCGAAGTCTGGCCGTAGGTGGCAAACAGCTTCGCTGCAGTCAGGTCATAGCTGCCGCCGACCATCCATGCAGTCTGGCGCGCTGCGAACAGGCCCGAGGCGAGCGGAATGTTGCCGGCCGGCTGCACATTGCCCACCGGGGCATTGAGCGGGTTGTTGATCTCGACGTTGTGGTAGAACGCGGTCAGTGCGAGGGGACCGGCAAAGTAGAGCGCATTGATGCCGATGTTGTTGCGGCCGGTGCTGCCTGCGATCTCGCCGAACTGGTAGTGGATGTTCGCGGTCAGGCCGCCGAAATTCGGCGTCTGGTAGCGGATCGAATTGCTCCAGCCGGTATCGCCGGCGACCGAGTTGGTCCAGCCCGATGCATTGAACAGCGGTACGTCCGCATGCAGGATCAGCGGCGCGAACTGGTAGGAGTCGCCGAAGGGATTGAACAGGATGGTGGGCAGGAAGTGGGGCGCCAGCTCACGGCCGAGGGATACCGCACCGAAGCTGCCCGACAGGCCGACGTTCGCATCGCGCGACCACAGCGTATCGCCGGGGAAGCGGCCCTGCACGCCGGTGTCGGCCTGGATGAAGCTCGTCAGCAGAAAGTTGGCCTTGAGGCCGCCGCCCAAATCTTCCGAACCCTTGAAGCCGAACCAGGAAGTCGTCATGCCGCCGCTGTTGACCACCGAACGCGAGCTGGCATCGCCGGCGCTGCGCATTTTTCCGGCATAGACATCGACCAGGCCGGTCACGGTGACATTGGTTTGGGCCATCGCCGGTACGGCGGCTGCGCCGGCAAGCGCGGCGCCGATCAGCAGGGTTTTCAGTGTGCGGCTTTGTTGCATGACGTCTCCATTGTGATGCGGTTTTAATAATGAACCGGGCAACGGCCCGGACCTCTCCCGGCTGCCCTTGTTGCTTGTGTGCATTATTTGAGGCAGCCATTCTACTAATCATTCCCCCAGACAGGTTGGAGGAATGACACTACTTAGTTGTGTTGTAGTTTTCTTGCATCACCGCGATGCCGGTGGCGCCGGGCCAGTCATGTGCCCGGTGCGGACATCAGGCTTCGATCGCTTCCAGTGCATCCTGACGGGTATCGCGGGAATGAACTTGCTTGCCGGCGCTGTAGGTGGCGGCGATTGCGCGGTCATCGCCCAGCAGGGCGAAGGCGAACAGCAGTTCTTCCAGGCTTTCGGTGCGTGCCGTGCGGCGTGCCAGCAGCGGCGTGGCCTTGGGATCGAGCACCACGAAATCGGCTTCGACGCCGGGCGCGAAATTGCCGATGGTGCCTTCGAGCTGCATGCTGCGCGCGCCGCCCAGGGTGGCCATGTAGAACATGCGCAGCGCGGGCAGGTAGGTGCCGCCCATGCGGGCTACCTTGTAGACCTCGTTCATGGTCTGCAGCATGGAGAACGAGGTGCCGCCGCCGACGTCGGTGGCCAGCGACAGCGGCACCTGCGCCGCATCGGCGCGGGCGAAATCGAACAGGCCGCTGCCGAGGAAGAGGTTGGAGGTCGGGCAGATCGATGCCGCCGACTGCGTCTCGCGCATGCGGGCGCGGTCATGGTCGTCCAGCCAGATGCAGTGGGCATACATCGCCCGCGGCCGCATCATGCCGTAGTGGTCGTAGACGTCGAGGTAGCTGCGCGATTTCGGGAACAGCGACTTCACCCAGGCCACTTCATCGGTGTTTTCCGCCACATGCGTCTGCAGGAAGGTATCGGGATAGGCGCGCGCCAGTTCGCCGGCCAGCTGCAGCTGCGCCTCGGTGGAGGTGGGCGCGAAGCGCGGCGTCAGCGCATAGAGCTGGCGGCCGTGCTTGTGCCATTTGTTGATCAGTTCCTCGCTGTCGCGCGCGCCGCCTTCGGCGGTATCGCTGAGGAACTCCGGGCAGTTCCGGTCCATCATGATCTTGCCGGCCACCATGCGCAGGTTGCGCTTGTCGCTCTCGCCGAAAAAGGCATTCACCGACGACGGATGCACGGTGCAGTAGACCATCGCCGTTGTCGTCCCGCAGCGCAGCAGCTCGTCGAGGAAGAAGCTCGCCACTTCGCGCGCATGCTCGCCGTCGGCGAACTTGCGCTCGGTGGGGAACGTATAGGTTTCCAGCCAGGGCAGCAGGCCAGGCGCCGGCGAGGCGATCATGTCGGTCTGCGGATAATGGATATGCGTGTCGATGAAGCCGGGCACGATCAGCTTGCCGCGATAGTCCTGCACCTTGACTCCGTCCGGCACGGCATCGCGCAGGCGGCTGTAGTCCCCGGCGGCATGCACCCGGCCGTTGTCGATAATGAGCAGTCCATCCTCATGCCACGCATGGGCCTTGTCGTCGAAGGCCGGGTCAGCGGTGAAGTGAAGAATGCTGGCGCGGTAGGCCTGGCAGGCGGGCGATGCTTTGGTCGTGGTCATTGACTGCTTTCTCTTGCTTGTTTCTGTTGCTTTGTATTGAATTCAGATGGCTTCGGCGGTTTCCGCGTTTTCCGATATGGGCAGGAGGCGGCTTGCTGCCTGCTCCTCGGCTTCCCAGACTTGCAGCAGCTGTGCGCAGACGGCTGTCGCAATTACCGCCGGCTGCTTGCCGGTGATGCCTGCAATGCCGATCGGGCATACCATGTCGGCCAGCCGCTCGTCGGAAATACCGCGCTCGCGCAGCCTGTGCTCGAACTGCATGCGCTTGGTCTTCGATCCGATCAGGCCGAACCAGCCGGCGTCGTTCCGGCGCAAAATGGCCTCCGACAAACGCTGGTCGAGCGCATGGCTGTGCGTGAGCACCAGGAAGGACGAGCCGGCGGGCGCCGCATCGACGATGGCTTCGGGTATATCAGTGGCTTCCACCTTCACGTTGGCGGGAATATCGTCCGGAAACATGTCGTCGCGCTCGTCAACCCAGGTAACGTGGCAGGGCAGTTCTCCCAGCATGCGCACGATCGCCGCGCCGACGTGGCCGGCGCCGAACACGACGAGGTGGGGACGATGGGGACGGCAGGGGTCGGCCAGCCAGCGCTTTCCATTCCGGTCTTGCATCACATGGCAGCCGTGCGACCGGTCAGGCGCCGGCGGAACCGGAAGGCCGTCGGTGACGGGTTCGCCGCGCGCGTCGAGCAGTACCGGCGGATAAACCTCGTCCAGCGGCACCATGCGCCAGCTGTCCTGCCTGTCGCGCCAGCGGCTGCTCAGCAGGCTGCCGTAGGCGGGCGACGAGGCAATGACGCGCTCGAACGCGAGGTGCACGACGCCGCCACAGCACTGGCCGAGACTGGGGCCGAGCGGGAAGCGCTCGATGCGCCGCAGCGCCGGAAGATGCCCGGCCGGATCGGCGAGCATCCCGCGCGCCACTTCGCAGGCCCGCATTTCAAGATGCCCGCCGCCGATGGTATCGAACTGCGCATCGCGCGTGACCACCATCTTGGCGCCCGGCTCGCGCGGGCCTGAGCCCTGCACGATGGCGACCGTCACCAGTACGGCCGGCGTTGCGTCCCTGGTCAGCTTGTCGAGCGCGGATAGCCAGTTGATCATTGCCGTCTCCGAAGGCTCAGGCCGCGCCCGCGCCGGCGCGAACCGCATCCACCGCATTGAGGATGGCTTCGCTGGTGGCCGGTGCATTCAGAGGCGGATTGATCTTGTAGCCGCCGACGCTCGCTACCGCGTCGCGGATGGCGAAGAACACCGAGAACGGCAGCAGCAGCGGCGGTTCGCCGACCGCCTTGGAGCGGTGGATGCTGTCGGAGACGTTGCGGTTCTTGAACAGCTTCACATGGAATTCATCCGGACAATCCGAGATGCCGGGAATCTTGTAAGTCGACGGCGCATGCGTCATCAGCTTGCCCGCCTTGTTCCACCACAGCTCTTCGGTGGTCAGCCAGCCCATGCCCTGGATGAAGGCGCCTTCTACCTGGCCGATATCGATCGCCGGGTTGAGCGAATTGCCGGCGTCGTACAGCGCGTCGGCGCGCAGCAGCTTCCATTCGCCAGTCAGGGTATCGACCACCACTTCGGCGACGGCTGCGCCGTAGGCGAAATAGAAGAAGGGATTGCCTGTCATGGTGGCGGCATCCCAGTGCAGGCCGGGCGTGGCGTAGAAGCCATCCGACCACAGCTGGATGCGGGCGTTGTAGGCCTTGCGGATCAGCGACGGGAACTGCTCGGGAATACCGTCGATGTACACATGATTGTTGGCGAAGGTGATCTTCGATGCATCGACCTTGAAGGTCTGTGCCGCGAAGGCGGTCAGGCGCTCGCGGATCTGCCGCGCCGCATCCTGGGCCGCCTTGCCGTTCAGGTCGGCGCCGGTGGATGCTGCAGTCGCCGAGGTGTTGGCCACCTTGCTGGTATCGGTTGCGGAAACCCGCACCCGCGACAGGTCGAGGCCGAGTTCATGCGCGACCACCTGGGCCACCTTGGTATTGATACCCTGGCCCATCTCGGTGCCGCCGTGGTTGACCAGCACCGAGCCGTCGACATACACGTGCACCAGCGCACCGGCCTGGTTCAGGTGGGTGAGGTTGAAGGCGATGCCGAACTTTACCGGCGTGATCGCAAGTCCCTTTTTCAGCACCGGGCTGCCGGCATTGAACGCCTGCACCTCGGCACGGCGCCTGCGGTATTCGCTGGTCTGTTCGAGCTCGGCTACCAGTTCATGGATGACATTGTCCGCCACCTTCTGGCCGTACTGGGTGACGTTGCGGCCTTCCTCGTCGCTGCGGCCGTAGAAGTTGATCTTGCGGACGTCGAGCGCATCCTTGCCGAGATTGCGGGCGATTTCATCGATGATGTATTCGATCGCAATCGCGCCCTGCGGACCGCCGAAGCCGCGAAAGGCGGTATTCGACTGGGTATGCGTCTTGCCGCACATGGCCACGATATCCACGTCCGACAGGTAGTAGGCATTGTCGAAGTGGCAGACCGCTCGGGTCGCCACGGGGCCCGACAGGTCGGCGGAATAGCCGGCGCGCGACACCATCTCGACCTTGGCGGCGAGAATACGGCCTTCGTCGTCATGGCCGATCTCGTACTCGTAGTAGAAGCAGTGGCGCTTGCCGGTGACCATCATGTCGTCGTCGCGGTCGGCGCGCAGCTTGACCGGGCGATTGAGCAGCGAAGCGCTGATCGAGGCCGCCGCCGCCCACAGGGCCGACTGCGATTCCTTGCCGCCGAAGCCGCCGCCCATGCGCCGGCATTCGACCACGATGTTGTGCGAATGCAGGCCGAGCGCATGCGCGATCACATGCTGCATCTCGGAAGGATGCTGGGTCGAGCAATACACATGCATGCCCCGGTCTTCCTTGGGGATCGCATAGGAGATCTGCCCTTCGAGGTAGAACTGCTCCTGTCCGCCGACATGCAGCTCGCCCTTGACGCGATGCGGCGCCTGCTCGAATGCGCGCTTGAAGTCGCCGCGCGCCAGATGCATCGGCGGCAGCACGAAGGATTGCGCATCGCGCGCTTCCTGCGGCGTCAGGATGGCCGGCAGCTCTTCATAGTCGACCTTCGCCAGGCGGGCAGCGCGGCGGGCATTGTCGTGCGTGTCGGCGACGACGATGAACAGCGGCTGGCCGACATATTGCACCAGGCCGTCGGCGAAGATCGGGTCGTCATGGATGATGGGGCCGCAGTCGTTGGTGCCGGGAATGTCCTTGGACGTATAGACCGCGACCACGCCGCGCGACTTCTTCACTTCCGTGAGGTCGATGCCGTGCACTTTCGCATGCGCCTTCTGCGAGAGGCCGAGCGCGGCATGCAAAGTGCCCTGCAGCTCGGGGATATCGTCGGTATAGGTAGCCTCGCCGAGCACATGCAGCACTGCCGATTCATGCGGGTGCTGCTTGCCGACCTCCGCCCAGTTGGCGGGGGGTGTGCCGGCTTTGTCTTGCTTGAGGAAGGCTTCGGTCTGTGTGTTCATCTTGATCTCTCTTTCCCCGCGGTTCAGGCGCAGGCGAAGGCATTGACGGCATCGGCGGCCAGCGGCGCGTCGGTCCGTGTCTCGTACCAGAAGCGGCGCAGCAGGTTTTGTGCGGTCTTCATCCGGTAGGCGCTGCTGGCGCGCATGTCGGTCAGCGGCGTGTAATCCTGCGCGAGTGCGGCCATGGCATCATTGAGTGCGGCTTCGTTCCACTCGCGGCCATTGAGCGCGGCTTCGGCGCGCGGCGCACGGCGCGAGGTGGCGGCCATGCCGCCGAAGGCGATGCGTGCCTCCCTGATCACATTGCCGTCGAGGCTGATGCAAAAGGCGGCGCATACCGCGGAAATATCCTGGTCGAAGCGCTTGGCGAGCTTGTAGGTGCGGAAGCGGCGCTCGCCCTGTTGATTGGCCTGGGGCAGCGGCACGCGCACTGCGGTCACCACTTCTTCCGGACGCAAATCCTTTTTCTGATAATCGAGATAGAAGGCTTCCAGCGGCATGCTGCGCTGGCCGTCCTTGCCCTGCAGGACGATCTGCGCGCCGAGCGCGATCAGCCAGGGCGCCGAGTCGCCGATGGGCGAGCCGTTGGCGACATTGCCGCCGAGCGTGCCGGCATTGCGGATCGGCAGCGAGGCAAAGCGCTGCCACAATTCGGACAGCTCCTGCGGATAGTGCTTCGCCAGCGCGGCATAGGCATCGTTGAGCGTGACGGCGGCGCCGATTTCCAGCTGGCCGTCTTTTTCCGCCAGGGTCTGCAGTTCGGCGACCTGGTTGATGTAGATGATGTCGCCTAGATTGCGCATCTGCTTGGTGACCCACAGGCCGACGTCGGTGGAGCCCGACAGGATGGTCGCGCCGGGCTTTTCGGCGCGGATGGCAACCAATTGCTCCAGCGTGGTCGGCACATGGAAGGACTGGCCCTCGAAGGTATAGGTCAGCATCTCCTGGCGCTGGATGGCCTGCAGCGAAGCCGAGAGCGCTTCGCGGTCGAACTGCACCTTGGGCAATTCCAGCATGCGCTGGGCGGCGTCGATGATGGGGCGGTAGCCGGTGCAGCGGCAGAGGTTGCCGGAGAGCGTGTCGTCGATTTCCTTGCGCTGCGGCGCGCAGGACTTGCCTTCCTGCTTCAGGTACAGGCCCCACAGCGACATCACGAAACCGGGCGTGCAGAAGCCGCATTGGGAGCCGTGGCAGTCCACCAGGGCCTGCTGCACCGGATGCAGTTCGCCGCCGGCCTGCTTCATGTCTTCCACGGTGAACAGCGCCTTGCCGTCGAGCGTGGGAACGAACTGGATGCAGGAATTGACGGACTTGAGTTCGACGGTGCGGTCGTTCCTGAGCTCGCCGATCACGACCGTGCATGCGCCGCAGTCACCTTCGGCACAACCTTCCTTGGTGCCGGTGCAGTGATGATGCTCGCGCACATGCTGCAGGATGGTCTGTGTCGGCGGCACATTCGAGATGGTCTGGACTTCACCGCGATAAAAGAAACGTATGGGTTGCGACATGCTCTCTCCGCCTTTGCGTATTGGATGCAGGATTTTGTAACGCTAGGTTAGCATCGGTCGTCGTTCCAGCTATAAGGACATGCTGATGTTGAGTATCCGAAACCTGCAATATGGTTAACCGCGCCATGCCCGTTTGTGCCAAATACAAGGTCCTGCGCAAATTTTGCCTCTTTGCCGGACGCTCGTTTCCGCTTTTATCATGCAAGAATGCTGCCGCCCTGTTAGTGTGCAACGCGCATAGTTGGTATATCCGCGTGCATATAGCGCTGCAGTATCTGCTGCGCGGCTGGACCTGCGGTGAAGAAGGGAAAAATAGGGGAGGTGAAGCGTCAGCGAAGTTGCCGGAAAGGCAAGGAGCCTTTCCGGCGGTGGTCCAAACCTGCTCAAACCTGTCTGCTCGACATCCTCGTGCTCAGGTACAGGGAGTACAGCGCCGACAACCCGACCAGCGCATAGACCACCCGCGCTATCCTGCTTCCCTCACCGAAAATCATCGCCACCAGATCAACGTTGAACAAGCCCACCAATCCCCAGTTGATACCGCCGATGATCAGCAGCAACATCGGAATCCACTCCAGGGCCTTCATCCGTTTCTCGCTGTGCACTTGCGTTGTCCCGTTCCTGCGATCGGGAATATGGCGTCGTTCGCCATGGGTCAATGTCGCCATGTTGGCCTCCTTATAGCAAAAACATCGTGAAACAACAGCCGTCGCAGCCGCCTTTCCGGCGGTCCGGACGCGAGGCCAAGCCGGATGCAAGCACCGTGCCGAACGGCTGATGGATGGCCTCTTTGAAAGTCCTGGCATCAAACGCGGAGCAGGGGGAGGAAAGACAAAAGCCGGCGGCTGGCCGGCTTCTGCCTTGCGTCGGGTGCTATCGATTCGAAAAACTATTCCGCGCCGAGATAGACATAGCGGAAAATGAAGATCGCCGCGATGATCCAGACGATCACCGGCACTTCCTTGGCGCGGCCGGTGAACAGCTTGAGGCCGGAATAGGCGATGAAGCCGAAGGCCACGCCGTTGGCGATGGAATAGGTGAACGGCATCAGCAGGGCGGTGATCACCGCCGGCACGCTCTCGGTGGTGTCGTCCCAGTCGATATCGGCCAGTTCGCGCAGCATCAGGCAGGACACGTAGAACAGGGCGGGGGCGGTCGCATAGGCAGGGACTGCGCCGGCCAGCGGAGCGATGAACAGGCAGGCCAGGAACAGCACGGCCACGGCCACGGCCGTCAGGCCGGTGCGGCCGCCGGCCTGCACGCCAGCCGCGCTCTCGATATAGGCGGTAGTACTCGAGGTGCCGAGAAAGGCGCCGCCGACGATGGCGGTGCTGTCGGCCATCAGGGCCTTGTTGAGGCGGTCCATCTTGCCTTCCTTGAGCAGGCCGGCGCGGTTGGCCACGCCCATCAGGGTGCCGGTCGCATCGAACAGCTCGACCAGGAAGAACACCAGCACCACGTTCAGGATGCCGATCGAAAGCGCCGACGAAATGTCGAGCTTGAACAGGGTCGGGTCGATGGACGGCGGCGCCGAGACGATGCCGGCGAACTTGTTCCCGCCGAAGAAAAAGCTGAGCACCGTCACCGCGATGATGCCGATCAGGATCGCGCCGCGCACTTTCAGGCGATCGAGCGCGACGATCAGGAAGAAGCCGACGATGGCCATGATCGGCGCCGCCGCATGCAGGTTGCCGAGAGTGATGTAGGTCGCCGGATGAGGAGCGATGATGCCCGCGTTCTTCAGCGAGATGATGGCAAGGAAGAGGCCGATGCCGGCGGTGATCGCGGTCCGTATCGAATGCGGAATGCCGTTGACGATCATTTCCCGGATGCGCAGGATGCTGATGATCAGGAACAGAATGCCGGAAATGCAGACCGCGCCCAGCGCCGCTTCCCAGGTATAGCCCATGCCCTTGACCACGCTGTAGGCAAAATAGGCATTCAGGCCCATGCCCGGCGCCAGCGCGATCGGATAGTTCGCATACAGCCCCATGATCAGGGTGCCGAGCGCCGCCGCGATGCAGGTGGCGACGAACACCGCATCCTTGGGCATGCCGGCGTCGCCGAGGATGGAGGGGTTCACGAAAATGATGTAGGCCATCGTGAGGAAGGTGGTGAGGCCGGCCAGCAGTTCCGTCTTTACGTCCGTCCCCTGTTCCTTCAGCTTAAAGTACCGCTCCATCAAACTCATCTCTCTTCTCCTGTGGGTGTCGCTGTTGCATTGTTGTCATCGCTTCGCGCCTCGGCATTCAGCGGCATCAAATGATCGCATCCGTGTGTCATGTATTCGGCAGCTCGTTTGAAACGCAATTCATGCTGCCTGGCCGCCGATCTTGCGCCTGATCATATCTCCATGCGCATGGATGTTATTTAACTTGTCGAAGCGCGAGCAGTAATGTCCTATAGAAAGATGCAGACGGGATATCGCTTGGCCGATATCTTGCATATGGCTCGGGACATATGACGGTATCGGGTAAAACGGTTGGGATGCGCTAAAAGAGGGTATGCAAAAAAGTGCACGCAAGCATGATTGCGTGCATTCGATTTATACTTCTGCGCCGTCGCGGTGCAGCCGCAAGCCGGCATCGCGCTGCGTTGAAAACGACCGACCGGCTGCGGTACCGCTATATTGCTGTTTCTATAGCAGCCATACAGCGGCCGCTATATTGGATGAACTTTTTTTCCTGTAATTTTTGCGAACAATAAAAATATTGATAAGAGAGCTACTAACATGATGGTTTCAGCAGCTCGCACAAAGAGTGAGACATGGACACGCGCCTAACCCTAAGCGGGATTTCCAAGCGATACCCCTCCGTCGTGGCGAATGACGGCATCGACCTGAACGTGCTGCCGGGGGAAATCCATTCCATCCTCGGCGAGAACGGTGCCGGCAAGTCGACCCTGATGAAAATCATTTATGGCTCGGTCAAGCCCGACGCCGGCAAGGTCCACTGGAACGGCAGGGAAGTCAATATCGCCAATCCCGCAGAGGCCCGCAAGCTCGGCATCGCGATGGTGTTCCAGCATTTCTCGCTGTTCGATACCCTGACCGTGGCGGAAAACATCGCCCTCGGCCTGCCCCCGGATACCAAACTCGATGAACTCAGCCGCCGCATCGAATCGACGGCGCGCCAGTACGGCCTCGACCTCGAACCGCAGCGCCATGTCCACACGCTCTCGGTCGGCGAGTGCCAGCGCGTCGAGATCGTGCGGGCGCTGCTGGCCAAGCCGCAGCTGCTCATCCTCGACGAGCCGACTTCGGTGCTCACGCCGCAGGCTGTCGAAAAATTGTTCGAAACCCTGCGCAAGCTGGCCTCCGAGGGCTGCAGCATTCTCTACATCAGCCACAAGCTCGACGAAATCCGCGCGCTCTGCGACAAGTGCACCGTGATGCGCGCCGGGAAGGTGACCGGCATCTGCGATCCGCGCCAGGAAACCGCATCGAGCCTGTCGCGCATGATGATCGGCGCCGAGCCGCCGGCGATCAAGGCGGTCGACCGCCTGCCCGGCGAACGCATGCTTTCCCTGCGCAACCTGTCGCTGGAAAAAAGCCATCCCTTCGGCACCTCGCTCGAAGGCATCAACCTCGATCTTCACGCCGGCGAAATCGTCGGCGTGGCCGGCGTGTCGGGCAACGGCCAGCAGGAATTGCTGGCGGCGCTGTCCGGCGAGGACCCGCGTGCCGCGCCGAACATGATCCTGCTGAAGGACGAGCCGATCGGCCGCATGAATGCCGCCCGGCGGCGCCAGCGCGGCCTCGGCTTCGTGCCCGAGGAGCGTCTCGGCCGCGGCGCCGTGCCCGACCTCTCGCTGGCCCAGAACATCCTGCTGTCGCACCAGAATCCCTCCACCATCGGACGCGGCCTGATCCGCTTCGGCGCGCTTCATGACCTGGCCGTGTCCATCATCAGCCGCTTCAAGGTCAAGGCGCCGGGGCCGCAGGCCACCGCCGGCAGCCTGTCGGGCGGCAACCTGCAGAAATACATCGTCGGTCGCGAAGTCGTGCGCAATCCCAAAGTGCTAATCGTGGCCCAGCCCACCTGGGGCGTGGACGTGGGCGCCGCCGCGCAGATTCGGGCCGAACTGGTCGCCCTGCGCGACGCCGGCTGCGCGCTGCTGGTGGTGTCGGAAGAGCTGGATGAACTCTTTGAAATTTCCGACCGCCTGGTCGTGATCGCGAAAGGAAGAATGTCGCCCTCGATCAAGCGTACGCAAGCAACGGTCGACCTGATCGGCCAATGGATGAGCGGACTGTGGGATGCCAAGGCGCCCGCAAGGCAGGAGGTAGCCAATGCTTAAGCTGGAAAAACGGCCCAGCCCCTCGTCGCTGATGTCCTGGCTGTCGCCGGTATTCGCGGTGCTGCTGACCGTGCTGTGCGGCATCGTGCTCTTCATTGCCCTTGGCAAGAATCCGGTGACCGGCCTGTCGGTTTTCTTCCTGGAACCGATCAAGAGCCTGCAAGGCTGGGCCGAGGTCGGCGTCAAGGTCACGCCGCTGCTGCTGGTGGCGGTCGGCCTGGCCATCTGCTTCCGTGCCAATGTCTTCAATATCGGTGCCGAAGGGCAGCTGGTGGTCGGCGCCATCGCCGGCGGCGCGGCCGGCCTGTTCTTCGACCATGGCGAGGGAGGGGGAGCGCTGATGATTGCCGTCATCATGCTGGCCGGCGCGGCCGGCGGCATGGCATGGGCGGCGATCACCGCTTTCCTGCGCGACCGCTTCAATGCCAACGAGATCCTGGTCTCGCTGATGCTGGTCTATGTGGCGCAGCTGCTGCTGAGCCTCCTGGTGCATGGACCCCTGCGCGATCCGGACGGCTTCAATTTTCCGCAGTCGCGCATGCTTTCCGACGGCTTCCTGCTGCCCAACGTCATCGCCGGCACCCGGCTGCACCTCGGCATCGTGATGGCGCTGGCTGCTTCGCTGCTGGGCTGGCTGTTCCTGGCGCGCAGCTTCGCCGGCTACCGTCTGCAGGTCGGCGGCATGGCGCCGGCGGCGGCGCGCTATGCGGGATTTTCCTCGCGCAAGGCGCTGTGGACCTCGATGCTGGTCTGCGGCGGCCTCGCCGGCCTGGCCGGCACCGCCGAAGTGCTGGGACCGATCGGCCAGCTCACGCCCAGCGTCTCGCCCGGCTACGGCTTTGCCGCCATCATCGTGGCCTATGTCGGCCGCCTGCATCCGATCGGCGTCGTGTTCTCGAGCTTCATCATGGCGCTGTTCTACATCGGCGGCGAATTGTCGCAATCGCGCCTGGGCATGCCCAACGCGATCACCGGCGTGTTCCAGGGCATCCTGCTGTTCTCGCTGCTGGCCTGCGACGTGCTGATCCACTATAAATTGAGCTGGAGGAAATAATGGACGCCTACGCGCCACTGATCGCCGCGTCCATCAACGCCGGCACACCGCTGATGCTGGCCGCGCTCGGCCTGCTGATCAATGAAAAATCCGGCGTCGTCAACCTCGGCGCCGAGGGCATGATGCTGGTGGCCGCGGTAATCGGCTTTGCCGTCGCGGTCGACAGCCAGAGCGTTGCCTTAGGCTTCGTCGCCGGCGCGGCGGCCGGCATGCTGCTGGCGGGTTTCTTCGCGCTGATGACCGTCTGGCTCGGCACCAACCAGTATGCGACCGGCCTGGCGCTGTCGCTGTTCGGCGGCGGCGCTTCCGCCTATATCGGCATCAGCTACGTGGGCAAGAGCCTGGACAACCCGAAATTCGCCGTGCCTTTCCTGTCCGATATTCCCTTCTTCGGCACCGCGCTGTTCCGCCAGCATCCCATGGTCTACCTGTCGCTGCTGCTGTGCGCCGGCATTATCGTCTTCCTCTACCGCACCCGCGCCGGGCTGGTGCTGCGCGCGGTCGGCGAATCGCCGTCCTCGGCGCATGCGCTGGGCTACAACGTGCGCCGCATCCGGCTGGCCGCTCTGCTGTTCGGCGGCGCCTGCTGCGGACTGGCCGGCGCCTTCCTGTCGCTGGTCTATACGCCGTTGTGGGTGGAGGGCATGGTGGCAGGCCGCGGCTGGATCGCGCTGGCGCTGACTACCTTCGCCACCTGGCGTCCGGCCCGCGTGCTGATCGGTGCCTACCTGTTCGGCGGCGTCACGATCATGACTTTCCATGCGCAGGGCCTCGGCGTGTCGATCGATTCGCAGCTGCTGTCGATGCTGCCGTACCTGGCGACCATCCTGGTGCTGGTGCTGATCTCGACCAACGCCAACTGGATCAAGCTCAACATGCCGGCCTCTCTCGGGAAGAACTTCAATCCGAACTGAGCATACTGAGCAAACCGCTTCGGCGCATATCCTGGAACGGGGACGCATGACGGCATGCCCCCGTTGTTCCGGCAACAGTAGTTTTACGGCAATATGAAAATCCCTATGTATACTATCCGCGTATACATATAATGCACCCCGCTGACCTGTTCATAATTCGACAAGCATTTGTACTGCAAATGCAATTCTGACAAGCGGTGCACAACACCGGCAGCGAGTTGTTTTCGAAGTTGGCATGACCGATTCGGATGCTTGGCATACGGATTGGAACCGGACTTTTGGCGCAGGGCTTACCGGCGACCCGACAATCCCGCTGTTTTACCCACTCGGCGTGGCTTGACGTCCATTGATGAGCAAGTGGGAGTCACATGTAGAGGAAAACCATGTCGAAAACCTTCATGCGGGGCGCCTTGTCCGCCATCGCCGTCCTGCCGGCACTCGCGGCCGCACCGTCTTTTGCTGCCGACCCTGCTCCCCTGAACGTCGGTTTCGTCTATATCAGCCCCATCGGCGAAGCAGGCTGGACCACCCAGCACGACATGGCGCGCAAGGAGATGGAAAAAGCCCTTGGCGGCAAGGTGACTACCAAGTTCGTCGAGAACGTGCCCGAAAGCGCCGACGCCGAGCGCGTCATCCGCGATCTGGCGCAGCAGGGCAGCAAGCTGATCTTCACCACGTCCTTTGGCTACATGAACCCGACGCTCAAGGTCGCCAAGCAGTATCCGGACGTCAAGTTCGTGCACGTGACCGGCTACAAGACTGCGCCCAATGTCGCGACCACCAATGCGCGCTTCTATGAAGGCCGCTACCTCGCGGGCGTACTGGCCGGCAAGATGACCAAGTCCAACGTCGCCGGCTACGTCGCCGCCTTCCCGATTCCGGAAGTCCTGCAGGGCATCAATGCCTTCACCCGCGGCATGCGCAGCGTGAATCCGAAGGCGGAAGTCAAGGTGGTCTGGGTCAACAGCTGGTTCGATCCGGGCAAGGAGCGCGACGCCGCCATCACGCTGCTGGGTCAGAATGCCGACGTGGTCACGCACCATACCGACTCCACCGCCATCGTTCAGGCGGCCGAGGAGAAGGGCAAGTATGCGGTGGCCTATCACTCCGACATGAAGAAGTTCGGTCCCAAGGCCCAGATCGGCGCAGTCACCCACCACTGGGGCAAGTACTACACCAATGCCGCGCAGCAGGTCATCGACGGCAAGTGGAAGACCAGCAGCACCTGGGGCGGCATCAAGGATGGCATGGTCAAGCTGGAAGCGCTCGGCAGCGCGGTGCCTGACGATGTGAAGCAGCTTGTCGCGGCCAAGGAAAAGGACATCGTTTCCGGCAAGCTGACGCCTTTCGACGGCCCCGTCAAGGACAATGAAGGCAAGGTTCGCCTTGAGAAGGGTTCGCTGAACGACGACGCACTCAACAAGATGGATTACTACGTGGAAGGCGTGGCCGGCAAGCTGCCCGGCAAGTGATGGTCTTCGTCTAGACGGCAGCCGGCGGCAATTCCGCCGGGCCGGTCATCAGAAATAAGAACGGCCTGCATGCGTGCAGGCCGTTTTGCATTCCGCCTTATACCAAGAGTCTTCTCAAGCCATCAGCGTCCAGTCGGTCAGCCCTTCCAGTTCGACCATGCGCTGCCAGCCTGGGCGCTGGCGTACCAGCAGGGCCAGCCGGTCCAGCGCCGGCCAGCTGGTGGCAGGGCGCGGCATGTTGCGCGACCATCGCATGTACATGGTCAGCAGCAGGTCGGCCGCCGAAAACCGGTCTCCCAGCAGGTAAGGGCCGTTCGCGGCCAGCTCGCCGTCGAGCCGGCGCCACACCGATTCGATTTTTTCCCGCAATGCCTCGCGCACCTGTTCCGGATGCTCGTCCGCACCCAGGTCGCGGGGATAGAACCAGTAGCGATAGGTGGCGCCGAGATTATTGGTCAGATAGGCCATCCATTGATGCCAAGCCGGGCGCAGCGGACTTCCCTTCGGCGGCGCCAGTTCGGCCTCGGGATGACGTTCGGCAAGCGTCATCAGCAGCCCGGCGGATTCCGAATACGGAATGCCGTCGATGATGAGCGTCGGCACGGTGCCCTGCGGGTTGAGCCGAAGGTATGCCTTGCCGTGCTGTTCTCCTTGTTCGAAATCGAGCAGTTCGAGCGCATACGGTGCGCCCGTCTCTATCAGTGCGGCATGGACCACCATGCTGGCGGAACCGGGCGAGTAATACAGGGTGTACATGGAATCTCCTGGCTTGCGTGGAATATTGTCGGTTTGCTCGCCGCAGGCGATGACGAAATAAAAACGTAAGCATACACAATGCCGCAGCCTTCGATGCCGACGCCCGCAGGAGGCTTAATTTTTGATAAATGGCAAGGAAAGTGCACATGAAGTTGCCATGTCATTAAGCTGCAGTAATTGCTTCGCTAGAATCACAAAAAATCTCTGCGAACCTTATAAATAAAGGCTAGAATGCGACGTACTGTATGAAACAACAGTATGCGATTCTGAATTTCCAAGCCTCAATAATCCGGGCTGTAATTGCTTGATTGCATATGTTTAAGGACGACAACTTTTTTGTTCCCGGTGCAGGATTGAGACGTGCTCCTGCCACTGCTTAAACAAGGAGATCATTCATGTTCAAAACGGGTACTTGGGTCGGCGCAGGTCGTTGGCCGAATCAGCACTCTCATCCGGACCAGTGGCACAAGCCGCTGCGCGGGCAGGTGATCGACTTCTGCGATGTGCGTGCCTGGGCGAATTCGGTTCAGTTCCCGGAAGACGTACCGCACGCAGGCGATGTGATGACGTTAGCACTGCGCATGAAGAATGAAGGCAAGCTGAACGGATTGACGCCGGTCTGCTGGGATTTCGTCACGCACCGCCGCGTGCTTTGGGAAAAGACGACTGCACTGCGCAGCTATGAAGACGACGTGCTGCTGTGGAAGGCTGCCAAGGCCATGCGTACCGACGAGATCCAGCATCCGCGCCGCCGCAAGCCGCGCGATATCCGCGAATTCCTGCCCCAGCAGCAACAGCATCTTGCTCTGGTCTGACGCTGTAACGACGGACCAACGCCCCTAGACGAAGCCGGCCGTGTGCCGGCTTTGATGCTTTTGCGGCTGGATATGTTTGGGGGGTACAGGCGCACTGTAGTGAGCCTGCAATCTTCCAGTGGCGATATCTTCAACTTATGCGCGCCGGCAATGCGCAGCGATAAGGTGTGCATAGCATCCTGAAGCGTAACCACGCGGGTCTGCCAAGCCTTTGAATCTTTCCTCGGGAGAAATGCGCAAATGGATATCGAATTCGGACACCTGGGCGATCTTGATACCCAAGGCACGGGCTGGTTCATCGGCTACAGCGACTGGGTCAGGAGTGACGCTGGCGCAATTGGCAATCTGCGTTACATGCCGAAGGAGCAGCGTTCGCACGCGCTCACGATGAAATGGATGGATCACGCCAAGGGCGATCCGCGCGGCGGCGGCAAGCCTCTCAGCGAGGGAAGAACTCTCTCCATTCTGGTCGGCAAACCGGGGCGGTTCCGGCTTCAGTTTTCCCGTCATGCGGATTTCCCGCCTGAAGATACCGTGGAGCACGTACTCGAGCGGAACGGTGATTTTTCCCTCTGGGGCGAAGGCATCCATCACCGTTACGCGGTGGATGCCGATTGCACCATCCTGACGCTGCGCTGGGTGCCCGAACCGGCGAATACCGGAGGTTGAGTCCGGCTTGCCTATTTCGTCACGATCTCGTCGCGGCCGCTTCCCGCGAAGCCGCCGTCGGAAGTGCCGCCCGGCGAGCCGCCCGAACTCATTGCAGCTCGGCTCATCGCAGTCAGCATCCTGCCGTTCTCGGTGCGCTGGCCATCCCGGAATTCGCCTTCCCAGGCCGTACCGTTACTCCAGCTGAAGCGGCCGTGCCCATTGCTGCGGCCTTGGGCCACTGCGCCGACATAAACGTCGCCATTCTTGAAGCGGGTGACGCCCTGGCCATGGGGCACGCCGTTGCGCACATCGCCTTCGTAGCGCGTGCCGTCCGGGAAGGTCATGGCTCCCTTGCCGTTCGGGACGCCGCCCCGGACATCTCCCTCGTAACGGGTCTTGTCGGCGAATACGAGTTTGCCCTTGCCATTGGGAATTCCGTTCCTGACCTCGCCGTCGTAGCGGTTCCCGTTGGCAAAGACAATCGTCCCCTTTCCGTTAGGTTCGTTGCCCGCCCAATCACCGCTGTAGCGCTGGCCGCTGCGCCAGACGAATTGTCCCTTGCCTTCCTTGGAGCCGCGTACCAGAGTGCCGTCGAAGCGGTCGCCGTTGCTCCATTCGATGCGGCCGGTTCCGGATACCGCGCCGGTGGAAGGATCGGGCGTAAAGCTGCCGGTCATGGTCTGGCCGTCAAGGCGGATGACCCTGGCATTGCCGTTTGATGCGACCGGTGCCGGCGCTGACGGCGGATCGTTGTCCTCATCGGCGGAGGGTCGGGCGTCAGCCCTGTCGGCTCGCGCAGCGGATGCGGCCGATGCAGCCGACGCTGTGGTGGCCGCCGAAGCTATGACGGTCGATGGTGCCGCACTCGCGGCGACGGCCGGGGCCGCACGCTCGGGCGTATCGGCGGTCGCGGCCGGGCGCTGCAGCGAAGCGATCTTCTCGCGGGCGGAGGCTGCATAACGGCCGCCGGGATAGCGCTTCAGATAGGTTTCGTAAGAGACGGCTTGATCGACGTAACTGGCAATGCGCCATTGCTCCTGTTCCTGTGCGGCCAGGCGGGCGGCCTCCTTGTCCGCTTCGCTTGCGCCAGCCGGCGACGTTGAAGGCGGCGGTGTCTTTGCGGCGGTCGCAGGCACCGCCGCAGGCGCGTTTTGTTTTGCTGCGGCAGCCGGTGCCGGGGCAGCCGCGGCACCGGCTGCCGGTCGCGCAACTACGCTGGGTGGAGGCATTACCGATGCCGGCGTTGCCTTTGCTGCAGTTGGCGCTGCCGCGGCAAGCCGGGTCTCATTGTCCGGCGCAGCAACCGCATCCTGCGGCTTGCCTGCCGCCGCTTCGGCTTGCGGAGAGTCGCCGTCGGCTACGAGATGCATGTAGCCGGCACCCAGGCCTACACTGACGCCGGCCAGCAGCACGAGGCCAGACGCCCAGAGTCCGGAACGGCGGCGCTTGCCTGAATGTCCGCCGCGGTTCCCGTGGTCTCCTAACGGCTTGCGCCAGTCATCGGAGAGTGCGGGCAGGGAATGCGCCTGGATTTGGGAAAGCGGAGGAAGTTCGGCTCGCGCTGCGGCGGGATTGATCTGCGTGGGCTGGACATCGGCCCCGTGCTGGCGCTGGTGCAGGCTCGCGTTGGCAGCGGCGGGCGTGGTTTCCCTGTTTGCCTGCGCGGCGGCGCGCGCATTGTCGGAGCGCAGGACCGAGGGCGACGCGGGCATGACGATCTGCGGTTCTGAAGACAGTGCGGCACGCATTTCCGCGGCGGTCTGGAACCGGTGTTCCGGATGGATGGCTAGCGCACGTCCTATTGCGGACAGCAGTCCGCGCGAATAATTGCCGCGTGCCGCATGCAATGCCGGCAGCATGCCTTCGTTCGCCAGCCTTTGCATCGCATACGGAGGCGGGTGTCCGGTCACCAGGAAATAGGCGGTGGCGCCGATGCCGTAGATGTCCGTCCATGCGCCGATATTGCGGTCCCTGGCATTGAAATGCTGCTCCATCGCGGCGTATCCGGTGGCGAGCATGCCGGTCGGTGTATGGATGATCTCGCCGATGGTCGCCTGGGCCGCATCGAATTCGAGCAGCAGCGGCGTGCCGTCGCGGCGGACCAGGATGTTGCCGGGTCGGATATTGCCATGGCAGGACTGCGCGCGCTGCACGGCTTCCGCGGCGTCGAGCAGGCGCATGACCAGCATGCGGATCCAGACTTCGTCGGGAGCGAAGTTCTCTTCGGTGACGGCATAGTCAAGCGTGCTGCCTTCGTGGTAAGGCATGAAAGCGTAAGCAGTCCCGTTCAGCTCGATATAGCGTTCAAAGCTCAGCAGCGAAGGCACGGTGAGCCGCGACAGTACCAGCGCCTCGTTGATGAAGCTGCGCAGGCCGGCGGCGTAGACCGCCTCTTCGGCGTTGCCTGACGGATGGACCCCGCCGTCCGTGCTGCGGGATGCAAGACCATGCGGCATGTATTCGCGCACGGCGATGCGCCTGTTCGTCGCGGCTTCCCTCGCCAGGTAAACAATGGCCGCCGGGCTGCTGCCTATCTGGCCGGTGATCTCCGCATTGTCGATGCGCGTTCCGGCACTGAGTGCATGATTGCCGGACGAGCCGGGCAGGCGTGCTTGATGGGCTTGTTGGGAATCCTCGTGCATATCAACCGTTCTGGAAAAATGAAATTTGCCAAACGCGCCCTGCGGCGCGGCTCCTGTTTCTGGATGACGGCGTGCTGTATTCCATTGCGCGCAACATGTTCGGCATCTGCGCATGCACTTGCGTTATGCAGCCTGCCGTGAAACTTTACAGGCAATTAAAGTTGCGCTCTAGGATAGACCCGGCGTTCAGTAGCGTCTCGATATTGCGCAAACAAACTTCCTTAATCCAAATTTCTTACAAATGATCACAGGAAGAACAAAGTTTCGTTGCGAAAAGATTGAAGCTGATCAATAAAATGCCGAAATGCAATGTGCAGGCGGGAGAAACTACACGCACTAGCTAACACCAACTACGGCGCAGTGCAGACGGAGTTTCGACCTGGTTGGAACTGCCGCGGAAAGACAGGAAAATTGGCTTTAATTTAAACGCCAAGCGTTAATGCTTAAAGTTGAATCGCTGGCAGATCTTAAGGTTGTACGGGATGAGTTCTGCGAAGACATTCATTAAAGCGGGACTGCCTGCGCTGTCAATCACGTGCGCTGGCACTGTCGCAATGACACGTACCAGCGCATGCATCCGGACTCTCAGGCGGCCTTGCGTCCTGCCAGCCCCTGCTCGACGAGCAGCAGGGTTTCCTCCACCTTTGCGCGGAAGCGCTGCAGGTGATCGTGGTGCGCCATGTGCGATGACAGCATTGCTTCCAGTTCGGCTGCTTGTCTGGTCAACGCCGTTGCACCCACATTGGCGACCATGCCGCGTACGGTATGCACGGCGGAGCGGGTAGCATCCACGTCGGAAGCTGCGACCGAGGCATTGAACCTTGCGAGGGTTTCAGCCAGGCTCTGGAGCAGCATCGCCAGAACCTGGTGATAGAGATCCACATCTCCCGACAGCCGGTCGAGCGTATCGGCGGTATCGAAGCCGGGAATTTCGATCGGCGCCGTTTCCTCCCGCCGCGGGTCCGCCGTTGCACCGGAAGGCGGGGAGCGGTGCGCTGCATCTGCAGCCCCGTGCGGAAGCCAGCGGTTCAAGGTGGAATAGAAGACATCCGGATCGATCGGTTTGGTAATGTGGTCCTGCATGCCGCTCTTGATGCAGGCTTCGCGTTCTTCGGCGGAGGCATGCGCCGTCATGGCGACGATGGGCAATTGGGTGAAGCGTTCATCCATCCTGATGCGCCGGGCCGCGGCATGGCCGCCCATTTCCGGCATCTGGATGTCCATCAGCACCAGATCATAGCTGCCGGGACCGGCGCCGAAAATCCGCTCCAGGGCAATCCGTCCGTTGCCGGCAATGTCGACCTGGATGCCGGTAATGCTCAGCATTTCACGTGCGATCTGCTGATTGACTTCGTTGTCCTCCACCAGCAGGACGCGGCAGCCGTCGAAACGCGGCAGGCTTCTCCCGTGCAGCCCGGGTGCGCGCACCGGTGCATCGCCAGCCAGCGCCCGGACAAAGGTGTCGTGCAGCAGCGACTGGTCGATCGGCTTGAACAGTACCGCAGCCAGCGGCGCATGTTCCGCCTGACGCATGACTTCGTCGCGGCCGAAGGCGGTGATCAGGATGACTTTGGGTGTCCGGCGCAAGCCGCCATGGGCGATTGCTTCGGCCAGATGCAGCCCATTCATGCCCGGCATGCCCAGATCGGCCAGCACCAGGTCATAGGCTTGGCCGGGATCGGCGTCCGTATCGGCGTCGTGGATGGTGGCCAGCGCATCGAGTCCATTGTCTTCGCTGTCCACGCGCAGTCCGAACGACTCCACCAGTCCGCAGATGATTTCCCGCGCCGCCGGATTGTCATCCACGACCAGCACCCGGCTGGCGCGCATGCGCTCGGGCAGGCCGGGCAGCGCCGCCGAGGTCAAGGCGCCGAAACCGAAGCGTGCCGTGAAGGCGAAAACCGAACCGGTGCCCGGCTCGCTGCGCAGGCCAATGCTGCCGCCCATCATTTCCACCAGACGGCGGCTGATCGCCAGACCGAGGCCGGTGCCGCCGTATTTTCTCGTGGTCGAGGTATCGGCCTGGCTGAATGCCTGGAACAGTCTGGACTGCTGTTCGAGCGTCAGTCCGATACCGGTGTCTTCCACCTCGAAGAGGAGGTCCACGCCGGCGTCGTCAATGGCCTTTACCCGGCAGCTCAGCTGTACCTGCCCCGAGTGGGTGAACTTGATCGCATTGCTGATCAGATTGACGAGCACCTGTCCCAGCCGCAGCGGATCGCCTTTCAGATGCACCGGGACGTCCTCGGCGATATCGAACACATACCCGAGCTTCTTGTCGGCCGCCCGCTGGCTGGTGACGGTGCTGACATGGCCGAGCACGTCGTGGAGAGAAAAATCGGTATTGTCGATGGTCAGCTTGCCGGCTTCGATTTTCGAGAAATCGAGTATGTCATCGATGATGCCGAGCAGCGATACGGCGGCGCGATGGATCTTTTCGACATAGTCGCGCTGCCTGCCGTTGAGGTCGGTGCGCAGGGCGAGGTAGGCCATGCCGATCACGGCATTCATCGGCGTGCGGATTTCATGGCTCATGTTGGCCAGGAAGGCCGATTTCATGTGCGAGGCGTCTTCTGCGACCTGCTTCGCGATTTCCAGCGCCCGTTCCTGTTCGCGCAATTCCTGGTTGGTGCGCGACAGTTCGGCGGTGCGCTCCAGCACCCGTTGTTCAAGGTTGCGTTCGGAGCGCTTCAGGGTATCCACCAGCTGCTGCTGCGCGCTTTCCTTTTCCCGTTTCACCTGATTGAAGCGATCGGCCAGCGCCAGGGACAGCAGCAGCATTTCGACGGCCGAACCGATCTGCATCCCGTAAACTGCCATGAAATTCGGTATGCCCGGAACGCCGTAACTGCGCAGCGCCGTGAGAACCGCCGTGAATACAAGGCAGCTGAACGCCAGCAGGAAAAAGCGTGCGCTGCGTTGTCCTCGCAGCTTGCACACCACCCCGACGATCAATGCCAGCACCATGTTCGCCATGTCCACGGTGATGGCGGCGCCGATAATCAGATGATAGGGAAGGAGGAAAAATCCGATCATCTGAAGGATATTGAGTGCAAGGAATGCGCGCATGACCCTGTCCAGCCACGGCACGATGTCATAAGTCGACAGCAGGCGGCGCTGGAACAGCAGCAGGGTGAATCCGGTGGAGGCGAAGCCGATCATCGAGGAAATCTTCGACCACTCCGGCATGTCCGGCCAGAGAAACTGGAAACCCATGCCGCTGAAGGCCACGAGCGACAGGGCATTCGCGCTGACGAACAGCACGTAGTACAGATAGGTGCGGTCGCGCAGCGAAGCGAACAGCAGGAAGTTGTACAGGCCGAGCGCCAGCAGCATGCCGAAGTAGAGCGACTGGCCGATGTATTCGTGCATGCTCTGGTGGTTGAAGGATTTCGGTTCCCAGAGCTTGGTAGGGATGTCCAGCGACGTGCCCGATGCCACGCGCAGAAAATATGTGCCGCCGGACTCGGGCGCCAGCCGGATCGGGAAGACGAAATTGCGGTGGTTGACCGGGCGCTCCGCGAACGGATGCGAATGGCCGGTAACGATTCTGTCGTAGCCGCCCGGGCGCGGCGCATAGAACTCCACTGAATGCAGATGGGTGAAGGATACTTCCAGCAGCCGCTCCACCGCTTGCGGCGAGGCATTGCGCAGGTCGATGCGCAGCCAGATTGCCGAACGGCGCAGGCCGAAATTGAGGGAATCGGTGCGTGCATTGGAAGGTTCAAAGCCTGCGGCCTCCGCACCGGTCACGTCGGCCAGGGTCAACCGCTGCTCATGGTCTTCAAGGACGTCCCAGTACGGCGTCAGCACGAGAGGAGCGGTAACGCCCTTGTCATCGATACGCAGTTCGCGGGCATGGGCCTGTGTGCATAATGACAACAAGGCAAGCAATGCGGCGAGCATGCACGCTTGCGCGGTCCACCACGCTGATGATTTGCCGCTGCGCGGAAAGCAGCCGAGTTCCATGGTAAGGCGTTCTGGTACGGAAGGCATTCTTGATGCTTTGCAAAAAAGATACATGACTACGAACGCGTTTTGAAATCTATAAAAACATTGTGTAACGACTACATTTAGTTACATTTTGTTATAAAGTGCGAATTTCTGAAAAGAAATAATAACTGAGGCTGCAAAAATATACCCAGCTTTTGCGAGCGGAAGGCTATGTCAGGAATGAGCATGAGCATACCAGCGCAGTATGACGTATTAATTATTGGTAGCGGCTTCGGCGGGGCAGTGATGTCGGCACGTCTGTCGCGACGGTGGCCGGGACGCGTGCTTCTGCTCGAGCGCGGCCGGCAGTACCCGTTGGGCGCCTACCCTCGCAGCCCGCATGACCTGGCCGACAACGTCTGGTGCCCCCAGGGGGATGCCGCGCGCAGGCCGCATGCGGTGCGCAGGCGCAAGGGACAGCGCGGACATCTTACCGGGATGTTCGACATCCGGCATTTCGGCAAGATCGATACCGTGACCTCCGCGGTCTACGGCGGCGGTTCGCAGATCTACGCCAATGTCTTCCTGCGCCCGCCGGCAGCAGTCTTCGAACAGAACTGGCCGGCTGCACTCAACCGCGACACGCTCGCGCCGTATTACGACGTTGCCCGGGAGGTTCTCGGTGCCCGCACCGTGCCTCCGTCATCCGGACCCGACGACAGGCGCCATATCCAGCGCACGGTGCAGTTCCAGTCCTTTGCCCGTGAAGCCGGTCTGAAGACGAAACTGGCCGATATCTGCGTCTACTTCGGCAACGACTACAGCTACAAGGGCAACGGCGCGCCGCTGCCGCTGGGCGTGCAGCAGCCCAACCGCTACGGCGCGCTGCAGACTTCATGCACCTATTGCGGCGAATGCGATATCGGCTGCAATGTGCAGGCCAAGAACTCGGTCGACCACAATTATCTGCATGTGGCCCGCGACCGCTACGGGCTGGAAGTGCGCACGCAGTCGCTGGTGGAGCGCATCGTGCCGCTCAACGAGCGCCAGGCCGACGACCCCGGCGCCGATGGAAGTCATGGCTACCGCGTCTATTACCGCGACGTGGAGCAGGGTGAACAGCGCGAAGTGATCGCCCGGCGCGTCGTGGTGTCCGCCGGCACGCTGGGCACGAACGAACTGCTGCTGCGCTGCCGAGACGTCCACCGCAGCCTGCCGCGCATTTCTTCCCGCCTCGGCCGGCAGTTCTCCGGCAATGGCGATTTCCTTGCCTTCGCGGTCGACGGCAAGAAGCAGGTGAATTCAACTTACGGACCGGTCATCACCCAGTACACCGACCATCACCTGTTCGACAAGCTTGACTGCAAGCAGGCGTTCATTCTCGAGGATGCCAGCTACCCGACGCAGGTAGGCTGGGCAGCCGCGGCGCTCGGGCCGATGATGAATCCGTTCCAGATGCTGTGGCAGACCTGCAGTCAGGTGCTCGGCTATGCGTTCGACCGATACTACCCGGGGCGCAAGCAGAGCAGCGTCGGCTTCATGGTGCAGAAGCTCTTTTCGCGTGACCTGTCCCAGTACAGCGCCGTGCTGCTGTGCATGGGCCTGGACAATGCTCAGGGCGTGCTGCGCCTGAACAAGGACGGTTATCTCGACATCGACTGGCCGCAGGAAAGCAACCGTCCGCTGTATGACGCCATCCTGGCGCTGGGCGAACGCTTCGCCCGCTTCATCGGCGCCCGCCATTTTGTTCCGATGCCGACCTGGCTGTGGCCGGTGAAGAACAATGTCACCGTGCATCCACTCGGCGGCTGCGCGCTGGCGGCATCGCCGGAGGAGGGCGTGGTCAGCGCACTCGACGGCAGCCGCGGCCAGGTCTTCCATTACCGCAATCTGTATGTCGCCGACGGCTCACTGATGCCCACCGCGCTGGGCGCCAACCCCGTGGCAACCATTACCGCCGTATCGGAGTGGATTGCGCACGAGATCACCGGCGACATGCCGGATGCCGAGCTTTGATCCATCACGCGGGGCCGCCGGCTTAGGCTTGCGGGCCCGATACCATCCATCAATCTGACACGGTGCCGTCTCCGCCCTGGCGGGGAAGGGGCGCTCGAATGAAGGAGGCCATTGCATGTCCGACAAACTCAGCGGCGTGAGCATCCAGTTCGCCGAAGTCATGAAAGGCTACGTCAGCGCCGAAGCCACCACCTTCGAGGACGGCTATGCCGACGGCGAGCGTGCGGGGCATGCGCTCGCCCTGCATGTGACGGTGCGCATCGACGATCTCGGCGCATTCCTCGATGAAGCCGAGCATGCCGGCACGCTGTCCGGCCATATCGACTGCCCGCTGCTCGGCGGCATCTGCCCGGTGCAGTCCGGCACCTTCCGGTTGATGCCCAATACCGCCGATCGCGACCGCAAGGTAATGTACTACCAGGTTTACTGCACCACGCCGCAGGGGAAGGAATTCACTTTCGTCGGCAACAAGCAAGTGCAGCATGACGCGCCGCTCGATGCCTGGAAGGACACGACGACGCTGTACGTCAATGTCTATCGCGGACATGCCGACCCGGATACGCCTGCACGCGACCAGTTGCAGGCGACCGGCATCATCAGCCTCGGCCTGATGGATTTCATGCAGGTCTTGCGCGGGCTGCGCGCGACCGATCAGCGGGGCGAAACCAGCGTGTCCGGCCTGGTCGCCTTCGGCCGCTTCTTTGCCGGCAAGCTGTGGGATGTCTACGGACCGCACCTGCCGCCGGCGCCGAACCAGCCGCAGCGGCGTTACGCCAAATTTACCACCGAAGGCGTCACCGGCGCCGCCGTCAGCACGCATCCCTTCCTGACGGCTGACGGACTGCGTCTCGAACTCACGCGTTTCCACCGTGCCTCCAGCGAGGACGTGGTGCTGGTGGTGCACGGCCTCACCAGTTCCTCCGACATGTTCATCATGCCGGAGCACCGGAACCTGGTGCAGACGCTGCTGGACGAGGGCTACGGCGACGTCTGGACGCTCGACTATCGCGGCAGCTGCCGCTTTCCCTACAACCTGGCGCGCACCCGCTACAACTTCGATGACATCGCGCTGTTCGACCATCCCGCCGCATTGCAGGAACTGCGCCGCCATATCGGTCCGCAGCGGCGGGTGCATGTGATCGCCCATTGCGTCGGCGCCCTGACCATGGCGATGGGCCTGTTCGGCAAGACGGTCGAGGGAATTTCCAGCGCGATCCTGAACAGCGTCGCGCTGACGCCGCGCGTTCCGTCCTGGTCGAAGTTCAAGCTCGGCGTCGCGCCCTGGCTGTCGGATAACCTGCTCGGCATCGAATACTTCAATCCTTCGTGGCGCCGGGAAGCAGGGTTGTCGATCGGCAAGCTGATCGCTTGGGGAACCGACTTCGTGCACCAGGAATGCGATTCGCCGGAATGCCACATGCTCAGCTGCATGTGGGGCAGCGGCAAGCCTGCCCTGTTCAACCACGCCAACATGCTGCCGGTGACGCATGACCGTCTGGGCGATCTGTTTGGCGGCGTCGGGGTGCATTACTACCGGCATGTGCACAAGATGGTGGAGAGCGGCAACCGGGCGGTCAAGTTCGATCCGGGCAATCCGCGATATGCGGCACTGCCCGACGACTACACTGCGCATATCGCTGCCCAGCCGACGCCCATCCTGCTGCTCCAGGGGCAGGACAACCGGGTATTCGCCGACTCCAATATCCATTGCCATGAATTGTTGGAGCGGCATGCACCCGGCCGTCACAAGCTGCACGTGGTTCCAGGCTACGGGCACCAGGACATGTTCATGGGCCGCAACGTGGCCGAGGATGTTTTCCCGCATCTGCTGGCGTTCCTGAAGGAGCACAGCCGCGGGGAGCCGAGCCAGGCAGCTCTGAACCATCCAGAGCCCCGCCTGGCGGAGCAGGGCACTGCGGAGTACAGCCATGTCTGATGCGAGCAGGCCCGACCTTCCTCCCGGTCTCGTGCTCTGGCCGACGGATGCAGACCCGGGCAACCGGCTGTGCGTGCTGATCAGCGACATCCATTGCACCGACTGCACGGTCGGCAACCAGACCGCCTCGGAAACCGACTGGCAGCTGTTCTTCGAGCAGCTGGAATTCGCCGTGCGCAATCCGGGCGACAGGGCCGACACGCCCGCCGACCAGCGCATTGATGAACTCATCCTGATCCTCAACGGCGACATCGTCGACCTGATCCGCACCAGCAAGTGGGCAGAGGCCGGCGTCTATCCCTGGCAGCGCAATGATCCCCGTTTTGCGCAGATCGTGCTCGACATCATGCGCGACATCGTGCGCATCCATGCCTGCAAGCGACCCGAAGAGAGCGGGCAGCCGTATTCCGGCTTCTTCTACTGGATGCGCAAGAGCCTGGGCGGCCTGCGCGGCAAGGGCGTCAAGGTGACCATCGTGCCCATCGTCGGCAACCACGACAAGGAACTGCAGGTGGTGCCGGCAGCAAGGCAACTGTTCTACGAGGAATGCCTCGGCCTCACCGCGCTCGATATCCCGGATGCCTACCGCGCCTGGGTCGGCGCGCAGCTGGGTACGGCTCGCGATGAAATGTATCCGATGCTGCCGTTCTATCTGGCCGACCCGCGCCTGCGGCTGCTGGCCACGCATGGCCAGTGGCGCGACGCCGACAATGCGCGGGCTACTGCCGGCTGGAAGCCCGGAGACGGCTGGACGCCGCAGCAATGGCAGCAGGAAGGTTACCGGGCTTTCAGCGATCCCTGTTTCGGCGATACGGTGGCCGCCGGCATGCTGTCGCACTTCATCTGGTGCGCCGCCAAACATATCAACCCCAACTTGCCTGGCGCGAACAGATTGTGCAATCTGCTCGACGAAATGGATCTCTACCGGCCCTCCGTGTCGGCTGTGGTGAGGCTGCTGTCGGAATCGCGAAAGCTGGCACGCAAGGATCCGCAGGCTAGGGGCTTGCACGACACCATGCTTACCTGTTTCCGGGACAGCCTGGTACTGTGGCTCGGCCATCCCGAGACCTGGAACAGCGCATGGCGAAGCACCCGCTTCGGCCTGCATGTGCTGTCTATATTGACAAGACTGAAATGGTACTGGCTCGACATGGCGCTGATGCGGCTCATGGCCAAGGTGCAGGAACCGGAAACTGATATTACTGCGCGAGCCCTGTTCGGATTGCCGGCTTTCACGCAGCACTACCGGGAACTCGGCTTGAGGCTGCATGTTGAAGGGCACACGCACGTGGCGTTGGAAGCGGACCTGCAATGCAGCAAGCCTTCGCCCGATCGCAATAATTTCACCTATGTCAACCTCGGCGCCTGGCGCGATGCCATCCTGCGCAAGCGCAGCCGCGGCTTTCGCCGCCGAGGAATCGGCCGCGCGCTGTTCATTTTCGACCTGGCGCGCATGGGAGCCGAGTATCCCGACGCCTACCGCTTCTACACCCGCGACATGATCAGCTGGGGGGACCGTCTCGACACCTGGTAGGCGCAATGTTCGAAACTGCTGGCATATGCGCACCAGCCGGCGTATTGTTGAGGAAAGGCAAGTTTCGCCGACAAGCCGGCAGCGATCGGCAAGGAGGAGCAGATGAGCGTCAGCGTCACTTTCAGCAGTACCCACCGGATTGCATTCGCATCGGATTTTTTCATGGCCCGCCGTCCGGTGGTCGACCGGTCGCGCAAACTGACTGCCCATGAGCTGCTGTTCCGGGAAGCCGGTTCCCGGCCTGCGCTCGACGCATCCGGCGAAGAAGTGCCGGCCAGTGCTTCTGCCATCGCGGACGTCATCAAGTACGGCATGACGCGCGTACTCGGCGACTTGCCCGGCATGCTGTGCATCGACAGCATTGCCCTCGCAAGCGACATCTTTACCTTGCTGCCGGCCGACCGCTTCACGCTGGTCCTGACCGAAATGCCGGCCGCCGGAGCCGAACTGCGTGAACAGCTCGCCGCGCTGAGGCAGCGCGGCTATCGTTTTGCGCTTGCGGTCAGCAGCCAGACCCAAGGCATCGGCGAAATGCTCGACCTCATCGACGGCGTGCGCATCGATATCACCGGGCGTTCCGCCGGCGAGCTGAGCCGCTTCTGCGCCGGCTTTCGCATCCACCGCAAAAAACTGCTTGCCGAACGCGTCGAAACCCTGGACCAGTACAGTCTTTGTGCCGGCCTCGGTTTCGACGCCTTCCAGGGTTACTTTTTCACCGAACCTCATTTGCAGGGCGGGGCAAGGCTGTCACCGACGCAGACCGCCATCATGGAACTGCTGGACCTGCTGGCGTCCGATGCCCCGGATGCCGCGATCGAGCACCGGATCAAGTCGGATATCGCGCTCGGGCTCAACCTGCTGCGTCTGGCCAACACGCCGGCCGTCAGTACGCTTCGTATCGACTCGCTGCGCCAGGCGCTGATGGTGCTTGGGCGCAATCAGCTGCAGCGCTGGCTGCAGGTCATGCTGTATGCGGACCACGGCGGCATGGCCGCCGGCGCGGAGGTGCTCGCCAGACAGGCCACCACCCGCGGCAGGCTGATGGAACTGCTGGCGCAAAAGACCCGCCCCGGCAACCGCAGCCTGGCAGACACGGCGTTCACCATCGGCATCATGTCGCTGATGGACACCCTGTTTTCCATGCCCATGGCGGAGATCCTGGAACAGATTCCGGTGGCCGACGACGTAAGCGATGCGCTGCTGAGGCGGGAGGGATATTTCGGCCGGCTGCTGGAAGTGGCCGAGTGCGCCGAATGGCGGCAGGCCGATGAGCCGCGCCTGTGCGCATTGCTCGGCGAACTGCAGGTCTCCTGCAAGGATCTTTACGTGATGCAACTGCTGGCTTTCGAATGGAGCGATCAGGTGGCAGCCAGTTTCCGCTAGTCCCGGAGCCTTTAGAACTAATCTTCCTGCATGCCATCCTAACAATATCCGTTCTGTTACAGGAGCCGAGCATGCAACAAACCAGCAAGCCGCAGCAACCGCATCCCAATGCCGACAGGCCGGCGCCGGGCAGCCTGGAAGACCTCAATGTCACCGCGCCGTACACGTCCGATGCGTCAGGCGGCGCAGATACGGATGAAGACCGCGGGCAGCCGGAGACAGATGCCAATAACCGCGAACGGAGAGGTCTCGAAAACCAGAGCGTGACCAAGCCGGCACCGATCGATGTGGAACGGCGGCAGTAATCACCGTCCCCGCATTGCTTATTTCTTCGATACCCAGGGATTGCCCTCGATATAAAAGCGCAGGTCCGCTTCCGCCCATTCCTTGGCATAGGCCACGCCGACGCGCGGGCACGTGACGATGTTGAAATCCCGGGTATTGCCGGGATCGGCGATATAAAAGTTCTCGCTCAGCAGATCATGTCCGTTCAGGCTGCGGTCGATGCGGAGCGCACGGCACAGCAGCCCCGGTCCTTTCGTATTCCCCTCGACATGCTCGACCGGCTCCAGCGCGCGCAGCAGCACGGCGGCGCCGTGTCCTTCCGCTTCGGTGACGACGTTCATGCAGTGATGCATGCCATAGATCAGATAGACATAGGCATAGCCCGGGGGACCATACATGATGGATGTGCGCGGCGTGATGCCCTTCGAGGAATGCGAGGCGAGATCATGTGCACCGAGATAGGCTTCGGTTTCGACGATGCGTCCGCGCATCGCGATGCCGTCGCGCACATGCACGAGATGCATGCCGAGCAGGGCGCGCGCAACTTCGGTGGTGTCGCCGGCGTAGAAGTTGCGCGGCAGCTTCTTGAGGCGGGGGCGGCGTGGTGGGGGAGTCGGGGGCATGTGGTTGTGACCATGGCGGGTGGAACGAGTTGTCGGAACTGAGATTGCGCAAGGGTGAGGATTGCCGATATGTTTCTTTATGCTTCGGTAATCAGCTAGAGCGCTTTTGGCTTGACTGGATTGGCTTGACTGGGCTCGGCGAGGCCGAGGTGATTTGCCTGCGGAACAAGGCATGGCGACGCGACATGGCGAGCTCGGTGCCCCCGGGCCATGGCAAGGAGGACTCGGCGTCCCCACACAACGCAGTGCCGCTAGCGAATCGCTCGGGATCGACACTACAGTCAAGCCGAAAGCGCGCTAGCGTCGAGGCATCGTCCGCCCCCTCCCCTTCAAGGGGAGGGTTGGGGTGGGGATGGGGGTCAGCGACGTCATTTAACCCATCCCCCTCCTAGCCTCCCACCTCGCCGGCCGCCCTTGACAGGGGAGGAACATACTTTACTGTTCCACTGCCCGGCCCTCCGGCCGTCTAAAAAACACCTCCTACCAAGTATCAATAAACGGCCGCTTCTTCCCCGCCCGCGCCGCCGCCGGCGGACACGAACGCAAGCCCCGCAGCAGCCAGCGGCGCGACTCTTTGGGATCGATCACATCGTCAATCTCCAGGAATGACGCCATGTTGATTGCCTTGCCCTGTTCATACGACTGCGCCACCATCTTCTCGAACATGGCCTTGCGCTCGTCGAGATCGGCGACCGCTTCCAGTTCCTTGCGGTAGCCCAGACGCACCGCGCCTTCCAGCCCCATCGCGCCGAACTCGCCGCTCGGCCAGGCGACGGTGAAGAAGGGTGCATGAAAGCTGCCGCCGGCCATGGCCTGCGCGCCGAGGCCGTAGCCCTTGCGCATGACGATGGTGAAGAAAGGCACGTCGATGCTGCCGGCGGTGACGAACATGCGGGACACATGCCGCACCATCGCCGTGCTTTCCGCGTCGGGCCCGACCATGAAGCCCGGCGTGTCGCACAGCGAAACGATAGGGAGGTCGAAGGCATCGCAGAGCTGCATGAAGCGCGCCGCCTTGTCCGCCGCATCGGCATCGATCGCGCCGCCGAGATGCATGGAATTGTTGGCGATCAGTCCGAATGGACGGCCCTCGATGCGTACCAGCGCGGTAATGATGCCCGTGCCGAACTGCTGCCGCAGCTCCAGCACCGAATCCCTGTCGGCCAGCGTCTCGATGACCTTGCGGATGTCGTAGGAGCGCAGCCGGTTTTCCGGAATCAGCCGGCGCAGTTCACGCTGGTCCGCGCACTCCCATTCCGCAAGCGTTCCCTGGAAGTAGGACAGGTATTGTTTCGCCACGCGCACCGCCTCTTCCTCATCCCTGACCACCACGTCGATCACGCCGTTGGGAGCCTGCATGCTGACCGGGCCGACTTCCTCCGGCTGGAAAACACCAAGCCCGCCGCCTTCGATCATTGCCGGCCCGCCCATGCCTATCGTTGAGTTCTCGGTGGCGATGATCACATCGCAGCAGCCGAGGAACGCGGCATTGCCGGCGAAGCAGCGGCCGGAAACGATGCCGACCCGCGGCACCAGTCCGCTCAAGCGGGCGAAATTGATGAAGGACATCACGTCGAGACCCGCCACCAGCATCGCATCGGTATCGCCGGGCCGGCCGCCGCCGCCTTCGGCGAACAGCACCACCGGCAGCTTCCATTCCTGCGCCAGCTGGAACATGCGGTCGGTCTTCTTGTGGTTCATCATGCCCTGCGTGCCGGCGAAGACCGTGTAGTCATAGGACATCACCATGCAGCGCGACTTGTCGTCGCCGAACTGCGCACCGTTGACGCTGCCGATGCCGGCGACCAGGCCGTCGGCCGGGCTGATGCGTATCAGCTCCTCGATGGAGCGGCGCCGCCGCTGCGCCGCCAGCGCCAGCGCACCGTATTCGATGAAGCTGCCGGCGTCGCACAAGTCGTCGATGTTCTCGCGGGCCGTCCGCTGGCCGGTCTTGCGCCGCTTCGCGACCGCGTCGGGACGCTGGGTATCGAGACCGATCGCATGCCGCATCAGCGTTTCTTCCAGGTCGGGCCGCAAGCGGTCGAGGTCAGTCTCCTCCTCGCCGCCGTGATGCGCCGCGTCGACTTCCGCCGGTTCCAGATAGAGCAGGGTCTGGCCGAGCCCGACCACGTCGCCGCGTGCGGCAGCGATCAGTCGCACGATGCCGCTGGTTTCGGCCTTGACGATATGTTCCATCTTCATTGCTTCCAGCACGGCGATCTGCTGCCCGGCATGCACCTGCTCGCCTTCGGCGACGTCGATGGCGACGACCGAACCCTGCATGGGCGCAACTGCTGCCAGGGTTCCGGGCGGCGCATCGGGCTCCACTTTTTTATGAGCCGATGCGCCGGCGTGGCCAGGCGAGGAGGTAACATAAAGTGCAGGATGCGCATCCCCGCTCTCGGCAAGCAGGTCCGTCATGTGCGTCTCGACAAACCGGGTATCGACGCGGTTGGCTTGTACGTCAGGATGCCGCAGCAGGCTTTGCAGGAACGGAATATTGCTCTCCACGCCTTCAATGCGGAACTCGCACAGCGCGCGATACGCCTTGGCCGCCGCTTCCGCAAAGCTGCCGGACGCCAGGTGCGTGATCTGCTTGGCCAGCAGGGAATCGAAGCTCGGGCTGGTCGTGTAGCCGGCATAGGCAAAACTGTCGACCCGGATGCCGGGGCCGCTCGGCGGTTCGAACACGGCCAGCGTGCCTCCCGCCGGACGCGCACCGCCGTCGGGCATCATGGTTTCCATGTTGATGCGCAGCTGGATCGCATGGCCGCGCGGCGCCGGCATGTTTTCCTGCAAAAGCCCAAGTTCGCGCAGCGACTGGCCGCCGGCGATGCGCAGCTGCGTCTTGACGAGATCGATCCCGGTCACTTCCTCCGTCACCGTATGCTCGACCTGCAGGCGCGGATTCGCTTCCATGAAGCTGAACGGGGCATCGTCTCCCGCGCCGCCGGAACCAGCAATATCGACCAGGAATTCGAAGGTGCCGAGGCCGCGATAGCCGACCGATGCGGCCATGCGCAGCGCGGCATCGATGATGCGCTTGCGCAGTGCGGGCGTAAGCGATGGGCTGGGCGCGATCTCGACCAGCTTCTGGTTGCGCCGCTGCAGGGTGCATTCGCGCTCCCACAAGTGGCTGACCTCGCCGCTGCCGTCGCCGATGATCTGCACCTCGATGTGGCGCGCACTGCGCACCAGTGCTTCCGCATACAGGTCGCCGTTGCCGAAGGCGGCCAGGGCTTCGGACTTGCAGCGGGCATAGGCTTCCTCGATGCCGGCCAGGTCATGCACCGCACGCATGCCGCGTCCGCCGCCGCCGGCCAGCGCCTTGATCATGATGGACGCATTCGGCCCAAGCCCTGCCATGAAATCACGGACCTGTTCAACGCTCGCACCGCCCGGGGTGCCGGCGACAACCGGCACCTGCTGCCGCACGGCGAGACTGCGCGCCTGCGACTTGTCGCCGAACAGTTCCAGCACTTCCGGCTGAGGACCGACGAAATTCAATCCCGCTTCCGCGCAGCGGCGGGCAAAGCCGGAATTCTCGCTGAGGAATCCATAGCCGGGATGCACCGCATCGCAGCCCGCTTCCCTGGCAAGGGAAACGATCTGTTCGATGTCGAGGTAGGCAGAGGTGCCTCTGCCTCGTAGCGGGCGGGCTTCATCCGCCTTGCGCAGGTGCAGCGAGGCGGCATCATCTTCGGAGTAGACGGCTACCGTACGGATGCCGAGTTCGGCCGCCGCACGGGCGATGCGGATGGCGATTTCACCGCGGTTGGCGATGAGCAGTGTGTGTATTGTCATTGTGGTTGTCTGTGCGGAGCAGGCCGGGTGGTTCAGGCGCCGGCGGGACGGCGCATCTTGCATTCGGTCGGGAGCGCAAGGTCCTTGCCCTCGACTGCGGTTTCGGTACGGAAGCCGTAACTGGTGCCCTCGACGCCGAACTTGACCGTCTTGTTATCGACCGCGGCGACCGTGGAAACGATCTGGGGCAGCAGGAGCTGGTGATCTTCCTTGCGCATCGTGACGTCGCCCACGATGGAGGCGTAAGTCATTCCTTCCAGCGCCAGCGCGATCTTGAGCGGCGATGCCGATTTCGCCTTGTTGATGGCTGCCGCGACGATGCGCGGGGTCATGTCCATGCGCGGCGCGAGGAAGGGCTTGTTGAAGCGCTGCTTGTAGGCCGCCGCCACCGGCGCCACCTTGGGACTCTCGATGTTCTGGTGCCATTCGCCGACCCAGGTGAGCTGGCCGAGCTTGGCTTGCGATACCGCGAACACGGCGCCGGGCAGGGCGCCGGCACTGTGATTGATATAGCGGAGGTTCATGCCGGAATCGGCAGCCGACTTGAGCAGAAGGTTGAGGTCGCTGCCCCAGTTGCCGGTGATGACTGTGTCCGCGCCGCTGGCCTTGATCTTGGCGACATAAGGAGAAAAATCCTTCACCTTGCCGATTGCATGGAAGTCTTCGCCGACGAACTGCACGTCGCTGCGCGCCGTGCTCAGCATTTCCTTGCCCAGCCTGGCCCAGACGCGGCCGTGCGCATAATCCTGGTTCAGAAGATAGACCTTCTTGATGTCCTGCTTTTCCTTCATGAACCCGGTGAGTGCCTTCATCTTCATCGCGGTGTTGGCTTCGGTGGTGAAGTGCCAGAAGCTGCAGTTTTTGCCGGTGAGGTCGGGGTCGATGGAAGAGTGATTCACGATCAGGATCGCCTTGTCCGGATTGCGCTCGTTGTGCTTGTTCGCCGCCTCGACCATCGCACTGACCGCCGACGAACCGGACCCGCCCGTGAATACCACCTTGGCGCCGGCATCGATGGCGGCCTGCAGCGCCGTCAGGCTTTCCTGTGCCGACAGCTTGTTGTCGAGCGTCATGAGTTCGAGCTTGCTGCCGTTGAGCACGCCACCCTTGGCATTGATGTCGTCGATTGCGAAGCGGATGTGCGACAGCATGAGTTCGCCGACATCGGCGAAGGGACCGCTCAATGGATCGATGAAAGCGACCTTGATGCCTTCCTGCGCTGCTGCCTGCGGCATGCTGACGATGCCGAGAACGCCGAATGCCGCGACGGCGATGCCTGCTACTGTCTGTTTCATGACTGTCTCCTTGTCGTTGTGTAGGTGCTTGCACCGGTAGTGATGTCGATAGTTATTCTGGTGCGGCGCGCGCCTTTCTCGGTTTTGCAGCGCTGGTGCGGCTTGCCTGCCGTCTGGCGCCCGCGATCTTGAGCAGGATGCGAGTCATTTCCTCGACCATGTCTTGCGGAGCAAGGCGGCCCTCAGGCTTGTACCAGGTGTACATGAAGCCGGCGATGCTGCCGATGGACAGCGCGGTCAATTTGGCATCGTCGAAATCGAGCTCGCCGTCGTCGCGGGCTTCTTCGAGCAGAGCACGGAGTTCGCTGTAGAAGCGGCGCGCCATCGTGCGCAGTTTTTTCAGGAACGCCGGCCGCAGCGCGCCGCCCTCCCGGTAGGCAAAGGTGCCCGACTTGAAATAGACAATGTTGGCAGTGGCAAAGCGATGCAGGCCTTCGCGCAGCCGCTCGATCGCCGGACGGGCGTCGGCGGCATCGAAATGCATGGACGTCAGGCAGGCATGCGAGGCGCGCCAGCAAAGGGTTTCGAAGATATCGTTCTTGCTTTGAAAGTAGTAGTACAGAAACGGCTTGGTCACGCCGAGCTCATGCACGATGTCCGAAATCGTCGTGACGGTAAAACCCTTGCGGTAAAAGAGATCTTCCGCCACCTGTAGAATATGCTCGCGCTTCTGGCCGTGCACGTCTTCCGACATGGTGCGGCGTGCAGCCGCACGCGCGGGCTGTCGCGGCTTCGATGCCCGGGGTTTCCTCGTTGTCTTGTCTTCTGTTCGAGCTTCCATGGACGCGTACGCAGCAATGCCAAGCAAAAATATACCAACCGGTATAAAGTTTATACCGGTTGGTAGCCGAGGTGTGCGAGCCGGGTGACGCGTTGATTCATATCAAGACGCGGCGAACCGCGCAACGACATGCTGTTGAACCGGAATACGCTGCCAGGCATGGCGTAAACGGCAGAAGAGGAGACTTCGCATGAACACGATTCCCTATTTGCAGGAAGAAAAGCCGCTGCATGAATATCTGCGCCAGCACGCTCGCTCGCAGCCGGACAAGGCTGCTTATGTCTGGTATGGCGCAAGCCTGAGCTACAGTCAGGTTGACGACATGAGCGACCGCTTCGCCGCCAGGCTAGACAGCCTCGGCGTGAAGAAAGGCGACCGCGTGGTTCTCTTTCTCAACAATTGTCCGCAATACGTGATAGCGCATTTCGGCATTCAGAAGCTGGGTGCCATCGTCAGTCCCTGCAGCCCGCTCTTCAAGAGGCACGAGCTCGAATACCAGGTGTCGGATGTCGGCGCCGAGGTGATTGTCGCTGCCGATACGCTCCATCCGGTCGTGCAGGAAGTCATGGACAAGACGCCGCTCAAGCATGTGATCCTGACATCCTACGGCGATCTGCTGCCGCAGGAGTCCACCGTCGATGTTCCGCCGGAAATCCGTACACCCAAAGCCTCGGTTCCCGGTACGCTGGATCTGCTGCAATCGCTCAATGACATGCCGGCGCCGCCGCGTCCCGAACTGTCGATGGACGACGTGGCACTGATGACCTATACCTCCGGCACGACCGGCATGCCCAAAGGCGCAATGCTTACCTATCGCAACGCGCTCTACAAAACGGCCTGCGCCACCTTTGCCGCCGGCGTGGACGGCGATACCGTGACGCTGGCGATTGCGCCGCTGTATCACATCGCCGGCATGCTGATGGGCCTGAACGTGACCGTCTACAGCGGCGCGACCGCCATCCTGATGCATCGCTTCGATCCGCGTTCGGTACTGCAAGCCATCGACCGCTACAAGGTCAGCCACTGGTACAGCATCGCGCCGATGAACGTGGCGGTGATGCAGGTGCCGGATGCAAGGGACTACGACCTGCGTTCGCTGAAGGTCAATCCCTGCACCAGCTTCGGCATCACATTGACCGAGCCATTGGCGGAACAGTGGCGCGACTTCACCGGCGGCTGCCAGACCTTCGAAGCGGCGTACGGTTTGTCGGAAACCCACACCTGCGATACGTACACGCCGCGCGACGCGGTCAAGTGGGGCACGCAGGGACGGCTGATGCCGGGCGTGGAATGCCGCATCGTCGATCAGGACAGCGGTGCGGTCCTTCCGCCGGGTCAAATGGGTGAAATCACCTTGCGCAGCGCGGGCAACTTCAAGGGTTACTGGAACAAGCCGGAAGCCACCGCCGCCACCTTGCGCGACGGCTGGGTGCATACCGGCGACATGGGCAAGCTGGATGAGGACGGCTACCTGACCTTCAGCGGCCGCTTCAAGGAAATGATCAAGGTCTCAGGCTACAGCGTATTTCCGGAAGAAGTGGAAACCATCCTGATCAAGCATCCCGCAGTGCGCCAGGCGGCGGTGATCGGCGTTCCCGATCCGAACAAGGGCGAGGTCATCAAAGCGGTCATCGTGCTCAAGCCGGACGCGGCCGGGACATCGGCGGAGGACATCATCCAGTGGAGCCGCGAACAGATGTCGCCATACAAGGTGCCGAAGTCGGTTGAATTCCGGTCGGAACTTCCGGCGACCGGTACGGGCAAGGTGCTGCGGCGATTGCTGAAGGACTAGCGTCCGAGAGTTGCAGCCAAGACAGAGGAACCGGTGCAAGGTGAACCATTTCAGCACCGCTTTCGAAACCAGGCATTGAATATGCTTGAGGCGATGCGACGCGGATATGAAAAATTCCGCCCACCTATGCCAATGCATTATTCATGGATCGTCATTCATCATCGACTGCTCAACGGCCACGCAACAGTCGTATCACCGTCGCCGAACAAGCCGCGACTTCATCCTCTGCGCCGAGCGGAACGCAGAAAGTCATCTATGCAGCAATCCTTGCCAACGCCGGCATCGCCATCTCGAAATTCATTGCCGCGGCCGTGACCGGGAGCGCATCGATGGTGGCAGAGGGCATTCACTCTGCCGTCGATACCGGCAATGAATTACTGCTCCTCATTGGATTGCGCCGCAGCATGCAGCGTCCCGACTCGGCGCATCCTTTCGGCTATGGCAAGGCCCAGTATGTCTGGGCAATGATTGTTGCATTGTCGATATTCACGCTTGGCGGAGGCGTGTCGATTTATCACGGCATATTAAGCCTGCGCGATCCTCATCCGATCGAGAATCCGTTCTGGAGCTACCTGGTCCTGATTGTCGCAGCAGCTTTCGAGGGCTATAGCTGGCTAGTATCGCGCAAGGAACTCGCACAGCGCCGCCGCGATGGTGAAAATCTCTGGCAGACCGTGCGCAGGAGCCAAGACCCGGCGGTATTCACGGTATTCATCGAGGACAGCGCTGCGCTGGTCGGTATTGCCATCGCACTGGCCGGCATCGGCCTCGGGCAATTGCTGGACAATCCCTACATCGATCCTTCTGCGTCGATCCTGATTGGCTTGGTATTAATATGCGCCGCCATCATCCTCGCGCGGGAGATCGGCGGACTCATCATCGGCGAAAGCCTGGACAAGGAAACGCTGGATCAGGTGCGCCAAACCGTACTGCGCGAACCCGACGTTGAACTGGTCGGGCGACTGCTGAGCATGCAGCTCGGTTCCGAGCAGGTGTTACTGGTTGCCGAAGTGAGTTTCAAGCGAGGTATGCGGGTCGAGGAACTGGACCAGGCAATCTCCCGGCTCCAGCACGCGGTTTCATCCAGCTTTCCTGTCATCACCAAGGTGTTCTTCGATGCACTGGAGCGGTAGCTTGGCATTCCTGCGGGCGGGAGCCTCCGGCAACCCGATCCCATGACTGCTGTGCCTGCTGTGCCGTTGGAATGACACGTCGCCTGCAGCGGGTGTGGATTTTTTACATGCCTTGCCTTGCGGTGGTTAACGCCGACCATAGGCGCGCAATTTCCGGAAACGGAAAAATGACGGCCCGGTACGATCCGCTGCGATCGATACCGGGCCGCGATGCCGTCGGCAAAAAGCTGGTCAGGCCAGCTGCGCCGCGTACTGCTCCAGATGCGTATCGGTGTTCCCGAACTGCAGCTCGATCGCCATCAGGCGCTTGAAGTAATGGCTGACGTCGAGTTCATCGGTCACGCCCATGCCGCCGTGCAGCTGGACCGCCTGCTGGCCGACATAGCGGCACGCCTGGCCGATCACGACCTTGGCTGCCGACATTGCACGCTGGCGCGCCTGCAGATCGGGATCGGCGCAGCGCACTGCCGCGAGATAGCTCATCGAGCGAGCCTGCTCGATATGCAGCACCATGTCGGCCATGCGGTGCTGCAGTGCCTGGAACTTGGCGATCGGCTGGCCGAACTGCTTGCGGTTGCGGGTGTATTCGACGGTGGCGGCGAGCAGCTTGTCGAGCGCGCCCACGGCTTCCGCGCACACGGCGGCCAGCGCGAAGTCGAGCACATCGGCCAGCTTTGCTTCAGCATCCTCGGCGCCGTTCAGGCGTGCATCGGCGGGAACGAAGACCTGGTTCAGCCAGATATCGGATGCCGGTACGCCGTCCACGGTGCGATAGGGCAGCTTGCGCAGACCCGGCGCGTCGGCCTGCAGGCGAAATACGGCAAGCGGACCTTCCTCCCCGGCCTTGCCGATACGTGCCGTGACCAGCAGCGCATCGGCGGAAGCGCCGTGCGCGACCACGCTCTTGTGGCCTGTGATCAGATAGCCGTTGCCGACCGGCCAGGCGCGGGTCTGGATATCCATGCGGTCGAAGCGGGTCTGCGGTTCTTCATGTGCGAGCACTGCGATTTTTTCGCCGGCCGCGAGTGCAGGCAGCAGCTCGGCGCGCTGCGCTTCGTTGCCGAGTGCGGCGATGGTACGCGTCGCCATCACGGCGCTGGCGAGATAGGGTTCCAGCAGCAGGCCTTCGCCGACCGCGTTCATCACCAGCATGTTGTCGACGGCGCTGCCGTTGAGGCCGCCTTCTTCCTCCGGCACGTTCAGCGCCAGCAGGCCGAGGTCGGCCAGGCCCTGCCACACGTCCCGGCTGAATCCCTCAGGCGATTTTTCCTTGATCTGCCTGCGCGCTTCGAAGCCGTAATCCTTGGCGATGAAGCGGCGGGTGGTGTCCTGCAGCATCTGCTGTTCTTCGGTATAAGTAAAGTCCATTGCGTGCTCCTACAGGCCAAGGATCATCTGCGAGATGATGTTCTTCTGGATTTCGTTCGAGCCGCCGTAGATCGACAGCTTGCGCATGTTGAGGTAGTTGGCGGCCAGCGGCGTTGCATAGAACGGCCCCACGGCGTCGCCCTGGTAGCCGGCGGCCATGGCATCGCGACGCAGCGGCAGCGCATAGGTGCCGACGGCCTGCACCAGCAGTTCGGTGATGGCCTGCTGGATCTCGGTGCCCTTGATCTTCAGGATCGAGGCTTCCGGTCCCGGCGCGCGATGCGCGGCTTCAGCTGACAGCACGCGCAGGTTGGTAATTTCCAGTGCAGTCAGGTCGATCTCGACCTGGGCAATGCGCGACGCGAACAGCGGGTCCTTGATCAGCGGCTTGCCGTTCTTGGTCTCCAGCGTGGCGATGCGCTTCAGGCGCGCGATCTCGCGCTTGGCGATGCCGATGCCGGCGATGTTGGTGCGCTCGTGGCCGAGCAGGAATTTCGCATAGGTCCAGCCGGCATTCTCTTCGCCGACGCGGTTTTCCACCGGCACGCGCACGTTCTCGAACCAGACTTCGTTGACTTCATGCGCGCCGTCCATCGTGATGATGGGGCGCACGGTGATGCCGGGCGTCTTCATGTCGATCAGCAGGAAGGAAATGCCGCGCTGCGGCTTCACTTCGGGGTCGGTGCGCACCAGGCAGAAGATCCAGTCCGCATACTGGCCCTGCGTGGTCCAGGTCTTCTGGCCGTTGACGACGTAATGATCGCCTTCCAGCACGGCACGGGTCTTGACCGAAGCCAGGTCGGAGCCGGAGCCCGGTTCCGAATAGCCCTGGCACCACCATTCGTCGGCCGACAAAATCTTCGGCAGGAAGCGCTCCTGCTGCGCCGGCGAGCCGTACTGCATGATGACGGGCGCCACCATCTTCAGGCCGAAGGGGACCATGCGCGGCGCGCCTGCTGCCGCACATTCTTCCTCGAAGATGTATTGCTGTGCCGCGCTCCATCCGGTGCCGCCGAATTCCTTGCGCCAGCCGGAGCCGCCCCAGCCTTTCTCATGCAGGATCTTCTGCCAGCGGATGTAATCCTCGCTGTGCAGGATCAGGCCGTTGAGCACCTTGTGCTGAATGTCCGCCGGCAGGGAGCTGGCGACGAACTCGCGCACTTCCTGGCGGAAGGCGAGTTCTTCGGGGGAGAAATTAAGGTCCATGTGTGCCTCTGGTGTTCTTGTTTAAGCCTGAGCCGCAGCCGATCTGATGCTGATAATGAGGATCAGAATGCCGCGATGCCGGTCTGCTCGCGTCCGAGGATCAGCGCATGGATGTCGTGCGTGCCTTCATAGGTGTTGACGACTTCCAGGTTGACCATGTGGCGGATCACGCCGAATTCATCGGAGATGCCGTTCCCGCCCAGCATGTCGCGCGCCATGCGCGCCACGTCCAGTGCCTTGCCGCAGGAATTGCGCTTCATCATCGAGGTGATGGCCACTGCGGCGGTGCCTTCGTCCTTCATGCGTCCCAGGCGCAGGCAGCCCTGCAGGCCCATGGTGATCTCGGTCTGCATGTCGGCCAGCTTCTTCTGGATCAGCTGGTTGGCGGCCAGCGGCTTGCCGAACTGCTTGCGGTCCAATACATACTGGCGTGCGGTATGCCAGCAGGATTCCGCGGCGCCCAGCGCGCCCCAGGCGATGCCGTAGCGGGCGGAGTTGAGGCAGGTGAACGGGCCTTTCAGGCCGCGCACTTCCGGGAAGGCGTTCTCTTCCGGGCAGAACACTTCATCCATGACGATCTCGCCGGTGATCGATGCGCGCAGGCCGAACTTGCCGTGAATCGCGGGCGCGCTCAGGCCTTTCCAGCCTTTCTCCAGCACGAAGCCGCGGATCGCGCCTTCATCATCCTTCGCCCAAACCACGAATACGTCGGCGATCGGTGAATTGGAAATCCACATCTTGCTGCCGGTCAGGCTGTAGCCGCCCTGAACCTTCTTGGCGCGGGTGACCATGGAGCCCGGATCGGAACCGTGGTTAGGCTCGGTCAGGCCGAAGCAGCCGATCCATTCGCCGGTGGCCAGCTTGGGCAGGTACTTCTGCCTGGTCTCTTCATTGCCGAATTCGAAGATCGGCACCATCACCAGCGAGGACTGCACGCTCATCATCGAGCGGTAGCCGGAATCGACGCGCTCGACTTCGCGGGCAATCAGGCCGTAGGACACATAGTTCAGGCCCGGGCCGCCGTACTGCTCCGGAATGGTCGGGCCGAGCAGGCCGAGTTCGCCCATCTCGCGGAAGATCGCGGGGTCGGTCTTTTCATGGCGGAAGGCTTCAAGCACGCGCGGCTGCAGCTTGTCCTGGCAATAGGCGTTGGCGGCGTCGCGCACGGCCCGTTCGTCCGCGGTGAGCTGTTCGTTGAGCAGCAGCGGATCGTCCCAGTGGAATTGAACTTTGTGGCTGGACATGATGATCTCCGATCTTAAAGGCTTACACTTTTTCGATGACGACGGCCAGACCCTGGCCGACGCCGATGCACAAGCTGACGACCGCATAGCGGCCGTTGCGGCGGGCGAGTTCGCGGCTGGCGCTCAAGGCCAGGCGCGCACCCGATGCGCCGAGCGGATGGCCGATCGCGATCGCGCCGCCGTTGGGATTGACGCGGCTGTCGTTGAAGTCGATCTCCAGCAGCTTCAGGCAACCGAGCACCTGGCTGGCGAAGGCTTCGTTGATCTCGATGATGTCCATGTCGGACAGGCTCAGGTTCGCACGCTGCAGCGCCTTGCGGATCGCATAGACAGGGCCGACGCCCATGATGCGCGGCTCGACGCCGGCGACCGCCGCCGACAGGATGCGCACCATCGGCGCCTTGCCCACCTGTTCGCCCGCGGCGCGGCTGCCGACCAGAAGCGCGGCGGCGCCGTCGTTGATGCCGGAGGCATTGCCGGCGGTGACCACGCCGCCTTCGAACAGCGGCTTGAGTTTTTCCAGCGTGGCGGCGGTGGTTTCGGGACGCGGATGCTCATCCTTGTCGACCAGCACCGGCGGCGTCTTGCGGCTGGTCGGCACGCTGATCGGATGGATCTCGCCGGTGTAGAAGCCGTCCTGCAGCGCGGCGTGGTATTTCATCTGCGAAGCCAGTGCGAAGGCATCGGCCTGCTCGCGGGTGATGCCGAATTCATGCGCGACGTTGTCGCCGGTTTCCGGCATGGTGTGCCCGCCGTACTCCTTGGTGACCTTGGGATTGGGGAAGCGGGCGCCGATGGTGGAATCGAACACCTTGAAGTCGCGGCCGAAGGCGGACTCGGATTTGGCGACGACGAACGGCGCGCGCGTCATGCTCTCGACGCCGCCGGCGATGAACAATTCGCCTTCGCCGCAGGTGACAGCACGCGCCGCATCCATCACGGCGGCGAGTCCGCTGGCGCACAGGCGGTTGACCGTCTGGCCGCCGATGGTCACCGGCAGGCCGGCCGCCAGCAGCGCGTTGCGCGCGACATTGCGGGCGTCTTCGCCGGCCTGGTTGGTATCGCCGAGGATGACGTCCTCGATCTGCTCCGGCTTCCACGGGTTGCGGGCGACGACGGCGCGCATGACTTCCGCCACCAGGTCGTCGGGGCGTACCGCAGCCAGGGCGCCGCCGTGGCGGCCGATGGGTGAACGCAGGCCGTCGTAGATGTAAGCGTCGAGCATGGATCAGATCTCCTTGTGATGTAGTGAGAGGCCGAGCAGGGCGCGACGCTGCAGCCAGGGGCTGGGGCGATAGCGGCTGTCGCCGGTTTGCTGTTCAAGATTCTTCAGAATGGCGAGCACGGTGCGCGGCCCGAGCTGATCTCCCCAGGCGAGAGGGCCGAGCGGATAACCGAGGCCGAGCGTCACGGCGCGATCGATGTCCTGCGGATCGGCGATGCCTTGCTGGGCGATCTCGCAGGCGATGTTGACGATGTGCGCGACCACGCGCTGCGACACCAGGCCGGCGCTGTCGCGGATCACGCTGACCGGCGTGCCGGTGGCGCCGAACAGGCCGCAGGCCATGGCGAGATACTGCGCATCGGTGGCCGGCGTAGTCATGAGCACGCGGCGCCGGCTGGCATCGAACAGGGCTTCGACGCCGACGGTGCGGCGCGCATCCAGGTTCTCGCGCACGCAGCAGGTAGTGGCGTCTTCGCCCAATGGAGTAACCACGCAGAGAGCGGATTCGCTGGGGCGATCGCCCGACTCCTGCGTTATGCCGGCGGCTGCAATCAGAACGGCAATGCGTTCGGCCAGTTCGGGGCGCTCCTGGCTGAGCCAGACGCTGCCCGGCTTGGCGGTCGGCTGCTCCGCTTCGGCGATGGTTTCCTTCTTGCCGTCGGCGCCGTAGCGGTAGAAGCCGTGGCCCACCTTCTTGCCGAGCGCGCCCGCAGTCAGCATCTGGCGCGTATGCACCTGCGGACGGAAGCGCGGTTCTTCATAGTACTGGTGATAGATCGACTCCATCACCGGATGCGAAACATCGAGGCCGGTCAGATCAAGCAGTTCGCAGGGTCCGAGACGGAAGCCGGCGGTATCGCGCAGGATGTTGTCCAATGTCGGCACCGAAGCGACGCCTTCGGCCAGCAGGCGCAGGCCTTCGGTGCCGTAGCCGCGTCCCGCATGATTGACGATGAAGCCGGGTGTGTCCTTCGCACGCACTGCAGTGTGGCCCCAGTGCTTGCCGAGCGCAAGCAGGTAGTCGACCACGCCGGGATCGGTGAGGAAACCGCCGATGGCTTCGACGATCTTCATCAGCGGAACCGGGTTGAAGAAATGGAAGCCGGCGACACGCTCGGGATGCTTGAGTCCGGCGGCAATGGCGGTGACAGGCAGGGAAGAGGTATTGGTGGCGAGGATGGCGTCGGCGGCAACGATGCCTTCCAGCGAGGCAAACAGCGCCTTCTTGGCATCGAGGTTTTCCACGATGGCTTCGACCACCACATGGGCGCCGGCCATGTCTTCAATGCCGGCGCACACCTCAAGCCGTTCTCCCGCCTGCTTCGCCGCACCGGCGTCGAGCTTGCCCTTGTCGGCCAGCTTGCCGAAGGTAGCGATCAGCTCTTCGCGCGCTGCTGCGGCGGCGCCCTCGCGGCCGTCGTGCAGGCGCACGCGGGCGCCCGACAGTACGGCGATCTGCGCGATGCCGCGTCCCATGATGCCGCAACCAATCAGTCCGACAATCAAATCCGGCGAAGTCGGCGCCGGTCGCGATCCTGTCTCCATCCTTATCTCCTCAGATTTGGAATAAAGTTCTGCAGTGCAGAAGAAAAATCGTTAAAACGGAACTGTATGTGTTTGCCTACATGATGTCAAGAAATCGCTTCATCGAATTCCGCAGTGCTTTACCAATGGAATCGGTTTCCGTCCTGGAAATACCGCACTCATTTTCAACCGGAATACTCGCAGGAATTTGAAGATTATCGTGCCGTCCTGCATAGCAGAACAAAATTCTGCATATTGATTGCATTTCAATTTGCTGTATGCCACTATTTCGGCCAGTACGCATGTATCGCCGGTTCGGGCCTTGTTCAGGCTCGGACCACAGAAGGAGACCAGATGAACCATGTAGTCAACCAGCCGGGCAGTCCATGCCGCATCCACGAAGTCTTTCAACCTTGGACCGCAAGCTACCCCGATAAGCTCGCGCTCGCCGACGGCGAAAGGCGGCTTTCCTATGCTGAACTTGGGGCGGCAGTGGAACAGACTGCGGAGCGATTGCGCAATGCCGGCGTGCGCGCCGGCGACAGGGTTCTGCTGGTGGCCGAGAACTGCGTGGCATTGGCTGTCTGCATCCTGGCGGTCAGCCGTCTCCAGGCATGGTCGGCCACCGTGAATGCGCGCCTGTCGGCACGCGAGATCGACAATTTTCTATCCCATTCCGGTGCACGTCTCGCGCTTTACTTCAGCGCCGTCTCGCCGCAAGCCAAGGCCCATGGGGAGCAGCGCGGTGCGAGGGCAGAGGAGTGGCCGGCCATCGGCGGGCTGATGGTCGGACCCAGGAATGAATCCGCGGTGCCGGAACCGCTGGAAGACGACGGCGCGAAGCAGGTGGCCGCCATGGTGTACACCTCCGGCACGACCGGCGCGCCGAAGGCCGTCATGCTGACGCACGCCAACCTGCTGTTCATCGGCGCCAACAATTGCCGCATGCGCAAGCTGGTACCGGCCGATGTGATTTACGGCGTGCTGCCGCTGTCGCATGTCTATGGCTTGTCGGCGCTGCTGGTCGCGGCCCTGCTGGGCGGCGCATCGCTTTACCTGGTGGCGCGTTACCAGCCGGAAGCGCTTGCCCATGCGCTTGCCAATGATGGCATTACCGTCATGCATGGCGCACCGGCGATGTATGCCAAGCTGCTGGAATGGAGCGAAAGCAGCGGAACGCCCCTGCGTGCGCCGGCGCTGCGTGTCGCCCAGTCGGGCGGCGCGCCGCTGACCATGCCGCTGAAGCAGGCGTTTGAAAAAGCCTTCGGTCTGATCCTGCAGAACGGCTACGGCATGACCGAAGCCTCTCCCTCGATCTGCCAGACCCGCCTGGAAGCGCCGCGCAGCGATTGCTCGGTCGGACAGGTCATCCCGGGCGTCGAGATCCGTTTGAACGGCGCCGAGGAGAGCGACGAGGGCGTCGGCGAATTGTGGGTGCGCGGGCCGAACGTGATGAAAGGCTATTACCGGGCGCCGGAACTGACTGCCGAAACGGTCACGCCCGACGGCTGGCTGCGAACCGGCGACCTTGCCCGCGTGCAGGAGGACGGCGCAATCGCGATCGTCGGCCGCAGCAAGGAGCTGATCATCCGCTCCGGCTTCAACGTCTATCCCATCGAGGTGGAGCAGGTGTTGAATGCCTACCCCGACGTGGTGCAGTCTGCGGTGGTAGGCCGCACGGTCGAGGGCAACGAGGAAGTGGTGGCCTTTGTCGAACGCGCGCAAGGCAGCGATATCGAGCTGGAAAGCCTGTATGCGCATTTGAAAGCCAACCTGTCGCCGTACAAGGTTCCATCGGAAGTCGTCGTGCTCGATCAGCTGCCTGCGGCGGCCACGGGCAAGATTCTGAAGAAGGAGCTGCAGCAGCGGGCGCAGCGGGGGCATGCCTGATATGTATGCCAGTGCGGCACCAGATGTTGCGCATTGATGTCGCCGATTGTGCTATGGCACTGCGATGCCGGATAATGCCGCCAAGCAGCTATTTACCGAATATCGTCGCGGCTGCGCCTTATCAGCCGCCCGCAGCAGCGCTTGAGGAAGGCGACCGCAATTGAAACGAGATGCCATGATTGACGACATCAACGAAGAAGACACGCAAGAAGACACGCCGGCGGCCAAGCAGTCCAACGCCAAGGAAGACCGCCATTTCGTCACCGCGCTGGCGCGCGGACTGGAACTGCTGTCCTGCTTTCGCTCCGGCGAAAAGATGCTCGGCAACCAGGAACTTGCCGAAAGGGCAAAACTCCCGAAGTCGACCGTATCGCGCCTGACCTATACGCTCACCAAGCTTGGCTACCTGCAGTATGACGAGGAGGTCGGCAAGTACCGGCTCGGCACGGCCAGCCTCGCTCTCGGAAGTGCGATGCTGTCCAAGCTGGACATCCGCCAGTATGCGCGCCCCTACATGCAGGAACTGGCCGACTTTTCCCATGCCACCGTATCGCTGGGCATGCGCGACCGCCTCAGCATGATCTACATCGAGAACTGCCGCAGCCAGGCCGCGCTGACCCTGCGTCTGGACGTCGGCGCGCGCATTCCGATCGCGCTGACCGCGATGGGCCGCGCCTATCTTGCGGAAACCTCGAACAGCGAACGCAGCGACATCCTGGAACGGGTGCGCGAGCTCGATGAGCTCAAATGGCCTGCCATCGAAGAGGGCGTGGCACGCTCGGTCGAGGAATACCACCGCATCGGCTGCTGCACGTCCTTCGGCGACTGGCAGCGCGACGTCAATGCAATTGCCGTCGCCTTCCGTCCCACCAACGGCACTTCCATCCTGAGCATCAACTGCGGCGGTCCCTCGTTCAATCTCTCGCCGGAGTTCCTGCTCGACGAAGTCAAGCCGCGTCTGCTGGAACTGGTCGAACGCCTGCGCCGCCTGTAGGCTGTGCAGGCTGCCCGTGCGCTGCATGGGCAGCGTCTCCGGATTCGTCGAATGTCGCCGTGATCGGACCCTTGCCGCTGTATCGGTCCAGGTAAAGATAGATCACCGGCGTGATGTAGAGCGTGATCACCTGCGAGAACATCAGTCCGCCGACCACCGCCAGGCCCAGCGGCTGACGAAGTTCTGCGCCGGCGCCCAAGCCGAGCGCGATCGGCAAGGCGCCCATGAGTGCCGCCAGCGTAGTCATCAGGATGGGCCGAAAGCGCAGCAGGCAAGCTTGCCGTATCGCTTCCTGCGGCGACATGTGCTGGTTGCGCTGGGCATCCAGTGCAAAGTCGATCATCATGATCGCGTTCTTCTTCACGATACCGATTAGCAGCAGGATGCCGATGGTGGCAATCAGCGTCAGGTCCATGCCGAACAGCTTCAGAGTGATGAGCGCGCCGACCGCCGCCGAAGGCAGGCCGGAAAGAATGGTCAGCGGATGGATGAAGCTTTCATACAGCACGCCGAGCAGGACGTAGATCACCAGCAGCGCAACGATCAGCAGCACCGCCTGGCTCGATTGGGAATCCTTGAAAACCGCCGCATCGCCGCCGTAGTTGGTGATGATGCTGGCCGGCATCTTGATCTCTTCCTGGAATTCCTGGATCTTGCCCGTCGCCACGCCAAGCGGCACATCCGGCGCCAGATTGAAGGATAGCGTGATTGCCTGCAGCTGCCCCTGGTGGTTGACCGAGGTCGGTCCGACCGTGCGTTCCACCGTGGCGAAGCTGGTCAGTGGCACCAGGTTGCCGTCGTTGGCACGCACATGGATTTTGGAGAATGCGCTTTCATCGCGCTTGAATTCATCCCCCACCTGCATGATGACCTGGTAGTCGTTGCTGCTGGTATAGATGGTCGACACCTGACGGTCGCCGAAGGCGCTGTACAGGACGCTGCGCAGGTCCTGCATCTGCACGCCCAGCAAGTTGGCCTTGTCGCGGTCGATGCGCAATGAGGCCTGCAAGCCCTTGAGCTGTGAATCGCTGGTGACGTCGCGGAAGGCGGAATCGTTGCGCATCTTTTCCATCATGCGCGTGCTCCAGTCGTTGAGTTCGCCTGCCTGCACGCTCTGCAGGATGTACTGGTAACGGCTCTTGCTGGCGCGTCCGCCGAGCTGCAGGTTCTGCACCGGACGGAAATAGACCGCCATGCCGGGTACGGCGCGCAAGTCCTTGCGCAGGCCTTCGAGCACCTTGTTCATCTCGGCCCGTTCGCCGCGCGGCTTCAGGTTGACGAACATGCGGCCGCTGTTCTGGGAACTGTTGCTGCCTCCGCCGAGCGTGGAGGCGACGCTTGCCACATTCGCATTGCGGTTGATGATGTCGGCGATCTGCGCCTGCTTTTCCGCCATCGCGGTGAAGGAGATGTCTTCCGGCCCTTCGGTGGTCACGCTGATCTGGCCGATGTCTTCCTCGGGAAAGAAACCCTTGGGAATCGTGATGAACAGGTAAGCCGTCAGCGCAAACGTCATCAGCGCGACGGCGAGAATCACCGAGCGGTGGCGCAGGCTCCAGTCGAGCGAGGTCTGATAGCGCCGCAGGGTACCGTTGAACACGCTTTCGAAGCCACGGATCACGAGATTTTCCTTGCGGCCATGTTCTTCAGGCTTCAGGTAACGGCTGCTCAGCATCGGCACCAGCGTCAGCGACACTACCGCGGAAACCAGCACCGACAGGCCGACCACAACCGCGAACTCATGGAACAGCAGGCCGATCACGCCGGGCATGAAGAAAATGGGAATGAACACTGCCACCAGCGACACCGAAATCGAAATGATGGTGAAGCCCATTTCCTTCGATCCGACCAGCGCCGCCTTGAACGGCTGCATGCCGTTCTCCACATGGCGCACGATGTTTTCCAGCACCACGATCGCGTCGTCCACCACCAGGCCGACCGCGAGCGTGATGCCCAGCAGCGATATGTTGTCGAGACTGTAGCCGAACGCATAGAGCAGGGCGACCGCGCCGATCAGCGAGACCGGCAGCGACAGCGTCGGGATCAACGTTGCCATGAAGCGGCGCAGGAACAGGAAAATCACCATGACCACCAGCGCCACCGTCAGCGCCAGCGTGAGGTTGACATCATGGATGGCTTCGCGCACTGACACCGAGCGGTCGTTCAGCAAATTGATTTCGATCGAGGCCGGCAGTTGCGCCTTGAAGCGCGGCAGCATTTCATGGATGGAATCGACCACGGCCACGGTATTGGCATTGGGCTGGCGCTGGATGGCAAGCACAATGGAACGCTCGCCGTTGAAGCGGCTGGACGTCTTGATCGACTCGTAGCTGTCTTCGACGTCGGCGACTTCGCGCAGCCGCACCGGAACATTGTTTCGGCTGGCCACGATCAGTTCGGAGAACTCAGCCGCGCTCTTGAGCTGCTGGTTGGCCTGGATGGTCAGCGTCTGGCGCGGGCCGTCGAGCACGCCCACTGGCGTATTGGCATTTGCCGCACGTATGCCGGCCAGCAGTTCGTCCATGGACATGTTGCGCGCCGCCAGCAGGGCAGGATTGACCTTGACGCGCACCGCAAAGCGCTTCTGGCCGTAAATGTTGACCTGAGCCACGCCATTGAGCGTCGACAGGCTCGGCGAGATCAGGTTTTCCGCGAAGTCGTTGAGATCGGAAATGTTGAGCGAGGGCGAGGTCAGCGCCAGCAGCAGCACCGGCGCATCGGCCGGGTTCACCTTGCGGTAGGAGGGCAGGGAAGTCATTTCCTCCGGCAGCGCCCGCTGCGCGCGCAGCAGGGCGGCCTGGACGTCAACCGCCGCCGCGTCGATATCGCGCGCCGTATCGAACTCCAGCGTCAGCGAGGTTGAACCGAGGGTGTTGGTGGAGCTGATGACGCTCAGGCCGGCGATCGTGGAGAACTGCTTTTCCAGCGGCAGCGCGACCGAGGATGCCATGGTTTCCGGGCTGGCGCCGGGCAGGGAGGCGCTGACATTGATGACCGGCGTGTTGTAGCTCGGCAGCGCCGCCACCGGGATCTTCAGATAGGCCAGAACGCCCGCGACCACCACCGCCAGGCTGAGCAGCACCGTCATGATGGGACGGCGGATGCAGAGTTCAGAAATATTCATGGTGCGGTCTTTCCCGATGTGCCGCCGTTGCCATTGCCGGCGCCTTGCGTCCCTTGGGTGCCCTGAAATCCCTGCTGCGCCTGGCCATTGGCCCCGTTCTTCGCGGCGCCGGCCTCGGCGATGCGGCTGCCCGGCCGCAGGTTCTGCTTGCCGTCGACCACGACGCGTTCGCCTTCCTGCACTCCCTTGATTACGGCTTGTGCGCCGAAGGAGTACACCAGCTCGATTGGACGCGACTGTGCGACCTTGTCCTGGCCGGCAACATAGACGGTGCGCGCATCGATGCCGGTGATGATGGCAGCCTGCGGAATCACGATCGCATCCTTGATTTCGCGTACCGTCGTGCTGACGGTGACATACTGTCCGGGCCACAGCAGCTGATCCGCATTGGCAAACGCCGCCTTGACCCGAATGGTGCCGTTCTGCACATCGACGGCGTTGTCGATGAATGTCACCTTGCCTTCCAGCGACATGCCGTTCGACGCCTTGGCGTTCACCTTGACCTCTCCTGCCTTCCGGGCTTCGATGAGCGACCCGAGTTCGGTCTCCGGCAATGTGAAGCTGACAGCGATGGGATCGATCTGGGAAATGGTGACCAGCGGCGCCGATGCCGGCTGGACCAGACTGCCGGCGTACACGGCAATGGCGCCGGCACGTCCGGCGGAGCTTGCGCGGATGCTTGCGTAGCTCAAGGCTACCTTGGCGGCGTCGATGGCTGCCTTGTCGGCCTGCACGGTGGCGCGCGCGCTGTCGACCTGGCTTTGTACGGTATCGACTGCGCTTTGCGAGATGAATCCCTTGCCTGCCAGGTCGCGGCTGCGCGCCAGCTGGCGCTCGTAGTCGGCGAGGCTGGCCTCATCCTTTTTCAGCTGGGCTTCGGCCTTCTGCAAGTTGACCCGGTCGGCGCGGTCGTCGAGCGAAAACAGAAGATCGCCGGCCTTGACGAACTGGCCCTCGCGGATATGCACCTTGGCGATGGTGCTGGAAACCTGCGGTCTCACTTCGACGCTGTTGAGCGAGCTGACATAACCGTTCGACGTGAGCCTCACCGGAACCGAGGTGCGCTGCGCCGGAACGGTCGTGACCAGCGCCGGCGGCTGCTGGTTGCCCTGTCCTGCGGCCGGCTTGTTCGCCGGCTTGAAGAAATGCCAGGCCAGGCCCGCCAGCACCAGGAGCACGAGAACGGGAATGAGGACAGTTTTTTTCATGAAGATCCGGGGCAAACGCAAAGCCTGCACAGCGCGGCCGGCATTCGCGTTTCCAAATTAGTTAGCTATGCAAACTATTTTAGCATTTGAGATAAAATCGTTCGCATGGGAATCATGAAACCGATAACGAAGTTCGTCGACACGCAGCCACCCGACACGATTCAGGAAAAATTCGGCGTGGCCATCGGCGATGTCAATCGCGCATGGCGTGACAAGGTAACGCAGCGTCTCAAGCCGACGGGCCTGAGCCAGTCGCGCTGGACTGCCTTGCTCTATCTCTCGCGGATCGAAGACGGACTTTCCCAATCGGATCTGGCGCGCATGCTCGGCATCGAGGCGCCGACCGTGACTCGGCTTGTCAAGCAGCTCGAAGATGCAGGATGGGTCACGAGAATTGCGCCGCCGGAGGATGCGCGCGTCAAGCTGGTGCGTCTTACGCCCAAGGCGAAGCGCGTGGTGGTCCGCATCAATGCCGCCATCAGCGAGTTGCGTGCTGAAACTGTCGGCCGGCTGAGCGAAGACCAGGCGAAGGCAGGATTCGATGCGCTTCGGGTCCTCCAGCGACTGATCGATGAAGCATAAAACAGGCAGGTGGCGTTCCACGGCATTTGATGTCAGGGACTGATTTCAGTAGACGCCGCCGCCCGGGTTTTGTTCGCCACCAGACAACTCCTTGCCGCAGGTCTCTTTAGCATCTCCCATCATTCTGCATTGCATTTCGCGCGGGCGCATCGCCAAGTGCCGGCCAGTTGTGCGACTGCTCCGGCGTGGTGCACGTGCTGTCCATAACCGAGCAGCTCATGCTCTACGAACGAGCAATCGAGCTTTAAAAATGGCACGACCGTGCTGATTGGCGCCGCATTCCGAAAGCGCATTGTTGAATCTTCTTCATGTCATGAATAAATGCGGATTGGTCCGGTCCGATGCGCGTTTTTTCTTTTTGGCAGGCTCATAACTTGCTATATTGCAAAAAGGCGGCCGGTTCTGAAAAACCAAAAATACCGCGCAGCACATGATTTCTTCGGGCTAGGAGGCGATTGATCCAGATCAATCGGAATGATATACCTCAACGTTATGATGAAACTCTGATTCTTTTATCAACGCGCCTTGCCCGCGCAGTGTAATCGCAGTGCAATTTATTTGAGTTTTAATTCCGTTTTGTCAAAAAGAGGAGTTGCAATGAGTGATGTCGTTATCGTCGCTGCGGGACGTACCGCCGTGGGTAAATTCGGTGGGACGCTGGCGAAGACCGCAGCGTCGGACTTGGGCGCGCATGTGATCAAAACCCTTATTTCCAAAACGGGCATTGCACCAGAGATGGTCAGCGAGGTCATCATGGGCCAGGTGCTGACTGCCGGCGTAGGCCAGAACCCCGCGCGTCAGGCCGTCATCCGCGCCGGTCTGCCCGACATGGTGCCCGGCATGACCATCAACAAGGTATGCGGCAGCGGTCTCAAGGCAACTCATCTGGCAGCCCAGGCCATTATGTGCGGCGATGCGGAAATCGTGATCGCGGGCGGCCAGGAAAACATGAGCGCTTCTCCCCATGTGCTCAATAATTCCCGCGACGGCTTCCGCATGGGTGACGCCAAGCTGGTGGACACCATGATCGTCGACGGCCTGTGGGACGTCTATAACCAGTACCACATGGGCATCACGGCGGAAAACGTCGCCAAGAAATACGGCGTATCCCGCCAGGAGCAGGATGAATTCGCCGCCGCTTCCCAAAACAAGGCCGAAGCAGCGCAGAAGGAAGGCAAGTTCAAGGATGAAATCATCCCGTTTGAAATTCCTTCGAAAAAGGGTCCGGTCGTCTTTGATACCGACGAATTCATCAAGCCCGGCGTGACTGCCGAAGCGCTCGCAGCGCTGCGTCCGGCGTTCGCCAAGGACGGCACGGTCACCGCCGGCAACGCGTCCGGCATCAATGACGGCGCAGCCGCCGTGATCATGATGTCGGCCAAGAAGGCTGATCAGCTTGGCCTGAAGCCGCTGGCCCGCATCCGCGCCTATTCTTCCGCCGGCGTCGATCCGACCATCATGGGCATGGGCCCGGTCCCGGCCTCCCAGCTCTGTCTTCGCAAGGCAGGCTGGACGCATGAGGAAGTGGATCTCATGGAAATCAATGAAGCCTTCGCGGCGCAGGCCATCGGCGTCAACAAGGAGATGGGCTGGGATACCAGCAAGATCAACGTCAATGGCGGCGCCATCGCCATCGGGCACCCGATTGGCGCGTCAGGCTGCCGCATCCTGGTCACCCTGATTCATGAAATGATCCGTCGCGATGCCAAACGCGGGCTTGCCAGCCTTTGCATCGGCGGCGGCATGGGCGTTGCGCTTGCCATCGAGCGCTAGTTTTCCGGCAGTGTGTTGCAAGGCGTTGTATTCGTGTTAACCCATAAGCAAAGAGAGATAACAACATGGCAAGAGTCGCATTAGTTACAGGTGGCATGGGTGGTCTGGGAGAGGCAATCTGCATCAAGATGGCGGCACTCGGTTATCAAGTGGTCACCACCTATTCGCCGGGCAATACCAAGGCGCAGGACTGGTTGGCGTCGATGGAATCACAGGGCTATAAATTCAAGGCGTATCCATGTGACGTCTCGGATTACGATTCCGCGGTGGCATGCATCAACAAGATCGCCGAGGAAATCGGTCCTGTCGATGTGCTCGTCAACAACGCCGGCATCACCCGCGACATGACCTTCAAGAAAATGGACAAGGTGAATTGGGACGCGGTCATGAAGACCAATCTCGACTCCGTGTTCAACATGACCAAGCCGGTGTGCGACGGCATGCTGGAACGGGGCTGGGGCCGCATCATCAATATTTCGTCGGTCAACGGACAGAAGGGCGCATTCGGCCAGACCAACTATTCGGCTGCAAAGGCCGGCATGCACGGCTTCACGAAGGCGCTCGCGCTTGAGGTTGCGCGCAAGGGCGTCACGGTCAATACCATCTCGCCGGGCTATATCGGCACCAAGATGGTCATGGCAATTCCGTCGGAGGTGCTGGAATCCAAGATCATTCCGCAGATCCCGATGGGCCGCCTGGGCAAGCCGGAAGAAGTGGCGGGACTGGTTGCCTATCTGGCATCCGACGAAGCCGCATTCCTGACCGGTGCCAACATCGCCATCAATGGCGGACAGCACATGCATTGATGCATTGAGCGATCATGAGCGCAATCTGCGCTCATGGAGAAAACCCTGATCGGCATATGCGGATCAGGGTTTTATATTTTGCGGACCAGCCTGATCGAGGTCGGAGCGATAGGGCCTTGGGATCGGTATGACAGTCTTCTTATGCCGAAGCGGTCTCGCCGGCTTCGGTATCGACCAGCGCCTGCAGCCGTTCGACCAGTTCAGGCATCGTGACGTAACCCGACGTTACCAGATCGAGCGCGCCGTCCCGTTCGAGAACGAGCGTTGGAAACCCCTGGACTTTCCAGCGCTTGGTCTGCTCGATGTCGTGATAGGTCGCCATGACGGCGGCTTCGGATTTGAACGTGACGAGGAAAGTCTGCGCATCCATGGAGATGCCGGCGGCTGCGATGGTCCCGGCCGCGATTTCGCAGAGCACGTCGGTCTGGGTCGTATCTTTCCCCTCGACGTAGAACGCCTTCTGGATGGCTTCGAAGACGGCAAGGCAGGCCGAGGGCGCAAGCATGCGGGCTGCGACCACGGCACGGCAGGCCGGCTCGGTGTTGTAGATGAAGTCCTTCCTGTCCAGGGCGGACGATGAAAAGCTCAGGCCTGTGCGCGCGGCGACCTGTGTCCAGGCATTTTGAAGCTTGGATCTGAGCGCATCGTCCATCGGCACGGTGTTATAAGCGCGCAAACCGCCGACGACGATCTCCAGCCGCAGGCCGGGCAGGCCGTCCATCAGCGCCCTCAGCTCCGAGCTGAAACCGTAACACCAGGAACACATCGGGTCGGCAATATAGATCAGGCTCGGCATGGCTTGCTTTCTTGATATCAGTCATTCGGGATGGAGCGGATGGTCGATACTATCCGATACCGGCGCTCGTCCGTCTCATGAACACCCCTGGAATATCCGGCTTGTTTGCGGGAATGCCACCCAACTGCAAGAACCATGAACTTACAGGCTCGATAAAACTCTATCCGCCAGGATTGTTGACATCGCTGCAAGCATTGCCGAAGCACGTGCCGACGCCCCCTTGTTTCCCTGTTTATTTGGAAATTGGGTTCTACACTGAGTTATCCAGCATCGTTTTTTCGGAGAGGTTTATGCGGAGCGATTACATCCATCGGTTTGGTGCAGAAATTGATGAGGCGCATGAAAAGATGCGCAAGGACGTCATGCGGACGATCGAATCCCATGGCAGCAAGACCATTGCCGATCTGCCGGATATGACCGAGGGCGAACGCGTGAAGTGGCTCTTCTGGAACCTGCACGAAAATCTCGAGGATTTCCGAAGGCTGGAGCCTACGCTCATCGGACAGATCATGTGTACCCAGCTGACCGTCACCGACGGACTGTCGATGGCGACCGAAAAAGTCGGGATGGAAAAGAAGATCGCATTGATCTGCCGGTGGCATCTGCGTCTCGCCTACACGTCGTATCAGAACGAGGAGGCGTATCCGATCGGCGAAGGATCGGTCGATCTCGCGGTCGTTAACACGACACCCGAGCAGCCACCCCTGCAGAAGAATCAAAAGGGATATCTTGATTCCGACAGTTCTCTTTATCCGAACCAGCTCTATCTCTACGGCTGGGTGACCCCGCCCATCTGGGATGCGATCAAGGAGCATCTGTATTCTCCGACCCCGAATTGCCATACCGACCTGATCCTGCGCGACGACTGTCTTTTTCCGGTCAAGAGCGGCTTCGATTTCGTCGCCGGACCGCCCGGGGCCATCGGCATCACCAACCTCGAGTTCTGCGTGTCGTCCCACTCGGTTGAAAGGCGTTCCAGCCGCCGTACCGAAACCTTGCAGCGCTGAGCTGATTCCTGTTGAACTCTCCTTGCGGATTGAAGCCGGCCGAGCTTGATTTGCGGCCGGCTGCAGCCGTAGCGTCGAGTCGAGTCGAGATCCGCCGACGCAACACATTAATCCGGAAGAAGACGCCCGCGTATCAGGAGAACCGCGGTGCGCAACAGCAGCCATGCGATAACGGCAGTTGCAGCCAGCAGCGCGAGCGTACCGATCCATGTCGGCCAGCTGCCGCGATTTCCTGCCTCAAGCACGATGCTGGCGAAGGCGGCGACCGGAAACGAGAATGACCAGAAGCCGACCGTGAAAGGCGTCCGGCTCCACCAGGAATACCGCGCAAAGACGCTGATGAAGGGCAGCAGCGTCATTCCGATTCCGATCATGATAGCTTGGGCGGGAAGACCCGGCCAAACGGTTGCTGCCGAGAGCGTTGCCACTGCCGGCGGAGCCAGTTCGATACCGATGGTCGTGCGCAAGGGTCCGGGCATCGGCCCCTCGAACAATTGACCGAGGACGCGAACCTCAAGAATCGCCCAGCCCGAAAGGCCGGTGCCGAACAGCAATGCCGCCCAGTCTTCATAATGCAGTGAAGCCAGCGCCATGGCCCCCACAAGAAATCCGCCCACGATCGGCAGATACAACGCCGGAGTGACCGCATTGCGCGGCAAGCGTCCGGTAGCCAGCAGGTAGATGGTGCGCACCGAGATAAGCCCATTGATACCCAGCGCGCCTATGCAGGCCAGCAGCCAGATGCCTTGATCGGGCTGCTGCAGAAGGACCACGGCGAGCAGGGCGGACAGGGGAATCAGGGCTTGCAGCGAGCCTTGGACTGGATGAAGGAATTCAGCAAGCACGGCGTTGCCATGCCGCTTGCATTTGAGTGCATACAGCAGCGTCGACAAGACCCAGATCGACAGGGTCGGATAGAAGATCAGCTCGCTGATTTCGTCGGCGGTGGTCAGGCCGAAAGCGGCTGCACGGCGCCATGCCGCCACCAGGCCGAAAAGCCCGACAGGAATGGCAAAGATACCCGCCGGAAATCTGGCCAGCCAGGATCCTTGCTGCGGTGCGCCGTTTCTGCCATGAAGGTAATAAAGCCGCGCACGAGGGGATTCATCGTTCATCGTAACTGGTTCCATTCATGTCTGCATGCCGTACGATCCGACACTGCGTGTTGAGTCGAATGGGGCAAGACAAGGACTCGATGTCATCGCAGACGCAGGCAGTCATCTTAACGAATCTGCAGACGGCTGGTCATGCCGATAAATAAGCATATGAAGTAATTTTATCTCTTGAGACAGCATCAAAACCAAAGGTCAGATAATAGAAGAGGCGATCCTGCAATGCACAACAACATCCTTGATGCTGGCGCATACACTCTCTAGAATGAGTGCTGTTGCCATGCACAAAATCGCAACTTGCTCGTGCCGTACGTGGTCTATCCTGCCCCTTTAGGAGATAACATGTTCCCGTCCCAAGAAGCCATTTCCCAAGTTGCAAGAGCCAATATTGAATCCAGCCTCAATCTGTACACCGCACTGAGCGGCAAGACGATCGAGAGCATCGAGAAACTGTGGACGCTTAACCTGACCGCCGCAAAGGCTTCGCTGGATGAATCATCGGCAACCACCCGCCAGCTGCTTGCCGCCAAGGACCCCCAGCAGTTCATCGCGCTTATCAGTGCGCAGACCAAGCCGACTTTGGACAAGGCCATCGCTTATAACGGCCATCTCGCCAACATCGCCAGCGGCGTTCAAGCGGAATTTTCTCGTGCTGCCGAGAAGCAGTTCGCAGACATCGGCCGTCAGTTCACCCAGTTCGTGGATGAGGCGGCAAAGAACGCACCGCCCGGATCGGAAAATGCTGTCGCCATTCTGAAAACCGCATTTGGCAATGCGGCTGCAGGATACGAGCAGTTCAATAAAAACGCCAGGCAGGCGGTGCACACATTTGAAGCGAACATCGCTAATGCCGCCAGCCAGTTTACGCCTGCGGCCAATCAGAACGTTACCCCTTGAGACGAGGTTAATCACTTTATCTGGCAAACGACTCCATTCCGGCTCGTCGGAACGCCAATGGAAAAAGGCCGCAGCGCGGCCTTTTTATTTGCCCCGCAGATGCCTCTTTAATTCGTGGCAGCTTGCAAGTCTTTGCTGGCGCCGGAATCGAATCCGGGCGAAAAATCCTCTTTCCCTATCCGGAAGGCATTGGTCATGAACGAAATGGTGTGGTAGTAGCCGGCAAGGGCTACCATTTCCAAAAGTTGTTCCGTGCTGAACTCCTCGCTCAGAGCAGCCCATAACTGGTCGCTGACATCGGCGTCGTCATGGAGTTCATCGACCAGTTTCAGCAGAAGCCCTTCGCTTTTGGTCCAGGATGAATACTGCTGCTCCCTGCTTGCGCTGACTTCACTGTCGCTTAGTCCTGCCTTGCCTGCGAAGAAGGCCACATGCACTCCCCATTCGTACTCGGAGTTGCAGCGCGCGCAGCTGCGAAGAATGATCAGTTCGCGCTGGCGTAGCGTCAGGGGGCCCTTGTCGAGCAGGCTGCCGGCAAACATGCGCTGCAGTACTCTAGGGCTATGTGCCATCACGCGAAACAGTTTGAGCGGCTCAAGTCCCGGAGGCATGACCCGCTTGAGGGCCGCGGCAATTTCGGGTTCATACGGTCCATCAGATGGAGCAAGTCTGGTATCGGCGGATTCAAACATCGTTTCTCCTTGAAAAGGGCGCACGCAGGAACTCGACAACATATGGACAGTGCGCTACGTTTATAGTAGCATATGTGCTACACATTCGGTAGCGAAAATTATGGCATCACTCAAACCTGGTACACCGGTCCGCGGTTCGCGTACCGGCCGGCCTGTCATGGCCTTGCTCGATCTGCTCGGCAGACGTTGGGTATTACGAATTCTCTGGGAGTTGCGAGATCAGCCGCTCACCTTTCGCGAACTGCGGGACAGCTGCGACGGCATGTCGCCGACTGTACTCAATCAGCGGCTGCGCGAACTGCGTGATGCGGATATTGTGAAACTGGAAGAGCCTGCGGGTTATGCGCTCAGCCAGCAGGGAAGGGAGCTGCTTGAGGCATTGCTGCCCCTTCAGCACTGGGCGGAACGCTGGGGAAAGCAGCAAGGAGAGAAGCCGGACGGATCCTGATCAATAGACAGCGCCGGCCGACTTGAAAGCGGACTTTTGTTCAGGCCTGGACCAAGCGGATGCGAACGTTGCCGAGGCTGACCAGCTGGCCTGGCCTGAGCTTGCATGTCTTGCGGGTTTCCGGCTTGCCGTCCACCTGGACTTCTCCGCGCGCGACGATGGCCTTGCCTGCGCCGCCGCTATCGGCAATACCCACCAGCTTGAGCAGCTGATTCAGTTCGACATACTCGCCTTGTACGGCAAATTCAATGGATTGAATGCGCGTCATGGCTGCCTCTCAAGCGTCTGGGATGCCTTGTCGAGCCAGATGCTCAGGTTGGCCTGAAGATCGTCCTGACTGAACGAGCAGCTCTCCTCGGTGAAGAGGCTGCCTGCTTCCATTCGTCCCAGAAGATCTTCCATGACCTGTCCATAGCGCTCCGGAAGTGCAGTCAGCAAGGTCTTCTGGCTGCGCCAGGTTTGGCAGAACTCGCTAAGACTCATTTGTCTTGCTTTCAATGCTTGGAGCGAGGCGCGTAGCAGATTCACGGTAGGGGCTAGGGACATGGCAAGCTGTTTGTCGGGAAAAGCCGGCATTGTATCGGAAGGGCCATACTCATAGCTGTTTGGCTTCAAAAGTATTGCATGCCGTTACCTGGCCGCTCTGTATCCCGCGCGTGAACCAGCGCACCCGCTGGGCCGATGTGCCGTGTGTGAATGAGTCGGGCACCACCTGGCCTTGCGACTGACGTTGGAGCGCATCGTCGCCGATAGCGCTGGCCGCGTTGAGCGCAGTCTCCACATCGCCTGCTTCGAGTATGTTGCGCGCCTGATTGGCATGATAGGCCCAGACACCTGCGAAACAATCGGCCTGAAGTTCAAGGCGCACCGAGATTGCATTGCCCTGCGCTTCCGACATGTTTCGGCGAGCTGCATGCACTTTGTCTGAAATGCCCATCAAGTGCTGAACGTGATGACCGACCTCATGCGCGATGACATAGGCTTGAGCAAACTCGCCAGAGACATTGAATCGCTGCTGCATCAGGCGGTAAAAGCTCAGGTCGATGTAGATACGCTGGTCGCCGGGGCAGTAGAAGGGGCCCATGGCCGACTGTCCCGCACCGCAGGCCGTCGGTGTGCTTCCGGAAAACAGGACCAGGCGCGGCCTCACATAATTGGCCCCTTGCTGGCTGAAGATTGCGGTCCATGTGTCCTCGGTATCCGCCAATACGGTCGAAACGAAGCGCGTCATTTGATCCGTTGCGGCAGGATGGTGTGCCGGTGCCTGCTGGGTAACCGTCGTTCCCGGCGAGCCGCCGGTCAAGAAGCTCAACACCGTCATCGGGCTGACGCCAAGAAAATACGATGCGACAAGTGCAATGGCAACAGTGCCTAATCCGATGGAACGTCCACCGAGCATTCCGCCGCCGTATCCGCCGGGGTCCCCGCGTCGGTCTTCAATATTTTCGCTTTCGCGATTGCCTTCCCATCTCATGTCGCCTCCGTAAATCAGGTAGTTGCCTGTGAACTTACAATAAAAGCAAGAAACGCGCACGCGCCTGATCGAAGGCTTTTGCCTACGCGTGTCGATGAGGCAGGTTTTCAGTGTATGTATCTCCAGCCCGGTTCGATGTAGTTTTTACATTCAACTTCACATTCCAGCCGACCTGCACATCTCTCTACCGATCTAAGTGAACTAACTGCAAGCGGCTAATACGAAGGCAAGCTTGCCTTTCTCCGAAGGGGAGACGACTGGCACGCAATCTCAAAGGACAAAATGCTATCGAGCTACCAAGGATGGGGGTACGGAATCGACGAGTGCGCAAACGGCAGACGAAAAAAACCCGCTGCAAGAGCGGGTTTAAATCCAATTCAAGGAGAGTTGGAGGAGACAAGTACACTTTAATGCAATGCACAATAAAACTCCGCTTTTTTTCAGTGATATGAGGTATTCATCAAATCTATATCCTGAAAAAGGAAAACCCCGCAAGACTATGCTATACGGGGTTCCTGTCTCTCTCGTCGTCCTGGATTGGATTTTTTATTACAGCGCGCAGATATTACACCGAAAATTTCAAAAATTTTGAAAAGATTCTTTTGTGAATCTAAAAAATTCATTTTTCGACCGCTGCTTAACGGACAGCAACCAAATTTCATTCGATATGGTTGTCACCCATGCACGCAGACGCTACAAGTTTACCCGTGTTAAAAATTTGCTTTTGGTAACCGGCTGATGCGTATTTGGTACGATCGGGAAAATTAAGTTGCATTTATGCACTTACTTTCTTAAAGTTCACTCAACCCGGCTTTAGGCATAAGTTGCATCAAATGAACGTATCAATTCGTTGCACCCATCTGCTGTTCGTGGCCTTCCTGTCAACGTCCTCACTGGCATCCGCGGAGAAGGTCAAGAGCGTGGAAGACGGGAACACAATGACCATTGTCCTTGACGACCAGCCTGTCATGCTTAGGCTGGCACATATCGATGCCCCGGAAAAAAAGCAGGCTTTTGGAGAAGCTTCACGCAAATCACTTGCCGAGCTTTGCCTGGGGAAGAATGCAGTACTGCAGAACAAGCAGCTCGACTATTCGGGAACATTGGTTGCGGTTGTGCAATGTGATGGTAATGAAGCCAGTCGAATTCAGGTCGAGCGCGGCCTTGCATGGGTCGATCCGAAGCATAACAATGATCTAACCTTGCCGGCGCTGGAGGCTATGGCTCGCCGTGATCGCCGCGGATTGTGGAGCGACGATGATCCGATTGCGCCCTGGAAGTTTCGCAAGCCGGCGCGCAAAGCCAGGTTGGCACACATAAAGCAGTCCGACGATGCCATCTGCTTTGTCGATAAATGGGGAAGCTACCGGATCGTGGATGGAGATCGTCGCTACGGCTGCTGAGGCAAGCCATTGTGCACGCTAAATAGACGATTCGAACGTACTTCCGGAATGCGCGCTCACCGGTGAATAAGGTTTCATGCTGATGATCCGTCAGGGTTTGGGAATGCGCAGGGTCTTGCTGATCATCATGCTTCCCGAGATGACAAATATCAGTACCAGGGGATGCAGGTTCCAGGGGCCAAGCGTCCAGACCCCTCCATACAGCGCATCGCCAATCCGATCCTGAAATGCGGCGAAAGCCAGGATTGCCGTCAGAACGACACTCGTCGGGATGGGGGTACCCTCGAAATAGGCGACTTTTTCGCCGCCCTGGGATAATTCCTCTGCGGTCACGTTGAAACGGGCTAGACGGCTGACGCCGCAGCAGACAAAGTACATCAGCGCCACCGCATCCCAGCCGCCTTGCATCCCGACCGCGAAGCCCAGCGTTGCAGGCGCCACGCCGAATGAAATCACATCTGCCAGCGAATCCAATTCGCGACCGAGAGGCGAATGCTGGTGACGCCAGCGCGCAATCATCCCGTCCAGCACATCGAACAAAAACGCCAAAGGCGCCATTGCAGCTGCTGCGAACAGATAGGAACGAGATTGCGTTGAAACATACAGCATCGCGAAGAAGACCGCGGCTACACCACAGGCAGCGTTACCCAACGTAAAAAAATCCGCAAGATGGAATCCGCGAATCATTGAAAAGTGCCGTGGTGTCTTCATGCCATGGTTCATAGATATCCGTATTGAAAGCTTGTGCCCGTCGCGCCGACGATAATGTGATTGCATGAACGTCAATAAGGTTTCCGATGCATCGGTCGGGCGAACCATGAAATTGATTCAATGCAAAGCCAAGCCTGCGAGCTCCCATTGCCAGAGGTGCGGTTATCGAAAAAAATATGACTGTGTCATTGATTGTCGCTCGACAATCAATGACTTTTCGAGCAAGAACTTCAATGATCTCGTCTGCCACGTCATTAAGCGAGATGGCTACTGGAAGGGACGTTACAAGCAGGGGATGAGAATCTGCCGCTTTGAACAGAATAGCCAAAGCGGCAGATCAAGCAGCATATTTAATGGAAGCTACGGCTGTTGTGACTAACTCGTCCACTGAAATCGTGGCTGCTTACCTAAGCAATGCCGTAGTCTGTCATTGCGACGACTCAATGCACGTTGGCTGTCGTGCCCTTGCCGGTGTCCGGCTTGCCGATAGGCGAGGCTATCTTTTCAAGCGCGGCTTTCTGACGCTGCGTCGCTTTCTGCGCTTCCTCGTTGGCGCGGCGTGCCACGTCATCGGCAAGGGCTGATGCAGTGCGGCTGGTTGCCGGTACATGGACCTCCGCAGTCTTGGCCAGATCGACCTGAGTATTGGCTGCAATGTTCGTCAAATGCTGCTGATAAGCGCGCAGCCGTTCCGCGGCAGGCTGTACCTGGCCAGCGGCGATGGAAAGTGCTTCATAGGGATTCTGCGCGCTTGCGACTTCGCGAGTGCTGTTCAAGGTGTCCTGCAACACGTTTTGCGCAATGCTGATATTCAGGTCGTTGATCTTCTGTACCGTCGTAAACAATTGCTTCGACAGCTCGGACACAAACGTGAACTGCGATTCGAGATGAGCTTTCGCGGAAGGCGGAAGTGGCTGATTGAATAGGAACATGTCGACTCCGAGATAGATTGTTGAGAAACGATGATGTACCGATAGTCCGATGCGTCAGTGGTCGTCACTGCGAATGATGGCTGACTGAAGTTGGGGTGAAACCGCGAATTCAACCTGCGGCGGCCATCATGCTGCAGGACGGTTCGCCTGTGGCTTCTGTTCATCGCCGCGGTCGATCGTGGTCTTGAAGCGTTCGAATGCGGCCTTCTGGCGCGAAGCCGCCTTCTCGGTTTCTTCATTGCCTTTTCTCGCGACTTCGTCTGCAACCGCCGCTGCCGTACGGCTGGTATTGGGGACGTGAGTCTCCGCGGTCTTTGCCAGATCGAGGTGTGTACGCGCCGCGATGTTGTTCAGATGCTGCTGGTATTCGCGAACACGTTCCGCCGATGGCTGGGCTTGTGCCGCCGCAATCGAAAGTGCTTCATAGGGATCCTTCGCTACGATGACTTGCTGCGCGCTCGACAAGGACCCTTCAAGCAAGGTCTTTGCGGCCTGGATGTTGAGCTCATTGATTTTTTGAGCAGTGTCGAACATCTTTTGCGACAGGTCCGCAAACATCGAATATTGAGCATCGATATGCGCTTTCAGAGCCGGTGTAACTTCCTGCGAAAAAGTAAACATTGGCATCTCCTAATAAACCAGACATGAGGAAGACGTTCCACGTGCGCATGGAAGCAATGACTGCGCACGTCCGAACGAGCTTCTGTAGAGCTTGCTGGATTTGCCAAGTTCCGGACGGCGCACATAATAATTTTGCATTGCACAATGGCAGTGCCGAGACTAGGAAAATCAATTTAAGTAATGAATATATTGCGTTCGCAAAAACGCGGCATCGGACCATGGAGACAACTTGATTTGCACTCGAAACACGTTTTGCAAAAAGACTCCGCATGGGAAGGATTGCGAAACGGGCCACCGATTTTCTTGTATGCGTTTTACGCAATCCGGTGCATTACAGCCATATTGCTAATCCTCAATGCATCCATGGTGCATGTCATTACACTGAACTGGTCGAACGCACTCAAGAGCAATTTATGTGGCACTTCATTGCAGGACGCTGCGGTAACTGCGGCGCAAAAAAAGAATGGAATGAGCGTGAATGTCACGGGTGCCATGTCAAGCGCGTTCCCTACGCCAGTATCCTTCTGGGGTTTACATTGACGCTTTGCGCGCTCGGGATTGTAGTATTCGGTACGCAGGCATAACGGCACATCGCGCTCATCCGCCATGCAGGCATTGAATGGCAGGCTCAAGGCCTTCCAAGATACTTGGGATCAGGAGATACATAGGCGATCACGGCATGGTCAAGCAGGCCCGGCGGCGCAACTTCCCGCAGATCAAAGGAATCAATGGTCCGGGCGACATTGAACTGCCATGAGAAGACCCTGTCCCCGACGATGAAACGTATGGAATCGCCCCCTTGGACATTGACATGGCGGGTATCGGGACGAATCACAACGACATGAGTTGTGACTGCTGAAGCCGCAAGAGGCTGTCCATACAGGTCTTGATACGTCGTGCGGGTGATGCAGGAAGTCAGCAGGCTGGCCAGCAGCAGACAGGCTGTCCAGGTAATGGGTTTTTTCATGGTCATTCTCTCGTCGATACCGTAATTTCCACTCCGCTGCTTTGATTGAAACTCGGTCAGCCATTATCGGGATAGAAGGCGAAAACTGGGTCATCATGCGCGCTTCTGCTGCCTTCTAATTTAACCCAAGGTATTTACATTACTCACGATTCGTAACAAAACACAGGGCCGAAATTGCCGAAAAAGCATTGAGCCAAAGAAATTGAAGTGTTGAAATCTACTTCCGTTAATTTTATCCGGCGCATGACTTCGGATCAGTATTGAAGTCGCGTTCGGAGCCGAAGTGGATATGCAAATCTTTCAAGCCCCCTTTAACCTGAAGCACATTGCCTTGACCGCCTCGATGTCCGTATTGCTGAGCGCATGCGGCGGTGGATCCAGCAGCGGCGACATCGTTGCCGCCAGCGCCGGCAGCGACGTCGCCTTCGGCAACGCAGGTACGGCATCGTCCGCAGATTCATCCGCATCCGCCGGTACACCGCCGTCCTCTGCATCAGCAGGCACCGGAGGATCTGCATCCACGAATACCGGCGTTGCGCCAACTGACGCATTCCCGGCCGTTCCACCGCAGAATGCGGCATTGCCTCCGCTGGCAGTGCCGACAGGGATAGCCAATGGCAGCAAGGTGCAGCTTGAATGCGGACGCATGTACTACGGCACGCTCGATTTGAAGGGAAAGTCGAATGTTACGGTGAGCACCGCAGGAAATTGCGGCAAGGCCATCCTGTCGCCGGGGCAGGCCATCAAGGGATGGGTTCAGCATCAGGGCAATATTTATTCCGCGCCCGTGGACTTCGATGTGGCGCAGGTGAGCATTTCGGACCAGCCTCTGGCGAAAGCGCACTGGCCAAGCGCCGCGCAAGTCTGGGCACGTGCCGCCTCATCCAGCGAGTCCAGCCTTTCGTATGTCATGCCTAATGCCGATCTCGTCGGCGCCACGCTGGTATTCAAACCTTATGTGTGGGCCATCGAGGCACGGAAAATTACGGCTTATTCCGGCGACAGGATGACTCTTGCCAACACCGGCGATATCAACTTCGGCAATTATGCGCTTGGCGGCCAGGTCGACTTCTATGTCGAGGGCAAACTCTGGATGCTGGACGAGCCTGGCGAATGGGCTGTCAGCGGCGGCCGGCTGTATGTCTGGGCGCCGGACGGACAATCACCGGAAGGACGTGTATGGGCGTCTCCCGACAAGGACGGCATCGACGCAAGCAATTCCCGTTCGGTGACAATCGACGGCATTGCCATTTCCGGTTCGGCGAACGGCATCAATGCACTCGGTGCCACCGGACTCAATGTCGCCAATGTCGACATCCGCAATTCTTCAAGCAGCGGTATCCAGAACGCGGGCGGCTCCGGTCTGCAGGTGAGCGCATCCTCGATCCGCAATTCGAGGCACGATGCGATTGCCGTGAAATGGGGAGGCGGAGGCGAACGCATCGTCAACTCGACCATTGCTGCAACAGGAAGCTTCGGCATGCCGACCAACTCGCATGCCGCAATCAACCTCACGGCCAGCGACGGCGCCGTCGTGCAGAACAACAAGGTAAGCAATTCAGGTTACATCGGCATACGCGTGTTCCGTAATGGCGTCGTGTCCGGCAATACCGTCGATGGCGCATGCAAAACCATGACCGACTGCGGCGGCATCTTCACGTCATCGCCGGAACGCGTTCGCCTTGACACCCGCATCGAAAACAATGTCGTGCGCGATGTCGGGCCCAAGCAGATCCTGGCGTGGGGAATCTATCTCGGCGATTACGCGAACGGGACGGTCGTATCGGGCAATAACGTTACGGGCAGCGGCAACGGCATGGAAATCCTCAACGGATATGACAACACGGTGACTGCGAATGTGTTTGCGCAGAACACGCAGGCGCATGTGCAGATCGTGGAAGCGGGAACGTCCGCGGTCGTGAGAAATAATGCTTTCAACGACAATGCATTCACCACCACCGGCAAGCAGGAAATGTATCGGATCAGCAGTGACCTGGGAACTAACGCCGTGGCACGCTTCGGCAGCTATTCCGGCAACCGCTATGCCAGCTCGTCCTCGATCTTTGCCAATTTCAATGGGGAAGCCTTGAGCTTTACGCAATGGAAAGCGAGGACAGGACAGGATGGCAACTCCACGCTGGCAGCGCCATGATGGCCGCATGACACGCCTGATGAAGTAACAAATAGAAACGCGGCCTTTAGCCGCGTTTCTATTTCCCCGTTTGCGGCAGGCGGAAAAGCGCCGCCACACCGCCAAAATCAATCATTCGATTATTCGTCCTCCTGCTTGCCAGGACGACTTTTGCCTGCATCCGATTCCAGCCTTTCCTGCAGCCGCTCGGCTATCGTTTGCAGGATACGCAGTCTTGAATGATGCGTATAAGTGTCGACCAGTTTTGCCTGAGTCGCTTCTTCCAAGGCGGCTATCTCTGCGCGGACCCGACGCAGCCTCCATCTGTAATACCACTTCATTGCCGCTCCATACGCGAAAAAATTCATGTGTGAGATAGACCGCTGCGGACTGCGCTTGTTCCATTTGAGAAAGCATGCGGTATCGTGTCAGCTCGCACTTGCGCAGGAAGCTCAGCCTATGCTAAGTCACCACGACGGAGCAACGCACGGCGCATCAGGCATGGATGCGGCCGACGGAGAATTTCGATTCAGGTTTGACGCGCGGGGGAAAGCGCAAAAGCAGAAATGCCTGAAGGATCTGCGGGGAACCTGGAGCGGCTGCATGCCGCTCCGGTATGCGTGTATTACTTGACTTTGACTTTCGCCACCAGATCCTTGAGCGCGGGAGCGGCCTTGAAACGGACATTCTTGGATGCCTTGATCTTGATGGATTCGCCTGTGGCCGGATTGCGGCCTGTACGGGCGGCGCGCTGGGTTACCGTGAAGGTGCCCAGATCCGGAAAGGAAAAGCGTCCTTCCTTCTTCAGATCGGTACCGACAAAGCCGAATACCTGCTCGACGATTTCCTTCGCCTTTACCTTGGTCAGTTCATGGTCTGCGGCGATCTTGTCGACGATCTCACTCTTGTTCATTCATGCTCCCTTTTGTTGAAAATGCCATGTGTGGCGATTGAGTGGCGAAATATAACGCATCTTTATCAATTTGGGCCACTGTCCCATGTGCGTGCAGTCCTTTTACGATCGGCTGTTTCGGCGCATTTTGCGCCCGGATTGCGGCAGACCGATGCAGAGTGCGCCCTCGCCGCTGCAGGCTGAGCGGCTTCGGATTGTCTGATTGATCACACTCAACACGCCATGACGCCACCATTCTAGAGTGCATATGTGCCGTGTTCAAAGGCAATGAATCCGCCTTCAGAAACGGTGCCGGACGATTGCGACACCGCCGCGATATGGACATCAAGTATGGATAGGAGACGATGATGCTGCGCCACGCCAGAAAATCTTTGAGATCGCTCGCGGTACTTTTACCGGCAGCATGGTTCGTCGCCGGATGTGCGTCGGTCGCACCGGGCATGCATTATTCGGGTACGCAGGGATCTTCGGATGCCGGAGGCGCCAGCGCGTCCGGCGCGGATATGGCCAATGCGGTGCTCAAGCCCATCACGCCGCAATTGGTGAAAACGGAAAATGCGCTGAGGGAGAAGCAGGTCAGCCAGGATATCAGCAAGCTCCTCGGCAAGCCTGTGCCTTACACGATCGACAGCGGCGACGTACTGTCCATCGTCGTCTGGGATCATCCCGAATTGTCTGACAGTGCGACCACCGCTGTCGGCATGCAGCCGGGAACGGGTTCGGATGCCTCTACCTTTGCAACGACCGCGCCGCCGGCCGGTTTCATCGTCGACCATCAGGGCGAAATCCAGTTTCCCTATGCCGGCAATCTGAAAGTGGCGGGACTGACGCAGGAACAGGCACGCAATCTGTTAATCGGAAAGATTTCCAAATACATTCGCCAGCCGCGCGTTACCCTGCGCGTGCAGGCATTCCGAAGCAAGAGGGTGTATGTGGACGGCGAGGTCAGGAACGCCGGCCTGCAATCGATCAATGACATTCCGATGAGCCTGATGGAAGCGCTCAATCGTGCCGGCGGTGTAATGCCCAACGGAGACCAGAGCCAGATCGTGATCAACCGCGGCGGAACGAACTACCAGATCAACCTGCCGCAGCTGGTGCAGCGCGGGGTCAATCCCGGCAGCATCATGCTTGCCGACGGCGACGTGGTACGTGTGCGGTCGCGGGATGAAAGCAAGGTCTTCGTATCGGGAGAAGTCGTGAGCCCGCGTGCGCTCACCATGTACAACGGACGACTGACGCTCAATGAAGCACTTGGAGAGTCAGGGGGCGTCAACCCGCTGTCCGGCGACGGCAGCCAGATTTATGTGATTCGCAAGAGCGGCCAGGACCAGGTGGTCTATCAACTCGACGGCCGTACGGCCGGGGCGATGGCAATGGCGGAAGGGTTCGAGCTTTCGCCCAAGGATGTGGTCTATGTTGCCGCCACCCCGCTCGCCAACTGGAACAGGACGATCAGCCTGATCCTGCCGAGCGCGCTGTCATCAGCAGTCGGAGTTCTCAATCCGCTGAAATAGCAGGCTGCGGTACGGCGCCCGCGATAATTTGCCGTGTCGCGGGCGCGCTTGTTGTTGATGCTGCCCCCGCAATCCGGCGATTTGAAGCATGCTCGGAAAGTGAAGGGCTCAGGGTAGATTCAACCGTAATACTTGCTCACGATTTCGCCGAACGCTTCTTCGACCGATTTTCCCTTGGTCATGAGTTCAGTGATTTCCTCGGTATGCTCGCTGATCGTGGGCGGCAGGGATTGACGGTTGTTCCTGAAATATTCATACCGCTGCGCTGCATACATGTCCATCTGCCGCGCTTTTGCGGTCTTGGTCTCGCCGGTGCCGCCTGCGGCCTTGCGCGCAACCCTGACCCCGCGCGTTCCCGTGCGTGATGCGGTCCCAATGCCGCTGATCAGCCTTTGCACCTGGTCAAGCCCCATGATGGCCGTTGCATTGGGGCCGGTGAATTCTTCGCCCTGCAAGGTCAGCAAATGGTGATTGCGGTCGAACGCCATGGTCTTGCCGACGGGATTGATTACCTGGTATCCGGGCTGGGGACCCCCGGCTACGTAAGAGAACTGTACGCGATCACCGTAGGCTTGCATTTTTTCCAATACGCCATTCAAGTAATCGACCGGTAGATTGTCGATCTTGCCATCCCAGCGCTTGTTTCGTGTTGTCTTCAATATCTGCTTCCAAAAAATACCAATCGGCCGTTTCTGCGGCGCGATGAAGGCGTAAAAAATTAACGGACCGCTATTATCCAGCAATTGGAAAAGGGAGTTATGACAAAGCGCAGGCAAGCATGTTCAATTCTTGTCGAACACGCCATGCCGGCTCGGAAAAATGCATGCGGGTACGCTGAGAAGCGCCGCGGGAAGCAGCGGACTGTGGCGTCCGTGAAGGATCCACCGCTTTTGGTGCCAGGGTCTCTGGACGAAACGTTGACAGCAAAAGCGGTGTGAAGAAGGAAGGTGATGGGTTTGGGACAGGGTTGTCCCAAAAGCAGAACAGAACTACTGAAGGTATTGTTCCAGCATGAACAACTCGTCGTGCAACTGTTCGAGGGCATGACGGGTGTCTTTATGGCGGGGCTGCTCGCAGCTGTGCATGAGAAGGGCGCCTGTTGTTCTGAGGTGCTCAAGATAGTCGCCGAGACGGGCAGCCGCCTGGCCATTGTCAAGCATGACCCTTAGATGGGCAGAATCGCGGTTCAGACTCTTCAAGTATGTCTGGACACGGCCATCCATATGTCGTTCGCACATTTCCTTGGCTACGCCGATTGATTCTTCGACACGTGCCAGTTGCTCCTTGACCCTGCTGTGTTCCATATTCGTCTCCACTTCGGTTCCAAACTGTTCGGGCTGCGGTGCCTGGCAATGTACATGAGGCAAGCCGGCAACCCGGTTGAGCATTCGCTTTTCAGACTCGTTTTCCTGCTGTCCGGCAGGCAGCCGAGTGCGTGTTTGCTCGTCAGGAAACGCGCTTGTCAAAAGAATAGTTGACGCAAGAATGTTACCCGATGTAACAATAAATGCATAAAAGGCAACAAACGGACATGCCGCAAGGCCCTTTAGTGCATTCAGCGTACAGTCGATACGGGCAACGGCGATTCGAAGGTGATATCGGCGGCTATCGAATTGCAGCGAGAGCCCCTTGCGATACGTGCGTCCGGATGGGAGCGGTGTCGTAAATGATGGTAAGTTTGCAGATGGATAACTGGTCTGCAGAGAATTCGAAGATCATCATGCCGTCGAATTCAAGCGTCTTCCCATTGCTTAACACCCAGGTGTAGTGCAGCTGCATGGCCAAGGTAGAGCTATTGTCCAACGCCTGGAAAACGCGTCGCAGGCGAGTAATCGTTTCCTTGGTCGTGCCCAGCAGCCATTCATGAAACTTGCGGGCGGTGGAGTGTCCTGTCAGCGGAGCGCTGACGACGGCTTCATCCGCGAACAACGCCATGGTCTGCTCCAAGTTTCCTTTATTGATTGCCTCCTGGTATTTTCTACACAGTTCAAAGCCATACATATAGTTTTAATCGTCGTTTATCCCAGTACTCAGGAAACTAACCGCATTGGCGTGATTTCGCAATCCCATGATCATGTAATGGAGCCGCATCGCATCCCGGACAGGCAGCATGTCTCTCAAAAACCTTGTGATGAAGACCAATGTCTCTGTGCATGACATGCACTATCCTGCAACCTGGCTTATTGGAGGCTGTAATGACGATTCTGCCGAATTCCGTGTCCCGTTTCGCTTCCGGCCTTGCCTTGTTAACCCTGATGGTTTTCCAGGCGCCGCACGCACGAGCCGATGAAGCACTCTGGGCCAAGCTGCGGCAGGGCGGACACGTCATCCTGATGCGTCATGCGATCACAGTATCCGGCATAGGCGATCCACCGAATTTCCTGCTCGGCGACTGCAGCACGCAGCGAAATCTCTCGGCGCAGGGCCGCGACGACGCGAGGCAGATAGGCAAAATCTTCCGGGATAAAGCGATACCGGTGGAGGAGGTCTGGACGAGCCGTTGGTGCCGATGCATCGACACGGCATTGCTTGCCTTCGAAAACCTGAAGACCGTGCCCATGCTGGATTCGATATTCAATGACGATGCAAAGCGGGCGGAAGCGAAAACCGCAGGCGCGATGCGTGCGATACCGCGTTCCGGCTTGAAGGGCAATCTCGTGCTGGTCACGCATCAGCAGAACATACAGGCATTGACCGGCGAGTCGCTGTCGTCCGGAGAGATGCTGATCGCGCGCATGGGCCAGGCAGGACGCCTGGAATTGCTTGGTCGCCTGCCGCCGGGGAAATAGTGCTGTCACAGGCCGCCGACTTCATCAAATGAAAGCCGGCAGCAGCGCTTCAGTTACCGCGCATTGACTCCTTTGTTACTGCTCTGCGTACACATCGCCGGGACCTCGCGGCCGGCCGGCGCGTGCCCACGCCGCTTGCTCAAGCTCGTAATCGCTTGCGCAGTCGCTGTCGCAGAATTTGTGGTTCGGGGGAAGCGTCTCCTCGCAGAACCAGCAACTGCCCTTTGCAGGCAAGGTCGGTTGCCGCCGGCATGCCTCGATTGCCGCCATGCGGTTGCGTTCAATATTGTCATTTGCGACATCTGCTTCATCGCTCATCGGAGCCTCCTTGTCGATGTTATTATGCATTGCGTTGATCAAGAGCGGCATCGCGCCGCGTTGCAAGAAATATATCCAAGCCTGCGGGCAAGGAGAATCGGAATCGTCTGTCTTTGCAGGTAGGAAAAATCGTACTTGGATGTTTATTTGAAATTTCTCAAGCGAGGGAGGGGTGCTCGGGCACGATCAGGAGCCGGCCAGGAAGAGGGCGCTGGGTGCCGCCACCAGCATGGGCTCCACCCAGCGCCCTCCAGTATTTTTAAAGAAATACGCAAAAGGACTGGCGAAGAAATTGTCTTTGCGCTATGATGCGAGTCCTTCGCGGCTGTAGCTCAGCTGGATAGAGTACTTGGCTACGAACCAAGGGGTCGTGGGTTCGATTCCTGCCAGCCGCACCATATTTATGCAGCATCAAACGGGCGAGAGCGCAAGCTTCTCGCCCGTTTTCATTTCCCTGTATTGTTTCCCTGCCTGTATCGAACGGCAAGGCATCTGGGGATGGACGCCAGCGGTCTGTCATCCTCGGGTAGAATCCGCTCTGATTCTTCCTGTTTCCTTTCTCATCAGAAAAAACAATGCGTATCCTGCTCGTCGAGGACGATCAAATACTGGCCGATGCGCTGTTTCGGGCATTGGTGCAATCGGCATACGCGGTTGATCTCGTCGGCGATGGCCTGCAGGCTGACCATGCCTTGTCGGTTCACACCTACGATCTGGTGGTGCTCGATGTCGGCCTCCCCGGCATGAGCGGTTTCGACCTCGTGCGGCGCCTCCGCGGCCGCAAGTCGCAGGTGCCGGTGTTGATCCTCACCGCACTCGACGCGCTGGCGGACCGTGTCAAGGGGCTGGATCTGGGCGCCGATGACTATCTGACCAAACCATTCGATCTGCCCGAGCTTGAAGCGCGGGTGCGTGCGCTGCTGCGGCGCGGGCATGGCAAGCCCACCCCCGATCTCCATCACGGCCGGCTGAGGCTTGATTCAGGCGGGCGCCGTCTTTATTGCGACGACCAGCCTATCGAGCTCTCGGCACGCGAACTGGCCTTGTTCGAACTGCTGCTGATGCGGGAAGGGCGGGTAGTGAGCAAGGAGCACATGGTGAATCACCTGTACGGCTGGGGGGACGAAGTCGGACCCAATGCAATGGAAGTCTATGTCTACCGCGTACGCAAGAAGCTGGAGCCCTACGGCTGCCGCATACGCACCATACGCGGCATGGGTTATCTGCTGGAACGGACCGATGCGCCGGAATGATCCGGCGCTGCAGAGGAAACTGCTGGCCTGGCTGCTGAGCCCGCTGCTTGCCCTTCTGCTTCTCGACACGATCATTACCTACGCCACCTCGGCGGGCTTCTCGAACCAGGCTTATGACCGCGCGCTGCACGAAATTGCACGTGAAGTCTTCCTGCATGTGCAGCTTGACGGCGGCCAGGCTCGCATCGATATCTCGGCCGGTACGGAAAGGCTGCTGCTGACGGATCAGGACGACCGGCTCTTCTACAAGGTTTCATCCAGCGATGACCGGCTGATCGGCGGCGACGACGCCATCGCACCGCCAAGGAACGGCGTGCCGGGTAAGGACGGTGCCGTATTCTATGACGACGTCGTGCATGGCATGGAGGTCCGGATGGTGGCGGCGCGCATGGCGTATGCCGGCAACGGCGCGCCCGGCTGGATCCTGGTGCAGGTCGGCGAAACCCTCAACAAGCGGCAGCGTCTGGCGACGGAGATCCGTGCCAGCGTGCTCGTTCCGCAACTGCTCCTCATCGTTCTTGCCATCCTGGCGGTGTGCGTCGGCGTGCGCCAGGGACTGAAACCGCTGCAGATGCTGACGCGGGCGGTATCGAACCGCTCGCATCTGGACCTGAGCCCCATCGACGACCATGATGTGCCCGCGGAGGTGCGTCCACTGGTGGCGGAAGTGAACGGTCTGCTGCAGCGCCTGGATGCCACGCTGAATTTCCAGAACCGATTCATCGCCGATGCCGCGCACCAGCTCAAGACGCCCGTCGCCGGCATGAAGGCCCAAATCGAGCTGGCGCTGCGGGAAGCCGACAGCGGCAAGCTGCAGCATGCGGTCGCCCAGCTTTATGTCAGCGCCGATCGCCTGTCGCGGCTGGTCGGGCAATTGCTGTCGCTGGCGCGCAATGAACCGGGAGCCGTCGAGAATGTCAAGCTGCTGCCGCTCGATCTGCATGCGCTGGCGCTCGAGATCACGATGGAATGGGTGCCTGAAGCTCTCAAGCGCAACATCGATCTCGGCTTCGAAGGACATGGCGGGCGCGTCATGATCGACGGCGATACGCATCGCCTGCGGGAATTGATCAATAACCTGATCGACAACGCGGTGCGTTACAGTCAGGACGGCGGCAAGGTGACCGTCCATGTACTCAACGGCTCCCAGCCCACCCTGTCCATCAGCGACGACGGTCCGCGCATTCCCGTGGAAGAGCGTACGCGTATCTTCGAACGCTTCCACCGTCTGCTCGGTACGCAAGTCGATGGAAGCGGGCTGGGCCTGGCCATCGTCAGCGAGATAGCGACCGTGCATCATGCCCGCATCACCCTGGAAGAGGACAAGGACGGGGTCGGCAATGCCTTCACCGTCCTTTTCCCTGCTTCGGGAAGTCCGGACACGTCGGGCTCCATGTTGTAAGGCTGGCGAAAGGAATCAGACAGCGTGGCGTAAGGCATGCGAAAGGGAGGCGACAGCACGCTTCCGTATCCTTGACGGCAAGCGGAGACCAAGCCTTGGTCTCCAGGAAATCATCAAGGAGAAACCAATGTCCATGCTGGCTGCGCCGGAGTTCTGGCTTGCCCTGTCCCAGATCATTCTGATCAATATCGTGCTGAGCGGCGACAATGCCGTCGTCATTGCGCTCGCTTCGCGTTCACTTCCTGCGTCCCAGCAGAAGAAGGCCATCCTCTTCGGCAGCGTCGGCGCGATCGTCCTGCGTATCGTACTGACGTTTTTCGCCGTCTATCTGCTGTCGCTTCCCTACCTCAAGCTGGCAGGCGCCGCACTGCTGCTGTGGATCGGCATCAACCTGCTCAAGGGCGAGGATGACGAGGAAGAGATGGAAGGTCACTCGAACCTGGCGGCTGCGATCAAGACCATCATCATCGCCGACCTGGTCATGAGCCTCGACAACGTGATCGGCGTCGCTGCCGCCGCGAAAGGCAACGTCTTCCTGCTGGTCGTCGGACTCGGCGTCAGCATTCCGCTCATCATCTATGGCAGCACCATCATCCTCAAGCTGATGACGCGCTTCCCGATCATCATCACCGCCGGTGCGGCATTGCTCGGCTGGGTGGCAGGCGAAATGGCGTTCTCCGATCCGGCGATCGGCGGCTGGGCTGAATCACACCACAACCTCCATCTGGTGCCTCCCGTGCTCTGCGCACTGCTCGTGATTGCGGTCGGCAAATGGCAGCAGCGCCGGGCCGCGGCCAAGGAACCGCTGAACGAAGTCGGCTGAAGCGCCCCTGAAGCTCCTCGTTTCCAGGCACGGTCATGAAAGAATCGACATGAGAAAATTGCTCGTTCCCGTCAGCATTCACAGCCGGCCTGCTCAATTGTGCAGTGCGGTTACCGAAGCGATTGCCATCTATCACAGAGAGCAGTCCGTGCAGATTCATCTGCTGAGCGTGCAGACGCCGGTGTCGCAGCACGTCGCCGAATTCTTCGGCAGTGCCGAGCTCCGGCAGATTCATCGGGAGGCGGCCAGGGAGGAACTGGCACCTCTGGCAGCGGAGCTGCGCAAGGCCAATGTACCTTTTCTGACCCATATCGAGATCGGCCGCACCGCCGAAACCATCGTGCGTTTCGCCACCGAGATCAGGTGCGATCGCATCATCATGGGGCGGGCGCCGCAGGCCAGCGTCGCGGAGAGGCTGTTCGGCACGCTGGCAAGCGAAGTGCGCAACCTGCTTGGAAACGCGGAGAGCTGCCGGGTGATCGGCTCATAATCCGAGCACGGCAGCATCGAGTCAGCATGCGCGGAAAGTGTTTCCGCACGTCCCGAAAGGAGCCGGTCCAGCGACCGGCTTTTTTCATTCTTGTTTGTCTTTTTGCCTTTCATGCTCGGCGGAATCCGCAGGGCTGCTGTCTCGTACCGAATCACGTTGCGCAATCGCAATGCTTGCATCTGCGCGCTGGAACACTTTTTCCTTTCCGAAGCCTAATTTGCTGCAGTCTCCGCAATCCGTACATTGCAGCCGCGAGCTTTCCGATTCCTTACTTTAGCCTTGCATCTACCCCAGGTTCCTCTCCGTGTCCGACGACTCCGCCAATCCTGATATCAACATCAACCTCAGCACTGCGGTCGTGGTTGTGCTCAGCATTGCCGTGCTGTATGTCGGCCGCGATATCTTCGTGCCCTTTGCACTGGCCATCCTGCTGAGCTTCATGCTGGCGCCTCCTGTGGCCTGGATGCGGCGCGCGCGCATTCCACGCACGGCGGCCGTCGTCTTCGTGGTGAGCGGAGCCGTCGCCATGGTGGCCGGCGTTTCCGTGCTGATGGGCAGCCAGGTGGTGGCGCTGTCGGACAACCTGCCGACCTATCAGCAGACCATGCAAAAGAAAATACGCTCCATCCGGTCGGCTGCACCGGGAGGCGGCGCGATCGACCGCACCTCCGCGGTGATCCAGGCATTGGGAAAGGAATTGTCGGAAGTGGCCGGGACCACGCCGCGCGCCAAGGGCAGCGGGTCGGGCGCATCAAAGACGCAGCAGCCCATGCCGGTCCGCATCGAACCCGGTGAACAGCACCCGCTGGAGACGCTGCAAAGCGTTGCCGGATCGCTGATGGGCCCGGTCAGCACGGCAGGCCTGGTCATCGTTTTCATCTTCTTCGTGCTGCTGGCGCCCAGCGACTTGCGGGACCGCTTCATCCGGCTGGCCGGGACCGACCTGCACCGCACGACGGAAGCATTGAGCGAAGCCGCCAGCCGCGTCAGCCGCTACCTGCTGATGCAGCTGGTCGTGAACGCAACCTACGGCATACCGCTCGGCATCGGCCTGTACCTGATCGGCGTGCCCGGCGCGTTCCTGTGGGCGCTGCTGGCGACCCTGCTGCGCTTCATTCCCTATCTCGGCCCGGTCATCGCCGCGGTATTTCCCATGCTGCTGGCGTTTGCGGTCGACCCCGGCTGGAACATGCTGCTGTGGACCGGCGCACTGATCCTTGTACTGGAACTCGTCAGCAACAACGTCATCGAGCCCTGGCTTTATGGATCGAGCACGGGAATGACGCCGATGGCGGTCATTCTGTCCGCCATCTTCTGGACCTTGCTGTGGGGACCTGTCGGGCTGATCCTTGCAACGCCGCTGACCGTGTGCTTCGTGGTCATGGGGCGCTATGTTCCACAGCTGGCGTTCATCGATGTCCTCCTTGGCAGCGACCCGGTGCTGTCGGCGGAAGAGCGCATTTACCAGCGCCTGCTCGCCGGCAACGTCGAGGAAGCGATCGACATCGCCGAAGAGGAGGTCGCCGAGGATTCGCTGCTGTCGTTTTATGACAGGGTAGCCTTGCCTGCACTGAGGCTTGCGGAAAACGCGCGCGAACGAGGCGCCAGCAAGGAAGACCGCAAGCATGTCGCCGACGGCATCCGCGCGGTGGTTGCGGACCTGCACGACTACGAATCCCGTCGGCTGGAAGAGGAGGGGGGACAGGCCAACCAGTGGCTCGGAACGCCGGTCCTGTGCATCGCGGGCCGCGGCGAACTCGATCTTGCGGCGGCCGCGCTGCTGGTTCATGTGCTGGAAAGCAGCGGCATCGGGGCACGCGTTGTTCCGCCGTCCGCCATTAGCCTGGACAATATCGGCTCACTCGATCTTGCCGGTGTCGAGGTGGTCTGTCTTTCCTACCTCAATCCCACGCCCAAGGCGTATGCGCGTTTCGTCAGCCGACGCCTGAGGCCGCGTTCGCGCCGCCTGAAAATCGTGATCGGCGCGTGGAACCTCGCGGCAGAAGCCGGTACGCCCGAGAAGCTGGCTACGGAAGCAGGGGCGGACTCCACGGCAACCAGCCTTGAGGCAGCCGCACACATGATCGAAGAAATCGTCGGCCAGGCTACTGTTCCGGCAGCCGCGCCGCCGGTTCCGGTTCCTGCCGAAGAGGAGGCGAGGCTGCAGGCTCTGCAGGCAAGCGGCGCCCTCGATCCCGGCAACAGCGTCCATCTCGACCGGGTGGCGCATACGGTCGCCGAGGCCATGGACATGCCGATAGGCATGGTGTCGCTGATCGACGACAGCCTCCAATTATGGAAGGGGGCCTGGGGTCTGCCTGCGGAACTGGAAAAGTCGCGCCAGGGCACGCGAGAAACCTCGATATGCACGCATGTGGTAGCCGCCAATGCACCGCTCGTCGTCGAAGATACGGCACGCGATCCGCGTTTCGCGAAGAATCCCTTCCTGCGTGAAAACGAAATGCGCTTCTATGCCGGCGTGCCGCTGCGCACAATGTCCGGACAAGTGATCGGATCGCTCTGCGTCATTGACCTCAAACCGCGCACGCTCAGCCCCCGCGAACTCAAGCTCATGCAGGTGATCGCCGACGAATTGATGGCCGAACTTGCGAAGGGGCGAAGGTCTGTCCCGGATCCCGCCATGGAGAACGCGGAAGCCGGCAGCCTTCCGCTGCCATGATCGCCTATCTGTTTGAGCGCAAGCCGGCTGCCTGACTGACGTCGGGCTCCGCACGGAACCGACCGCATGGTGTGGCGGCTCTTGCATCCTTGATCAGGACGGACAGCTCACTTGCCGCCCATTCCGACAATGCGGTAAAGTTGCTTGTCACCAATAAAGAAGGCAATTTTACTTCTCCGCACGTATGCAATCCGCCCCGATCCCCGCTGACGAGCAGCAGCGGCTAGAAGCACTGCGCGCCTTGCTCATCCTCGACACTCCGCCGGAAGAACGCTTCGACCGCATCGTTGAATTCGCCGCAGCGGAATTCGACGTTCCGATCGCACTTATTTCGCTCATCGACGAAAATCGTCAATGGTTCAAGGCAAGGACCGGCCTCGGCGTATGCGAAACGCCCCGGGACATCTCTTTCTGCGGCCATGCGATCCATTGCGATAAAGTTCTTGTCGTGCCGGATGCGCGGGTTGACGAGCGCTTCGTCGATAACCCCTTGGTGCTCGGGGAGCCCTACATCCGCTTCTATGCAGGCGCCCCCTTGATCATGCCGGACGGGCAGGCGATCGGTACGCTCTGCCTGATCGATACCAGGGTTCGGCGCCTGGACGCCACCGACCTGTCCATTCTTTCTTCGCTGCGCGACCTTGCAGTGGCCGAGTTGCTGGCGCCGGGTGACATGCCTGAGGTCAGGGCATGAACGTGCAGCGCATCGCGGCCAAGGCGCAGAACATGACACTGCCGGCATCGGCGCCCCCAGCTTCCCTGATAGTTTCCATGCTGCTGGTGGAAAAGGACCCGCTGCTCAGGCGAACCGTTGCGCTGACCGCGCGCACGCTCGGCATCGCCCACATTCATGAGGCTGCCAGCCAGACATCCGCGTTCCGGATGCTCGCCGAACGCGCCTATCACGGCGCAGTCATCGCGCTCGACTTCGGCGAGCGCAGATATGCGCAGTACGATTTCAGCCTGCTTGACGAAATACGGACAAGCGCCGACCCCGTCATTCGGGACATGCCGATCGCCGTACTGGTGGACCGCTGCGATGCCCTTCTTCTGCAGGAGCTTCGGCATCGCCAGGTGACGCGCGTGATTCTCAAGCCGTTCCGCGCCCGCACCCTGCTCGACACCTTCTCGGAATTCCTGCCCAGACAACGCCAGGCGGGACAGGCATCCGCCGTCTGAATGCCGGATAACCGGATTACTGGGTCCAATCAGCGCCCGACGCTGTTGCCCGTCAAACCCCAGGCGTTTCCGCCGGACCGGCAGCAATTGCCGACGATGCCGGGATCTTGATCGAGCCGTCCGATCTCTCGTAGGTGCCGATCAGGCAGCCGCTGGCAATCGCATGTTCCTCGATGGCCTTGAGCACGCTTTCGCGGCCCGGCGTCTTCGGCAGATCCGCCCCCGCACTCAGCGCAAACACCTGGAATGCATAACGATGCACGCCGTGTCCGGGAGGCGGATCAGGCGGCAGCCAGCGCGTGCGCAGATAGGAATTGCGGCCGATATCGCCCTCCAGTTCAGCATCGTCCAATGCACCTTCCGGCAAATTGCCGTCTTTCGGCGGCAATGCGACGACGATCGCATGCACCAGAGGATGGGGCGTAGGTGCATCCGCATCTTCGACCAGCAGCACGACCGATCCGGTTTCCAAGGGAATGCCCGTCCATTCGACAGGCGGTGATGTGCCCGCGCCATCGGCCGTGTATTGCGCCGGTATGGCCTCGTGATCGCCGAAGGCAAGGCTGCTGACATTGATTGCCGCAGTTCCCTCGCGCAGGTCGATCAAGTTGAAGGCGATGCTGCCCAGACCCGCACGGCGGTCGTGCAGGGCCTGTCCTATCACGCTTGGCAATTTTTCGAGCATCCGTATCCTCCTGAATCGATGCGCCGGCCGTCAGCCGGCAAGTCCTATTCCCTGCTGATCGCCCTTGTTCCGCAGGGCGCCGCCGCTTTTGTGCTGGTACAGCACATCGACCATTTTTCGAGTAAAGGCGGGAATGTCGTCGGGTTTGCGGCTGCTGACCCAATTGCCGTCGACCACCACCTCCTGATCAAGCCATGTGCCGCCCGCATTGCTGATGTCGTCGCGCAGGGTCGGCCAGCTCGTCATCGTGCGGCCGTCGGTCAGGCCGGCGGAAACGAGAATCCATCCGCCGTGGCAGATCACGAAAACCGGCTTGCCGGCCTCGTCCATCTGCTGCACGAAGCGCTGCGCTTCGGGTATGACACGCAGTTCGTCGCCGTTGATGACACCGCCCGGAAGCAGTACTGCATCGAATTCGTCAGCATTTGCCTGACTGAAAGTGAGATCGACATCGAACTGGTCGCCCTTGTCGTGGTGGTTGTAGCCTTGCACCTTGCCAGGCTTCTGTGAAACGACCTGCGTTGATGCGCCATGTTTTTCCAGCGCGGATTTCGGTTCGGTGAATTCCACCTGCTCGAATCCCTCGGTCACAAGAATGGCTACGCGTGTTCCCTGCAGATTGACGTCGTTGCTTTCCATGGTTTTGCTCCAGTGCCGTTGTTGATTGCCGGATCGCATATCGATCCGGACTCGTTCGGTTTCCCGTATTGTCAAATGGAGTCGTTGAGGCTGGTCCTGTTCCCGGCTTTTGCCTGAAATGGCATGCACCGTGATTGCGCTCGAGCCGGCCGGTCTGTGCACAAAAATGGTAATGCCAAGCTCATGTCGTGAGGCAAGCGTGGCGAGAGGATGAGGCAGATGCTGCTGCAATTCTGCATCGCAGAACTGCAGCAGGTAGTGAAGAGGCTATCGCAGACTGGATGTAGTGCGATCGTGGCTGAAACAGCGTAGCTGAAACGCCGGAAACGGCGTTTCAGGCTGCTGCATCAGGCTTGGGGACGCGGTCGTGAATTCTTGATGTAGACCATGCGTGCTTTTGCTCGCCGGTCGCCAAGAATCTGCCGCAATTCATGAATGCTTGCACCAGTGCATTCCGACATCCAGAGAAGCAGGGAAGCTGCAATCGGCAGGCGGCGGCTACGAATCTTGCTGATGACGGAGTCGGCGACTTTCAGCTTTTTCGACAAAGCCTTGTCGCTGTTGATCCCAAGGCGGGTCAGCAAGGTATCAAGCAAGCGGTTGGGGTCATAATCAAGTGAAGCCGCGGAAAGAGTTTGAGTATTCATAGGTTGAACGAATCATTTTCGAATGAGCGATCAGGGCCGCATGACGCAGCTTGAACGCGACACTTAACATTTGAACGATGAATGCGGCGGGTGTGCCGCTATTCGTCCATTCGGCAACGTTTCGAAAATCGGAAAACCTGTTTCCGTGTCGAATGCTCGAAAGGAATTCCGCGCAGTGAAGGTTACTGGTTCACGTCGCGCGATTTTGATGCATTACTATCAACGTAAGCATTTTTTGGGCCAACGAAGTGACGCATGGGTGGACACCTTTTCGGTCGTCCGGGCAGCAGGTAGGTAATTCAACAAACGAGGAAAAATTTCACCTCTGAAGTATTCCTTGCCGGACTTATTGTTGCCAAGGGTTGCGGCCCTGTGCAACAGGATAGGTTTTGCGTCCGATCTGCTTGCCACGCAGCCAGGCAACCAGCCTGGCGATCCCGAAAGAGGTAACTGCCGCAATTGAAATCGTCAGGACAAGCACGCCGCCGATCATGATCAGCAGGGCAAAGGCAACCACTGCGGCAATACCGGCGCCGAGCAGTTTCAGCTGCCACCAGCGGCCGAGCATCGCCTGCAGGAAATGAGTTGCCTGCGGAGCGCCATCCTGTTGCGTGGCTCCATGCGAGCCGTGATGATAGCGACCGCCCTCATGGCGAGGTTGAGGTGGCTCAACGAGTTCCCATTCAGTCTTTTCGGACATGGCTTGCTCCATCAAGGAATTGGAAAGGCCTCAATGATAGACCGAAATCAGCTTATCGAAGAAGCGATGGAAAGGGACGATTTTCTTCGATAAAAACGAAGAATTTCAAATTGGCAAGCGGGCGGCCGAGATCGTGGAAGACATCGGCGTGCAATCTGAAAAAAGAAGATCTCGCGCTTGATTAATCGGCAAGCAGGGATTGACGCCGTGCAGTCGGTAAATTCAATGAGGTCTTGATCTCCGCCCAGTTGAAAGGCAAGGGCGCATATTGCTTGGCCGGCAACGCGGCGATCATGGACCGCAAGCGTTCTTCGCGCTCGGCTGAAGCCGGATGCGTGGCAAGCATGGACGGCATCATGCCGCTTTCCTTGCTGCTGAGCTTGGAAAAGAAGTCGGCCATCGGATGCGGAGCAATGCCGGCGTCGACCAGGCGGCGCAGGCCTTCGCGGTCCGCATCCGTTTCCGCGTCACGTGAAAACTTCAGCTCGGTCAGCTTGCCCGCCGCATTGCCCAGAGCGGTACCGGACCAGTCGCCGAGAACGAGCGAAAGCAGCACGCTGAGGCCCGCGGTCTTCATCAGGTTCTTCAGGCTGTGCCTCTGTTCGACATGCGCGACTTCGTGTGCAAGCACGCCCGCAAGTTCCTCTGCCTGTGCGGTCTGCGCAATCAAGCCTGCGTGAACCACGATGACGCCGCCGGGCGCGGCGAAGGCATTGATGTCCTTGCGGTCGGCGATGAACCAGCGATACCGGTAGGCAGAGCCGGCGGTCAGTCTTTTACCGATCGCCTGTACCGCTTCATACGCAGGGCCGCTGTCGATGAGTTTCATCTGCGCACGGGTTTGCGCAAGGACGAGATCACCGATGCGATCTTCGTAGTGCACGGGAATCTTTTCCGCGACCCAATCGACGAGATGGCCGATGTTGAGCAGAAAGGCGAGCAGTAATAGCAGGGGCAGGGAGATGACGGCGCCATAGACAGCGACCGCCGCGCTGAAGCGGCGCCCCATGCTGCGCCGCCTGCTCTGGGCGCCGGCGAATGCTTCCTTCATCGATTCCGGTGCGCCGGAAAGCAGGCGGGAAAAATCTTCCTCGGCCTCGACGAAAAAGTTATAGCTGCCATCCGCACCGTTCCACGACAGTTTGAGCTGGCGCAGGTTGAAGCCCGCCGCCTCCACCTGCAGGCTTGCACCATCGGCGTGATGGATTGCATCGCCCGCTTGTACTGCCAGCCTGGAACCTTCCCACCATGCATGCGCGGCGGCGCCGGCCTCGCTGACCCCGGCGCCGAAAAGCCTGCCATGGAACGCTGCGGGGTTCAATCGTCGTCGCCTCCCAGCAATCCGCCCAGGCCACCGCCGATTGCACCGGCGCCGAGCAGGGAACTGGTGCCGGACGAACCCGAGGCAGGCGCCGCCATCATCAGGCGGTTCGCCAGGCGCGACAGCGGAAGCGACTGCAGCCAGACCTTGCCCGGTCCGCGCAGCGTGGCGAAGAACAGGCCCTCGCCGCCGAAGATGGCGGACTTGATCTTGCCCACGAACTTGATGTCGAAGTCGACCTGGGGCTGGAAGGCCACCACGCAACCGGTGTCGACACGCAGCACTTCTCCCGGTGCAAGCGTCTTCTCGACCAGCGTGCCGCCGGCATGCACGAAAGCCCAGCCGTCGCCTTCCAGCTTCTGCATGATGAAGCCCTCGCCGCCGAACAGGCCGGCGCCGAGCCTGCGCTGCAGGGCGATGCCCAGCGATACGCCCTTGGCAGCGCAGAGGAAGGAATCCTTCTGGCAGAACAGCGAGCCGCCGATTTCGGCGAGATGGACGGGGACGATCTTGCCGGGATACGGCGCCGCGAATGCGACGCGGGCCTTGCGTCCGCCTTCATTGTGGAACACCGTGGTGAACAGCGACTCTCCGGTCAGCAGGCGCTTGCCGGCGCCGAGCAGTTTGCCGAACAGTCCTCCCTGCTGCGAACCGTCGCCGAAGACGGTATCCATTTCCACGCCGTCCTGCATGAACATCATCATGCCGGCTTCGCCGACCGCAGCCTCCCCCGGATCGAGCTCCACTTCGACGTACTGCATGTCCGAACCGAAGATTTCATAATCAATTTCATCCATTGCCATGGCATTCTCGCTTTCACAGGTAGATTGGATCAGGGGCGGGCGGATGCGGCAGCGCCCGGCGGCATTATAGTCGGCGCAAGCGCGCGCGGTCAGTCATGGGGCAGTGAGTTGGACACACGGTCAGGTATAGGCCAGCAGGCGTCCGCAGGCAATGACACTGATCCAGAGCGCCATCGACAGCCCGGCATGCAGCCGCGCCAGCGTCGGAGCGCTCACCAGGGTATTCCATTCATCGACAGTGCGGTATATGCCTTTATGGAACACAGCTGCATTAATGCCGGCCGCCGCAATCAGCAGCAGCTTGAACTGGAATACGCGGTTGGAAATGAAGTCTCCTGGATGCGCCGAAAACATCATCAGGCCCGCAGGCACCACGAAGAACAGGCCCATGACCGACCAGCGCAGCAGATGCCGGGCCATCGACGTGACCGGAAGGTTGCGTGACAGCCCCAGCAGGCGCAGGTCGAACATGAAGACGGCGCCGGCCAGGAACACGAAGCCGACGATATGGAATATTTCAACGATGGGATACATCCACAGGCTGGAGCGCATGGCGCTGCCGAGTGCCGATGCCTCCAGCCAGCCGAAACTACCGCCCATGGACTGCATCAGCGCAGCTCCGTGGTCTTGTCGCCGATGGTAATGCGCTCGGCCCGCAGTTCGTCGGGCTTGTTGCGATTGGGGTAGCCGTAGACGGTCGCCTTGCCGCCCGGGTTGAGCATGTCCTTCTGCAAGCCCCGGTTTTCCATGCGTGTGGGCGGCGCCAGGACGACGTGCCAGGTCTTGTCCGCGGTCTTGAGCTGTACGAAGCCGTGCGGGTGCGAATAGCCCGATTCCTGGATCGTGCCCGTGAGCTGCAGGGGTTTGTCGGCATCGTACTCGCTCCAGCCATGGTGGGCCAGGGCGCTGGTGGCGACGAACATTGCGGCGACGGCGAGCTGTTTCATGTTCATGTCCTCAAGGTTGATTCCGGCCGTGACGCCGGGAGGTGATCGTGCGAAATCCTGCAAAAGGGAAGACTTGGATTCCGAATATACCGCGCCGTGCCGGCGATGGTGATGCGTCCGAAGAGAACCCAGGCCGCTGCAGTTTGACGTGAATCAAGCAGGCATCCGGCGCTGCGCCTACTTTGAAAAGACCAGCCGCCGCCGCGTCTCGACCGGCTGCGCCACATGATCCAGCGGCAACACATGGGTCTGCTTGATGCGCTTCAAGGCGATATTGGACTTCACGTTCACGACGCTGGGCAGGCGCAGCAGGCGCTTCATCATGAATTCGGAGAAGGAAGCCAGATCCGGTGTCACGACCCGCAGTACATAGTCGGCCTCACCGCTGACGGAAAGGCATTCCAGCACTTCCGGCATGTCCGCCACCGCACGCTCGAAGGCATCGCCCTGGGCTTCGCCATGACGTCCGAGCGTTACTGAAGTGAAAGCCGTAACGCCAAGCCCGACCACGTCGAGGTCGAGGATGGCCGCGTAATGGCTGATGACCTTGGTATCTTCCAGCCGCTGGATGCGGCGGCTGACCTGCGAGGTGGACAGATGAATCTTCTCGCCCAGCATGCTGTTGGTCAGCTTGCCGTCGCGCTGCAGTTCCGCCAGCAGCTCAAGGTCGTGCCTGTCTACGTTTACCAATGACATATTTTCCCTTGTTTTCGAAGAAAAATGAATAAAGCGTGCATGTAAAGTCCAATATACCGCAAATAACGCGCACATATTGCATGGGTCGCGCACTAAAATCTTTGCATGCCGATTTGATCAGGAAGTGGTCAAATGATGACGATTCCGCTTGATGCCGACACGCCTCTTTGTGCAGCCGACGGGCGGGTGCGGAAGCGGCATGCATGCATTTCTTGCCATCCATATTTAACGGGAATACACCATGTCCGATATCTTTGAAAATCCGATGGGCCTCATGGGCTTCGAATTCGTCGAGTTCGCATCGCCGACACCCGGCGTGCTCGAGCCGGTCTTCGAAGCGCTGGGCTTTGCCAAGGTTGCCAAGCACCGCTCGAAGGACGTTGTTCTTTACCGTCAGGGCGGCATCAACTTCATCGTCAACAACGAGCCGAAGAGCATCGCTTCCTATTTTGCCGCCGAGCATGGCCCGTCCGCCTGCGGCATGGCCTTCCGCGTGCGCGATGCGCACAAGGCCTATGACCGCGCGCTCGAACTCGGCGCACAGCCGATCGACATTCCGACCGGTCCGATGGAGCTGCGCCTGCCGGCCATCAAGGGTATCGGCGGCATGCCGATTTATTTGATCGACCGCTTCGAAGATGGAAAATCCATCTACGACATCGACTTCGAATTCATCGAAGGCGTGGACCGCAACCCCCAGGGTGCGGGCCTGAAGATCATCGATCACCTGACCCACAACGTCTACCGCGGCCGCATGAGCTTCTGGGCCGGCTTCTACGAGAAGCTGTTCAACTTCCGTGAAATCCGCTACTTCGACATCAGCGGCGAATACACCGGCCTGACCTCCAAGGCAATGACCGCGCCAGACGGCATGATCCGCATTCCGCTCAACGAGGAATCGAAGAAGGGCGGCGGCCAGATCGAGGAATTCCTGATGCAGTTCAACGGCGAGGGAATCCAGCACATCGCCCTGCTGACCGACGACCTGCGCGAGACGCTGGACCAGTTGAAGATGGCCGGCGTGTCCTTCGTGCCGGCGCCTCCCGAGACTTATTACGAGATGCTCGACGAGCGTTTGCCCGGCCATGGCGAGGAAGTGACTTCGCTCAAGACACGCGGCATCCTCGTCGACGGCAACACGAAGGGCGGCGACAAGCGCCTGCTGCTGCAAATCTTCTCGCAGCCGGTGTTCGGCCCGGTGTTCTTCGAGTTCATCCAGCGCAAGGGTGACGACGGCTTCGGCGAAGGCAACTTCAAGGCGCTGTTCGAATCGATGGAACGCGACCAGGTCCGCCGCGGCGTGCTGCAGACCGCCTGATACCGCCCCTTACCGGCCATGATCCCGTGTCCGCCATGTCGAAACAGCTTCGATATGGCGGACACGCCGTTTCAGCGAACCGGCATGGTCCGTGGTATACAAGCGGTTTCCACCGGCCCCAAGCGCCGTCTTATGCAATTTTCCTAGCGAGGCAAGAGTGTTTCAGCACGTTGATGTCTACCCCGGCGATCCGATCCTGACCCTGAACGAAAGTTTTGCGGATGATCCGCGCCCGAACAAGGTCAATCTCAGCATCGGTGTCTTCCTGGATGATTCCCGCCGCCTGCCCATCATGGGCGCGGTGCTGGAGGCGGAAACCGCCATCCTCAAGCAGATCGGCGTGCGGCCCTACCTGCCGATGGAGGGGGCGCCGAACTACCGAAAGGCGGCACAGCTGCTGGTGTTCGGCGAAGACAGCCCGGCGGTGCTGGAAAAGCGCATCGCCACCGTGCAGACCATCGGCGGCTCCGGCGCGCTCAAGGTCGGCGCGGACTTCCTGAAAACGTATTTCGGCAAGGCGCAAGTCTGGGTCTGCGATCCGACCTGGGACAATCACCGCAGCATCTTTTCGGGCGCAGGTTTCCAGGTGAATGCCTACCCGTACTACAGCCCGGCGACGCAGGGCGTCGATTTCGAGGCGATGAAGGCTGCGCTGCAAAAGGTGCCTGAAGGCGACATCGTGCTGCTGCATGCCTGCTGCCACAATCCCACCGGCGCCGATCTGACCGAGCAGCAATGGCGAGAGCTGGTACCGATTTTCCGCGAACGTCGCCTGCTTCCCTTCTTCGACATTGCCTACCAGGGCTTTGGAGAAGGCATCGCGGAGGACGCGTTCGCCATCCGTCATTTCACGTCCGAAGGCATGGTGTCGCTGACGGCCAGTTCCTTTTCGAAGAATTTCTCGCTGTATGGCGAGCGCTGCGGCTCGCTCAACGTGGTCTGTCCCGACAGCACGCAGGCAGAGAATGTGCTCGGCCAGCTGAAGGCCGCGGTGCGCCGCAATTACTCCAGCCCGCCCACGCACGGCGCGCGCATCGTCGCCATGGTGCTGCAGGACATGCGCGGCTTGTGGGAGGATGAACTCGGCGCCATGCGCGGCCGCATCCTGGCGATGCGCTCCGGCCTGTACAGCGCGCTGCATGCGCTGCGTCCGGACCGCAATTTCGATTACCTGCTCAAGCAGAAGGGCATGTTCAGCTATACCGGGTTGTCGCAGGACCAGGTGCGCCGCCTGCGCGAGGAATTCGGCGTTTATCTCATCGGCTCGGGCCGCATGTGCATGGCGGCGCTGACGCAGGACACGATTGCTCCGGTGGCCGAGGCGATCGCCAAGGTTCTCGACTGAACAGCATTGACAGTAGGAGTTCACATGGAAAAGTTTGACGACGCCGCGCGCGCAAAAGCGCTGGCCACACTGCCCGAATGGAAGCATGACGCCGGCCGCGATGCCATCAGCCGCGAATTCGTGTTCGCGGATTTCACCGAAGCCTTCGCCTTCATGAGCCAGATCGCCATCGTCGCAGAGAAGCGCAATCATCATCCGGAATGGTTCAACGTCTACAACAAGGTGGCGATCACGCTGACCACGCATGACGCAAATGGCCTGACGCAGCGCGATGCCGACCTGGCGGCCTATGCCGATGCGGCATTTGCACGCTTCGCACGCTGATCGAGTGAAAACAATGAAAGGAGCTTTGCATGACTACCAGTAACCGGACCGTGATGATTACAGGCGCCAGCGGCAATCTCGGCCGCGCGGTAGCGGAGACGTTTGCTTCGCAAGGCGCCAACCTGGTGCTGGTCGACCTCGATCGTGCCCGCCTGGAACAGGCCTACGGCGCGGACCATCCGCAGCAGCTGCTGGCGCCGGCAAACCTTCTCGACAAGGACCAGCTCGCGGGTGCGGTTGCTGCGGCGGTGGAACGCTTCAAGGGCATCGACGTGCTGTGCAACGTCGCCGGCGGTTTCCGCATGGGTTCGCCGGTGCACGAGACGTCCGATCGGGACTGGGACTTCCTGCTCGATATCAATGCGCGCAGCATGCTCAATACCGTGCGCGCGGTGGTTCCTCTGATGCTGAAAGCCGGGGGAGGGAAGGTGGTCAGCATCGCCGCCAACTCGGCGCAGAAGGGCGTCGCCCAGATGGGCGCCTATTGTGCAAGCAAGGATGTGGTGATCCGCCTGACCGAGTCGATGGCGGCCGAACTGCGCGACAGCAATATCAACGTCAACTGCGTGATGCCGAGCATCATCGATACGCCGGAGAACCGCGCTGCGATGCCGGGTGCGGATGCGTCGCGCTGGGTGACTCCGGGTGCGCTGGCGGATGTGATTGCGTTTCTCGCTTCCGATGCGGCGCGTGCGGTGCATGGGGCGGCGCTGCCGGTGGTTGGCAGAAGCTGAGGTAACTTCTCTTTTGAGTATGGGCGAGGCCTTGGCGATCTCCCTCACCCTCCGCCCTCTCCCGCCCGCAGGAGAGGAACTCTTTCTCTCCGAGCTTACTGCTGGATGATTACCGCTCCCGGCGCACTCTCGGCTGGATATAAGGGCGGTATCGCGACTGCTCGACCTTCATTCGCATAACCGGGAACAGCCACGGGCGCGCCAGGCAGAGCCGCGCCTGGCATGACGTTCTCCGGCGGTGTCTGCCCGCCGTTTCTCGCCTGATCGATGATGCGCTGCATTTCATCGAAATGCATGTCCGGCACGTCTTCGGGTATGGGGTCCGGCGCTGCCGGCGGATGCGACGGAGCCGCCGGTGCAGCCGGCTTCGGTCGCGGCGGCCGCACGGGTGCCTCAGGCTGCGGCTTGCTCCAGCCGAAGGAGCCGAACCAGCCGGACACGCTTGCCCACATCCTCGAGAAGAATGATTCCGGAGCCGTCGGGAAGCGGGCGCCGTTATCGATCAGGCGCGCCTGCAGCGCCTGCCTCACCACATCACCCACCATCGGCAGGGCCGTCTGCGCTCCCTGGCCCCAATAGCTGCTGCGCATGGCGAGCCGCGCATCGTTGAAGCCTACCCAGGACCCCGCCACCAACCGCGGATGCATCAGGATGAACCAGCCGTCGGTATTGTTCTGCGTGGTGCCTGTCTTGCCCGCTACATCGCTGTTGATTCCGTACTGGCTGCGTATGGCGCGGCCCGTACCTTGGCTAATGACGCCGCGCAGCATGTCGGTCAGGTCCTGCGCCGTATGCGCCGACATCACGCGGTCGGGTTCGCTGGTGAAGGTTTCCAGCACCTTGCCATGCTTGTCGAGAATGCGGCTTACCAGTATCGGCTTGCGAAGCTCTCCGCCGCTCGCGATCGTGCCGTAGGCGGTCGCCATTTCCAGCAGCGATACCGGACTGGTACCGAGCGACAGCGCGGGGACTTCATCGAGCCTGCTCTGGCTCACGCCCAGCCTGCGCGCAAACGCGGCCACCTTGGCGGGGCCGACTTCCTGCATCACCTGCGCGGTGATCGTGTTCTTCGAATAGGCCAGCCCCTCGCGCAGCGTCATTTCCTTGCCGCTGACACCCGATGCATTGCCCGGCCGCCAGACGCTGCCGTTCTTCAATTCGATTTCCACTTCCCGGTCAACAAACTTGCGGGTGGGTTCCATGCCCTTTTCAAGCGCTGCGCCGTAGACGAAGGCCTTGAAGGTCGAGCCCGGCTGGCGCTTCGCCTGCGCGACGTGGTCGAACTGGTCGACCGCATAGTCGCGGCTGCCGACCCAGGCTTTTACATGCCCGGTGCTCGGGTCGAGTGCAATGAAGCCGGTTTCAAGGCGAGTTTTTTCGGCACGCAGGCCGTTCATGAATGCCGTATCCTTCTTCAGCTGGGCAAGCGCCTGTTCCGGCGTCGTGCCGCCGGCCAGCAGGGCGCGGTATGCCGAGGTCTCGCGCACGAAGGCATCCGCCTGCGCTCCCTGCGTGCGCCACCAGTGTCCCCAGGGCTGCACCTGGCGGCGCATGCCGCGGTAGGCTGGTGCGTAGGTAGAGATCAGCGCCGGCGACGAAACGCCCCATTCCACATCGGCCACCGCCTGCAGCGCATCCATGCGCCGCTCGATGGCCTGGGCTGCAAAGGCTTGCAGCCGCGAATCCACGGTGGAAACCACTACCAGGCCGTCGGAATACAGGTTGTAATCGTTGCGGTCGGCCCAGTCAACCAGCCATTTGCGCACATGGGCCGCCAGATGCGGCGCCCGTCCAACCGGTTCCGGCTGGCGTTCGAAGTCCAGACGCATCGGCCGGTTTTTCAGAATGTCGAATTCCGCCTTGGACAGCACGCCGCGCTTGAGCATCTGCGACAGCACCACGTTGCGCCGCTTGACTGCACGTTCGCCGTTGAGGACCGGGTTGTAGTAGCTCGTACCCTTGAGCATGCCGATCAGCGTGGCGCTTTCCAGCACGTTGAGCTTCGCCGCGGGCTTGTCGAAATAGGTGCGCGCGCCCATCTCGATGCCGAAAGCGTTGTACAGGAAGGGCATCGTGTTGAGATAGGTGAGCAGGATCTCGTCCTTCGAGTAGGCATACTCGATCTTGAGGGCGGTGATCAGTTCCTTCAACTTGCGGTTGATGCTGCGCTTGCGGCCGATTTCCTCCGGGTAGAGGTTGCGCGCCAGCTGCTGCGTCAGCGTCGAGCCGCCTTCCGGGTCGCCTTGCAGCGTGCGCAGGATGCCTGCCGCAGTGCGCTTGAGGTCGACGCCGTGATGTTCGTAGAAGCGGTGGTCTTCGGTGGCAATCAGGGCCTTGATCACATGCGGGGAAATCTCGTTCAGTTCCACCCATTCCCGATTCAATCGCTTGAAAACCGCCAGTTCCTTGCCATCCTCCGACATCAGCACGCTAGGCGACTCGGCTTTGGCCTTGCGCAGGTCGGCGATGCTGGGCGTGAAGGGAATCAGCAGGATGGTGTACGCGATCAGTCCTGCACATGCGAGCGCGGCGCTTGAGGCCATCGCCTTTACCAGTGCCGCAAGCCGCGTGGTCCATGGCTGGCGGGAATCGATGACCGTCTTGAAATATCCGATGAAGTTCAGGTACAGCCGCGTGAGGCGGGCTCGAAGCAGGCGTTCCTGCGGCTTGATTTCTGCTTCCAAAATGACTTCCTGCTGGTTTGGTTACGGGCATGCGGCCCGGCGATGCCGAACCATGCGGCTTGCCCCGCCGAAACGTGATTATACGAAGTCATTCCCGATTGAAACAGAAGAAGGCGCTCTGCAGAAGCGCCTGTTCTGCAAAATCACGCTGCCGAAGCGGCAACTCTTTCGGTACCAGTCTCAAGCACCAGCGAAGCCATGCCTTCCGCGATCTCCCGTTCGCCCATGATGGTATGCGTTGCACCGTGCTTTTCGAGATGCAGCATTTCCGCGCTGGAATGCGCGCGCGCGACCACTTCGACATGCGGGTTGAGCTTGCGCGCATGTTCGATGATCTGGCCGGCTTCCAGGATCTGCGGGATCGCGATCAGCAGCCAGCGGGCGTCCGCCGCATGCGCCGCTTCCAGCATGCCGGGCGCAGCGGCATTGCCGTACAGCGCAGGAATGCCGTCCGCCCGCAGCGCCTTCACGACTTCGGGCTGGTCTTCGATGACGACGAAGGGCCGTTGCTGTTCCGTCAATGCGGCGGCGATCAAATGCCCGACCCGGCCGAAACCGACCAGAACGACATGGTCGCGCATGGCCGGCCACGGGTTGTCTTCGGTGCCTGCCGGAGAGGCTGCGGAACCGTCGACAGGGCCTTCGCGACGCTTGAGCTGCGGGGTCATGCGGTCCAGCAGGCCGAACAGCAGCGGATTGAGGAGAATCGACAGGATGGCGCCGGCCAGGATGAGGTCGCGGCCTGTCTTGGACAGCAGTTCCAGCGACATGCCCAGCGTGGCGAGAATGAAGGAAAACTCGCCGATCTGCGCCAGGCTTACCGAAATGGTCAGCGCGGTGCGCATGGGATGGCCGAAGAGACGCACGATGGCCGCGGCGGCCAGCGACTTGCCGACCACGATCACGAACACGGTGGCAAACACCAGCAGCGGCTCACGCACGAGGATGAAGGGGTCGAACAGCATGCCGACCGAGACGAAGAACAGCACGGCGAACGCGTCCCGCAGGGGCAGCGACTCTTCGGCAGCGCGGTGGCTGAGCTCCGATTCGCTCAGGATCATGCCGGCGAAGAAGGCGCCGAGCGCAAATGACACGCCGAAGCCATAGGCCGCGCCGAGCGCGAAACCGAGCGCAATCGCCAGCACGCCGAGACGGAACAGTTCGCGGTTGCCGGTGCTGGCGATCCGCTCCAGGATCCAGGGAATCAGGCGGCGGCCGACCACGAGCATGACGGCGACGAAGGCAGCAACCTTGCCGAGCGTGGCCGCCAGGGTCATCATCAGCTGCTGCGTCGTGAGGGATTCGCCCTTGCCGCCGAGCAGGCCGCTCAATGCGGGAATGAGCACCAGGGCCAGCACCATCGCGATATCCTCGACGATCAGCCAGCCCACCGCGATCTGTCCGCGCTTGGTTTCCACCAGCCTTCGTTCCTGCAATGCGGTCAGAAGCACCACGGTACTCGCTACCGACAGGGCCAAGCCGAAAATCACGCCTTCGCCGATCGGCCAGCCGATGGCCCATGCCAGCCCCACGCCCATCAGGGTCGCCAGCGCAATCTGCGCGATGGCGCCGGGAATCGCAATGCCTTTCACCGCCAGCAGGTCGTCCAGCGAAAAATGCAGGCCCACGCCGAACATCAGCAGGATCACCCCGATTTCCGCCAATTCTCCGGCCAGGTCCAGATCGCCGACGAAGCCCGGCGTAAACGGACCGATCGCGATGCCGGCCACCAGGTAGCCTACCAGCGGCGGCAGGCGCAGGCGGTTGGCAACGGCGCCGAAAATGAAGGCAAGCACGAGGCCGGCGACGATGGTGGAAATTAGCGGTGTGTGATGTGGCATGAGTCAGCCGATTCCTTTCAGTGCCAGAGATGGAGCGGAAAATGATGAATTGATTGCCTGCACCGGGAAGTGCAGGTAGACCAGGAAAGCAGACAGGTATTGCCGGCAGGTTAGCCTATTTTAAAGGTAAAAGCCGATTGTTTCCTGTCTGCCACGCTGGAACGGGGCAGACACGCTGGAATGGTGAAGCGCCTCCCGCCGCAGCGGCGGGCTGATATTCAGGCTTCGGTAGCAGGAGATGCGTTCTGGGCCGGGCTGCCGGTCGCGGCGGACTGTTCGGACATTGCGGCTGGTGCGGCGGAAACGGCAGGCGCATCCGGCGCTGTTACCGGATAGGCAACGTCAAAGGCCTCGTCGAAGGTCTTGTAGGTCATGCCGTTGGCGGTGAAGCCACCCTGCGACTCGGGGCGCGCTTCCAGCTGGGCCTTCATGCGCAAATGGCGGTCCGCCGCCGGCTGCAGCAGGCTGACCAGGTTTTCCAGTTCAGCAATGCGCTGGATATGCACTTGAAGTGCCGACGCCGAGTTTTCGGCTTCCGCCTGGCTGCGGCGTGCCTGTTCGGCGAGTTCCGCATTGTGTGTCCGCAGTTCCGTTATCGACTGCGCCGCTTTCGCTACCAGCGCCACCAGATCGTCCAGCGCCGCGCCATGGTTGACGGTCTGCTGTTGTGTTTCTTCCATTGTCAGTCCAAATAATTGCTACATGGAACGTTTAGTCGTGAAGACGGCGTTTCAGTTCCTTTGCCGTCGTTCGACTTCGCAGTTCCGAAACGGTTTGCGATTATTGCAGCTTCCGGCATGCGGTGTGAGCGCGCACCATGCCGCTTTTTATCGAAGCCGCGTATTTTGACAGGAAGGCAAGCATTTTTCTAATAATAGTTGCCTGCAACGGAGACTTTTTGAAGCGCGCGTTTGCGGGTGTTGCCATGCAAGGCGGAGATGAGCTGATGCCGGTCCTGCTGGAAGGGAGAGAGGTGTTTCGTTGATATCTGGCCGGGCAGCAAGATGCAAGTATTCAGTACCCGCATCTTGCTGCCCTGCGATGGCTCATTTCAGGATGAAATCGGCAAGCGCGATCAATCGACCTTGCCGATTTTCTGCACCACATCCTTCATCTTGCTGGCATCGCTGTTCAGGTATTGCTGGAATTCCGGAGCGTCCATGTACATGATGGGGCTGCCCGCGGTCAGGATCACGTTTTTCACCGCCGGATCTTCCGCCACCTTGCGCGCGACTTCGCGCAATTTCGCAATCACCGGCTCGGGCGTATTGGCTGGAGCAAACAAACCCGACCACTGCGCGTACTCGATCGGATAACCGGCTTCCTTCAGGCTGGGCACGCCCGGCAGGGATGTCAGCGGGCCGGTGCCCCAGTGCGCCAGGGCGCGCAGCTTCCCGGACTTGATATGCTGAACCACGCTGGCCGGACCGGTCGCCACCGCATCGACCTGACCGCTCAGCAGACCGAGCACGGCGGGCGCGGCGCCGGTGTACGGAATATGCAGGATGCGCAGATTGGCATTGGCCTTCAGCATCTCCATCGGCACATGCATCGTTCCGTAGTTGCCCGATGAGCTGTACGAGTATCCGCCCGGCTTGCTGCGTACGCCGGCGACGAATTCATTGAGCGTCTTCCACGGGCTGTCGGCACGCACCACGAGCACGGTCGGATCGGCAGTGAAGCGCGCGATCGGCTTGAGCTGGGACATCTGGAACAGGGACTGCCGGCCGACGATCTTGTCCGCTTCGGGGATGGTGGTCATCGACGACAGCGACATCAGCAGCGTATAGCCGTCAGGCGCCGCCCGCGCCACCTGGCCGATGCCGATGCCGCCTCCCGCGCCCGGCTTGTTCTCGACCACGACCGGCTGTTTCAGCTCTTTCGACATGGCCTGCGCCACCGGGCGCGCCACGGTATCGGCCACGCCGCCGGGCGGGAAGGGCACCACCATGGTGATGGTCTTGGCCGGCCATGCGTCGTCGGCATTGGCCAGCAGGGGCAGGGCTGACAGGATCAGTCCGGCAATGCCCAGGCTTGCCCTGCGCAATTGTTGGTTCATCTTGGTCTCCTCGATGTATCTCTTCGTTCTTGAATTGAGCCCGGCCGGCTTTATTGTCGGATGGCGCGAGGCCGGGCGTATCTGCTGGCTTATTCGACGCGGTTGGTCAGCGTGCCAATCTTGTCGATCGAGATTTTCATCACGTCGCCCGGCTTGAGGAATTTGGGCGGCTTGAAGCCGATGCCCACGCCCGCCGGCGTACCGGTCGCAATCACGTCGCCCGGCTGCAGGGCCATGCCTGCGGATATGGTTTCGATGATGGTGGGGATATCGAAAATCAGGTCGCGCGTATTGGCGTCCTGGCGCAGTTCGTCGTTGATCCAGCAGCGCACGCCGAGATTGGTGCTATCGACTTCATCCGCCGTCACGATCCACGGTCCCATCGGGCAGAACGTGTCCATGGATTTGCCGAGAAACCACTGGCGGTGTTTCTGCTGCAGATCGCGTGCCGTCACGTCGTTGACGATGGTGTATCCCCAAACATGCTTGAGCGCGTCGGCTTTCTTGATGCCGCGTCCCGCCTTGCCGATGACGACCGCCAGCTCAGCTTCATAGTCGAGTTGCGTGGTGATGTCGGAAAAGCTGAGAACGGCATCGCCGTCGGCGACTACCGTGGACGGCGCCTTGGTGAACACCACCGGGAATTCGGGCGCTGTCTCGCCCTTGGCGGCCGAGGTATCGAATCCCGACTGGCTGAATTCCTTGGCGTGCTCGTGATAGTTCTTGCCGACGCAGAAGACATTGCGGCGCGGCGCGGGAATGGGCGCGAGCAATCTGGCGTCCGCAAGCGGCTTCCATGCATCGGGACTGATGGCGCTCGACTGGATTGACGGAGCAGAGGCAATGAAAGCCGTCATGTCGCCGGAGAAACCGGGAACCAGGTGCTTGACCTCGCAATATTTTTTTCCATCCTCGGAAACCGCGACAACGGATGCACCGCTTCCGGTGGCTAATGTGCCAAAACGCATGTCTATCTCTCTATCCTGATAATTGGTTGAAATTGGTTTTAAAGATAACCAATAGATGGCAAGTTAACATGCGGTTCGGCAGAGTGTCAATGCTCATAGCAGCCCGGAAGACAATAGACAGGCGCGTCGAAATTAAAACCAATTTCAACCATTTACGGATACACTGTCGCAAACTTATCCATCGTTACCCACATGAACATTTCCCCCGACCCAGCCTTCATGCTCAAGGAAGCTTTGCTGACCAAGCTGCGCAAGCAGCAGTGGAGAGCCGGAGAGCAACTGCCTGCGGAGCGTCTGCTCGGCGAACAATATGGCGTCACCCGGGCCACGGTCAGGCGCGTCCTGCAGGAACTGAAGGAACTGGGATTGATCCGGCAGGCGGTCGGCAGCGGCACTTTCGTCGCCGACGATTTTATCGACCGGCTGCCCGCGCAGGACTCGCCTTCGCCGGTCAACATCAGCCCTGCCGAATTGATGGATGCCCGGCTGATCTTCGAGCCGGGCCTGATCGATCTGGTGGTGCGCAACGGCACCGCGGCCGATTTCGCCGACCTGGAAATGTGTTGCCGCCAGGCCGAGGAAGCGGAAACACTGGAGCAGTTCGAATACTGGGACGGCGCTTTCCACAAGCGCATCGCCGAAGCGTCGCGCAACAATTTCCTGATCCGGGTTTTCGAGCTGATGAACGAAGTCCGCGAATGCGCCGAATGGGGCATTCTCAAGAAAAAAAGCGTGAGCCCGGAGCGGCGCAAAATCTACCAGGACGAGCATCGTGCGCTGACCAATGCACTGAAAATGCGCGACGCCGATCTCGCGAAGCAGGTATTGCTCGGGCACCTGGTGAACGTGCGGAGAAATATGCTGAACTACTAGCTGCTGAAGGCGTTTGCAGACCTTGATCAGAGACATGCCGATGAACCACGAATATGAAGCCGCCTCTAATACTACAGTTGTATGTCATGCCGCCCTCGCTCGGCGCAGGCAGTGATAGAAATGGGCGACGGCCTGATGATGTCGTCGCCATAGCGACCAGTGAATCACTGTCCTCACATCAGGCAGATACCGCCAT
>NZ_JACYXF010000114.1 GCF_015352985.1 Noviherbaspirillum malthae | reverse complement strand
TCCAACAAGGGACGAACTTGGTCAAACTGTTCACGACTGATATCGCTTGGATAATACTTTCTGCTCATTTCGGTCCAACGTCACCACAAACCCGCTTTGGACAGAAAAATATCGATCACGTTCTTAGATGGAGTCGTTCATACGATCAAAGTGGCGTTGTCACTTCTTCCCTCTGCTGATCATGTCAGGCATCGGCCAATGCTGATGAACATCTACAGGTGGCTCGGGCTGGCGTTATGCCGGGCTTGCTGCAGCAAGCCACTCTCCCTGCCGACCCGCTCCTGCAATCGGAAAGCATACGCGGCCTCCTTGCCAGCGTGATTGTGCCATGGCAGGGTAGTTCGCTCTGGCGACAACCCTGGCTTGCTCCGCATACCCCATGTCGGCAGAGGACGACTATGCAGTTGCTCATCGCCCCTCTTACCCGGCGCTAGGGCTTTGCCTCGGCGTGTCCACCCAGGTAGCTGTCATCGCTAGACTTTTCTGCGTCGCATACTCCATCCAAAGTCGCTCGCCTTACGCACATGCTGACCGTTGCATTTCCCGAGTTCTCCACGGTCTTCGCATGGATTCACCATCAGGCGAGTCGTCCACTCCGTTCGTGCTATCAGCCATAATCGAAGTATCGGGCTCGACAGCCTCCAGTTTTGCAACCTTGGTGTTTTTGGCCACCGTTGTCCGTCTGTACGGCGTTCACCATTGCCGTCCTTGATCGGCAAGGCATGTGGGCCCGGTTGGCCCTGTTCGAAAGAGCCCGCTTGTTCGCAGCTACCAGGAAGCGGGAGCAGGCATTATGAATTTAATTTCCACGGGACGCCCACCCGATCCGTGCCAACGATCTCTTGGAAGTTGTCTCACCGGTCTCGAATAACAAGTGCCGCAGATACGCAATCTTGAATACCTGCCAAGCCAATTGTGGTGTCAGCGGCATACACGGTATCAGCGAGGATCGCGAACCGCAGGTCTTTGCTAGTGCTCTGCATCCCTATGCCGGCCGGTGAAGACATTACAGACGCACTTCCCATCAAAAATATCACATCTTCATTCCGGCGATGCAGTAATTGTTTTGCCAATTTTTCAACTCTCAATCGCGTCGGAAAATAATGCAGTCGCGCGGTGGCCGTTTGCTACCCTACGTCGAAATTCATTCAGTGCACCTTGCACAAACGCTGTCAGGTCAACAGGAGAATGCAGACGTATGACAAACATGCTCAAGAAATCGCCGCCCTCGGAGAGCGGTCGCGACAGGGCTTCGCACCCGGCGTGGGCGCACCATGGTGCCGAGCCTTGCAGTGACGATACGGGTCAGGGAGGCTCGGCGATCAAGATCAGCATGGACGAGTTGTTCATGCTTCAGGGTTGTCCTCATAACGCGATCGTGTTCTATCTTCAGCTGCGCACAAAGATGGATTTCAGAACCGGCAAGGTCGGCGTTGGAAAATACGGTGTGTCCTGGGGACGCATGGCAGCACTGTTGCGGGTGCAGTCACATCCTGGCATCCGGCAAATCAGCATGACCAACGACGTCGTCCGCGGGTGTGCCGAGCGACTAGAGCAACGGGGCCTGCTGCGCAGCGAAACACAGGGGCGGCGCCTGGGATTCATGCTGCCGATGGCGCTCACCGACCGCGAGACGCAACACGGTGTTACCCGGGAAGCCTTTCGAATCAGCGCTGTTGAAATCGACCGCCTGACGGGCGTGCCGCACGGCGTCATCGTGCTGTATCTGCATTTGCGCGCATTGATGCGCTTGCAGGATGGCAGCGTTGGAATTCATGAAAAAGTGTCATGGAACTACCTGCGTGACTTACTTCGGGTCGAGGCCGTCCGAGGTCGACGTGCCAAAGCATTCAGTGTCGATCAGGTCAGGAGAATGGCGCAGCGGCTCAGGAAGCTCCAGTTGATCGATCTGCGCAGTGAAGGCAGGCAGCTGATTTTCATGCTGCCGCTCGCGCATGCGCATTTTCACGACTCGCAAAAAGCCGCCAGTACTCCGACAGGAAAGGCCGCCAAAACCCCGCGTGCCAAAAAGCCAGATGCCGTCTCGGAAACCGATCGCTATATCGAAGAACAGCGCCAGGCAGAATCGAAAAAGTCGACCAAGTTTCCGGCGTCCGGCTTTATTGTTAACACGTCTCTCTCTCCGGCGACTACCGCCATTAACGGGGATTCGCACCCGGTGACCCCGGAAGAGACAACCTCGCTTAAATTTGCCGACTGGATCAATGCGACGGACCGCCGGACGTTGATTGCCCTGATGTCTGATCTGTCGACGGCGCAGCAACAGGTCGTCATCGATAAGTTTCAAGGCGATATGGGCTCCGGAATCAAATCGGTCAGCGGCTTCTTCCAGTCGGTGCTGAGAAATTTTCGCGCAGGCACACAGGATCTGCTGTCAAGTCGACCGCCAGTATCAAGCGGGCAAGGACGTCAGGCAGCGGATCCCCCTTCGCAGCAGGCCATGGAACGTGCACGCGAGACTGCGCTACTACTGCAGCAACACCATCAATCCGCCGAGGATCAGCTAGCGGCAAACCTCGCGTTAGCTGGCCGGCGGCTGAGCCTCCAGGAAGCGTTGAAAATACCATGGTCAGAGGTCGATCCCGAATTCGCCAAAAAGCGTGCCACAGCATGCGAAAAGCACGGCCGAAAAGTCGGAACAAAGCCATGACTGCTTGTGGCGTTTATTCGCCGGCACAAACGGCAAGCCGGCAGATTGCGGCTGTGGGAGGCTCACAGGCAGAAAGGGCGGGAAATCTCCCCACGGCTAAAGCTGGAGGACCCTGGCCCCAGATGTCGGCGGTTTTTCGGGCGCACACGGTTTCGCGACCGCCTCCCGACCTCCCCTTGAACACGCGTCCTTTGCCATGCGACCCGCTCCGGCATCGACAATCCCGCTGCAGCGGCAAGCAGGCTTGCCACGTTCGCAGGTGGTCCACGCCTCTATTTCGCACGGCCTGGTCACCATTGCACAACCGGGCAGGCCTCATCGGATCGACTTGGAGGGAGCCTGTCCGGATCCACCACAGCCGCCAGGAAGACCGGGACCATGGCGCGCTATACCAGCCCTCAACCATGACCCAGGGTATGGCAGCGCTGCTTCAACCGCTTGTTGACATAGCATATGGTGACCTGGTCAATTTGCGACAGGCTGGGAGGCCGGTTAACCAGATCGATCAATTCGCCGCCGGCGCTGTCAGCCTTGCGACGCCACTGTTCCATCAGCATGCGCAGCGCACGGACTTTCAACGACCGTCCATCTTTCTTCTGCAAGGAGCGGTAGCTCCATGTTGTCACCTTGCTTGTCGCGCCATGGGCAAGGATGTGATTGTTCCATTGGCCAGGCGAGCACTCACGCGCCGCCGCCGGTTTCAGTCAGCTCTGGCACAACCGGTCGATAGCGCTTCGAATGCATCCCAATGCGAGCGCCGCGGCGCCAGATGCCGTCCTCCTGATAGCACTCGGGATGGGTGGCGCGCCGTGCTCGGTCCATTGCCCATTGCAACAACCGGCCGCGCTTGCAGGGTGGAACCACTTCTGGCCCGACGGCACCAGCGCTGCGGCCGTTGTACCTACCACGGCAACGGCTGATGGCCCTCCGTCCAGGCCGATGAGGCGCATCGCCCCCCCGTCCCCTCCGCTCTGTGCACTTGCGTTGCTCGGTGCGGATGAATCTATTGGAGGAATAAGATCCATGGTCGGCGCCATCGATCATGGCCTACCATTGCGCCAGCGCCCTGTTTGCTTTGACATTGTGACAAGGATACGGCAAAGTTGCATATTGGAATGCCCCGCCCCCGCATTCGTCCCTCTAACGATTGCTATTTCTATCACCGCCGTGCATATCACCCATCCAATCAAATTCGCTTGGCCTGTCCCTCCCTTTTGCGATGTCGTCGAAAAGACCGAGAGTAGCGGTAGTCTCGGACTGCCTTGTGTGATTGAAAAACTGACGGGACAACGCGTGTCGGCCATGCTGATCACGCTCGACCTGGCAAGTGCGGCCATCGAAGTGACCGGCTTGCAGGGGGCTGAGCACACGAGAATTGACTTCACGGCCTTGCGCAGCCTGCGCCTGCCGCATGCTGTCGAGTTGCGGCGGGTCGGGTTGCAGGACAAGGTCGACGGCATGGCGTTCTCTGACGCCCAGACGGTGGTCCAGCGTGAGAAATGCGTGGTCGAGCTTACTGGCGGACAACAGGTGGCAACTGACGTGATGGGGTACATTCCCCATGCGGTGGGCTTGTTTTTGTACATGGTCCACTATGGCAACCACGCACTCAGGGTGTTTTACCCCGCGCATGCGGTTTCCCATTACCAGGTCGGCGAGAAGATTGGGCAACTGCTGGTGCAACAGCAGATTGTGTCGGCCGATTCGGTTGCGCAAGGGCTCAAGCAACAGCAAGCGCTGCGAACCCAGAGGCTGGGGGATTACCTTCAGCAAAACGATATCATCACGCACGAGCAGGTCGAGGCCGCCCTCGACAAGCAGCGGCGCATGCCCCAGATCCGCCTGGGGGACGCCCTGGTGCAGGAAGGCGTCATCTCGGAAAAACAACTCAAGGATGCGTTGACCATGCAGTCGCACGACCGCAAGCAGCAGCTGGGCAGCATCCTGATGGGGATGGGGGTCATCACGAAAGAGGTGCTTAACCGGGTGTTGGCGCAAAAACTGGGGATTCCGTTCGTGTACCTTGATCGGTTTCGCTTCGACCCGGAAGTCTTGAAGGCCGTCCCGGCCGCGCTGGCCAAGCGGTATCAGGTCATTCCTCTATGTCGCAGCGAATCACGTCTTGCGATTGCCACCGACAATCCGCTCGCCGCGGAACCGCTGCAGGAGCTCGGATTTGTCACGCGCATGCGAGTCGAACCGGTGATGGCTTCAACGGCCGATTTGAAAGCTGCCATTGCCCGTTATTATGGTGCTGACGGTGAGCTGGAAAACCTGACGGCGCTGGTGCAGGAACTCAATGGCGGCACGTCCGCAGCTAAACCCACGGCAGCCGACACGTCCGAAGTCGTGACCGAATCGGACAATACGTTGGTGCGCCTGGTCAACAAGGTCATTCTCGATGCGTACAAGACGGGAGCCTCTGATATCCATATCGAGGCCGGCAAGGGAAATAAGCCGACCCGGATTCGTTTCCGCAAGGATGGCGTCATGGTGCCCTATTCCGAGGTGCCATCCGGATATCGCAGTGCACTGATTTCGCGCCTGAAGATCATGGCGGTGCTGGATATCTCGGAAAAACGCCATCCCCAGGATGGCAAGATCAATTTTGCCACGTACAGTACCGTTCCCATCGAATTGCGGGTGGCGACAATTCCTACCCAGGATGGACTCGAAGATGTCGTCATGCGCATCCTGGCGCAACCACTGGCATTGCCCCCCGATCAACTCGACATCGCTCCCGTGACATTGGACCGGCTGAAGGCGTTGGCGGTCAAGCCTTATGGCTTGCTCCTTGTGTGCGGACCGACTGGATCCGGAAAAACCACGACGCTGCATTCGCTGCTCAGTTATATCAACACACCCGAGCGGAAAATCTGGACGGTCGAGGATCCGGTCGAGATTTCGCAGGAAGGCTTGCGGCAAGTGCAGGTACAAAACAAAATTGGGTGGACGTTTCCGGCGGTATTGCGGACATTCCTGCGCGCTGATCCCGATGTGATCATGGTCGGCGAAACACGGGACACCGAGACTGCCAAGACCATCATTGAAGCGTCGCTGACCGGCCACCTGGTGCTCTCCACTTTGCATACCAACAGTGCGGTGGAGAGCATCCTGCGCTTGCTCGATCTTGGGATGGACCCCTTCAATTTTTCTGATGCGCTGCTGGGCATTCTCGGCCAGCGCCTGGCACGGCGCCTGTGCCGGGTCTGTCGCATCCCGTATTTGGCCATGGACGACGAGCTGGACATGATGGCGGCCATGTATGCGGCCGAAACGAATGCGGACGCGCAAGAAGTCAAACGTTCGTGGCAACGCTCCTATGCAAACACCGACGATCAGATTCGGTTGTATCGGGCATGCGGCTGCCCGCAATGCTCGCAAACTGGCTACAAGGGGCGGATCGGCGTGTTCGAGCTCTTGATCAATTCTCCGGCGATCAAACGGAAAATTTATCTGAAGTCGAGTATTCCGGAATTGCTTGCCGTGGCTGTTGCCGAGGGATTCAAGACGATCCGCCAGGACGGCATTGAAAAGGTCCTCAATGGAGAGACGGATCTCAAGCAGGTACAGCAAGTGTGACATCCTTCTCCGCGTGAACGTGGAGGCTTCCAGAAAGACCACTAGGACTTGATCGAGGATCTCGGCGCAGATCGGCAACGCTTGGCCGATCTGCTGGCTTTGCGATGCTGACCGGTTTTGCCTTCTGCGGTAGATTCCCCACCCGCAGTTTGTCTCGATTTTCCGGTTGCTTGAGGTGCGCGCTTCACTGGGGACTCTACGGACGTCGATTTCCGGCCAGGGCGAGTTTCGCCGCGCAAGACTTTGTTCCCTCCATGTGTGTTGAGCAACGCCAAGGCGCGCCCAAGGATCTGCTGCCCGCAAGCCCTTTCCAGTGATTTATTCACCATGCCGAAAGCCTGGTGCTCAACAATAGTCGACGCGATCCAGTCTCGGTCACCCTTGATGCCGCAGGCCGGGTAGGAATGCCAGCGATTTTTCAGCGTCTTCGGTACAGGTTCCCCGCACAGGCAAGTCTGGCTATTTCCTCCGATGCCGGGGCGCACAGTCGCCGTCGAGATATAACGCGGTCGGAGCCGACTGCGTAGCGCATGCTTTTGTGCGGCGATTGTTGAGTATCATCGAAATCTGACCCCTCGTAGAGACGCAAAAGGTCTCTACAGGCCTCAATGCCGTCTGGACCGAACAGGCAAGAATGCGGGTGACGCCTGCACTGGAGAATGGGGTACGGATCTATTTTCGCCGCCTGGCCGGGAATTTGCGCCATGTCGACAGTGAAATTGCTCCAAACGATGCTCCGGTTAAGGCTGCGGATACCTTGGTAGGGCCGCCAGCCTCGCCGCGACACGACTGCCATGTACCGTTCGCTATCCAGGATGACATCACCAACGCAGAACTGGCTCTCCTTAAATCAATTGCGGAGTCTGGCAGCGCAATCAAGTTGTTCCGACGTGTCGTGATCACACACGACTGTTCGGACCTGACGCCAAATCAGGTCAGGGCCCTACGCCACATTCATGCCAGCGTGCTGGCGAAGTCTACGGTGCCGGACTTCGGCGCCAAAAGTGCGTTCACCTTGCAACTGCACCTGGACTACCGAATGCTGCCGACGGATAAACGTAAGGGGCTCCCAGATGCCGCGTCCGACGCGCAACATTTACGTTCCGGAGTCGCTGACGTCCTGCGTGATGACGCCAACCGAAAATACACCCGATTCCTGGACATTGCCGGCGTGCAGCCACGCGACCCGCGCATTCGCATTCGCGATTCGCTTACGCTGAAGATTGCGAAGCGCATCGAGCGCTGCGATCCGAACTGGGCCTCCTTGATTGTCGAGCTGACCAGTACCGACCACTCTGTATTGCAGATTGGCGCCAGGCTGGTCTGCGGCAAGCCGCCTGCCAAACCTGACCTGTCAGCGGTCAGGGCGTTTGTCGGTCGCGATTTCGGTTACACCAACACGACAGCCTTGTCTGTTGCCTGGGTCGATGAACCTGTCGACCTGACAGGCTATGCTGCGATCGACGATGGCAAGGAAGCGGCAAGGAACTTCTTTGAAACTCATCGAGCACCCGAACATGTTCGTATTGTTGAGCGCGTCCTGTTTCGCGCTCAAAACTTTTTGAGCGCGATCGAACGTCATCGCGAAGCCATCGACCAGTACAGGTCAAAGATCGACCTTGCCTACAAAGAGCTGTTCCCACTGTCCCTTCGGATCTGAAAACAGGCCGGGCTAGCTCATGATGGGATGATCGGAGCGGATATGAAGCGTGGGACGCATGGTGAGATGGTGCGGGCCTTCTTTTGTCTGCCAGGGCGCATCCATGACATGAAACTGGCTAGGCGCCGCCTGTACAGGAAAATCGCGTCGATCAAGAAGAACTGGTTTGGCATGCTGTCCACGGCGGAAGCCAGACTGGCGGAGAAGTACACCGCCGTGGTGGTGCGCGAAGATCTGGACGTGGCGGCGGAAAAGGACAGTCGAGGGTACAAGGGCGCACCTTCAATAAAATGCTGAACAATGGCTCAACAGGACTATATAGGCGCATGGCGTCGCAGAAACTGCACTGGTATGGTATTCCGGAGCAGGCGATCCCGAGTTGGTACACCTCGCGTGCTTGCACCAGACATGCGGTTGTTGTCGATCGCAGCCATCGTCGCGGAGAGGCTATCTTCCTGCCATGCTGCAAACGGCCTGCTCATGCCGACTTGCACGCTGGCGATACAATTGCCTTGTTTCCGCTTTTGCGGCCGTTCGAATTACCGCGTAAAGGGGATGTGATAACCAAGCCTGAGGAGTTGCGCCTTGGAAAGCACCGGCCTTCAGGCCAGTGAGCACGTCACGATGGCGCTGGAAAAGTCACTTGAGCCAATGGCAGCGACAGGCTCAGCACAATTGCTTATTTGGCATCCTCGCCATCGGGAACGACGGCGATTCCTACGGCGGATTAGGCGACCAGCGCGTCATCCGCTTCGGTGGGTTCTTGCTTCATCGAGCGGCCTAACGGCGTTGGCTCTCCACAAGCTAACCGGGCGTGTCCCGCCCTTAACAAATTAATAGCGCCGACCACGTCGGCATGTTCAACATACCCGCATTCGACACACGCAAACCTGACTTGCGATGGGTCCTCACAATTCGCTACCCGGCTGCAGCCAGGACAGGCCCGACTGGCGGGGTCCGGGACAACCGGCACGAGATATCCGCCGCGCCAAGCCGATTTGTACTCGATCTGGCGACGAAACTCGAACCATCCCTGATCCAGGATGGAATGGTTGAATCGGGCTTTCTGCGTACCCGTTTTGCCGGGCCGGGCATGGGGTCCCTTCACTGGTGTCGACACAGTGTTGACCCGTACATCTTCGATGACCATCATGGCGTGGTTTTGGCTGATCTGGCTCGAAGTTTTGTGCAGAAAGTCGCGTCGTGTATTGCCAATGTCGGCATTGATGCGTTGGACTTTGACCTTGGCCTTTTTCCAGTTATTGCTGAACTTGACCCTGCGGCGCATCGCCCGTTGATAGCGGGCAAGGCGCTGTTCGTGCTTCTTGAAACTGTCAAGCGGTTCAATGACGCGGCCGTCAGAGAGGGCGGCGAAATGGGTATTCCCCATCACGATGCCGACAGCAGAGCCCTGCGGGACTGACGGTTCGCATTCGCGCTCCGTCTGGATGGACACGAACCACTTGCCGCAAGAAGAGCTAACCGTGACATTCTTGGCCTCGCCGAGGACGTCGCGGCTCTTGCGGTACCCAATCCAGCCGAGTTTCGGAAGGAACAGACGGCTGTTTCCCTGGTCAAGCTTGAAGCCCTGCGGATAGCGAAAGCTGTCGAAACGGCCTTTCTTCTTGAAGCGCGGGAAGTCCGCGCGGTTCTCGAAGAAATTCTTGTACGCGCGCTCCAGATTTTTCAGTGCCTGTTGCAATGCTTGGCTAGGCGTCTCAGTTAGCCATAGCATCTCAGGCTTCGCCTTCCACTCGGTAAGCGACTTACACATCGCAACGTAGCCGAGATGCTTCTCACCGGCTTCCCTGCGCTCCAACTGCAACGCCAGTGCCTTGTTAAACACGAACCGGCACGACCCGGCAAAGCGGCGCATGATGCGCTGCTGTTCGCCATCAGGCTTGAGTTCGAATTTGAAGGCTTGGTGGCGTTTCATCGCGCATAGTATAGTTTGGTCTTTGGACGAGAACAACGGCATTTGGCAGGAACCGCAATGTGTTGGATAACATGCCCGTTCATTTGGGCGTTGTGGCGAAGGATTGGCTAACTCTGCCATTGAGCCTCGGCGACTGTGCCCCTCGGATAAGGGAGTTGCAGACCCGGCATGCAGTGCCTTGTCGAAGGCTTCCCTGCACAATTGGTCGCCATAGCTATGTCAATAGGATTGCGGTCTACCAAGAACAGCCGCAGTACTTTCTCCATCGCCTGCCCGTCGTAATGTAACACTTAGGCAAAGCCATCAGACTTGCGCTTATGATTGTGACCCCGGGGGAGGAAACGCAGTAGGCTAGTCCGCAATCCGCGTTCAATCATTCCCATGGCTTTGGAAATCGCTGCACTCTTTGTGCTGGAATATGACCAGAAAGCCATTTGGCGGGATGCGGTCGCCATGGCTATTAGCGCACCCTCGAACAGCGTGACGCTCAACGGACCAGGACTGCGGGGAAAGTGTCAACCTCAAGACCGACGACAGCATACGCGCCAGCGGCAACATCGCGGATCCGAACGCAGTTTTTCTTTTTACAATCGTGTGAACGATACAAGGGACATTCCGACCAGTCGAGAGGTCCTAGCGGTGATGTTGTCCTTATCGATACACGCTATTTGGAACTGAACGGGTTTGTTCCCCGAAACCGCAGATTGGATTGACGAACCGTGTTCCTGATCATCTTTGCCTCTTGTTTGCGACCCGTCTGGCGCAGTGCACTGGCGATGCGACCGGCGACTGTCGTACGATTGGCGTCCAATAATGGCTCCAACAAATCGTCGACATTGGTAATTAACGACAGTGCTTTTTTATACGCAGCTTGATGTTCGAGCACCCACGCGGGCGGAACCCGAATAATCGATTGCGCCAGGCTCATTACCTGGATGCCGTTACGGGTCGGAAGATAATGTCCATTCCCGGAGAATGTGGTGCGCATCGTGTGCAGCTGGCACCCAAACAGCAATTCTCGTGAGGTATTCGTCGCCAGAGGCGCGTGGACTGTCAAATGCTCGGGCACGTCGAGTTCACCAATATGACGCAGCAATGAACATTCTTGAGACAGATGCCATTCGCCGGCAAAGAACTGGTTACAATAAAAGCTGACGAAATGTTCATACACATGGTGCCAGTCCTCTTCCGTGAACTCGCGGTAATGGTCGAGATGAATCACATACCAGCCCTTGATCACCTCGATCAAATAATTGTGCTGAACCAGACGCTGCCTGGCATACTTGTTTAACTGCGCCGTATGCATACAGCGCACGCCTTGCTGATGCAGCGCTTTGATCGTCGCGATATCTGCCTCGATTGCCATGGGCTTTGCGCGGGGAGGCGTGCCATGACTACGTGGCTTCTGCTCCATACCGGTCATCCCTACTCCGGCCGTGCGCTGCCATACAGATTGGCGATTTTTTTCTCTGTACCGGTGCCATTGACAATGGTCGCCAACACCGCCAGCCTGGCGGTCGACAGTCGTCTGATCTCCTGGTCGTCAATGAGCATCGTCCGAATGAGCGTCCCTTTTCTTTCCAGCTCTTCTTTGGTCATCACAGGCTCGGGACCGCTTGTCTGCAGAGTTGCAGTGATGTTGGCGACCAGTTGTTCAAACTCGAGCAACGTCTCCCATTGCTGCGACTGCGCCGCACTGAGCATGTTACGCATTGCGACAGACATCGCCTCATATAATGACAGGACTTCGTTTGCATTCATGGTGAAATCGGTTCTGCTTATTTACTACAAACATTGGGCGCAAACAGTGAATGAAACAATTATTGGAGGCTGAGGACGTTCCCATTACCGCGACAAGGCCAAATTGATATCACATTAACTGTTTACGCCCTCGGTCACGAATAGGGACTAAAGCTCGAATCGGAATAATGCCACGCCGATCAGCAAGGCATTTCACTGAATAACACCGTAAATGCAGGTCATTCGCTCGAATACGACGGTCGAATGGGCTGTCACTTCTACCCTTCGTTGAATTTTCCGGCGACCTGACCACGCCAAAGACGTTAGGTGACACCCTGATCCGCTAAAGCGAAGGAGCCTCTGACGGCGTGCAATGGAGGTGGCCTGCTTCTTTCGCGGCGCCGACGATTCCGGTGGTTGAGTCCATTCTTCCATGCAGCGACATGACGCGATCACCTGCGCCGCGGCCCAAGTCCGGGCAATGACTACGCACGGGCATGCGCATCGCGCTGGTGTTGGGCCGTCGTACATGACCGTTTTCGGTGCGGGGAACGTCGGTTTCTCTCCAAAAGGCGATGTCATGCAGCTTTACCGAGCCCACCAGGCCGCGATGGCCAGCGACCCTGCATGCCTTGCAGCGCCAGTTGCTGCTCTTGGGCTTATGTGGATGTCCGCATAATAGACACCGCGAGCTCGTCCCCCGCTCCGATCCGGTGAAGCTCGATATGCCTGCCTGGTTTGCCTTGTGGGTCAGATCGCAGAGATCACGCCCCTACTCCCACTGACTCCTACGTTGGGTTCGAACAAGGAACGCATACATTTTCCGGCGCTGGCCAAGGTCAGCGCAAAGGATCAGCTTTGAACTAGCGCCTAGAGCATTTTCACGTTGACTTGCCATAGCCGGCATGACGGATATATCGCTCACACTCATCCGGAGCGAAGGCGTCCATTAATTCTCCAATGACCGACCAGAGCTCATCAATGGTGCGTTTGGCTGCCGCTCGCAGCGATGTTTTTATCTTGGCGAACACCTGTTCAATGGGATTGAAGTCTGGAC
>NZ_JACYXF010000113.1 GCF_015352985.1 Noviherbaspirillum malthae | reverse complement strand
CGGGGGCCGGAATAAGCGGCTCAAGAATTGCCCATTGTTCATCGGTAAGTTCTTCTCTTCGCGTCATGATGAAAACCCCGTCATGTCGAAAAGAGCGTTGACTACCTATTTATGAAATGAGTTCTAGGGTGTTGATTGGCTGATCATGGCTTTCATCTGAATTGGCTCGTTGCTGATGCATGCTTCGCGCGCCTTTATCTGGCGAACGAAGCACCATTCGATGGCAGCAGCACAGCACACGCATCTCGGTGCTCTTGTCTTGCCATCGTCTCTCGTATCACGCCGGAACGTGGCTTCGTCCCGCCCGCCGGCTGGTCGGAAATGGACAGGCAGAACACGAATGAGTCCAGCGTTCCGAATATGTTGGTTATTCTCTTATTGCGGAGATGAAGTTTCAGTATGCTGGCAGACGTTTGTGTACAAAAAATGCATATTTTTCACCGACCTATTTCCTGGTGAAAATGAAGTTCGCATGCAGTACCCAATAACATTTCCTGGAAGATTGAAGGCCTGCGTATCCCTATGGAAAAGCCTTTAGCCGCTGTCCGGTTCGGTGCTCCCAAGACACTACATTTTGGATGGCTGCCGCATCGCCGCCAAGTCGCGCAGTACACGGATAAAATCCTGCGCGATAGGGCTCGTGGCTGCATCGCTGCGCTGAAGCAGACCGACCGGCTCCTCGGTGCCCTTGGTCGATACCGGCAACGACGTCATCGCACCGCTCTCCAGATCGTCGCGCACCGTTCCCGACGGCGAAAACCAGATTGCATCGGTCTGCAGCACGATCTGGCGCGCGATGGATACCGACAGTGTCTCGGTGCAGTGCGACGGCAGGTCCAGTCCACGCGAGCGCAGCAGGCTTTCCGCATGATGGCGCGGCACTGTTCCCGGCGGCGCCACGACAAGGGGACAGGCCACCACATCGGCCAGCGATACATTCGCTGCGGCAGCCAGAGGGTGCCCGGCGCGCACCAGCAGTGCAAGCGGTTCCACATAGAGTAATTCAAAAGACAGGCCGACGATCATCTGAGGATCGGCCATGCGGCCAAGCACGAAATCGACTGCCCCACCCTTGAGCACCTCCAGCAGCGGCGCATTGGCTGCAGTGCGTATCGCCACCCTGGCCTGCGGATGGCTGCACCGGAAGGCGGCCAGCGCGGACGGCATCAGGTCGGCACCGACGCTGGGCAGTACGCCGATATTGACCACCGCGCTCTCCACGCTTGGATCGAGGCCGATCGAATCGCTCACTGCATCGAGCGCTTCCAGCACGCCCAGCGCATGCCGCCGGAAATTCTCGCCCTGCGGCGTCAGGCGCGCACCCTGCCGATCACGCTCGAACAATTTGCAGGATGCAATATCTTCCAGTTCGGCCAGCGTCTTGGAAATAGCCGGTTGCGTCAGGCGCAGTCGCTCGGCTGCCTTGCCGAGGTTCCCTTCCTGAGCAATGGCCAAAAAGCAATGGATATGGCGCAACCGGATGCGCTGCCTGAAGTTGTCTTTTTCCATAACCGGATGTTATGAAATTTCCGGCATCTTTTCAATTTACATGAATATTATTCAGGGATACATTGGCGGCTCGTTTCTTTCCTTGATCCTTGCTACAGGAGACATTCCATGCCCGGTTTGCTCGACCAGTTCGGCGAATTCATGCAGCGCGACCGCAGCGTGCATCCCGATGCCTACACCCCCGGCTACAAGACGAGCGTGCTGCGCTCGCCGCGCAACGCGCTGATCTCGCTGCAGAATTCGCTGTCGGAAATCACAGGCCCGCAGTTCAGCCCCGACGAACTCGGCCCGCTCGACAACGACCTGATCATGAACTACGCCAAGGACGGCCTGCCGATCGGCGAACGCATCGTGGTCCACGGCTACGTGCTCGACGAGCTTGGCCGTCCGGTGCCGAATGCGCTTGTCGAAGTGTGGCAGGCCAACGCCGGCGGCCGCTACCGCCACAAGAAGGACCAGTACATCGCGCCCATCGATCCCAACTTCGGCGGCTGCGGACGCATGCTCACCGACCAGAACGGCTATTACTTCTACCGCACCATCAAGCCGGGCCCCTACCCCTGGCGCAACCGCATCAACGACTGGCGGCCGGCGCACATCCATTACGCCATCTCCGGCGACGGCTGGGCTCAGCGCCTGGTAACGCAGCTGTATTTCGAAGGCGATCCTCTGATCGCGCAGTGCCCTATCCTGCAATCGATCGATAACGAGGAGGCGGTGCGCGGCCTGATCGCGCAGCTCGACCGCAGCGCCTTCATCCAGCTCGACAGCCTCGCCTATCGGTTCGACATCGTGCTGCGGGGCCGCCGTGCCACGCTTTTTGAAAACCGCGTCCAGGGAGGCGGAAAATGAGACATATGAAGATCAACCAGTTCAGCGAGTTGAAGGAAACCGCCTCGCAGACCGCCGGCCCCTACGTCCACATCGGCCTGGCGCCGAAGGCGGCGGGCTTCGATATCTTCGAGAAGAACTTCACCAACGTGCTCGCCGGATCCGATACTCAGGGCGAGCGCATCCGCATCGAGGGCCGGGTATTTGACGGTTCGGGCACGCCGGTGCGCGACGTGCTCATCGAAATCTGGCAGGCCAACGCAGCCGGCAAATACAACCATCCTGCCGACCGGCAGGAAAAGCCTCTCGACACGACCTTCCGCGGCTGGGGACGCGCCTGTTCCGATTTTGAAAGCGGCGTCTATACCTTCGAAACAATCAAGCCGGGCAGCGTCATCGGCCGCAACGGCAGGCCGATGGCGCCGCATGTGAACCTGTGGATCGTTGCGCGCGGCATCAACATCGGCCTCAATACGCGGATGTATTTCTCCGACGAGACCGAGGCCAATGCGAAGGACCCGGTCCTCAACCTGATCGAATGGGAAGTGCGCCGCAAGACGCTGATCGCCCAGCGCAGCGAAGAGAACGGCCAGGTGGTCTACCGCTTCGACATCAATCTGCAGGGCCCCGAGGAAACGGTCTTCTTCGATATCTGACATCTGCAGGCGGAAGCAGGCGCTCGGCTGCTTCCGCCTGCGGCACTACGCATTGCGCATACACGCATCTCTTCGTATCGTCCCTCCGGTCTTCGCCTCCGGGATGCAGCATGTCGCGAAGCCGCCTACATTCCCTCTGTCGATCAATTACCTTCTTTCGCGCGATTGGTTTTCACTGTCCGTGCGTGAAGCCTCTTTCGTACATGAACAACACCATGCATAAAAGCCCGTAGGGCCTACGCATGACCCATGTATTTTTCGAATCCGACTCCAGCCCATCTAGTTCATAGATACGAGACGCCGCATTCCTTTGCCTTCGCAACACAGGGTTTGATACAGCTCAGTCATGCGGGACTCAGCACTGGGCATATCCCGCCGCGCCGCTAAGCTTTGGCTTCACATCGCGGCCGCGCTGTGCACTGCAGGAGCCGATGCGCTTATTGCCGTCGGCATGTCATCAACCTCAAGAAGGAGAGCATCATGACCTTTGAAAAAGCATCGGTCGCCAGCGCACATGCAGTCGGCTAAGTAGGCAGAGCGGTACTCGGGTTCCCGGGGACATGGTCCCCGGGTTTTTCAAGGAGCGAGGATACGAGATGAAATTGAGACTCAAGCCCACCGTCATACCCTATCGGCTGCCTGAACAGGTCGTCCTGCAATTCAACGGGCATTACGCGAAACTGCCCGACCCCGACGGCACGATGTGGCTGCTGACAATGTCCCTCGACGGCACGCGTGACGCCGAAGGCATTGTCGAGCATGTCCTGTCGCGACAGCCCGCAGCGCAGAAAAGCGCGGTGCGCAAGGCAGTCAACGATTTCATCGAACACAAGCTGGTGGAGCTGCCCGAGGAAAACCTGCAGAGCGCGCTGGATGCGCAATCGCGCACGCGCTTCTCGCGCAACATGGATTTCTTCGGATCGATGACAGCCTTCGGCGAGAACAAGTTTGCGTACCAGGAAAAGCTGCAGGAAGCGGGCGTGTGCGTGCTCGGCTGCGGCGGACTCGGCACGCATATCCTGTTCGATCTCGCGGCACTGGGCATCCGGCACCTCACCATACTGGACTTCGACAAGATCGAATTGTCCAACCTGAACCGCCAGATCCTCTACAAGGAAGCCGACATCGGCACGGAGAAGGTGGAGACTGCGAAAAAGCGCCTGCTCGAATTCAGCAGCGGCATGGACATCCGCACGCACAGCCTGCGTCTGCAATCGACCGAGGATGTCGCAGGCGTCGTGCGCGGTCACGACATCGTGATCTGCGTCGCCGACAAGCCGGCGAACTATATCGGCGACTGGTTGAATGCCGCCTGCGTGCGCCACGGCATCCCCTTCATCTCGGGCGGCCTCGATGTACGGCGCTCGGTGTTCTATTCGGTGGACCCCGGCATCAGCGGCTGCGAAGCCTGCTGGCTCGCTGCCGCGCGCAGGAAGAACAGCCTGGTCAAGCGTCTCACCACCATGAACAAGGAGCAGGACATCACCTATGAACGGCCGGCCCCCGCCTTCGTCACCCTGGTGGCCGTCACCGCCGGCATGATCGTCAGCGAAGCGGTGAAATACATCACCGGATGCCAGCCGCCGCAACTGACAGACAAGCTCAAGGAATTCTGCTTCGACGACTTGTCGGTCGGCATCGCCGAAACCTGGGAACGCGATCCTGATTGCCGGATCTGCGGCAGCGACATCCATCATCGCCACGATCTCGGCGACACCGTCGTGGTGGACGATCGATGATCAAGCTCGTCCTGTCCTACATCGCTACCACGTCCTGCTCATGGACGCTCGCCTTCCTGATTCCGCTGTATGTGCTGGAGCTGACGGGCTCGGCTTCCTGGACGGCCATGAGCTATTTCACCGCGATGGCGCCCTTCATCCTGGTCACGCCGTTTGCCGGCGTCTGGAGCGACCGCTACAGCAAGCGCCGCTTCCTGCTGGCCGGCGATTGCGTGAGCATCATGATCACCGCAGTGATCTGCCTGTCATTGCAAATATGGACGGGAACGACGCTGGCAGTCGTGCTCCTGCTGCTGAATTTTGCATTGGCCAGCGTGGGCGCGACGCACCATCCCGTGTTTCAAAGCTACGCGCCGGAGATCCTCGAAGCCGAATCGCTGAAGCGTTTCAATGCATTCATCAATGCCGCCGACAATCTGATCCGCGTGCTCGCGCCGGTACTGGTGGCCGCCATGCTCGCCTTCACGTCGAAGGAAATGCTGCTGCTCGCGTGCGGCATCGGCTTCCTGCTCTCGCTGCCGCTGATCTATCGCTCAAAGGAGCCGCAAACCGTTCGCAGCGGCAGAACCGGCATCCTGCGCGAACTGGCCGACGGCCTGCGCTATGTGCTGTCGGACGCCAACCTCAGCACCTTTTCGCTGCTGTTCTTCTGCGTCAATTTCGGCCTGGCGCTGATCGGCGCCAACTTGGTGTTCATTTTTTCTTCCATCTACGGCGTCGCCCAGGAAGATATCGGGCTTTATTACGGCGTGATAGGCGTGGGCGCCGTCTCCGGCTCATTCCTGGCCCCGCACCTGATGAACCGCTTCGAGGATGCGTCGCTGATCGTTTGCTGCTGCGCACTTGCAGGTCTACTCGCGCTGCTGGCCTGCCTGGCCGAGACGCCGCTCGCCATGTCCGTGATCTGGGCATTGTCGACAACCTGCCAGTCGGTCGTGGTGGTGACCTTTTTCACGTTCAGGCAACGGGTCGTCCCGAGCGGTTTGCTGGGCAGGACAATCGGGGTGACACGTCTGATTTCCTACCTGGCGATTCCGGCGGCAAGCCTCCTGGGCGGACTGCTGCTCGACCGTCATCACAGCGCCGTCGCGGTGCTGGCGGGCGGCGGAGGCGCCATCCTGCTCGGCTCCCTGATTGCGATGCGCTCGCCGGCTTTCCAGAAGCGGATGCTTAGACAGCGGGGGAGCTGAGTCGACAGAAGCCCGACAGGCAATGTCAAGCCAGCCGCAGTCTCCTCCCTTCCGCTTCATTTCATCCATTGCAATCGACGCGCATCCGGCATCCGTCGCCATCGCCTGATCCGACAAAGCTACAGTTAACAAACGCAGAGAGCAAGGCGCTGATTAAATTGATGCAGCTGGCAAAAGTTGATCGCTTCGATACTAATGATTTGAAAGCGATCAGTGAAGGCCGGATCGGCGCTGTCAATGCGCGCGAGCTCGCTGTAAGCGCAGCCCAGAAACTGATCGTCGACGATAATGCCCTGGCGCGATTCATCGATCAGAACGGAAACAAAGACGGCTGGCTGACTGCGCAAGAATTAAGTTCTCTGCAGCCATCTCCAAGTCAATCGATGACAAAATAAGTCAGCATAGATCCCAAGCCTGATCGCCGAAGGCGACCTGAATAAGTCGGGTCGCCCAACGATCCGATGCCGAGAGAGAAGCACAACCGCATTCCCGTTTTCATCAAGGACAATGCCAGACGGACCAGCTGCAGACAGCCTCGACGGACTGGTGATCATGTCAAGTGGCGGATGAACCGCGGACCAACCTCAAGCAGCATCAACAAGCGCCGACGTATTGCTGCCGTTGCTTCGCTGCCGCAGCGGTATCCATGCCCGGCATGCTTCGTTGCATACTTTCGTTGCCGTGCAAGGTGTGTTCCCGATCTGCCAGATAGGTCCACAGCCGCGACACGGTGGACTTGCCTGACCGTTGCGCAGTGGGGCGCTCCCGGTATAGCCTGATATCCATCTGCACAGACCATTCCGGCCGCCCGCCGTCGGCGGGCGCCAGCCGGTCCGCGACATCCCCGGCTACCATCGATTCCGGCAGAAAGGCCAGTCCCTGTCCCTGTAACGCCATCATCTTCACCCCTTCGGCCATGTCCGTCTCGTAACGCTTGTCGAAGGCAAGCGTGCATCTTGTCTGGCGCAGGATAAGCTCGATCATGCGGCCGAAGAAGGTGTTGGGCGAGTAGGACAGGAAAGGCAGGGGCGCAGCCTCCTGGTCCAGCACGGAAAACTCCGGGCTGCCGTCCTCAAGACGGCGCGCATATGGACGCAGGGTTTCGCGCCCGAGCACCAGCATGTCATAGCGGCCGGTGTCCAGCTGCACCGCTTGTCGGGGATGGTGATAGCACAAGAGCAAGTCGCAGCCGCCGTCGACCATGGTCATGACCGCGTCATGCACATTCTGGTTGAGCAGCCGCACCGGGAAACTCCCGAATCCTTTCTGCACCGAAGTCAGCCACTGCGGCATGTAATTCAGCGACAGGGTATGCGGTGCCGCGAAGTCGATGGCGGTCTGCACCGCTGGCTTCTTCGTGCCCATCTCCGCGCGCACGCCGTTGATCTGGCTGAGCATGTCTAGCGCCTGCTCGTAGAATGCCTTGCCGGTGGGAGTCAGCCGTGTAGGCAGCGCCTTGCGGTCGACCAGTTCCGCACCGAGCCAGGCTTCCAGCGCCTGGATGCGACGGGAGAATGCAGGCTGCGACACATGGCGCGCGTCGGCGGCGCGTCGGAAGCTTTGCGTTTCGGCGAGGCAGATGAAGTCTTCAAGCCATTTGGTTTCCATCGGGTTCGGCTCCGGCGTTGATTCCGGCTTCTTACAGCACGAAGCATGCCAATCGCATGCGCCAGCGTATGCCCCGCATGGCTGAAGCATGCGTGTGCAAAATCACACTCCGGACTCCCCGGTTGCGCGGAAATCCATACGATCGGCGCCCGCAGACAGGCAAGGCAGGCCGGCATGCTCCTTGCTGCTGCCTTGGCACATTACACCGGCGTGCGGCATGCGCCTTCGCCCGCGTGTATAGTGAGCGCCATTCAACCATGCGCGATCTGCCGGCCGGTCCGTACGGACAGAGGCATTGCCAACGAATCAACACAGCACAACACAGCAGCGCCTATGCAAGACGACGTCGGGCCAGAGAATTCAGCGAAAGCAGCGCGCAAGCGCAATGAACGGGGCATGCCGAATGTCGCCGCCTGGATTGCCATCGCCCTGCTCAGCCTGACGGCCGCCTGGCCGGCCTATCATTGGGCGGAGCGAAAGGGCTATGACGCACTCGACGAAGTCTCCGTCCACCAGCTTGACCTGTACGTGGCCGGCCTCGAGAGCGAACTCGGCAAGCATGACTATCTGCCAAGCCTGCTGGAACTCGATCCGGACATTCTGGCCCTCCTCGGCGGCACCGATGATCCGCAGCTGATACGCAAAGCCAACCGCCGCCTGTCCAGCCTCAATGTGCGCGCCGGATCGATCGCCATTTTTGCCATGGACACCAAGGGCATCGTGCGTGCCTCCAGCAACTGGTTCCGGCCGGAGAGCCTGGTCGGACAGGATCTGTCGGAGACGACTTACTTCCGGCGCGCGATCGAAGACGGCCAAGCCGGCTTCTTCGCGCCGAACATCGACCTGGAATCGCCGGAATTCTATTTCGCCCAGTCGATCCGCCGCGAGGGCGCGATCGTCGGAGCAGCGGTCGTCAAGATCAGCCTGGCTCCCGTCGAATCGACTTGGGCCGCGTCGCTCAGCCACCCGCAGAGTGAAAAGCTGCTGGTGGTCGATGCCAATGACATGATCGTCATTTCCTCGGTATCGGAATGGAAATATCAAACCACAAAGCTGATCTCGGCGCTCAGGAAAGCCCGGCACACAGGGCATGTGCAGGCGGAAGACGGCGCTTCCCGTCTCATCGCGCCGCTCGGCATCATGATCGAAGGTCCGCTGGAGCACGGCAATCACCTCGTGCGGCTGCCGCGCTCGAACCCTTCCCTGGCGGAACGAAAATTCATGACCCAGGAGCGCTTCATGGTCAGGACCGGCTGGCATATCGTCACGCTGTCGGACGCGTCGGATGTCACAAGCAATGCCCGATATGCCGGCTTCGGCGCCGGCGCTTTCACCGCCTTTCTCGCCCTGCTCGGTCTCTACTTCGCCCAGCGCCGCCGGGTTGCGCGCATACGTGCCCAGGCTGCCCGCGACCTGCGCAAGGCGCATGACGATCTCGAGTTGAAGGTGCAGGAACGCACCGCCGAGCTGAACGCGCGCAATGCCGAGCTGCGGCGCGAGATCGTCGAGCGCAGGCGCACGGAATACGAACTGCGGGAAGCGCAGGATGAACTCGTGCAGGCCAGCAAGCTGGCGGTGCTCGGACAAATGGCCGCCGGCATTACCCATGAAATCAACCAGCCGCTGACCGCCCTGCGCTCACTGTCGCACAATGCCAAGCTCTCGCATCAGCGCGGCAACAGCGAACGCCTCAGTCACAATCTCGATGCCATCAGCGCAATGACGGAACGCATGGGACGCATCACCGCGCAGTTGAAATCCTTTGCGCGCAAGGCTCCGCTGACGCTCAACCCGGTTGTGCTTGCCGAGTCGGTCGACAATGCCCTGTTTCTTCTGCAGGGACGGGTAAATGCCGCGCAAGTGGAAACGAATGTGCGCATTCCGCCCGGGCTGCGGGTGCTGTGCGATGCGAACAGGCTGGAGCAGGTGCTCATCAACCTGATGGCCAACGCGCTCGATGCAATGCAGGACCTGCCAGCGCAAGCCGCGAGAACACTTGCCATCTCAGCGCAGCCGCAGAGCCAAGGCGATGATGAGATTCCTGATGGCCGTGTGATGATACGCATTGCCGACAGCGGCGCCGGTATTCCTGCCGATGCAATAACGCATCTGTTCGAACCGTTCTTCAGCACCAAGCCGCAAGGTGAAGGGCTGGGTCTGGGACTGGTGATCTCGTCGGGCATCGTGCGCGAGTTCGGCGGTGTTTTACGTGCCCGCAATGACGAGGTCGGCGCGGTATTCGAATTCGATCTCAAAGCCATTGGAGAAATGCATCATGTTTGAAGGCTTCATGATTCTCTTCGTCGAGGATGATCCTTCGGTTCGCAGCAGCGTCGCCGAGACGCTGGAGCTCTCGGGGTTCGAGGTGCGTCCCTGCGCTTCGGCGGAAGAAGCGCTGCCTCATCTGTCGGCAGGTTTTGCGGGCATCCTCATTACCGATGTGCGGCTGCCGAAAATGGATGGTTTCGGCCTGCTGCGGCATGTGATCGGTGTCGATCCTTCGATTCCCGTCATCGTCGTGACCGGTCATGGCGATGTATCGATGGCCGTGCAAGCGATGCAGGAAGGCGCTTACGATTTCATTGAAAAGCCGTTCGCGATGGAGCGGCTGGTCGATGTGGCCAGGCGGGCGCTGGAAAAGCGCACCTTGACCGTGGAAGTCGACAGGCTTCGCCGGGAACTGGAAGACAAGCGTGGCGTCGATGCGGTGCTGCTCGGCAATTCTCCTGCGATGCAGACGCTGCGGCGGCAGGTGCTCAACCTTGCGGATACTTCGGCCGACGTGCTCATCATCGGCGAGACCGGCACCGGCAAGGAGTTGGTGGCGCGCTGCCTGCACGAATACGGCCGCAGGCGCGACGCCAATTTCGTTGCACTCAATTGCGGCGGTCTTCCGGATACGCTGTTTGAAAGCGAAATCTTCGGCCATGAAGCGGGCGCCTTTACCAACGCAGGCAAACGCCGCATCGGCAAGCTGGAGCACGCCAACCGTGGCACGCTGATGCTCGATGAAATCGAAAGCATGCCGGTGGCACTGCAGGTCAAGCTGTTGCGTGTGCTGCAGGAACGCAAGCTTGAACGCCTCGGATCGAACGAGGAAATTGCAGTCGACTTCCGCATCGTGGCCGCCACCAAGGCTGACCTGCGTGAACTCAGCGAACAGCAGAAATTCCGCAGCGACCTGTACTACCGGCTCAACGTTGCGGTACTCGAATTGCCGCCGCTGCGCGAGCGGCGCGAAGACATACCGATGCTGTTCGAGCATTTCGTGCTGCAGGCGGCGGTACGCTACGGACGGGACGCGCCCACGGTAGACGGTCATTACGTCCGAAGCCTGATGGCTGACGACTGGCCCGGCAACGTGCGCGAACTGCGCAACGTCGCCGACCGCTATGTGCTCGGACTTGCGGGACAAAACTCCCGGGCTGCAAGCGGGCAGCCGCTGACACTGAGCCAGCAGCTGGACATCGTGGAGAAGGCGCTGATCGAACAGGCACTCAGGCAATACCAGGGCCGCCCGATGCCGGTTTGCGAAGCGCTCGGCATCGCCAAGAAAACGCTTTACGACAAACTGCATCGCCATGGCATCGCCATCGACCAGTACCGTACGCTGTCCGATGCGGAAGCGTGACTCCGGCCGGCAAAGGGCGAGCCGCGATAAAGACTGTCCTGCTCGTCGCGGTCACCTGTAATCGTTTGGTTCCGGTGAATCTGTTGGTTCGGCAATCAGCTTCTTGAACGCGGCGCTCATTGGAAAGCCGAGATTGACGTTGTTCGGCGGGATCGGCGACTGGAACCACTTGTGGTAGAGCTGGGTGATCTCGCCGCTCTTGAACATCCTGACGATGGCTTCGTCCGCAAGCGTCTTGAATTCCGGATCCTTCTTGCGCAGGATGATGCCGTAAGGCTCTACCGACAAACCGAGATGAAGGATGCGATAGTCGGAGGGCTCGTCGGCATTGGCGACAAATCCGTGCAGCAGCACGTCGTCCATCACGAATGCGGCGGCACGATCGGCTTCCAGCATCGAGAACGACGCCACATGATCGCGTGCCGCGACGATAGACAGGCCAAGTCCGCGCGAACGGTTGAGTGCTACCAATGAGGCAAGACTGGTGGAGCCCGCAGTGGTCACCACGGTCCTGCCGGCCAGCCCGCTTACATCGCGAATATCGTTGCGCTGCTTGACGACGACGCCCGCCGAGGCAACGAAGGTCGTCACGGTAAAGGCCACCGTTTTCTGGCGTTCGACGTTGTTGGTCGAAGTTCCGCATGCCAGATCGACAATATCGTTGGCAATCACGGAAAGCCGGTTCGCGCTGGTGACCGGCGTGTATTTCACCTGCAGGTAAGGCAGTCCGAGCCGCGCCTTGACCGCATCGACGATACGGGAACAGATATCGATCGAGTAGCCGATCGGCTGCGGCTTGCGGTCGATGTAGGAAAAAGGAATCGTGCCTTCGCTGAAGCCGATGGTAATGATGCCGGTCTCCTTGATCTTGCGCAGTGTCGGCGATTCCTGCGCATCGGCGCGGGCGGCGAGCGTGGATGCGACGGCAAGGGCGGCAACAAAAGCGGTGATTCTCATGCTGGGATCGATAGGGAGTGACAGTCTCGGGTGGCACTGTACCGCATAAATCCTTCCATGTCCGCGCTCGTCGGCATGGAGGCTTTGTGCAAGCTTTCATGCATCGGACAAGCCTGCGATGCAAAAAAATTTTGCCGTTCAGGATGCGCTGCAAAGTCTTTGCCTGAAACATGACCTACAGGAAAAGCAGTGCCGCGGTATTTTGCAAGCGATTGATTTTCAAAGCTTTTCCCAACTCGCGGAAACTGGGCTGCGTTAAAACCGTGTGGCAATCCACACGCCATTTCGTACAGAGTGCGTGCTTCGAAACTCGCATGACGAGTGATGCGTTTTCTGCATCGCCAAATGTCAACAAAGCATTGGATTTGGGCCCATTCGTTACCCTAGGATTCGGTCCGACTGCAGTATCACTGCGGCATTCGCAACGTGATCATACGCAATCACATTCCGTCGTACATCGTGCATCGCTTAATCAAGGAGAAGTCATGAAGGTCAACAGCTTGCTCATCGCCCTGGCCGGCGCAGGTCTCATCGCGGGAGGCGCGCAGGCGCAGGAGAGCCCCACGCTCAAGAAAATCAAGGACAGCGGCACCATCACCCTGGGCGTGCGCGACTCTTCCATTCCCTTCTCCTACCTCGATGACAAGCAGTCCTACCAGGGCTACTCGATCGATTTGTGCATGAAGGCCG
>NZ_JACYXF010000112.1 GCF_015352985.1 Noviherbaspirillum malthae | reverse complement strand
GGGGGATAGTTACCGACTCAGGAAACAGAAGAAAGCCGGCTTCGTCGGCAATGCAGTCAAGTCAGTGGCTCAGAATTCGGCCGCGTAAAGGCCCGCAAAGTGGCTCACTTTTACTCCGCGCTTGACACCATTGTCGGTGCGCCTGGTCTCGCCCCTGTATTGCCGGACCGTCGGTATTAGTTAGCTAAGGCCTGTCTCTTCTCCCTGAACAAGCGAGGAGACAGGTACTTCAAGGCACTGTGCGGATGCTTTGTATTGTAGTGCTCAAACCAGTTTCCCAATTGCTGCATCACCGTCCTGGCATCCGGACGTAACGCAAGACTGGCGTAGTCACGTTTGATGGTCTTGACCAGCGACTCCGACATGCCATTGCTCTGTGGGCTGCGTACTGGCGTGGTGACAGGTTTCAGACCCAGCATGCGGGCAAACGAACGAGTTTCTGCAGCCGTATAGCAGGAGCCGTTATCGGACAGCCATTAATCTCGCTCGGTGCAGTTTTGCTGGTTCCAAATCGATACTCCACCGCCTGCATCATCAAGTCACCTACCATGCCAGCATCGATACCTTTGGTTGTGGCCACCCAACTCATGACTTCACGGTCGCAGCAGTCCAGTGCAAACGCTACCCTCACTCGTTCGCCGTTGTCACAGCCGATTTCGAAGCCATCCTGAACACCATCGGGTATTGCTAGCTTCCACGGCTATCCTGCCATCATGCCGGCGCATGTCGACGGGCCGCTGCCCATGTCGATACAGCAGCAAACCATGGTCACGCATGACTCGGTAGACCGTCTTGTGATTCGGCGCTGACCTGCTTGCATCGACCGGTTGATGCCTCAAGACACCCCATACGCGCCGGTAGCCATAGGTCCCAAGCTCACGAACCACCTGGCGGATATCTTCCAGCAAAGCAGAGTCGTCCTTGCTGTGCCGGGCTGTTCTACGGTCTACCCAGTTGGCAGGCCGGTCCAGCAATGCCGCAATATGGCTGCGCGCCACGCCAAGAGATGCGCATACCAGTCTCACTGGTCGTCCCCGGGCAATAACGGCGAGCGCGCAAGCCACTTTTTTGCTTTGGCATAGTCCACGGCTTCCTTGAGGATATCGTTCTCCAGCGTTTTACGACCGAGTGCTGCTTCCAGCTGCTTAATGCGCTTCATGGCTTCCTGCAGCTCAGAGGCCGGCACGACCGGTTCATTGGCTCCTACTGCCACCAAAGAGCCCTCGGTATAGGCTTTACGCCACTGGAACAGCTGGCTCGCTGTGATGCCAGCTTGTCTGGCAACCAGGGAAACTGACATGCCTGGCTCCATCGTCTTCCTGACCCATTCCAGCTTCTCTTCCGGGGTCCAGCGTCTACGTCGCTGAACCCCGGTAATGACTTCTACTTCGCTCTTTCTTCCCAGAGGCATAGGCATATCCATAGGTGTATTCCTAGTCGTTATTGTAAGGAATACCGCCGGTCCGGGAATCTACGGGGCTACTTCAGCGCCGCCCTACCGCAGCTTGCTGGTGTGCCTGTGCCGGCCGGTAGCCCCGCTCGCCGCGGTTGCGCTGCAGCTCCCGACTGATCGTTGACTTGTGCCGCTTCATGAGCCTGGCAATGCTGCTGCAGTCATGTCCTGCCTTCTTCAGTATGTAGATCTGGTATCGTTCGTCTTGGGTGAGGTGTTTGTAGCGCATTCCGGGCAACATTGACTTGGCGGTCTTGGGGCCCGGATGCTACCGCATCTTCCCACCCGCCTTAGTTCATCAAGTTGCACTTCCCAATTGAATCCGCGATCCATGAAAAAAGCCGCCTGTGATTGATTGCCTAAAAACTCACAGCTTATTCTTTTCTACCATTTTGCCTCTGACCTTTCCACCTCTGGAGAGGATTCAATATTGCATAGATAAAATGGGTATTGAAGATAAGCATCAGAATAACGACATTTCTTCATGCGAACAGCTACGGTGTATGTCGTGTACAAAGCAGGATAACTTATTCATCGGTTGTAACGCTTTGTCACTACCTTGGATAACTGCGGGGATTCATTTCTACTAATCAATTCTGGAACGATCGTGCAACGAGTGACCCTTTCTAAAAGGGAACCACAAATTGTTTTATCGTGCAGTCTAGCGTTTACAGAAACAGGTGATAAAAACTTACAGCTTATAGCGCAATGAGATGATAGTTTAAACCTGCAAGACATTCAGGTAACGGGTTTCCATTGTTCCAGAGCTCCGTCTTCATCGGCCTTTCAAGCGGCGACGTTTAACCTCAACTAAATTCCAACCTAATTCACAGCGAATCTGCTTTGGCTCAGGCGGGGGACAGCGTTCCTTGCTGCGTTGCTGCAACCAATCACGGACTTGCTCTTTAGTAGGCATAGCGACCTTATATTCACATTACGTTCTATACCAAGGTGTCGCATAGATCATGCCACCGTATTAAATCTTTCGAATATTCAGGAAATCCTCCAGATCATGGATGATTTTTTGCAATACGATATGTTATTCACCGCATACTCGCCGGTATAAACAGCCGTACCGTGTATATTTTGCTGCAATGCGGTAAAAGCAACGCGTTTGTCCTGTCTACCGTATTCACAGAAGAAGATGCGGATATGTAGGACTTATACAGCCGTGGGCGTGGGCGAAATTTTTTACGTTACCAAATCCAACCCTCTTATGGCCAGTATTGGCCTCTGCTCACTAAATGACGACACTGCGGTAACCAAGCGCCTCCGACAATTGTGAGTTATCAATTGCCATTCAGGATGCTAAGCCTACATTGAGCATGAGCCTACGCTAGTCCGCGTCCTCGTAGCGTCCATCAAGGATATCGCATGGGTGTCGGCAACCATGTCTATTACTTTGCCTGTCCACGTCGACCTGTCATCAGGTGTACGAGGTACGGGAACTACGTTGCTTCAAGAATGACCCGGAGAGAGGGCGACTGATCTGCCCATACTGCGTTTGGGTTACTCATGTTCACCCAAGCGTCTCTACTTTCTGTGTAAAGTTGTCTGCTGAACAACAAACCGTCGTGCGGCAACATGCCTTGCTTCAGGTAGGGCATCTTGATATCCGATGGGATCAGTAGCTACTAATTGGGCTTTGACGATTTCTCGTAGCATTTCGGCATGCTGCACAATCAACTTGGCGGCCGCTTCATATTCCCTTACGGTATCCACCTTCCCTTGTCGCCGAGCATCATTAGTCGACCGAAGCGTATCGGCAGCACTCATATATGTTTGCCTACCGACGCAACTTATTGAATATAAGTTAACTCGTATGGTAATCCCCCCGGCCAAAAGAGGCGATCAGAAGTAGAATTTTCTCGTTGAGGGAGAATTCTGTATGAAGAAGTCAAAGTTTTCGGACAGTCAGGTTATTGAAGCGCTCAAGCGTGTGGAGGGCGGACTGGCAGTGCCGGAGTTGTGCCGTGAGTTAGGAATTAGTTCGGCAACGTTCTACAAGTGGCGTGCAAAGTACGGCGGTATGGACACGTCAATGATGGCTCGGATGAAAGAGCTGGAAGCGGAGAACATGCGGCTCAAGAAGATGTACGCCGAGGAGCGGTTGAAGGCTGACATTCTGAAAGAGGCCATGGCAAAAAAATTCTGAGGCCGTCTCGCCGCCGCGAGATGGCCAGGGAAGCTGTCGAAGGCAAAGGGATCAGCATCCGGCTGGCGTGCGATATCTTCCAGGTCAGCCAGACCTGCTACCGCTATAGCGCTAAGCGCAATGCCGAGAACGAAGAGATTGCTCGGTGGCTGATGCGCCTGACCGACAACCATCGCAACTGGGGCTTTGGCCTGTGCTACTTGTATCTACGTAACGTGCGAGGCTACGGCTGGAACCATAAGCGTGTGTACCGCATATATCGAGAGTTGGAACTGAATCTACGGATCAAGCCACGCAAGCGACTGGTTCGAGAGAAGCCGGAGCCGCTGATGGTGCCGATGGCGATCAACCAGGTTTGGTCCATGGATTTCATGCATGACCAGCTCGGTGACGGCCGCTGCTTCCGACTCCTGAATGTGATCGATGACTTTAACCGGGAAGCGCTGGGCATCGAGATCGATTTCTCTCTTCCGGCTGAGAGAGTGATACGCGCCCTTGAGCAGATCATCGAGTGGCGTGGTAAGCCGGCCGCCATTCGTTGCGATAATGGACCAGAGAACATCAGCGGCGCTGTCCAGAGCTGGGCAGCGCGACGGCAGATTCGGATCGATTACATCCAACCCGGAAAGCCCCAGCAAAACGCCTACGTGGAGCGATTCAATCGCACGGTGCGCTACGAATGGCTATCCCAGTACTACTGGGAGGATCTCGAAGAAGTGCAGTTGTTCGCCACACAGTGGATGTACGGCTACAATCATGACCGTCCAAACATGGCCCTGGGCGGTATCACACCAATACAGCGGTTGGCCATGGCCGCGTAACTCTACTTCTGAATGCCCCCAATTCCGGGGGGATTACCGTATCAACTGTAAGTACTCTTCCAGCCAATGCACCGAGCCTGTTACTAGTATGCATTAAGCTTAACGGAAGCATATGATCTCTCGCCTTGATGAGCCGGTTCCCGAGCCACGATTTGTCAACCTACTGCGATTGGCGGCCGACATTTGCGGCGTGCGCATGGCGCTGGTGACTTCCTATACAGGCGGGAAGATTAACGTTGAATGTCAGTATGGCTTCAGCGGTGAACTGGATAGCGGCTTTTGTGCACACGCTCTGCTTCAGGACGACCTTCTGGAGGTGACCGATACACTAGAGGATCCACACTTTTGTGATTCGCCCCAGGTTCGGGGTACACCGTTCATTCGCTTTTACCTCGGAGCACCACTGATCTCGCCAACTGGTCACCGATTCGGCACCTTGGCCCTATTGGATTTACACCCAAAGACCATGGACGCATCGCAACGAGAGCATTTGCGCACGCTAGCTCATCAAGTCATGATCCACTTGGAGTTACAGCGCCAGCGCAAGGCATTGGAGGACCTTGCCAATGAGCTTGATCAAGCGAATAAACGATTGGAGCAACAGGCTGAACATTTGAATCAGGCACAACATATCGCGCATGTAGGCAGCTGGAAATACGTGATCGACGAAGACCATCTCGTTCTGTCAGATGAGATACTGCACATGTACGGCCTCGCTCCCGCGGAGTTCGCCGGCACAATGGGAGCGTTCATTGGACTCGTGCATCCGGAAGACCGCAAGGCAGTCGAGACGGCCAAGGATGCCGTATTGCGCTGCGGTCATGCAAGCGTGGAGTGCCGTGTCATCCGCACTGACGGTGAAGTACGCTCGTTTGAAGTCATTGGGCAGATGTTCACGCATGATCACAGTCCTTCGTATATGGCTGGCACCACACAGGACATTACTGAGAAAAAGACAGCGGAAGACAAGATCCGGCAACTGGCCTATTACGATCAATTGACCGGCCTGCCAAACCGACGTTTTGTGCTTGATCGCATCGACCGGCTGACCGCAATGCGTCGCCGCTTTGCCCATGATGGAGCAGTACTTTTCATCGATTTGGACAACTTCAAAATACTCAACGATACTCACGGCCATGACAAGGGCGATCTGTTGCTCAAACAGGTTGCGCAGAGGTTGATATCGTGTGTGCGGCATTATGACTGCGTTGGGCGCTTCGGCGGCGATGAATTCGTGGTACTGATCGAGCTTGTCGGTGAAGAGGCGATTGACGGCGCAACCCATGCCCTGCAAGTGGCCAAAAAGGTCCTGGCAAAACTCAACACGTCATTCATGCTCGATACTCTGCCGTATACCACTACACCGAGTATTGGAATTGCGCTGATCGACGGTGAAATGTTATCGACTGGAGAACTGCTCAAACGTGCTGACCTGGCTATGTATCAAGCCAAGGCTGAAGGCCGGAATGCAATTTGCTTTTTCAATCCCAAGATGCAAGAGGCAGTCAATGCCCGCGCGACGCTCGAAGCTGACCTGCGCCAGGCTCTAGCCGAGCATGCATTTTATCTCGCGTACCAGCCACAAGTGGATCATACCGGGCGCATCAATGGCGTTGAAGCGTTACTGCGCTGGCGCCATCCGACGCGCGGACACATATCACCGTCCGAGTTCATCCCGTTCGCCGAGGAATTTGGCATGATCATGGAAATTGGCAGCTGGCTGATCCGGGAAGCTGGCAACCAACTGGTGCGCTGGTCCCACGCTAAAGCGACGCGAGATTTAGCCCTATCAATCAATGTCAGTGCGCGCCAGTTTCATCATCCTGCCTTTGTCAGCCAGATCACTGAAACTCTGGCGGAGACCGGAGCTGATCCTGGCAAACTGAAAATCGAGATTACCGAGAGCATGCTGATACGCAATTTCGCCGACACGCGCAATAAGATGATGACGCTCAAGGCGCTGGGGATCCGGTTTGCGCTGGATGACTTTGGTACCGGCTATTCCTCGTTGGCATACCTGCAGCAACTACCGCTGGACCAGATCAAGATTGATCAGTCTTTCGTGCATGATGTCATGACCGACAAAAATGATGCTGCCATTACCCGATCTATCATCTCACTGGCGCATAACCTCGGCCTTGCAGTGATCGCAGAAGGCGTAGAGACGGAAGATCAACGGCATTTCTTGGCAAGTCAAGGATGCAGCCACTACCAGGGCTATCTGTATGACGCGCCGCTAACGGCTCGCATGGTAGAGGAGCGGATGGCTGGCACTCGGCCCCATTAGGGTGGTAAGGAAACACCTTTCGCCCCAGCCACTTGACATTCGAGTTTCGAGGCCCGTACCAAATTTTGGGCACGATTTTCCAATATGCTTTGGTAAAACCATGAATCCGATTTCATAACTCATCAATGCGAGCGACCATGTCCTCGTTCGCTTGGTCACATTAGAGCGCTTTCGACCGGACTAGGCGAGGCCGAGGTGGTTTGCCGGCGGAACAGTGTGTGATTATTAACCCCCACAGTATCGCAACAGCGCAAAGTGGACGCTCAGACCTTATTTCTTTGTAAAGCGAAGCAAGGAAAAAATAATCAATGCTAAAGCCGTGCTCAGGACCGCCGTGGCTTCATGCCCCAGACCGGCAGCACAACCTACTGCTGCAGTTAGCCAAATACCTGCCGCAGTTGTCAGTCCATGGATTTCGCTGGCCTCCCAGCGTTTCATGATAGCGCCAGCGCCAAGAAATCCGATGCCGGCTGCCAGTCCCTGAATAACTCGCGACACGTCTGCCACCGGCATCCCAGTTTGTAGTGGAACCAGAACAAAAAGCGCCGCGCCCAGAGATACCATCATGTGCGTGCGCAGGCCCGCGGATGCTCCCACAGCCTCACGTTCGTAGCCGAGTATTCCGCCTAACGCTGTAGCGACTAGTAGTCGTACCGTGACTCGTGTAATGTCGCCAATCTCAGAGAGATCAGAAAATTCTTGTTGCAGGACTATCCAGATGTCTTGCCACGGCATTGAATCGCTCTCTTCCGTATGAGAAGTACAAACTTTGTTTGCGTACTGGTGAGCAGTTCGAGCCTGTCTGGCATTTCATCAGGGCGCCAATATTTTTACTGGCTATCTATCGCCGGGAATAATAGCGGGCCACCGTTTCAATTTCCTCGGGCGTCATCTGCCTTGCAATATTGCGCATCTGCCCATGGATGTCATTACTGCGCGTTCCGTTCGCAAACGCCTGCAATTGTTCACGAATGTAGGAGGCTGAAGCGCCTTCGAGCAATGGACTGGTGTTCTTGTAATCGCTTCCCCCATGACAGGAGACGCAAGGCGCAATATTGCGCATCGGTGAGCCGACCTGAACGATCGCGGGCGCCTTCATCTGTTCGGCAAGGTCCGGTGGCGGCGCAACGCGCGGCAGGTAAGCGTAGTAGGCCGACAAATCGCGCATGTCCTGGTCACTCAGGTCTCTGACATGGGGTGCCATCAGTTCACTTTTACGATGCCCTGACTTAAAGTCTCGCAGCTGCTTGTAGATCGCCTCGGAGTACTGCCCTGCCAGATTCGGCGTATCGGCGCCGCTCATGCCGCGCGCGCCATGACACATCGTGCAGCGCATCGCCAACGTTGCACCACGGCCGATCGACAAGCTATCGGAAGAGAGCATTTGTGGCGTCACAATGACTTCACTGGCACGTACAACCTTCCCTCCTCTATCATTCTCGCCTTGCGTGGCAACCGGCACGCCTGCGGCACGGCATATAGCGTCCCAGAGCCCTGCTATCGTCTGATTCCCCTGCCGATAAGGCACCCAAACAAAACCAATCAATCCAGCAATAAGAGCAATAGCGGCGACACCCACCACTGAATAGACGAACCAGGGATTCTTGAGAGAGAAGAGGCGCTCCGTGCTCATCGCTTGACTCCTACCGGTATCGCCGGAACTGACGTCTCTTTCATGCCGACCAACTTGGCAATTGGATAGCCGTAATTCACCACCGTCAATGCAATCATCAATGTCAGCCACAGCGCAAAGCTATTTAGCGCGATGGGAACAGTCTTCGGTTGATGTACTGGCATGCTAAAGCGAAATTCTGGCAATTCAATGCGTGATGCGCGGTGTCCGCGCAGGAGGATCACGATAAACAGGACTGCCGATACTACGAGCAACAGACCGCCGAGGAAGGTGATGATGACCGAAACAGCCTGAGGGGCAATGGCCGGGTCGCTGTAATCAAAATAGGCCATGCGACGTGGGATACTGAGAATGCCCACGTAATGCCAGGGGAAGGTTACGACAATCATCCCAACGAACCAGAGCCACAGTTGGATCCGCATGAGACCAATGCTCTCCAGCGCCTTTCCGGTTAGATGTGGCCAGAGGTCGTAAGCGATGACAAAGTACATGATGACGATGGCGCCCCCGAAGATCAGGTGGAAATGCCCGGTGATCCACTGGGTATTGTGTACAGTGAAATCCAGTTGATAGCTCATATTGATGATGCCCCCGGCACCGCCGAAGCCCAGGAGAATGAAGGAGAAGGCAATTGCGAGCATCATCGGGTTTTTCCAAGGCAGCGCCTTGACCCAGCCGAGAACTCCCTTGCCGCCACGCAGACGGGCTGCAATCTCTACGGATGCGGTAATCGTGAACACGGTGAGCAGCGTCGGCACTGATACCATGCCGGTAAAGATGGCGTGGAGGAATTTGAAGCCCTCACCTACCTGCGGGTCCTGGAAGACATGATGGATGCCAATGGGCATGGAGAACACGAGGAAGAGCACAAAGGCGACCCGGCCCATCGTGTCGCTATAGAGCCTGCCTCCGATTGCTCGTGGAATGATCGTATAAAACGCAATGTAGGCAGGGAACAGCCAGAAATACACAATGGCATGCAACGTCCATGAAAACAGGACGCGCGCCAAACCTGCATCAATGGTCGACTTGAAGCCCAATGCAACCGGAAGTATCTGGAACAAAATTTCCAGTGAGGCGCCCACTGATGTCCAGGCCCATAGATACGCACCGGCGACATTGGCAAACATCGCTAGAGGGATGGGAACGCCGGGATTGTCTTTCTTCCACAGTCGCAGATTGATCGACATAAGCGCGACCCAGATCCAGGAACCGACAACCACCAAGACAATGCCGATGTAAAAGAAAGCGTTGGCGATCATCGGGGGATAGAAGGTGTACAGCACCGAAGCCAATCCCATTGCCACTGGCACCATGGCTACAATGGTGCCGATCACCAGCAGGTAAAATCCAATCCATGCCCACTTCATCCCTACTAGCGGCCGCTTCAATGAAAGCTCGACGATCGCGTAGCCGAAGCCCATGGCTACCAGTGTTGGAAAAACGTAGGCCATTGCCGATCCATGAGCGGTGACGGACCGGTAATACAACTCGGGATTACTAAGGCCCGGATGCAGAGGACTGCGGACATACATCTGCCATTCGCCCAGTAGCAGGGCGATAAAGAATGCGATGAACGCTACCCAGAAGTGCGCCAGAACAAGTCGCTTGCTATTGAACACAGTTCTGCCTCCGCTCGTTGGCTGCCTGCTTGAAGAAAGTCTCTTTGTCGATGACCTTTACCCTTGCCCACATACCGGCGTGCCCTACCCCGCAAAATTCATGGCAAGGCATGACATGCATGCCAGGCTTTCTGAATCTGGTATCGAATGTCGAGATGTAACCCGGTTCCAGCATGACGTTGACATTGGTCTCGGCGATGATGAATCCATGGATAACATCGGCGCTGGTGACACGAAACTTTACCGGGGTCTGGTCCGGTACAAGAATGCATTGCGGCGTAAAAGAATACTGTTGACCGACTATTCGGACGGTGACCGAGCCATCCGGTTCGACGGCCGAACCCAGATTGTCTTCGGTGAATTCTCCTGCCAGGTGAAGCGTCGAAGGGTTGATCGTTTCGACGTTCTTGGTCGGCATCATGACGAAATGCAGACTCGTGTACGCGATCATGCCAAGCAATAGCGCAATGATCCCAATCACAAAAATGGCCCAGCGCGTTTCCGCCCTGGCGGCGACCTGTTCACTGCGGTGATGCATCGCTTCGTTTGGGTTCGGCATAGCAGCTCAGGTTCTCGGGATGAAAACAAAGAAATAGAAGGCAAACCAGATGGCAAGGACGATCAGGACTGCCGTCCCTGCAACGGCTAGTGCTCCTCCCGGCCCTTGGCTGACGATTTCATCGACAGCCTCCTGGTTGGTCTCGGGTATTCCAATACGTGTTTCGGGCGGCTCGTAAATCATGTAGACGGTCACTCCAGGGTTGCGGAACGCAGTTCATTGGCTTCACGTGGGCTGACAGGGGTGCCCCGGTTGGCCCAGGCTGTTCGGATATAGGTGACAACGGCTGCCACCTCGACATCGGAAAGCTCTTGTGCAAAAGGTGGCATGCCGTAAGGCATAGGATTCTTCTTTGTGCCAGGCGGATATCCGCCATTCAGCACCATCCGGATCGGATTGACCGCAGAAGTCATCTCGATGGACTGGTTATTGGCCAGTGGCGGATAATGAGGCGGCATGCCCCTGCCATCCGTGCCGTGGCAGGTAGCGCATTTCGCTTCATAGACACGCCGGCCATCGATGGAGAGCTGCGTCGCTTCAGGATTGTTGATGAGTGGACTCGGACCTCGCTCGGAAGTCTCCTTGTCAGGAATGTCTTTCAAGTACACCGCCATTGCCCTGATATCGTCGTCCGTCAGATGTTGAAGGCTGTTGTAGGTAACTTCCGCCATCGGACCATAGACAGTGCCACGACGCGAGACGCCAGTCTGCAGCAAGTCCACGATGTCCTTGATGTCCCATTCTCCCAAACCGGCTTCCTTGTTCGAGGTCAGGGAAGGCGCGTACCAGTGCTGCATCGGAATGAGCCCCCCCTGAAAGGCTTTGGCTTCCGAGGAACCGCCGAGCGCATTGATGGGGGTATGACACATTGCGCAATGCCCAAGCCCCTGCACCAGGTAGGCACCGCGATTCCATTCAGCAGATTTTGTCTTGTTCGGCTGGTACTCTCCCTCTTGGAAATACAATGTCCGCCAGCCGATCAACAAGCTGCGATTGTTATAAGGGAAGCGCAGTTCATGCGGGCGGTTTTGCTGCACGACCGGTGGAACCGACATCAGGTAGGCAAAGATGGCGTCCGTATCTTCACGCGTGACCTTGGTGTATGACGCGAAGGGCATCGCCGGATACAGCAGCGAACCGTCGCGGGAACGACCCGTGTGCATCATCTTGTAAAAATCATCGGCAGTCCAACTACCGATGCCGGTTTTAGGATCGGGCGTAATATTGGGTGCGTACAAAGTCCCAAATGGCGTCGGCATGGGCCTATTGCCGGAGAAGATTTTTTGTCCGGGCACCGTATGGCATGCGATACAGTCACCGGCTGCGGCCAGGTACTTGCCCTTCTCGATTTGTGCGGGTGATGCACCGCGTCCGGGTTTTGTGGTTTGTGCCTGTACAGCACTCGGCAAGAGAAGAACAGCGCATGCCGCCATAGTCGCAGCTACACTTCTAGTCCCAATACGAATAACTGACAATAGCACCTTACTTCTCCTCATCATGGCTTTTGGCTCCCGCATGCAAGAGGCAACCGTTCCGAGGACTGCTTAGCAGGCTCCGTGTTTGCAGGAATCGGCATTGCGGCAAGCCATGCGGAGGCTGCTGCGACGTCTTCTTCGGTCATCCTGGCAGCAATCAGCTGCATGCAGTCGGGGGCAATCGCCGTGCGTGTACCATAGCGCCATGCGCCAAGCTGAGCGCTGATGTAGTCAGGCCGCAAGCCGATTAGCCCGGGAATGCCCGGCTCCCGGCCGCTCAGGTTTGCACCGTGACAGGTGGCACAGGCGGGAATGTTCTTTCCTGGATCGCCCTTGGTGACGAGCGCCTGGCCCCGTACAAGAACCGACTGGGACACTGCGGGAGGTCCTGGGTTTTCGTATGGCTCACGGGCATCAGCGTAGTACTGAGCCATTTTCATTAGATAATCGTCTGGCAGATACGCAAGAAGATAATTCATCGGCGCGTATTTGCGCCGTCCCTCGCGAAAGGCAACAAGCTGGTTGTACAAATAGCCGGCCGGTTTTCCGGCAAGACGCGGAAAATAAACATTATTCGTTCCGCGACCGTTCTCGCCGTGACATGAAACGCAGCCGCGAACACGTTCTTTCATTGTGTCCGGGGGCAAGGCTGTGGGTTGGGTGGTAACTGCTTGAGCGATGCTGGCACTTGATGAAAGTGCAGCTAATGAATAAAGCAAAAGTCCGAATACCTGTGGCTTCACGCAATGCCTCCACCAGATACGCAATCAGCTTGGTTGACTGCTTTGTTATAACACCTGCAATTCCCGGTAGACCCTGCTTCGGATCAAAGATTCTTTTGGATTCAAAGAATCGTTTGATCCTTGATCCGACTCAACGGAGCTGACATCTTCAACGTCGTGCGGAAGTCAGCCTCATGGGACGAGAAGCGGCTCCTCCATACACATCCTGACGATGCAAGGGCAATTTTGCACCGTCTATCGTGGTCTACACTCCAGCCTCGCCATAGAGAGACTTGCTGATATGGGCCGCCAACAATGCGGCTTACTTCAGATTGAAATAGCCTGTTTCTAAGGTTGCCTGTATTGTCTAAGTCAGCGCTCCTATTTTGTTACCGTTCACCCCGCTCGAAGCTTGCGGAAGTCAAGAGCAACACAGAACATCGCTGAGCGGCAGCAATAAACAGTGAGTAAGTGCAGGAAGCGAACAACTCGCAAGCAGTTTGGCGATTCTTACG
>NZ_JACYXF010000111.1 GCF_015352985.1 Noviherbaspirillum malthae | reverse complement strand
CGTGCCGCTTCGGTCTTGAACTCTTCTGTGTACTGTCGTTTCGGTACTGACTTCTCTTCCATCGCATCCTCCGTACAAACAAGAAATTATCAAATTTCCTGCTGTACGTGAAATCGAGGCACGGTCAAGCGCATCAGCGAGCACACCTGGGCCTTTGTCGACATCAAGCTGGAGCAGCTATGGAGCCCGGAGCAGATCTGCGGCTATCTGAAGGTCAATGGCATGCCCAGCGTCAGTCATGAACGCATCTATCAGCACATCTATAGGGACAAGCGTGCCGGCGGCACCTTGCACAAGAGCTTGCGCTGCCAGAAACAACGGAAGAAGCGGTATGGCCAGCGCGAACGGCGCGGCGCCGTGGTGGATCAGGTTTCGATTGAGCAGCGTCCGGACATTGTTGATCGGCTTGGCCGCTTTGGCGACTGGGAAGTCGACCTGGTCATCGGTGCCGGACAACAGCAAGCGCTGGTCACGCTCAACGAGCGCAAGTCCCGCTATAGCTTGATTGGCAAGGTTGAACGCAAAACCGCACAGGCGGTGTCAGACACCATGATTTCCCTGCTGACGCCGTTTGCTGACTGCGTCCATACCGTGACTTCCGACAACGGGAAAGAGTTCTCTCATCATGCCCGTATTGCGAAGGACTTGGACGCGCAGTTCTTCTTTGCACACCCGTATTGTTCATGGGAGCGTGGTGCCAATGAAAACATGAACGAGTTGATTCGCCAGTTTTTTCCAAAGAAAATGGCCTTTGACAGTATTACGGCCAGTGACATTGCCCTGGCAACGTATAGCCTGAACCACCGTCCAAGGAAGTGTCTCGGATTCAAAACACCACATCAGGTCTTTATGAGCCAGCTACAATCCCATTAATAAGCCGTTGCACTTCAGACTTGAATCCGCCTTCCTCTTTGTTTCTGTTTTAACGCGACTATTGCTGTCGTCTCAAAAATGAGAAGTTACTGGCGAGAGGTCAGTTCGCTGCTGCAAAGGCTCGTCGGGCGACTTGGCAAACCCGTCCAGATCAGATCCAGCCTTCTAGAATGGAAAAAGGCCGATGACGAGAAAAATCGTGATGGGCCAGCGGTCTAAGCGGAGTTGGAGGAGACAACTTCAGTAGCAGGCCAATCTGCGAGGTATCAATGGCTGTCTGGAAAATTCTCGAGCACAATTGCCGAGTCACGCTGGTAATTAAGAGGTACCCATCATTTGGTGCGCAAAGCGGCTTCATCACCCTCCATCGGCAATGGCTTGGCGCAAGGATGTAGAACGCCATGTGAAGTGAGGATAAGTACCGGCCATGGCGTTCCGTGTATGAAGCAGCACTCAACTTCAATGATGCCTGGTACCGGTATCCACCCAACGGGGCGAAACTGGAATGACCATATTTCCTGTCCGGCAATTGTGACGTCAACATAGTAAGACACGTCGTCCGTAGAATGGGCCATCCATATTTTAGCGTGGCCACGTTGCCGGTCGTTTGAATCAATTCCCAAAACCGCTCGGTGAATATGTGGCAGACTTTCCGCGAGCGCCCATATAAACAACATGAGAATGACAGGTACAAAAAGCAGGCCATATTTGCCTTCAGTCATCGCTTTATAAGACAACGCGAACACGGAAAGAAGTAGCACGGCGATCAGTACTTTCGCCAACCAAGGGTGGTCCATGCGCCTAAGAAGTTGGAGTTGCACATCAATATCGACGTGTTTCATGGCTGGAGTTATTGGAGACGATAGCAGGATGGTAGCGATGGTTCGTCATGGGCGAATTCCGCTCATGACCAGTGCCATGTTTTTTCAAGCTGACTTGTCGGAATATAAAGCATGGAATCCACTTGCAATGGCACCATCTCGATGGATTCTGACGCCGAACAAAAGGCAGCGGTAATCTCAATTATCGAAGGCAAGTTGAGACCAAGGCTTTTTGAGGATTTTCTCCCCTATCTAGGGTGTAAATTTCTACGGTGTTACGGCGTAAATAAGTAGAGATCTACATTAGGGATAGTGCAGGGCGGCATACGCATTCATCCAACGTAAATTCATTTCAACTTGCTTTACGGCCATTACCGGCGGCTGTTGCAGGGGATGGCCGCAGCCAACAGCGCGGCGTCAATTCGCTGTATTGCATCCAAGTAAATCAATCTGCATGCATGCTCGGAGCACTGTCAGTGATTATCGTCAGTCAATGATATGGTCCCCCGACGGCAAATGATTGGAGGCAACGGGAGCGGTCCATCCGACTGCATGAACGTCGGCCCTGACGCAATCGACGCGCGGAATTCCACAAGCGAAATTTTCCCTTCTACGTACTCAGCCGCAATCGCCATCTGATACGGCACCAGCACAACATGCAAACTCTGGCGTCCATAACACGCTGAATCAGGCATCGCCTAGAGCGTCGCGTCATTCGTATAAATCAGCGTCAGGCGACACATCAGCTAACGCCGCAATCATCGCGTCGGAAACGTTACGCTTCGTCATATCTCAGAGCATCCCTTTTTGTTACTGGTTGCGATCCCATCCCGGCATCTGTGACGACAGGCCGACGCGCTCCGGATCGTCGTGGAAGACGTGGAACTCGTCTTTGGTAATTTCATCCGACAGCGCGAAACCGATCAGTTTGCCTTGAAGATAGCCAAGAGCAAGATCGGAAAGACGTGATGCCACCGCTTGCGCCACATGCTCGCGCAGGTCAGCAAGTACCATTTCGCACGGCGGGCATCAACAGGCGACACATCGGCGGCGGCCACCAGCGCATCTGACACTTTATCGCTGTACTCGCTCACCTTAGCCTCCACCAATCGGATATGGAAAAGGCGCGCGCTCGGTTGGCCGATTGGCTCGCGATTTTGTCCGCAGTGCTAGGCGCTCTTGCGCTCGTCGTCAGTCAGATCTAATTTATCTAGGCCGTCGCGATAAAAAAACGGATCATCAGGAATTCGAGGGATGATTCTTGGGGTCGGGGCGTCCAACGGCCCGACAGGACGCGTTACTTCTTGTGCACTACACATCGAGATTGTGCCGCCCACGTGTGCCTGCCTGCGGCCAGTGACCAAAAACCCCTGCGGGTACTGGACAAGTCGCTAAGGACGCAGCACGATAGAACCTGGATGACCAAGCTGGCTTCGGCCGCGGCAGCAGGTATAACCTCAACGATGGCGAGGCAGTCGACCCTGCGCGCATGCTGCGAGCGACTGGAATTTCAGACATCGACCACGTTCTTCATGGCGCGGTCTCCCGTTTTTGGGTTGCCTCGAGAATAATATGCAATGTCACAATTGCAGCCACGAATGCAGCGCGGAGCAAGCGTTTTGCAGCGCGTGCGGCGTCCGGCTTGATGCCGCGGCACCGCCGGGTCTGTCGCGCCTGACCGACCCGGGCAATTACACGCCGCCACACTTGGTCGAGCGCATCCTGACCGCACGCAGTGCTGTCGAGGGCGAACGCAAGCAAGTCACGGTGCTGTTTTGCGATATCGCCAACTCTACGCCGCTGGCCGAACGCCTCGGCGCCGAGCGCATGCATGCGGTGCTCAATACTTTCTTTGAGCTCGTGCTGGCCCAGGTGCATCGCTATGACGGCACGGTCAACCAGTTCCTCGGCGACGGCTTGATGGCCCTGTTCGGTGCGCCCCTTACCCTCGAAGACCATGCCAGAAGAGCTGTGCTGGCGGCAATTGCCATTCGCGATGAGATCACTGCACACAGTGCCGGGTTCGTGGGGGAACCGGCCGGGTTGCAGATCCGGATGGGAATCAACACTGGCACCGTGGTGGTGGGCAAAATTGGCGACAACCTGCGCATGGACTATACCGCCATCGGCGACACCACCAATGTGGCGGCCCGTCTGCAGGGAGTAGCCGTGCCCGGCACCATACTGATCGCCGAAGAAGTGCGGCGCCACGTGGCGCGGCATGTCGAATTGCAATTCGTGGGGACGCGTTTGCTCAAGGGCAAGAGTAAACCTATTGCGCTATATCAAGTAGGCAAAGCAATGCGCCCAGGAGCCAGGCTCCGAGACATGCCGATGGCCGAAGCCACTGATGTGCTGGTCGGGCGGGACGTTGAAGTAAACTTCATCAAACAGGCACTGCAGCAACTGGCAGCTGGGCGAGGAAGCATCTTGACGATAAGCGGCGAGGCAGGCTTAGGCAAGAGCCGACTGGTGGAGGCTGCACGCGACCTAGCACACCGCCTGCCGGTAAGATGGGCCGAAGGCAGCAGCGTGTCATTCGGCAAGAAGCTCAGTTACTGGCCGATCAGGCAGTTGCTGCGCGACTGCTTCGAGCTGAACGATAACATCAATGAGGCGCAAAGCCTGCAACGGTTGCAAAGCGGCCTGCAATGTCTGTTCGGTGCTGACACCGCTGATGTGTTTCCCTTTGTCGCTACGTTGCTGTCGTTGCCAGTGAGCGGAGCCCAAGCTTAGCGCATCAGGGCGCTCGACGGGACCGCGATGGGCCACCAGATCTTTCGCACCAGCCGGCGCTTGTTCGAGCAGTTGGCGCGGCGTCAGCCATTGGTGTTGGTATTGGAGGACTGGCATTGGGCGGATGAGTCGTCGGCCGACCTGCTGAAGCATTTGCTGGGATTAACGGCCAAGGTGCCGATCCTGTTTCTGCTTGCCAACCGGCCAGAGAGCCAAGGCGCGGCAATGGCGGTTAGACAAGCGCTCGCATCGGAAGCGCAGCTGGTACACCGGCATCGGTCGATTGACTTGATGCCGTTGCCACCTGCCGCGTCCCGCGAGCTCATGGACCGATTACTCGATGGCGGACATTTGCCGCCGGATCTGGAAGAAAAACTGTTGCAACGCGTAGCGGGCAATCCGTTCTACTTAGGAGAGCTGGTGCGCATGCTGATGTCCACCCATGCGATTGTGCGAGATTCCCAAACGGGCGCTTGGCATGGCACCGGCCAGCTTCTTGCGCTGCCGTTGCCCGACACGGTAGAGGGGGTGATCCTGGCGCGGGTGGACCGGCTCGAAGATACCGCCAAGCAGCTGCTCAAGGCAGCGTCAGTCGTCGGGCGCATCTTCCTGTATCGGGTACTCGCGGCCATTGCTCATGAGCAGGACGAGTTGGATGTCGACATTGGCAAACTGAAAGCGGCCGCACTGGTGCAAGCCAGGCACAGTACGCCCGAACTAGAATTGATGTTCCGGCACCCGCTGATTCAGCAAGCCACCTATGGCAGCCTGCTGACGGACCAGCGCCAGCGTCTGCATCGGCAAGTCGGGGAGTGCATCGAATGTCTGTTTGCCGACCGGCTCGAAGAGTTTTATTCGGTGCTGGCGCATCATTACGCCGAGGCGCAGGAGTGGGAAAAAGCGCAGCAATATCTATTCAAGGCCGGAGACCAGGCCGCGCGCATTGCAGCCGATGCCGAAGCACTGGATCATTACCAGAAAGCCCTGGCCGTCGCTGCCGCCTCTGCGAATTCGCTGGTACCGCTCGAGCGCGCGGAGCTCGACATCCGCATTGGCGAGGCATTGTTCCGCCTGGGGCGACATGAAGCCGGCCTGAAACACGTGCTAGCGGCTCTGCCGACGTTGGGCATTACCTTTCCGGTAAAAGAAAGCGACATCAATAAGGCCATTGCATTGAAGTATGTGGCCCGCGGAAAGCGACGCATCTTGCGCATTGCGGCAAAGCGCTTAGCTGTTGCGGAACCAACTGTCGACACCGACGTCCATTCTCTCGTTTGCCGGGCGCTCGAGGTCATCGGGACCATCGATTTTTACCGCACGCCTGCGCGCTTTTTGCTGGGCGTGCTAACGCTGCTGGAATTCACCGAATCGCAACCTCTGCGCCGGGAATACGTGATTGCGACCGCGGCACTTGCCGCCGCCTATGACTCGGTCGGATACTACCGCATGGCCGCTTCGTTGCACAAGAAGGCGGTCCGCCTGGCAGCCGATTTGAACGACGACATGGCATCGGGCATGACCTACCTGGCCAAGGGCATGCGCGAATACTGTTTTGGCAATTGGTCAGGGGCGGCAGAAAGTTATACCAAGTCGATGGAGCACTTCCATGCCGCCGGCCATCTGCGGTACCGGGCGACGGCGATGTGGACGCGCAGGTCCGTGCTGCTGTCGAAAGGGGATCCGGCCTGGATGCAGCGATTAGCGGAAGATGCGCAGGCTGCCATGGAGGCGCAGGATGACCACGAAAAGGCATGGGCAATGAATTTCACTGGCAGTTGCCACCTTTACTGCAGAGATTTCGGCGCCGGGGCACTGGCCTTCGAGCAGGCGTGTGTCATCCTGGAAGGCATACCCGACTACTGGCTCTTAGTATACGTGCTAGCCGCCTGGAGCGTTTGCCTCGTGCATGAAAGGCAGCATGCGAAGGCGCTGGACCTGCTGGCGCGAAGTGACATATTGGTGTCGACATACCGGATCGGCGGGATATGCGCCACGCATGCCAGATTGAAGGCGGCGGACGCCTACCTGCATCTACTGGAACACGCACAGGACAGCAGTGTGGCCGAACTGTCTCAAAGCAGCCGGAAACTGCCGATGCCAAGGATGCACAATCTGAATACTGTCGTTCACATTTGGGCACTTACGGCATCTCAAAAAATGGATCCAGTTCAAACGCTGGCCTTCGAACGATCTTGTAAGCTTTGAGCCATTTCTTCAGATTCTTCGCGTCCTGAAGCAATTCCACGTCTTCCTTCAAGCCCGCAATATCTTGCCGAATCGTCGCGATATCTCTTTCGAGCATGGTGAACGCCATGGTTGGCGACAACGCTCCATACGGCGGAAAATCGAAGTGCGCCCGAAAGGACATTTCCACCATCTCGAGTTCCTGCTGCAGTTCTGCAGATTGCTCCTTAAGCACTTTGTTGTAGTGCTTCAATCGGTCTTCCGAGATGGCGTTGATTGCAGCCTGGTCGATCTGCTCGATTTCCAGTTGCAGTTCCAATAGTGCAAGCAAATCATTGTTGCTGTATGCGCTATTTACCCTTTGCATCAGCTCGGTCTTACGTGCTCGTTCCTTTGGGTCGTGCTCTTTGTCCGGATGCAGGGTGCTGGCCAGTTTTCGAAACACTTCCCGTATGGACTGGCTGACCTGTTGCGCTTCGGCTTGCAACCGCGCTTCCTTCGCCATGGCTTTGGCCGATTTCTTTCGGCTGCTATGTGAAGGGGCTTGATGTTCCTGATCCTGCGCATCTTGATGCAGTTTTTCGTGCAGCTGCCTGCTGACCTGCTCAATGAAGTCATCGGGAGTGCGCATGTCAATGTCGTCTCCCAGTTCGACGCCCAACATGCTTTCCATCATGGACTTGATCTCTTGATTGTCTTGCTCTTCTTCCGCGTCGTAATCCGAGCCACTGTGCCGGTTGTAGATCTCCTTCAATTCCACATGATCGCCGGAATCGAGCAGATCGACAACCATTGCACAAATGAGGTGTTGCAGCTTGCTTCTGTCGGTCTTGCTGAAGATCTTGTCGCTATAGAGCCGATCGAAGATGTGTACGAGCTGGACGCGGTACTCGTCAAAGCTTTGCAGGAGCGGATCAAATTCGCGTACGTACTTTTCCTGATAGAGCGGGATGGTCTTGTTCCAGGCGCCTAGTTGCTCACGCTGTTTGGCAATCTTTTTGCTGAGCCTGTTAAAGGTTTTCTGGGCATTGGACAGCAAAGACGTTGCCTTTCGCTCAATGATACGAAGATTGCCCGAAGAAGACGAAGCCATGGCGACACACCACTACGATAGAAACGGTGAATGTACCGCATAGAAGTATAAATGCAAGTCCTGTGACGGCATAAGCTATCTGTCCCCCATGGTTCCTGTGATACCGTTTAGCCGATTAGGAATGCAAATAAGGAGAGAGAATCTTGTAGACAAGATTGTTTGTTGGGTAATCGGATAAAAACTCCCGGATTTCTTGATGCGTACTTGCATCTTGCCTTCCAGCTGCCGCAGAAGCCTTCATAAGCGCTGAGTATGCGTCGAGGACATCTGTTCCGGTAATCTCATAGCCATGCCCTTGCGCAATATGGCGCAGCGCCGCCATGCCAGCTGCCATTGCAAAGTCAGACTGCTCAGTCGCGTAATCCCGAGCGGCACGCGCCAGAGTGCGCGGGTCGGCAGGACTTTGGCTGACCAGTTCGATTGCCAGATCGAACAAGCCTGCGTCCTTCGCTGCCGCAAACCACTTGCCTTGCTGACCCGGATGACGTGCGACCAGGTCCCGTAGAACCGTGTCAGCTGGCATGCCTGGATATTTTTTTGCAATAGCCCGAAACGTCGCCAGGTGAGTCGTACCTTGATTCGCATCCAACGCATATCGTCTGTACGCTTCCTCTGCAAAACCGGATACCAGCAGGATGGCCTCACATGTGAGGGCAATGTCCTGCACAGGTGCATTCAATCCGTTGGACTCTTCCGCATAACGAATGGCCTCGGCATGTTTGCCCATGGCGACCAGGGACTTCACGCCCCATCGCCTGTTTGGCCACCATTGAAAACGCGCTTTGTCCAGCAATGCCAGCAGTTGCTGATGCCGACCTGCCGCATACAGCGCGCTTAGGCAAGCGCTCGTTCCCTTGAAGTACCGGAATTCAGTGGCTTGAGGATCCCACCCGCGCTCAACCATGGGAATGAATTCATCGGCCCAACGGGAAGCAATATCCGGTGTGGCGCATAGCTCTCCCCAACAGTCGCCAAGTAATTCCAGATACGGGATCTCGTCATCCTCGACGGCATGCCACAGCCGTTCAAGCCATTTCTGGCGCGTCTCATGCTCTACTTGCGCATTAGCGATAATGGACACTAGGGATTCAATCGCACGATTGACAGCCGTGCCAATGGCACCAGATGAGCTGTCGACGTGCTCGATTGCCGGTGACAGTTTTTCGATGAACAGCACTGCCCCTTCAGCCGCTAGTACAGCCTCTTTCCTGGCAACTTGTCTGATCTCGGAGACCGCTTCCTTGATGCGCAGGATGGCGGGCTGCGACTTCCAGCCAAAAGCGTGACGCCTAAAACGCGGGGAGAATTGCCATTTATAAGGAATCATTGAATAGGTATTGGTTTTCTGCTTTACAGCAAAGTCGATGCGGCCTGCTGGATAGCCGATGCAGTCGGACTCTCGATAAGGCGGCAAGCATGCGTCAGATTGGAGCTGTCATGATAGCCGTTATTGCAAACCCGATCAGACGCTTCAGGATCGTTCTGCGCTCAGCCATTCCGCCAGTTTCGACCACGTTCGCTGCGTCTGTCTGCCTTTGACCACCATGGCCAAGGCACGCTTTTGCCCGACCAAGACCACAAGGCGCTTACCACGTGTAATGCCCGTGTAGATCAGGTTCCGCTTGAGCATCATGAAATGCTGGTCGATACCGGGATGACCACCACAGGGTATTCTGAGGTCGGTCGGAAACAGTGCATGCCAACGGGTTAAGCAGCACTCCTATGTCGGAGTGGATTTGACCCCGTACTACCGGACACCGCTTCACACTATGGTTGATGAATGAGTATTGCGGCGGAATTCTCGTGGTGAACGATAGTTCAGTGCACTATGAGGATGCCGCTCATTGTAATGTTCAAACGCAATGGCTAGATTGCGTACCGCCGTTGCCGCATCCGGCTTCGGCATGAAGGCAATATAGTCACGCTTCATGGTCTTGACGAAGCTCTCAGCCATGCCATTGCTCTGTGGGCTACTGACCGGTGTCGTCACCGGCTTCAAGCCTATCTGTAGCGCAAACTCCCGAGTTTTCTCTGCAATGTAGCCCGAACCGTTATCGCTGAGCCATTCGATTTCCGACGGTGGCTCGAGCGCATCGCCGAAGCGGTTTTCCACCGCAGCCAGCATCACATCGCGCACTACGTCGCCGCTATGGCCGCCGGTCGTTGCTACCCAACTCATGGCTTCACGGTCGCAGCAGTCCAATGCAAACGTTACCCGCAGCGGTTCGCCATTCTCGCACCGGAACTCAAAGCCATCAGAACACCACCGCTGGTTGCTCTTGGGGACAGCGACCTTGCCATCATGCCGGCGTTCAGGTCGGGCCGGCATGGTCCGCCGCTGCAGGAGCAAGCCATGGACGCGCATGACACGATAGACCCGTTTGGCATTGACTGGAGCCGCATTCTGACGCTCTCGTTCACGTCGCAAGAGGCCCCAGACCCGTCGATAGCCATAGCTGGGCAAGTCGGCAATCGTCTGCCGTATTTCTTCCACCAGGCCACCATCGTCCATCCTGCGAGCCTGACGGCCATCCTGCCAGTCAGCTTGTCTGGCCCGTTTTGCTGCCACATTCGAGCGCGCTACGCCGAGGACTTCGCATACCTGCTTCACAGGTCGTCCCCTGGCAATGAGGGCGAGCGCGCTATCCATTTTCGCGACTTCATCACCTCCACCGCCTCGCGGAGAATCTCGTTCTCCATCGTTTTCTTGCCCAACATGCGCTGCAGTTCCTTGATTTGCTTGAGCGCTTCACTGAGCTCTGACGCCGGTACGACTTCCTCGCCAGCGCTGACTGCAGACAAGCTGCCATCCTGGTACAGCTTACGCCAGTGAAACAGCTGGTTGGGATTGACGCCATGCTGGCGCGCCACCATCGATACCGTTTTGCCTGGCTCGAGGCTTTCTCTGACCATGGCCAGTTTCTCTTCGACCGACCAGCGTCTGCGGCGCTCAGGCCCAGTCAACACTTCCATCACTTCTTGCTTAGTATTAGTCATAAACACAGTCATATGCCTACCCGTTATTGTAAGTGAGAGACTGTGTCCGGTACTTTAGGGGGCTAATTCACGGAGATAGAACTGCTGCGTGAATGCTACCGGTGATAGATAGCCCAAACGCTCCTGCTTGCGTTGCCGATTGTAGAACAGATCGATGTATTCGGTAACTTCCCACCTAGCCTGGTCACGAGTATGACGTGACCGATATTCCAGTCCAGCTTTTGTGAGAGAGTTAGAGTCTACTGCATGTTTTCAGGTTGAGCAGACATGACGGGCTCCAATGAGTAAGCAGCAGGTGCGGGCGGCCGATATCCCAGTGACGAGTGTGGACGCTGCGTGTTGTAGTGGCGACGCCATTGTTCAATCACGACCTGGGCTTCCTTGAGGCTGTAAAACAGCTCGCCGTTGAGTAGTTCATCCCGCAGCTTGCCATTGAACGACTCGCAATAGCCATTCTCCCAGGGACTGCCTGGTTCATTGAACAGCGTCTTTGCCCCTACTTTTTCTAGCCAGTCGCGTACCATTCTTGATGTCATTTCTGGGCCATTGTCCGACCGTATATGCATCGGAATGCCATGTTCCAGCATGGCGTCGGCCAGCGTTTCGATGACATCCATGCCGTTGAGACGACGTCCGACCTGAATGGCCAGACACTGGCGCGAGAACTCGTCGACGAGAGTCATCAGCCGCAAGCTGCAGCCATCTTCAGTGGTGTGATGCACGAAGTCATAGCTCCAGACATGATGGCGGTGTTGTGGGCGCAGACGAACGCAAGAGCCATCGTTGAACCACAACCGCCCCCTCGGTCGCTGCTTCTTCGGTACTTTGAGCCCCTCGCGACGCCAGATGCGCTGTACGCGGTCACGTCCGACCTGCCAGCCGCCCGATTGCAGTAAGGCGGTAATGCGTCGGTAACCGTAACGGCCGTACTCGGCCGCCAGAGCAACAATGGCCTGGGTGAGTTCATCCTCATCAGCGCGCACTGTGGGCACATAGCGCTGTACTGCACGCGGCTGCCTCACTACACGGCAGGCATGGCGCTCTGAGACGACAAAGCGTTGCTGCAGCATGCACACGGCACGACGGCGTCGCTCGGGGCTCACCAGTTTCCCGAAGCGACTTCCTTGAGCATGGCTTTTTCCAGTGACAAGTCGGCTACCAATTTCTTCAGGCGGGCGTTCTCGCGTTCGAGCTCCTTGAATCGTTTGGCCTGGTCGTGTTGTAAGCCACCATATTGCTTACGCCAGCGGTAATAACTCTGTTCGGAAATGCCAGCGTCCTTGCAGGCCAGTGGAGTGGTCTTGCCGCTGCTCGTAGCGACTTCAATCAGGCGCAGCTTGGCGATGATTTGTTCGGGGGTAAAACTCTTGCGAGGCATCTTTTGGTTCCTTTCCTAGGTTGAATTCTCTCTCAACCTGGACTGGAATCGACCGGTCACGTCAGGTCTGCTTGGGGGTACCCCCGGACTTAGTCAGCTAAACACCAATGGTTGGAATCAAACAAGTAGCAGCCGCATTTAGATTTCTGTGCTGGGAGCGTAACCTGAGACCCCAATAGGCTACATTGCTGCCAAAAGAAAAATCTTTCGACATTATGGCAATTTAGCCAAATGTCAGCGTCAACATCTGCACTCCAATAACAATGATCGCGCCGCTTCGCTCTTGTTTACAGTCGACGCCGACGACAAGTTCTACTCAGGTCGTCGGAGTTTAGAAACTGAATCTACAATCTGGATAATCTAAGGGGAGGGGGACGTACTGAAATCCCGTGCCGCACTGACACCCCTGAAGTGCGCCGGAGTAAAACGCGTAACGGGATTTTGTATCGAGCGGTTCATCTGCGCACTGAGGACAAAACAAAGGCACATCATCTATCAAGTAAATCATCCTGAACCGCCCCGGAAATCGAAGAGGCTCCAACGTTTGAGATAATGGAGCCTATGAAGAAGCAAGCAATCAAGTATTCCCCGGAAGTCATCGAGCGCGCAGTGCGGATGGTTTTCAAGAGCAAAGAAGAACATTCATCGCAATGGGCAGCCATCCAGTCCATTGCCGGCAAGATCGGCTGTACTGCCGAGACTCTGCGGCGCTGGGTTCGTCAGCATGAGCGGGATCACGGCCAGCGTCCGGGTACCACGACGACCGAACAGGATCGGGTCAAGGAGTTGGAGCGGGAAGTACGCGAGCTGCGCAAGGCCAATGAGATCCTGAAGTTGGCCAGCGCGTTTTTCGCCCAGGCGGAGCTCGACCGCCCCTTCAAGTCGTGAATGCCTTCATTGACCAGTACCGGGAGGCATTCGGGGTCGAGTCGATCTGCCGGTTACTGCAGGTTGCCCCGTCGGCCTATTGGCGTCATGCAGCGCGGACTCGTAATCCGGCATTGCGAAGCGCACGCGACTGCCGTGACGAGATGCTGGTTCCCCACATTGAGCGAGTATGGCATGCCAACCTGCGGGTCTATGGGGCAGACAAGGTCTGGCGTCAGCTCAGACGTGAAGGCATTACGGTGGCTCGCTGTACGGTCGAGCGGCTTATGCGCCGTCTGGGCTTGCGCGGCGCCGTACGCGGCAAACCGGTTCGTACAACAGTCGGTGACAGGACGGTGCCTTGTCCACTGGATCGTGTCCACCGGCAGTTCCGGGCAGATCGGCCCAACAAACTGTGGGTGTCCGACTTCACATACGTGTCGACCTGGCAAGGCTTCGTGTACGTGGCCTTCGTGATCGACGTGTTTGCTCGTCGGATCGTTGGCTGGCGCGTCAGCAGTTCAATGCAGACAGACTTCGTGCTTGATGCGCTGGAACAGGCGTTGTACGCCCGGCGGCCGCAGGATGGCCTGATCCATCACAGCGACCGTGGGTCGCAATACGTTTCAATACGGTACAGCGAGCGCCTGGGAGCTATAGTCCAAAGTGGTGTACGGGCTGAGCTCTGAAGGTGGGGAGGAAGGCGGTGGAGATTTTGTTGGAGAATTTTGATTGTCGAGATCAAAACCAACCAACGAAAGAACCCCCACCATGGGC
>NZ_JACYXF010000110.1 GCF_015352985.1 Noviherbaspirillum malthae | reverse complement strand
TTGCAATATCGAGCCCGATTCTTACGATTGCCATGCCTGCCTCCTTCTATCCGTTGGGAAACGCCACGCTTTGTTCAGCCTTTAGTGTATCCAGCTTCAGGGGTGGAGGGAGTCCATGACATTACCGTTAGAAATGGAATGGGCGCCTCCCCCGAAAGGGCTAACGATGTAGAAGTGATGTGGGACAAGGAATCACCAGCTTAGGCAGTCAGCTGGGCCGTTATCTCTCTCAACAGGTAGCTGCGAACATACGTACTAAATCAGGGAGCCAAGCATCCGCCGTATACTCTCGAGTTCGGGCAGTAGGGTATCGATCATGTTATCGGTGGTTCGCCGCGCTGCCGCCGTAGCGAGACTCACGGACGCAAGCGTCTGTCCTGCGGCATTGCGAATGGGAACGGCGATGGAGCGGACGCCAAGTTCCAGTTCCTCATCGTTTAGCGCATACCCTTGCGCGCGAACTCGGGCAAGCTCTTCCATCAGTGCAGGAATCTCGGTCAGCGTATTCGGCGTCAATCGTTGACGCACCATCCGCTGCAGTCTCTGCAATGCCTCTTCTTCCGGCAATGCAGCGAGTAGCACCCGTCCCGTCGCTGCGCAGTAAGCCGGCAAGCGCGATCCGATCCAGAGCCCGCCCGACAGGCTGCGCTTTGCGGTCGCACGTGCCACGAAGACAGCATCGGAACCGTCTAGCACAGCAAAGGAACTGGGCTCTTGGGTACGTTCGGTTAAGGCCTCCAGAGTTGGCTGAACCAATTTAGCCAGAGGGGACGCGGCGACATAAGCATGCGCCAGACGTAATAAGCGAGGTGCAGGCCGAAACTGCTTGCCGTCCGTTTCTAGATATCCCAAGCGCTCCAAGGTAATCAGCGAGCGGCGCGCGGACGAGCGGGAATGGCCAGTAATCTTTGCCGCTTCAGTGATGGTGAGGGGGCCGTTTTTCAAGGCAAACGCCTCGATGACCATCAGGCCTTTCTCCAACCCGGCGACAAACTCTTTATCTACATCAGGTTCCATATCCAGTCAGCAATTATACGAATAGTTTGTTCGATATGCGGACATAATACTCGATTTATTGATCATCTTTACCGAAATAGAGTAAATTTCTCGTTATCGAGATTAACCAGGCACGACCGCAACGGTTGTGGAGACAAGGAGAAGACATGACCTACCCCATATCTAGGCTAGTGACCTGCATCGTCTTGGCCACCGGCACCGTATACGCCTTCGCCAATCCGACTGGCGGCTATCCCAAAGCGGCGATCAAGATCATCGTGAATTTCCCGGCGGGTGGTACGGCGGATATTCTGCCGCGCATCATTGCCCAGAAGCTGAGCGAGAAATGGCAGCAACCCGTCATCGTCGAAAACCGAACCGGTGCGGGCGGCAACATCGGGGCTGACGCCGTTGCCAAAGCGCCACCGGACGGCTACACCTTGCTAGCAACGCCGCCGGCCCCGCTGGCGATTAACCAGTACCTCTACAAATCGCTATCTTTCGATCCGGCGCGCTTCGAACCAGTGACGGTGCTGGCCACCGTACCCAACGTTCTGGCCGTCAAGACCACGTTGCCGGTGAAGACAGCGAAGGACTTCATCGCTTATGCAAAGAAGGAAGACGGCATGGTCACCGTGGCTACGCAGGGAAACGGGACAACGTCGCATTTGACGGCTTCGATGTTCGCGACGCAGTCGGGCACCAAGTTCACCTACGTGCCGTACAAGGGCACTGCGCCGGCCCTGACCGACTTGATGGGTGGCCAGGTCGACGCCTTCTTCGACAATATTGCGTCGATGTCTAAATTGCACGAGACCGGCAAGGCGAAAATTCTGGCGGTTGCCAGCGCCAAGCGCAGCCCCTTGCTTCCCAATATGCCGACGTTGTCGGAGGCGGGGCTTCCAGAATTCAATGCGTCGACTTTTTTTGCGATGGCTGCGCCACCCGGTACGCCGGTTGAAATTACGCAGAAGCTCAACGGCGCCATCAGGGACATCCTGAAACAGAAGGACGTGCAGCAGAAATTTTTGGAGCAAGGTGCGGAAATCGTCGGCAACTCGCCGGGTGAAATGACTGAATTCCTTGCAAACGAACGCGCCCGCTGGAAAAAAGTGATCGACAGCGCCGGCGTGACGATGAACTGATAGTACAAATGATGACTGACAATCAGGAAGGATGAAACACATGGAAGTGAAATTGCATGACATGCGCGCAAGCAGCGAGACGTGGGAGCCCGGTCTGACGGAAGTCCCGTACTGGGTGTATCAGGACGAGCGCGTGTATCGTCAGGAACAGCAGCGCGTGTTCGGCGGAGCGACATGGAATTACCTTTGCCTTGAAGCTGAGATCCCGAACAACGGCGATTACCGCACCACCTTCGTCGGGGAGGTGCCCGTGATTGTCGTGCGAGACGAGGAGGGCGACGTCTACGCGTTCGAGAACCGCTGTGCGCATCGCGGCGCGCTCATCGCACTGAAGGACAGCGGCAACGAGAAGGACTTCACATGTGTTTACCATGCGTGGCGCTACGACCTTCAGGGCAACCTCAAGGGCGTTGCATTCGAACAGGGTGTCAATGGCAAGGGCGGCATGCCTCCAGACTTCTGCAAGGAAGAGCATGCGCCGCGCAAATTGCGCACCGCTGTCGTCGCCGGCCTGGTATTCGGCAGCTTCGACGAGGATGTGCCTTCGATCGAGGAATATCTCGGCGACGAGATCATGCAGAGGATCGAACGCGTGATACATAAACCGGTAGAAGTTCTCGGCCGCTTCAAGCAGACCATCCCGAACAACTGGAAGCTGTACATGGAGAACGTAAAGGATTCCTATCATGCCAGCCTGCTGCATGTCTTCTTCACCACCTTTAAACTGAACCGTCTGTCCCAGAAAGGCGGCGTGGTGATCAGCGAAACCGGTGCGCACCATATCAGCTGGTCGAAGATCGATCACAAGCCACAGACCGATAGCGAGTATGCCGCGGAAAAATTGCGTTCGGACATGGAAAGCCTGAAGCTCACCGACCCGTCCATGCTGGAAGGCTGCGATGAATTCGGCGATGGTGTCACGCTGCAGATCTTGTCGGTCTTTCCCGGCTTCGTGCTGGCGCAGATCCAGAACACCCTCGCGATCCGGCAGATACTGCCGACCGGCATCGACAAGACCGTTCTGAACTGGACTTACTTCGGCTTCAAGGACGACACACCTGAGCTGCGCCGCATGCGCCTCAAACAATTGAACCTGACAGGCTCTGCTGGTTTCGTCTCGATGGAGGATGGCGCGGTCGGTGGTTTCGTGCAGCGTGGCATCGCCGGCGCGAGTCGAGAAAAGGCGATCCTGAAAATGGGCGGCGACAGCATCGAGACCCAGGAAAACCGTACAACCGAGGCCTCGGTGCGCGGTTTCTGGAACGCCTACCGCAGTTACATGGAGATATGAGCGTATGAGCACAATCACGCAAGAAAAGCTTTCCGCACTCAATGCCGCTTATGCACGCTGCATCGACAACGAGCAGCTTGAACAATGGCCTGAGTTTTTCCAGGAGAAATGCTTGTACCTCATCACCACCGCGGACAATCATGCCGTTGGAATGCAGGCCGGCATGGTGTATGCGGATACCCGCGGCATGCTGCGCGACCGGATCGTCGCGATGCGTGAAGCAAATGTCTATGAAGAGCAGCGCTACCGCCACATCATCGGCATTTCGTTTATCGTCGAGAACGGCGACCGGCAGGCGTCGGTAGAGACTCCGTTTATCGTGATGCGCATCATGCGAGGCGGCGAGACTATCGTGTTTGCAACCGGTCGTTATCTTGATCGCGTCGTCACGGCCGAAGACGGCGCACTGATGTTAGCCGAGCGCATTGTGGTGTGCGACAGCACCAATATCGACACGCTGCTGGTGCTTCCGCTCTAAAGGACAGTCGATGAAGCGCATTGCAATTACATTGGGGGAGCCCAACGGCATAGGGCCGGAGATCGCGGTCAAGGCTGCCGTCGAGCTGCACGGATCGGTGGAGCTGGTGCTGGTGGGTGACGAGTATTTGGTGCAGCAACATGCGGAGCGATATGCGCGGCAGCTGCGGCCCGTGCGCTTCGAGCCTGGCGCACCGGTCGATGGCCCCGCACTTCGCTTCGTCGATGTGCCGGCCCTGCCGGAATCGGCGTTCCGCCCCGGCGAGACGCTCCCAGAGGCTGGCATGGCCATCGTCAGTTACGTGCGCGCGGCGGTCGGTCTTGCCCAGCAAGGCCTAGTCGACGCAGTGATCGGCTGCCCGCATTCAGAAACAGCGATCCATCGCGCCGGCATCCGCTTCTCGGGTTATCCCGGCCTCATCGCGGAACTGACCGGCACCCCGGAAGAACGGGTCTTCCTCATGCTCGTATCGCCTGAATTGAGAATCGGGCATGTCACGCTGCATGAGCGGCTCCAGGGTGCGCTTGACCGAATCAATACGCAGTTGGTGGTCGATGCCGCCGTCGCGGTGATCGAAGCGACAAAGGCACTTGGCATCATGCAGCCGAAGCTTGGTGTGTTCGGTATCAATCCGCATGCGGGCGAAGATGGGCTTTTCGGCGACGATGATCAATTGATCACCGTTCCGGCTGTGCACCGCCTGCGTGAGATGGGATACGCAGTTGACGGCCCCGGCGGTGCGGACCTGATGCTATCGCAGCGCCGGCATGACGTGTATCTTGCGATGTATCACGACCAGGGGCATATTCCCATCAAGTTGCTGAGTCCGCTGACAGCCAGCGCCTTGTCAGTTGGCAGCGGCATTCTGTTCAGCAGCGTTGGCCATGGCTGCGCATATGACATTGCGGGGAAGGGTGTGGCCGATCCCAAGGCGACGATCCGTACCGCGCGCATGCTCGCCGGCATTGCGCAATAGGAAGCAATGGGGCAGCAAAAGGGCGATTCAATTATCAGTAATGAAAGGTCAGCGTCATGTCTCATACGATCCAGCTTGAGGGCCATGGCATCGAGTTCTCGTGCGAGCCTGCCAAATCTGTGCTTGACGGCGCGCTCGCAGCAGGCTACGAAATACCGTATTCCTGCCGCAGCGGCATCTGTGGCAGCTGCCGCGGCCGTGTCGTTTCCGGCAAGGTTGAGGGCGGCTTGGGCGGTGGCCTGACGGCGGAAGAGGAAAAGAGCGGCCACGTGCTCCTCTGCCAGGCGCATCCGTGTTCCGACGTTTCGGTGGAAGTGCGCGAGGTGCGCAAGATCGACAAGAACGCGATTAAGATCATCAAGGCCAAGGTGTACAAGATGACCCGCGCGGCGCCGGATGTCACCATCCTGCAATTGCGCTTTCCTGCAGGTACGCGCGTCAAGTTCAAGGCCGGGCAGTATCTGAGCGTCAAGCTCGAGGACGGCAGTTTCCGGCACTACTCGATGGCCAATCCACCCCACCAGAACGACAGCGTGGAACTGCACATACGCCATGTGCCGGGCGGAGCCTTCTCGCAGAAGGTGGAGCAGGGCCTTGCCGTCGGCGATCAGCTTGAAGTATCAATTCCGTATGGCGACTTCTTCCTGCGCGGGAGCGACGAGGAAAACGAGGGCAACAAGCCAATTGTGCTGTTGGCAAGCGGCACCGGCTTCGCACCGATCAAATCCATCATTGAGGATAAGATCAAGGCGAAACACGAGCGAAGCATGGTGCTCTATTGGGGTGCGCGGCGTCCGGAAGATCTTTACAAAATGGATCTTGCGCGAAAATGGGAGAGCCAGCTACCCTGGTTCCGCTTCGTGCCGGTGCTCTCGGATGCGCAGCCGTCGGACGACTGGGCAGGCAGGACCGGATATGTGCATCAGGCCGTGATGGTTGACATTCCTTCATTAGGCAGTTACGAGGTCTATGCCTGCGGCGCTCCTGCGATGATCAATGCGGCTCGCCATGAGTTTGTTCATTCGTGTGGTTTGAATCCGGACGCGTTCTACTGCGATGCCTTCGTATCAACCAAGACTTCGGCGAGCCAAACCATACAGGCGCCAACCGTGGCGGCCTAGCGACCATTCAGATAGGTCTTTATTTAGAGGCGATATCAAGGTGTTCGCACTGCGAACTAATTTGCTAAGTTTGTTGACCACGCTGTTAACAGGCTTCTACACTTGAAGCCGTATGTTTTTCGTTAAAAAGGCATTTCAATTGCGGCATGAACACTAAAGTCGCAGGAACAGGAGAGGCTGAATCACAATCGTGACGTCATGCCCTTCCCTTAAAATTAAGGAGACGTAATATGCTTAGTGCCGTCGCTGCGCACCACATGAAGCTGAATGTTCCGGTCTCGGACTTCGACCCTTACGCTGAGGAGGTGTTAAGAGATCCATGGCCTTATTATCAAGAACTAAGGGAAAAGGGTCCTGCCGTCTGGCTTGAACGGTATAGTGTGTTGGCATTTTTCCGCCATGAACAAGTACATGCGATACTTTCCGATCCATATACCTATTGTTCCTCAGCTGGTGTAGGCCTTACAAACTTCCGAACTGAAACACCATGGCGTAAGCCAAGCATCATTTTAGAAGCCGATCCGCCTGAGCATGGTCGTACCCGCAAGGTCGTCGCACGTATTCTGTCGCCAGCCTGGATCAACAAGCTGCGCCCAACCTTCGAGCGCGAAGCCGAGAAGTTGGTTGATAAGGTATTGAATAAAGGCACATTCGACGCTGCGACGGATTTCTGCGAAGCTTACCCACTCAAGGTGTTTGCCGATGCAGTCGGACTACCAGCCGAAGGCCGGGAAAACCTGCTTCCATACGGAGATATGGTGTTCAACGGCTTTGGTCCGATCAACGAGCGCTTCAAGGAACGGATGGGGACATCCGGTCAAGCGGTGCAGTGGATTGCAGAGGTCTGCCGACGCGAATCATTGACAAAGGATGGTTTAGGTGCCGATCTATATGCAGCCGCCGATGCGGGCGAGCTGACTCATGAAGAAGCTGGCATGCTAGTGCGCACTCTGCTTTCGGCGGGACTCGACACTACCGTCTTCACGCTGTGCAACGCAATGCTATGTTTCGCGAAACATCCAGATCAATGGGAGACTTTGCGCGAGAATCCGTCGATGGCGAGACAAGCGATAGAGGAAGTACTCCGCTATGAGCCAACCTTCCATTCTTTTTACCGCACGACTACAAAGCAGGTGGAGATTGCTGGCATCACAGTCCCAGAGAGCCAGAAGGTTGTCGTATTCATTGCTTCCGCGAACCGCGATGCGCAGCGGTGGGAAGATCCCGACCGGTTCGACATCCGTCGCCGGGCTTCGGGTAATCTGGCCTTCGGAACTGGGATTCACGGCTGCGCGGGGCAAATGATGGCACGTCTGGAAGGCGACATTCTGCTTTCCGCCTTGGCTAGAAAAATGCACAGTATTGAATTAGTGGGCACGCCTATTCACCACTTCAATAATACCGTCCGTGGCTATACCAGCATTCCGGTCAAAACAACCCCGAACAAGTAAAGAAACGCGAAGGAAAACGCAGCATGCCTCAAATTACCTATGTCCAACCCGACGGCTCTCGTCAAACCGTTGAAGTCAACGCAGGCGCAACGGTCATGCTCTCCGCAGTAACGAACGATATTCGCGGCATTGTCGCCGAATGCGGCGGTTCGGCAATGTGCGCCACTTGTCATGTCTATGTCGATCCTGAGTATGCGATGCGTATTCCGCCCGTATCCGAAGTGGAAAACGAAATGTTGGCTTCCGCAGCTAGCGAACGCCGTGAGAACAGTCGGCTAAGCTGCCAGCTCGTCATGGGTAATGGCGTCGAAGAACTAGTTGTACACATTCCTCCCCGGCAGGTGTGATGAGTCGGGGGCGCGTTTTAATCGTAGGAGGCGGCCAGGGAGGTTTCCAGGTGGCATCTTCTTTGCGCGACGAAGGCTTTGATGGACCCATTGCCATCATTGGCGAGGAACCCGGCGTTCCTTACCAACGCCCTCCGTTGTCCAAGGCTTACCTAATGGGAAAAGTGAGCGAAGATCAGATTCGCTTGCGGCCCGCGTCATTCTACGAAAGTCGCACAATCGAGTTGTTTGCGCCGGAGCGAGCGGTGCGCATCGCGCGCGATCTGAGGCAGGTCGAATTGGAATCCGGACGCCATCTCGATTACGAGCATCTAGTCTTAGCGACCGGTGCTCGTCCTCGTGGCATTCGAGTGGCAGGCGCCGAGCTGGACGGAGTGTTCACTCTCCGCGGGTTAGCAGATGCGGAAGCGATCCGCACACAATTGGAATCGGCAACGAATATCACCATCATCGGTGCTGGATTCATTGGATTGGAAATCGCTTCGGTCGCGCGCGCAATGGGCGTGAATACGCATATCATCGACTTTGCGGAGCGACCGCTTAAGCGATCTGTATCGGCAAAGACTGCGGATTTTCTGACGGAAGCGCATGCGACGCAAGGAACGCAGTTCCATTTCAAGACCGCCATCGTAGAGATTACGGGTGCGGGTGGCCGGGTAACCGGTGTGGCCACCTCCAATGGCAGGCACCTGCCGGCCGATCTCGTCGTGATCGGCATTGGAGTCGAACCCAGTGTCGAACTCGCTCGAGATGCGGGATTGAAAATCGATAACGGTATCGTTGTCGATCAGCAATTGCTTACCGCCGACCAATCGATATCAGCGATTGGCGACTGCGCACAATATCCAACCGATTTCTTCCCGCATCCGATACGGATCGAATCGGTGCAGAACGCTGTCGATCACGCAAGGTGCGTAGCTGCGCGTTTGGCCGGAAAGGCCGTACCCTATCGCAAGGTGCCCTGGTTCTGGAGCGACCAAGGCCAGTACAAGCTGCAGATCGCAGGCGTGGCGCAAGAGGGCGATGACGCGGTCTTGCGCGGCGATATGGCTTCCGGAAGGTTTTCCGTGTTTCGTTTCCGCGCCGGCCGTCTTTCATGTGTGGAGTCAGTGAACCAGGCCGCCGACCATCTTGCCGCTAGAAAGCTCATCGAAAAAAGTGCACCGCTTACGCCGGAACTGGTGAGCGATCCTGCGGTAAGTCTAAACCAGCTGGCTGCATGAGTATAAATCGTTCTTTCTGCCAGAGCGAAACCTGACCTAATAGTCGGGTTCAATACAAACTCCCATGGTGGTCTAGAGGCATAAAGCATTTAATGTATAAAAGGAGAAATTATGTCTGAACAATCGAAAGTAGTCATCATCACCGGTGGAGCAAGTGGCATCGGATATGCATTCGCCGAACATCTGGCGCGTGTCGGGCACCGCATGGTGATCGCTGATCTGCGCGGCGCCGAAGAAGCTGCCACACGCATCCGTGACCAGGGGCTGGCAGCAATAGGCGTCACTACTGATGTCGTCAAGCGCGACGATGTCGAGAAAATGGTCGCAGTAGCGTGCAAGGAGTACGATGGTATTGACGTGTTGGTGAATAACGCCGGCCTGTTTACCACACTGTCGCTTAAGCCGTTTGAACAGATTAGCGAGCAAGAATGGATGCGTGTTATGGAAGTCAATACGCTTGGTCCGTTCATCTGCGCAAAAGCGGTAGTTTCCGCAATGCGCAAGAAAGGCGGCGGACGCATCATCAACATCGCTTCAACCACGCCGATCAAGGGCACGCCGATGATGCTGCATTACGTGGCCAGCAAGGGGGCAGTAATCGCCTTTACCCGTTCACTTGCCAAGGAGCTGGGAAATGACAATATTACAGTCAATGCGATCGCTCCCGGATTCACCTTGAGTGATGGCGTGCTGCAAAGCGGTCTACATGACAAGATGCCCGACACTGCGCGTAAGACCAGTCGCACGATACAGCGGGATCAGGTTCCAGAGGACTTGGTGGGCGCGCTAGCTTTTCTGGCAAGTGATGGAGCCGGATTCATTACCGGTCAGACGCTGGCCGTAGATGGCGGCTCGGTATTTCTATAGAGCTAGTACAGCATCCCTCGGTGGAGGATTGCGCAAAGGATGAAGGGTCGAGACCCGAACCCCTACGACTTATTCCGAATTGACTCAATGCGTGCGCGCGACGTGTGCGCGATTAGGAAGACACGGCCAAACGCGTGTCCCAATGGAGAAAGCATGTACGAACAACTTGCACTTTATATTGACGGTAAATTCTTACGCGATGGCGACCGCCGCCAGCAGGATGTCATCAATCCAGCCACTGGCGTCAGTATAGGAAAGCTTCCACATGCTACGCGCACCGACCTGGATCAGGCCTTGGAGGCCGCGCAGAATGCCTTCGAAATATGGCGCAAGTCGTCCCCCTTGGAACGTTCGAAAGTGCTGCGCCGCGTAGCGGAACTCGCGCGTGAACGCGCCGACGAAATTGCGCGCAATATCACCTTGGATGGTGGCAAGACGCTGGCTGAAGCAAAGGGCGAGATTCTGGGCGCTGCGGAACATGCGGAATGGCATGCCGAGGAGTGCCGACGCACCTATGGACGTGTTATCCCGTCGAGGGCACCCCATATCCGGCAGATCACGGTTCGCGAACCGATTGGAGTGTGTGCCGCCTTTACTCCCTGGAATTTTCCGTTTGTCCTTTCCATGCGCAAAATGGCGGCCGCGATCGGCGCTGGCTGTACCATGATTGTAAAAGGACCGGAAGATTCACCCAGTGCAGTGGTGGCACTGGCGCGACTCTTCCATGACGCGGGATTGCCACCGGGATGCCTAAACATAGTCTGGGGCGTACCGTCGGAAGTCTCTGAGTATCTGATCACCTCGCCGATTGTCCGTAAAATATCGTTTACTGGATCGATACCTGTCGGCAAGCAGCTTGCAGGGTTGGCAGGAGCGCACATGAAACGCATCACCATGGAGCTCGGCGGCCATTCGCCGGTGCTGGTGTTCGACGATGCAGAGGTCGAGCAGGCGGCGCAGACCTTGGCTGTCCTCAAGATGCGGCATGCGGGTCAGGTTTGCATGGCGCCTAGCCGGTTCTATGTCCATGAAAAAGTCTATGATCGTTTCCTCGACGGCTTCACCAAGGCGTTGGCCTCGATCAAGGTAGGTGATGGCCTGCTGCCAGATACCAACATGGGTCCGCTGCTCCACGAGCGCCGTGTCGCTGCGATGGAAAGCCTCGTCAGCGACTCGGTCGAGCGCGGTGCCAAAATTGTCTTCGGCGGTCAACGGCTTGAGCGCGATGGATTCTTTTTCCCTCCAACAATCATGACGGAAGTCCCTGACGACGCAAAAGTGATGCTGGATGAGCCTTTCGGCCCCGTTGTGCCACTGTCGCGCTTCAGTGATACTGACGATGTGCTCCGCCGTGCTAACAGCGTGCCGTACGGACTCGCTTCCTACGTGTTCACCGGCTCACTCAAGACGGCACGATACGTAGCCAACAATCTCGAGGCCGGCATGGTGAACATCAACCATTTTGGCATCGCGCTTGCGGAAACGCCGCTAGGTGGAGTGAAGGATAGCGGCATCGGTAGCGAAGGCGGGAGTGAGACATTCGAGGCTTACCTTGTGACCAAATTCATTTCCGAGGCAAGCTGACCGACGGTCCGTGTCGAATGTTGTAATACAACAGAACCAATTAGTATATCTTGCGCTCCGTCCGATGGACGACATCGTAAGATGGGTGGAGTTCGATTTGCAACTCTGGGCTAAGGCTAAATTTTGAAATCGCTACACCAAAATATTCTTGGTCCAGTGAACAAAAGCGTACTGTATGACATGTGTGCAACTTCGATGCAAGAATGGCCGGGCGACATTACCCGCGTACCGTACCGTCTCTACGAGAACGAGGTGATCCGCAGGCAGGGAAAGGACTTTCGACAGCCCGAAAGGGAAATACTGTACCCTGGTTTGCCTGACCAAGTCGACGTCGGATATGGAAATCGGTGCCTGCCCCTTTGTCAATTTCGACCCGAACAAGCACCAGAAGGCCAAGGCCATGGTTTATCGCGGCAATTGCGTGACCGATAACTTGAACCGTTCAAGGCTATGCTTTCCGGCCAACACGCGCGTTAGGTTCGAGGCCAACGGGTACGTGCAGAGCGTGATAGAGGACAGCGAGAGGTGCGTCTCTTCGATGGACAATCCGCAACACCAGAGCGACTACGTGCAGTTGCACATCAGCCACGTACCGTACGGGCGCTTCACCTCTTACCCGCGATCGAACGTCCCGCAAGACGACAAGCTGGAGCTCCCGTTCGCTGACTTCTGGCTGAGGGACATCGGCAACAAGCCCTTAATTTTCGTGGCCAGTAGCACCGGTTTCGCGCTGCCCGAGGAATCCTTCCGCAACGCTTTCGTGGTCGAAGCAGAGACTTGCGCTGTGCCAGCGATGACGCCATCTTAATTCCCATTAGGGCTGAAAGAGGACGTACATTTATTTTAACATTTTGGAGAATGTAAAAGTGAAGTTTGGATCTTTAGTTAAAGCAACAGCGACAATCGGCTTATTAGGATTCGCATCGCTTTCTGCCTCTGCGGAGGACGCCATCAAGGTCGGTTTGATCGCCCCCTTTTCCGGTGCCTATGCCGAATACGGTAAGCAGATGCAAGCCGGGATTAATGCTTATATGAAGCAGCATGGAGACAAAGTAGGCAGCAGAAAGGTAGAAATTCTTACCCGTGACACAAGCGGTCCATCTCCGGAAATTTCGAAACGCTTGGCACAGGAGCTAGTGACGCGTGACAAGGTCGATTTCCTTGCCGGCTTTGGCTTCACGCCGGATGCTCTGGCCGCTGCGTCAGTGGCCGAGCAGGCTAAAAAGCCGATGGTGATTATGAATGCGGCGGGTTCCGTAATCACCACCAAATCCAATTACATCACACGGGTATCGATGACTATCGCGCAAAACTCTGCGCCGATGGGAACATGGGCGCTGAAGAACGGCATCAAGCGCGTGGTAACTGTGGTAGGTGACTACAATCCCGGCATAGATGCAGAGGCCGCATTCAAGAACACTTTTGCAGCGGGAGGTGGCCAGATCGTGGAATCCATTCGCGTGCCTTTGCGCAGCCCGGAACTTGCGCCTTATATCCAACGCATCAAGGATGCCAAGCCGGACGCCGTTTTCCTTTGGGTCCCTTCAGGTGAACACACGATTTCCTTCATGAAGAATTACCGTGAACGCGGTCTTGCTGAAGCAGGCATTAAAATTGTCGCTACCGGCGATTTGACTGACGAACAAATCCTGCCTGCGATGGGCGACTCTGCACTGGGAGTCATCACGACTTTTCATTATTCCGCCTTCCATAACTCTCCGGAAAACAGAGCGTTTGTAAATAGCTTTGCCGACGCTAATCCAGGCACTGGACTGCCCAATTTCATGGGAGTCGCGGGCTACGACGGCATCCATGCCATCTATGAGGTGGCTAAGAAACTTAATGGGAAAATTGACGGGGATAAGGCGATGGCGGTCCTCAAGGGGATGAAAATCAACAGCCCGCGCGGCCCTCTCACCATCGATCCGCAAACACGCGACGTGACTCAAACTGTCTACGTACGCAAGGTGGAAAAGGTCGATGGTCGGCTTGCGAACGTCGAGTTTGATAAGTTTTCCGACGTTAGAGATCCCGGCAAATAATTATGCCACTGAATAGGTGCGGTTACGTATGCGGCATTGCATCCGTAATGAAAGCCATAGGTATCAGAACTTATCTAACGGTAATGTCATGGACTCCCTCCACCCCTGAAGCTGGATACACTAAAGGCTGAACAAAGCGTGGCGTTTCCCAACGGATAGAAGGAGGCAGGCATGGCAATCGTAAGAATCGGGCTCGATATTGCAA
>NZ_JACYXF010000109.1 GCF_015352985.1 Noviherbaspirillum malthae | reverse complement strand
CCGGTCATGACCGAGCACTCTCAACTTGGTGTGATTCTCTTCCATGGGTGTCCACCTCCTGTACTGGTGGACACCATCATCCCAGCATGGAGTGTCGATGGATAGACGTCGTTAAATGACCGCTTACAATGTATCGACAAGTCTTCCGATCTGTCGCTTGAGCAGAAAGCTGGGCTTGAGTTCGCATACATAGACGTACTGGACCGGTCTTGGGACAGGCGTGCTACGTCTGCGATTCCCAACTTAGAGCGCTATATAGAGGATCACCCGGAGGTGCTTGTCCAAGCTATCGTCTGGGTATACAAGCGCAAGGATTGCGCCGGAGACCCCCCCGAATTTAAAGTAGAACCCGACGTGGCCAAACCGATGGCAGAGCGTGGTTACAAGCTTATCCAGGCATTAAAGCGAATTCCTGGAAGCGACGAACACGGTGACGTAAATTTTGATCGACTTGCGAAATGGGTTGGCATCGTCCGAAAATCTTGTGCCGAACTTTCCAGAATTGAAATCGCTGACCTTGTGTTAGGAGAGTTGCTCGCTTCGGCGCCACCTGAAAAGGATGGCACCTGGCCATGCGAAGCCGTAAGGAAGGTTCTGGAAGACGTCCAGTCCGAGGACATAATGCGTGGAGTACACACTGGTGTATACAACTCTCGCGGAGTACATACTCGAGGCCCTGGCGGAGATCAGGAGCGGCAGCTGGCCGACAAGTATAGGAAATTGGCTCAGCAAATCCGTGCATCTTCTCCGTATGTGGCCTCGGAACTTCTCCTAAAGCTGACCGACACCTATGAGAGAGAGGCCGTGCGAGAGGACACGGAGGAGCAAATCAATCGACGCCTCAGATAGGCTAGTCATTGATTCCGAGACATCGGCCTCAATGTTTGAGGGCGCGAAGCCGCGGCACGAACGGCAACAGTCAAACTTAGATTCTGGAGTTTGCCTTTAAATTTCCGTTTTGTAGTGGCTAGCCGCTGTTCTTTACATTCCCTTGTAGTCTCGCTCCTGCATTGCAAACCGGTGGAGGTGTTTAGCAACGGCTTGTCTGTCTCCAGGAGCTAAATATTTCTCTTAGGAAAACATTTGACATTATGCGTAATGTGTCTATCCGAGTCCAAGGCATGTCGAGACTCTTTTGCGCAGAGGTAAGATAAACAGGGCTAGTTTGCAAATGTGCAATTTTACGCCCTGCAAGCGGGCGAACTTATAGTGAATTGCCTGATCTGCCCTATTGAGAAAGGATGAGCCGTAGTATCCGTGGATGAAAATTCGTTTCTATCTCCTTCTGATGGCACTGGCCATTGCTGCGCCCGTCGCCATTTTTTCAGCCTTTGCATTGGACTCGCTGATGAGTTCGGAACGCAAAGCTGCGCTTCGCGCCCTCCATGAAGCAGCCGATGCCACCGCACTGCTTGTCGATCGCGAGCTTAGCGGCGCCGAAGCGGCTCTGCGGGTACTGGCGCGCTCACCACACCTTGCCGCAGGCGACATGCGCAATTTCTACGAGCATGCCAGAACCGCAGACCGAGGTGAAGGTGGCCGCACCATTCTCTTTGCACCCAACGGGCAGCAGCTCATCAACACCGTGGTGCCACTCGGGTCATCGCTACCTCCGCCTCCGACTTACGTTACTGCCCGCACACAGCAAGTCATTCGGACACAAAGCACAGTGATCTCCGGTCTTATCACTGGAGCTGTCCAACAGCGTTTCGTCACAACAATCAATATCCCAGTACCGCTTGACCGGGGGCAACGCTATGTTCTTGCCTCTGTTTTCAGCACAAACTACTTTCAGGATCTTGTCGTGCGTCGGCGTTTGCCAGAAGCCTGGGTTATTTCTGTCATTGACGGTGAGGGCAAGATTATTGCGCGTAGCAGCAGTCCACTCGACGTGGTAGGCCAGCCTGCCAACCCAGCTTTCGTTCATAAAACGGCTCAAAGCAATTATGGTTACCTGCGGTATACGCCCTCTGGAGGCGTTGAAATGTATGAGGCCTTCACGCAATCGGCCATGTCCGGATGGAAGGTCTCTGTTAGCGCACCAGCTGAACTCATTGATGCGTCCGCGCACAAAGCGGTCATAACGATGTCGTTAGGGCTACTAGTGGCTCTTTCGATTGCCTTGGGTGCGGCAGTAGTGTTTGGACGTCGGCTGGCTGACTCCATTGGGCTTGCTGTGCGTTCGGCCAAAGAGCTGGGTCATGGCAAGGAACCCGAGCCACAAAGAATGGGAGTCAAGGAAGTCGACGATCTCCATCAGGCTTTGAAAAGCGCCGGTATGGTTCTGGCCGCATCGGAAGCCGAACGGGCCTCGCTGCTCAAAAGCGAACGGGCTGCAAGGCGCATCGCGGAGCAGCAGAACAAGTCGAAAGACGAGTTTCTCGCCATGTTGGGACACGAACTGCGAAATCCCTTGAGCGGTATTACTGGTGCAATTGAACTGATGGAGATTGAGGGTGCGCGGGAAGAACACAAGACCCGCGCCCGCGAGATTCTTCGCCGACAGGCCGGCCATCTTACACACATTGTTGATGACCTTTTGGATCTGGCGAGACTTTCGGAAGGGAAGATCAAGCTAGATTTCCAGGCAGTAGACCTGGGTAATGCGGTCCAGTCCTCGGTTGCCACATTGCGCGCAGCGGGGAGAACCCATCATGCATTGGCGCTCGAGATTGAGTCTGTATGGATGAAGGGAGATCGTACCCGGCTTGAGCAGATTATCACCAATCTGCTGACGAATGCATTCAAGTACACACCCAACGGCGGTCGCATTACGGTGCGTGTCTATCCTGAGGACGACGATGCGGTGCTGGTAGTCCAGGATACCGGGATTGGGATTTCAGCCGAGCTGATGCCGCGCTTGTTCGATATTTTCATACAAGGCACTGTTTCCCTTGACCGGTCCGAGGGCGGTCTTGGTATTGGCCTCGCGCTGGTCCGCCGCCTCATCGAGCTTCACCATGGCACCATCAATGCCGAAAGTCCCGGGCAGGGACAAGGGAGCACGTTTACCGTGCGGTTTCCGCGCACTGTCCACGTTACTTCACTCAACAGCGGTGATTGCAGTACGGATGGCGAACAGGAGATGCGTTGTACGATATTGCTGATTGAAGACAATGAAGACGCTCGGCACGTCCTTGCACAGAATCTGGTGGCAAAAGGAATGAGTATATTGGAAGCTGGCGATGGCAGAACGGGTATTGCCATGGCGCTTACTAATCCTGTTGAAGCCGCGATCATCGACATCGGCTTGCCGGGCCTGACTGGTTATGAAGTCGCTCGTCGCCTACGATCAGAGGCAAGAACAAGCAAGATGAAGCTAATTGCACTGACCGGGTATGGTCAGGACGTTGATAGGACAGACGCCTTGGAGGCTGGCTTTGATGTACATCTGGTCAAACCAGTGCGGTTCGAGCAATTGATAGAGGAAATCGGGAAACTTAGCCGGTAATGCCTTTGTCGCAGCATGGCGTGCTGAGTTGACTGCCTCGTACTAGGAGCCAGAAAGATATAGCAATCCGTTTGAGGGGCACGAATGCAGAAGGTAAGAGTCCTCAGGTGGAACTCATTCCGTATCGCGATGGCATTGCCCCTATTGATTCGGATACCCTGCGGCTAATTGCGCACGGCTGAACTCTCGTGGAGGTTTCAGCCTCAATCCCTTGAACTGGTGCGATTCATTGTAATCGTCGAACCAACGATCGAGTCGTGCCACGACCGTAGCAGCGTCTGGGCAGTCAGGCACGTACATATAGTCGCGTTTGGACGTTTCGGCGGCCCCTTCGAATACCTTGCCAAGACAATCTGCCAAAGCGTTTACAATGTTACGTTTTATTTGCAGATTCATATTGGGTTTGCTAGCAGTGCACGCAAGGGAGAGGGTAGGCCAGATGCGGAATGACTTGTTGAAAAAGCTGACTATCGTCGATCCGCTGGTAGCAGACTATGTTCCTCTTGAGGTGCAACGGCAAAACATAGCGTACTTTGCCGATTGGTTAGCCAAGTCAATGCCTGGTTGGTTCATTCTGCCGCCTGTGTCCGTGTACAGTGCAACTGGCAGTGAGCGGCTGCTGTTTTCATTACGCCGTGACGACGTATTGGTGGGTGTCTTTGGCTCCCCATTCCAGGTACTTGAGAAAATTGGTGACGTAGCGCTTACAAATGACTTCTATGCACACATGAGGGAAAAGAAAATGTTGGAATACCCACCGCAGCGCAACGAGTAGCACTTCAGGCAACTATTGTTAGTATCCCAGATTCGCTGCCGTCTGCTAGTTACGTAGTACTTTCGCGGATCCTAGCGGAGGTACGTTCTGCATGGTCCAGAATAGTCCAATATCCATGACCGCATCAGTGAATTGGGAAAATTCGATCGGTTTCACGACATAGGCGTTCAGCCCATTCGCATAGCCAGTCTCCAGATCGCGCGGTTCGGCGGAAGAGGTGAACATTACGACCGGAATTTCCTTGGTTGCCTGTGTCGAGCGCATTTTCTTGATCACGTCCAGACCGTCCATCTTGGGCAGCTTCAGATCTAACAAGACAAAAGAAGGATTTCCAGGGGGGCGACCCGCGTACTGACCTAACTGCAGGAGATAGTCAATTGCTTCTTCACCGTCACGAACAACCGCAACATCTTCCGAAAGATTGCACCGTTCGAGGGCAAGCAATGTCAGTTCAAGGTCAAACAGGTTGTCTTCGACAAGCAAAATCGGTCGTAACATTTCTCAACTTCCCTTCGTGGTTGGGCTTGAGAAACGGGGTCGTGCAATAACCCTCAAACCGAAGTTTTTATTATGCGCTCTTTCGACGTATGGCGCTGCAGATTGCCAGGTGGTCTCATCCGTGCATTGCTGTATTGTCATCAATGTTTAGCAACGACGTATACGTCTGCCGGGGACGGCATGTATCGCGCATGAATATTTCTTTACTGAATTGGTTAAACATTATTCGACGTCGGTCATCAACAGCTCTAGCCTCATCGAAGCCGTATTTCGGAAAAACGCGCAGAAGTGGTATCCCCCTCATTCTTTACTCCGGAGCGAATGTGTTAGCAAGATATTCGGAAGCGGCCAATGGAAGGAACCATGCTAGCTCAATGGCAGAGCACTTCCTTGGTAAGGAAGAGGCCGCGCGTTCAATTCGCGGCAAGGGCACCAGCTCTTCGTTGCTGCACCAAGGTACGCAGCTCTTCAATGGTCGGCAGCGGCATCATTCGATGCAGCATGCTGTGGCAGTTCGAGCAAACCAGTGCAAGGTCTTCTGGCCGGGTTGCTGTGACCTCTGTCAGCGTGGACACTGGCACTTTGTGGTGGGCTTCGATGAAGTTATCGCCTTGCTCGCCGTAGACAGAAGCAAAATCAAAGTCGCAAACTTCACAGAGAAGCCGTTCATCGCGCTCTCTTCGCAGCACCTTGGCGAGACGAACCAGACCAGGCTTGCGTTCATGGCGCCGGTGCATGGTGTACCTGACTTCTCCTTCGAAAAAGACTTCCTCCTCAGGGCGGTTGTCGCGGCCTACCAGGGGGCGTCTTTCTCTTGGCTGATCGTTTTCCCAGATTACGAGGGCCGTGTTGCCTTGCGGTGGCCTGTTTCCATTAAGAAACTCTGTGATGCCCGCGTCGATCGATGGTAGGCGATAAAATTTTTCCACAGTAAAAAGCGTGTTGTGAGTGCCGTCGGTAATATCGACGTCGATAATGACGCCGGCATATAGCTCGCGGGGATAGCCGTCCTTCCGTAGCGGATTTGGCAGAAGAACGAAAAGAAGGTCGTCAATGCGAATTCTGTCTTCTTTGACTATCCAGAAGCCGGACTGCTCCTTTTTCAGCAAGTCGCGGTTATGGCGATCACGGTCGATCTGCCCCGTCACAAGAAAGGCATCCGGACAATTTCGAAAACGCGGGTCTTTACGAAAGTTTTGAATAGTCATGGCGGATAAGTGATGGGTCTCCAAGATAATTCTATCGACATTTTTACAACAAACACCGGCATAGCTCAATTGGTAGAGCCGGTGCATAGTAAGTATCAGGTTGGAATTGTTTGGTCTCTCCACGAAGGACGAGAACAAATGGGATCGATGACACAGCGGAATGAGCTTTGCCGTACTAAGCAAGTCGACCATAGCGCTTTGCATAGGCGCGCGGCGGGCAGCTGTAGCGGAGCCGCGCCTTCAGTGTCAGCGAACGTCTAGCCCACGTTCCTTTGGACCAAGGAGCCTATCAGGCTAAAGTAGTTTCCTTTGGGGAAAGCTGCGACATTACGTGTATAGGGCGTTAAGAATATACGGCAATTGGCATTGTCTTACCATGGCTTATAGATGCGTCGGCTTTGAAAGAATCTTCGGGAAAAGGTCGACGATTTCCGGGAAGTGACAGGAAGCTATTCCAATTTACGCAGCTTGGACTATCACATCTCAACGATATCAACCATCAATGCTTTTAATTCCGAAATGTCCATAGGGCGGCCAAGTAGGTAGCCCTGCGTCTGGTCGCACTTGAGCTCCTTCAGCAGCGCCAGCTGTGCTTCGGTTTCCACGCCTTCGGCAACCACTTCCATGTTGAGCGAATGCGCAAGGCGAATGATCGCCGCGACGATCGATTGACCCTTTTCGTCCGTCGTCAGATTGTTGATGAAGCTGCGGTCCACCTTCATCTGCTGTACGCCGAACTGCTGCAGATAGCTCAGGCTGGAGTAGCCGGTGCCGAAGTCGTCGATGGCGAGCTCGAATCCGGCATCTTGCAGCTGCCTGATCGCAGCCATGGTGGCCTCCGCATCCTGCATGGCCACCGTTTCCGTGATCTCGAACATCAGCATGGAAGGGCTGATGCCGTGCGCGGCGGTGATATGAAGAATATCCTCGACAACGCCCGGCGAGCGCAGCTGTATCTGCGACAGATTGATCGCCACCTTCAGCGGCTTCATTCCGCCCTCGTGCCAGGCACGCATCTGCCGGCAGACTTCATCGATGACCCACTTGCCAAGCGCAATGATCTGCCCCGAGCGCTCCGCAATCGGAATGAACTCGGCCGGCGAGATCAGTCCCAAGGTGCTGTGCTTCCAGCGCAGCAGCGCTTCGGCGCCGAGGAGGCTGTCGTCGGCGCAGTCGAACTTCGGCTGGTACTGCACGAAGAACTCATTCTTTTCTATCGCCGCGGACAGGCTGCGCTGGATTTCGATGGTGCGCTTCATCGCCACGTTCATCGAGGCTTCGAAAAAGCGGTAGTTGTTGCGGCCGCCGGCCTTGACCTCGTACATCGCGGCGTCCGCATGGTTGATCAGTTCATCCACGGTGGTGCCGTCGTCCGGGTAGAGCGCGATGCCGATGCTCGGTGAAATCGGCAGGCTGGCCTGGTCCGGGATCAGCGAGGTCTTGAAGCACTCGAACAGCTTTTCGGCGATATGGCTCGCCATGCCGGCATCCGGAATATTCCCCACCATGACGACGAATTCATCGCCGCCCAAGCGCGCCACGATATCTTCCTTGCGCACCACGTTCTTGAGCCGGGAAGCCAGTTCCTTCAGCACGCCGTCGCCCGCCGCATGGCCGAGCGAATCGTTGATCGCCTTGAAGCCGTCGAGGTCGATGAAATAAAGCGCAAACTGCTTCTGCGTCCGCTCGGCGCTGTCGATGGCAAGCTGGATGCGTTCGAACAGCAGTACGCGGTTCGGAAGGCCAGTCAGCGCATCATGCATGGCCTGGTGCTGCAGTTTTTCATTCACGCTCTTGAGCGACTGCACGTACGCTGTCGTCTTCACCTGCAGCCTCGCGTCGAGCACCGACAGGACCAGTGTGATGGTCAGGATGCTGAAGGTCGAGCCGGCGATCGTGACGGCCAGCCAGTTGGTGCTGATCCCTGAAGCGGCCATGCACACCGAGCCGAGGGGAAATTCGGCGGCCGTCATTCCGGTGTAATGCATGCTCACGATGGCGCAACCCATAATTAGCGCGGCGCCCACGCGCCACATGAAAACTCGCCTTATCTTGTTGCTGCGCAGAGTGGAGGCGATCCAGAGCGCCGCCGTGGCGGCCACGATCGCGATGAGGATGGAGAGCGCGAAGATGAGCGGTTTGTACCGGATGCCCGGATCCATCTGCATGGCCGCCATCCCAGTGTAGTGCATGCTTGCGATGCCGACACCCATCAGGGTGCCGCTGATACCGAGGCGTGCCGCGGAAAGCCCGCCGCGCGTCATCAGGTCCAGTGCGAAGTAGGACACCAGTACGGCGATTATTAGTGACACTGCCGTGATGCCGACGTGATAGCCGAGAGGGATGGGAAGCGAGAACGACAGCATGCCGACGAAATGCATGCACCAGATCCCGAGGCCCATGGATATGGCGCCGCCTGCCAGCCACCAGCGCCGCTGCGATGAATTGCCGAGGTCAGAAATCCTACTTGCGAGATCGAGGGTGGTGTAAGAGGCGAGGCTCGCGATGCAGAGCGCCGCATAAACAAGGGGAAAATTGTACGTCGGTTGGAGCAGGGGAAACATCAATGACGGCTATTTTGTTTCTTTGAAGAAAGCACAATGCTACAGCTACGGAACTTTTACCAGATCGCTTTTTTCACATTTACCAACCGACACATGCTTGCCTGTCCGCGCTTAGGTAACAAGTCCTGCTTGGGACCTTCTGCTGTCCTCCCGGTTGCGCCTTAGGCAAGTCATACGTCTTTTGCAACTGTGATGCCATACGTATCGCTAGATTCCAGCTAGTCCTTATCTACGGCTAATGCAGATTGGGATAGCTTCTAAGGTGTGCTAGTTGAGCCTTTGAATGCAGCGAACCTGACGTGAAACTTTTAATGGGTGCTTTGCCATTGCATCCTGAGTCATTTTTAAGGCCGTACTGCATGCTGAAGCTGTTTAACGGTCTCAAATTGCTAAACATTATCGCAACTTTGTAAGCGTGTGCTGCGGCATCTGTGCCACATAGAGTTTTTGTTCACCATTTGTCATTCGCCGGAGCGTAAAGCCTTTGTGTTCAATATTGGTGCAAACACCTGTTCAATATCGAGGATCAAAACAGCTCCAGATTCAGTGTGGTATATGCCGTGGATGAGATTTTTCGGATCATATTCCTTTTCCTGCGCTACTTCGACCGCCTCCTGCGACAGAGTGACGTCCCCTTTGACCTCCTCAACTACAAACGCGACATAGCGCTGTTTTATCAGCAGAATCAGCATCGGTAAATGATATGTCTTGTTATGCAGGCTTTCTCCAAACTTCATAAACGGAATGGGTTGTCCCTTGTATAGCGCTGTGTTGTGAATGCGGTCCCCAATTCTGTGAGCGTGGATCGACTCAGTTGTCGTCACCCGTACCATGTACCGAGCGTCAATGGCCATGTCATGGCCTCCAGCTCGAAAATGTAAAAGGTGCAGAGGGCCAAAATGCAGTATTCCGGTCATAGTCGAACAATATCTTGTACTTATCGTGCACGTGTTTTGAAAACACCAACAACGTTACCCAGCAAGACGGCCTGTTCTTGCATTGCCTGAGCCACGGAAGTGGATTACATTTCTTAGGTAGCATTACTAGGTGCGCCGCATGACCTCTTCGCTCGCAATCGCTGCCAACTCGCGCAACATGCGTAATTGTTCCGCACTCAAGTCCTTCGGTTCATTATCCAAGACGCATAGCGTCCCCAAGCGAAACCGGTGGCGGTCAACGACTGGAAAACCCGCATAAAAGCGAATATGGGGCTCGCCGGTCACAAGTGGATTGTCGGCGAAGCGCTGATCTTCTATGGCATCGTTCACGATGAGCGGCTCTTCGCTAAGAATCGCGTGACCACAAAAGGCCCACTCGCGCGGCGTTTCGCAAACAGGGAGTCCGATGCGCGACTTGAACCATTGGCGTCGCGCCGTCACCAACGACATCAGCGCCATCGGCGTCGCAGCGATCTCGCTGGCCAGCCACGTGAGTCGGTCGAAGACCTGTTCTGGTGCCGTATCGATCAGCCCGGAAGATGCCAATGCCTTGAGCCGGTCGCTTTCATTCACGGCGACCTGATATGGCGGATCAATGGGCATTTGATAGTCGGCCGCTAGCATTGGGGCAACTGACATGCTCTCTGGACCATTGCCCTGAGCCTTCACATGGCTTTCAATCAGGGGCAGCAATGCACTGCGGCGTACGCGCCGGTGACCGCCAGGTGTCTTCCAAGACGGGATTGCCCCACTCTCAATCCAAAGTTGTGCCGTACTCATTGCCACGCCAAGCATGGCAGCTACTGCGCGGGTGGTTAGGATTGGGTCTTCAACATCCGGTTCGGCAGCAATAGAACTCATCGTTAAGTCGTCATTTCCGAAAACAAGCCCGAATCATAACTTACCTTTGGGGGAAAACGACATATTTATCGAAAATGACGAAAATGACGAACTAAGTTGAATGGGGAGGGTAAATATTGATAATTCTGTCAATACCGCCATTGTCGTCAATTTACTTTGGTGCTTTCGCGCGATGCATTCCGTTTAAGGATTAGCCATGCGGTCCAAGAACGTCAGCATCAAATTCACCGTCGGTTTTACCGTCGCGCTTCTTGTTTTGCTCATGCTGTTGCAAGGGGTACTAGGTTTGGCTTTTGCACAGCGGGTAATGAGCGAAGTCGAAGGCGTTTCATTGCGGGACGCGCGGCAGCAGGCCGCAATTGGTGAAAATATGCACCAGATGGAGATCAATCGTAGCCAGATCCTGCAGGCCCTTCAGCATAACCCTGCTACGAGTTACGCTAAGATGCATGACCATCCGTTGTCTGTCAATTCCACGGCGATTAATGACAATACAGCCAAGCTGCAGGAGACCTAGACACGTTTCGAAACATTGCTGCAGACCGCGGAGGACAAGGCGCTCGTCAAAGATTGGCAGGCAAAAAGCAACGGGCTGGCCGTCGATTCGGTGGTCTGCGGTGCTCTCGTCTACTGCAATTTAATAGGGTAGCGCGAGCAAGCATTCTTGCGGGTTTGCGACAGGCATGTTGAAAATAATGCCATTGAATCAATAACTTGATGTCTACCGCTCCCTAAGGCGGTAAGATTCCGGTCCTTTCCTTTTTCACAAACGAAAAATGGACTATTGGCGCGTACCTTATCTTGGCTTGCGAAAGATATCTTCCGATCTCACTGCCTTCGAATTGGACATCTTTTTTCCTTTTCGCCTAAGGAGATCGAAGAGATTGATTCGCGGCGCTCAGATCCAGACCGCCTGGCGCTGGCCCTTCATATCGCGCTCGTCCGCATGGCTGGGCGTACACTGGACGCGTACGAGAAACAGTTTCCGAAGGTGCTCTGGAACCACATCTTCGAAAGACTGAACGTACCTTCGCTTGACATAGGCACTGTGCAGAAAGGGGAAAACGTGGATAGACAACAAGTGGCTGTATTTTTAAGGATAGTTTTGAGAGACATCGTTCATACCCGCGTAAACGCCTAAGTCCGCCTAACGTCGCAAACTGCATGAAAAACGAGGGCACCCCTGATAGGGGTGCAACGTAAGAACGACACGGATATTGCCGCCGCTGCCGCCGTTCATGGCGATGCTGGAATCACTTTCGGTCTTCCGTTTTTCTCTGCTGTCCAGGAGCACCGCTCTTGCCATGTGCCCGAGTTCCATTACCGGCATGGTCGCGTGCATATCCCGACGCTCCCGCGGCTGGCTCAGCGGTGCTGCCCGAAGGACCTGATACACTGCTCCCACTCGGGCCGCTAGCGCTTGCGCTGCTGCCGGAGCCAGTCGTACTTGTCGCAGTGCCGCCGCTATTGTTTTGGGTTCCCGCAGACGAACCTCCGGTGCCTATGCTCGAGGCGTTCACACCACTGCCGGCCGTCGCAGTGCCGCCACCGCCAATCGTGCTGGAACTGCTTGAAGCGCCGCTGGAACTACCTGATGCGTTATCGCCGCTCGTACTCGTAGTGGTATTACTCTGTGCCTTGCGCACGCCGGTGCCGCCGTCAGCGTGGCGCCCTGCGGCAAAGCCGCTATTCTCTGTTGTGCTAGTACCTGCACTTTGTGCCTGTGCCTGCATCGCACAAACCATCATTGCCGCACTGGCGATTAGGCTTAAGCTCAGTTTTGACTTCATTTCTGTTTCTCCTGTTTAGGTGATGGCTGGTTGCCATGCCTTGATTCCAGCTCAGACGACGCTGGGTCAGAACCGTGACAGTCATCATTGGATGTGATGCTGCCTGCAGCGGTTTTCCCATCATGTCCTGGCTGCTCAGCGCTGGCCTTTGATGAGCCTTGGCCCGACGTGATAGTCACTGTCGAACCATCCGGCATGCTGGTCGTACTACTTAATCCATTCTGTCCCGCTTCAACGTTGCTAGACATGCCGTGGGGCGAAGCGCTATGACTGCGCCTCGCATTGTCTGTACGCTCATCGCTTGCTTTGCCTGACATGGCGCGGGATGACGCATGTGCAGATGTAGCACCTGAGGATTGGGTATTTGCGGAAGCGCACGACCAGCCGCTACGTGATTCTGCTGATGCAGCGTAGATATATGAGGTAGTACTCAGGAAGGTCAGTACACTAAGCGGCACGATGATGCGAAGCCGTCTCGATGTATCCTGCATGATATTTCGCTTTGGTTATCCCCCTCCTAAGGAGGGGGGAACGGCTGAAAGATAGCCAGGAGGGGTCAGCATCGGCCCTGCTTTTCCAGGCCTGGCGGGCAATCCTTCTTGTTCTTATGGCCCTTTTTACCATGGGGGCTACTGTCCATATCGCCAGCGCCGGCTGCACTTATACCATTGCTGGAAGATGAACCGCTCGTATCACGGGCTCTGTTATTCGAGCTTCCTCTGTCGCCATACCCGGTGGTGCTTGCGCCGGTGCCTACGGTCGACCCTGATGTGCCATTACCTGAAGAGCTGCCACCCGTACCTAACGTACTAGAGCTGCCCGACGATTTATCTGTTCCAGCAGAGCTGCCACCGGTACCAAGGCTGGATCCTGTTGCGCCATTGCCTGCGGAGCTGCCACCGGTACCTAACGTACTGGAGCTGCCCGACGATTGGTCGGTTCCGGCTGTGCTACCACCGGTCCCGATAGTCGATCCTGTTGTGCCGTTGCCTGCAGAGCTGCCTCCAGTACCCAGCGTGCTGGAGCTACCCGACGCAGACCCGGATCCGGCCGAGCTGCCTCCAGTGCCAAGCGTCGAGCTCGCGGTACCGTTTCCAGCAGTGCTGCCGCCAGTACCAAGCGTTGTACTGGTCTGCGCATAAGCAGCGGTCGAACCGATTGCAATCAAGGCCGCCGCAAGATACGAAATTCCGGAATGATGACGTCGCATTTAGCTTCTCCTTATAAAGGATCGCTAGCAAACATGGGCTATGCTCATTCAATGCAAACCGATGTGATGGTCGCTAGCGATGTGTACAATGGAGTCACTTCGACAAGCTCCGGTTCGATCCATCTCGTAACAATTTGTCAGCTCAGCAGGCGAATTTATATCTGTTCTATTCATACGGTTTGGTTGCATTGAGCCCAATCAAACATAATTTTCGAGCGTTCGTGCCCAACGGCGGCTAAACGTTAATCGCTCGGCATATGACTTCAGATGGTGGGCTAATTTTATAGACGAAAGTCATTTCGGCGGCGGAGGAATCGAGCTTGGTTGTGCCGATAGTGCAGTGGGTGTTGGCAGACACCTGTGTACAATTTGCACGCAGATCAACGAAAGTCCGATTTCTGGATCAGACACTGGCGTTCAATATCCACATCAGGCAGCTGCGGCATGCAGATTTCACACCGTATGTGCCCAATACTAAGACGGCCGAGTTAATGTCAAATGTTGTGTTTGACGAAGTCGGGTCAAGCGGCGATTTTCTTGGCGTCTTCCGGCATTCCGTCTTTGAACTCAACGCCGGCAATCACCTCTGCCAAACGTTGTGCCCCTTTGAG
>NZ_JACYXF010000108.1 GCF_015352985.1 Noviherbaspirillum malthae | reverse complement strand
GAGTCCGATTACGTTATCTTGCTTCAAGGCGTATTCTTTCCTTGTAAGAGGTTGATGATTCCGGAAGAACCATCAAGAATACGCCGCCTCACTTCCTCACGTCATACACAAGTTCCGAGCATAACTCCTTGGCTGCTGGTTTATCCTCCAGCTAGGGTAGCGCCATGTTGCCGTTACAGAAAGAGAATGTCAATAACCAAACCGCATGAGACAAAGTGGGGCCGCCGCAGTGCAGGTAGCTAGATCACGGAAGAAAAGCATGAGCGATGATGGCGATCGCCACGGCAGATCCAAGATACCGAATAATCTTTGCAGAACGCGTAGGCGTGGTCATAAGTGCGTAGCCCAGATAACCGGATAGGATGACTAGAACAAGGAGGTTAAGCCAAACAGGAAATGTGACAGTTAGGGAAGATATGAACACCGCCGCCAATTCCGGGAGTCCGACGAACACTGCGCCTGCGATAACCGCACTTAGCCAACGTCGATTCCGATTGATATAAGTTCGCATCGTCTAGTGGCCTGGCAGGACAGCCCCGTAAGGCCAGCTGGCGACCGGCAGCAGGCTCTTCACTCGCCTAAGTCAAAACCCGCTAGGTTGAGGTATGCACGCATTTTGGCAGGACTTTCCCAGAAGGCCTGGTACAGCGAACCATCCCAAATTTGTCCAAGGGTTGCGCCGCCATCGTCCATCAGCACAATCGCCTTCTCGTCTGGGGCTTCGGTCATTAGCGTATTGATGAATTGCCAGACCTCAGTAAGGGGCATGTTTTCACCGAATTCTCTTACGGTATCGCCGACGGCTGCTTTGATAATAGACATGGTTATATAGTGATATGGCGATGCATGAGCTACGGTTTCATCCACATGCTGTAGCTATAGTGTTTTGGCGAATTCAGCAGCCGCTTGGTTAATAAGATGGTCAAGCTGTTGGCCGGTCAAACCGGCGGATCCAGAGACCGCCTGATGTCGCGTAATCGGCTTAGAGCCCCACGAGTACCCGTATTTAACCAATCCTTGTAATTGCATAGCGCGGTTTAATACTTCTCTTCCATAAAAGCCAAATATCCAGTTCCAAAGGGGGTCATTAGACATGTGTTGAGGAGCGTACTTGCTCCATGTATTGTCCGCATCCATTTGAGTCTTCTGGTCATAACACAGCTTTAACACTTCTGCCTTAACTACTACGGTGCCCCAGTACACCGTGCCGTCTGCGCAATGCGCGAAAGTCTCTGCGATTCCATTCGAGAGACCATACCAATCGTCGTCGCTAAGCGATTGCTGAGAGAGGTGATTATGATGTACAACTACCGGGATGCGCGCAGTGATTGCACTGTGTACGCTGGGAGGAGTATCTACCATCTGAGTTGAGTTAGAGGTAGTACAGATGATAAGCGGACCCGAAGGGCTCTCCAAATAGGCTGCGTATTCACAGCCATTCTGCGTGCCATTAGCAACCACTTGGTTGGCATAGTTCTGTTCAAATTGAGTGAGTGGGCGCGGTGGCATGCTTATCTGTGTTGGAGAGCTAGTCGAAGCTGCATTCTACTGCCAGCCACCTCGCATTGATACTAATGGACTGATGGGATAAATGGCGCTTTCGTACCAAGCAATGGCAAGACAATTGTCTACCGGAAATGGCCAGCAAGGCGTCATTTAGGTATTCGTACCTCTTTCTGATATCAAGCAAGTCTAGGTGTGTTTCGGTGATCGAGTCGAACGCTACAATGTTGCATGCAATACATCTATCTCCTCACAAACGTCCATGTGCCGAAGCTTGTGAAGTTCGGCTTCTCCCGCCGTGATTCGAGGCTGCGCGCCGCAGAACTTTCCGCGGCGACTGGCGTTCCAGGGAAGTGGGAGGTTCATCACTTTTGGGAGGTCGAGGACGGTTATGGGGTTGAACAGGAAGTCTTTTTTCAACTTGCCGATAAGCGGCTGGGAAAGAAAGAATTTCTCGAGATGGAGCCTAAGGAGGCGATCGCGGAAATCTCTGCAGTCATTGCCGATGTCGGTATCAACCCGACCGCCCGGGCTAAAGCAGAGGCTGAGCGCGCAGAGATCGAACGCACGCGCATGGTTGCAGAAAGGGTCGCCGCTCGTGATGTAGTGGCTGCCATTGACGTCGAAATCCATAGAATTTCGCGACCCGCTCAGGACCAGGCAGAGCAACTGATAAGGCGCAGAAATACGGTTGCCGGATGGGTCCTGACCCTAATTGCCTTCGTATTAGGCGTCTCCATTGGCTATGCTGCAGGTGTAAACCCACTCTCTGCTGGCGTAGCGGCTGTGGTCGTTGGGTGGTTGCTTCCATTCCCGCTGCTCATCGACCACATTTTGAAGCGCGGTACCCCGAATAGGCAGGACGTTGATCGGCTCTATACCGAGGCTCGCAGGAAGGTTCTCGCAAAGCACAAGCTGACAGAGGAGACTTATGGCGCCCTTAACCGAATGGCCTCCAGATTGCCTTACGGCGATATGGACGATTACACAGCCGACTTGATGGTAGATCCTGAGAGGATGCTTGAGGATTGGGACGAAGCGGAGAAGGCAATGCGAGCGCTTATAGCGAAAGACGCGCGATTCAGTACCTTGGCCGAGCCCAAACCGCGCCTGCAATAAGCAACTAGGTTCAGCGCTCCACGAATTACTTTTATCGTGCTTCGTGCCTGACTACCTGCCTCGCGGTGGGAGTTACTGCTTGCTGTCACGTACCGAGTGACGATGTCCCATGGGAGACCGGCGCACCTCGGCATTGAGGAGCCCAAGTTGACGCGCAGGCACAGGACAGTTTATTCTCTCGGCATTCCGTATCGCGGCCCGGAGGGCTGGGAGCGCAGTTTAGGTGAGTTCAGGCGGCCAAGCCCGGCTCACCCGGTGTGGCAGCCGTCGCGCCTCCTGCTGGTCAAGCCAGCATGGCGATACAAACCGGGAGGTCGGCTCGAGCCGCCTCGGACCGTATCCAGGAAGCCCCAAAGGCTGGCATGCGGCATAGACAGATTGCTTGTCATGCCCATATTGCATACCCACCTCAAAGAACCCGCACTCGCTGCACACAAGAACCTCTCTTACGAACTCATTCTCAGTGGCTGGTTGACCGGCTTCGGCTGGGAGGTGCTCAAGCCGCTGGTTGATCACGGCCGCCGAACGGACCTGGTGATTGCCGACGACGAAGGGCGCTATTACCGGATTCAGGTCAAGACGGTCCAATCAAGGGATGAATCTGCCCGCATTGAAAACCGGTGGCACGGCGCCCGGCTCGACTTCATCATCATCTTTTCCACCAAGGCTGACTGGGGCTACATCGCACCGCCGTTCACCGAGGCTAGCCGCAGGGTGAACGACCCAACCCATATCCGATTTCATGGTCATGCGAAAAATTTCAAGAAGGCCTTTGAAATGGTCTAGGGGCCGACCGCCGCACTGTAGCCAACGTCGCTCCTACAGGTTTCGACCTGCGCCTGTCATTGGTTGCTCGATCGGACGCTGCAAAGGTCTTCCGCCGATAGCTCGCGCGTGCCAAAACTTCGCTTTTGACGGCGAGATTACAAATTGGCCTTCGTACAAGTAGAGAGGTCCGGAGCCTGCCTCTCTACACCCACCTCCGAACAAAGAGATGGGCGGATCAGAGATTAGTTGCGCAAATCTTCCAAATACACCGGCTCTTCCCAGCGACAACGGGGCCGGTCATACCTTACCGATCCATCGTCGTTGAGTCCATTGGTATCCTGAGTGCAGCGCCAGATCTTCTCTCGTGGCTCCGAGGCAGTCTGTTGGCCTTTCTGAGTTTGCGCTCGCCGTGCTAGTTCATGTTGCATTTGCGTGTGTAGGACAGCAAAGCGCTTTGGCGGGAGAACAGGTCCCGAGTTAGCCACCTCGTGCGAAACCTTACAATCGTGCTTCGTAGCATTCTTCGCTAGCTCGATGCACTTACGTAGTGCTGTTTGCGCGGCATCGCTGGCTGACTTAAAACTGAGGCTGTAGGCGCTTGCACCCCTTCCTGACGCGGCCGCATACCAGACTGCACCACTCTCAGTATGCCAAATGGTGCAAGTTTCACCCGCCTTTGCGTCAGTTCGGCAGCTGCGAAGCGCATCCGCCTGAGCATCCGCACTCGTACCAAAATTGGTGGAAACGAACTTGTGAGAGCCGAAGCCAGCAACGGAGATCCACTTTACGCCTTGATCCCATGTCAAGCCGCTTACAAAGCAATCTAAGCGTTGTTGCCGACACGCTTGGAGACCATTCTTCACGGCCTGTTCGGGGTCTTGGTTCGTATACCGAAATACGGTGTCTTGGCCAGTTATAAGCGCGACCGCGACTGGCCCATGAACAATGTGTTCCATCAGGTCGCATCGGCCATAGTCGCGCTTGCAGCCCTGCATTGCCTTTTCCGAAGCTACCTCGGGAGAATCGGCATCGAAGACGGTGTATGTCTCCGTCGTTGATCTGGATTTTGCAGTTGCTGTCCAAGCGAACGCACTGCATGAAAAAAGCGCAGCGGTGACACCGACGGACATGAGCTTCAATATTTGCTGGCGCAAGATGAGTCCTTACATTTGAAGGGGGCTTAGCTGGGCCGTTTTCGCGATGCCTACCGATAGTCGGAGTACCGATTGCGAAAACACTTCAGCATTGATGGACTAACATGACCTCAAGTGTAGTTGCAAAGTTGTACAGCGGCAACACTACCATGAGAATGAAGATCGATATTCCTGCATTAAACTTTCCAGCCGATACAAAAGGGCAACCTTTTCCCTTGGTGCTCTCCCTCCGAACTGGCCGGACGTGCTCGACGCGCTGGCCGGGTTCGGTCTTGACTACCCTAAGGAGGCCTCCCCCTTGTAGACTGCGCCGCCGGAGGCGGCGCTGCCTTTTGGTCATGACTAGCCGTTGCTGGTCTCATCCGCCGGCGCCAGGGAGCAAAGGGGACATAGGGAGCTTAGGGGATATAACTGGCGGTCGAGAACTAGCCGTCCCCTTTTTCATTCGAACGACCAGTACCGGGTTAGCGAGCTGCAGCGGATCGCATGCTGTGATCGGTCCCCTCGGTCCCCTTCACTCCCTCAGCTCCCTAACCTGGTGGGGGGTGATCGGAGAGCGCTTAAGACGGTAGGCAAGACAAGATGGCGGTCGAGCCACCGCCAGAGGGTTTTCTCTCGGCTGGAAAGTTTAATGCGCAAAAAACACCGGGTGGCTCCCCGGTGTTTTTTGCGCTACGGCATGAGTTAAACGGAGTGGTCGAGAATGGTCATTTTGTGGATTGGATCCACTGCGCCCGTCGCGATGGCTAACCCAGTTCGAAGTGAACGATCCTTGCTCGGCGGTAAACGGTGGCTAGGCTCAAGAGGGTAACCTCTTCAAATGTGACCCAACGATGAAAGGATTCGAGTTGTTCGAGGATATCAAGAGCCCACTACGCACCCTGACCATCAGCGATTTTTTTGCGACGTTCCGTCCTATTGAGAACCTGCCTGACCAGGGAGACCTACTTCAAGGCCGGCTGTTCGCCGCCGGCGGCCTCGATGAAAGCTACGTACGGAAGATTCATGCAACCTCTCCCCTACGGGTGTGGACAGTTACGCATTCCGACGATATGACGATGATTACGAATGGAATGCTTACCGGTTACCGAGTAGGCTATTTGATTACAGAGGTTCCTGCAGAAGAAGGCATCACCTATGAGGCACTCGATCCCGATGAACTCTTCTACCATTTCGAAACATGATGAGGGCAGCGTGGCCGCGCAACTCATAGGGCCACACAGCATGGTGTGTCCGTACTACAACTAAGGCAAAGGATGAACCCTCGACCACTGGGTTTTACGCCAGGCTCGCTAACGAGGAGAAGAGAATGGATTTGCAGCCAGAAACAGCGACTAACTGGCCTAATGTCTGTTCGGAATGCCGTTCAATACCAGCTTGAACGCACCAGAACGCCATGCGCCGGGTTCGACATAAAGCGCATCCACCGCGTTGAGAAAATACTCTGTTGGCGGCTGGACTTCTTTCCACCCTTCATTCCATAAATACTGGCCAAGTGCCCATGATGCTTCGTCGCTGGTGACACCAGCGGTAGCGTGCATGATGTCCAAACCAATCCCATCGGACGCGCCACGGTATGGAAGAGATGCAACGCGGTCCTCGAGCTGCTTTAGCGCATTCACTCCTGCAGAAAATCCCGACGGCAGCTTCCCGAGATGCAGGTCAGTGTGGCTGACCGCAAAACTCAGGTCTCTACGGTATCCATCATCCTTAAGCACGGCCGCTGGAAGATTGAGTACACGCGGTACACCTTTCATCGGATGATCCGCCTTCGCCGACCACGCTCGAGCAAGGAATCCAATCAAATCCTTGGCCCCCTCTTGAGTATGGTATTCCCCGTACACCGATCCGGTGTCGACATCAAATACCGCTAACCGAATCAGTAAGGTCTTAGCTCCCAGGAGGCGAGGATCGATGGCTTTTTTCTGCCAACGTAAATACCCGGCCTTGGTCAGGTATAGGTGTTTGGAGGGGCTAATGAAGAGGTTTTGTTGGCGCCCCGGCCCACTGCCAGCTTCGAAGCGATTGAAGAATACATTGCTCATGTTTCCTCCGATTCAACGTTCCGCTGCCCAAGTATAGTCCCCCTGCCACGCAGAGGTGCGGTCGATCACTCAATCGAGATTCCAAGAGCCGCCCCGGTATTGGTAGGCATTGGTCAGAATCCCCGCTAACCACGTTTGCACCATAGCGCTCTTGAACCCGCCGAACAGGACCCGCTGTTCACCGTCTACGCTCAACATTGCCACTGGAAGTTCAGGTAGCATGCCGGTCCCTATGCCACCACGTGGAAATACGTTGCCATACTCACGTTTTAGAAGTAAGCGTGATGTGGACTTGCCCAAAGTGAGGAAATTCTCCTTCGGTAGCAGCCAATAACATTCAACCCCCGATGCAGCGTATCGTTCCTGGCGTCGGATAAAGTCGCGAAGGTGCTGATAGGAGCGCTGCAACTCAATCACTATGGTGCGTCCACCACTGGTAAATAAAACATCGGCCTGCCACTTATCCCCGCTGGGCGATTGGCCAGGCCACTCCTCGCCGCCTTCTATCCCGAGCACTCTCAGAGACGAAAGCACTGCCGCTTTACCTAGCCGATGCCACTTTGTTTCAGGCGCAGTGGAGCACTCTCCCGACTGATGGGCAAAAAATGGCAATCCATTAATGCTTGTTTTGGGAATCGCTGGAGCCATGCAACACGGCATCACGAAGTCTCCGGGTTGGGCTACTTGCTTCATGGCCTCCCAATCTCTGATGGCGATCGCAGCGGCATTGAATGGTCGTCCGTCACGGGTCCAAGCAGACTGGGTCATTGTGCGATCCTTAAGGGGAGAGTCCGGTCACCTTCGAGAAAACGGTAGCCGTCGGGCTTGTTTAAGGGTAGCAGGTTCTATGGTAACTTTGTAGTATTAATAACAATGCCGTTCAGGTAGTCAATGCATCGAGTTCTACGATATGGTTCGGCTGGCCGGTGGCACTTACCTTCGCCACCGTGCGTACCAAGACGATGAGGGCGTGAATCTATGACACGTGTCGCGCATGAACCGCTGATCTCTTTCGCTTGTGGTCCTGATGGCGCTGCAGCGTCCATCGAAGATGTCCCGAGCGGGCTCGCGTGTCAATGCACCTGCTTTGCCTGTAAAAAACCGTTGGTCGCCCGTAAAGGACAGATCCGAAGATGGAGCTTTGCCCACGAATCCACGGGGAACTTCTCCTGTGAATGGGCTGCAGAGACCGCCCTGCACTACGCCATGAAAGAGATTATCGCCCAAGAGCGCTGCATCTTTGTACCGACCCTCGAGATCGCCGGCGAACGCAAGACAAGCTACGGTGAGACCGTCCAGCTCGTAGCTCAGCAGCAAGGCAAACTGGTGGCGCTGGACACGGTGGAGCTCGAATACAGCGTTCATCCGATCCGGCCAGATGTCGTCGCCTATGCCGGTGGCCACCGCCTGTTTATTGAGGTTATTGTGACGCACGCGGTCGACGAAGAGAAGCAGCGGCATATACGCCAACTGGGAGCTTCCGCGATCACGATTGACTTGAGCAAGCACGATCGGATTGTGGACCGTCACTTGCTGCGCCAGTTGCTATTAAGCGCCGCAGCTGAGAAAGGTTGGCTTTTCCATCGACAGAGAGAGAGGTTGGAATTCGACCTGTTCGCGGAGCTGGATCGTAGAGTCAGCGCAAAAGAAGCTGAGTATGCGGAGCGTGTCAAAAGAAGGCTTGACGAACGCCAGCGTGAGAAAGCGCTGCTCTACGTGTCACCGCCGGTGGCAGAAGATATGCCATTCGCTGACGGCGCCGTAATGTGTTTTCGCCTGCTGCGCGGCGGTGAGGCTTATCTGAAGCGCAGCCCTCAGGGCGCGTTGACGCTTGAGTACACCAGACAGGAAGATATCGACGTCCCGGCCCTTACCGAGATTGGTCTTGCTCGAGCCGAAATGCCGACGCTGTGGAATATCGCAGAGCATCAGCTAATTTATGTGATTCCTTACCTCAACCGAAATTCAGTATCTACTACCAATCGCTCGAGGAGCGAGTATATGAAATACCGCTATCAAATCGGATCTGACCTATCATAACAAATTCTGCCTACACGATCGAAGCCAACCTATAATGCACATTGGGTAAAAGGGGAGATATTGAATGACAGAGCACGTTGACGAGTTAGTCCGAGTCAAGAAACACCAGTGCATCCGAATAGAGAAAAGTGGCACGCGAGCGACTGAAGTACGTGATAGCGATGTTGTCGACTTGTGGATAAAGTTCAACCAAGATTTCCGCCCTGAGGCTGCACTCTTTGTTGACGGCCTCTGCCGTGGCGTCGGTAGCTTCACCGAGGAGCAGTGCGCTAACATTTCAGCCGCATTGGATAGGTAGATCCAACCCAAGCGACGAGTCAGTGTTTCCGATTCTTTGGATGGATTGAGGACGTCTGAATGGTGCAGGACGTCGAGTCCTAATTGAGGCAACGCTCATAATCTTTCGCGGGTTCTTTAGGTTGAAATGACCCATCCGCATTTTGCGTGCCAGTAAGGCCTTCCTTGACGAGGATGCGTTTTTTTCCATCGGGTAGAGTCACTACTGTGTCAAGAATGCGCTGCCGCTTCCCGACTAATTCGCGTACTACTCGGGCGGTCGATACCTTATCTCGCTCGGCTATTAAGAACGCCTTAGTATGCAACACGTGCTTCGTCTCGGTTACTGCTTCAATCCGCGTGACTTCGCCTTCTGATATGAGCTTGCCACCCACTCGGGTTTCCATTTTTGGATAGCCGTTGAGCGACGAAGTATATGTGGTTCGCACATTTTTTGGATCACTAAGAGCCGCACAGTCGGTGCTCCAGGTTCCAGTAACGCTATAACGCGTTAGTAGATCATCAGAAGCCGCATGAACGTTATGGCTAAAAATCCAGAGTAGTACTAAACTCAGTCTAGTCATCGCTTGTCTATTTCCGTATACCGAGGTGAGAGAATTATTCATCGATAATCGACTCTACGATTATCACCCAGTTTCTTGCTAAGCGCATAAGCCACGGTGAAGCACGCAATCACTTCGGAAATAGCGATTTACTTAATATCGGCTGTCCGCCGCCTCGCTTGCGGCAAGCCGTATTTTTGCGCTTTCAATCGCCGCTTCCTCGGTTTCTCCGTCGGCCTGGACACCATTTGCCCATGCCAGCCAATACTCTGTCAGGAGCGGCCCCGCGCCTTGCCGGCAGTGCCTTGTGTTGTTAGGTGCGTTTACCGTGATTCCATTTCTGCTTACCGCAAAACCTCACACGAGCGGCTGTGACCGATTACGCTGGACATTGCCTGGCTCCTGCGCGCGCATTTATTTCTTACTTCTCATCACCGCCCTACTCAGCTTCCTAGTACGGGGCGCGACCGTAAATGTAACCTGCATCGATGTGCGCCAAAAATGCCGCAGCCATCACGACATTCCCCAAGCATTCCATCTTGGCCATAGGGATTGGTGTACCAGGTTATCCCGTCTATGTAGAAAAGGCTGTGCTCTTGAATCCGAACACGTTCGCCCGCTAGGAGGCCATGAACAATTGTATGCGGGTCCTGAGTGGTCCCTTCCTTCGCGCCAGTCATGGGCGTTCGCACCGCATGGTCGTTTTCTCTAGGCCGATGCATCAAGGCCTGATAGAAAACCTGGGTCAACTGGCTGTCCTCCGCAGTGAGGGGCGGAACCTGAAAATCTTTCGCTCTACCGGCGTTCTCCCCCTCTTCGTATGCTAGGGCTCGCGCCGCCAGAAGCGCCTTTACAGCGGGCGCCGTCATTCCAAGCCCAAAGTAAACTGAATGCATTGCCATCTGTACGCGTGCTTCAAGTCCCCTCATCATTCCCTCCCGTTTGATTTCGCCCACCCCGGCAGAAAAGCAGTGTTAGCTTACCGAGTTGCTATCAAAATCATGCCGATTTGAGAAGACTTGCGTCGCGCTATAAGACCGTCGAAATACCCTATTTAGGTAGATTTTCGAACTCATGCAGGTACCGTGCGCACCTAGTTCGTTACAAAACCGTAACCCTTCGGCCGAGGCACATGTCATACAATCCCGCCAAGCGAGAATTGGAAGCAGTCATGGCTAGAATTGTTTATATAAAAGCAAGAAATAGCGCCCTTAACGCTCATCAATATGTCATTTTTGACGGCGAGCGGCTTGGAGAAATCTGGCGAGAGCAGGTCCATATATCAAATAACAAAGGTCAGAATTCAAAAAAATGGCGCTGGTTCGCAAAAGCGCATCGATCCTTGATCGACCCATGCTCATCGTCTATGCTATTCGGCGAAACCGGGCACGGCACAAAGGACAAGGCGGTTGACACAATCGAAGCGCTACTCTGTCGAAGGGAAGCCTCTCCGGCTATAAATGATGATGGAGAGGCTATCAATGGATTTCGTAAGGAGAAACAACAAAAAACGCTTTAGCCGGCTCCTTCAGATTACCGTCGTAGTGGAGTGGTGTATCAACTCCGATGCATTCCAGCAAATCTATAGCTTCTGCCATGCCGTCATGTTCGTAGTGGAACGCTACCATGTTTGCCTTCTCGAGGATGGAAGGAAGTACCCGTGGGATGAAAGTCTCTGCCATCCACGGTCGTAGATCCGCTTGTTTCGTTCCATACGCTACCAGCTTCATCGTATCCCAACCTCCTCCATAAGTTACTTCCTCAGGCATTCCTCTTAACGCGTGCCCTGAGATATGTGTCTCCATTAATCCGAATAACAGCGAGGGGCTGGGAAACCCTTCCAGTATTGCATCAAGAGATATAGTGAAACTCACCGATGAGGGATCTTCTTCAGTAGGTTCGTACGATGCCTCGGTGATCGTCCCCCAAGAGAAGCTGTAGCCAAGCCGGGAACCATATTTGTCTGTAGCGAACTTATTCAACTGTCGTGTGGACAAATTACCAGTCAGCCGTGACTCGACCGCATCCAAGGCAGTGCAAGCATTCACAGTTCCGTTTTGTATCTGGGCGGTCAGCCAGTTGGGGATTTTTAACGGGACGGTAGCGCCATTGATCAACCGTTGCCTCATTTGCTCATCGGCTTCCTTGTTTTTTTGTAAGCACTTGGTGAACTCACCTTGTCTTGAAAATGGCGCATAGGGATGATCGTGTCCACCTATCTTAAGTGGATCCTTCATGACAGAACCTATCCCTACGACACCTCGTCGGCGCCGCTATGACACAGCGGTAAAGAAACAGATCCTGGAAGAATGCGAACGCCCAGGCGCTTCCATTGCCGCCGTCGCCATGGCGCACGGCCTCAACGCAAACCTGGTGCACAAGTGGCGTGCCCGAGCCATGCAGCGGCAAGGCTCGTTCGTTGCACCGCAACCTACCTCCTTCCATCCCGTGCCGTTGCCTGCAGCAGGCATGTCTGCTACCGCCACGACCGAAGTGCGTATCGAATTGCGCCGTGGTCCGGTGACAGCCACTGTCAGTTGGCCACTGTCCGCTGTCACGGAGTGCGCGGCATGGCTGCGCGAGGTGCTGCGGTGATCCGCATCGATGCCATCTGGCTAGCCGCCGAACCGTTGGACATGCGGGCCGGCACCGATACCGCCTTGGCCCGTGTGGTCAAGGTGTTCGGCGCCGCACGCCCGCACCATGCCTATCTGTTTGCCAACAAGAGCGGTACCAGGATGAAGGTGCTGGTCTACGATGGCTTGGGCATCTGGCTTGCCGCCCGTCGGCTCAACCGTGGTCGCTTCGTCTGGAGCGATCGCGGCTCGACTGACACCGTGGCGCTCAACACAGAGCAATTGCAGGCGCTAGTCACCGGCCTGCAATGGAAGACACTGACGGCTGACCACGTCATCGCCGTGCTCTAACGCTCGGCACGTATACTGTTTCTGTTCCATAACGGCAGTTGTTCTGGCACACTGCCGCGCATGACTTCCGCACTCGACCTGTCCATTCTCGGCGCCGACGAACTGCGCCAGCTCGCCAGCCGACTGCTGGAGGAGATGCGCGGCAAGCAGGCGTTGATCGACAAGCTCACGCACGAAATGGCCATCCTCAAGCGGCTCAAGTTCGCCGCTTCCAGCGAAGCCTACACCGGCGAACAACAACGCGTGCTGTTCGAGACGCTCGACACCGATATCGAGGCGCTCACAGCCGAGATCGAGCAACTCAATCCGACCAAGCCGGCCGACGATGAGGGCAAGAAGCAGCAACCCAAGCGCACCGCGTTACCGTCATCCTTGCCGCGCAAGGAAGTGCGCCACGATCCTGATTCCACTACCTGCGCTTGCGGCTGCCAACTGCAACGCATCGGCGAGGATGTGGCCGAGAAGCTCGACTACCAGCCTGGCGTCTTTACAGTGGAGCGCCACGTCCGCGGCAAGTGGGTCTGCCGTCAATGCGAGACGTTGGTGCAAGCTCCGGTGCCGCCGCAGATCATTGACAAGGGCATCCCGACCGCTGGTCTGCTGGCCCATGTCCTGGTTGCCAAATATATCGATCATCAACCTCTATACCGACAGAGCGGCATCTACGGCCGTGCCGGGTTTGCGATTCCTGACTCGACGCTGGCACAGTGGGTCGGCGTATGCGGTGTGCAGTTGCAGCCGCTGGTCGATGCACTGAGCCAGGAACTGCTGGCACAGCGGGTCTTGCACGCTGACGAGACGCCGGTGGCAATGCTCAAGCCAGGCAACGGCAAGACGCATCGCGCCTACCTGTGGAGCTACTGCAGCACGGCCATGAATGACATGAAGGCGGTGGTGTTCGACTTCGCCGAATCCCGCGCCGGCCGGCATGCCGGGGAATTCCTTGGTGACTGGCGCGGCACGCTGATCTGCGACGACTTCAGCGGCTACAAGCACTTGTTTAAACAGGGCATCGTCGAAGCGGGCTGCATGGCCCATGCACGCCGCAAGTTCCATGAGCTCTACGCGAACCACAAGAGCCAGATTGCCGAAGAAGCACTGAAGCTGTTCGGCGCACTGTACGACATTGAGCGGCAAGCACAGCACCTGGATGCCGAAAGTCGGCGGGAAGTACGGAATCGACTCGCCAGACCGGCAGCCGATACGCTACATGCGTGGTTATTGGCGCAGCGGCAGCGAGTCCCGGATGGCAGCGCGACTGCCAAAGCGATCAATTACAGTTTGGACCGTTGGGGGCCGCTGACGCGGTATCTCGACGATGGCGCTGTGCCGATCGACAATAATTGGGTGGAAAACCAGATTCGGCCTATTGCACTTGGAAAAAAGAACTGGTTGTTCGCTGGTAGCCTGCGGGCGGGGCGGCGTGCTGCCGCGGTGATGACGCTATTGCACTCGGCAAGGCTGAACGGCCTTGACGTACATGCCTACATGAAGGACATCCTTGAGCGCTTGCCGACCTTGCCGGCCAGTCGCGTCACTGAACTGCTTCCCCATCGCTGGACGCCCGCCTAAACGTCCTACTCATTGCTCGGCCTCTCGTCAACGTGGGATGGCCGGCTTTCAATTACCCATAAATTTTGACATTGCGGCCACCACGACCTAGCCTGACAGGAAGATGCTGGTAAGGGGGCCGTGATGGAACAGGAGCAACATGACACGCGCGTTGCTGCGCCGGATTGGCTGA
>NZ_JACYXF010000107.1 GCF_015352985.1 Noviherbaspirillum malthae | reverse complement strand
CTAAGAAGCGTCTGGAGGCTTGCCTGAACAATGACTACCTCGCTCAATTGCTCGGCCTCCCAGCATGACCTGTTTCTCTCGTTTCGTAACTTATTGAAATGCATTCACATTTGATGCGTTTGCCCTGAGGCAATACTGTTATTGATGCATTGTTTTGGGTACGCGAAAAAATTTTTACAAATTCTCAAATTGCTGCTGATATGGCTGCAAAATTTGATTATATTGATCCCTGTAAAAGACTAATTTTAGTAACTTGTCATCGCCGGGAGAGCTTTGGAGAAGGGTTTGAGCGTATTTGTTTAGCAATCAAACATATCGCTACCGCATATCCAGACGTTCAAATAGTGTACCCGGTTCATTTAAATCCAAACGTACAAGAGCCAGTAAACCGTCTACTTTTTGGAATCAAGAATGTATTCCTCATCGCACCTCAAGACTATGTTCCATTTGTATATTTAATGAATCGCTCTTATTTGATTCTCACTGATTCTGGGGGAGTACAAGAAGAAGCCCCTTCCCTCGGCAAGCCTGTACTTGTAATGCGTGAAACCACAGAACGACCGGAAGCTGTTATAGCACGCACTGTTAAACTTGTGGGATCAAACTTTGATCAAATAATTTCAGAAGTAGACTGCCTGCTTAACGACGCGAGTGCCTACCTTGAAATGAGTGAAGCCCATAATCCCTATGGCGATGGAAAAGCTTGCGAGAAAATTGTAAAAGCTTTGCTTTGAAAGAAATGGAAATGTGCGGAATTTAGTGGGGTTGTCTTTTATGAGTAATTATGGTTTATTCAATACATGAAAATATGTAGCTAACCCATTTAGAAAATTACGCGACAATTAGACAAAACATGTTAGCACTTAGTGAAAAAAATCTATTAATCTTTCTATTAATAGCACTGCAACAACTTTCTTACTGTGTTACAAATAATTTGCAGGGTCGTGAGAGCAGGTATGCCTTTTAGTATTCAATGGCTCTATAGAGTTCAACAGCAAATTTCAGTCGCGCCATTATACCGTCGTATTATAAATGGCGCGGTTTGGTCACTGTTAGGAGTCCTTATATCGCGATGCTTCACATTTGCAACCACTATTTTTATAGCTCGTATACTAGGAGCGGATGGATACGGAGAAATTGGAATGGTGCAGAGCACTATCGGATTTTTCGCTGTTTTCGCCGGCTTTGGATTAGGCTCAACTGCAACTAAGTTCGTGGCTCAGCATCGTCAAGCAGATCAGGAAAAAACAGGCCGAATAATTGTTTTGGTGGTTGTTGTCGGCGCACTCTTTAGTTCTGTTTTAAGTCTAGCATGTGCCGCGTCCGCATCGCTAGTATCAACTTTCGTCCTGCACCGTCCCGAACTAAAACTAATATTGAATGCTGGTGCAATATTTTTATTTATCTCAGTCATGGGTGGGATCATGACGGCCGTTCTTACCGGTTTCGAAGCATTTAAAACAATTGCTGCGATTAATGTAGCACAGGCCATAATTACTCCACTTGTAAGTATTCCTCTTGTTGTGGCGTTTGGTACAGTAGGTGCAATCAGTGCAATGACAGTAATTGCTGCAATAGGACTTGTTCTTTCTAGCAGCTGTGTAAAGAAACACTGCTTAACATGTGGAATACCGATAAAGTATGTAAGCCAGATATGGCAGGAGCGAGCAATACTTTTTTCTTTCTCGCTTCCTTCAATGATGTCAGCTCTAATGATGGCGCCTGCTGTTTGGATAACTAATTCTGTCTTGGTTGCTCAAGAGGGTGGATATACCGAGTTTGGTATATTTACTGCAGCTAATCAGTGGAGAAACTTACTTCTTATTATTCCGACTATATTATCCTCTGCAATACTACCTATTCTTTCTCAAGCACATGGAACGCATGACACATTAAGTTTCAAAAGAATCGTATCATTCAATATTCATCTTACTTGGCTCATTTCTTTACCCCTCACAGTCGTCATGGCGCTCTTTTCGCCAGTATTTGGAGCCCTATTTGGTGAAACATTTGATGGTGTTGACCCCCTGATTTCAGTGCTAATGATTGTATGCTTTTTGGGGCTCGTAAACGGTGCTGTTGGCTCATCGTTCGCTGGGTCGGGACGAATGTGGATTGGCACTGCAATGAATTTTGTATGGGCAATTGTTTTAATAGTTACAACATATTTAATGGTTCCCTTATATGGTGGGATGGGCCTCGCCCTTTCATACCTAATCTCTTACACCACGCATACAGTCTGGCAACTAATATACTTGGAGCTAAGGATAGCAGAAGGCGCTATTACGAACCATTGGACACTAATTATTTCTACAATTTTCTTATTGGGTATGTGCTTAACTATCGGAATGCTGAAATATAATAATAATTTAACCAAAATTGGGCTGTCAATTGCTTCTTTTCTTCCTATCGGAATATTTTGCATTGACAAAATCCTTTTTAACCGGGTAAAGCAGGAAGTTCGCCGCGTATGAAAGTAGCGATTATATATAACCGACTATACGATTTTGATAAAGAGCATTTGTCAATCGGAGGAATTCAGACTTACCTCTTACGTTTAGCAGAATTAATAAAAGAAATGGGATGGGGTGTAGCAATTTTTCAATTGTCAAAAAACAGTTTTGCTCGCGAATATAACGGTGCAACGATAATTGGTGTTAGTGGTATTCCATTAGAAAGTAAGCCCAAGGATATTGGTGAATTTTTAATAAAACATGCTGAAGTCTGGATTAGTCAAGAACCCGGCATAGTTATTTTCGGCTCAGACAGTTATTGTGTTAACACCGCTTTTCGCTCAATAGCGATTCAACACGGCGTATCATGGGATTTACCGACAAGAGAAAACTTTGAGTATTCGCCCAGGGATCAGCAGACAACAACTTATTATAATCAGCCTTTACTTCAATCATTTTTTAATAGACTCAGAAGATCGCGTCTTAATTATTTTAGAAGAATGTGGCTTAGACAAACCACAATTTACGATAGGCAGCAAATGAGCGTAAAAAATATGGTTTGCGTTGACTATAACTTTGTAAACGCTTCTAAAGCCGACGGTGCTTCCATAAACGCCAGAATGTGGGTAATTCCTAACTTTGCCGAACTTGCTTCCGAGCCTAAAATAGCCGACCAGAATCGTGAATCCGCTACAGTACGAATCCTGTTTGCTAGACGATTTATTTGGTACAGAGGAACACGTTTAATTACGCCAGTCTTTAAAAGGATCCTGGCTTCTTTTCCTAACGTATTTATAACATTCGCAGGAGAAGGCCCAGACGAAAATTGGCTGCAAAGTCAGTTCCGCGACTATGATAGAGTGAAATTCATAAAGTACACTCACGACCAGTCAGCACAAATATTACAAACACACGATATTTCAGTGGTTCCTTCCCTTGGTTCAGAAGGAACATCTCTATCTGCTATTGAAGCAATGGCAAATGGATGTTGTGTAGTTGCCACTGGGGTGGGGGGGCTCACGAATGTATTGATTGACGGATTTAACGGCAAGCTTGTAAGCCCAGATGAGGAAGAGATTTATTCCGCACTTCGGGATACCATTACCAATGTAAACCTACGTACTCGATTAGTAGCTACAGCGTATGCTACCGTACAAGCTTCCTTAACATTAGATATTTGGAAAGAAAAGTGGCGAAGAGTATTAATGCTAATATCGGCACAATAGCAATACCCCCAGGGACAAATAGACTTGTAAAAAAAGGCAGTAAAGCTCGGTTTGTGGTTCCAGCTGCATGCGCTATTATGTTGACCTTTGGGCGCACAGGATTTCTTCCTTTTGAGGGGATTTATTCTTCGTTAGATCAGCTAATAAATATTTTCGTAGTTGTAGTAGCGCCAATTTTAATTTTTAAGAACATTTGTCAACAATCAATAAACCGAAATTTGGGTATTTTGCTGCCTTTGTTAGCACTAATGTTCTGGGTCGGAAGTGTACTTGTCATCCAAACTAATAGTCAAAACTGGCCAAGTCAAACAGCATTAATTGACATATTTTTGGCGATCTTATTTGCCTCTCAATTAAAGAAAATTGAACTTCGCCGTCTTAGGCACTCGATTTTGGTGTTATCTGCTACGTTTAGTATTCTTACACTTTTATTTGCGCGGCAATCGCTAAATATGATTTTAAGTGGTTCCTTAGAAGCTAGGATGGGATCAGATATTTCGAACGCAAATCTCATAATTTTCCCCAGAGTTATGTATGTATTATGTATTACCTCAGTGATATCAATCTTTCTAGAAAGACAATTATGGGTTAAGATTGGTGCCACAGTTCTAATGATTCTACCTATACTAATTGCATTAGCTACAGGAGGCCGTGGCCCATTAGTCGCGTTTTTTCTAACCATTGTCCTACTGGTGATTTTAATACCGGGCAAGAAAAAGAAAGCTCTATCTCTATTAGTATTTGGCGCGTTAGCCGTAATTGTTTACAACCTGGTTATAAGTATTTTTCCTGTTATGCAATACCGCATAGCTGAAGAAAAAGACACGGGCAGAATGGACGTCTGGTCAGGACTTTTAGGAAACGATGCTATAACATTGTTTGGGAGAGGTGTTCAGTCTACTTATGCTCATAACATTTTTATCGAGTTTCTAACTGATTATGGTATTGGAGGTCTTTTTTTGTTTTTAGTGGTTTTATCTTTGTCTTTTCAAAAACTTGTTAATTACTATAAGAAGAGTTCTGATAAAGAATCTTTTTTCATAATCAGCATTTTTTCTATGCATTTTATTTCCCAACAGTTCTCCCTCAACATTTTTTATGGGGGAATATGGGCGGCAATAATTTTGCCGCTAGGATTCGCATGGCGTTATAGAAATGCTAAACCCTAATACGTTAAAACCAAATAAACGGATTATGAATTGCTCACATAACCCTGCAATTGTAGTAATTGCATACAACCGAGTTAAACCTCTGAAACGCTTATTAGAATCTTTAGAAAAAGCTTCTTATCCAAAGTCGAACGTTGAATTAGTTATAAGCATTGATTATAGCAATAACCCCGAGGTATCAAAAGTTGCAGAAAATTTTAAATGGCTTTATGGCACCAAACGTGTGATTGCTCATAAAGAAAATTTAGGTTTGAGAAAACATGTTTTACTGTGTGGGGATCTTACAGAAAGATATGGTGCAGTAATCATCTTAGAAGATGATTTATATGTATCTCCGTTATTTTATATGTATGCGACTCAAAGCTTACAATATTATAGTAGCGACAAGAAAATAGCAGGAATATCCCTTTATTCACATCGTACGAATTTAAATTGTTATAGACCATTTGAGTCTATAGCCGATGGATCAGATGTGTACTTTTTGCAGTTTGCTGCTTCATGGGGACAAATTTGGACTGCTGATCAATGGAGTAGGTTTCGAGAATGGTATAACTCAGAGAAGAAGACTGTTACGAAGGAAGATAATATTCCTGATTCAGTAATTAGTTGGCCAGAAAGTTCATGGTTGAAATACTTCATTAAGTACATGGTAACTAATGAACTATACTTTGTTTACCCACGAAATTCACTTACTACGAACTACTCAGAGCCGGGGACGCATAATAGCAAAGCTAGTAGTCTCTTTCAGGTTCCCTTTTTAATAGATCGATCACAAAATATTTGGAAGTTTAAGGACTTTTCAAGTTCGGTCGCAGTTTACGATGTTTACTTCGAACTTAATCCAAAATCATTTGAGAATATTAGTGAGAATTTGAAAGTTAAAGATATCACAATAGACTTATATGGAACAAAAGTACTGGAAAAAATAAAAACTTCTTACATTATTACTAGCCGCCCTTGCAAAAACGTTGTCATTTCATTCGGATGCATTTTCAAGCCCAGAGAACTTAACGTATTGTTAGGCGTTCAAGGAACCCATTTTTACTTAGCTAAAACAGAGGATGTGCAAAAGAGTAGTTCTCGCCCAAACTGGGAAATAGAATACGACATAAATCTTAATCCAGATAGGCCACTTTGCAGTTATATAGGCGGGGAATTTTTAAAGTTATTAAGCATGAAGCTGAAACAAAAGTTATTAGGTGTGAACCTTTTTGCACGCAATCGGACCCGCGCGAGAGTTCGCATGTGACGCGGCAAAGCAAATACTACCAACTTGACTAAAATTTAATTTTATTAATAATCCGTACTTAACCCGACTCAATTAAAGAGTCATATCTACAGGTATTAAAATTTCAGGAAACTACTTTGGAAAATGCAATGCAACTTTGTCACCAGATTACGGCCTGCGTCCACGCCAGGCCCGACCACCGTGCGCTTTGAGACCGAACTTGGGGATTAGGTGCAAGTTGACTGAATTGAGTTCAGAGGGCGCAAAGGGGCAAGCCTTTTTGCCTTCGTGGTGACATTGGGTTACAGCCGTGCCAGCTATTTCGAGTACGTTTCAGATATTCGACTCGAGACATTATTGGCATGCCATGCCAACTGTTTCGACTGGTTTGGCGGCGGCCCGCGACGGGCGCTCTACGACAACATGAAGACCGTCATCCTGCGTAACAGGGCGAAAGCAGAAACGCTTACGTTCTAAAGTAACATCGTTTCCCGCCGGTATTTTTGGACTTCGCGCGACATTATGGGTTCCGGCCTGAGCTGTGCCGACCCTACCGTGCCAAGACCAAAGGCAGGGTAGAACGCATGAACAGCGATCTGCGACGCAGCTTCTATGTGCCGCTGATGGACCGATTCAAGGCTGTACGACTTGACCTAGATGTGTCTGCTGCACGCGCCGAGATCTGGCGATGGTTAAGGGAGGTCGCTGCACAGCTCAAGCACTCTACCGTCGCCGACACATTACCGCATCTGACGCAGGAGGCCGTCGCTGCTGATATCAGTCTTTCGGAATTCCTAGAATCCGTGCTCAAGACCGAAGTCTCTGCGCGGCAGCCATGGCAGAGGACCACGATCTCCAAGCTGGCCAGCTTCCCTGCTTTCAAGTCACTGGACAGCTTCGACTTCAGCGCTGCGACTAGAACTCATTTCATAAATGGGTAGTCAACGCTCTTTTCGACATGACGAGGTTTTCATCATGGCGCGAAGAGAAGCAGCTAGGAGCAGGCCAACTCGTTCTTCTAGGTGATTGCAAAGCGGTAGGAGAAGGGAGCCTGATCGTGACGAGCAATTTACCGTTCGGACAGTGGGAGCAAACGTTTGTCGAGGATGCCACGCTGACCGCTGCAATGCTTAATCGGCTGTTACAACATGCACACATGGTCTCGATTCAAGGTGAAAGCTTCCATCTGCGCGACAAGCGCAGTGCGGGTCTGCTGGCCCGGAACAAGTCCATCACGCAGGAGGAAGCTAAACTGAAAAAACCGTTGGCAATACCAATAACACTACACAGTGGTGTATCGAATTCCAATTGCCGCTGCCGAACAAACTGTATCCGTTTTAGATTGCCGTTGACACTCATCTGTCATTTCCTTACCAAAAGCTTTACTTGAAATCATAAGTTCTACTTTCATAATGCCTCAAAAATCGAGGTGATTACAGACGGTTCAGCTCTCGAATAGATGCTCATATGGCTACTTCTAAAATTAATTATGTATTTCTTGGGGGTGTTTTCTGTGAAGCTCAGCTTAATTTTATTTCCGAAAATTCCATAGGTGTTATTCAGAATGCCGCTGATGTATTACAGAAAAATATGATACTAGGTTTTGATCAGAATTTGTCATCGGGCATTGCAGTAATTAATTTGCCTTTTGTTGGCTCCTACCCGAGGAGGTTTCGACGTTTATATTTTCCTTCTACACAAGAAACTATCGGCGTTCGTTCTAATATTTTTGGCGTTGGCTTCTTGAACGTATTTTTCTTTAAACTACTATTTAGATATATCTCTGCGTTAAGAGGCCTATTTTCATTAAAACATTCTGGAAATACAGTTCTTTTCATATATTCAGCTCATTTACCATTTCTTCTCTCAGCCCTGGCCTACAGGATGAGAAGACCTGCTGTAAGAATTTGTTTGATTATTCCTGATCTTCCAGAATATATGGGTTCTACAGGCTTTTTCAGCTCGATTTTTAAAAAGATAGATATTAGGCTCTTTTATTATTGCGTAAAGAAGCTTGACTATTTCGTGGTGCTTACCGAAATGATGATCTCTCGATTGGGAGTTGATCCCAAAAAAGCTGTAGTCATAGAAGGTATCGCTTCAGACAAAGTTTATAGCAACGAGAATATGTTCGATGGCAAGTCAAAAGCTATACGATCCTTTTTATATACAGGAACTTTAGCCCGGCGCTACGGAATAACTACTCTTATTGATGCTTTTGAGCAGCTGACGGATGACGATATTGAGTTGTGGATCTGCGGTGAAGGTGATAGTAAGGATTACATTTCTCAAGCTGCTGAGCGTGATAAAAGAATTAAGTACTTTGGTCAAATAGGAAGAGATGAAGTCGTAATGCTGCAAAATAAAGCCACCATTCTAGTCAATCCGCGCCCTCCGGATGGTGAATTCACTAAATACTCTTTCCCCTCTAAAATTATTGAATACATGGCGTCAGGCCGTCCGATAATCATGTATCGGTTGGCTGGTATTCCCGAAGATTACGCACCTTATTACATTTCACCTGAGGGGGTGGGATCTGATTATCTAGCAATGTGTATGAAGAAAACACTGGATATGAGCATTGAAGAATTAAATTCGATGGCCGAAAAAGCGCAAAGTTTTGTGCTTTCAAAAAAGAATGCAACCACACAAACCAAAAAAATATTAGACTTGATTTCAAAGGAAAAATAATGCTTGATGGTACTTTATTAATAACCGGTGGGACAGGGTCGTTCGGTAATGCTGTTCTCAACCGTTTTCTCAACACCGATATTTCTGAAATTCGGATCTTTAGTCGTGATGAGAAAAAACAGGATGACATGCGCAAGAAATATAAACATCCTAAAATCAAATATTATATTGGTGATGTGCGTGATTCACGCAGTGTTGCTGCAGCGATGCGGGGAGTCGATTATGTATTTCATGCGGCAGCGCTTAAGCAAGTGCCCTCCTGCGAATTTCATCCGATGCAAGCAGTGCGTACTAATGTTATGGGGACTGAGAATGTGCTTGACGCGGCGGTAGCTGCCGGTGTGAAACGTGTAGTGTGCCTCAGCACTGATAAAGCCGTCTATCCGATCAACGCAATGGGCATTTCCAAGGCGATGATGGAAAAGGTGATGGTGGCTGCCAGTCGTAACCTAGAAGGAACCGGTACTGTCATCTGCGGCACCCGCTACGGCAACGTGATGGCGTCGCGTGGTTCAGTGATCCCGCTATTTGTGGAGCAAGTACAGTCGGGAAAACCGATCACTGTCACAGACCCCTCTATGACTCGCTTCATGATGACGTTGGAAGACGCAGTGGACCTGGTACTGTATGCGTTCGAGCACGGGGACAATGGCGACATTTTTGTGCAAAAGGCGCCCGCCGCTACCATAGAAGTACTCACAAAAGCTATCTTGCAACTCATGGGCAAGCCAAATCACGAAGTCCGTGTAATTGGAACCCGTCATGGCGAAAAGCTGTACGAAGCTCTACTTAGCCGTGAGGAAATGGCATTGGCAGAGGACCGTGGAGACTACTATCGTGTCCCCGCAGATAGCCGTGACCTTAATTACTCTAAGTTCGTTGAGCAGGGTGAGCAACGGCTTACCGAAAGTACGCACCGCGACGAATACAATTCACATAACACGACCCGGCTCGATGTGGTGGGCATGAAGCAGTTACTTCTGAAGCTAGATTTCATGCAACGAATTGCCCGGAGTGAACATGCCATGGCTGGGGAGTGAGCGGACATGCGCATTGTGATTACTGGGGCCGACGGTTTTATCGGCAAGAATCTCAAGGTGCGGCTGGCTGAACTGGGCTACATCGACGTAATTGGAATTACCCGAAAAACATCACCTGCAGCTATGCACGAGGCTCTGACGGCAGCGGATTGCGTATTTCATCTTGCAGGAGTCAATCGCCCGCAAGACCTTGCTGAGTTCGAGATGGGCAATGCAAACTTGACGAAAGACGTATGCGAAGTACTGTCTCAGGCAGGACGACAAGCCACTGTGGTGTTGGCGTCTTCGACACAAGCCGGGCTGGACAATCCGTATGGCTCTAGTAAACGGGCGGCTGAAGACGCAGTCCGGAAGTATGGCAATTCGAGCGGAGCGCCGGTACATATATTTCGCTTGACAAACGTTTTTGGCAAATGGGCCCGTCCCAATTACAACTCGGCTGTAGCAACTTTTTGCTACAACATTACACGTGGACTGCCAATTACAATCAATAATCCAGCCGCACCGCTGCAACTGGTATATGTGGACGATGTAGTACAGGCTTTTGTGAAGTGCATTCCTGTAGACAATATGCCGTGCAACACTAATGTTCGTGTTGATGGGTTTGTTGAAGCAGGGCCGGTATATTCCACTACGGTAGGTGAAGTGAGCGATACGCTGCATAGGTTTGCCAGTAGTCGCAGCAGTCTGCTTACTCCTCCTGTCGGCACAGGGCTAGTACGTGCCCTGTACAGCACCTATATCAGCTACTTGCCACCTGATGCATTCACCTACCAGGTGCCTCGGCATGGCGACCCGCGTGGCATATTCGTAGAAATGCTCAAAACGCCAGATTGCGGCCAGTTTTCATATTTTACTGCTCCTCCAGGAATCACCCGCGGTGAGCATTACCACCACAGCAAGACTGAAAAGTTCTTGGTTATCAAGGGATCGGCCCGCTTTGGGTTTCGGAACATTATTACTGACGAGACACACGAGTTGATTACGTCAGGCGGTGAAGCCATGATCGTTGAAACCGTGCCCGGCTGGACACACAACATCACGAATATCGGCGACGATGAGATGATTGTAATGCTGTGGGCTAATGAAGTTTTTGATCGTGAACGTCCAGATACCGTTGCCATGAAAGTCAAACCATGAAAAAACTCAAAGTGATGACTGTGGTCGGCACGCGACCCGAGATCATTCGCCTCTCGCGCGTCTTGGCACGTCTCGATGAGCATTGCAACCATGTTCTTGTACATACGGGACAAAATTATGACTACGAACTAAACCAGGTGTTCTTCGAAGATTTAGGACTCCGTAAGCCTGACCATTTCCTCAATAGCGCAGCAAATGCTTCAAGTGCAGCGCATACAATAGGAAACCTCATCATCGCAGTAGATCAGGTACTTACAGAAGTACAGCCTGAGGCAATGTTGGTACTTGGCGATACCAACAGTTGCCTTGCCGTCATACCAGCAAAGCGTCGAAAGATACCAATCTTTCACATGGAAGCAGGCAACCGTTGTTTCGATCAGCGTGTTCCAGAAGAAACCAATCGTCGTATTGTTGATCACACAGCTGATGTGAACCTTACCTACAGTACTATCGCCCGAGATTATCTACTGCGCGAGGGCTTATCGCCGGACTTAGTAATCAAGACCGGTAGCCCAATGTTCGAGGTTCTAACGCATTACCGCTCACGTATTGATGCATCTGACGTTATGGGACGATTAGGCTTAAAAGAAGCTGGTTATTTCGTCGTCAGCGCCCATCGGGAAGAGAATATTGAATCGCCGCAGTCATTTTCCAAACTAGTCGAACTCCTTAACGTAGTGGCTGAACACTACGATTTGCCAGTGGTCGTGTCCACACACCCACGCACCCAAAAGCGTATTGACGCGACTGGCTCGCGTTTTCACCCATTGGTACGCTTACTCAAGCCGTTGGGCTTCCATGATTATGTCAAGTTGCAGATATCATCTCGCGCTACATTATCGGACAGCGGCACAATTAATGAAGAATCTTCGATCATGAATTTCCCGGCCCTTAATCTGCGTGAGGCCCATGAGCGGCCGGAGGGAATGGAAGAAGCTGCCGTCATGATGGTGGGATTAAATAAGGAGCGTGTGCTGCAGGGACTTGCGGTGCTCAGTAGTCAACCGCGTGGTAGCAGTCGCCTGTTGCGCCAAGTGAATGACTACAATATGCCAAACGTGTCGGACAAAGTGGTGCGTATCATTCACAGCTATACCGATTATGTGAATCGTGTGGTGTGGAAGAAGTACTGATCTTTAGAAGGGACACGTTTTGCGTATATTGTTGATTACACAACTTTTTGACCCGGAAAATTCGATAAAGGGTTTGGAGTTCGCAAGGCGTTTGAAGAGGGTCGGCCATGATGTAGAGGTGGTTACTACGTTTCCAAGTTACCCCGGCGGAAAGATTTTTCCAGGTTACAAACAGAGTTGGAAAAAGGTAGACCTTATAGATGGCATTAAGGTTGTTCGACTGCCGACCTTCGTCAGCCACGGACGATCTGCTGCTAAGCGAATGTTAAGCTATGTCTCCTTCGGTTTAATTGCCACTCTCTACTCTATGTTTCGCGCTAAGAAGCCTGACGTTATCTATGCTTACTATCCTCCGCTGATCGTCGGATTTGTTGCGCTGTGCGTTGGAACATTCAGGAAAGTACCTTTTGTTTATGATGTACAAGATTTATGGCCTGATGCTTTAATTGCAACAGGTATGGTGAAGGAGGGTCTAGTGACTCGCATGGTAGACAGGCTCTGCAATACGGTCTACCGACGAGCTGCACGTATTGTAGTGCTCTCGGATGGCTATAAAAACGCATTAGTGACCAAGAAAGTACCGACCGCTAAGCTGGAAAGAATATATAACTGGTGCGATGAAGCACGAATGGATGTTTCAACAACAAATACTAGAGTCCTTGACAAGAATTTCTTTAACATTCTTTATGCCGGAAACCTAGGCGCGGCCCAAGCACTCGAGCACGTGATTGATGCAGCACATTTGTTGAAACGTAGTGATAGTCCGATGATTAGATTTGTTTTCATCGGAGCAGGGGTTAAGGCAGATAACTTAAAAAGCCGGGTTGAAACGCTAGGTCTAGATAACGTACAGTTTCTTCCGCCTGTGTCATTAGAAAACATAAGTGGTGTACTTGGTGCTGCTGATGTCCTTTTAGTTCACTTAGCCGATGAGCCAGTGTTCGAGATTACCATTCCCTCAAAAACACAAGCCTATTTAATGCAGGGCAAACCGATTCTTATGGCTGTAAGAGGTGAGGCCGCACAGATCATAGTTAAGGCACAGGCGGGTATCGCAGTAGATCCTTGTAATCCTAAGCAATTGGCAGAAGCGGCGATAGCTATGTCAACCTTAGCATCCACTGAGCTATGTGCAATGGGAGCTCGTGGCCGAGCTTTTTACCAAAAACACATGAGCATGGCGGCTGGTGTACAGAATGTTGATACTATGTTAAAAGCAATTAAACATACGGCTAACTAATGATTTATACTCAAACGTGTCGTTTCGCGAATGAAGGAGATCTAAAAGAGGTGGTCAAAGTTCATGTTGCAGCTTTTCCTGACTTTTTCCTCACCACACTGGGGCCTGCATTTCTAGAAGTAATGTATTCGGCCTTTCTGACGGCCCCTGGTAAAGTTTTTATGGTAGATGAATCAGATGGGAGATTGCAAGGGTTCGCAGTGGGAGTTTTTAAATCCACAGGGAAGGATCGTAAACTAGCGATAAAATTTTTCGCGCGGTTCGCGGTCGCCATCTTACCTGTACTTATGCGTTCTCCTATAAAAATATTGCACAAGATCCTTGGGCAGCTACTCACAGATCGTGGGCAGCCTGAGATGCCGGAGGGCTCTATTGTATTGCGAAGCATTGCTGTTCTACCGGAGACGAAAGGCACGGGTGTAGGAGAGCGATTAATTAAAAGTTTCGAGATCACTGCTAAGCAGACCGGTGCAAGAGCAATAGCGCTTACCACCGATGCAACAAACAATGAACGAACGATCGCATTCTATTTTAAGCATGGCTATAGCGTGCATCAAGAGTTTATGCAAGACAAGGTTCGGCGCATGCTGCTCCTGATAAAAAATATCTGACTTAAAATTGAGGTGCTGTGTGAATGCAATAACAGAAGTAGTTGAAGATTTCTTGCCGTTTGCCCTTCCAGAGATCGGAGAGGAAGAAATTTGCGAAGTAGTACATGCATTGCGCTCAGGTTGGGTTACGACTGGACCGAAGGCTAGGCAATTCGAGTCAGACTTTGCTGCCTTTCTAGGCGGTAACGTAGAAGCAATTGCAGTGAACTCGGCTACCGCCGGGCTACACCTCGGGCTTGAAGCCTTAGGTATTGGACCGGGCGATGAAGTAATTACTACTACGCATACATTCACAGCTACCGCGGAAATTATCCGTTACCTTGGTGCAGATCCAGTCTTTGTGGATGTGGACGCGAACACGAGCTAGCGTCAAGACTGGTGTATGGCCGGCTTGAAGGATAGTATCTTCAGGCGGCGAGTTTTTGCTGTTCCGGTGGATTGTCCTGCACCGGTAGTCCATCCTTGAACGGCACGCCTGCCAGCAGCA
>NZ_JACYXF010000106.1 GCF_015352985.1 Noviherbaspirillum malthae | reverse complement strand
AAAACTACCCCAGGCCAATAACGTCGACGACTACGACGCGCTCCTGCCTTGGAACATGCCAACAGATCTCCGCTGATCCTCAAGCGTCACCCCTGTATATAGAGGGGCGTGTTTATTGATCGCTTACTGTTATACGACCAAGGCGTCTCTGTCGGCGTGTTCAAGACACCCATGGGGGCGCTGGAACGGATCGGCAATGACTGGTTGACGCACGAATACCTGTTGCTGGTTTCCGGTACGGATACCTCGGATGATTCAAGCGGCTATCCAGCTTCCGAACCCTGACCAGGATCTAGCCATATGGCACGTTCAGCACCCGCTTGAACTGATCACGAACCATCGCGTAGCATTCGCACGATTCATGTTCCAGCGCCGCACGGTTCAAAATCTTCATCTGACCCCGCTTGTACTCAATAATGCCCATTTTCTGAAAGCCGGATGCCACCAGACTGACACTGGGCCGATGAACGCCCAGCATGTCGGCCAGGAACTCCTGCGTAAGAAGAAATTCTCTGCCCTGCACTCGGTCATGCGTAAGCAACAGCCAGCGCGCAAATCGCGCCTCCAGCGAATGCTTGCGATTGCAGGCAACGGATTGCGAAAGCTGAGCCAGGTAGGCTTGCAGATAACTTTCGGTAACATGGCGCAACGGCGTTGGCCCTTGAATCGTTTTCCTAAAGTCGCCCACAGTGATGCGAAGACTCACCCCTTCAATCTGACAGACAGTTGTTTCGTTCGCGACGGAGGCACCAGCGACCAATTCGATTGCCGAACAACCTTCATTGCCGACAGTGCCAACTTCAATGGCCGAGCCATCGTTTAGGAACACCAGGTTCGACAACGCGCCGCTCGACGGAAAATAGACATACTGAATCGGAGCGTGCTGGGTATGGAGGATCTCTTTCGGCCTGGTGTGGACACGCTCCAGTAACGGACATAATGGGGCTAAATGCTCATCCGAAAGCTTGGCAAGCAAATGATTGGCGTACAGCCGTGCTTCACTGAGGGTAACGGACATGACGTTTCCTTTTGCAAACGTTGTTGCGACAAGAGAGGAAACGAGCGCCAAACGAGCTTGAACTGTACATCGGCGCGAATTTCGACCTGGTAGAGCAGGTCTTTACAGGAAGGCGACAGAGAAGGCTGTCTGTGGCGAGCTGGAAAGGGGAAGTAAGCGAAGGCGTCAAGGACGCTCACTACTGCAATGTCCCACTATGACACATAACTGACTTTTATGTTCAGATTCACCTGGGAAGCCGGGTTTGATTTTGGTGGGTCGCTTATTACCTGTTTCCTATCGTCTTAAACCTGCCTGCTTCGATGACACAGACAATCCAGTTGGTGAATCGGAATCGTCAATTCATCTTCAGCAATTTTAGCGGCAGCGAAGCGTTGAGCAATTTTCTTGACCGACTGGAAATGGCCGGCAAGCGCCCCGCAATAAAGTGATAATGGTCAATAGCTGGGTTGTGCTATGACAGATCAGGGTCGCCGCCTTCTATTTCACGCGCGCTTTCGACATCAATCAGCAGATCGGTCATCCGGTAGACCAGCATCAGCGGCGACACCGGCTTACTGAACACGTGTGTATTACCAATCTGCGGGGGTAGATCGGTTGAATAGGCTGTCACGATGATTGCAGGAACATCCGGTTGGCGCTCTCTTATGCGAGTGATGAGCTCGTCGCCATTCATACCCAACATACGGAAGTCGGTCACGATTCCATCAATGGGATCATCGCCGATGGCCTGCAAAGCCCCTTCTCCACTATGGGCCGCAGTCACGCGAAATCGCTGTGCCTCAAAGCTGCGACGAAATAAGTAGACGATCTCTTCAGCATCGTCCACGATCAGGATATGTCTCATGGATTGTGAGGAATTAAGAGCTTCAGCCAGTACAGCACGGAAACTACCAATACCGCGAGAACACAGAGGCCAATACCGGAGAGCAGAAACGTCAGAAATTCGGAAAGCATGATGCCTGCGGTGAACCTAATCACAACTTAGAGCGGTATTGTCGCAAAGATTCAAAAAGCTCACATTTGTAGTGGTGAGCGTTCGGTTTTCGACTTCTGGATCGCTGGTAAATGGCTGCTTCTGGCCGAACTCGGAAATTCGGCTAGTTTCAAGACGCGATGAAATCGGACAGAATCTAGCAGGTTTAGTCTGGTTTACTGCAAATAATCGGATTGAGTGACGTTGCTGTAACCCATCCCCACCCTAGCCCTCCACCTCGCCGCTTGCAAGCGGCTCCGACTCCGCAGGCGCAACGCAAGGCGTTGCGAAACCCCTGCTACGTCCACCTCGCCGGCCGCCCTTGAAGGGGAGGGAGCATGCCGGTTCGACGTCCGATTGCTTTTAACTGGCTGCAGCAGAAATGTAGAGTGGATGGCCAACCACTTTCTTCCTGCCAACTCTACTTCCGCCCCACCGCGATATCGAAGTGCAGTACCTCTTCCCGCACACCCAGTTTCGAATACAGCGCGATTGCAGGCTCGTCACCGTAATCCGCCTGCACAAAAATCACATAGCTGCCCCGCGCGGAAGAAATGTCCTTCAACTCCTCGATCAGCGCAGTAGCAATACCCCGCCGCCGATGTGCAGCAGACACCGCAAGATCGTAGATATAAACCTCGCTGCGCTCCTGCTCGAACTTCTGCAGCTCATAGGCCGCCAGCCCGCCGACTACTTCTCCTTCCATCACCGCAGCCAGAGCGATGAAACAATCGCTGTCGAGCAGGCGAACCATATAGTCCTTGCCCGGCCGCTTGCTGTTGTAAGTGTCGCGGTCTTCGAAGGCCCCACCGAACATCGTGAGCAGGCCGTCCATCAGCGTCGAGTCCTCGCCTCGGATGCGCTGGATATGAAAGCGATCGGGTTGAGTCATGGCTGACATTCCTTTACTCAGGTTTTGCAGATGATCCGCTTGTCAGTGCCGGTGCTTGCGCATCCCGCACAGCGGTCCGATGATAGGAAGCTGCTTGCAGGTCTTGTTCAACTCCTGGTGACAAATCTCTTCCGTCTTGCCTGATGCCAGGCATTGCGCCGCCGCCTGGTGCGCGGCGGCGATGGCCTTGTGCTGTTCGATCAGGGTCCTGGCATGGGCCGGGTCCTCGGCGGCGTGTGCAGCGCCAGTGACGGCGGCAATGAAAATGAATACTGCGGTCAATCGCATCTGATATCTCCTGTCCAGCTTATTGATAAGGGGCCAGCATGTCGGCCTTCAGCCGGTAGCCGGAATCGCCGAACTCGGACGTGCTCCTTGCCGTCTCGAGCGTCCCGCTGACCCAGACTGCCGACATCACCTGCACTTCCTTGAGCGGCTTGACCGCCACGGCATGAATGATCTGGTTGGCCGGCGGCGGAGGCGTATGGATGCAGGCGCCGAAGTAGGGCACCAGCAGGAATTCCTTCACCTGGCCGCGCTGCGCGTCGAGCGGCACCAGGAAGCCGGCGATGCGGATGCGCGCGCCGTTGAGCGAAGGCTCCACAGGCGCTTCGCTCCAGGCCTTTCGCATCTTTTCCAGCGCTTCCATCGCGCGCGGATCGCTGTCGCTGAGCTTGTTCAAGTCCAAACCCTTCATCAGCTGCGCCGGATCCCAGTTCTTGGGCACCAGGCCTTCCCATGTGATTTCCTTGTAGGACTGCATGGCGGCAGGCGCTTTCGGCTGCGGCAGGCGCTCGCCCACCTTGTAGTCGGACTTGCCCTGCTGCTGCGCATGAAGCGCAGGCGCGCCGACGGCCAGCATGGCGCAGCAGAGGAGGGCGGGGAGGATCTTCATGATGTTTCTCCTGTGAGTTGCGTTGTTCGCATTCGTTGCATTAAAGGCGCGGCGTCAGGCCGTCGGACAGCGACAGCCGGTAAGCCCTGTAACCGGGCACGAGACTGGCGAGCAATCCGACGCCGACCACCGCCAGCAGCAGCGGCACTTCCTCTGCAGTCAGCAGGCGCAGCGGCAGCGCCAGGCCGAAGCGCGATTCAGCCAGCGGCCCCAGCAGCGCACTCGCGCCGGCCAGCAGCAGCACGCCGAGGCAGCAGCCGATCACCGTCAGCAGCAAGCCTTCGATGACCAGCATCGCCAGAATATCCATCGGCTGCGCGCCCACCGAACGCAGGATCGCCAGTTCGCGGCGTCGTTCGTTAAGACCGGCCAGCACCACCGCAACCAGTCCGCAGAGTCCCACCAGCACCACCAGCGAAGAAATCAGCAGCAGGCTGCGCTCCACCACGCCGACCACTTGCCAGAGCTGGTCGAGCGCCACACCGGGCAGGATGGCGAGAAGCGGCTCGTCGCGGACTTCATTGATGAAGCGCTGCATGCGGAACACCGCGGCGCGCGACTTCAGGCCGACCAGTACCGCGGTCACCTGCTTGGGCGTGAGATCGAACTTGCGCACATGTTCGGCCGGGATGTCGAGCCCCGGCATGCGCGCTCCGCCCTGCCAGTCGAGATGGATGGCTTCCATCGCTTCCAGGCTGATATGCACGGTGCGGTCCACCGGCGTGCCGGTGCGGCGCAATATGCCGGTGACGATGAAGGGCTTGTCGCCGTGCTGGCTCAGCGCGGTGTCTTGCATGCCGTGGCTGAGCGCGATCCTGTCGCCGGGCCGATAGCCCAGGCGCTCCGCCACATCGGCGCCGAGCACCGTATCGAAGAGCTGGGCGAAGGGCTGGCCCGACGCGAATTCCAGCGTTCTCGCGTCGCCGTAGCGGAAGCGTTCGAAGTACGCCGGCGTGGTACCCAGCACGGGGTAGCCGCGATGCGAATCGCCGAGCGACAGCGGAATGGTCCAGGCCACCAGCGGATGCTGGGCGAGCCGCTGCGCGCTGTCCCAGCGGATATTGTTGGTGGCCTCGCCCATGCGGAATATCGAATACAGCATGAGCTGCACCGGGCTGGTTCGCGCGCCGACCACCAGGTCGGTACCCGATACCGATTGCGCAAAGCTGTCGCGCGCATCTCGCCGCACGCGATCGACGCCGAGCAGCATGCTTACGCTGAGCGCGATCGTCAGCATCACCAGACCGAGGGTGAGGCGGCGGTTCCAGGCGCTGCGCAGGGCGAGAGCGCCGAGATAGACGAAGTGCTTCATGCCGCATCCTCCGCGCGCCCCGTGCTTGCGCGGTTGACCTCGGACAGCGCCAGTTCGCGGCTGAAATGCGCCGCGAGCCGGCGGTCATGGCTGACGAAGAGTATCGTGGCATCTCCCGCCGATGCCTCCTGCAGCAGCAGTTGCAGAAAGTCGGCCTGGCGCTCGGCGTCGAGCGCGGACGTCGGTTCGTCAGCGATCAGTATCTCCGGACGGCCTATCAATGCACGGGCAGCCGCCACGCGCTGCTGCTGGCCGACGCTGAGCTGCGTGACCGGCTTGTCCAGAACCGACGTGCCCAGGCCGAGCGCTTCCAGCAGGCGGATCGCTTCATCGTGCACGCTGCGCTCCAGCGATGCGCGCGCATGGCGCCGCTGCGAGAAACGGCAGGGCAGCAGCACATTGTCCAGCACCGGCAGATGCGCGATCAGATTGAACTGCTGGAAGATGAAGCCGACATGGTCGACGCGGAAGCGGTCGCGCGCACGCCCGGACAGCGCCGCCAGATCGGTATCGAGCAGGCGCACGCTGCCGCGCTGCGGCAGCAGCACGCCGCCGAGCAGGCCGAGCAGGGTGCTCTTGCCGCTGCCGCTGGGGCCGTGCAGGAACACGCGTTCGGCATGCCGCAGATGCAGGCTGTCGATGTCGAGGCAGGGTGCCGAGGCGCCGCGCCATTGAAAATGCAGCCGCTCGACGGCCACGACAGATTGATCGGACTGTTCGGACATGCGCGTCCCTACCACGCGAGCCGGCGCTTCTGCCGCGTCAATTCCATGCCGGACTGCTTGCCGCTCGCTACCAGCTGAACCTTCAGCCGCTGCAGCCGTGGAAAGGCATCGAACAGCATGACCTCAAGGTTCTTCAGCGCGGCCGGCGTCTTGCATTCGAACATGACAGCGGCATGCATGTCGGCATGGCCGTCCTTGGTGTCGCCGCCCGGCAGTTCCACTTCCGCAGGAGTGGCAGTGCATTGCGCCGCCGCGCTTGGAGCAAACAAGGTTTCCGGCTTGCGGAAACTGTCCTTCATTGCCTGTACGGCCTTGCGTTCCTTCTCGTTGCGCGGTTCATGCTCGAAGCCGACCAGGCTTTCCAGCGGCGCACTCAGTTCCAGTTCCAGTCTGTTATCTTCGGCGGCAACGGTCAGCAGGGCAACGCCATGCTGGTGCGCGCCGGCGGCAATGACGCCTCCCGACGCCGAAGCCACGGCGAGAAAAAGCCCGATCGGTGCAATGACCTTATGCATGCGATCTCCTTGCATGATGACAATGGACAAAAATGACCGCGCGCGGCAGCGCGCACCCGGTCGTGAAGCGATGGTGAAGTTGCATGGAAGCTCCGTCATTCTGAATTGCAATGGCAGCGGCGCTGCGTCCTGCGCAGGCGCGGTCGGCGTGGTGCGTTCAGATCAGATGGAAGGAGGTGCGCGCGGCGAGAAATGGGTGAACGCCTGCACGGGGCCGGCATTCGGCGCCGGCGGAAGGACATCGGCTATCCGGGTGCGCAGGCAGGCAGGAAGGAGAAAGGCGGAATGAAGCGTGACTCCCAAGGCCGCGGCATCGAACAGCGTGCAGGAATGCGCGAAATGCAGGGTGTCGTCGCTGTCCGCATTAGTTGCCGCATGATCGGCGGCAGCCGCAATCCAGGCATGCGCGACGCGGTGCTGCACGCCCATCCATTGCGCGGCCATCAGTGCAGGCAGCAGCACTGCCAGCAGCACGGCAACGGCGCGCGCGGAGCGTAAGCGGATCATGGACGAGCGGAAATAGGGATGCGGCACAATGGCATGTTCGACGTGCAACCGAGTTGCAGGATCATAGCATACAGCGCTGCAGGCCCTTTTCGATGGACGAACGTGCTTGCTTCAAGAGCTTTGGTCGCTTCGATAGAGATAGTCATCCGGCAGCCCCATGCGCCGGCAGGCCTGAACGGCAGGCATCGGCGCCAGCAGGATGCGGTCGGACAGCGCACCCATCGCGGCAACGGCACGGCGCTGCCAGGGCTGCAGACTCCATTGTTCCGAAAGCTTCAGCTGCCTGCGAAAAGGCGGCGGCAGAAGTTCGATCGCCGCTTTTACCAGCAGGCGCTGCATCCTGTGCAAGGGCGGCGGCAGTACCGGAACCCGCTCCATGATGCGCAGAAATTCGAAGAGGTTGTCGGAAGGTTCGAGCACGCCTTGCATGTCTGCGAACAAGGCGGCCATCTCGGACCGGGAACCGGGCGTGCGTTTCGCTCCGTATAGGGCCGCCGCGGTTCGGCCTTCGCCATAGAAGCGATCGAAGTCTTGCGGCGCCAATCTGCATACATAAGCGCTGTAGGCTTCGATGAAGCCGAAGCTGGCTGTTGCGTAGACCCATGACAGCAGTTCGGGATCGTCGGCGCGATAAGGCTTGCCGTCCGGCGTCGTTCCGCCGATCCGCGCATGCATGCCGCTGACGCGGCGAATCATCGCTTCTGCCGTGCTGCGCGGGCCGTACACCGTCACCATCGCGGCAAAGCCGGTGCGTTGAATGCGGCGCAGAGGATCGCTCTGAAAACTGGTGTGGTTCCACACCCCCGCGCTGATCCGCGGCTCCGCGAGTTCAAGCACCACGGCGGCAATGCCTCCGAGGAACAGCGCCACGGGACTCTTGAAGACGCGCCAGGAAAACGAATCCGCAGGGACCAGCGCCGCTTCGCCGTGCGGGCGCGAGAAATCGACGGAATAGGCATTGGCCTCGTCGAGGAAGTCCGCGGCTGCCTTCTCCAGACGGCGCTGGAATAAGAAAGGAAACACGATTGCAGAGCGTGATGGATTCATTCTCCCTCGCGGTGATGGCACCTTGCCGAGCGGCTCCGATTTACTACCCGATCGATGCGCAAGCCGGTTCCTGCGTTCCATTTTCCGTGATGGAAATTGATCAAGCAGGGCACTACTCCGACATTCTATCGAGGCAAGCATTCCCGCTCAAAACGGTTTGAACAACGTCGATGCGCTGCGTGCGGCATATGCGGGGCAGGCGGCCCGGTCAATTGCGCTGAATCGCTGTCGAGGCCACGGGTCAAGAAACCCTTGATGCTTTCTCAATACTTGGTCCGGCATGGCAGGAACTCAACACCTCTTGGCAGATTAGCGCGAGACGGACTATTTCATTGTCACTACACTTACGCCTTTTGGTGCATTCTGCACCGCCCTACAGTCAGCAAGCCATTGCATTTCCTGATTTACCCATGACAACAAAGACAGCATCCCTCGACGCCACCGCATCTCCTTCCACCTCCCGCGCCGCGAGGAAAACCGCAGGAACCTTCTTTGCCCGCATTGTCGGCGCGGCTGCGTTCGCCCATCTGCTCAACGACTTGATTCAGGCAATGCTGCCCGCCATTTTTCCGATGCTGAAAACCCAGTTTTCGCTCAGCTTCGGCGAGATCGGCATGATTGCACTGACCTACCAGGTGACGGCCTCCCTGCTGCAGCCATGGGTCGGCTTCTACACCGACAAGCATCCCAAGCCTTATCTGCTCCCCTGCGGAATGATGGTAACGTTATTGGGCATCGTGCTGCTGGCGACCGCCGGCAGCTTCCACATGCTGCTGCTTGCCGCTGCGGTGGTCGGCATCGGTTCCGCCACCTTTCATCCCGAAGCATCGCGGGTGGCCCGCATGGCGTCCGGCGGCCGCTTCGGCACTGCCCAATCCACGTTCCAGGTCGGCGGCAATGCCGGCTCGGCAATCGGGCCGCTGCTGACCGCAGCCATCGTCATCCCGCACGGGCAGCCCGCGGTCGCCTGGTTCGTTGTCGCGGCATTGATTGCCATTGCGGTTCTGTTCCGCCTCACCGGATGGACGCTCACGCATGGACACGCCCAGCTGAAGGGACTGGCGCAGCACCAGAAGGAAGGGCTCAGCCGCTCCGGCGTCATTCAGGCCGTCGTGGTCATCTGCATCCTGATGTTTGCAAAGTTCGTCTACATCGCCTCGTTCACGAACTACTTCACCTTTTACCTGATGGAACGATTCGGGCTTGCTGTCCAGGAAAGCCAGATGTTCCTGTTCATCTTCCTTGCGTCGGTGGCGCTCGGCACGTTCGCAGGCGGCCCGGTGGGCGATCGTATCGGCAGGAAGGCCGTCATCTGGATTTCCTTTCTGGGCGTCGCTCCGTTTGCCCTCGCCCTGCCGTATGCCAACCTGTTCTGGACGGCTGTTCTGGCCAGCACGGTCGGGCTGGTGATGTCCTCGGCATTCGCGGCGCTCGTCGTCTATGCCCAGGAAGCAGTGCCCGGCCGCGTCGGACTGGTATCGGGATTGATGTTCGGACTGATGTTCGGCATCGGCGGCATCGGCGCCGCCGGATTGGGACAGCTGGCAGATCACAACGGGATCGTCTGGGTCTACGGCGTGACATCCTTCCTGCCGCTTCTCGGACTGGCGACCGCCTTCCTTCCGAGCACCCGCAAGCCGGTGAAGTAATCCCAGTCTATTTGACCAGGCTACTTCGCCGCTGCCGCTGCCTGCGCTGCAAAGTGCTGCTTCACCCACTGCTCGCACACTGTCCACAGCAGCGGCGCGCCTCTCTTGATGACGGGACCATAGCGTGAGAGGACCTGTTCAAGCGAAACACCGTTCTCCGTCCAGGTCCCGCCGCCGGTGAAGACATTGACAAGCAGAGGCTGAAAGCGATCGAGCGCCTTCGCGAACTTGGCGTCCTCTGTGTCCGCACGCTCGAATTCCTGCCACAAGGCCAGCAGTTCCCGGCCTTGTGGCTGCGGCAGCAAGCCGAACAATCGCGCCGCCGCCCTGGCTTCCTGCTCGGCCTGCAATTGGCTCGAAGATCCGCCGTGAATCGGAAAATCGCCGACATCGATTTCAACGACGTCATGCAGCAGGAGCATCCGCATGACGCGATTGGTATCCACAGGCCCGCTTGCATATTCGTTCAGCAGCAAGGCATACATTGCCAGGTGCCAGGAGTGCTCGGCAGAATTTTCCTTCCGGCTTTGATCGAGCAGCGGCGATTGCCGCACGACGGTTTTCAGCCGGTCGACTTCTCTCAGAAAATTCAGCTGGCTTTCCAATGGTGTCGGTTGCATAAACGCTTTTCATATCGATGTGGCCCGATAGTATAGAACGCCTGCGTCCAGCAAACGGCCTGCGGAGCAGGGGAGGTCTATTGTTCCGGCGCGCCAGGCCACGGGTTGCGTGGCAAGGCGTCCAACGGAGAATTGCGCAGGCCGCTGCACTGTCACTCGGTACCGTCAATGCGTTCCGCCAGCACCTGGAACAAGCGCCTTTGCGCATCCCACAACTCGTCATGAGGCAGGTCGCGCCATGTGAGCGGATCGCCGGAGCGCTGGTCATACTCCCTCAGCAGCAGGGTGAACGTATCGCCGCTGGCGGCAAATCCGTTGACATGCGCTTCATGCCACTCCATCAGTAGCGCGAGATAGCGATGCGGGCGCGGGGACATGGTTCCTGCTCGAATCGGTTTCAGCATGTCCAGCGCTTCCCGGTGCGCATTGAGGTCGCCGCTTTTTCGCAGACGCGCAAAGAGGTCCGGTCTTCCGATCTTGAGGGCGATGACGTAGGCCAGCAGGTAGTTGTGCTGCTCGACCGGGTAAGCGAAGGCATACAGCGCAACCGCTCGTTCAATGTCGCGCATGGACAAGTCGAGCCAGGCAGCCGTCCAGGTGAAGCAGGCCTTGAACATCGCGAGGCCGGGCGAGTCGTCGAATTCATAGCGGCTGAATGCATGTTCGACATAGGCTGACGCCTGCCGGCTGCCCGGGTAGTCGTCGTAGTTCTTCTTCGGCAGAGTGAAGACGAAGTGAATGAACTCGCTCAGGTAGGCCGCAGCATCGGTATCGAGGCCATGCACGCGGCAGATTGCCTGGTGCAGCTGATTGCGGTTAACCAGCAGCACGAAGACGAGATTCGGTATGTCGAAGAAGTTGCGCAATCGCTCGATCAGCTTGAGCGTGAAGCCCGGCTGGCATCGGTCCAGTTCATCAATGAACAGCACCAGCGATTTCGGCTGTCTTGCCGCGAGCGCTGACAGCTCATCCCGGAAATGTTGGAATGAAGCCGATTCCCGCGCATGATTCTCGATTTTCCTTTCGAACCAGTTTCCTGCATCGTCGGCGCCAATGGCGGGCGCGTCGTGACCGTGCTGCAGCGGCCCGGCCGGATTCGGCGGCGTCTGTTCTGCGTAGTTGATCACGGTGCGTGTCCTCGTGGGGAGAAGGGCGTTCATCACGTCAGCCGCCTTCTTTCTCAGTCCCTGCATGGCGCCGTGGCCGTTATCCAGCGCATCGGCTATTTCCGCCGCGATCAGCAGAAATGGCTCCTCGACGTAGTCCTGCGCAAGTGCGTCGATGAATACCACCGTATGTCCGGCCGCCTGGAGATAGGCCGCCCAGTTGCGGCCGAACCAGGTCTTGCCTTCTCCCCAAGGTGCGTCGACGGCCACGACGGCGCCTTCGCGCAATCGTTCAAGATAAGCTGTCAGGCGTTCGGCATGCTGCTCCCGCCGGAACATGTCGCCGGAAAAGGCGCTTCCATTGACGAAGCGAGCCATCGGATTGGCGGTATCCTGATCCATGGACAGCCCTGACATGATGTTGAGCGGCGTGCCGCAGGCACCTCAGGTACGCGCGGGCATGCTCGAAAGCGCGCCCGCGCGTACGTCTGCGTCAGCAGGCAACAGTCTCAGTCGACAACCGCTGCCGCCTCGCGCCTGCTGCTGTTGCCCTTGGCGAGCAGATCGTAACGATCAAGATTCATCACCTTGTTCCAGGCCGTCACGAAGTCGCGCACGAATTTCTCCTTGCCGTCGTCGCAGGCATAGACCTCGGCCAGCGCGCGCAGCTGGGAATGCGCGCCGAAGACGAGATCGGCAGCCGTCGCGGTCCACTTGACCTTGCCGCTAGCGCGGTCGGTGCCTTCGTACACGTTTTTCTCCGAGGTTGAAGGCCGCCATGCCACGCCGCTGTCAAGCAGGTTGACGAAGAAGTCGTTGCTCAGCGTGCCGGGACGTTCGGTAAACACGCCGAGCTTCGACTGCCCGTGATTCGCACCGAGCATGCGCATGCCGCCCACGAGAACCGTCATCTGCGGCGCGGTCAGCTTCAGCAGATTGGCGCGGTCCAGCAGGCGGGTTTCCGGCGACAGCGGATCATCCGCACGGAAATAATTGCGGAAGCCGTCGCCTGTCGGTTCGAGCACGTCGAAGGTGTTCACGTCCGTCTGCTCCTGCGAGGCGTCGGTGCGGCCCGGTGCGAACGGAACGGTCACGTTGAAGCCCGCCTTCCTGGCGGCATCTTCAACGGCTGCGCAGCCGGCGAGGACGATCAGGTCGGCCAGGGACACTCTCTTGTTACCGGATTTGCCGTTGAAGTCCTTCTGGATCTGCTCCAGCGCAGCGAGCACCTTGGCCAGCCGCGGCGGCTCGTTCGACTCCCAATCCTTTTGCGGCGCAAGACGGATCCTTGCGCCGTTGGCCCCGCCGCGCTTGTCGGTGCCGCGGTAGCTTGCGGCAGCACCCCAGGCGGTGGAAACCAGGTCGGAACCGGACAGGCCCGCGCCAAGGACCGTGCTCTTCAGAGCAGCAATGTCCTGGTCGTTGATCAGTTCATGATCGACCGGCGGTACCGGGTCCTGCCACAGCTGCGGCGCCGGAATCCATGGGCCCAGATAGCGCGAAAGAGGACCCATGTCGCGGTGGAGCAGCTTGAACCAGGCCTTGGCGAACGCCTCGTTGAGCTGGTCCGGGTTGTCGTGGAAGCGCTTTGCAATCGGTCCGTAGATCGGGTCCATCCGCATCGACAGGTCCGTCGTCAGCATGGTCGGCGCGTGCCGCTTGGACGGATCATGCGCATCCGGCACCGTTCCCTGCGCTTCGGGGTTCTTCGGCTTCCATTGCTTGGCTCCCGCCGGACTCTCGGTCAGCTCCCATTCATACTTGAACAGGTTTTCGAGGAAACCGTTGTCCCACTTGGTCGGGTTGTTGGTCCAGGCGCCTTCGAGGCCGCTGGTGATCGCATGAGGTCCCTTGCCGCTGCCATACTTGTTATGCCATCCCAGGCCCTGATGTTCGACCGAAGCGCCCTCCGGCTCCGGGCCGACATTGCCGACCGCCGGCGCCGCACCATGCGTCTTGCCGACGGTATGGCCGCCGACGATGAGCGCAACCGTCTCCTCGTCATTCATCGCCATGCGGGCGAAGGTTTCGCGGATGTCCCGCGCAGCCGCCAAGGGATCGGGATTGCCGCCCGGCCCTTCGGGATTGACGTAGATCAGGCCCATCTGCACATTGGCGAGCGGTTTGGACAGCTCGCGGTCGCCGCTGTAGCGCTCGTCGCCGAGCCATGCATCTTCGGGGCCCCAGAAAATGTCTTCGGGCTCCCATACGTCGGGCCTGCCGAAGCCGAAGCCGAAAGTCTTGAAGCCCATCGATTCATAGGCCACGTTGCCGGCGAGGACCAGCAGGTCTGCCCATGAAATCTTTTGTCCGTATTTTTTCTTGATGGGCCATAGCAGCCTGCGCGCCTTGTCCAGATTGGCATTGTCCGGCCAGCTGTTGAGCGGAGCAAAGCGCTGCTGGCCCTCGCCGCCGCCGCCGCGGCCGTCGGCAATGCGATAGGTGCCCGCGGCGTGCCAGGTCATGCGGATGAACAGCGGCCCGTAGTGGCCGTAGTCGGCCGGCCACCATTCCTGCGAGGTGGTCATCACCTCGATCAAATCCTGCTTCAATGCCTCGACATCGATTTCCTTGAATTTCTGTGCATAGTCGAAGTCCTCTTCCATCGGACTGGACATGTGCGAGTGCGTGTGAAGCACCGACAGGTCCAGCTGATTCGGCCACCAGTCCTTGTTCCTCTGCGGCCGGCTGACCTTGGGGGTAGGGGAAGGTATTGCAGGATTCTCGCTTTCGCTCACACTTCGGGTATCTAGCTTGTCGTTCATGTCTATCCTCCATCGGTTGGGTGGCACTTCTGCTGAATGGTTTTTCTTTGGAGCAGTATTTGACGCCGGGCTGCAGCGAAGGCGAGCGTAGTCCTCTGACAAAAGCGTAGGCTGCTGACAATGTCTGCGCAATACATTTTTTTCAATTAAGTCGATAGATGGACGCAAGGCGGTCGAACTAAGCGAGTTTGATGAAGAGCGCGCGGGCATCGTCATTCCAGCAGTGCAGGATGGAAATCATTAACGTAAAACCGCTTCTGACAAATATGGCGTGTAGGTCCCAAATAGAGATGTCCGGTTTCCCCCAAATAGAAATGTCGCGTTTGCTATTTGGAAATATGGCGATCCGGAAGTTCATGAATGCTATGGAAATCTCTTTGATGGGAGGCTTCCATGGCC
>NZ_JACYXF010000105.1 GCF_015352985.1 Noviherbaspirillum malthae | reverse complement strand
GATGCGCTATCGGCGACGGCAACATGCCGTAGGTGGATCGGGAGCCTTTACTCAGCGTCCTATACGACGCCGAGCCAGTAAGTTGCAACAATACTTAAGCCGACCTGGTTGCCAAATGACCCACTAGCACTCAAGCTTTACATAGGTTTTCCCATGCTCAGCATTGGAAAGCCGGATTCGGCTTCTCTCCTTTTTAACCACCGCCCTGCGGGATTCCAAGGAGAAATTACAATGAAAGTTCTGAATCAAGCTGCAAAAGCCGCACACTCGCGCCGCCTCGCTAACCTGAAAAACACAGAAGCTCAGCGCTTTTCCGTCTTTCCTGTCCTTGAGTCGGAATTTTGGGCGGCGCTGATGAACTCTGCTAAAAATCGCAAAACCGCTCAACAGATTTTGGACGAAATCGCAGAAATCGAGAATGAGCCTTGCATCGAAAACGACCGTGTTTTCCGGCTCGTCGAAACCGTCAAAAACCAAGCAAAGCTCACTCTGCTGAGCTAACTTAGTGAATCCTTAACTGGACACTCGTGGCGACACTTCCTTGGACTCCCAAGGTTGTGTCGGCCATCGTAAGTGCCATGTTTGCCAGTTCAACATACAGCTGCGCCTTTTGCTGGGGGTCATCGGTGCGCATCGCGTCCGAGAGAATCACTGCCATGCGGGTTTCTGACGGTTTATTGCCTCCCTCCCCTGCCTCCAGTTTGCGAACAAACTCTTCAAACTCACCTTCAGGTAATGCACTGATATCTGCCATTTGCTGTTTTCCGCTTGTTGATGTGATGGCGCCAGTGTAACGCAGGCTTTCGCACACGCAAGGTCACTTACAGCTGCATCGGTCGGATTCGCTTTCATTGAAAGCCAATCCCACGTTGGACGTCCTCTTAAATACGCCGCCCTTGCGGCATTAGACGGAGGAATCATGTATCTCGCAAATCAACCAATACAAACCGCTCCAGTAACCGAAGATCTCTTTGGCTATGCCCTGGAGCCACCACGTCCGCCTGTTTCAACCGGCACCGTTTGCATACCAAAGCGTGTACGTAGCAAGCTAGTTGCAAAGGCGACAAGGCCACACGCATCCCTTCCACGGAGGTCGGCAGAGCCTGATGCCGATGAAGAAGAGGATCCGGTTCCCGATATCGAAGCAAATCCATATGATCCACCGGAGACTAACGTAGCCAAACGCATGTGGCGCATGCTCTGTGTTGACCTGGCGGGTACGACCAGCACCGAGCTTGACCTGTTAGGGGATCTATCGGCTCAGCCTGATGAGCATGGCCTGAGTCCGGAACATCGAAAACAGGACGCGCTAATCTGGATGTTCGACCTCAACCCCGATGGCGCCGTTATGCCTTTCGAGTGGGTCTGCAACGAGATCGGCTTGGACCACGAGGCTGTACGCCGCATCACGGCACGCAATATGCGAACGGACTTGAAGATGGTGTTGAAGCTGCTCACCAAACTGCTTAGCTTCCGCCACGCCAAGGACTGCGAACTCAGATTGGCAGAGTACGTTAACCTCTCCGGCTGGGATCTCCACTAGCCGCGATTGGCTTCCTCGGTATTACCCTCCCGCCGCTACTCTCCATCTAACGTCCCAAGGCTACGTGCCCTGGGAAGGAGACCACATGCTAACCACATCTATTCTGCTTCTCGTTCTCTTCACGTTCTTGGGCGCGACCAGAGGTGACGGAAACGATCGAAGCAATAGCGCCAATCTGGACGAAGACAACGTTCTCGACCCGGATATCGACTAAAAAGGAATCCCATGCAAATTGCTCATATGAGCGACCTGCATTACTGCCCAGAAAATCTGGCAGAAGCAGATCGCTGCTTTGGCTTCGCTGTTGACGATGCGATTCGGAAGAATGCCGACGTCGCCATCATCTCCGGTGATAGCACCGACCATCGCCTCGATGCTCATTCTCCCGCCCTATTGGCACTAGCGCGGCAGATCAAGAGACTGGCCGACCATTGCCCTGTATTGATGCTACAGGGCACTTTCTCTCACGAGCCGTTCGGCATGTTACGCATGCTGGAACTTATCGGTGCTAAACATCCCATCGCAATTGCAGACCGCATCGGTCAGATTGGCCTCACCGACGAGCGTCAGTGGAAGCTCTCGGATACGTCGGACATCAATCACAACTTCAAATTGGTTGTGACATGTATGCCTACGGTGAACAAAGCCGATCTTGCATTGATGGTTGGTGCCGAGAACGCAAGTGCTGAAATGGGCGAGCATCTTGCGGCCTTGCTGGGCCACTTTCACGAGTCCAACTCGGCCTATCGCCGTCTTGGCATTCCTACCGTGCTCACTTCCCACGGAACTGTAGACGGCTCCATGAATGAAACCGGTGTCCCGATGGCTGGACTAGATCACGAGTTCACGGCAGGTGCCCTTTTCTCTTCCGGAGCGGACGCTTGCATGCTTGGCCATATTCATAAGCATCAGGCGTGGCGACGCGACTTTGATGGCAACCATCAGGTCATCGCGTACCCGGGCTCAATCGGGCGGTTTCATTACGGTGAGATCGGTGAAAAGCACTACCTGCTTTGGACTGTACAGCCGGGTTTTGCCGACTTCGATGCCGTCGTGACTCCATCACGAAGAATGATCGATATCGAATTCATGGGGATTCCAAACCTGGATGAGATAGCAACAGTCGCCAAAGATTGTGCCGGAGCTTATGTCCGGGTGACCTACAAGGTCGACGAAGAATATGCGAAGACCGTCGATCGCAACGCCATCAAGCAGATTCTAGGCAGCTGCGCCGAGGTGAAGATCGTTGGTGAAATATTATCGGTGCAGCGCCAACGTTGTGCCGGGATTTCGCGAATGCCTTCCATCATCGGTCGCTTTACCAAATGGTGCGAAGTGACCGATACTTCCGCGGCCGGTTTGACAGACAGGCTTCAACTGCTGCAAACCATGGATCCGGAAGACATCGCTTCGCAAATCGTTCGAGCGGAACCACTCGAACTGAAACTGGCGGCGTGAGCCGTCCGCTTCACTAGGTTGGACTGGTTAGCCATTTCCACCTCCTGGGCAGGCCTCTGGCCTCCCAGGTTTCTCCAAAACTCCGAGCATTCCAGGCGCCCGAACGACATCCGCTGGCTTTTTGTTGTTATTGACAGTCGAAAGCCCACTGCCAGGCCCCTCCTTTATCACTACCGCTATGCGGGACTATAGGAGAATCCTCATGTACGCGAAAATCCATCCTTATCGATTTTTCATGGCTTTCAATTGGTCGTTTGCCGTCCTGTTGACCTGCTTGATCGCTATGCTGCCACCTACTCTGGAGCCAACTCCCGTACAACTGCTCACACAAATCTTCCCGGCGCCTGTCGCTGTCGCCCTGCTAACCGCAGGAATCCATTCGACCGCGAAGCGACGCTCACGGAAAACCAATTACGGCCTGATGGCTGTCTGTGGCCTTTTAGGCTTATGGGCAGCGGTCTACGTCGCTAATCACTTCTGACGAACGGACCTCGAACTTTATGTTCGGGGTTCCTTCCAATAGTTTTCGGATCGGGGTGCGATCCGAAAGCTGCCAAAGGCGGTCTCTCCATTTTTATCACCGCTACGCGGTAAGGGGAGCAAATGAGACCATTGAAATTAACACTTGAAGGATTCACCGGCATCCGCTCGGGTCGCGGTAAAGATTCGCTTACCATCGACCTCACTACCATTCCGGCAGATGCCCAACTTGTCGCCTTGGTAGGTCCGAATGGAAACGGTAAGACAACGATACTGGACAACCTTCATCCATATCGCGTAATGCCATCCCGGTCTACAACACTGGGCCCCACCGGATTCTCCTATTGGGATCACCTCTGTATGCCGGCCGCGAGGAAGGACTTGGAATGGGAACATGGGGGACGTCGCTATATGACTTCCATCGCATTCAAGTCCACAGCCAAAACCCGCAAGTCAGATTGCTTCTTGTTTGTGTGGGAACCGGCAATCAGTAAGTGGGAGCCAGCCCGGCTCAATGACGGAACCTTGTCGGACGGCAAGACCGATACCTATGACCGCTGTGTCGATACGATCCTCGGTATCCCCGAGACGTTCTTTACCTCGGCCTTCTCGGCACAGTGCAGAAAATCGATCTCAGCATATGGCAACTCCGAGGTCAAGGCGCTGTTAGCCTCTATCCTGGAACACGAGGATTTACGTACGTTGTCCGTAAAGGCGGGCACTGTGGGTAAGCATCTCCGTGTGCATCTCGAAAGCCTGCAGGACAGGCTTGCGCAAGCGCGTGGAGCAGAGGCGGACATCGAGGCGGCGCGTCACCAGCTACGTCAGCTAGAAACGCGGATGCAGGAAGAGCAAGCATGCGAGCAGGCCGCGTTGGCTAATCTGGATGAACAGCGGAAAGCGCTGGCACTGCTAGAGGCAAAACGGGATGCGCAGGCAAAAGATGAAGAGCAGCGCTCCTTCATTGGCCAGCAAATCGCAAAGAGCCTCGAGAACGCCGACACGCTGAAGGCGAACGCAACGCGTAATACTGACGCTGAGATTGCCCGGTTGACCACTGATCGACAGAAAGCCGAGGTTGACCTCGCCAAAGCGATATTGCTTCGATCGCAAAATGAAGAAGAGATGCGACGGTTAGCAGCGGTGGTTGCACAAGGCGAAACCATTCGGGGTGCATGCATCGAACTCCCAGCTTTGCAGCAGGAACTGGCAGGTATCGACACCGAGACCGTCCTTCTCCAGGGCAGACTGGCCGAGCTACGCCCGCTGCGTCTGTCTATGCAGGCTGATGTAGAGGCTCAGACGCGCATCCATACCACGGCAAACGGCAAGATCGAGGCAATCGCCCGGCTAAAGGAAACGTCGTTACTGATCGAAAAGGTGCCATGCTCGGGTTCCCAGCTTCAGCAGGGATGTCCATTGCTGGAAAACGCCCACAAGGCACGCGAGGATATCAAACAGCAGGAATCCGTACTGGTGGATATGCGGGCACAGTATCGTACGCTTCGCACGAACATCGAAGGCAGACAGGAAGAACTGAACGCCCTCGACGACTTGGAAGCTAAGCTTGGGAACCTGTCAAAGCGCCGTATCAACCTAGCAAACCGAATCAGTGAACTGAGTCGGCTGTCCGGTATGAGCTCGATGCTAGAGGAAGCTGCCCAACGTCTCCCGGTACTTGAGGAGTCGAAGCAGCAATTCGCCATCTATAAGGCTGAAACGGAAGCGCTTCTCAATGGCTATATGGAAAAGGTGACGGAACTACGCAGTGCCCTTGGAAGTGAAGTCACACGACTCGACACTGCAGCGGCTACAGAAGTAACTGCGTTGAAGGCGAGGCTGGCGCAACTTAGCGCACCGGTGACGGAATTCGAACTGGCTGGCGCACGCCGAACTGTCCAGGTCGCCGGTACGAACGTAGAGTCAGTAAGGGTCCGTCTGCAGGGAATCGCTAATGAAAAAGTAACATTGTTAGCAACCATCGATACCTTACGGATGACTCTTGAGAAGCTGGAAGCCACGAAAGTGGAAGCAGCTCGAATCAGCGATGAAATTGCAAGCTGGAAATTACTCGAGAAAGGCCTTGGGAATGATGGTTTGATTGCCTTGTCCATTGACGACGCCGGTCCAGAGATCGCCACTCTATGTAACGATCTGCTTCGGGAAAGCTACGACGCCCGTTTCGCAATCCGTATCGATACACAAACTGCAACACAAGCCGGCGGTCTCAAGGAAACATTCGAAGTTACCGTGCGCGACCAGCATACGGGAGACGAGAAATCTTTGAAGGACATGTCACCAGGCGAACGTACATGGGTCAACGAGTGCCTCACAAGGGCAATCGCCTTGTATGTCGGAGAATCACAAGGCGTACAGTTCCATACCTTGTTCACCGATGAAGCCGATGGTGCCCTTGATTCGGATCGAAAGCGCCAATTCATGCAAATGAAGCGTGCTGTTCTTGCACGCGGAGGGTACGCGCGGGAGTACTTTATCTCGCAAACACCTGAATTATGGGAAATGGCTGATCACATTATCGATGTGACGACGCTATAAACCATGGGAAAGCTAACCGCTTTCCCGATGCACTCAGCATCGGGAAGGTCGTGACGACCTGCCTCCTTTATCACGCCGCATCGCGGCAATTAAGGAGAAACTATGTCAATGCAAACCCTGCCGCTCTTTTTCCAAGAGCCGGCCGTATCCGTTCCAATCGAAACTTTGATCGAGCGAGCGCTGGCCACCATAGCCGCGCTCTTCGCCCAATCAATCCCTTGTGTCATTCCCTTTAGCGGTGGTAAGGACAGTTCGACGGTCGCTAACCTGGTACTGACGGCAGCAAAGCAGGCTGCAATAAAGGGCCATAGGCCTTTCGTCATTGCCTCAACCAGCAATACGCAAGTGGAAAATCCAGAGGTCGAAAGGCATTATGCGAGAGAGCTCAGGAAGATGGCGGCCTTTGCACAGGCCAATAACATCCGCTTTCTTTCGGAGATCGTCACGCCGAACCTCGCTTCGACGTAGCAGGTCAGCATCCTGAGCGGGCGTGCCCTGCCGAGTTGGCCGGGCTGAAATACAAACTGCTCAGTAGACCTCAAAATTTACCCGCAAATAGCTTATCGCAATCGGCTTTTCAAGGAACTCAGAAGCGAGAACCTACCCGAACCGGTCACCATCCTCGGTACAAGGCTGGATGAATCACAACGTCGCGCGCAGAAGATGAAAAAACGCGGTGAAAGTGCGCTCGATCCTACTCGAAACGCTTCGGGCGACCTCGTTTTAAGTCCGATCGCCTTTTGGCAGACGGATGACGTTTGGGAATATATCGGTATGTGTGCATCCGGTTTGCTCGATACGTTCTCTGACTTCGCGGAAACCTTGCGCATCTACGCACATTCCGGGGGTACTTCATGCGCAGTAGTATCCGATTCCCTCCTGGAAGGAAAGCAGAAGAAAGGTGGCTGCGGATCCCGCCTAGGGTGTTATGTCTGTCAGCAAGCCGTTGACAAGAGCTTGGAGAACATGATCGACTACGATGATCAGTACGCCTACGCGCGAGGTTTGAATCAGCTCAATAAGTTCATACGTGCGACCCGGTTTGACTACACGCTCCGCCACTGGGTCGGTCGTACCATCAAAGAGGGATTCGTCTGCATTGAGCCTGATACCTATCATCCAAAGATGCTACGGATGCTTACCCGCTTCATGCTTCAGTTAGACTATGACGAAATGAAGCGTGCCGAACGGGCATGGGAACAAAGAAAATTCGTTCTGCTCCCAATGGAGATGATGATCGCCGTGGATGCGCTACAGTCGATGAACGGGGTCGCTCGACCATTTTCGATATGGGCGGATTATCGCGATATTTTCATGAGGGGTGTCCGCTACGATATTCCAACGGTGGAAACAGCGAGGCCGACGCAGTGGCCCACACCGAAGTTTCTTTATGTAGGTGATGAATGGGACAGCTCTTCGCCAGCATCGGCGTGGACAGGTATGCGTGATCCTTACTACGAAGCCATGACAGAGGGGTCCGGATGCAGTTACGAGATCAAGACATTAAACAATGGACAGTCGGCATGGGATGTACCGACTGAGCAGACGTTCTCTGTAGACCGGGAATCGGCCTTCATGATCTCTGAGTTTGAGCTTGATAGCTTGATTCGATACTACGACAGATGCACGCTGCCGGGAGACGTCACCTTCGCCTACAAATGGTATCTACAATACGGAGCAATCAAGTTGCACCATTCGCAGGTTTCATCACATGACGAGGCACTCCGACGCACCGCCTTCAAGGACCGGCTCGGGCTAACCCTAAATTACGATATCGATGACCTCGTAGGGCGATCGATCCCGTACGTGGAATTGCCCGCCGCAGCACAAGGCGCATGGAAAGACAAAGAAACGGCGGCAGCCTTTCAGGACGACATGTTCCGTATCGCTGCTTGACGGCCTTTGAACTAATCCAGAACCAGTAAGTATTGGCCTGAACCCTTTGGGGTTCAGGCAGATACCAAGTCGATTAGCAGTTATATCGAGTAGACGGGTAAGGCGGCCGCTTTGCTTGCGTTCCCGACATCACATAGGGTATAGTTGCCAACAGGTTTCCATAACCTCGAACTCCGCGCAGCGGTCATACTAGAAATTCAGCTCTTAGCCAACTCGGCTAAACTGCCCCAGCAAACTCTCTGCTCTGTGCACGATTACACAGGCAAGGAATCTTGCATACCAACTTACTGCTTTCCTGTGGCCACACCGGAAAGCTGAGTCGATCAGCTCACTCCTTTTTATCGCCATTCCATGGCAATTGGGAGAAGAAGATGAGCAATAGTGCCGAAGATAAGATAGAAGCCTTTCTTATCGCACCATTCAAGATATGGGACGTTGCCAAGCGCGTGGTGATGTCCTCTAAAAGCAAGCCAAAACGAATAGAAAAAGAAGTCGCTGTCCCCGAGGCGGTCGACCTGCCTCCGCCCTTTGCGTCAGCTTGCTATACCGTCGCTGACCGTGTACACAGTCAGATGTTCGGGACGCTTAAGGTCTGCTTCTATCATCATTACAAAGCGAAGGTAATCCGCATCGTTGCGAGGAAGAATGGCTTCGTGAAGGAGGTTCTATTCACCCCTTCCATTGCAGACGCACGGTGTGCTCCTTTTGGGATGGATAGCGCGATCGCATTCGTACGCGAGAAAGGTTTCACAACCGATTCAACTCGCGTGGAAGCAATTACGGATTCACACCAGGCAAACCACTCGGCCCCATCCAGCGGGCGAGACCCGTCGCGCAGCCTGGCCACCAAACGGAACGCCAGTCCTACGAAGCGCCTTGCTCGGAAGTCGGTCACTGAAACGACCACGGCTAACTACTCGAAGAACAGGCCCTTCACCGGACACATTATTGAGATTGGCGAGACGACTCGACCGGGCCGCGATGGCAGTCCACCCTACTCCACCTTTTTGGTGAAGTTACGATCAGAAGGAGATTTTCTGGAGAAAGAGTTCTACGGGGAGCATTTGGCTGAACTGGCCGAAAAGTATGACCTGGCTTGTGGCCAATTGATCCGTCTGCAGTTATTGGGGCGAATAAAGTTTGAGGTCGAAACCGCGGGCCGTGTCGAAGAACGGCATCGAAACGAATATTCAATAGACATCATTAGCTAAATCAATCTAGGAGTGACATATGGCATCCGTCAATAAATGCATTATCGTCGGCAACCTCGGCCGTGATCCCGAGTCGCGAGCTATGCCTAATGGAGATATGGTGACCAATATTGCGGTCGCCACTACAGAGAGCTGGAAGGACAAACAAAGTGGGGAGAAGCGTGAGCTGACCGAATGGCACAGAATCACGCTCTATCGCAAGCTAGCCGAGATCGCTTCGCAATATCTTAAAAAGGGAAGCCAGATCTACATTGAAGGCCGTCTCCAAACCCGGAAGTGGACTGATAAGGAGGGCGTCGAGCGCTATACGACTGAGATCATAGCCGACACGATGCAGATGCTTGGCAGCCGCAACGGCGGTAACCCTGGCTACGATGACGACTACGGTTCCGCTACACCGGCACCGCGCCACGGCACGACACGCACCGCGCCGACGCAACGTAGTTCGTCCCAACAACAACCATCCCGCCAACCGGAGCCTTCGGGTGCCGGCATGCTAGATGATGACATCCCATTTGCGCCCTTTGCCTCCAGACGAGCATGGGCAATCTGATGACATCTTCCTAGTGACCTAAATATCCTGCTGGAGTGGTCTCGTGTAACGACTCCTGCCGCCGCATGCGATCGCTGCACATCCCTTATGCGGTGCGCTTCTTCGGAAGCGCAACCGTCCCGGTTTTCTTGATACGTAGGTATCACGAAAGCCTCGTCGTTACGAGTGCCTGAGCCTTTTTTCAACGCCAGTTTCTGGCAAGGAGGTGAAATGGGACTTGATCTAACAAAAATAGATTGGTTAGCCGTCTTACCGCGCTTTGGCGTAGATAGACGATACCTCTCTAAAAGACATGGGCCTTGCCCATTGCCGGCATGTTCCGGTATCGTAACGAGTACTGGAAAGCGCAGCAATCGTGATCGTTTCCGGTTCGACAATAAGGATGGAAAAGGAACCTGGTGGTGCAACCACTGTGGCGCCGGAAACGGCTTCTCCTTTCTGCAAAAATTCACGGGCCACTCTGATCGGGAAATCTTTGTCCAGCTAGAACATATTACAGGTCTTAAATGCGGCCATGCACCGGTCGCACCGATCAAGCTGGATGACGAGATTACACCCGAGGAAGCCGATGCCAACCGCCAGTTCCTTGTGGCGGCCTGGACCAAAGCTCGTAGCTTGGCGCCACGTGATCCTGTCGCGAGGTACCTGCAAATGAGAGTTCGTGGGAGCGACCTGAAGTATCTTGGCCGTGACGTACGTTTCCACCCGGGGATGAAGTTTCTGGAGCTGAATGACAAAGACGAGTATGTCAGCCGGGGGTACTATCCAACGATGCTGGCGCGGGTCGTAGATGGCACAGGAAAGCCAATCACGCTGCATCGTACCTACCTCACGCCGGCCGGTGCCAAGGCGCCTTTTGCAGTGGTGAAAAAGCAGATGCCGGGTATTAGGAAGTTGCGTGGTGCGGCTATCAGGCTAACGAACATTCCTGACAGTCGGACTCTTGGCGTTTGTGAAGGCATCGAAACAGGTTGGGCTATTGCAACCGCGTACCGGTACCGTATCAATGTCTGGTCGCTTCTCAACTGCCAAAACCTTGCCGTCGCCGATATCCCGGACGGGATGTTCGACAGGGTCATTATCTTCGAAGATTACGACCATGTTGACCAGGCAAGAGGGTATAGACCCGGGGAGCACTTCGCAAAACAGTTAGAGCAGAAGTTGAAGGAACGGGGCATCACCTGTGAACGACGCTCACCGGCCTACGAGGGATCTGACTTCAACGACATGTGGAATGAACATTACAAAAATCTGCTGATGCGCGCCGCGTAACAGAACATGAATGCAACAACAATGAAAAAACAAATCGCAAAAATTACCTGGACCACTAATGATCTCTCCGTAACACAATGCGCAGCGATCTGTGACTGCACCGTCGCGAAGGTCGAATGCAAGATAGCTTGTACGCATCCCGATCAACTCGCGAATGAAGCCCTCAGCCTCTGGGACGCAGGCCAATGTGATACACATGCAGCACTACGCAGCATGCATCGCATGGCCATCGACCGCCGAGCCTACAACACCGTTTAATGCAGACTTACCTCCCAGCACTGCTGGGAGGTGTATTCATCCTTCTTGAAGCAGAACACAGTACCTTCCAGTACGCGTCGAATTATTTGCATTCCATGCAAAGTGCGCTATAGTCTCGCTATCACCGCTCAGCGGTACGCAGTACGACAATTCACTCGCGATCGTTATGCCAAAGTATCGGGTCATCCCGAGAAGTTGTCATTCCGAGCCCCGCGATGCATGCGATCTCTCCGGAGCGCTGCACCAGACACAACAGACCTATTCGGTTTTCCAGCGCAGCGCGCCGGAAAGCCTGTCGCAGGCTTCTCCCCTTTTCAACTACCGCTATGCGGGATTCTAAGGGAGAACCACCATGAAAAAGCAAAACCAGCAATCGGCATCGGAAGATTTCGTAGTATTCGTGATCGGATCGATCATCGGCGGTTGTATTGTTGGAGCTGTCGTAATGGTCCGCATTGTGGTCTTCCTGGTCGCGTGGCTGGGCAAGAAAGCGGTCAAAGCACCTACAAAGATCGCAGAAGGTCGTAGGGAAAAACCGCAACCTGAGCAATTACCAACTCCTGATATCTTCAAGGGTATGGCCAATTTGGCACCTGCGAAAGAAATGAACCTCCGCAAACTGTGACCTTTCCTCCGGCGCTTCGGCGCTGGAGGACTCGGTCCTGCTCTGGCTTTCCTACAACCTCTGTAGGAAAGCCGTCATACGGCTTCTCTCCTTTTTAACTACCGCTATGCGGGACACTAAGGGGAATCCTCATGAAATTCAAATCTGCAATCACACTGCTCTTCACTGCACTCGTTCTGATTGGTTGCGGTACTCAGATCATTGGCCAGCGCGGCAATCCTGACAGGTATACGCGTAACGAAGCGATGACCACGAGCACCGTAGTTGAAGCAACAGTTGTCCAAGTCCGTAAGGTCAAAGTTGCCAGCGGTTCGGGCTTCACCTCCCTTGCATCCGGTATCGGTGGCTTGACTGGAGTGGTGTTAGCTCGCAACAGCAATGGCAACACGAGTCTTGTTGCAGGGATGGTCGGCGCACTCACAGGTGGACTGATTGGATCGGTAGCAGGCACATCAACAGCAGAAGAAATCATCGTCTACCTTCCTGACCATACGCGTCGAGCGATCGTCCAGGAGGAAGGCAGCGGTTCATATTCTGCCGGCGATTCCGTGCTCGTCGTCCTGAACGGTAGCGAGGCACGCATCGTCGAGAAGCAGTAACCAACGAAATCGCTCAACTGAGCACAGAGCTATCACACCGGGTAATCCCGGTGTGTTGCTCTACCTGTGCGGCGCCTGGCGAACTAGGAGGCGGCGTGCTTCGGTGCACTTCAATAGCACCTGTTGTCTAGCTCCATGCGTCCCTTTGGCGCGACCCAAGGCTGCTAACGTATCAACAAGCTGCCCAACTTCCTTCGTCCTAACGGATCGGCTCCCGGCCTAGTATTACCTTGGGCCGGCACAACATCGCGGTTCTGCTGTAGAAGCACTTCGAACCCTATCTGACACTTGATGCGGAGCACGCCCGCATCGGTGGCTGCTCCGACAACCTATGGAGCATTCATCATGAAGCAACTACCCCTTGATTGGATAACTGGCTCTGCTGGTTCCCAGAGGTGGAATAACCGGCGTGACTCTTTTGTACTTCCTGCTTCGGCATTTAATCCGTCCAGGACGGAGGTGGTTGCAATCCCAGAGAAAATGGCCAAGGACTTTGTCTTGCGCCATCACTACTCCTCTAGCTACCCTGTGGCACGCTTCAGGGCCGGCCTCATGGTTAAGCCTGCTTACGCGAGGGAATACCTAGGAGGCGTGGCGGTATTTTCAGTTCCGATGCAAAGCGCAGCGATACCGAAGTACTTGGATTGCGATCATAAAATGGGCGTTGAACTTGGACGACTCGTTCTATTAGACGACGCACTTCTTGGCTTCAATGCGGAATCATGGTTTGTCGCGAGGGCCTTCCGGCTCCTTAGGACGGCGCTTGGCCACTTAGCAGGGGTAATCTCGTATACGGACCCCATAGCGAGGTACTCGGCTCAAGGCGATATGATCAAGCCTGGCCACGCCGGCACGGTCTATAAAGCGCTCAACGCCACGTACGAAGGTCGCGCCTCGCCCCGCACGCTAGTGGTATCAAGGGACGGCCGTGTGGTATCAGAGAGAGCAATATCGAAGATCCGCCGGGGGAAAGCGGAGCCGCTTATGCAATGCGGCAGATGCTTGAAATGGGGGCGCCAAAGCGCCTACCCTTTGAAGACGGGCCATCTTATATTGATCGGGCGCTGTCGGATGCCTCATTCCGCCGCATCAGACATCCTGGTAACCACGTTTTCAGTTGGCGTTTCTAACCTAGTTCGACCAGCTGCTTGTAGTACGGTCCCCTACCCAAGGGGACCGTCGATTCTCTATTGGACAGCAGAAAGCAGGTCTTTCTCGGAACGGTCTCCTGCATCGAGCGGAGCCGTTTTCAGGCCAGCCTCTATTTCCATGCATTGCTCTTTAGTGAAAGCGCCTCGGTGAATACATGTTCCGTCCACAAACAGTGCGGAATCCGGCCGAAAATCCCTGTTGAATCTTTCCCACATTCCCACGACTTCGTGTTCCCGTTGCTCGATAACGCGACCGCCTTCATTCGCGTATCGAACACACTTGCGTTTTCCTATGTTGAGGAGGTCATCGGTTAGGTCAACCATCGTCACCCTTGGCTATTGTAATAGCGTCATCATACCGCCCATTATTTCCAAAAAGCAATAGTGTCAAGCGCAACAGAATTTCGACGTAATCTCTATTCAGTTACGATTTCTGTTGCATCTGCTACTAATTTGATTTCAAAACGGCCTTCACACGCTCCGTGGCATGAATACACTTCATTACATCGAAATCGTTGATGTACGCCGTAAATTGCTCAAGGGCTTTAATATCTAAGGCGATGTTACCTTGGGCCGACCTTACGCATGCATCGAAGTCCATTCCTCCCCCGCCGTATCTCCGCACGCATTCTGCCAGTCCTTGTTGGGGTGTGCCCAATGCTAGTATTGTGATGAGGCGCGAATAGCGAACTTCGTTCGCCATAGTGAGGAAACGTTCAGCCAGCTCGGTCTTTTCTTTGATTGTGTCGTATGTTTCTTTCTGCTTCTTACCGAACTCCGCAGCGGCCGCGGCTAAGTCTAGACGTGTAATGACTGCAACAGAATTCACTTCCTCCATATTGATGGCCATCTGCTTAAGGAACCTCTGCTCAAGTCTGGAAATCGGGCGTCATGGGTCTAAACATTGATCGATATTGCGTACTGTCGATAGAACCAAGCGCCAGTTCTCCCTTCGATACCCCGGTATGCGCTGCTTTAG